>JACCET010000003.1 GCA_013416405.1 Alcaligenaceae bacterium
AAGCTACCGACTTAAAGAGGCTGCCGCGCGCCTTGCGCGCAGCAGCACCGATGATTGATAATCTGACTGTCCTGCCTGGGGGAATTTGACCGGCCAGAAGTGGGGGAGTTTGAAGTGGCCAACCGGGTTGAGGCGCGAGTGATCGACCTGGATGGTATGTACGACCCCTGCCGGCCGAACGACCGGCTATTGCTTGGCATGAAGGGCAGCATCAGCGAATTCGAGCTCAACGTACTTCGAATGCGCATGCTTGATGCGGCGCGTGCCAAGGCTCAGCGCGGCGAATTGCGTATTAGCGTGCCGATTGGTTATCTCTGGCATCGTGATGTCGGCTTGGGTCTCGATCCAAACCAGCGCCTGCAAGAAGTGATACGCCTGATCTTTGCTCGCTTTCGCGAGCGCGGTAGCGCGCGGCGGGCTTTCTTGGCGTTGCTGGCCGAGCAAGTCCACTTCCCGCGTCCGACCGATGGTAGGACCTTGACGCATTTTGACTGGACGCTGATACGTTACCGTAACGTGATCTCGGTACTCAAGAATCCGTTCTATGCGGGGGCTTACGCTTATGGCAAGAGTGGCAAGCAAACGAGTATCGTTAATGGCCGTGCACATAGGACCTACAAGCACCGCAAGCCGTTTCACGAGTGGGAAGTTCTACTCAAGGAGCACCACGAGGGTTACATCGACTGGTCAGAATTCGAGCGCAATCAGAAGTTGCTTGCCGCCAACGCTTACGGTAAGGCAGGCGACACCAAATCGGGGCGCGGTGGGCGAGCTCTGTTAGCAGGGCTACTTGGATGCGCGCACTGTGGACGCCGCCTGTCGGTGGCCTATACTGG
Source organism: Alcaligenaceae bacterium (assembly GCA_013416405.1). Lineage (GTDB taxonomy): Bacteria > Pseudomonadota > Gammaproteobacteria > Burkholderiales > Burkholderiaceae_B > Pusillimonas_C. The sequence continues at coordinate 837 of JACCET010000003.1, forward strand.
ACGTACACCACGACCTGTCTACCGATGCTATCGCTTTGACATGCCACCCAAGTGCATGAGCTTCGGCGGCTCTCGCATAGACGCCGCGATCGGCAGAGAATTGATGCGAGTCGTGGAACCCATGGCGATAGAGGCGGCCTTACAGGCCGAGCAAATGCATATGGATACACTGAACGAGCAGCGGCAGATTATCGAACTAGAACTACAACAAGCTCAGTACGAAGCCACTCTGGCAGAGCGGCGCTACGCCGCCTGCGACCCCGATAACCGTTTGATCGCTGCGCAGCTGGAGAAGAATTGGGAAGCCGCATTGCGTCGTGCACAGGCCTGTCAGGCACGTCTAGAGACGACACGTACACCGGCGGAATCTATCAGCATCCCTGACTTCACAACGCTTGCCCAGGATCTGGATGCAGCCTGGAATGCTCCGGGTGTCACCATGCGCATGCGCCAGCAGTTGGTTCGCGCGCTTATCGTCGATATTATTACGGATGTGGACGAGACCACACGTGAAGTCGTTCTCACGATTCACTGGCAAGGCGGCCAGCACTCACAATTGCGGATTCGCAAGCCTAAAACGGGTGAGCACGGATGCAGCACGTCTGACGAAGCGCTCGCAGTCATCGGTAGCATGGCAGGCCGATGGTCCGATCAGGATATCGCCGCATCGCTAAACCGGATGGGAGTGCGGACCGGCCAAAATAAGACCTGGACGGCGCATCGCGTCAGCTCCATACGGCGCGTGCGAGGCATCGATGCCTATCGATCGGCCCAGAAGAATGGGCAATGGTTGACGATGTCTGAGGCTGCAAAACTGCTTGGTGTCACCCATTACATGATTCGACGCCTGATCAACGATCGAGTACTGCCTGCCGAACAGGTTATGCCTGACGCGCCATGGCAGATTCGTGCAAGCGATTTGCGCAGTGACGCTGTCACGGCGGCGTTGACGCGCAAACATCGCCCGTGTCGTAGCAACGTTGAAGGACAACTCCCAATGTTTATCGAGGTTTCGGAAGGAGGTGCATAATGAACGACCCTTCGCTATAGGCCGGATCTGCCGTTCGATGTGGTTGTTATCGATGGGCACATTGCCATCATCCAGATAGTGCGTCAGCGCGCCCCAACGATTCAGGCAGTAGTCCAGCTTCTTGGCTGTCGTTGAGCCGTCCGGCACCCGCTGACGTTGGGCCAGCATCCATTCATGGAATTTGTCGGCGAGCGGCTTGGCCTCGGTCTGGCGTCGCTGCCATCGTTCCTGAGCGGTAAGCGCCTTGAGCTCACGCTCAATGGCATAAAGCTGATCGAAGTATTTGACTGCCTGCTCGGCCACTGGGCTCTTGCTCGATTCATACAGATCAAACAAGCCCCGGCGCGCATGCGCCATGCAGCCAACCTCGGCAACACCTTGCTCGAAGCAGGCTTTATATCCACCGTAGTCGTCGCAGATCAGTTCTCCGCGCCAGTCGCCCAGGAAGGCCCGGGCATGAGCACCGCTACGCCCTTCGGTAAAGTCGTAAACGACACCCTTAAGATCTTGGAAGACGCCGGGGGCATAGGCCCACAGATACGCACGATGGGTCTTTTTGCTCCCCGGTTGCAGTACCTGCACGGGTGTTTCGTCAGCATGCACCACTGGTTCGTTGAGGATGGCCTCGCGCAGGGCATCGACCAGCGGCTGGAAACGTACTCCGCACACACCCACCCATTCGGCAAGCGTGGAACGGGGGATTTTCACACCGGCTCGCTCTAAGATCTGTTCCTGGCGATACAGAGGCAGGTGGTCGGCGTACTTTGCTACCAGTACATGGGCCAGTAGCCCCGAGGTAGCCATTCCCTTGTCGATGACCTGTGCCGGCATGGGTGCCTGAGTTAGGATCTCGCATTGGCGGCAGGCCCACTTGCCACGAATGTGTTGTTCGACGCTGAACACCCCGGGGTGTAATCCAGCTTTTCGCTAATGTCTTCGCCGATGCGCTGCATCAGGCAGCCGCAAGCACATGTGGTGGAGTGCGGCTCATGGCGAACCTGGATGCGGGGCAGTTCCGTTGGCAAGACCTACGCTTAGGTGGGGAGGCAGGCTTCTGCGCGGGTGGCTGGCCGCCCAGATTGATCAGTTCCTGCTCGATGGCAGCGATGTCGGCATCGACCGCGTCCTCCAACAACAACCCCTGTTCACCGCCGAGCTGTTCGCTCTTCTTGCCGAAGCGATAGCGGCGCAGCACCGCAATCTCATGCGTGAGTTTGCGGATGTGGGTTTCCTTGAAGTGGATGTCGTGAGCGTGCTTGGCCACCACCTGGCGGGTCTCATCCAACTCACCCATCAATTGCCTGGCCAAGGCCCGCAGGGCATTGGCATCAAGCTGATCGAGGTTGGGGGCAGACTTCAGAGACATGGACGCCATGATGCCATGCCTGTGAGCAGCGCACTATTCGGGCTGCACCGGATTGCAAATCCGTGGTCATAAGATGACGATTGACTCATATTCGCTCAAGCGTTGCCACGGCAGGCCAATGACCAGGGCACGTGCCTGTTCAGCAGAGAGCTCGATCTGCGTTTCACCGGGACGTGGCCAGTGCACACTGCCTTGATGTAGGCGGCGCACGGCTAACCAGATGCCGAAGCCGTCACACACCAGGACCTTCAGCCGTGTGCCACGGTGGTTGGCAAACACATAGGCGTGATACGGCTGAGAGGCGCCGAAGACTTCCACGACACGGGTCAACAGACGATCCATGCCGCTGCGCATGTCCACCGGATCAACTGCCAGCCAGATCTGATCGATGCGGATCAATGCAACCACTCGCGCAGGAGCTCGGCGCACTGCGATGCGCCGCTCACCGGCCAGGATATGCTCACTGTCGTGGCGCCACGCTTGAGCTCCAGACGGATGGTCTCGTTGCTAACGGGTGACGAGCTTGGGCTCTGAAGCACGGGCAGAAACGGGGGCTGGACTGAGGCGTGGGAACCATGAGTGCGGTTACGCCTTGCCCCTGCTGATCGTCGTCACTCAAGATGTGATGTCCGTAGCGCTCGTGCTCTGTGACCCACCGATGCACGACATTGGAGTTCATGCCGTGCTCTACCGCCAGCGATGCCAACGACACATTGCCCTGCATACATTGCGCCACCATGTCCGCCTTGAACTGTCGCGTGTATGTGCGCCTGCGTCGGCCCGAGTTAAGAGAGTCTGCACTCATTATCGTGTCCACTTAATTATCGTGGACACGATCTTCTCGTATTTGCAGAGCACTGCTCAATGTGTGTTCACCGAACGCTTACCATATGCAGACCAACTTGGTGAAAGATGCTATGGCCAAGGCTTGGTTGCAACGACGCCGCCAGCTAGCGGTCCCAATATTTCATAGTGACCGAGGCGATCAGGATTGCAGCCATGAATTTCAACAAACCTTGTGCGGCTAACAAATTCGCACCCATGAGCAGAAAAGGAGACTGCTGGGATAACCGCCCCGACCGAAAGCTTCTGAGTGCGCCTGAAAGCAGCCAGTCTGCACGGGAGATCGACACTCTACCAGGATGCAATGCGCGACGTGAAGGACCGGATGGATTTTTATAATTACAGACGGCTTCATTCGAGCTGTCGGTATATCAGTCCTATGAATTACGAGAAAAGCTAGCATGCGAGTCAGAATAAAATGGCCGCAACCCTCGAGAACTAAGCGCTACAAAACTCAGGGGCAACATCACCCCCCTTGCTTTCGATCCATAGCACGGACCTTAAGAGCTCGATTCTTGGTCCATATACCACCATAAGTGACGATTGCTGTATGGATAAGCGGCTCAAGCTCTCCCTTTTCTAAATCAAACCAAGCAACCGTACGGTTCAAGCCCCCCAGAATTAGGGCGCGCGCCATGGAGACATCTAGGCCAACCTGCAGGAAGCCAGCACCAGCAGCTTCCTGCAACAAGACTCGCCAATAGTCTGAATAGCCATCACGCAATGGCCGCAATCGCTTACCAACCTCTACTGGCATCTGGCCATGAAAGCGTATATTGGTTGCTGTATAAGCCAAATTCGTATAAATGCCGCGAAGATGCCCATCAATTGCAGCCTCTACTTTGTCTCGACAATTTGCCTCTGCTGGCAATACTTCCACTGTGTCGCGCGTACATCGCAAAGTTTGCGTCAGACCAATACGCAAAACTTCTTCTAAGATGCGATCCTTAGAAGTGAAATGATGATAGACACTAGCAGGCTGAATACCAACGGCGTTGGCAATCTGCCGGACTCCAGTCCCAGCATAGCCTAGTGTAGAGAACAGCTCTGCAGCTGTATCAAGAATAAGTGCGCGCGAACTCAATTCAAGCTTATCGTCTGTTACTCTAATATTTTGAGCGTTTCGTTACATCGGAGGATCGAGAAATGACACAGTCAAATCGCCGAGATAAGAGAAAGAAAATTTAGACTTCCCCTAATCAAATGCTTTCCTAGGCATAGTATGTGCCATAAAAGTATTGCTGTCCAGAACTAGTCTCTTCCAATATGACATGAGTCTGAGCGAGGTCTCGTGTTTCCAACATGAGATGAGTCTGAAGCGGGGTGTGTTGAAGTCGTCGATCATGAGGCATGGTGATCGATATGCAAGAGGAACGGCTCGATAGCATCGAACGTTTGGAACAGTTTTTGGCAGGTACTGCGGGTGTCGCACCGCAGGTATCTGTTGGCGAGCCCGAGCGGCAGGCTCACGTATGGCGCGTATTAAGCCGATTAGGTTATAAGCGCCTGTCGCGCCGGGACAAGGGCGTGGTGGTGCGTTACTTGCAGCATACGAGCGGGTATTCGCGCCAGCACCTGGTGCGCCTGATTGGGCGGTTCGTAGCCAATGCGCCTTTGGGACAGCGCAAGGCACCGGTGGCGGGCTTTTACCGGCGCTACACCGAAGCGGATATCGCGTTGCTGGCCCAGACCGATACGCTGCATGACACGCCCAGTGGGCTGGCCGCCAAGCGCCTGTTTGAACGGGCCTGGCAGCTCTATGGGGATGATCGCTACGAGCGGCTGGCTGACATTTCGGTGGCTCACTTGTACAACCTTCGGGCCACGGCGCGCTATCAAGATGTGCGGGTTCGATGGCAAGGCACACGCGCTGGCAAGGCGGTATCGATCGGCGTACGCCGTGCGCCACGGCCCGAAGGGCGCGCCGGCTTTATCCGCATCGACAGCGTGCACCAGGGCGATCAGGATGGAGCCAAGGGCGTCTACCATATCAACGCGGTCGATTGCGTGACGCAGTGGGAGGTGGTGGCCACCTGCGAGAAGATTTCCGAAGCGTATCTGCTGCCGGTACTGGCCGAAATGCTGGCCGCTTTCCCCTTTACGATACAGGGTGTACACGCCGATAACGGCAGCGAATATATCAATCATCGGGTGGCTGGCATGCTCAATAAACTGAATGCCGAACTGACCAAGTCGCGGCCCCGACGCTCCAATGACAATGCGCTGGCCGAGACCAAGAATGGTGCGGTGGTACGCAAGTTCCTGGGCTACAGCCACATTCCTCAGCACTTTGCCGCGCAGGTCAATGCGTTCTGCCGGGATTATCTGAATCCCTATTTGAATCTGCACCGGCCGTGCCTGTTTGCCGAGCAGCGCACTGACGCCAAGGGCAAGGACCTCAAGCGCTATCCGCAGCGCCTGGTGCAAACACCCCTGGAGAAGCTCGCCAGCCTGCGCCCCGAGATCGCCTTGCACGATTTACAGCAACAGGCCCACGACATGAGCGATAATGAGGCCGCTGAGCAGCTGCAAAAAGCCAGAGCGGCATTGTTTGAATCTATCAACCGACGACTTAACCGAGCCGCCGCCTGATTCGGGCAAAGCGCCTGTACAGATGTGTACAGCCCGGCCCAGGTCGGGTGCCCGCCTGAACGCGATGCGTGGCCCGTGGACAACGCTTGATGCGTTGACCACCGTCCATCCACAGATCGGCGGCTGCACACATCAATACAGGCCGACAGCCACCAAGTTCAGACTCATCTACAGATTGGAATCGACTACGCATGCGGGCCAGCGCGGGGGCGCTACACCTTAGGCCAGGGCATTCATCCCTGTTTGTCGCGGCGACTGTCGCGCTTTACCTGGCGGATCAGCCACCAAAACAGCGAGAACGAGCAGGCCAGGCCTACAACAAAGATTCCCACCACTATCCATTCACCGGTTGTCATGACTGCATCCTTTTGGAGTCTGTTTACTTATAGCGCCTGCGCACTTGCCTGTTCGGCGGCAATCAGCGCCTGCATTTTCTGACGGAAACGCAAAGGGCCGGCATCCTGTGGCAGATTCATTTTTGAGGGATTTTTGGCCATACCCTGCTGTACCGCTTCGAGCACGACGCGGTCTTCCTCGAAAGCGCCACGCACATCTTCGGCAAACTGCTTTGAAACCGCAGCATCGTCAGGACTGAAATTGCGCATCTGGAACCAGAAATACCGGGTGGTGTTTTCGTCGACGGGTGTCAGGAAATTATAGGAGTCCATCAGGAACACATCGGGATGTAAGGGTTCGGTCTCGGAGGCAGTACCCGCTGGCGTGAAGATGGCCTTGATCACCGCATGGGCGGGGACACGCACTTCGTAATGCTGCTTGCGGTCGCAATTTCCGTCAAATTTGACGAACTTAGCGTAAAAAGGCGCTACTTCCACGTTACGCAACCAGCGCGATACCAATACCCCGTCATCATTGACCTGGGTTTGCAGGCGCTCGCCTATGAGCGAGGCGCTGCCGAACGACGTTTGATGCACCCACGACACGTGCGACGGATCAAGCAGATTGTCGGTCAGGTATAAATAATTGCAATGCACCAGCATGGCATCGCCCTGGTTCACTCCCCAGGCGGGGTCGCCCCAGTGGTCAACCTTGATGATGTCGGCCGGGTTGGCGCGAGCCGGCTCGCCCATCCAGATCCAGACCAAACCATAACGCTCAGCCACAGGATAGCTGCGCACCACGGCCGCCTTGGGCGGGCTGCCCATGCCTGGCGCATGCGTACAGGCGCCGGTGCAGTCAAACACCAGGCCGTGGTAGCCGCATTCGACCTCGTCACCCTTTAACCTGCCCATGGACAGGGGCAGCTTGCGATGCGGACAGGCATCTTCCAGCGCCACCACGCCGCCATCAAGGGCACGATACAAGACTATGTCTTCGCCCAATATCCTGGCCGCGTGCAAATGACGACCCAGCTCATGATCAGTCGCCGCCACATACCAGGCGTTCTTCAGGAACATGAATACTCCTTAGCAATACTTGATTTCACCAGCCAAATGATAGTTCATCCGTCGATTGTTTTATAATCGCGCACCCCATTTCAGCGCTGATTTCAGGTCGGCGCGCATCGGAATACTCATAATGAAATCATTGCACCGTTTTATATTTGTGGTGCGCCATGGCGTCCACTGATCACCTTATCGACACCCTGGCAGACCAGGGCTGGGTTGTTTGCGACCAGACTATTGATGCAACACTACGACACGATCTCTATACACAATCCGCCACGGCCTGGGCCAACGGAAAATTCCAACAGGCAGGCATAGGACGCGGCGCCACTCACGTCCTGAACACCGCCCTTCGGGGCGACACCATTTGCTGGATAGACTCGGCACAAACATCCAAGGCCAGCAGCCACTTCTTGTCCTGGACCACCACGCTGCAACAGGTGTTGAACCGCACACTCTACGCGGGGCTGAACAGTGCCGAGTTTCATTTTGCGCGCTACCCAGTCGGACAGGGCTACAAAAAACATCTTGACCAGCATAAAGACCAGCGTCACCGCAAAATATCGCTGGTCTTGTACTTGAATCCGGAATGGGCCAGCACTGACGGTGGCGAATTGTGCCTGTACGCACCGCAGAACGAAAATCAGGAAATCCAGCGCATCTTGCCCCAGCCTGGCAGGCTGGTGCTGTTTCGCAGTGACCTGTTTCCCCACGAGGTACTGCCCTGCTCTCAGACACGCTGCAGCCTGACCGGCTGGTTTCGCACCGATGTGGCGCAATCAGACGCCTTGATACCAGTCTAGGGCGGCCAGGGCCAAGGCGTCTATGGAATCAATCACGACAACACCCAATGCAGGACGCACTGGTGCCGGCAAAGCCAGTGGCAGTTCAGTGCAGCCCAGAACCACGGCATCGACGCCACGCTGGCACAACAGCCGCACACACTGCGCGGCAGGCTCCTGGGCGACTTCAGCCTGATTGAGCTTCACCAGCCTGATCGCTTCGGCGCAATGGCGCAGCAAATCGTCAGGCTCGAGCAGCACGCACTCGTAGCCCCGCGCTTCAAGCTCGCGCTGATACAGGCCGGAGCTGAGGGTGGGGGCGGTGCCCAGCAAGCCTATGCGTCCGCGCATGATGCCATTGCGCTGCAGATCATCGATGACCGAGCGTACGATATGCAGCACGGTCAGCGAGGTACTGACTGCCAGTTTGTCATGCCACAGATGGGCGGTATTGCATGGGATGGCAATCGCGCCGGCACCTGCCCGCTCCATATGTCGGACACCATTAAGCATCCAGGGGAAAGGATCGGCGCCCGTACCCGCATGACCAGCCGGCCTATCGGGTATGCGCGGATCGCTCCAGAGCATGGTTGGCACATGGTGCTGATCGCTGGCGGCATTGGTAAGCGCAGTAAGCCGAACCATAAATACAGCACTGGCCATAGGCCCCATGCCGCCCAACACGCCAAGAAAACGACCGGCGAATTCAGTATCAGGCATCTAGTGTCCTGTTTGGCTCTGGTTCAGTGATGCAAAATCTTGGACAGGAACTGCTGTGCACGCTCGGAGCGGGCTTCCATATTGCCGAAGAACTCTTGATTGCTGCAGTCCTCGACGATTTTTCCGGCATCCATGAATACGACACGATCAGCCACTTTGCGGGCAAATCCCATTTCGTGAGTAACCACCATCATGGTCATGCCTTCGCGGGCCAGGTCGACCATAACATCCAGCACCTCGTTGACCATTTCCGGATCAAGCGCCGATGTGGGCTCGTCGAACAGCATGGCGATAGGATCCATGGCCAGCGCGCGCGCAATCGCCACGCGCTGCTGCTGCCCACCCGATAATTGGCCGGGGAATTTATCCTGGTGCGCGCGCAGGCCGACCCGATCGAGCAGCGTACCAGCACGCGCACGCGCCTCGGTCGCGCTACGCCCCAGGACCTTCACCTGTGCAAGCTCAAGGTTCTGGTTCACCGACAAATGAGGAAAAAGCTCGAAGCTTTGGAACACCATGCCTATGCGTGCGCGCAGCTTGGGCAGATTGGTGTCGGCGGCGCCTACCGACACACCGTCTACAAAAATTTCGCCCTGCTGAAAAGGTTCAAGCCCATTAACCGTCTTGATCAGCGTGGACTTGCCCGACCCGGACGGGCCGCACACCACGACGACTTCGCCGCTGGCTACCTGCGTACTGCAATCGTCCAGCACTTGCGTGGTTCCGTACCACTTGCTGATGTGCTTGATTTCTATCATTCAGTCTCCCGATGCCTCATGGCTACTTATCGAACTATGCTGGTGCGCTGACGCAAATAGCGCACCAGCAAGGAAGCAGCATAGCTCATGATGAAATAGACCAGAGCCACAAATATATACATTTCAATCAGGCGGCCATCACGCTGCGCCACCTTGACCGCCGCACCAAGAAAATCAGTCAGGGACAACACATACACCAGGGACGTATCCTGAAAAAGGACTATGGTTTGCGTCAGCAAGATGGGTGTCATGTTGCGAAAGGCCTGCGGCAACACAATCTTGCCCATGACCTGCCAGTAGGTCAGTCCCAGTGCATAACCTGCAGCAAGCTGGCCGCGCGGCACCGATTGAATGCCCGCACGCATGATTTCACAAAAATAAGCGGCCTCGAATAAGGTGAACGTGACCAAGGCCGAGGTAAAGCCACCTACTGCCACTGGCCGGGAGGATCCGGTCAGCCAGGCGCCAATATAGGGCACCAGAAAATAAAACCAGAAAATGACCAGTATCAGCGGCAAGGCGCGCAGCAGATTCACATAGGTTCCTGCTACCCAGGCCAGGGGCTTGATGCCAGATAAGCGGCACATGGCCAGCAAGGTACCCAGAATCAGGCCGCCCAGCGCCGACATAAATGTTAGCTTGAGCGTAAACACCATGCCATCACGGAATAGATAAACCCATGAGCGCTGGATGACGTCAAAATCGAATTCGCTCATGACGCACCTTTCTGGGCCGTTACCGGGCCGATGAAACCCGGCACAGCCAGGCGTCGCTCAAGCAGCCGCATGCCGCTTACAACGATCAGGTTCAGGATCAGATAGAACAGGGTGGCCAATGCGAACGTTTCAAAGACTTGAAAGCTGAACTCCTGCATGGACCGCGATGCGCCGACCAGCTCGAACAAGCCTATGGTGAAGGCCACCGAAGTGTTTTTAATAAGATTAAGCAGTTCAGACGTAAGCGGCGGCAAAATAATGCGAAATGCACTGGGCAAGAGCACGTAGCGGTACACCTGGGCCGATTCCAGTCCCAAGGCGGTGGCGGCCATGCGCTGCCCGGCCGGCAGCGACTCTATGCCGGCCCTGACCTGCTCGGCCACCCGCGACGAGGTATAAAACCCCAGGCACAGCACCGCAGGAAGGAATATGCCCCACGGCGGTGCGATCTGCTTGATGGCGTCGCCCAGGCTGTGCGGCACGACTTCTGGCATGACGAAATACCACAGGAACATCTGCACCAGCAGGGGCACGTTGCGAAACAGCTCTACGTAGGCTGTGCCCAGGCGTCTGGCCCAGGGCATGCTGGTTGTGCGCAGCACACCAACCAGGGTGCCCATGCTAAGGGCAAGCACCCAGGCCAGCGTGGCCGTTCCTATCGTCCAGGCCAGGCCCTGAAGCAGTGTCTGTAAATAGGTGACACCGCCCGGGGCCTCATCGAAAAAAACCAGCCAGTTCCAGTTGTAATTCATACTGGTTTACTGCTTATTTATATATTTCCGGATCGGGCGAATCGCTAGGATTGGCTATCGCTTTCTTGAGCTGTTCGCTCATGGGCCAATTCAAATTCACGTTTTTTGGAGGGACAGGCGATTCGAACCATTTCTTGTAGAGCTCGGCCAGGGAACCGTCTTTCATCATGCCGATAATGGTGTCGTCAACCACCTTCTTGAACTCAGGATCATCCTTGGGCTCCATGATGGCATAAGGCTCAACGGTGTAGGCGTCTTTGCTGATCATCCACTCGCTCGGATCGCGCGACGTGGCCACCAACCCGGCCAGCAAGATATCATCCATGAAAAAGGCGGCCGCACGTCCGTTGTTAACCGTAAGCAAGGCCTCGGCGTGATCCTTGGCGGGAATGATGTTCATGCCCAGTTTCTGCTGGTCGTTGGCACCGGTGGCCCAGCGTATATTGCTGGTACCCGCCGTCGACACCACGGTTTTGCCTTTCAGGTCGTCAAGGTTATTGATGTTTGACGACTTCTTGGCCACGAACCGGGTGGCGGTCACGAAGGTGGTGGGCGCAAAGGTAACCTGAGCTTGCCGCGCTTCAGTGTTGGTGGATGAACCACAATTCAGATCGACTGTTCCGTTGGCCAGCAGCGGGATACGAGTCGAGGACGTAACCGGCACAACCTTCACATTGATTTTGTCCATGCCCAGCTTTTCTTTTACGGCTTCGACAATTTTTTTGCAGATATCCATGGAATAACCTATGGGCTGCTGTTTGTCATCAAGGTAGGAAAAGGGGATGGAAGAATCACGGTGGCCCAGGGCAATTTCACCACTGGATTTGATTTTTTCAAGCCGGCCGTCGGCATAAACCGGGGCTGTTGCAGCAACCGCCAAGGCGGTAAACAGGGTAATGGTTGTTTTTTTCATCGTTTTGTCTCCTGGGGTGGATTTGAGTTTTTCTAGAAAAGCTGACGGTATCCGTACAGGCCAACCGCGCCGCCAGTATGTACAAACACCACGTTTTCATCCTTCTTGAAATGTCCTGAGCGGATCAGGGCAATCAAGCCGGCCATGCCTTTGCCCGAATAAACCGGATCAAGCAGTATGGCTTCCTGTTCCGCCGTCAGGCGCAAGGCTTCGATCATGCTATCGGTAGGTAAACCATAGCCGTCACCAACATAATCCGAGTTGGCCACCACATCGGCACGCTCGACCGAAGACGCCGGCAAGCCCATGTAATCTACCGTAGCTTGCACCAACTTCCAAACGTTTTCTTCTTGTTTTTCTTTGGGCGCTCGCACGCTGACGCCATATACCGGTATGCCACTATTGCTGGCGCGTAAACCCACCACCAGCCCCGCCTGAGTACCGGTACTGCCGGTGGCATGCACAACATGGTCTATGCGCAAGCCAGTCTCAAAAGACTGATTCAACAATTCTTGCGCACAACCCACATAGCCCAGGGCACCCACGGGATTGGAACCGCCCCCAGGGATGACATAAGGCTTGCGCCCGGCGCTGCGCAATTCGGCGGCCAGTTTTTCCATTTCCTGCTGCATATCGGTACCTGCCGGATAACGTCCGACAATTTCTCCACCCAGCAGGCGATCAAGCAGCACATTGCCTGACTGCTCGTACTCTTCGGACGCGTCGGTCACGCGCTGCTCAAGCAGTATCTTGCATTGCAGGCCGACCTTGGCCGCCGCGGCCACCGTTTGCCGTGCGTGATTGGACTGCACGGCGCCTTGCGTAATCAGGGTGTCGGCCCCCTGCTCCAGCGCCTGCGCCACCAGGAACTCCAGTTTGCGTGTTTTATTGCCGCCCGTGGCCAAGCCGGTGCAATCATCACGCTTGATATACAAATTCGGTCCCCCCAGATGCCGGGTGAGGTTAGGCATGAATTCCAACGGCGTTGGAAAGTGTCCGAGTCGAATTCGGGGATAAGCGGCAAGATGCATTGCACGGGCTCCAAAATAATCCTGTTAACTCTGGATCGTACTGATAGCTTTACGGTTTGCCCAATACTATATTCTTAGAATCTTATGCAATTTTTGCATAGCCAACCGGGAGTTTGCATGAAACTGGCCTGGATAGAGGATTTACTGACTTTGGTTGACGCGGGCACGTTCTCGCGCGCGGCCATCTTGCGCAACATTACGCAGCCTGCCTTCTCACGCCGTATACAGCTGCTTGAAGCCTGGTTGGGCGTAGAGCTGATAGACCGCCGCAGCCAGCCCCTGCGCCTGTCAGCCATAGCCGAGCGCCATATTCCCGAGTTTCGTGCGTTGCTGCATGAGCTGCACCAAATGCGGGCCCGCATGCAAACCGAGAACCACGGTATGGCACGCATCGAGCTGGTTACCCAGCATTCACTGACCATAACCCAGCTACCCGCCTTGCTGCAGCTCATTGCACAAAATCCCGACGCACAACTGGAATTCAATGTGCGCTCCGAGAACCGGGACGAGTGCGTAACCCTATTCATGCGCAAGCAGGCCGATCTGCTGTTGTGCATGGAAGAGCACAATGACCTCTTGCTGAACCTGATGCCCGAGGCGGGCCGCCTGTGCCTGGGTACCGAAACACTGGTTCCGGTCAGTGCGCTAAGCAATGAACACACCCCCATGCACCGCCCGGATCCGAGCGTAACCCTGAAGCTGCTGGCCTATCCGGCCGACAGCTTTCTGGGCCGCATCATGCACAAACACAGCGTGGGCGCCCTGCTTAGGCGCCAGCACGTGGAAATCGTCCACGAGTCAGTCTTCCTGGCTGGCATCAAGGAAATGGTCATGGCGGGGCTGGGTATGGCCTGGCTGCCCGAACGCCTGGTGCAGCGCGAACTCGAATCTGGCAGTCTTATCGTGATAAAGGATGATGCGCTGAAAACGGTGACACTGGATCTGGGTTTATACCGCAGCGCCTGTCCTACCCACCCGGCAATCATAGACCGGCTATGGCATTTGCTGAAGGAAAAAACCGATGGTAAGCCGCCCCTATAAAAGCAGACTCTGGTCTAATAGAGGCCTGCGGTGCAAACACAACTGGCCTATACATTGAACTCCCCGCCGCCTGGTTGCTGAACAAACCAGCGCGCTGGATTCATTGATGCAATAGCAATTCAATATAGATTCCATAATAAAAATGAGCACTTCTCCCTTAGCTCCTTTACAGCACGCCAACTTTCGCGCTCTCTGGATAGCCACCCTGGCATCCAACCTGGGTGGCCTGGTGCAGATAGTAGGCGCAGGCTGGATGATGACCAGCATTTCAACATCGAACGACATGGTTGCCCTGGTTCAGGCATCCACCACCCTGCCCATCATGGTTTTCTCGCTGGCGGCGGGCGCACTGGCCGACAACTTCAACCGCCGCAACATCATGCTGGTGGCGCAAATGCTGATGATGGTGGTGTCAGCCGCACTGGCCATTTTTGCCTTCGCCGGACTGATTACACCCTGGTTGCTGCTGTGCTTTACCTTTCTTATCGGCTGCGGAACCGCCTTGCACAACCCATCGTGGCAAGCGTCCATGGGCGACCTGGTCCCACGTGAAGAGCTGTCTGGCGCCGTCACATTGAACAGCATGAGCTATAACCTCATGCGCAGCATCGGGCCGGCGGTAGGCGGCTTGATTGTCGCAGTGGCGGGCGCCGCCTTTGCCTTCGCCGTGAACGCCGTCAGCTATTTTGCACTCATCAGGGCACTGAAGCATTGGAAGCCGGTACACATCCCCAACAAGCTGCCGCGCGAGGCCTTCGGCAGCGCGATGTCGGTCGGGCTACGTTATATCGCCATGTCGCCCAATTTGCTCAAGGTCATGTTCCGCAGCTTTCTCTTTGGGCTGACCGCGGTATCCGTGCTGGCCTTGCTGCCGCTGGTCACCCGTGACCTGATAACGGGAGGCGCCTTTTCCTACGGTATTATCCTGGGCTGCTTTGGCGCGGGCGCCATAGGCGGCGCCTTGCTGAACGCGCGCGTACGCGATCGCTGGGCCAACGAGACCATAGTCCGCGCCACCTTCCTGGTTTTCGCTCTAAGCGTTATTGCGCTCGCATCCAGCCGTCAGCTGTGGATCAGTTGCCTGGCGGTGATTCCCGCCGGCGCCTGCTGGGTCATGACGCTGTCGCTGTTCAACGTAACCGTGCAGCTGTCCACCCCGCGCTGGGTGGTCGGTCGCGCGCTGGCCCTGTATCAAACCGCCACCTTTGGCGGCATGACGGCGGGTAGCGCGATCTGGGGTGTAGTGGCCGAAGCCCACGGAACAGACAGCGCGCTGATCGTGGCCGGCGTAGTCATGGTAGGGGGCGCTGCCGTGGGCCTACGCTATGTCTTGCCCGAATTCAGCAAACTCAGCCTGGACCCGCTGGATAGATTCAACGAGCCCGACCTGCGACTGGATTTGCGGCCACGTAGCGGGCCCATCATGATCATGGTGGATTATGAAATTGCCCAGCAAGACGTGAATGTTTTCCTGGCGTTGATGTCTCAGCGCAGGCGCATACGGCTACGGGACGGCGCACGTCAGTGGTCGCTGCTGCGCGACCTGGAAAATCCGCGCATCTGGTCGGAAAGCTATCACGTGCCGACCTGGGTGGAGTATGTGCGCCATCATCAGCGGCGCACCCAGGCCGACGGTGAGATCTTCGACCAGTTGCTGGCGCTACACCGTGGCGAAGGGCCGCCCCACGTACACCGCATGATAGAACGCCAGACCGTACCGGTGCGCGACGACACTCCGTTAAAGACGCATACGGATATTCCTTAGCTAGTTGAAATACAGCGGGAAGTCGAATTGTTGAACCACGGAGGAGTTATGCCAAAAATTCTGCATAATGCACTTGCAACCCATCTACTACAGACATTGGCCCCCACGGGCGTACTGCGCGCCTCTATCAATCTGGGTAACCCCATTCTTGCCAACCAGGATCCCAACACCGGCGAACCATACGGTGTCTCGGTCGATCTTGCGCGCAAATTCGCGGCACGGCTAAACGTCGAGCTAGCGCTGGTAGTACTGGATTCAGCTGGTAAATCCGTACAGACCGTCACGCAGGAAGAGGCGGACATCGGCTTTTTTGCCATAGATCCCGTACGAGGCGCCGGCATCACATTCACGGCACCCTACGTGCTCATTGAAGGCGCGTATCTGGTCGCCGAAAATGCCACATTACACAACAACGACCAAGTAGACCGCCCGGGCACCCGCGTCGTGGTCGGCAAGGGCAGCGCCTACGACCTTTTCCTTACACGCGAACTGAAACATGCCGAGATTTTCCGTGCGCCCACGTCACCGACCGTGGTCGATACCTATCTGGAACACAGCATGGAAGTGGCCGCCGGTGTAAAACAGCAGCTGGCGGCAGATGCCGAACGACTGGGTGGCCTACGACTGCTACCCGGCAGATTCATGGTGATCCAGCAGGCTATGGGATTGCCTAAATCCCGTGGCAACGCCGCAGCGCAATATCTTGCAGCGTTTTTGGAAGAAATGAAGGCCTCAGGGTTTGTTACGGAAGCGCTTGAACGCCATGGAATCCAAGGCGCATCGGTAGCACCACCAGAGGCATCTGCAGTGCCATAGTTCAACTGCTGGCCCCGAAGAGCGTGTTAAGTACAGAATACTGTACAGGATAGACGCTAAAAAGGTTACGCATTACGCTGCCAGAATCGCCAGGGCGCGGCGTGGATCTCCTTACTAAGGACTATCTCCATACCCTTGATGACATCGGCCACGTGATGGAGATGCTGCTCATTTATACCATGCGGCAGCGAGACGCGCGGGGTGTCACGGACGACGGATCTGCCTTGGATAATTTTGCTTCCTTGTCGGTAGATATTCAAGAAAGCAGCCCGGATGCGGCCCGTCACCTCGATGTTTTTTCGTTTCTTGTCGCTGCGTCGCAAAGCCCGCTGTGCCAGTATATGTTCCAGCTTCTGGGCAACCCTATCCTGTGTTTCTTCGAAAAGGCGTGCGACGGCGCCCAACGCCTAGGCACATTATCAGACATTGACACGCTCGCGCAGCAGATACGTGTCCCCGTTTCGGCAAACCGTTTTGAACCGGCATTGCACCTCCTGAAACGTTATATGGCTTTATTGCGCGAGGCGATTCCAAGCGCCAGACCAGGTCCTTCCCAAGACCCGGATCAAATACTGGATTTGCTGACCGGCCTTTCCAGGCGGCGCATATCCGACCTCGTCATCGAATCGCTTCAGTCGCTATTCTCCTCCCGCAACCGGGATTGCGAAAGCCAGCTTCCGAGCGAAAGAATGCTGGCCGATCAGTTGGGCGTAAGTCGCAGTTCCATACATGCAGCTTTGTCGTGGTTTCGCGAACACGGCTATATCTACACATCACCGCGTAGCGGTACGCGCATGGCAAGAAAGCCGGAGCTACCCAGGAATCTCCATTCCCAAGTAAAAGCTAGGTATCGAACGCACAATGACATGTGTGAAATTCGAAGCCTGCTTGAACCGTGGGCCGTTGGGCTAGCGGCGAGGAATGCCACAACGTGCGCTTCCCAATTAGAATCATTAAAGTCGGTATTGAACGAAACACGATGGTCTTCCAGAATGGGAAATTTTCGTTCCGTTGATGATCTGCGTTTCCACTCCGCGATCGCGAGAGCATCCGGAAGCGCTGTGCACAGATATCTCGTGGAAGCGAATTACGATGTCTTATTCGACTATTTCGACTTCAGCCTGACTGGTCTGAGCATGGGGCAACAAATCAACGCAGAAATACAGCATCACCACGCGAGTATCGTCCATCACATAGAGCGCGGCGAACCAACTGAAGCGGCCAGTTGGCAGGCCGAGCACTCACATTCATTCCAAACAGCCTACCGCGAGTGTCGCGGAGCCAATTGATTGCTCCGGACTCACAACAGGCTGGTGCTGTGGACTTGCCTCGGGCTGACGTACAGCAGCTCATGCGGCTTTAAGGACTGTCTCCATTTGGACCGGTGTACGATAACCGATCGCCAAGCAGGCGCTGTCGACGGGTCGGCTGACGTACTGGCTTACCACGATCGATATGCATAATCCGTCCTGACGCCGATTTGCACTGCCACGGCGCTTACCGCAGGTCGTCAAATGTCATTTATTCCGCTTTCGTTGGCGGACATAGACCCGTGAGTAAAAGTGCTATACATTGGTCAGCGATTTCGTCGGGTTTCAGAGGCCCCGACGGCCTATACCAACGCGCGATCCAGCTCAAGGTACCGGCAATGGTAAACGCCGCAATCTTCGGATCGCATGGCTTAATGGTTCCTTCTGCAATCCCCTGTTCTATCAATTGCCTGAATTCGGCGTCGATAACAGCCTTGATCCGCCTTAACTTAAGCTGGCTTTCTAGCGGAAGCGGGTCTTCACCTACCCGTATGACACACTGCCCAAAGTCCATGGTGACAATTTCTGCATACCTCCGCATGGCAGCCTTCAGCTTATCGAGCGCCGTGCCGCCTTGAGCACCTACCTCCTGTATAGACTCCTGCAACATTGTCAGACCGATCTTGACACACTCAAACAGAATTTCATCCTTACTGCGAACATAGTAATAAAGTGTCGGTTTGGTGACGTTAAGCCGTTCAGCCACCTCATCAAGGTTGGTGCTCTGGAACCCCTTCTCATTGAAGATCTGTGCCGCAGCCTGCAACACCGCTTCTCGCTTGTCGAGACGAACCTTTTGCCGATCATCGACGCTTGCCCATGGCGATACTGCTGTTTTACTACTCACTGTTTACTCCTCATAATGCAGGGGCACCATCATATAGTTTAAAAGGACACATGCTCACGTCCCGCCAAATACAGGCGTACGCTTTTCAATCAACGAAAGTACTGCCTCTTTATGATCCGAAGATTTGTGGGCGATAGCCTGGAATCCCGCCGACATTTCCAGCAAGCTATCCAGGCTTGCGCCCTGCCCTTCGCGCAGCAGGCGCTTTGACATGCGAACCACGCGCGCCGGGTTGGCAGCGATTCGCGCGGCCAGTTCCAGAGCGTCATCCAACAAGCGATCCTCAGTAACGACTCTTGACACAAGACCACACGCCAGCGCTTGGGCCGCATCAAGTGCGTCACCGGTAAAGGTCATTTCAGCTGCACGCGACATACCTACGATACGCGGAAGGAACCACCCACCTCCGTCGCCGGCTACCAAGCCCATCTTGACAAAGCTTTCAGCAAACTTGGCATTTTCGGAGGCAATGCGAATATCGCACATGCAAGCCAGGTCGCAACCAGCGCCTATTGCTGGACCGTTGATGGCTGCAATCAACGGCACCTCGAGGCTGAACAGGGC
The DNA here is from genome assembly GCA_013416405.1 of Alcaligenaceae bacterium. Lineage (GTDB taxonomy): Bacteria > Pseudomonadota > Gammaproteobacteria > Burkholderiales > Burkholderiaceae_B > Pusillimonas_C. The sequence goes on from JACCET010000003.1 coordinate 20,086, forward strand.
ACGCGTCAGCCGTTGAATACCAGTCCTATACTCTTCACGGATCAATGCAGGATCCACGTCCTGCTCGATGTATTCCTTCATTACCTGGATGTTTCCACCCGAGGAGAATACCGGGCCATTAGCGGTCACGATTGCGACCCGCACCGACGGGTCAGACTGAATTCGATCGCAAGCCTCAACGAAATCACCCACTGCGGCGTTTCCCGTAAGTACGTTACGCAACTGGGGCTGATTCATCGTCAGGATGACCACGCCATTCCTCTTCTCATACAACAGAAAGTCTTCCATTTTTATTCCTCTCAAGCTCGAATTAGTCGCCGCTTCATCATTCATCAATCAGCAATCGATTCCCACAAAAGGAAACCATCGGTGCCAAGGATATGTCGACCTAATCGCTCAGACCACCAATGCTCGCTGCCCGCTTCGGAACGCCATTGCCAGAGCCTGCGGGTGAAATAATGCAACATATGCTCATCCGTCACTCCTATGGCGCCAAAAACCTGGTGAGCTATTCGCGCACCTCGCCCAGCAGCCTGACCGGCGCGTGTCTTTGCGACCATCGCTCCACGGATATCATCACGCGCTTCGAGTTGTTGGCAGGCGAAAGCCGCCGCAGATTGTGCCGCAGCGGTTTCGGCTGCCAATTCGGCAATCATCTGCTGGATCGCCTGGAATTTTCCTATGGGCTTGCCAAACTGAACACGCAGATTGGCGTACTCGATGCAGAGCTCCAGTACGCCAGCCAAAGCCCCCGCGATCTGTGCTACACGCAACGCCGCCACGCGGGGCAACAGCCCCAATTCTCCGAGAGCCGGCGCAGAAGCCTGAGCCAGGATAGGAACATTGCCAAAGCGCACTCTGGCGGTAGGGATTCGGCCGAAGGTTTCTTGGGCTTCCCGAGCCGTTTCATCCATTCTGAAGAGACAAATGTAGTTTTCCTTCCCACTTCCGGCTATAGCAATGCCGTATTCAGCATGAGATGCCCATGGAACACTAAGGCCGACACCAGATAAGCCCGCCCCGGCATCCAAAGTCAATTTCTCTTCTACTATCGCCACCATGCCCGAAGGTACTTCAAGCCCCGCTTCGGCCAGCGCATGGGCCGCGATCATCGATTCGCCTAACGGCAGAGGTACCAGATGGCGACCCAGCACGCGCAGCAGCAATTCAACGTCGCCCCAGGACATGCTCGATCCGCCCGCATGTTCGGGCACCAACGCCATAACCAGCCCCATACCTTCCAGGCTCTGCCATAGCTCGATATCCAGCTCGCCCGCCTCCAAGCGCAACATGCTATCCCTTGTGACCTCGTCGGACAATAGACGTCCCACTGAGTCCGCCAACATTTCTCCAACGTTCGCATCGTTCATCATCTGAGACCCAACCCTTTCGCTGTGATACCCCGCAAAATCTCGCGGCTACCGCCCCGTAGCGAGAACATCGGTGAAATTTCCGTGAGTATGGCTTGCAACTCGCTCAACTTGTAGGGACGGTCGATCGTTGCCGGCACATCCAGCAACTCTCGCACCAAACCGGGCATTCCTTGCTCATGGGTATTGCCAAGGTCTTTGAGCAATACAGCTTCGTGGGCGGGCGACTGCCCCGCAGCCAGGCGCCCAGCAATAGAAAGCGACATCTGCCGCAGCAATACCAGTTCAGCGTAAGTCTCTCCGATACGACGGCAGGCAAGGCGATCTGCAACTGCGCTGTCCCGGACTGTACCCACCAACGTGCAAAATAGCGGAAACGCACTCATATATCGGTCCGGCTGGCTACGCTCGAATGTCAATTCGGCAGTGGCCTGGCTCCATCCGTCTCCCTCGATGCCAACCAGCATGTCATCCGGCACGAACACATCATCAAACGTCACCTCGTTGAAATGCGCTTCGCTGGTAAGGTCCCGGATAGGCCTTACATCAATGCCGGACGAACGCATGTCGATCAGAAACTGAGACAGCCCCCCATGTTTCTGCGCGGAAGAGTCGCTGCGGAATAGTCCTATCATCAGATCGCAGTCCTGAGCGTTAGTGGTCCATATCTTGCGGCCATTGAGCCGCCAGCCATGCTCTACACGCGAGGCCCTGGATCGCAGTGAGGCGAGATCCGAACCAGCGTCTGGCTCGCTCAAGCCTATGCAAAAAGCCAGTTCGCCACGCGTACAGCCAGGCAGGAATCGCTCTCTCTGGGCTTGCGTTCCCAAGCGTAACAACAACGGCCCGCTCTGCCTGTCTGCAATCCAGTGCGCGCCGACCGGCGCTCCAACAGCAAGCATCTCTTCCAGTACGACATAGCGCTCCATCTGGGATCGCTCATGGCCGCCGTACTGCTTGGGCCAAGTCATGCCTATCCATCCACGACGGCCCACTTCCTTGCTGAACTCCCTGTTAAAGCCTGTCCATGACTGGCCAATCTTCCAGCCCGTCCACTCGCTTGATGCGTCCCGCAAAAAGGCGCGCACCTCTTGACGCAGCGCGTCAAATTCAGCTGGAATCTCAAAAGGTCTGAAGTCGAATGGAAAACTCACCGGGCGTCCTCCCCTATATCGAGGCTGACTTTAAATACACTCTTCATTCAAATCACCTTAGTCTCTTTCAGCTGTCTCAACTTGGCATCGCCAAACCCAAGCCATTCGCGCAGCACATCTTCAGAATGCTCTCCGGTCAATGGTGGCGCGACTCGATACGTTACCTGTGTGCGCGAAAAGCGCAATGGACTTGCCGCAGTTTTGACCGTGCCCGTTTGGGGATGCTCCATTTTCACGATGATGTCGCGAGCAAGGACCTGAGGATCGTTATCGAGATCAGCCACGGTATTGATCGGCCCGCAAGACACCTTACTTTCGTTGAAGATACGCACCCACTCGTCCTTGCCCTTGCCCTGCAAAGCTCCGTTCAAGAGGTCAGCCAACAGCGCTCGGTTCGCCACTCGCGCCCCGTTAGTGGAGAAACGATCATCGTTCGCCCACTCCGGATGCCCTACCGCCGGAGCGAGCCTGGTGAATTCGCGATCATTGAAGGTTGCGATCAGAATATGTCCGTCATCAACAGCGTAAACGCCATAGGGCGCGGCACTCGGATGATCGTTTCCAGTGCGCCCCAGCTCGGAGCCGCCATTGAACCAAGACGAAAACGCATTGAGCAGGATGGAGATCTGGGAGTCGAACAGCGAGATATCGATTGCCTGGCCCAGACCTGTCTCGTGCCTGTCGTTGATAGCGGCAAGCACCCCTATCACCGAGTACAAGCCCGCGCAAATATCCACGACAGGGACACCAACACGAAGAGGTCCCGCGCCCGGCATGCCGTCTGGGTGGCCCGTGACCGACATCATCCCTGCCATCGCCTGGACCAGATAATCGTAACCGGACCGGTCGGCATAAGGCCCGGTCTGCCCAAAGCCGGTTAATGACACGTAGACCAGCCGAGGATTGATCTGGCGCAGACTTTCGTAGTCCAAGCCGTACTTGGCAAGCGTCCCGGTACGATAGTTTTCCAAGAAAACGTCAGCCTTGGCCGCGAGCTCTGCGATAAGAGCCGCCCCTTCCTTTGTGGAAAAGTCGACAGTCAGCGAACGCTTGTTGCGATTGACAGCCTGGAAATAGGTGGATTCTTCGGTGTCGTTGCCACCGCCGTCTTTCATCCAAGGCGGGCCAACCCGGCGTACGTCGTCGCCCTCTCCCTGACGCTCAACCTTGACGACTTCAGCACCCAAGTCCCCAAGTATCTGGCTAGCGTAAGGACCCGCTATCACCCTGGTCATATCGAGCACTCTCAGTCCGCCCATCGGTCCAATGCTTTTCATACCACTCCCATATCGATGAAATCGACCTGCAACCCGCTATCACGGTGCGGAGCAGTCGTTGAATCATTTATCATTGCAGTAGCCACGCACTTGCCAAAGCAAGCCGCTCCTGTGCCTGTTTCACCATGCGTTGCAGCAACTCATGACATGTAGGTATGTCGTGGATCAGGCCTACCACCTGACCGCCCCATACCAACCCATCTTCTATGTCGCCGCTCTCGAGGATCTTTCGGCCCCGCGCACCTGCCACCAAGTGTGCGATATCCTTAAAAGGGACTCCGCCCGGCTGGTGTTCTCTGAAAACCACTTCATCAGAAATGGCATTTTTCAAGCATCGCCCGGTATTGTTCAGTGTGCGCAGGATCAAGTTAGTATCACTCTCGGTCTTGTCCACCATCATTTGTTTGATGTTTTCATGAATGGGAGCCTCCCGCGTGGCACAAAACCGTGTGCCCATATTGACGCCATCGGCGCCAAGAACCAACGCCGCAGCCAGCCCGCGGCCGTCCCCGATGCCGCCTGAAGCAATCAGGGGAATTGTGAGCTTGTTTGCCGCAGCCGGAATCAAGACAAGACCGCCCACATCCTCGCTGCCCGGGTGGCCAGCGCACTCGAACCCATCGATCGAAATGACGTCCACACCGCGCCGCTCCGCAGCCATTGCATGGCGGACAGTCGTGCATTTATGAATAATGATTACGCCCGCCGCCTTGGCCTTAGCAATATAGGCTTCCGGCACGTTGCCGGCCGTCTCCAACACCCGAACCTGCCCGTTTATGATTACATCCAGATAGCGCTCATAAGGAGGAGGATTCACCGACGGCAACATCGTGAGATTCACGCCAAAAGGCTTGGTGGTCATGCCGCGGCAACGCGCTATCTCGGTAGCCAGAGCGCCTGGGTCGGGCTGCGTCAGCGCGGTCAGTATGCCCAGGCCACCCGCATTAGAAACAGCCGATGCCAACTCGGCACGCCCCACCCACATCATTCCGCCCTGGACTATGGGGTAATCGATACCGAGCAAGCTGGTAATTCTGGTTTTCAAGGCTCTCATCCTAAAGTGCCTCCACGATCGTGACGTTGGCGGTGCCGCCGCCCTCGCACATGGCCTGCAGGCCATAGCGCAGGCCTCGCGATCGCAAAGCATGTATCAGCGTTATCATTAACTTTGCCCCCGTGGCCCCCAGCGGGTGGCCTAGCGCTATGGCGCCACCATGCACGTTCAGTTTCTCGGGGTCCGCGCCAAGGGCGGCCAGCCAAGCAAGTGGAATCGAGGCAAAAGCTTCATTGATTTCGAAAAGGTCAATATCGTCCAGGCTCATCCCTGCCCGCGACAGTGCCTTCCGTGTAGCGGAAATGGGTTCCTCCAGCATCATGACGGGATCGCCCGCCGTTACCGTGACATTGCGAATGCACGCGAGCGGGACGAGATTGAAGCGCCGCAACGCGTCTTCGCTGACGACAAGAATCCCGGACGCGCCGTCACTCATCTGGCTGGAGTTGGCGGCGGTCACCGACCCCCCCTCCAGGATAGGCTTCACCTGGGACATCGCCTCCAGCGAGGCATCTGCGCGTACCCCCTCGTCCTGATCGAATACGCCGTTCTCGCATTGGATCGGCACGATCTCTTTCTTGAAAGCCCCCGCCCGTATAGCTTGCGCGGCACGCCGATGGCTCGTCAAGGCATATTCGTCCATTGTCTGCCTGTCGAAGCCATATTTATCGGCGATCGCCTGAGCCGATACAAACTGATTGAATTCATCAACACCGTACCGGTCAAGGATTTTCCGGCTCCAAGGCCCCTGGCCTATCCCCGCCTTGGCGTGGAGCTTGAAATTGGACCCCATAGGGACCCGTGTCATACTTTCAGCTCCCGCTGCTATCACCACATCCTGAGTTCCCGACATCACCGCCTGCAGTGCGAAATGCAAGGCCTGCTGGGATGACCCACATTGCCTGTCAACGGTAACCGCCGGTACCGACATCGGCAAGCAAGACGACAGCACCATGTTGCGTCCGAAAGCGAATGACTGCTCCCCGGCCTGGGTGACACAACCAACGATGACGTCTTCGATTACGGACGGATCAATCCCTGATCGCTCGACTAGGGCGTCCAAGACAGCAGCGCCCAGATCGGCGGGATGAACGCTGGCGAGCGCACCATTGCGCTTGCCTCCAGCGGTACGCACCGCCTGTACGATAAATGCCTCAGCCATGCTGATTCCTTTTCTTGTTTTCCGATCTTTGTCCTTTCACGAACGCAGCCAGACCTGCTTGTGCCTCGCCTGTGGGCGCCAGCGATGAAATGGCGCGGCTTTCCAATTCCATTTGCGTCTCTACCTGTGTCGAGAAGCTGTCTAATAGCAGTCGGCGCGTCTGACCCAGGGCCGCGGTGGCTGAATGAGCAAGCTCGTGCGCCAACGCAGCGGCTTCGTCCTGGAGTATCAGTGGCGGCTTGATCACTCGCGTTACCAGGCCAAGCGCAGCGGCTTCATCGGCGCTCATGCGGCGGTTGCGAAGGAGAAACTCCTGTGTATGCCTCAACCCGATCAACCTGGGTAGCAGCCAAGTCGTTGCACCGTCTGGAGATAAACCCAGGCCTGTGTAGGCGGAAGTGAAATGGGCGCCTGGATCAACCAGGACGATGTCAGCGAATGCGGCCAAGCCGATGCCCGCGCCCGCGGCCGGACCATTCACTGCAGTCACCACAGGCTTGCTCATGCGCATAAATCGAGAAATCGCCAAATGCAGATAGCCTGATATTTCCTTCAGAAAAGCCTGCAATGCGTCCTCTTGCTTGCTGAACTCGGCGACGTCGCCGCCCGCGCAGAACAACCTTCCCTTTGCAGTCAATAGGACACAGCGTACCGAGTCATCGGCATCGCATTCGATCGCGGCGTTCATCAGCGCGCGGGCCATGTCCATATTTAAGGCATTGCCGCTCTCGGGGCGATTCAAGGTCAAACGCGCCACGCTCCCATCGCGTTCAAACAGAAGTACGTTTTCCATAATCAACGCGGCGCCATTCTGATCGCGCCATCCAGGCGTATCACTTCGCCATTGAGCATGGGATTATCGATGATGGCCTTGACCAGTGAAGCATACTCGTCTGGCTGCCCAAGGCGACTAGGATGGGGTACTTGCTGGCCTAGCGAGTCCTGGGCAGCCTGGGGTAAGCCAGTCAGCATGGGGGTAATGAAGATGCCTGGCGCAATCGTCATCACCCGTATTTGGGATTTTGCCAAATCCCTCGCCGCCGGGAGTGTCAGAGCCACAACGCCCCCTTTCGAAGCGGCATACGCGCATTGACCTATTTGTCCGTCATAAGCCGCAACAGAAGCGGTGTTAATGACCACCCCCCTTTCTTCTCCCAAAACATCAGCCGAACTCAGTCGGGCAGCGAACACGGACAACATATTGAACGTTCCAATGAGGTTGACCTCGACCGCCTTGCGGAAAAGAGCAATATCGTGAGGTGCACCAGATTTATCTACAACACGTCCCACCGGTGCTATTCCCGCACAGTTCACGAGGATGCGAGCTACGCCGTGACTCTGCTCGGCCTGCTCAAGTCCCTGTTCGATGCTGCCTTTATCCGTAACGTCCACCGCAATATATCGCCCACCCACTTCGCGAGCCGTCTCAGTTCCACGCTTTTCGTCCAGATCGAAGATCGTTACTTTCGCACCGTTTTCGGCCAGCATACGCACCGTCGCGCCGCCCAACCCGGAGGCGCCTCCTGTTACGACCGCGGCAAGACCATCTAATTTCATTCAAGTTTCCTCTGCTTTCGTTCAATACGTCATTGTTTGAAGCGCACGACTGATCACCATGCGCTGTATGTCCGAAGTGCCCTCATATATCTGGCAAACCCGCACATCCCTATAAATTTTGGCCAGCCCAAACTCTTCCAGGTAGCCGTACCCGCCCAGAGTTTGTATTGCGCCGCTACATATGGCTTCAGCCGCTTCCGATGCAAAAAGCTTCGCCATGGACGCTTCGACCAAGCAGGAAACACCACCATCCTTCCGACTGGCAGCGTGCAAGACCAGTTGCCGCGCCGCCTCTAACCGAGTGGCCAGATCGGCTAACCGAAAACCCACGGCTTGATGTTCGATAATGACTTTGCCCATTGACTGGCGTTGTTTGGCATAGGTCACTGCTATTTCCAGCGCGGCTTGTGCCATTCCTACAGATTGCGCCGCAATACCGAGCCGGCCAACCTCGAGGTTTGACAGCGCAATCCGATAGCCTTGGCCTTGTTGACCAAGCATTAATTCATCTTCAAGGAAAATGTCGTCAAAGCGCAGCCCGCATGTGTCCGACGCTCCCTGACCCATCTTCTTTTCAACTTTATCAACGATGTAGCCGGTGCGGTCAGTAGGCAGCAGAAATGCCGAAATTCCCTTCTTGCCCAAAACCGGATCCGTCATGGCAAAAACCAGAACCACTCCTGCTATATGGCCAGAGGTTATAAATTGCTTTGTACCGCTCAAACGCCAGCCACCCTCAACCTTTCTGGCACGGCTTCGTATTGCCGCCGCATCGGATCCTGCGTCCGCCTCGGTGAGCGCGAATGCGCCAATAGTCTCCCCGCTTATGAGACCGGGCAAGAAGCGCAACTTTTGCGCTTCGCTGCCATGAACGCACAAGCTATTGACCAAAAGGCTGTTCTGAATCGATACGATGGTCGCAAGCGCGCCGTCGGCCGCCGCAAGCTCGGATAGGGCCAAGGCATACGCCACATAGTCGGATTGCGCGCCGCCCAGGTGAGATGGCGCAGTCATACCCATCAAACCCATTTCGCCCAACTGGGTAAAAAGAGCTTTCGGATAGGTTCCTTCGCGCTCAAACTTGTCCCCGTTAGGCCGCACTTGGGTCTGAGCGAAATTCCGAACTGCCTCGCGGATGGCGCGCTGCGTCTCTGTAAGGACCATACCTGTCCATTTCCAATGATCTACCCTGTCTGCGAAAGCAACGCCGGAAGGGTAAAAATGCGTTCAAAAGGACGAACCTTCCCAGCTATTGAGGTTGGATGCCGACATCATTGATAACGGTCTGCCAACGATTGAGCTCCGACTTCAAATAGGCGCCATAGTTCTCGCTGCTACCCCCGTAAATTTCGGCCCCGCTGTCGTGGAACTGCTTCATTACAGACTTGTCTTGCAAGGTCTTGTTCACCGCCGCGTTAATACGTGCCACGGCCTCCGGCGGCGTCCCGGCGGGGGCCACGATGCCGTTCCAGGCCGTAATTTCAAAGCCGGACAAATTCATGCTTTCGGCCACCGTGGGCACGTCTGGCAACAGAGGCGAACGATTCAACGATGCAATTGCCAGTGGCTTCATTCGCTTGTCCTTGATATAGGGAAGCAACGTGTTAAGCGTCGTCACCATGACATCGATGCGGCCGCCAGCCACGTCGATCAGCGCGGGGGCCGTGCCCTTGTAAGGGACATGCACGATATCAATTCCTAACTCCTTGGATAGCAAGGCACCCGCCAGATGGTCGATGGTGCCTGTTCCCGACGACGCATAGTTCAGTACGCCAGGCTTGCTTTTCGCGAGATCTTGCAGCTCCTTCAAGTTGTTTACCGGTACCGAAAGATTCACCGCCACGACTAACGGCACACCGACCGTGCGCGCGACAGGCACGAAATCCGTGAGCGGATCAAACTTCGCGGAGCGGTACAGCAGCTTGCCCAGCAACAGGGACGACGTGTTATAGAGAATCGTATAGCCGTCTGGCTTGGCCTGAGTCACGTAAGCCGAGGCAATCGTGCTGCCACCGCCCGGCTTGGCGTCGATCACGATGGGCTGGCCCAATTGTTCTCCAATACCTCGCCCAAGAATGCGAGCGTTCGTGTCGGTCGGCCCGCCTGCGGGAAACGCGGTGATCATCGTTATTGGCTTTGATGGATAAACGTCCGCGGCTAAGGCGGGGGATAGGGTCGCTATCGACAACGCCAGTGCGCATAGGAATTTCATGGATGTCTCCTGTAATAGTTATTTGGTTCTCTGAAGAGCCAGTAGGTTGCTCCTGCAAGGTATCGACTCCGGTTTCTGTCCAGCTCTACTTTAGAGTAACATCAATACTATGCAGTAACATATGCTACTTGCTAATCCAGAAGATTGCCACAAGGTAATAACCCTAGGAACCGGGGACGGGGACGGACTACACGTCGTAGCGAGCTCGAATCGCCTTCTTGTCCAGCTTGCCAACGGCGGTAAGCGGGAGTGAACTATCGAAGAATATCTGCTTGGGTGTGTTGACTGATCCTTTGTGTGTCGAGACGAAACGCATAAGTTCTTCAGCGTTGGCGTGAGCGCCATCTTTTAGAACAACCACAGCCGTTACAATCTCTCCCCATTTAACATGAGGCATGCCAATGACAGCCGACATGGCCACCGCCGGGTGACGCGCAAGACAGTTCTCGACCTCACTTGAATAAACGTTGAAACCACCAGAGATAATCATGTCCTTGGCCCTATCGACCAAAAACACATAGCCATCGGCGTCCATCTTGGCCATGTCACCGGTGTGTAACCATTCCCCTTCGAATGCTTTGGCCGTCTCTTCGGGCTGATTCAAGTAACCGGCCATCACAAGCGGTCCGCGGACACATAGTTCGCCTACTTCACCCAGGTTCACTTCGTTGTTCAGCTTGTCCAGAAGCTTGACCTGGACACCTGGTAAGGTGCGTCCGCAGGAGCCCAGCAGATGCGGTCGAGACAGATCGTGCTCAGCCTTGCGCAGATAGGTGACCGTCATGGGCGCTTCCGTCTGCCCATATAGTTGACAAAATATGGGACCAAACACCTTCAAGCCTTGCATCAGTCTCGCCGGTACCATGGGAGCGGCACCGTAGAGGATCATTTGCAGACTGGAAACGTCATAGTCATGGATCGAGGGAAAATCGAGCAAGCCATATAGTTGGGTTGGAACCAGGAATGTTGCAGTAATACGATGTGTCTGAACTTCAGAAAGAAAGGAAGCGTTATCAAACTTCGGCATGAAAAACACTGTTCCGCCTCGCAGGAACGTCGGCAGCAAACAAGAGCCGGCCGCGTGCGAGATGGGCGTGGTGGCGAGGAAGCGAATATCCTCAGGCCATTCCCAGGATGCCAATTGCAGCAGCGTCATGCAAACTACGGTGCGCTGCAGTTGCATGACGCCTTTGGGCTGACCAGTGGTTCCCCCGGTATAAGACAGCTTCGAGATGTCTTGGGCACTTACCAGAATGGGAGTGTCGGCAGCGCTCATGCCAGTGAGCGCTTGAAGCAGATTGACGCCAAAGTCGGCATCGCTCAGAGTCAGTATGTGGCCGACAATGCCAAGATTCGAGAGTTCGGCTCCGCGCTTTGCGAATCGATCTGTATCGACAACCAAGGCCTTGATGTCGGCGTCGCGAAGCACGAAGGCCTGGTCTTCCAGAGATCCAAGCGGATGCAATGCCGTGGAGCGTAAACCCAGATATTGGGCTGCGATGATAGCCACGACGGCCTCCAGGCTGTTGTCGGCCAGGATGGCAACGCCATCCTGGCGTCGCAGTCCGATTACCTGAAAGTATCTGACAGTTTGATGCACTAGACGTTCTAGGGCTTCGTATGTTAGACGGACATGGCCTTTCACCAATGCATCGCGTTGTTTGAACGACTTGAATGCCGATCGATATAACTCGGCAACCGTTGGCCCTAAGTAAAGCTGTGTAGCATCCGTCACTGAAAAGCTCCTTGCGATTATTGCTTCTCGATCTTGGCCTGTTCAGCTACTTTCAGTAGCTTGGCCGAGTCTGATTCCATCTCTTTGTAGAAGGCGTCTGGAGTGCTTGGTGTCACAGTGAAATACAAGGCCTCCAGTCTATTTTTCACGCCTGGATCGCTCAGCGCTGCATTGAGCGATGCATTGAGAGTCTGGATGGTTGCAGCTGGCGTTGCTTTCGGAACAAGCATTCCAATATAAGGTTGATCGTCGAAGCCTTTTAAGCCGATTTCCCTGAGCGTGGGCACTTCTGGCATGGAAGGCTGACGTTGCGCGCCGAATACTGCCAAGGGTTTGGTTGAAGTTCCGAGGAAGGGTTGCTGCGCCGCTACTGTATCGATAAGAAGATCGACGCGATCACCATTCAGATCCTGCATGGCCGACGGTACGCCTGAGTAGCGTATTTTCAGCATGTCTGTCCCAGCTAATGTATTGAGTCTCTCGAAGTACAGTTCATATGTGGAAGCAGTGATGGCCATCGTTACGTTGCCTGGCTGCTTCCTTTCCATTTCGATGACTTGCTTAAAGCTGTCTGCCGGAAACGCCTTACGGGCGACAAGAGCAAGGTTTAGCGTGACCGCCTTGCCCACGGCAGCCAGACTGTCGCGGAAGTCGACAGCGGGATCTTTGTATAGTGCACGAGCAACCACTAGTGGAGCACCGCCCATCAGCACGGTGTGCCCGTCGGCGACACTATTGACGACGAATTGCGCGCCGATAGCGCCAGCGGCGCCAGGTTTGTTGACGACCATAACTGGCTTGCCCAGCGTGGTGGTCATATGTTCGGCAAGGACACGCGCAACGATGTCGTTGGCGCCACCAGCTTGATATACCACTACCAACTTTACGGGTTGTTGGGGAAATGGGCTAGCGGTGGCTGCATGCGCGGTGTTAGTGAGCGAGAAAGCAAACGCCGCCGCAGCGGCCATGAGTGTGCGAATGTTCATAACTTCTCCTGTTTATATTTTTTGAGTGCCGAAAGCAGCATTAGGCTATCCTCAACGAATGGTTCAACCATTCTACAACGTGGTATCATGAAATAATTTGGGGGATAACCCGAGGTCTTCGAAAAGAAAATGGAATAGCGCTATGAACAATGGTGAACAAACAACGCGAGCCCACGACGTAAAAATCCCGGAATCGGCGGTACAGTTCCAGCATGTTCGGGTTGTTCGAGCAGCGGACGATATCGCGCGACAGGTTCGTCAGGAAATTACCGAAGGTCGGCTCAAGCCGGGCGCCAAGTTGCCCTCGGAAAGGGCGTTAGCCGAAGAACTTGGCGTATCCCGAAACACCCTCCGCGAAGCCGTACGCTCGCTGGAACAGGCTGGCTTGGTCGAGCTGAAGAAAGGTGCACACGGTGGAATCTTCATCACCGAAGACAACAGCGCATCCATTACCGGAGGTATGCTGGACCTTTACCGATTGGGAACGATCACACCGCGCCAGCTGACGGAGGCACGGCTATGGATAGAGCCCATCATTGTGCGAGAGGCATGTCGACGCGCTACGAAACAGGATATTGCCCTGCTCAATGCGAATATCGATCAGGCACAGGCAGCGGCAGACACCAACGACTTCAAACGAAAAATCACCTTGCATCATGATTTCCATCGAATTCTGGCGCGTATCGCCGGCAATCCGTTCATGCTCGTTTTCGTTAATGGTCTCATCGATGTTCTGGTGGAGTTCATCGAACGCATCGGCCCCGGAGACAATAGTTATGTATTTGCATCTCGGCGCCGATTCATGTCGTACTTTGAGAATGCGAACGCCGACGCTGCAGCTGACGAGATGAATCGGGTCCTGCTGCAGTTTCAGGAGACCTATCTCGCGGTAGAAGACTTACAGCAAGCGAGTGGGAAAGAATGATGACGCGGGAAGCAATAGCGTATATTACCGGAGCCTATGAGCATCCAACCAGATATGCGCCTGACAAGTCAATCGCACAGTTGCATGCTGAATGTGCGGCCGGGGCACTGCGTGATGCGGGCCTTACATTCTCTGATGTTGACGGATACTTCTGCGCGGGTGATGCGCCAGGTGGTCCGCTGTCTATGGCTGAGTACCTCAACCTGGACTTGAAGTGGCTGGACGGCACCGAAGCGGGAGGGTGCTCCTATCTGCTCCAAGTCCAGCATGCCGCGCAGGCCATAGCGGCAGGCAAGTGTTCGGTGGCGTTGATCACCCTTGCCGGCAAGCCGCGCAGTGAAGGGCGGGCGACGGGAACGCAACCTGCAAAACTGGGGGCAGAGCGGCCAGAGACGCCCTGGGATAGCGCTTATCGTTGGACTATCGCGGGCGTTTATGGCATGTGTGCCATGCGCCACATGTATGAGTATGGTACGACTGCAGAACAGATGGCGTGGGTCAAGGTGGCCGCCTCGCACCACGCACAACACAATCCGCTGGCACTTTTACCCAATCTCGTTTCAGTCGAGGACGTGCTGGCGTCCCCCATCATCGCGTCGCCCTTGCATCGCCTGGATTGTTGCATCATTACCGACGGCGGCGGCGCCTTGGTGCTGACCCGGCCCGAGATCGCCAGAAGCCTCGCACGGCCACTGGTAAAGGTGATCGGTTGCGGCGAAACCATCAATACGAGCAAGGGCGGTTATCTTGATGCCACAAGCACGGGAGCCCAACAGTCGGGCGGCGCGGCCTTGGCACAGGCGCGTGTGTCAATTAGCGATATCAAATACGCCTCGATCTACGACAACTTTACGATCATGGTGCTCATGCAACTAGAAGACTTAGGTTTCTGTCCGAAAGGCCAGGGCGGGCGCTTCGTTGCCGATGGAAATTTGATATCCGGCATAGGAAAGCTTCCCTGGAATACGGACGGCGGTGGGTTGTGTAATAACCACCCAGCCAATCGGGGTGGCATCACTAAAGTCATCGAAGCGGTACGCCAGTTGCGGGGCGAAGCCCATCCAGCGGTCCAAGTTGGTAATTGCGATATCGCATTGGCCTGCGGCCCAGGCCTGGTCTTAGGTGCGGCGCACGTACATGCTACCGTCATTATGGAGAGAGGATAGCCGATGATCGAACTGAACGAATCTAATCCTTTTATCCATGATCCTTACGTCCGAGCCCAACCAGAGGCGCAAGCATTCTGGTCAGCAGCCGCCGAAAACCGGTTCCTCTTAAAAGCATGTCGCAATTGTGAAAAATTTCATTGGTATCCTCGCGTTATCTGCCCCTTGTGTGGTAGTAGCGAGACTGAGTGGCGACCCGCATCCGGCGATGCAAATCTTCATACCTTCAGCGTGATACAACGTACTGAGGTTCCGTACGTTCTAGCCTATGTCGAACTGGCTGAAGGTCCTATCATGATGAGCAACATTGTTGATTGTGATGTCAACCACCTGCGTATCGGGCAGCCTCTCAAGGCTCTTTTCACCCGCGCCCCGGAGGGCAGACGAGTTCCTGTTTTCGCGCCGAGGGACGCCATATAACCATTCCGGAATAGTGCACTTGTAGTGGTTCCTCACGTTTAACGAGCGGAGCCGCCGGACATTGCGAGGTTTATTTATGGTTGAGGTTTTGAGCTAGATTGCGCGCGAAGCGCGCCACGTATGGTACGAGACTCGCCGTCCGGGGTCAGGCCCTTGATCCCATCCCACATACGTAGATTTTGTGCGAGTGCCGACTTTGCGAAGCGATACTCTACCCGGAAGTCTTTATCGGTTTTGGAAGCCACTCAAGTCGTGAGGCTTGGGTCGAGACGTCAACAGCGATCGTCTCACGTTCGGCCGCTTTGCGGCGCATACGAATGCGCTTGATGTTCACTACTTTCGCCTTGCAAGACTCGTCTGCATCCTTAGAGGAGAGGTTGGCAACCCGGTACTGGGCCGTGTCAGCCAAGCGATTGAGCTCTGGCAAAGTCAAGAATCGACCTTACCTCAGCCGCTGGAGCAAATCAATCTCGGAGCTATAAGCCCAGCGATAAAGAAGGGCTAGGTGGATTGTGTTAGCGGCTTTCCCGCGAGTGCGAAAACCAGCCAAGAACAGCGTTGCCTCGTGAATGGGTAAGCCGCCGGGTTTGCTCAACACAGAGTGCCGCTCCCCGTTCCGGAATTGGAGGCGCTTTGCAACGAATCTCGCCATTAACCCACCTTTTTTGCCAAGTAGTAGCTCAGCGATTACTCTGCTAGACCACAAATCGAAGTGTTGGTAAAGAAAAAACCCGCTTTCCCTAAGATCGCGGGCTTCAACCAACAAAAATCCGACAAGGTGGGTCCTAGAACGGAATATCGTCATCCATGTCGGCCAGATTCGCCGCAGGCGATGCCTGAGGTGCAGCGGGGCGCGGCTGGGCCGGGCGCTGGCTGCGTTGCTGGGCCGGTGCCTGGTTGTATTCTGTGCCGCCACCACCCGCGCCGGAATCGCCATCGCGGCCACCCAGCATTTGCATTTGGTCGGCCACGATATCGGTGCTATAGCGGTCGGCACCCGTGTCTTTATCTTGCCATTTACGGGTTTTCAGGCGACCTTCAACGTAAACCGAACGGCCTTTTTTCAGGTATTCACCGGCAATTTCGGCCAGGCGGTTATAAAAAACCACGCGATGCCATTCGGTTTCTTCGCGTTTTTCACCGGACGCCTTGTCTTTCCAGGTGCTGGTCGTGGCGATGGATACATTGCAAATGGCTGCGCCATCGGGGCTGTAGCGCACTTCCGGGTCTCTTCCCAGATTGCCGACGAGAATAACTTTGTTGACTGAGGCCATGACAATACCTTTAACTTGAAAATTTACATTAGCGTCATTATCGACGATTAACCCTACCGCTGCCAACGCAAGCCGTAGAAGCGCGAAGGCACGAAACTATCCGTTCAGCCCCCGAGATTGGGTTAACTACCAGCACATCCGGGTGCTGCCTGGCGCTCAGGCCTGATCCTTGAAGCCTCGCGCCGTCAGAAACCACACAAAGGCCAGTGCCGAGGCCAGCAGAAACACCGCCGATGTGCGCCCGGTAGCGGCCAGCAGGCCACCGGTCACACCGCCCAGGAACACACCCAACGACTGCGCCGTATTATAAAAACCCAGCGCCAGCCCCTTAAATTCGGGGGGCGCCACCCGCGAAACCAAGGATGGCTGCAAGGCTTCCAGAATATTGAACGAGATGAAAAACCCCACCAGCATCGCCACCGTGGCAAAGAAGCTGGTGCTGGCCAGGGGCATCAGCGCCAGAACCACGATCAGGCCGGCAACCGCCGCTTCCAGCGCCACCTTGTGCATGCGCCGTGTTTCTGTGTAGAACACGGCAGGCACCATCAACACGAACGACAGCAGGATAACGGGCAAATAGACTTCCCAAAGGTTGGCCGAATCATAGTTACCCAGCGTGGCCAGCAAGCCTGGCATGACGATGAACAGCGCCATCAAAATGAAGTGCAGGCAGAAAACACCGAAATTCAGGCGCAGTAAGTCAACATGCGCCAATACGTCGCGCGGGCGGGCCTGCACGATGGGCGCCTTGGCCTGGGGCACGGAAGGCACCACAAAGCAGGCAATCAACAGGCACACGAAACCCAGCAGGCTGATGGCCCAGAATAGGCCGGACAAGCCGAATTCACCCACCAGCACCGGTGAAAGCACCAGCGACACGGCAAACGATATGCCTATGGAACCGCCTACCATGGCCATGGCGCGCGTACGCACTTCGGGCCGGGTGGCGTCGGCCACCCAGGCGGTGATTGCGGCCGACACGGCGCCCAAGCCCTGTATGACGCGACCCAGGATGATCCAGTTCACATCCGAGGCCAGCGCGCAAATAACACCACCTATGATGAACAGCACCATGCCAAGCACAATGATGGGTCGGCGCCCCCAACGATCAGAGGCCATGCCCAGGGGAATCTGCATGATCGCCTGGGTCAGACCGTAGGCACCCAGTGCCAGCCCGACACGGGCGGCGTCATTGCCCCCGGGCAGTGTCTGCGCGGCAACCGCAAAAATCGGGGTCAGCAGGAACAGACCCAGCATGCGCGAGGCAAAAAGCAGGGCCAGGGTAACGCTGGCCCGTCTTTCTACGGGTGTCAGTTTCAACTTGGCTCTGGTCGATGGCCCGGGACGGGCAGCTGGATTGCTCATAAAAACTCAGTCGGTTAAGAAAACCCTTGCGATGCCTCTTGGGGGCACCGCAAGAGGCATCGTATTATCGCAAGTTGCGGTAAATCAGTCAGCGCATGGAAACGGGCTGCGCGTTATAGTAGCAAGTTGGCCGTTGAAAGGCCCAAGCACCGTCACAAACGATAAAGGCTATGGAAGCGATACGCATCCGGGGCGCCCGAACGCATAATCTTAAAAACATTTCCATTGATTTGCCACGCCACAAGCTCGTGGTGGTAACAGGCCTGTCTGGCTCCGGAAAGTCATCACTGGCGTTTGACACC
Source organism: Alcaligenaceae bacterium (assembly GCA_013416405.1). Classification (GTDB taxonomy): domain Bacteria; phylum Pseudomonadota; class Gammaproteobacteria; order Burkholderiales; family Burkholderiaceae_B; genus Pusillimonas_C. The sequence goes on from JACCET010000003.1 coordinate 38,045, forward strand.
CTGTATGCCGAGGGACAGCGACGTTACGTGGAAAGCCTGTCGGCCTACGCTCGCCAGTTTCTGCAACTGATGGACAAGCCCGATGTCGACCTGATCGAAGGATTATCCCCGGCCATATCCATAGAGCAGAAATCCGCCGGCCACAACCCGCGCTCAACGGTCGGAACGATTACTGAAATCCACGATTATTTGCGGCTATTGTACGCTCGGGTGGGTACGCCTTATTGCCCCGAGCACGGCTTGCCGCTGCAGGCCCAGAGCGTCAGCCAGATGGTGGATAAGGTAATGAGCTGGACGCCTGAGACCCGGCTGGCCATCCTGGCACCGCTGGCCCGCTCGCGCAAGGGCAGTTTCGAAGACGAGTGCGCCAGCTTGCAGGCTCAGGGGTTTGTGCGGTTGCGCGTCAATGGTGAAATGGTGTCCATCGATACGCTGGGGCCTTTGAAAAAAACCGGCAAACACGACTTTGATGTAGTGGTGGACAGGCTGCGGGTAAAACCCGAGAGCCAGCAACGCCTGGCGGAAAGTTTTGAAACCGCACTCAATCTGGCCGAAGGCCGGGTCATTGCGCTGAACATGGACAGCGGCGAAGAACATGCTTTTTCCAGCCGCTATGCCTGCCCTGTCTGTCATCACAGCCTCACTGAACTTGAACCGCGCCTGTTCAGCTTCAACAATCCCGTGGGCGCCTGCCCCAGTTGCGACGGCCTGGGCTGCGTAGACTTCTTCGATCCAAAACGCGTCGTTGCCTTTCCAGAGCTAAGCCTGGCCAGTGGCGCCGTTCATGGCTGGGATCGCCGCAATGCCTTTACGCATACGCTACTGACCAGCCTGGCGGCTCACTACGATTTCGATATAGAAACTCCCTTCGAAACGCTGGCCTCCGAAGTGCGCGAACGCGTACTGTTCGGCTCTGGCGACGAGGAAATCTCGTTTCTGTATTTGAACGAAAAAGGGCGCACTACAGTCAAAAAGCACACCTTTGAAGGGATCATTCCCAATCTGGAAAGGCGCTGGCGTGAAACCGACTCCAGCGCAGTACGCGAAGAGCTGGGCAAGTACCGTCACACCAAGACCTGCCCTGACTGCCAGGGTTCGCGCCTGCGCACCGAGGCGCGCCACGTGCTGATCGGCAATGAGCCGGGCAAGGACGAACGCCGCGGCCGCGCCATCTTCGAAGTGGAAGCACTGTCGCTGGCGGCCTGCCTGGCCTGGTTCCAGGAGCTTGCGCTGACCGGCGCCAAAAAAGAAATTGCCGACCGCATAGTGCGTGAAATCGAGGCTCGCCTGCAGTTTTTGAATAATGTGGGCTTGAGCTATCTGTCTCTGGATCGCAGTGCGGACACGATTTCCGGCGGCGAGGCGCAGCGTATACGCTTGGCCAGCCAGATAGGATCAGGACTGACTGGCGTCATGTACGTGCTGGACGAACCGTCGATCGGGCTGCACCAGCGCGATAACGACCGGCTGATCCAGACCTTGCAGCACCTGCGCGACTTGGGCAACAGCGTGATCGTGGTCGAACATGATGAGGACATGATCCGATCTGCCGACTTTGTGCTGGACATGGGGCCGGGCGCAGGCGAGCACGGCGGGCGCATCGTGGCCCATGGCACGCCTGATGAATTGGCCGCCAATGAACAGTCCCTGACGGGCCAATATCTGAGCGGCAGTCGATGCATCGCCATTCCTGCCCGCCGCCCGGTAACACCCGATCTGCCCCGGCTCGAGCTCAAAGGCTGTCGCGGCAATAACCTTAAAGCAGTGGATCTCTCCATTCCGTCGGGGCGGCTGGTGTGCATCACCGGCGTCTCCGGGTCGGGCAAATCCACCCTGATCAACGACACGCTGGCTACTGTCGTGGCGCAAAAACTGCATCGCGCGCAAACCGAGCCGGCGCCCTACGACAGCATTGAAGGCCTTGAGCACTTCGACAAAATCATTAATGTCGACCAAAGTCCCATAGGCCGCACGCCGCGCAGCAATCCGGCCACCTATACCGGTATGTTCACGCCGATACGCGAGCTTTTCGCAGGCGTGACGGAATCACGTACACGCGGCTATGATCCCGGCCGATTTTCATTCAATGTGAAAGGCGGCCGCTGCGAGGCCTGTCAGGGCGATGGCGTGGTCAAGGTCGAGATGCACTTCCTGCCCGACATGTATGTGCCCTGTGACGTCTGTGGCGGCAAGCGCTATAACCGGGAAACACTGGAAATTCGCTATCGGGGCCGCAGCATCAGCGAAGTGCTGGATCTGACCGTAGAACAGGCTCTGAACTATTTCGAAGCGGTGCCCACGGTATCGCGCAAATTGCATACCTTGATGGACGTGGGCTTGTCGTATCTGCGCCTGGGGCAAAGTGCCACGACGTTGTCGGGGGGCGAAGCACAGCGCGTCAAGCTTTCGCTGGAATTATCCAAGCGCAGCACCGGGCGCACTTTATACATACTGGATGAACCCACCACCGGCCTGCATTTCCAGGACATCGCCCTGCTGCTGGATGTGTTGCGCAAGCTGGTCGAGGGCGGCAATACCGTCGTCATCATCGAACACAATCTGGACGTCATCAAGACTGCAGACTGGCTCGTGGACATGGGCCCGGAAGGCGGCAATGGCGGTGGGCAGATCGTTGCCCAGGGCACGCCTGAAGAAATCGCCGCGACGCCGGCCAGCTACACCGGCCGCTACCTGAAACCGCTGCTGTCAAAATAGGCGTGGCGCCGGCCCAAAAAGGGGTGACACAGCTAATCCATACGAAACAGCAGGCCATGCTCGCGTATGGCGTAGCGATCCGTCATACCCGCGATATAGTCAGCAATGGCGCGGGCCTGCTCCACTTCATCATCGCGCCTGTGTGCCTGGGCCAGCAACTGTGGATTGCGCAGAAAAGCCTCAAACAGGTCACGCACTATGGTACGCGCCTTGGACGTCATGCGCATGACCTGATAGTGGCGATACAGGTTTTCAAGCAGAAAGCGCTTGAGTGCATCGGCTTGGCTACGCATGGACGGCGAGAACGCCGCCAGCGGCGGGCAGGCACGTACGTCGTCTGCGCTATTGGGCTTGTGGTGCCGGATATTGGCAAGCGTGGTCTCGGTCAGATCGAGTACCAGGGTATTGATCATGGCGCGTATGATTTCGGCAATCAGGCGCCTGTTGTCGATACGCGGGTATTTGCGTTTGACTTGATCGTGGTGTGTGGCAAATATTTCCAGCCTCTGCAACTGCTCTATGCTGATCAGCCCTGAACGCAAGCCGTCATCGATGTCATGATTGTTGTAGGCGATTTCATCGGCCAGGTTGGCAATCTGTGCCTCGAGCGCAGGCTGCGTGCGCGCCAAAAAGCGCTCGCCCACTTCTCCAAGCAAACGCGCATGCTTGACCGAGCAATGCTTCAGTATGCCCTCACGGCTTTCAAAGCACAGGTTCAGTCCATTGAATTCGGCATAGCGCTCTTCCAGCTCGTCAACGACTCTAAGACTTTGCAGATTATGCTCAAAACCTCCGGCTGCAGGTGCCAACTTGCGCATGCAGGCATTGAGCTCGTCCTGGCCTGCGTGCCCGAACGGAGTATGGCCCAGATCATGCGCCAGCGAGATGGCCTCGGTCAGGTCTTCATGCAGACCCAGATTGCGGGCCAGCGTACGGGCAATTTGCGCCACCTCTATGCTGTGTGTCAGCCGTGTGCGGAACAAATCACCTTCGTGATTGACGAAAACCTGGGTTTTGTACTCAAGCAGCCTGAAGGCATTGCAATGGATGATACGATCACGATCGCGCTGGAAGGCATTGCGTCCCACGGGCGGGGCCTCGGGGTGCAGACGCCCACGCGTGCGGTTCGGGTCGCAGGCAAAAGGCGCTAGCTGAGCCATCGCCTGCCCTTACACCCGCGCCGGAGCGGCGGTTTTTTCCAGCACCTGCTGCAGGGCCTGGGCCGGCACGCCCTCGCAAAGGGCCTGACCTATGGCAGACAACAAAACGAAGCGCAGTTGGCCGCCCTCGGTTTTCTTGTCGACTTGCATAAGATCCAACCAGTGCTCCTGGCCCAGATCCGGCGCCTGCACCGGACAACCTATGGCCTGTACCAAGGTGCGCACACGCTCGACACTATCGGCCGGCAAGCCATGCGTGAGCGCCGACAACTCGGCAGCCTGCACCATGCCGCAACCGACGGCCTCACCATGCAGCCAGATCCCATAGCCCAGGCCCGATTCAATAGCATGCCCGAATGTATGGCCCAGATTCAGAATGGCCCGCAAGCCCGACTCGCGCTCATCTTGCGACACGACATGGGCTTTGATCTCGCAGGAGCGCTGAATGGCATAGGTAATCGCTTGGCGATCAAGCGCGCGTAGCGCAGGCACATTCTGTTCGCACCAGGCAAAAAAATCGGCATCGATGATCAAGCCATATTTGATGACCTCGGCCAAGCCCGCCGATATTTCGCGATCGGGTAGAGTAGACAGCACAGCTGTGTCAATCTCGACGGCTATCGGCTGGTAAAACGCGCCGACCATATTCTTGCCCAGGGGATGGTTGATGGCGGTCTTGCCGCCCACCGAGGAATCGACCTGCGCCAACAAGGTGGTGGGCACTTGCACGAAACGTATGCCGCGCATGTAGCTGGCAGCGGCAAAACCGACCATATCGCCTATTACTCCACCCCCCAAGGCCACCAGCACTGCCTTGCGATCCAATCTATTTTGTAACAAGCCATCGAAAATCAAATTCAAGGTTTGCCAATCTTTATGGGCTTCGCCGTCGGGCAGTTCAATATAGATAACGCGTTTTCCGGACGCCGCCAGCGCTGTTTCGGCGCGCTCGCGGTAATGCGCGGCAACGGTGACGTTGCTGACCAGCGCAATGGCTGTTGCGTCATCGGGGATGACCTGCCCCAGCCTGTCGAGGCGGTTGGCCTCGATGTGTATGGGGTAACTGCCCCCGGGGGTAGTGACCTGTACAGTCGTCATGATTGCGCCTTGTGTTGTTGCAGCATGGAAACAAGCACGCGCACAATCTGGGTAGCCGGCGCGTTGCCAGTTTCAAGGGTCAAGTCGGCCAGACTTTCGTATATGGGCTCGCGCTGTTGCAGCAATTCCCGGATACGGGCCTGTGGGTCGGCCGTTTTCAGCAAAGGACGGTTGCGGTCGCGTGCCACGCGGCGAAACAGTTCTTCAGCGGTTGCCCGCAAGTATACGACCACGCCGCGCTCTTTAAGATAGCGCTGGTTCTCACTGGCCAGCACCGCACCACCTCCGGTAGCCAGGACAATACTGCGGCGTTGCGAACACTCGTCCAGGGCCAGGGTTTCACGCTTGCGGAACCCATCCTCACCTTCGATGTCGAATATCAATGCTACCCTGACACCACAACGCGCCTCGAGCTCGTGATCAAGATCCAGGAATTCCCGGTCTATTGCGCGTGCCAGATGACGGCCTATGGTCGTCTTGCCAGCACCCATCATGCCGATCAGGAAAACCGGCGTGTCGTAAGGCAGCAACTTGATGTTTACTTGCTCTTTATTAGGCGGTCGGGCCGGCTCGAAAGGTAAAGAATCATTCATTTGTGTATTATCCCACTTGCAACTCGACCATACGCCGCTACACTGCATTACTCGGTTACATAAACCAGATGCGCAAATCATAGTCTGATCACGCTTAGACTTAAAATCGCCCCTAATGAGTTCCTCTACCAATTCCTCAAAAAACACTTCCGGCACACCAGGCTCCTGGATAGGCCGCTTCATTCTGAAAGCAGGCATTTTCATGGCCGGCCTGGGGCTGTGCGGAGCCTTACTGGGTTCGCTGGCGCTTGCGCTGGCCTGGCCCAACCTGCCCGACTTGAGCGCGATGATCGACTATCGTCCGCGCGTACCCCTGCGTATTTACACTTCAGACAAAGTACTGATAGGCGAATTTGGTGAAGAGCGCCGTAATGTGTTGCGCTTTCATGAAATACCCGATGTCATGAAATCGGCCATTTTATCAGCCGAAGACGACCGTTTTTACCAGCACGGCGGCATAGATTGGGCCGGCGTTGCACGCGCTGCATTGGCCAACGTGGTCAATATGTCCAAAACCCAGGGCGCCAGCACCATCACCATGCAGGTGGCACGTAATTTTTACCTGTCGTCTGAAAAAACCTATACCCGCAAATTCTACGAGCTGCTGCTTACCTTCAAGATCGAAGCCACCCTGACCAAAGATCAGATCCTGGATCTGTACATGAACCAGATCTTTCTGGGCCATCGCGCATACGGCTTTGCATCGGCATCACGCACCTACTTCGGCAAGCAGCTCGGCGATATCACACCCGCCGAGGCCGCCATGCTGGCCGGCATTCCCAAGGCACCGTCCCGATTCAACCCCATCGCCAACTTCGAACGTGCCAAGACACGCCAGCTTTATGTGCTTGGACGCATGCATAGCCTGGGCTACCTGAACGACGCCGAATACGAACAAGCCAAGACACAGGAAATCGTGCTGAAATCGGCACCGGGCACGCCTGCGGGCGGCTACGCCATTCATGGCGAATACGTCGCCGAACTTGCACGACAATTGCTGTACAGCGTGTACCAAGACAACATCTATTCGCGCGGTTTCAACATCTACACGACCGTCCATTCCAAAGATCAGGAAGCCGCGTATAAAGCGATACGCGACGGCATACTCGACTACACCCGCCGAGCCCGCTACCCAGGCCCAGCGGAAACCCTGACCCTGCCAGACGGCATAGAAAGCAATCCAACCCAGCTCGATACCTTGCTCGATGAGCTGCAGGAAAAATATCCCGACGAAGGCGATCTGCTCACCGGCGTGGTGCTTACGGCCAGTCCAAGCAAAATTACCGTGGCCCGTTCGTCTACCGAAATCATCGACGTCACCGATAAAAACGCCTTGAAGATCGTGGCCCGTGGCCTGGTCAAGGGCGCCAAAGACGACGTGCGCATATCACGCGGCTCCGTCGTCTATCTGCACCAATATAACGACCACTGGGAAGTCATCAACATGCCCGAGGTCCAGGCGGCCTTTGTATCGCTACGACCTCAAGATGGGGCCATTCGGGCCCTGGTTGGCGGCTTCGACTTTGAAGAAGGCAAGTTCAACCGGGTTACCCAGGCATGGCGGCAACCTGGCTCGGCCTTCAAGCCCTTTATCTATGCCTCGGCACTGGAACGCGGCCTGACTCCCGCCACCCAGATATCCGATGAACCCTTCGTGCTGACTGCGGCGCAAACCGGCTCCAAGGCCTGGTCACCTAAAAACTACGGCAGCAAATACGAACCCATGCTGACGCTGCGCCAGGGCCTGTACAAGTCCAAGAACATGGTCTCCATCCGCATCATGCAGGCCGTCGGGCCCAAGTATGTGCAAGATTACATCACCCGTTTCGGTTTCGATCGTGCTCGCCAACCCGCAGTATTGCCGCTCGCGCTGGGTGCGGGCAGTGTCACACCGCTGCAACTGGCGGGTGCCTATGCCGTATTTGCCAATGGCGGCTATCGTGTACCGCCCTATCTGATCGATCACGTCACTGACAGCAGCGGCAAAGTCATCATGCAGTCCAAGCCCGTCATTGCTGGCGACGCCGCCGCCAGGGCCATAGATCCACGCACGGTTTATGTCATGAATGACTTGATGCGCGGCGTGGCCACTTCCGGTACAGGCGCTCGCGTGCATCGCGAACTGAAACGCAACGACATCGGCGGCAAAACCGGCACCACCAACGATTCGCATGACGCCTGGTTTGCTGGCTTCACACCCAAGCTCGTCGGTGTAGTCTGGATGGGCTACGATCGGCCACGCTCGCTGGGCTCCAGTGAAACGGGGGGTGGCGCATCGCTGCCCATCTGGCTGGACTACATGCGCGCCGCCCTGAAAGACCAACCCGAGACGCCTCCTGGCCCCATGCCCAGCGGCCTAAGCAAAATCGACGGCGAGTTCTACTTCGATGAATTCCCTCCCGGCCAGGCCATCGCGCGCGTCGGCCTGCCATCACCCCAAGACGTCCCCCTTGATGGCGGCGGTATGGACGGCATAGGAGACCTGCTTAACCAACTGACGGGTGGTGGCGGAGCGCGACGCGAAGAACCGCCTAACATACCGTTTTAATTGGACGCTTATGCCCAAATGCCTTGATACCCACTGCAAGACTGCCTTTCGCTTGCTTGCCGGCCTGTCTTTGGCTGCGATGCTGACCGCCTGCGGCTACAAGGGGCCTTTATATATGCCACCACCAGCCCCCGACGCCTCACTGACAACGCCCCCGACATCGACAACGCTGCCTGACAGCGAAGCCGCCGTCGAGGCCGGAGGGCCTCCATCGGCAGCAACAGGCGCTATCCAGTAAAATCAAATACCGGGCACCAAGCCCGCAACTTTAACTGCTACCTAGCCATCCGCGATGACTGTTGCCCCTCATTTCAAGTTCAATAATGGCGTGCTGCACGCCGAAGACCTTTCGCTAGCCCAACTGGCCGATACCTACGACACGCCCCTGTACGTCTATTCGCGCCAGGCCTTGCACGACGCCTGGGAAGCTTATCGGGTAGCCTGTGAAGGCCGTAATGTACTGGTGTGCTACGGCATGAAAGCCAACTCCAACTTGGCTGTGCTTAATGAATTCAAGAATCTGGGCTCAGGCTTTGATATCGTGTCGGGCGGCGAACTGGCCCGCGTGCTGGCCGTGGGCGCTGACCCTGGCAAAGTCGTTTTTTCGGGCGTTGGCAAGCAAGTCTGGGAAATGAAAGCCGCCCTCGAGGCCGGCGTGAAATGCTTTAACGTCGAATCGGAAGCCGAACTGACACGCCTGGCCGAAGTTGCACAGGAAATGGGCAAGGTCGCGCCGGTATCGCTGCGCGTCAATCCCGATGTCGATGCGCAGACCCACCCTTATATTTCCACAGGTCTGAAAGAGAACAAGTTCGGCATTGCCATTGAGCATGCTGTTCAGGTCTATCAGTTCGCCGCTACGCTTCCCAGCCTGAACATTGTCGGTCTGGATTGCCACATTGGCTCTCAGATTACCGAGGTCAGCCCCTACCTTGACGCACTGGACAAGCTGATCGCCCTGATCCAGACCCTGACCAGCCACGGCATACACCTGAAGCATCTGGACCTGGGGGGTGGCATAGGCATACGCTACACCGACGAAAAGCCGCTCACTCCCAGCGATCTGCTGGATCAGGTTTTTAAGGCGCTCAAGCAGCATCAACTCGATGAGCTGCAAATTGTTCTGGAACCCGGACGCTCGTTGGTGGGTAATGCCGGCGTGCTGCTTACGCGGGTTGAATACCTGAAACACAGCGAGGCCAAGAATTTCGCCATCGTAGACGCCGCCATGAACGACTTGGTACGCCCCACGCTTTACGATGCCTGGCATAGCGTTGAAGCGGTTCAGCCGCGCCCAGAGGAAGGCAACGTGTACGATATCGTCGGGCCAATTTGTGAAAGCGGCGACTGGCTGGCGCGTGATCGTCAGTTCGCCCTACAGCAAGGCGACCTGTTGGCTATCATGTCGGCGGGCGCGTACGCGTTCACCATGTCCAGCCAATACAACACACGCCCCCGCGCGGCTGAAGTGATCGTTGACGGCGCCACGGCACAGCTGGTGCGGCCCCGTGAATCACTGGAAAGCCTGTATGCCAGCGAAACCATCCTGAAGTAAGCAGGAGAGCAGGCAAAATAATACCGGGTCTTTGCCCGGTATTATTTTGCCTGCTCTCCTGCCGCGCTGTTACAGCTCGCCGTAGGAATGCAGGCCCGACAGGAACATATTGACGCCCAGGAAGGCAAAGCTTGTGATCACCAGGCCTATGAGGGCCCAGTATGCGGCCATGGTGCCGCGCAGGCCCTTCATTAGCCGCATATGCAGCCAGGCAGCATAATTCAGCCAGACGATAAGCGCCCAGGTCTCTTTGGGATCCCACTGCCAATAAGTACCCCAGGCGTCGGCGGCCCATAAGGCGCCCAGAATGGTGGCTACCGTAAAGAAGGCAAAGCCCACGGCTATGGCCCGATACATGATGTCGTCGAGGATTTCCAGTGAAGGCAGCTTGCTGGCAATAGGCCCGCGAAACGCCAGAATGGTGCCCACGATAATGGCGCCTATGCCGAAATACAGCATCCAGGTGGCCGACAATTCACGCGAGCCGAACATCATGGGTTCCGCACATAGGATAGCGCCCACTATGAACAACGGGGCCAGCTTGGCCAGCGAACGCGTCTGGCCGTTTTCTTTGACCAGGTAGGCAAACCCCACCATGGCCGCCAAAGAAAAAGTGCCATAGCCTATGAAATTGGCGGGCACGTGCAACTTCATCCACCAGCTTTTCAGTGCGGGCACCAGCGGCTGAATCTGGAAGGCATCGCGGGTAAACGTATACCAAAGCAAAAACACCACCGCCGAACTGATCACCAGCAGCACAAAGCCGCCCAGCGCGCGTGTGGCGTAGCGTCGTTCGTAATACAGGTAGAACAAGGCGGTAATCAGGGCAAACAGCACGAACACTTCGTACAGATTACTGACCGGAATATGCCCGATATCGGGCCCCAGCAGGTGCCCTTCACGCCAACGCACCAACAGGCCCGTAACACCCGCATACACAGCGCCCCAGGTCAGTACCGTGCCCAGCCAAGCTGCGGTCGTGCTGACGAAACCCACCCAGTAGCACACCATGGCCAGCACAAACAGCGAACACATCCATAGAATGGCCGACTGGGAAGAGAACAGATATTGCAGGAAGAAGATACTTTCGGCGCGGGTGATATCACCTTGCCCTAGCCCATCGCCGCCGCTATACAGCCAAATGGCGAAAAGGGCGCTTGCACCGGCGGCTATCATGAGGGTGCGCAAGGGTCGCCACAACCAAGCCATCCAGCTCAGCCCAAGCACCGCGCCACAGAGTATGAGCTTCTCGTAGTAGTCCATGCTTGCACTGAACTGGGTCAGTGCCACGCCGGCGCCGACAGCCAGAATCAGGAAAAATACGATATCGGTCCAGTCGGGCTTGCCCCGATGACCGCGCGAGTCGCCACTGGCGGTCATGGCGTCTTGCCACATCGGTGCGCCCGACGAAAGAATTGAGTCGCTCATAGGAAGAACCTTTTACGTAGCAAGGCGTTTGAACGCCTCTTTGAAGCGATCGAACTCGTGATTGAAATCAAGGGTGCGCCGCTGAGATGTCATGGCGGCCAGCAATTCGCTGCCGTCGGCATGTGGTTTGACCCATACCCAGATTCTACGATCACGAATATAGAACATAGAAAAAACGCCTATAACCAAAAATAGACTGCCCAGATAAACCGTATTCTTGCCCGGGCTACGTGCCACCTGGAATACACTGGCCTCGAGCTGCTTGAAGCTTTTCAGCGTCAGGAATACCGGCGCCGGATAATCGGGCAGATTGGCCAGCGCCAAGAGCGACATCTGCACCCATTGTTCATCCTTGCTTGCGCCTGAACCTTCGTATTTGACCGCAGGCAAACCGGAACGTTCACGCACCACGTCGCGCAACTCAGTCAATGTTAACTGAATCATGGGCACCGCAAAGCCAAGTACTTTTTCGCGATCCGACTCGGGGACTTTCTCGATGATGCCATTAAAACCCTGACGATAAAAAGTTTCTAGTGCACCCTGGGCCGCCTTTTCAAGCATGGGGGCCGGCATGGAAGAAGTATTGGCATTTTTCTGCGCAAACCGAACCGCCGCTTCGCGCACTAAGGCCGGCTGGGCCAGCGCCGCACGCAAGTTCATGAACTCGACCACCGAGTTGTCGGCGTCGGCAGGAATCCGGATATAACGATAAGGCTGGGCTTCGGAATCGCGCACGCCCACTAGGAATACCGGGCTGCCGTCCAGCACCATGGGCAGCATGTAATTGGTGAACTCGTGCGCCTGCCCGTCCTCGCCAATGATGCGGTACTGCACGCTGGGGCCCACATTCTGCAAATGATCGTTCTTGGCGCCGGCCGCACTGCCTGTTACTGCGGCCACGTGCTCGATGACGGCCTTGGGCTGAGGCTCAGCGTCGCCAGACAGGTTTTCTACGTTGATCACGCGCAGTCCCGAAAACTCTATGTTCAAGGGTATGGGCCGACCGCTACCGGTGGCCGTGATATCAACGCTGGATCCAACCGTGCCATCTAGATCAAAAGGCTGGGCCGAAGCCCCTGCCAAGGGGTAGCCGACCAGTTCCAGTGTACTGCCCCCGTCGTCAAAACTGGACTGATAGACGGTAACGCCCTTGTAGCGCAAGGGTTCATTCACTTCTATGGTCTGGCTGAAGGTGTCGCCTGTTTCGGGGTCGGTCACCTCGACTTCGCTCTTGAAGCTGCTGGGCATACCGGTTGAATAGTAATCAACGATGAACTTGTTCAGCTTCAGGCTGAAGGGCAAAGGCTGTACCAGCACACCCTCGTCAACGGCAATGATGCCGCTGCTGCTTTGCGCGCCTTCCGGCACCAGCATATTGGCCCGGAAGCTGGGATTGCGCGCCGACAAGCGCCCCGTCTCGGGAACCTGGGATATCAGCATGTTCTCGGTAATGGGCTGTTTATCGCCTAGCCAGACTTGAAGGCGGACTGGTAATTCGCTGTCCAGCAGGCCTCCGACACAGATCACAACAATGGCGGCATGAGCGAAAATATAGCCCAACCGGTTGGCGCTGCCTTTCTTGGCGGCCAGCATGACGCTATCGCCATCCTGCCTGAGCTTGTATTTGTAACCTTGCTGTCCCAGCCAGCCCTGCACACGCTTCAAGCTGTCAGCCGGCGCCATGGGCGATACGGTTTCGACCCGGTGGTGAAAAGAGCGCAGGCTGCTGGCGCGCACATATTCGCGAAAAGACTGCATGTCTCGCACCATTTTCGGCGCGTTACGCAACAAACAAATGCTGGTCGACACCACCAAAAAGGTCATGATCAACAAAAACCACCAACTGTTGTAGATATGCCAGATGGAGAACTTGTCGAAGACCGCGAACCAGAAAGGCCCGAACTGGTCGATGTATCCATTGGACGCCTGATTTTGCTGCAGCACCGTGCCGATCAGGCTGGCCACGCAAATGAACATCAACAGGCTGACGGCAAACCGCATTGAGCCCAGCAGTTCGAAGACATCTGCGCCCAGGCGTCGTGTGGATGTAGCAGTTTTCACAGGTGTGATCTTCATAAAAAAGGGGATGCTGGCAACAGCGTCCCCTTTATTTTAAACCGCTTGCCGCAGTACTTTGCCGCGGCAAGTCATGCTTGCTGTTAGCGCAAGCCCGCAGCGTAATCAGCTACCGCCGCAATGTCGGCATCGGACATACGGTCGGCGATTTCGTGCATGACCGTGTTATTGGCACGATCGTTGCTGCGGAAATGCTTGAGTTGGTCGGCAAGATAGCTGGGATGCTGGCCTGCCAGGCGAGGATAGGCTCCGGGTATGCCCGCGCCGTTGGGCGAGTGGCAGCCGGCACAGGCGGGAACCTTGCGATCGGGCAAGCCACCGCGCCAGATATGCTGACCACGCTCCATGGTGGCCTCGTTGCTGGCCGTACCGGCAGCTTCCGGATCCAGAGGTTGCTGGGCCAGATAGTAAGCAATATTTTGCCGGTCTTCAGCAGTAAGCGCCGAGGCAAAGGGAGTCATGACCGAAGGCGCGCCATTAGGGCCGCCACGGGCCGGTTTGGAGTTTTCGTTTTTCGGTGCAAAATCGACCAATTGCTTGACCAGATATTCGTGCGGCTGACTGGCCAGGTTGGGATTGACGGGAATCGTGCTATTGCCCGCAGCCCCATGGCAACTGGCACAGGCCAAAACGCCACGTGACATATCGCCATTGGTGTATAGCTGCTCGCCTTTGGCGGCATCGGGCTTGGCAACGGCCACGTCCGCAGCATGCGCTAATGAAACTACGGAAGACCCCAGCAGCAGGCCGCTGGCAATTACGATTCTGGAAAGCATAAGCTTCATGAAGACCTCGACGATCGCTATTCGATCCGGGTGCGATAGACACCACTGTGACAATGCCACTTCTGTCCAAAGCAGCCCCTGGAAGAAATGACGCAACGTTTCAAACCTGCGATTATACAATAGCAGTTAAATTAAACCGTACCAGGTACTCATTGTGTCCATTTTACACCGCGCTTCCTTCACCGTTTCCGCCGCCAGGCTTGATCAGCTGCCGCCTCCAACAACGGCTGAAGTCTGTTTTGTTGGCCGATCGAACTCGGGCAAATCGTCAGCCATCAATGTACTGACCAATCAGCGTCGCCTGGCGTTTTCCAGTAAAACACCCGGCCGCACCCGCTTGATCAACCTGTTCGGCATACCTGACCCGGTCGAGCAAGGCGCATTTCTGGGCTTCCTGGTTGATTTGCCCGGATATGGCTATGCATCGGTCGCCCGCGAGGCGCGCGAAGAGTGGGCCGACGTACTGGGTGGCTATCTGCGTGACCGCCCTTCGCTGGCCGGCATCGTCATACTTATAGATATACGTCGCGGCGTCACCGAACTGGATCGCCGCCTGGCCGACTGGATCGCACCAACCGGCACACCCGTGCTGGCCTTGTTGACCAAGGCCGACAAATTCCCTTATGGTCAGCGTATCAAGGCCGTTCAGGCAGTCAAGAAGCAGCTTGCCGATATTGGCGCGCTAAATGCCATGCCGTTCTCTGCCACCCATCGCCTGGGCCTGGATACGGCTACAGCCCAAATTGAAAACTGGATTTCCCCCAAGGTAGTGCCATGACTTCGTTCCTTCCGTTCAGCAATTTCCCCTCTACCCGTCTGCGACGCAATCGTCGCGACGATTTTTCACGCCGGCTGGTACGTGAAAATGTATTGACCACCAATGACCTGATCTATCCTGTTTTCGTGATGGAAGGCAAGGGTGTGCGTGAGCCTGTGCCCTCCATGCCCGGCGTCGTACGTTATTCACCCGATACACTGCTCGAGGCCGCCGAAGAATGTGTCAGTCTTGATATTCCCGTACTGGCGCTGTTTCCTGTTATAGACCCCAGTCTGAAAACACCCGACGGGGTCGAGGCCACCAACCCTGACGGCCTGGTGCCCCGGGTGGTGGCGGCGCTCAAGCAGCGCTTTCCAGAACTGGGTGTGCTAACCGATGTTGCGCTGGATCCTTACACCAGCCACGGCCAGGATGGCATTATCGACGACGACGGTTATGTCTTGAATCAACCTACGGTCGAGATGCTAGTTCGCCAAGCCTTGGTACAAGCTCAGTCAGGCGTTGATATCGTTGCGCCCAGCGACATGATGGATGGCCGTATTGGCGCCATACGCATGGCACTCGAGGCCGACCAGCTCATCGATACGCGCATCATGGCGTATTCCGCCAAGTATGCCAGCGCGTTCTACGGCCCGTTCCGCGATGCGGTCGGTTCGGCAGCCAATCTGGGTAAATCGAACAAATTTACCTACCAGATGGATCCGGCCAACCGCGACGAGGCTTTGCGCGAGGTGGCGGCCGATATCCGCGAGGGCGCCGATATGGTGATGGTCAAGCCTGGCATGCCTTACCTGGATATTCTGCGTGATGTGAAGAATGCCTTCGGCATGCCGACCTATGCGTATCAGGTCAGCGGCGAGTACGCGATGATCAAGGCCGCCGCCGCGAATGGCTGGCTGGATCACGACAAGGTGATGATGGAGTCTTTGCTTGCGTTCAAGCGGGCCGGTGGCGATGGCATTCTGACGTATTTTGCGGTGGCCGCAGCCAAGATTTTGAAGGAGCAGTAAGCGTCGTCGGCCGGCCATTCGGCAGGTCTCTTGTATGCGCGGGCATGTGGCTTGCTGGCTCTGAAGGTGTACCACGAGGACTCAACCTCTGACTTTAGGAGTAACGTATGGGTAATCATGTTTACAAGCACCTTGAGCTGACGGGCTCGTCGGCTGTTGGCATTGAAGACGCGGTTAACACTGCACTCGCGAAAGCTAACGAAACGGTGCGCAATATTCAGTGGTTTACGGTGACCGACACGCGCGGTCATGTTGTAGACGGGAAGGTGGCGTACTGGCAGGTGTCAATTAACGCTGGGTTTACGTTGGAATAGGCGGCTTATACCGTTGACTGGTTTCTTGCATGGTGTGGGTGTCTGCCCCGGACTGTGCTCCGCTCGCTGCGCCCCCTTCGGGGGTGCCCTTGCAAGCGCCATTCGTCGGGGTCGGGCCTGAACTCGCCACGCATCAGCCGCCTGTGGGCTGATGCGTGACTCAGACAGCAGGCCCTCTTCCGCCCCGCCGCCTGGCGCCTGCTGCGGCTTGCTCAAAAGTCGCCCAGCCCAGGGCAGACACCCACACCACACCAATGAAATGCAGGGGTAAACGGTACCTGTCATTTGCCAGCCGTCGCTACGAACTGTTCCGCACCCCAAGGCGTCAGGCGGTTCGACTGCGGCTAATCTCTGTGGCTGCAGTGTGCCGATCCTTGTGGGTCGGGCTGCGGCGACTTTCGGGGCGGAGCGAGCCGGAGGCGAAGGCAGCCCGTATGGGCGGACGAGCGAGCGACGCGGTGTTCGGCGCGCAGGCGCCGAACCCGTCACGAGGAGCAAAGCCCGGCCTACAAGGACCGGTACACGCCCCTAGAAATCAGCAGTCGAACCGCCTGACACCGCCGCCCCCATAGAAACCTGTAGTCGAACTACCTGCCCCCACCCTGCAGCAGCAAACTGCTAAGTGCAGTCCCGCTGCCGCCGTCCAAGACCCTGTCGAGCACAGCGCCGAAATCGCGAGCATTCTTGAAGCCGACGACCCGAGCATCGGCCAACTGCTGGCCCTGTGCGTTAAAGAAAATGATGCCCGGCGGCCCGAACAGATTGAAGCGCTTGAGCAGCGCCCGGTCATCCTCGGTATTCTTGGTGACATCCGCCTGTACCAGCAGCAACTGCGACATCTGCGCCGCTACAGTCGGATCACTGAATGTGAATTTTTCCATCTCCAGGCACGACACACACCAATCGGCGTAAAAATCCAGCATCACGGGCCGATTCGTATTCGCCAGCAGATTATCCAGCTCGGCAACCGAGCGAACCTGCGTGAACTGCTGCTTGACCGCGTCTAGACTCAAGCTGACCTGCGTGCTGCCACCTGCTGTGGTCGACGCCGTAAAAGGCGCGAGCGGGCGCAGCAGTTCGCGGCCACCGGCGGCCATGCCCACGATCAGCACGGCAGCCCAAAGCGCCAGCACCAAACCCAGGGCCTTGTTCAGAAAACGCCCCGCGCCTGCACCGGCTGGCACGGCCTCGAAGGCGCCCAGCATAGTGGCGCCCCATAAGGCCAGGATGGCCCAGCCCAGCATATTCAACCAGCCGGGCAAAATGGAGTTGACCATCCACCAGGCGGTGGCCAGCAGCAAAATACCGAATAACCGCTTGATGCCGTTCATCCAGGGGCCTGCCTTGGGCAGCAACAAACCTGACGTGGCGCCAACGACCAGCAGCAGCAGGCCCTCGCCCCAGGCCATGGCAAACAAGGCCGTTCCGCCCAGCACCAGGTCGCCGGTTTGAGAAATGAACAACAGAACGCCCGCCAGCGGCGCGGCAACGCAAGGCCCCACGATCAACGCCGACACCATCCCCATCAGGAAGACACCGCCATAGCGGCCGCCAGGCAAACGTGCCAGTCGATGATTGAGCGCCGACTGCATGGCGGCAGGAACCTGTATGGTAAACAGGTCGAACATCGCCAGGGCCAGCACAGCCAGCACCACGGCGAACACGGATAATATCCATGGCGTTTGCAGCCAATTGGCCAGGCTGGCGCCTATCAGGCCTGCGGCAATTCCCAGCGCCGTATAGACCAAGGACATACCCAGTACAAACATCGCCGCCAGCGACAGTCCGCGCCAGCGCGACAGCTGCTTCTGTTCGCCCGCACTGCCGGCCAGTATGGCGAGCAGTATGGGCACCATGGGCAGAACACAAGGCGTGAACGACAGCAGCAGGCCCAGCAACAACGACAAGGCAATGATTTCCATCCAGCCCGCACTGGCCAGATAAGACGCAAATCCCGTATCGCCCAGCGTCAGGGCACTGCCCATGCTCGCTTTATCCGCCACAGCGGCACCAGCGCCGGCCGAGGCCAGTTCCGCCTGCGAACGAGGCGCCGGCACACTGGCCACCACGTGCTGCCCTTGTGCCTGATAGCCGCCGGCAACGGGCGCCAGCTGAATTTCCTTGGTCATGGGGGGATAGCACAGCCCCGCATCGGCACAGCCCTGACTGGTAACGGCCAGGATCAAAGGTTGACCGGTGCCTTCGACCAGCGGCAGACGTACCGTGACCTGGTCGTAATAAACTTCCAGATCCCGCTCGAAGGTGGGGTCGTATTTAACTATGCCAGCGGGATAAACCGGCACGCCCACTGCCCCGGCAGCTGCTTGCGGACTGACGGCAACCTCGAAGCGCTCTCGGTACATGTAATACTCGGGCGCAATCTTGAAGTGGATATCCAGCGTGTCGGGGGCCAGGCTTGCCGCCGACATCACAAAGGCGATTTCCGGATCCAGGAACTCTTCTTCGGCCTGCGCCGGGCTGGTGCGCAGCAGGAATGCCGCCAGCAGCACGCTGAGCAGCACCACCGCCGCCAGGAATAGGCGCCGCCTGTTCGTGCGCATGGTCATCAGCGCAACAGTTGCCGGGGGCTGTGTCGTATTGTTGAGTCGCGGCATGTACCGCATAAACTTTCCTTTAAACCTGTACTTGCGCACGTACCCATTCCAGATAGCTGACAGAACCACCCAGGACGGGCAACACCAGCACCTCTGGTACTTCGTAAGGGTGTAGGTCCATCAAGCGTTCGATCAGGGCCTGAGCCCGCGTTCCGGTGGTTTTGATGGTTAGGGGGATTTCTTCCGTGCCTTCCAGCTCGCCCTGCCACATGTACATAGACAAGCCTTGTACGCCAAGGTTCACGCAGGCTGCCAAATGCTCTTCGACCAGCACATGTGCAATGCGTTTGGCCAACAACATATCGGGCGCATTGCTAAGAATGACCACGACATCGTGGTCGGCATATAAGGAGGAAGTCACAGGCGGGCTCTTTCCAAGTATCTGTAAGCAATGAGTTTACCCCGGGCACGCCTATCCCGCCTTGCGCTGGCGCAATGGACGACTGCCGGCACTACAAAGCCGCGCCCTCGACCGGCACCAGTGCCGCCAGGACCACAGCAGGCGTAAAAAAACGGGCCTGAGCCCGTTTCCTGGTAATGCCTGAATGCTTATTCGGCTTCGACTTCTTCAACTTCCGGACGGTCGACCAATTCCATGAAAGCCATGGGAGCATTGTCGCCTTGGCGGAAGCCCATTTTCAGAACACGGGTGTAGCCGCCATTACGCTCTTTGTAGCGGGGACCGATTTCAGCAAACAACTTGATCACGGCGTCGCGATCACGCAGACGGGCGAAAGCCAAACGCTTGTTGGCCAGAGTTGGCTCTTTGCCCAATGTGATCAGCGGTTCGACAACGCGGCGCAGTTCTTTGGCTTTAGGCAAAGTGGTTTTGATAGCTTCGTGAGTAAGCAACGAAACGGCCATGTTGCGGAACATGGCAAGACGATGGCTACTGGTGCGATTTAGTTTACGCAATCCACTACGGTGACGCATGGTATTTTCCTTATGAATCTAAATTGGCAGGAGAACCTGCCGGTTAACCGGATCTTCTATCAGCCAGGCTGCGGTCCGGGTGAGGGCAAGACTTTAGCATATTTAGTGCCAGGTCTTTGTTGCCACGGGCACCCCTTGGGCTACCCGTGTATTACGTTTTAAGGACGTTCCAGACCCAGAGGAGGCCAGCTCTCGAGCTTCATGCCCAGAGTCAGGCCGCGTGCGGCAAGAACTTCCTTGATTTCGTTCAGCGACTTGCGACCCAGGTTGGGGGTCTTGAGCAGCTCGTTTTCGGTACGCTGGATAAGATCGCCGATGTAGTAGATGTTTTCGGCTTTCAGGCAGTTGGCCGAACGCACGGTCAGTTCCAGGTCGTCGACCGGACGCAGCAACACGGGATCGATCTGCTGGGCAGCACGCGATGGGGTATCGTCGTACGCATCGCCGGCGCCTTCCAGCGCGGCAAATACCGAGATCTGATCCATCAGGATGCGGGCCGATTGGCGAACTGCTTCTTCTGGCGACACAACGCCATTGGTTTCGATGTCGAGAACCAGTTTATCGAGGTCGGTACGCTGTTCAACCCGGGCGCTTTCCACGGCATAGCTGACACGACGCACAGGGCTGTACGATGCGTCGAGCAAGATACGGCCTATGGTGTGAGTGCGATCATCGGACAAGGCACGAACGTTACCAGGCACATAGCCACGGCCCTGTTCAACCTTGATCTGCATTTCGAGCTTGCCGGCGTCGGTCAAGTTCGCAATGACGTGATCAGGGTTGATGATTTCTACATCGTGCGGCAATTCGATATCGCTGGCCAGCACAACACCGGCGCCTTGCTTGCGCAGCACCAGGGTGACTTCTTCGCGGTTATGCAGCTTGAACACCACGCCTTTCAGGTTCAACAGAATATCGACCACATCTTCACGAACGCCGGCAACGGTAGAGTACTCGTGAACCACGCCGGTCATTTGGATTTCGGTGGGCGCATAGCCCGTCATGGACGACAGCAAGATGCGGCGCAGGGCATTGCCCAGGGTGTGGCCATAGCCACGTTCGAATGGCTCCATCACGACACGAGCGTGATTTTTGCCTACGGGTTCGACTTCGATCGAACGGGGTTTCAGAAAACCTTGAGACAGCATGTGTATTCCTTTTCAATACCCTCGGCTCGTTACACCGATAAGGCTGACGGACTAACCGGTAAACCGGCAAATGAACCGCAAAGCCCACCTTCCGGACTGGGCCGGAAAAGTGGGCGATAAGCGGAGTTACTGCAATACTGCGATTAGCGCGAGTACAGCTCGACAACCATCGATTCGTTGACGTCACGAGCGACATCAGCGCGATCAGGAGCCTGCTTGAACGTACCAGTAAGTTTGCTTGGATCGACTTCAACCCACTGGGGCAAGCCTTGGCCTGTGGCCAGATCCAGCGATTCACGGATACGCAGTTGAGCCTTGGCTTTTTCACGGATCGAGATCACGTCACCAGCCTTGACCAGCATGGAAGCGATATCGGCGGTGTGGCCGTTGAGCTCGACGGCGCGGTGATTAACCAGCTGACGTGCTTCTGCGCGTGTCGAGCCAAAACCCATGCGATAGACGACGTTGTCCAGACGCGATTCCAGCAACTGAATCAGGGTCTCGCCAGTGTTGCCACGGCGACGCTCAGCTTCAGCAAAGTATTTGCGGAATTGCTTTTCCAGAACACCGTACATGCGCTTGAGCTTTTGCTTTTCACGCAGCTGCACACCGTAATCAGAGGTGCGGGCACCCGATGTACGGCCATGCTGACCGGGTTTGGACTCGATTTTGCATTTCGAGTCGAGTGAGCGACGAGCGCTCTTCAAGAACAAATCTGTACCCTCGCGACGCGAGAGTTTGCATTTAGGTCCAATATAACGTGCCATGATGCTTCCTCTTAGATGCGACGACGCTTGGGCGGGCGGCAGCCGTTATGCGGCACGGGCGTGATGTCTGAGATGCTGGAGATTTTGATACCCAGAGCATTCAGTGCACGCACGGACGATTCACGGCCAGGGCCGGGCCCTTTGATGCGAACTTCTAGTGTTTTGATGCCATATTCCAACGCTACGCGACCTGCCGACTCGGCTGCCACCTGGGCGGCAAACGGTGTGGACTTACGCGAGCCTTTGAAACCTGCACCACCCGATGTTGCCCAGGACAATGCGTTGCCCTGACGATCGGTAATAGTGATGATCGTGTTGTTGAAGGACGCGTGAACGTGCGCAATGCCGTCCGAGACGCTCTTCTTGATTTTTTTGCGTACGCGCGATGCGCCGCTGTTGGAAGCTTTCGCCATCTTCTATTCCTCGATTATTTCTTCAGGGAAGCAGCAGCGCGGCGCGGCCCCTTGCGGGTGCGGGCGTTGGTACGGGTGCGTTGACCACGTACAGGCAAGCCACGCTTGTGGCGCATGCCCCGATAAGTTCCCAAGTCGATCAAACGCTTGATCGAAAGTTGTACTTCGCGACGCAAATCACCTTCAACCGAGAACACGCCAATGTGTTCGCGGATACGCTCGAGTTCGGCGTCGGTCAGATCCTTGACCTTTTTGGAAAGTTCGATACCAGCGGATTCGCAGATTTTGCGAGCGCGAGTGCGACCAATACCAAAAATCGCGGTAAGACCGATTTCGGCGTGTTGATGCGGCGGAATGTTGATGCCAGCAATACGGGCCATGACTGTTCCTTGTTAAATCCGTTGCGCCAGGCTTAGCCTTGACGCTGCTTGTGACGTGGGTCGGTGCAAATGACGCGCACCACGCCGTGACGTTTAATGATCTTGCAGTGGCGGCAGATCCGCTTTACCGATGCCATTACCTTCATGGTTGACTCCTAGTTTCCTGTAACCGGCCGCTTATTTAGAGCGGAAAACAATTCTGGCACGCGACAGATCATAGGGCGTGAGTTCCACTGTGACCTTGTCACCCGGCAGAATCCGGATGTAATGCATACGCATCTTGCCTGATATATGACCCAATACCACATGGCCGTTTTCGAGTTCGATGCGAAAAGTTGCGTTGGGAAGGTTCTCGAGAACCTCTCCTTGCATTTGTATGACGTCGTCCTTTGCCATATCTTTTTACCGCATGGGCAGCCCGGTACCCTTGAAGTTCGCCTTCTTGAGCAGCGAGTCGTATTGGTGAGACATCATGTAGGCTTGCGCCTGTGCCATGAAGTCCATGGTAACCACCACGATAATCAACAACGACGTACCACCAAAGTAGAACGGTACATTCCAGCGTGCTTGCATAAGTTCTGGCAACAAACACACCAGTGTTATATACAAGGCGCCTGCCAGGGTCAGTCTCATTAGTATCTTGTCGATATAGCGAGCGGTTTGATCACCTGGCCGGATACCCGGAACGAATGCACCACTTTTCTTAAGGTTGTCTGCCGTTTCACGACTATTGAACACCAACGCTGTATAAAAGAAGCAAAAGAAAATAATAGCGGCGGAATACAACGTAATGTATAGCGGTTGCCCGGGCGACAGTACAGCAGCCAGATCACCCAGCCACCGCATGTTCGGATTGCTGGAGAACCAACTGGTGACCGTAGCAGGCAGCAAGATGATGGACGAAGCGAAGATGGGCGGGATAACCCCGGACATATTCAGCTTGAGCGGCAAATGTGAACTTTGCCCGCCATAGATCTTATTGCCAACCTGACGCTTCGCATAGTTGACCGTAACGCGGCGTTGACCGCGCTCGACGAACACAACAAAGTAGGTAACAGCGATAACCATCACGAAAATGAACAGCGCCGACAACACCGACATGCTATCCGTACGTACCAGGTCGAGCATTCCTGCCAGTGCGCTGGGCAAGCCCGCGACAATACCGGCAAAAATCAGTATGGATATACCGTTGCCCAAACCGCGCTCGGTAATCTGTTCGCCTAACCACATCAGGAACATCGTGCCGGTTACCAACGTTACTACGGTGGTAAAGCGGAACAACATGCCTGGATCAATGGCCAGACCTGGCTGTGATTCCAGGGCAACCGAAATACCGACTGCCTGTATCAAAGCCAGAAACACCGTACCGTAACGGGTGTACTGGGTAATCTTGCGACGCCCCGATTCACCCTCTTTCTTGATCGCTTCAAGCGTAGGCACCACCACCGCCATCAACTGCATAATGATGGAAGCGGAGATGTACGGCATGATGCCCAACGCGAATACTGAGAAACGCTCGAGCGCGCCACCCGAAAACATGTTGAACAAACCCAGGATACCGCTCTGGTTTTGCTGGAACATGTCGGCCAGTGCATCCGGATTGATGCCCGGAACGGGAATGTGAGTTCCCAGGCGATAGACCACCAAGGCGAGAATCAGGAACACAATACGACGCTTTAAATCGCCGTATTTAGGGCCTGCTTTACTCTGTGCCTGAGCTTTAGCCACCGTTGCCCCTTAAGCCAGCGAACCGCCGGCAGCTTCGATTGCGGCGCGAGCGCCGGCCGTTGCTGCAATGCCTTTCAGTGCGACCTTGCGCGTCAGTTCGCCGGACTTGATGACCTTGGCAAAACGAACGGCTTGGCCTACCACGCCGGCCTGCTTGAGTACTTGCACATCGATTTCATCGACAGGCAGGCGCTCGAGGTCGGACAGACGTACTTCGGCGGACAGATGCTGACCCATAGGCGTGAAACCACGCTTGGGCAAGCGGCGTTGCAAAGGCATTTGACCGCCTTCAAAGCCGACTTTATGGAAACCGCCAGTACGCGATTTTTGACCTTTATGGCCACGGCCAGCGGTTTTACCCAGGCCCGAGCCTATGCCACGACCAACACGGCGGCGAGCACGTTTGCTGCCTTCGGCTGGTGATAGCGTATTAAGTTGAGTTTCTGACATCCCGATTCCTTTCAGGCTTCCGAGACGGTAACGAGGTAATCCACTTTACGGATCATCCCACGCACCTCGGGCGTATCGTTCAACACACGGCTGCTGTTAATGCGACCCAGGCCCAGACCACGCACGGTTGCGCGGTGAGATACCTTGGTGCCGATGACAGAGCGCACGAGAGTTACTTTGATTTGCTTCTGTGCCATGACTTACCCCAGAATTTCTTCTACCGACTTGCCGCGCTTGGCAGCCACTTCGGCAGGAGTCGAGCAGGCACGCAAGCCGTTAAGCGTTGCGCGGACCAAGTTGTAAGGATTGCTGGAGCCCAGGCTCTTTGCAACCACGTTACGAACGCCCATCACTTCGAAAATAGCGCGCATTGGGCCGCCGGCGATAACACCGGTACCTTCTGCTGCTGGCGAAATGAGAACGGTGGAAGCGCCGTGCTTGCCGACTACGGTGTGATGCAGGGTGCCGTTCTTAAGCGCCACCTTGACCAGACCGCGACGTGCCTGTTCCATTGCTTTTTGTACAGCGACGGGTACTTCACGGGCCTTTCCTTTGCCCATGCCGATACGGCCGTCGCCATCGCCTACCACGGTCAAGGCAGCAAAGCTCATGGTGCGACCACCCTTGACCACTTTGCTGACGCGATTGACCGCAATCATTTTTTCACGCAAGCCGTCGTCGTTTTCTTTTTCGGCGGCGTGCCTGCCTTGTGCTTTAGCCATTTGACAATTCCTTGCTTAGAACTTCAGGCCGGCTTCACGCGCGGCGTCGGCCAACGCTTTGACGCGGCCATGATAACGGAAGCCCGAACGATCAAAGGCAACCAGCTCGATACCGGCAGCTTTTGCTTTTTCGGCTACGCGCTTGCCGACCACGCCAGCAGCGGCAACGTTACCGCCGTTGACATTCTGGCTAGCGAGCTCTTTGCGTACTTCGGGCTCAAGCGTTGAAGCGCTAACGAGCACACGATCGCCTTCCGGCGAAATAATATTTGCGTAAATGTGCAGATTCGAGCGGTAAATCGAGAGGCGATGTACACGCAACTCTGAGATTTTCCGACGAGTCGCAACAGAGCGACGCAAACGGGAGATTTTCTTGTCCATAATTCGTCCTTGCCTGCGCGCTTATTTCTTCTTGGTTTCTTTGATGATGACGCGTTCATCGGCATAACGCACACCCTTGCCCTTGTAGGGTTCGGGTTCGCGATAAGCACGAATCTCAGCTGCCACCTGTCCAACGACCTGCTTGTTGGAACCCTTGATGACGATCTCGGTTTGAGTGGGGCACTCGACCTTGATGCCAGCAGGCATGCTGTGAACGATATCGTGAGAGAAACCAAGCTGCAACTTCAGGGCCTCGCCTTGAACCTGAGCGCGGAAACCCACGCCAACCAGATTCAAACGACGCTCGAAGCCTTTGCTGACGCCAGTTACCATATTGGCAACCAATGCGCGCACAGTACCCGACATGGCCTTGGCCTGGCGGGAATCGTTGGCAACAGCAAATGTCAGTTGGCCATCTTCCTGGCGAACGACAACGTCGCCCGTCAGGTCTTGTGTCAGGGAGCCCAGAGGACCCTTGACGGAAATTTGACCCGCGCTGATCGTAGCTTCTACGCCTTGGGGTACGGGAACGGGGTACTTAGCAATACGTGACATATGATTCTCCTTATGCCACGTAGCAGAGCACTTCGCCGCCCACGCCGTTGGCGCGTGCTTTGCGATCGGTCATGACACCGCGCGGAGTCGACACAATAGCAACGCCCAAACCATTCATAACCTGAGGAATGGTCTTGCTGCCCTTGTAGATGCGCAGCCCTGGACGGGACACACGGTCGATACGCTCGATGACCGGACGGCCAGCGTAGTATTTCAGGGTGATCTCGAGAACAGGCTTGGCCTTTTCACCGATGATCTGGAAACTGTCGATATAGCCTTCGTCTTTCAGCACGGCAGCAATAGCTACCTTAAGCTTCGAGGAGGGCATGCTTACCGACGTTTTGTTGACTTGTTGCGCATTGCGCACACGGGTCAACATGTCGGCGATGGGATCGCTCATGCTCATGTATATTTCTCCTACCAGCTGGCTTTGGTCATGCCCGGCACTTCGCCACGCATTGCCATTTCGCGCAATTTATGACGAGTTAAACCGAACTTGCTGTAAACACCGCGCGCACGGCCCGTGACGATGCAACGATTACGTTGACGGGTTGGGCTTGCATTGCGCGGCAGTTGTTGCAACTGCAGGCGAGCCTGATAGCGCTCTTCATCGGACTTGGATTGGTCATCGATGATGGCTTTCAGTGCTGCACGCTTGGGTGCAAATTTTTCTGCCAGCTTGGCGCGTTTGATGTCGCGATTGATGAGTGAAAGTTTTGCCACGTCATCGCCCCTTAATTGCGAAACGGGAAGCTGAAGGCGGTAAGCAGTGCCTTGGCTTCGTCGTCAGTCTTGGCTGTCGTGATGATGCTGATGTTCATCCCACGGACGGCGTCGATTTTGTCGTATTCGATTTCAGGGAAAATGATCTGCTCTTTAACCCCAACGTTGTAGTTGCCACGTCCATCGAAAGCACGACCCGAGATACCACGGAAGTCGCGCACACGCGGCAAAGCCACTGCGACCAGGCGGTCAAGGAATTCGTACATGCGTTGGCCACGCAGGGTGACCATGCAACCGATGGGATAGTCTTCGCGGATTTTGAAACCTGCGATAGCCTTGCGGGTTTTGGTGACAACCGGCTTCTGGCCTGCAATTTTGGTCAAGTCAGAGACAGCGTGCTCGATGACTTTCTTGTCGGCAACAGCTTCGGACACACCCATGTTCAGGGTGATCTTGGTGATGCGCGGCACTTCCATGATGCTTTTGTAGCCAAATTTGGCTTGCAGGTCGGCCATGACCTTGCTGCGGTAAAACTCTTGTAAACGAGCCATGTTCTTCGCCCCTTAAGCCTTGGCACCAACGACAGCGCCGCTGGAACGGAATACACGGACCTTGCTGCCATCTACCACTTTCACACCAACGCGATCGGCCTTGCCGCTCTCGGGGTTGAAAAGGGCCACATTGGAAATGTGGATGGGCATGGTCTTGTCGATGATGCCGCCTTGCGTACCCGCCATGGGGTTGCCCTTGACGTGCTTCTTGACAACATTGATGCCTTCGACCAACACGTGGTCAGCGTCGAGACGCTGCAATACGGTGCCGCGGCGTTTTTTGTCGCGACCGGTCAACACAATGACTTCGTCGCCTTTACGGATTTTTTCCATGATGGGCTCCTTACAGCACTTCTGGAGCCAGGGACACGATCTTCATGAACTTCTCTGTACGCAGTTCGCGCGTTACAGGTCCGAAGATACGGGTACCGATGGGTTCCAGTTTGGCGTTGAGCAGAACAGCGGCATTGCCACCGAACTTGATCAGCGAACCGTCTTTGCGACGTACGCCCTTAGCGGTACGAACCACTACTGCGTTATAAATTTCGCCCTTCTTGACGCGTCCGCGCGGCGCTGCATCTTTGACACTAACCTTGATAATGTCACCGATAGCGGCATAACGGCGCTTCGAGCCGCCCAACACCTTGATGCACATGATGGAACGTGCGCCAGTGTTGTCGGCCACATTGAGCGTGGTCTGCATTTGGATCATGATTTTTCCTGTTCCAACTTAGACGCGCGGCCCACCTATCCAGATGGCACCACACAACCAGTTTTGGTCCCGTCAGGCCCGGCAACAACACCCGGCCCTGGGTTGAAATCTGCTAGAACACTCATGCCTATCAGTAAGCACGGGTATTTTTTGCTGCTTTAAACTTATGTTTTGCCTAAGATCAAGGGCTGGTTCCCCAGGCACTGCTCTGGGCAATTCGCCGCTAATTGAAATTGGCAAGCTATAAATAATAGCGGGTTTGATGCAAGATTGCAAGGGCTTTAAGGTGAATGTGTAGCTAAATAGCCAAACTCCACCCTAAACTTCCCTTGCTCTCGGTTCATCACCGCCCGTATGTAACGCCGTAAGGCGAGCTGTAGGGCTGGACCGGTACGTCCATCAGGCCCGCCTTGCCGAGTCCAGATTGGCTTCAAGCTGCATGAACCCAGTTGTAAGGGCTGATTAAGATCGCTCTACCTATATATGTGCTATTTTTATCGCCCAGGTAGTCTGACACGGCAATAGGGCAACAAATCAAGAAGTACTGACTTATCGAAATAATGCATACCTACGATGTGCGCAAAGTCATTCCACTTTCCGCAATCGTGAATCGTATGACATTATCAGAACGGCATGAATCAAATAAACAGAAGACGTTTTTTACAAATCATTTCGGCTGCCACGCTTTTGGGCATTGCGAGCTGCGGGCGACGCCTGAATATTTACAGCACCTTTTTGCAGCTCTGGCCTGATCATGCCAATCTGAAGCGTAACGACTGGCGCAAGCGCCTAAACCTCCTATATGAATTGGGATATCGGGAAATAATTGTCCAATGGATCGGAAAAGAGGGGGGCACAGAAAGCTGGAGCTTTCCTGAGGAATCCTTGGCTATGGTATTTGATGAAGCAGAATCTTTAGGTATGGGCATGCAAATTGGGCTACCGCACGATGATCGTTGGAACGAAATTCTCAGAACACCTGATCTCAATCACGTACCGGAATTTTTTCTCGAAACCTTACAACGATGTGAGTCTTATATGGCTACAGCGCAGTGGCCAGAACGAACAGGCTTTCGGGGATGGTATATACCGTATGAAATTGAACAGCATAGCTGGAGTCCTTCGGCTAAACAGAATTTGCTAGTGGCTTGGCTGGACAAATTATCTAAATCGGCTTTCGAGCACTCTGGTATTCAACCTGGAATTTCTACTTATTTCAGCAAGTTGAAATCTGAAGAAACATTAGAGGGCCTGTGGGCGATCATTCTAAATAAAGTAGAAATCAGACCCATGATCCAGGACGGGGTCGGCGTGGCAGGACTTGAAGGCTATCGCTCGATCGCAGCATTGCATTCTTTGCTGCGAGAGAGACATATGACATTTGATTTAATTGTAGAGCTATTTGAAGAGCAGCCTTCCAAGAATACGGACGGCACTACCTTCAAGGCTATATCGGCCGATTTTTCGCGCGTCAAACAACAACTTGATATTGCCGAGAACTACGGCGCCAACAATATTGTAGCCTTTGCGGCAGATCCGTGGTTGATTGGCCCAAGCCCCGAGGCGGTACGACTATTAGCAGACTGGAGAGCGGCCAATAGCCATTGGGGGTCGTAATATCTTTCTGTGGCGTGGCAGAGGAAGACAATCAACTTTCTTTGTCGGTTGGCCCAGGTGACTCAATTATTTCTATGAGATTCGCGTTGGGCAAAAGAAGAAAAGCGATGCGACGTCCATCAAACGCAACGGCCGAAGCAGGCTCAGAGACGAGCCTTGCACCGCCTGCTTCCAAAGCACTAATAGCAGCCATGAAGTCTGGCGCTTCAAAGGCCTGATGATACATCTTGTTCCGTCTTTTGATCACTCCTTCCACCGGCGACCCTGGCCCAGCGGGCGTCAGTAGCTCCAATCGCGGACCAGGACCAACCAGGAATCGGCCGCGCACACGCTGCACAGGATCCTCAAATTCAGGCTCTTCTATTACATACCCAAGTGCCTGCCAATGAACGGACTCAGCATCCAAATCACGACAAGCTATTCCGATGTGATGAAAGGTACAGCTTAATTTGTTGAGCATAGTGTGTTTGAGGCTGTGGTCAAAATTGAAAATATAAAAATCGGGCAGTTTTATGCAGATGCAACATGGAGTAGAGCAACAACACCGTGATAAATAGCGTCCATGCAGGCGTCGGTTGCCAACGAAGCCAATGCGGTGCTATGTCATCCGGCCCTTCGAGAGCAGGTGAATGGATGTTCATTATCTGGTTGGCATTGGGCGCCCACCAAACAATAAATAATAAGAAAGCGATAAGCAGACCTTGACTCCATCGTTCAATAAACATCCGTGCGACTTCAGAAACACTATAAGTAGAGCCCTGAAGCAAGGTTGTGATAGGAAACAAAATATGGTCCAGCGATTCTATGCCTCGCATGCCAAACATGCCGGCAAGCAATGAAAAGGCGTCCGAGGAGCTGTGTGCCCTGAAAAAAATTAGGGCAATGACAACAGAAGAAAATGTCAGCAGCACATAACAAGCATGCACGAAACGGCTGTTTGGTATATCCCTAGGTGGGCCAAAGATTCGCCATGCGTGATTTATAGTCAGATAAACACCGTGCAACAGACCAAAAATCAAAAACTGTGATCCAGCGCCATGCCATATGCCCGCCAAACCCATTGTAAATATGGTCGGAAAGCCAACCATACTGGCGAACCCACCAATAGTTGCAGTAGCCTTGCGGCCTACAAGCAAGCCCTTGCCAGCTCTTGCCCGAACTATTGCGAGAGCAATAGGATTGTACAAGTAGGCCGTAAGGTAACGAGTCAGCGTCATATGGAAACGCTGCCAAAACTCGATAATACCTGTAGATTTATACGGTGAATTAAAATTAAGCGGAAACCGGATACCAAACATTTTAGATAGGCCCATTGCCATATCCGAGTATCCAGAAAAGTCAAAATACAGTTGCAAAGCATAGGCAAGCGAAGTCCCCCATGCAGCGAGCGCTTGTTGGCCCCCCGGATGATCAAACCCCTCCTCCGCCCAAGGTGCAATGCCATCCGCCAACAGCACTTTCTTGGCTAAGCCAATTACAAACAATGCCCCACCAATCGACAAATTTTCGGATTTAAGTCGATAACTCTCACGATTGGAAAATTGTGGCATCATTTCTTTATGATGCAGTATGGGCCCCGCTATAAGATGAGGAAAAAAGGTGACAAACAGCACGTAGCTGACAAAACCACGCTCCCGGACTACCCCTGCCCTGCAGTCAAGCAAGTATCCCAACTGAGTAAAAGTAAAAAAGGAAATCCCCAGAGGCAGGATAAGTTCGCTGATGCTATGAGAAACCAGCTCGAAGCCAGCTAGAAACGTCAGCAATGCCACAAGGTATTTGTAGTAAAACAAAACACTCAAGTTTGCTACGATACCAATAGTTAAAATCCAAAGCTGCGTTCGTGGGCGCTTTTCAGAAGCTAATATAGCAAGACCTATAGCATAATTAACCGTAACTGAAATCATTAGCAGTATTACGAAATACGGATTCCACCACCCATAAAACACTAACGAAGCCAGGCACAACCAAGCTCCCGCTGCTAACGGACGCCATGCACCTAGCAAGTAGTAGCCCCCAAGAGCCAATGGTAAAAACAGCCATAAAAAGATAAGGGAATTGAAAAGCATATATGCGTTTAGTTGGCTATTTCGGCAATTACGGTGTTTCGCAGAACAGTCACCCCTGAGTCTGAAGTTGCTTTTTAGTTAATGCAATTAATTCACCAACGTTCTTTAACCCTTCGACTTCTGAAGTTTTGAATCGCACGTTAAATCGCATTTCAGTGGCGACCATGATATTTACATTGCTAAGCGAATCCCAGGCAGCAAAATCGTACGCGCTGGAAGCGGGCGTAATAACAACGGAATCATCATCAAAGATATCGCGAAAAATATCCGTCAGGGCTGCTAGAATTTCGTTATCTGTCATATTGTGTTTTCCTTATTTCCATGGGTGCTTCCAAAGATGAAAATACATCGAGATCGAGCACCCATTCTTCGATATCTTTGTTCTGGCTAGACCGGGAAAAACCCAACTTGCCATAATGCTCCGCAACCATTCCATTACGAGGTGTGGGATGATACTCACCTATAAGGCGCCGTGCGCCCGCTTGCCGAACCTGCGTAGCTAGCACACTCAGCGTAGCGCGCTCTACGCCACGCCCCAGCACACGACAGCTCATAAGCCAAGTATTTATACGCCAGGTTTCGCTGGCATTCCTATCAGGCAATGCGATGACCACGGCAATAATGCCATTATCACCAAAACTGTCTTTCAGACGAAAATGTAACAGCACCGCCTGCGGATCGCACATCATGGCTTGCACGTCGTCTTCTGTGTGTCGCCGCGTTGTCAGGTTGAACTGATTCGTTTTTCCTATTAATTGAACGATACGCTGCAAATTGGCCTTATTGAATACGGCCCACTCCAGCACCATGTCGAGGCTATTCAAATAAGCGGCTAAGTCCTGATGGCTGGTGCGCAACGATTCGCGCTCTAGATTTGTTTGATATTGCTTCGCTCGGCCACGGTCTTCTATCGTAAGGCTGACACTTTCGAAATAACCCGATGCCGCCACACTCGCTGCATAAAACGCAGGATCCTCAGGTATTTCGGGCACTCCTACCATGGGTAGTTCGGATCGGATCAAATTGCGCTCAAAAGGATTGTCATCAACAAAAACCAGAGCATCAAGTCCAATATTTAGCTGCTGGGCGATAAAACGCAAATTGGTAGCCTTATCTCGCCAGTTGGCCACAAAACAAGCGATATCCTCGCGCCTCAGGATCATTTCTGGATGAGATGTAAATGGCAATAAGGCATTTGCTTCGTCGTTTTTCGAGCAAACCGCTAGGATCACGCCGCGTCGCGTCAGGTCTCGCACATAGCGCTGGAACGCCGCATATGCTTCGCCTTCCGCACTTCCCTGTCCCAAAATGATCCTTTCAATCCCATCGTCACCAATGACTCCACCCCATAAGGTGTTATCCAAATCCAATACGAGACACTTAGCGCTAGCGCCGCGGCGCGCGGCAATCACACGCGCCACGAGATCTCCGTAAACGGGGCTCGCTTGCGGTGCCACATACTGTTTAGCACGCAGCCAAAGCCGAGCGTCATACCAGGAGGCCAAGCCGTCCTGTTCGCATTGATCATCCAATGCCAGAATATCAACGCCATGCTCATCGGCGCTTTTGCGGATAGCATCGTTAATACGGCGGATGAGTCCGCGAGCCGACCCGGGTAGCCTCTGTTCGTTACTCCCCATAAGTAGACTGTCCGTAGGCATCAAGGTCTGCTGAATGATCTGCACATTGGCGTGCTCACGCAGACGTTTCCACAGCATACAAAGATCTGTGATTGTGGACGCTACTTTGATGTCAGCCTCTGCCCTGGAAAACGCTGCGGTTTCATCTCCGATAAGATGACGCGTATCGAAAGCGCAAAGCACTACGTTAGGGCGAAATGCGTATAGTTCCGAATCTGCACTGAAACTCTCTTGCAAATACTGCCCATAAGCCGTTGTGTAGATGTTCATCCACAAATTGTGACGCAGTGCGCCTACCCTCAAGCCTGGCAATAATTGATCTGTCGTGGAAGAGCTCAGCACAGCCAGCCGCACAGGCTCGAAGGACGGGCCGGTTGGAGGACCAGCTGCGTATTTTCGTCTCAGGGTGTTATCAAGCTTGCCTGTTTTTATAAAGTCGAGATTCTCGTTCGCCAGAGAAACAAGATTGCTCCAGCAAACCAAGGCTGGATCAGATAATGCAGCGAGGCGTTCAGCCCAATCGGGCGTATGTGGTAACCAGTACAATTCGGACATATACTTCTCGGTGAAGATCAATAAAATATCAGAGAGCGAGGCCAAGCCTTAGCCGCTCCTGCTCCGACAATGGTTGTAACAGTGACATTTCTGACATTTCCCAAATAACTAGCTTCAGACTATTTGGCCAGTTTGCTTGGTTCTTTAGCGCCTCCATCAACGCATCGGCGAACTTGCCTCCGTCGCGGCTGACATTCCAGACCTGCCTGCCTAGTTGCTGTCCCAACTGTTCGGCAAAATTACTACGCCGTGAGTTGGAACTGCCGGCTAACATCACCTCGACTACAGGCCCCGCATCAAGCAGGCCACCTGTGGAACTTGTATGAAACGTTTGCAAGATTTCCATATCCGGTGCCGGCCGCCACATATTTGCCGCATTTTCCAAGCCGGCCAGCACCAAAAGATCGCCAATACGCTCTTGAGGCTTTATGGCAGAGTTCACTTTGTAACGATAGTCGCCAGGTGGACCTAGAACCAAAGATGCAGCAGCGGCCACTTCCCGCGCCGCCAGCTGCGCTCCTTGCTGGTTCAGATGTACATCTGTTCGATAATATACATACCGCTTCGCGCCGAGTGATGACAGGAGATCTACATTCAGTGCACCTGCAGCCATTAATGCCTCTTGCCAGCGGGAAAACTGGGTATGCATGGCGGGCGTCTGCGATAAGCCGCAAAGGGCATCGGATTCAACGCGCGATTTATCAGGGACACTGACAATAAGCAACTGCACACCTTTGCTAGCGACCTCTGTAGCAAGCATCTGCATCAATGAAATACGCAGAGCCAATACTTCTTCGATGTTTTCAATAGGCGGCCGCATGCCATCGGTATAAAACAGCCATCCCGGGCATCCCTCTTGGACCTGAGGCGTTAACTGACCGAGCAGCCGGTAGCGCCACGCGGCATCCAGCGTTTCTAGTGTCGAACGCATAGGCAATTCAAGGGCAGTGTTCAACCGCATGCCGGCAGAACCATCTAGCCATGCCTGGGCTTTAATGGAATTTATCTCTGCCTGGTCAAAGCGAAATAAGCTGTAGCCAAGACCGAAAATCAATAACAGCCCGAAAAAAATTGCCGCTCCACGATGGGCCTTGGCATTTATACGGTTCGTCATAACCAACTACCTGGAAAGAGCAGCTTTTACATGATCGAGCCAAGCAGCATCAGTCATTAAAGAAGTGGCATCCCACTGTCCCCGAGCATTGGGGCCATACAATATTTGCGCTTCATTAAGCTGCCAAACCACAAGTTGTGGGGGCGCCTGCTTAAATGTCGGGGACTTCAGGTAGTCCAGCAATACAGCCCACGGACCGAAATTACCGTATTTCCAGGTTAAACCTACAGGCCGATCCAGTGCCGCTGACAACGCCTGCGGAAAACCAAGATAAGGCTGTACAAAACTATTGCCTACTATATGTACCGGAGTTTCAGCATTATCAAGCAACCCGTTAGAACTTTCTTTACTAGCTCGAACAGTATAAATTTGTTGTCCTACGGCTTTTCGCTGCGCGCTAGTCATTAATTCCGCAAAGTCTCCATATCGGCGTTCCTTAACCCATTCACCGAGCTTTGCGCCTCCGCCAGCCTCGCCCTTTAGGCTACCGTCTTGCTGTATTAAATCCGCAACAGCTTTTCCGCTAGCTTCGGCGCTCCAAGCGGTCCAGTGTGAATCCTTCTGCAAAAAGGCCGTTTGCTCACCCTGTTCTACTGCTTTGAGAATCGGAGTTAAATCAATGGTTTTTATGTTCGCCGCCTGTAACGAAGCAATAATACTCTTATAGCGATTACGCGCCTGTGCGCTTATGCGTTGACCAGAGGGGAGCTTGTCTTCGTAAAAGCGTGCCTTCAACGGCGCCACAACAACTATCAAACCAACCCCGTTTGTGCTTAGTGCGTCCTGAGCCCCTTGCATAAGACGAACGGAATTGGCAATCCCTTCTGCGCCCGTGTCAACCAGATTGTCTCGCGAATAAAATAGCCAATTATCTTTACCCATCAGCACAGCTGTCTGGCCATGTGCGGAAACGGCCGAGAGGCAAGATACGGATACCAAGGTTCCCATTAGGAATCGAATGCAAACGGTTAAGGGGGAGCTATGCATGATTATTTATGTAAAGAGTAAAATTTCAATAAAAGAGATAAGGCGGAATTATTCTTGGCCCTAAGGAGCGCGATATGGCACAGTCTGGTTTACGAGGCCACTCAATATTGGCACTTCGCTAGTACCAGTTAGAAATAGGCTGTAATGATCACCCGGTTGAAGAGATGGCAAGGTGAGTGGCTTTGATGCAGATGCAGAACAGCTTCCAATCAATGTAGCTACAACTGGATTCACGGCAAGTGCAACACGAACGCCATCCGCCACTGCATCAAATATAACTGGGCCGTTTATAATACTCAGCCGTGCTAGACAATCATTAACGAGGTTGTAAAACACCAACTTTGCTTTCAAACCATCGATGCTATCGTTTCCGTCGATAATCGATTCAAATGTAAAATTGCCCTCAACTCGATAAATCATAATTGTCATAAACCCTGTCTCAGGGGCGTTTATAGATAACCCGGACAGCTTGTCATTCAAGCGTAAATCAAACGGCTCTCCTCCCGGTATTGCATGGTAGCTTGATGCCATTCCCGCAGATTCACTCAACACTTCCTCAGTACCCTCTGTGCCCAGTCTGACTTTTAGCGACTCCGTCAGCGTATTAACTACTCGAACATATACCGTACCCTCCGGAGGCAAGGCATATAAACGCGCAATGTCGCTGGCAGGCGTCGCATTAGCCACACTACTTACCACCATCAACGATATTGCGAAAAGAAAAACATAACGATGCAAATATGTGCGAAGCACGAGAAAAATCTTCATGGGCTACTCAATATGAAAAATAAAATCCAGCGAAAATTCCATTGGAGCGATCATCGCCAGCAATGCGAAAGCGATACTGCACATTGAAGTCTACGAACGACTGATGAGCGTGATATTTATCGTCCCTGAACCAATATCGAAAATTTAGGCCAGGACCTACCCCAACCGTACTGCGTGTAGCTAGCAAGTTGTCATAATTGGCATTAAGAGACAGATAAGGCGTAATGGCGAGGTTGGAGCTTACATTATCAAAACGGAAACTACGCCCATAGCGCCCTTCAAGAGTCCCTATGGTTTGAGGGTTCTTCACAAAGTAGTCACCCTCGGCATAGATATGCCAATACTGCCAGTTGGATTTATCGACCCGCAATGCGCCGCCCTGGCCATCCGACCATGCGGCACGCAACAGCCAGTCATTTCGGCTATTAGTGCCTATACGAAACAATCGCTCGACTGCAAAGACAAAATTCTGCTGGCCGAACGGCTTCCATCGCGCGCCGGCCACGCCCTGTAAAGTTGACGAGCCAGTAGCGCCCCCAGTGCCATCGTAGTGCGCCTCATTAGCACGGGCATAAAGCTCGAACCGGCTGCCGTCGCGTAGGCCAATATTTGGCGGACGCCAATATACCTCTGCGGATGATTGCAAGGTTTTACGCTCACTTAACGATGGCGCGAATGAGGGGTTCATCACGCCTACCGTGCCGTATCCTAATGCGGCATTAAAGCCCCAACTCCGATCCAAATCGGAAATTGCCTGGCGAATGTTATAGCTTGATGAACTATCCATTTCCATTCCACCAGAATCATGGATATCAATAGCACGTGAAAACCATTCAACCGCTATGTCGTTGTAAGACAGGCGTTGGGCTGCATAGGCGCCGTCCAGAAAATTGGCTGGAGGTAGCGACTCCATACCGGCCAAAGGCTTAAACTCTTTGCGGGCACGATACTTATCCCCCTCGAGGGCTAGCGCATTAACCAGTAACAGCCGATAGGACAAGTCATCGGGCGCCTCTTGCGATGCCTGAAGTCCGAATTTCACCGCTGCCGAGTAGTCCTTGCGCGCAAAAGCGACATATGCTTCGGAAGCAGCCTGATAGCCAGGACCTTTGCCATCCAAGCTTGAGCCTGCGGGTAATACATTGCATAAAACATCTTGACTATAAACAGAGCAACTCACTACCGGAGTCGTTTCCCGAACGCGCCCCTGATCCCGTTTGGAGCCAACCAATAATATATCAGCCGAAATACGCCTTAAGTTAACGAGTTGTTGCCCAGATAACCAGTCCTGGTGGGCTGCGAGATCCAAATCTTTTTTTGCTTGCGCGTACAAACCCAATCGTTGTCGAGCATAAGCCCGCATGGCCAATGAAAATGGATTTTCTGCATCATAAGCCAATGCGGCACTGGCAGTTGCATCAGCTTGTGCGTACTCTTTCGCTGCCAACAAAGCGCCCATCAGTAAATGCTGATAGCTAGAAATATCAGGGGCATAGCGTACGGCCTGACCGGCAAACCGTCTTGCTTTGTCATACTCCCCAAGTTGGTAGTGGCCCCAAGCAGCCAATGCTGGCGATGCAGCCAGGCTCCTGTACATACGGTCACGCAAGGCTTGCAGCATTTCATTGGCAGGCTTGCGCGCCAACGCAACGTCCGCCTCTTGAGCAGCAGCCTTAATATTACCTTGCCGTTCCAGCGCGTGAACCAGCAAGCTTCGTATCTCTGGCTGTGCAGGCTGGAAGCGCAAGGATTGCCGTGCATTTTTTTCAGATTCCACATATCGGCCGCTTGCATAGCTCTTGTAAGCTGCATCAGCTAACCGCCATGCTTGGCTAGTTCCAGATAGCGCTCTAGCGGCTTTCGGGAACGCAAGGACGGGATGCAATACTGCATATAGATTATTACGCGCGACTTTCAAGGCCGGATCACCAGGGAACTGTACCAGCGCCTGCTCGGAGATATTCAACGCGTCTTGCGTACGACCCTGATTCTGTACAGCATAGATGCGCAAAAGCCAGAGCTTCATTACATCAGGACGCAGCGTCAATGCCTGACCTACTTTGTCTTCCGCCACTGCATACTCTTTCTTGTTGTAGGCGGCAAATGCATCATCAGCCAACTTCCAGGCTCTCCCTTCAAGCGGTGCACCAACAGGCTCAGCCTGCGGCGCCGCTGCGGAGCAAAGGGCAACAACGAGTATAAGCGCTCGAAAACACAGAGTCATGTGATCCCCTGCTCGTCGATTTGCGTGATTGCCGCCTGGGATGCCGCGGATATATCCGGCCCCCCTTCCTGAAAAGAAATAGCCTCGCACAAGGTGGCCTCGTCCAACCAGCCTTCTCGCACGAGGATTTCGCCTAGGGGTGAGTGTTCACGCTTTTGTATATCCAAGGCAAGCGCCAGTTTGCTTTCATCAATGGCTTGCCAAGACAACAACAATGCCCCCAGACGCTGACGTTGCTGTAATAGTTGATCTGTCGAAGGAAAATCATGCATGGTTTTATCCCATACAAGACTGCGTCCCAGAGAAATATGCCCTAGGAACAATCGCCATGCACGCGCGGCGGCCATTGCATTGATAAAGTTTCCCACGATCATTCTGGGGATGGCCAATACGGCATGCTCCCAGCCATACATCGTGCCCACGAAGTAGCAACGCTGAGCTACCCGTAGCAATAGCGCCATGGAATTCAGCGTCATCAGGGTCATCAGCCAGCCGCCTGCGGCGAATACCGACGGGTAATACACAGTCCACACACCAATGGCGTCAAGCATGAAGAACAGCATAAAGTTAGCCAGCAACAGATAGGCAAAAATGGCCACAAAGGACGTAAACAATCCCTTGCGATCGCGAAATAACAAATACTTGGTTGCAAATGACCCCGCCCAGCCCACCTGCTGCCAGCCCTGCAAGCCAATCCCCAATGTCCAGCGCGCCTTCTGACGATATGCCGTACGAAAAGTATTGGGGAAATATTCTCGGACTCCCAAAGGCTGCGAAATAGTCCCTATCTTCACGGCGCCCCAGCCAAACCAGGAGTGTCGGCGTGTAACATATTCCACGGGAAACTTGCCGAAAATCTGTTTCATTCCTC
This sequence comes from Alcaligenaceae bacterium, assembly GCA_013416405.1. Taxonomy (GTDB): domain Bacteria; phylum Pseudomonadota; class Gammaproteobacteria; order Burkholderiales; family Burkholderiaceae_B; genus Pusillimonas_C. The sequence continues at coordinate 78,028 of JACCET010000003.1, forward strand.
TGCGAGCCAAACGCGTGCCGATATCGTAATCTTCGGTCAGGCTGTCGGTATTAAAGGGCTGGTTGTCCGTCTCTACCGATAAATCCACCAGTGCCCGACGCGAAAAACAGGTGCCCACTCCAGCAGAAGGCACCATACTCGACATACTTTCACGGACAACAAGATCCTTGCTATGCCATTCGGCAAATTCATCCATGTAGGTGCCGGCCACCAACTCATACCATTCCCGCTCCAGCGACGTAACCGGCAATTGGATAAAATCCATGCGCGGCAATAAGTAATTGAAATATTTCAGCTCAAGGGGGTGAAGCACATCTTCACTGTCGTGCAACACCATGCCGACAAACGGTTCGGACTGCCTTTCCCCTTGGGCAAAAATTGCCTGCACAATCCAGTTCAGACAATCCGCCTTGCAAGTAGGCCCGGCATGCGGCACCTCCACCCGGACCAACTGCTTGTAGCGCCTGCGCATACGTTCTACCTCTTCAATGGTGCGGGCATCATTGCAGTAGGTTCCTACAAAAATCATATAATTCGTGTATTCAAGCGTGGACACCATGTTTTCCAGCATAGGCGCAATCACGTCATACTCCAGCCAAGCAGGCACCGCAATTGCTAGCGGTTGCTCATCGACGGCCCGCAGTTGCGCGGCTGACAGCGGTTTGTATTTGCGCTTGACCGTTAGCGAACGCGTAATCTGCCGTGTCCAGTACCATGAATCGATGAATAGATCATCCAGACTGGACAATAGGATAATTACGCCAACTACTGCAGCCACGATCTCAAGCCCACTATAATAGTCGGCAAAAATATAGGGCCAGTAAAGCGATGACATGTGTCGAAGTCTCCAGCCTTTACTTCTTGGTTGGGGGCCTACGGCTGGCGCGTTTGGCCAAGATCAGTAACAGTAGAAAGGCTAGCAGAGCCAGGCTCACTATCGGCACACCCCATGAAACATAACGCCGCCATTCGAAGAAGGCACTTTCCCCTGCACCAGGGGGATAGCTTGCGTCGGGATTGGTGCTATCCAGCCAGGCAACAGGTCCCTGCGGACCGATGATGGCTATATTGCCGCGGTTCAATATGAATGGCTGGATTGTTCCAGATTGCTCCTCATCCAGCGCATACCACAACAAGCCGTCCTGTCCGCCCGCCTTGCTCACTTGTACAGTGCTCAGATTCTTCACTCCTGCAATATCTAGCCATGTTGCATCCCGGCCATCCACCCGTAAGTGCCCCTGTTCCGCTACTTGAACTATGGACGGGGCGCCGTTGACTGCAACTTCCATTGCAAGGAATGGCCTGGCAGGTGTGGCTATTTCATTATCATTGATGAGCAGTAGCTGCGTGCCAGTAACTGATAGGCCGCTGGCTACTGCGATGCTGATGATCCGCTGCAGATTGCGACTAGCATTTTCGAGATAGTGGGCAGGCACGATTAGCTGAGGGTTGCCCGCCATCAGGGGCAGCAGCCCTATGAAGGTCCCGTCGGGCTGGGCGTTGCCTGCCTTGATATAGCTGGAAGGCAACACATTGACGGGAAAACCCTGTGGTATTTCATTGCAGTCAACCGATACCGGCTGTCGCTGAAACATCACACGCAGGGTATTGTTAACTCCCAGAACATAACCGGGTACACGCGCAGTGATCCGTTCCGGGCGACCGACGGCTTCTAGTTGCTTGGCGGCTAGCAGAATACCGTTCCAGAATACCGAAGCCACAGGGCGTGTGGTGGAAGCTCCAGGAGCAGCAGCGACATCAACCACGAACTCATCCGGCACGCCTCCATCAGCCGAAAGAGCACTTAAGGGAATACTTACAGTCCAGTCGCCACGGGCTACTACGTCAAAGCTACTTGCAGTACCGCCCAAACTGGTTGGACGCACTACCTGCTTGGCACCCAAACTGGGCCGAACAGCAGTATGTGCCGTTACTTGACGCGAGATCAGGATACGATGCCAGGCCTCGCCAAAAACGCCAGCAGCGGAGTTTCCGCCATCCGACGCGACAATAATCGATAGTTGCTTACCTAATGTTGCCAGGCGGATCTGCTTGGATCCCATCGGTGTCGACGCAAAGGATACTCTGTCTTCACGCCACTCTTTGAAAGCCTGCAGCGCAGCAGGATCAACACTAAATTGCGTTTGCAGAGCGTCCAGTGATTCGTTTAGCTTAGCCAAGAATACCGCGTCCGCCACCACCACATCTCCACTGATGGCGGATGCTCCTACCATCAGTAAGGCAGCAATTTCTGCCATGTCCTTTATTTTGTGCTTGGCGCTTCGACCTAACGCTGCAAAAGCAGGCGTGCGAGACAAACCCTCCGGTATCACAATCTCGCGGGTATCGATTTCGTCGCCTATGGCGGGAAATTCCCTGATCATTACGCGCTTTCCACTACGCTCCAAGGCCACGCCAAGGCGCCAGACGCTATCAAACGTCTGCGTATCGAGCTTACTTCCAGCGACTAACAATACTGGCGTTGAAGGCAGAGCGCTCCATGCGTCGTCCAGAGTGGAAATCTCCCGTGTATCATAGCTATACACTAGGCGGCTCTCTGGGGAAATCATCAATGCATTCCCCGTAGCCGGGTCTTTTTCACAAATCCGTAGCCCTGCGGCAGATTGCCAGTTCACCCCAAACCGGACAAAACCATCGGTACGTGCCTGAACACCTACATCTAAGATGTTACTCAAGCGCCCTTCACCACTAGTAATCCGATTGGTTACTTGCGGTTTGCCATCCACGGACAAAACCATGCTTGTCCAGCCATCCTCGCCTTTCAGGTAAGTCGCGTCAAAATGGATCGTAGCATCTGCCAACTTGGTACCTTTGGGTACCGGCAGGTAAAATTCTTGTTGCGCATTCTCACCGCTCAGAACTACAGGCTCTTTGAACCCTAGCTCCGATAATGCAACGCTGCGATTCACCGAGACATCCGTACGAAGTTGTAGAAGAGCGTCACTGACCGGACTGGCAATGCCCACCATAGGTGCAATAAGGTAGATAGTTAACCCAAAACACAAACTGCGTACGCTTAATTTGCAGTTAGGAAAAAATCTCACAATGGCTCTCAAAAAGATAGTCGGATAATGGGGAATGCAAAAACGGCACTAAATAGCGTCAATTCCCACCGGAATTAAATTCTGTGACGGCACGCCCGCTAAGAGCGGCGACAATACGTTCGCTGGCTCTTGCATCTCCGTAGGGATTTATGCTGCGACAGAACGCCTCGTAGTCCTGTGTGCCGTCAAGCAAGCCTGATACTGTTCGAATGATCTGTTCCGGATCCGTCCCCACCAACATGGCCGTACCCGAGGCCACCGCTTCCGGCCGCTCGGTTACATCGCGCATCACCAATACAGGCTTACCCAAATATGGTGCCTCTTCCTGGACCCCGCCCGAATCAGTCAGGATAAGATAGGCTTGCTGCATAAACCAAACAAAATCCAGATAGTCCAGCGGTGCAATCAGATGCACATTTGGCACATTGGATAACTGCTCGGTAATGACATCTTTTACGTGTGGATTCAAATGGACGGGGTAGACTATTTGTAAGTCACTGCGCTTGGCCAACTGCGCCAGCGCCAGACAAATGTTCTTGAAGCCAGCGCCAAAGCTTTCGCGGCGATGCCCTGTTACCAGCAAAAGGCGGCGTCCCGAATCCACCCAGTCATAGCGTTTTTGCAACTGCAGCGCCAATTCCTGATTGTTACGCAGCTTCTCGCACGTCATGGCCAACGCATCGATCACCGTGTTACCCGTCACAATGATTTGTCCAGATAGATTTTCCTGCAACAGATTCGCCCGGGCACAGGGCGTAGGGGCAAAAAGCCAGTCTGCCAATGCATCGACGACTCGGCGGTTCATTTCTTCAGGAAACGGCTGCGACAAATTTCCTGTACGCAAACCTGCCTCGACATGCCCTACTTTGATCTTGCGGTGAAAGGCGGCAAGTGCGCAGGCCGAAGCAGTACTTGTGTCTCCATGCACCAGCACGCAATCGGGCTGTACAAAGTCAAGGACATTATCAAACGCGCCGATCAGCCGGGCATATAAACCATTCAGTGTCTGGTTCGGACGCATTACGCTCATGTCGTAGTCCGCCTTCAGTTCGAATAGTTCCATTACTTGGTCCAACATCTCGCGATGCTGCCCGGTAATGCATATGATGCTTTGAAGTGACGGCTCTGCTTTGAGCGCGTGCACAAGGGGTGCCATCTTGATAGCTTCGGGACGTGTCCCGAAAACTGATAGCACTCTATAAACGGGGATCATGATAATGTCACAACATTTGGCAAGGCGGAGCTATGGGCTTCTGGCCCATATTCTTGAGGCATAACCTTGCATCCTGGAGTGCACGGGCCAGCGCTTAATGCGCCGTACCGATACTTACCTATGAGCGCGAATCCGAAAATCACACGCCTGGAAGTTGTTAGAATTGTATCGATAAATTGCAGTCAAAGCTATGAATAGCCGCACTATTACATAATAATTCCAAATATAAGATGTCAAGAAATGACAATTTTTTCTATAGAATTTGCCAAATAGCCTGTATTGACGAGCTTTGCGCCACGAAATAGCTGTAAAAATTCATATTTCATAACTGCACAAAATGTTGCCGTCAAACAACTCTATATTGTTACGAAAGAGCGTGCTATAACGGATCGAGTACTGGCACTCAAATGACAGACCGTCATTTGCCTTACATTTCCCGGCCCCTAACGAGACTCTCCCTATGTACGAAACACTGGCACTTTATATTGACGGCGAATTTATAGATGGCGGCGGACGCAAAACCGACCAGGTCACCAACCCCGCCACGCTGGAAGTGCTGGGCCAGCTACCCCATGCCACTACGGCCGACCTGGATCGCGCTCTGGCCGCTGCCGCCCGTGCCTTTGAGTCGTGGCGGCACAGTTCACCGATGCAGCGTTCGGAAATCCTGCGCAAAGTGGGGCAGCTCTCGCGCGAACGCGCGCAAGAGATCGGCCACAACATGACGCTGGATCAAGGCAAGCCCCTGGCCGAGTCCGTGGGGGAAATTATGTCGTGCGCAGATCACGCCGATTGGCATGCCGAAGAATGCCGGCGCATCTATGGGCGTGTCATTTTGCCCAGGTCTCCCGAAGTCCGACAAATGGTGCTGCGCGAGCCTATAGGCGTTTGCGCCGCTTTCACGCCCTGGAACTTTCCTTATAACCAGGCCATCCGCAAAGTATGCGCTGCCATTGGCGCCGGATGCACCATCATTTTGAAAGGGCCTGAAGACTCGCCCAGCGCCGTCATGGCGATTGCCCGCATGTTTCATGATGCAGGCCTGCCTCCCGGAGTACTGAATATAGTCTGGGGTGTTCCTGGCGAAGTGTCCGACTATCTCATCCGCTCACCCATCGTGCGCAAGGTATCGTTCACCGGCTCGGTGCCTGTCGGCAAGCACCTGGCCTCACTGGCGGGCGCACACATGAAGCGTGTCACCATGGAATTGGGCGGCCATTCACCCGTGCTGGTTTTCGACGATGCAGACGTTGATCGCGCAGCCAAGCAGTTGGCCCGCTTCAAGGTACGTAACGCCGGCCAGGTTTGCGTATCGCCTACCCGTTTCTATATTCACGAAAAAATATACGATCAGTTCCTTGAAGGCTTTATCAACACCCTGAAAACCGTCAAAGTCGGTGACGGCCTCGATCCCGATACGCAGATGGGCCCTTTGGCCCACGCACGCCGAATTCCCACCATGCAGAAGTTTGTTGAGAACGCATTGCAGTTGGGCGGAAAGGTGGTGCTGGGCGGTGAAACCCTGGATCGCAAGGGCCATTTCTTCTCGCCAACGGTGGTGACCGACTTGCCCGAGGACGCCATGTTGATGACCGAAGAACCATTCGGCCCTATCGCTCCTCTTACCCGATTCTCCGACACAGACGACGTCATCAAACGGGCCAATTCCCTGCCCTTCGGCTTGTCGTCCTATGTTTTTACCAACTCTCTGCAAACGGCTACCAAAGCATCCAACGGCCTCGAGGCGGGCATGGTCAATATCAACCATTTCGGCAGCGCCCTGCCCGAAACGCCGTTTGGCGGGGTGAAAGACAGCGGTATCGGCAGCGAAGGCGGCTCTGAAACCTTCGACGGTTATTTGGTAACCAAGTTTGTCACCCACATATAAAGGGCTTGTATAAAACCTGGCCAGGCACAAGACTTGCTGTCACCTCCTGCGGAGGTGGTCTATGAAAACAGTATGGTCTTTGCGTCTGGTTCCAGTCATGGCTCTGGGCCTGGGTGTGGGTGGTGCTCAGGCAGCGGGCTTTCAACTGCTTGAACAAAATGCAAGCGGTATCGGTAATTCCTACGCGGGCTCTGCCGCCATCGCCGAAAATGCCAGTACCATTTACTACAACCCCGCAGGCATGACTCGGCTGCCTGGCCTTAATGTATCGGGCGGCCTGGTGGGTATCCGGCCCTCATTCAAATTCGACGACAACGGCAGCACAGGGCCCGGCGGTCTTCCGCTGGGAACCAACAATGGCGGCGATGCCGGCTCGCTGGGCCTGGTACCCAACGCCTATATGTCGTGGGAGGTGAATCCAAGTTGGTTCGTGGGCCTGGGCATAGGCGCCCCATTCGGGCTGATGACCGAATACGACGAGGGCTGGATCGGACGCTACCATTCCAAGAAATTCAAGATCAAAAGCATCAACATCAATCCGTCAGTGGCCTACAAAGTGAATGAGCAGCTGTCCGTAGGCGCCGGGATCAACTGGATGCGACTCGATGCCAACTACCGACGCAATAGTCCGGCGGCGGGCCTGATCAGTCAGTTGCCTGGTGGCATGGCCAACCCACTGGCACCCACACTGTTGGGCTCGCCCGACATGGAGGCGCAAGTCAAGATGAAAGGCGATGCCTGGGGCTGGAACCTGGGCTTGATCTACCAGGTCACGCCCGCCACACGCATAGGCCTGTCCTATCGCTCTAAGGTCAAAATCAATGCCAGCGGTGACACAAACATTGACAACACGACCCCCGTCCCCATTCCCGTCCATTTCGATGCCAACGCCACCGTTGAGCTGCCCGACACCGCAATTTTCAGCGTGGTTCACGACCTGAACAGCAAATGGCAATTACTGGCCGATATTTCATGGACGGGTTGGAGCAGCATCCAGTCGTTGGAAATAGACAACGGCAATCCTGCGTTCAACGACAAATTGGATCTGCGTTTTCGCGATACCTGGCGCGTTGCCCTGGGTGCAAACTACAGGCTGAATCACCAATGGACGTTGAAAGGCGGGGTGGCCTGGGATCAGTCGCCAGTGGACAGCAGCAAATATCGCCCTACCTCTTTACCGGACAACGATCGCTATTGGGTATCGATAGGCGCGCAGTACAACTTCAATGACCGCACCACCATCGACATCGGCTATGCGCATCTGTTCCTGAGCAACACGTCAATAGACAACGATACCGATGCAGCCTCCAAAGGTACCGTGCGCGGCGACTACTCCTCTAATGCCAACATGGTTGGCTTACAGGTGTCCCACCGCTTCTAATGCCTGTTGTACTGGTGGGCTATTCCGGGTGCTACCATAAGGCTGAACACCATCTCAGCTGGCGTAACAGTGTTATTGAAAGGCGCACATTATGGAACCTATCTGGCTAGAACACTATCCACCCGGGATACCGGCCGACATTACCGACGAAGCGGCCAAGTACGACTCGCTGATGGCGATGTTCGAAGAAAGTTGCTTGCAGTACGCGCAGAACGTGGCCTACATCAGCATGGGCGTCAGGCTGACCTATGCCGAACTCGATGAGCGTTCCCGACACTTTGCCGCCTGGCTACAAAGCCAGGGCATAGGCAAAGGCGATAGGGTTGCACTGATGATGCCCAATCTGCTGCAATACCCTATATGCCTGTTCGGTGTGCTGCGCGCAGGGGCCGTTGTGGTCAATACCAATCCGCTCTATACCCCCACCGAGCTCGAACACCAGTTGCAAGACTCCGGCGCCGAAACCATAATCATTGCCGAAAACTTTGCGCATACCTTGCAAAAGGCACTGGCGCACACGTCTATCAAGACCATCGTCACAACCTCGGTAGGCGATATGCTGGGCACAATGAAAGGGGCCATCACCAATCTGGTAGTGCGGCATGTCAAAAAGCTGATACCCGCTTACTCGCTGCCTGCCACCCTAAGCCTGAAACAGGTGCTCGAAGCAGGCCAACGCGCAAAATATACACGCCCGGAACTATCACACAAGGATCTGGCCCTGCTGCAATACACCGGGGGCACCACGGGTGTAGCCAAAGGCGCCATGCTGACTCACGGGAATATGGTGTCTAACGTATGCCAAGCCGAAGCCTGGGTCAACGCTGCCCTGGATGGTCCGCGCGAACTCGTGGTCACCGCCCTACCGCTCTATCATATCTTTGCACTGACGGCCAATTGCCTGATCTTCATCAAGCTGGGCGCAAGCAATCTGCTGATCCTTAATCCACGCGATATGCCGGCCGTCATCAAAAGCCTGCGCAAGCACAAATTCACGGCCATTACCGGGGTCAACACTCTGTTCAATGCCCTCCTGAACCATCCGGATTTTTCCAAGCTGGATTTCAAGTCATTGAACCTGGCCCTGGGGGGTGGCATGGCCGTACAGGAAGTTGTCGCCAAGCGATGGCTGAAGGTCACGGGCATACCCATTGCACAAGCCTACGGGCTTACCGAAACCTCGCCTGCCGTTACCATTAATCCACTCGATAAAACCGAATTCACCGGATCTATAGGCTTGCCTATTCCCTCGACGGAAATTTCCATACGCAACGACGCCGGCCAGGATTTGCCTCAAGGCGAAAGTGGCGAAATCTCGGTACGAGGGCCCCAGGTTACCCCCGGCTATTGGAATCGCCCCGATGAAACCCGTAAAACATTTGACCCAGATGGCTTCCTGCGTACCGGCGACATCGGCTATGTCAATGAAAAGGGCTATGTGTTCATTCAGGATCGTAAGAAAGACATGATCCTGGTATCGGGATTCAATGTGTATCCCAACGAGGTTGAAGCCGTTGCCATGGAACACCCTGATGTGCGCGAGGTGGCGGCCATCGGCGTGCCCGACGAGCACTCTGGCGAGGTCGTCAAGCTGTATGTCATCCGCAAGAACAACACGGTAACCGAAGAAGAACTGATCAAGTTCTGCCGCAGCAAACTGACGGGTTATAAAGCGCCTAAGTTCGTTGAGTTTCGCAAGGATTTACCGCGCAGCAATGTGGGCAAGATACTACGGCGGGAACTGAAAGGAGACGCCGGGGGCAAGGCGTGATTGGGCAGATCGGGAAAATTTCCGGCAACTAACCGCATGTCACACGGCAATAAAAAAAGCTCTGAATTTTTCATTCAGAGCTTTTTTATTGCGCGGTAAAGCAAACCTGGCAGTATTTACCGCCAGGCTAAATGCTTAGATATTGCGCGAGGCTTCAAGCAAACGCACAACAGTCCACGATTTATCGCGCGAGATCGGACGACCTTCTGCGATTTCAACCGTATCACCTTCGTTGTACTGGTTGGTTTCATCATGCGCTTTGTACTTGTTCGAGCGTACGATGATTTTGCCAAAGATGGGGTGCTTGACGCGGCGCTCAACGCGAACCACGACAGTCTTGTCCATCTTGTTGCTGACGACCTGGCCAATGAGGGTACGTTGGCGCTTGGCGGCTTGTGTATTTTGAGTTTCGCTCATTTTACTTTCCTGCGTTCTCAGTCATGATGGTGCGGACACGCGCGATATCGCGACGGACCTTGCCGATCTGACTGGTATTGGAAAGCTGCTGAGTGGCACGCTGCATGCGCAGGTTGAATTGTGCCTTCAGCAGGCTTTCGAGCTCTTTGCTGAGCTCGGTAGCATCTTTGGAACGGAGTTCGCTGGCTTTCATGAGGTCTCCTTAAGCACCAATGTGCCGCGACACGAAGGTCGTGGCAATCGGCAACTTAGCGGCGGCCAGGCGGAAAGCTTCACGTGCAAGCTCTTCGCTTACACCTTCCATTTCATAGAGCACCTTGCCGGGTTGAATTTCTGCGACCCAGTATTCCGGATTACCTTTACCTTTACCCATACGGACTTCGGCAGGTTTCTGCGAAATCGGCTTATCGGGGAAGATGCGGATCCAGATACGGCCGCCACGTTTGATATGACGGTTGATCGCACGACGTGCAGCTTCGATCTGGCGAGCGGTCAGGCGGCCACGACCCGTGGCTTTGAGACCGAATTCGCCGAACGATACTTGCGCACCGCGAGTGGCCAGGCCCGTATTGCGGCCTTTGTGCTCTTTGCGATACTTTCTGCGTGAAGGTTGCAGCATGTTTATTCTCCTTCGGGCGCCGGTGCGGCAGCAGCAGTAGCTGGCGCGGCGTCTTTACGAGGGGCTCCACGACCGCGACCACCACCACCAGGACGACGGCTGTCAGGACGGTCGCCACGAGGCGCACGACGCGGACGGCGCTCTTCGTCACGAGGAGCAGCAGTTTCGGGAGGCAACTCGCCGTTAGGCAGCATATCGCCCTTGTAGACCCAGACTTTGATACCGATGATGCCGTAGGTAGTTTGGGCTTCGGAAGTGCCGTAGTCGATGTTGGCGCGCAGGGTGTGCAGGGGCACACGGCCTTCGCGATACCATTCGGTACGTGCAATTTCGATACCATTCAAACGGCCCGAGCTCATGATCTTGATGCCTTGGGCACCCAGGCGCATGGCGTTCTGCATGGCGCGTTTCATGGCGCGGCGGAACTGGATGCGTTTTTCAAGCTGTTGCGCGATGGAATCGGCTACCAGCTGAGCGTCGGTTTCGGGCTTGCGGATTTCTTCGATGTTGACGTGCACAGGCACGCCCATCAAACGCTGCAAATCAGCCTTGAGGTTCTCGATGTCTTCGCCACGCTTACCGATTACGACACCAGGACGAGCCGAGTAAACCGTAATACGTGCGTTCTTGGCAGGACGCTCGATGACCACGCGACCAACGGAAGCGCTTTTCAGTTTCTTCTTCAGGTATTCGCGTACACGAATGTCTTCGGCGAGCATGCCGCCAAAGGCTTTATCGTCAGCGTACCAGCGCGAGCTCCAGTTGCGGTTGACCGCGAGGCGGAACCCAATCGGGTGAATTTTCTGTCCCATTGTGACTCCTTAAGCTCCGACTTTGACCACAATGTGGCAAGTCTGCTTCTCGATACGGTTACCGCGGCCTTTTGCACGTGCGGAGAAACGCTTCATCGATTGGCCCTTGTCAACATGGATAGTGGTGACTTTGAGTTCGTCGATATCGGCGCCGTCGTTGTGCTCGGCGTTGGCGATCGCGGACTCAAGCGCTTTCTTGAGGATGCCCGCGGCCTTTTTGGGTGTGAAGGTCAGGATATTCAGCGCCTGCGCAACCGACTTGCCACGGATAAGATCCGCAACAATGCGCGTTTTCTGGGCCGAGATATGGACTCCACGGATAATTGCTGTAGTTTCCATCACTTACCTCTTGGACTTTTTGTCCGCTGCGTGGCCCTTGAACGTACGGGTTAGCGCGAACTCGCCGAGCTTGTGACCGACCATGTTCTCGTTGATATAAACGGGAACGTGCTGGCGGCCATTGTGCACAGCAATTGTCAGCCCAATGAACTCGGGCAGGATGGTGGAACGGCGCGACCAGGTTTTGATCGGCTTTTTGCCTTTTTCCTCGACGGCTGCATCGACCTTTTTGATCAGATGCGCATCGACGAATGGGCCTTTTTTGATCGAACGTGACATGTTGTTCGCCCCTTACTTGCGCTTGCGGCGCGAGACAATCATATTGTCTGTGCGCTTATTACTACGGGTACGGTAGCCCTTGGCCGGTGTGCCCCATGGGCTAACCGGTTCGCGACCTTCGCCAGTACGGCCTTCACCACCACCGTGCGGGTGATCGACCGGGTTCATGGCAACGCCACGAACGGTAGGACGTACACCACGCCAGCGCATGGCACCGGCTTTACCGATTTGACGCAAGCTGTGTTCTTCGTTTCCGACTTCGCCTATGGTGGCGCGGCAGTCGATGTGAACGCGACGGACTTCGCCAGAGCGCAAGCGCACCTGAGCGTATGTACCTTCACGAGCCAGCAGGACAGCCGAAGCACCGGCGGAGCGAGCCATCTGTGCACCCTTGCCCGGAAGCATTTCGATGCAGTGGATGGTGGAACCCACGGGAATGTTGCGGATAGGCAATGTGTTGCCGGCGCGGATGGGAGCATCCTGGCCAGACAGCAGCGTTGCACCGACTTCCAGACCACGCGGAGCGATGATGTAACGACGCTCGCCGTCTGCATAGCACAGCAGTGCAATATGCGCAGTACGGTTAGGGTCGTATTCAAGACGCTCGACCTTGGCTGGGATGCCGTCTTTGTTGCGACGGAAATCGACCAGACGGTAGTGCTGCTTGTGACCGCCGCCACGATGGCGAACAGTGATGTGGCCATTGTTGTTACGGCCAGAACCACGTTTTTGCTTTTCTAGCAGAGCTGCGAACGGCGCGCCTTTGTGCAGATTAGGACTGACGACCTTGATCATGCCACGGCGGCCGGCCGAAGTTGGCTTGACTTTTACGAGTGCCATTAGTTCACCTCTGAAAAGTCGAGTTCCTGACCGTCTTTGAGCGACACGTATGCCTTGCGCTCGTTACGGCGGCGACCCATGAAACGGCCAAAGCGCTTTTCTTTGCCTTTACGGTTCAAAACTTGCACGGACTCGACTTCGACTTTGAAAAGGAGTTCGACAGCAGCTTTGATTTCAGGCTTCGTAGCGTCAGCCGCTACGCGGAAAGCGATTTGCTGATTTTTTTCGGCTACAAACGTGGCTTTTTCAGTCACGATAGGAGCCAGGATAACTTGCAATAAGCGTTCGGCGTTCATCCCAACATCTCCTCGAGTTGAGCGATAGCCGGCTTGGTGATCAGCACTTTTTTGTAGTGGATCAGCGACAGCGGATCGGCATAACGCGGTTCGACCACGGCAACATGCGGCAGGTTGCGCGTAGCGAGATAGACGTTTTCGTCGAGCACATCGGTAATGATGAGTACCGATTCCAGACCCATGCTTTTGAGCTTGTCAGCAGCCAGCTTGGTCTTGGGTGCGTCAAGGACGAAAGTATCGACCACGGCGATGCGGTCTTCACGCGCCAACTGGGAAAGGATCGCGCGCAGACCGGCACGATACATTTTCTTGTTGACCTTCTGCGAGAAGTTTTCGTCGGGCGAATTCGGGAATGCACGACCACCTCCACGCCAGATGGGCGAGGAAGTCATACCCGAACGGGCGCGGCCGGTGCCTTTTTGGCGCCATGGCTTCTTGGTGCTGTGCTTGACCGTATCGCGACCTTTCTGGGCACGATTGCCGCTGCGGGCATTGGCCTGGAAAGCGACAACGATCTGGTGCACAAGCGCTTCGTTGAAGTCGCGACCGAAAATGGTATCGGGTGCGGCTACCGTAGCAGAGGATAGCCCTTGGTCATTCAGGAGCTTGAGTTCCATGATTAGGCTCCTTTCTTGGCCGACATCTTGATGGCCGGACGCACGATGACATCGGAATTCTTGTGGCCGGGGACTGCGCCCTTGACCAGCAACAAGCCGCGTTCTGCGTCGACACGTACGATGTCGAGATTTTGGACGGTACGAGTAGCATCACCCAGGTGGCCCGACATTTTCTTGCCGGGGAACACACGACCGGGATCTTGGGCCATGCCCGTGGAACCTGGTGTACGGTGTGAAAGCGAGTTACCGTGGGAGTTGCGCTGACCAGCAAAGTGGTGGCGCTTGATGGTACCGGCAAAACCTTTACCAATCGTTGTGCCAGTCACGTCAACCTTCTGACCTGCTTCGAAGACGCTTTCTACGGTCACGACAGCGCCGGCTGTAAATTCAGCGGCTTTGGCGGGATCGAGACGGAATTCTTTCAGGATACTACCGGCTTCGGCGCCGGCTTTAGCGTAGTGCCCTGCCTGGGGCTTGGTCACGCGGGTAGCGCGACGTGTACCGTAGGCAACTTGCACGGCCGCGTAGCCATCGATTTCTGGCGACTTGACTTGGGTAACGCGATTGTTCGACACGTCCAGTACTGTCACCGGGATGGACTCGCCTTCCTCGGTGAAAATACGGGTCATGCCGACTTTACGCCCCACAAGTCCCAGCCGATGAGCGGCGGGTGTAGGTGTCGAATTCGACATCGTTTTCTCCATTCCCGACTGCGATTGGTCGGGGCTAATTACAGTGTGCATAACTTGTTTACTTACAGCCTACGCACACACGATTTCTTGATACCTGTTCTTGGCCAAAGCTATACATTGTCTGACTACGCAACAAATGCGTCGCCCACCAATTTTTTTGGTCAAGCGTAGCACTTTAGCATGGCTAGGCCACTTCTTGCAAGTCGGCCATGAGTGTTAACCCCAAATTCCCGATCGAGATGGCGGGAATGCAACATCATCAGTCGGCAGGGTCGGGCGCGACCTATTCGCGCCGCACCACAAACCTTTCCACGTACTCGTTGGCGGGGTGATTGCGGATATCGTCAGGGCTACCCACCTGCTCTACTTTTCCATCGCGCAATATGACGATATTCTGGCCCAGGCGCAAGGCTTCGTCGATATCGTGGGTAATGAAGACGATGGTTTTCTGCAGACGTTGCTGCAAGGCCAGCAACTGATCCTGCATGTCGTAGCGTATGAGCGGATCCAGGGCCGAGAAGGCTTCATCCATAAGCAGCACATCGGCATCGATCGCCAGCGCACGTGCCAGCCCTACTCGTTGGCGCATGCCACCCGACAATTCATCGGGGTAGTTCTTTTCATACTCAAGCAATCCTACCCTTTCCAGCCAGGTACGGGCTGTCTTTCGGGCCTGCGATTGGTTTTCGCCTCGTACACTCAAGCCGAACGCAACGTTATCAATCACGTTGATATGCGGCAGCAGGCCGAAGTTCTGAAACACCATGCTGACGCGATGGCGGCGCAACTGGCGCAGTTCGGGCATTCCCAGGTCGAGGATATTATCGCCGTCAACCAGAATCTGGCCGGAGGAAGGATCGATCAGACGGTTCAGGTGGCGAACCAGCGTGGATTTGCCCGACCCGGACAAGCCCATGATGCAGGATATTTGCCCACTGGGCAGTTTTGCACTGACGCCGGCCAAGCCCACATTGCATCCCGTATCGGCCTGCACGCTGGTTTTATCGGCGCCCTGGCGCAGCAGCTCCAGCGCCTTGGCTTCCTGCCGCCCGCCTTCGCGCGGGCCGAACACCTTGTATACATCGCGTATCTCGATTTTGACGTCTGTCATCACAGCTTCTCTTGCAGGGGAACACGGCGGCGTCGACGAGGCTGTCCGTAAGCCTGGGTGATGCGGTCTATCACGATGGCCAGTATGACAATGGCCACGCCTGCCTGTAGGCCGCGGCCCACATCCAGGGTTTGTATGCCCGCCAGCACGTCTTCACCCAGCCCGCGCGCACCGATCATGGATGCCACCACCACCATGGCCAGGGCCATCATGGTGGTCTGATTTATGCCGGCCATAATGCTGGGGCGCGCCAACGGTAGCGTGACCCGGGTCAGCATCTGCCAGCGGGTCACACCGAATGCCTGTGCCGCCTCCATGACGTCGCGGTCGACCTGCCGCAGCCCGAGTATGGTCAGCCTGATCAGCGGAGGTACAGCATAGATAATGGTGGCAAACAAGGCAGGCACTTTGCCCAGGCCGAACAACATCAGGACAGGGATCAGGTAAACGAAACTGGGCAGCGTCTGCATCACGTCGAGCACAGGTGTAAGGACTTTACGCAGCCAGCGGCTGCGCGCAGCAATAATACCGATAGGAATGCCCAGCACGATAGATACTAGTGTGGACACCAGCACTAGCGCGAAGGTTTGAATGAGCTTGTCCCACAAGCCCACCGCACCTATCAAATACAGACAAACCACATACAGCACCGTGGCTACCGGCTTGCGCGTGGCATGCCATGACAGTGCGGCAACCAGCAACAAAAAAACCCAGGGCGGCACCGCCTGCAGCAGTCGCTCGACTGGCAACAACACGGTGGTCAGCATGAAGCCGCTGGCCTGCCGGAAAACGCCGCCGTAGTTCTTGACCACATCCATCAACTGTTGATTCACGAACGCAGCGACAGACCAGTCGGGAAAGATTCCATTGCCGGCCTCGGCTTGTTCGGCGGCAGGCTGTGGGCCTGCGCTATCGGCTGACGCGCTCATGCCCAGCTCGGCATTGACCTTCTGGACGGCAGCGGTGGGCAACCACGCATGCCAGACCTGGGGCTGCTCCCGCAGGAAACGCTCGGCCATGGCTTCGCCGCTGGCACGTGTTTCCGTCATTTCAAGAATCATGCGATTCAACAGCTCGGGCTGGAACTGCAGCTTTTCCATGAAGGCTATCAACTCGGGATTCCGCGTTGCAAAGGGAGCCGACACGGCTACCGCAAGACGAGCCAGCAGGAAGTCCGACGAACAGAGCTCGCCCTTGCCACTGACTATGGTGTCCCAGCATTGCTGATTGAAGGGGTCTTGCTCTATCTTGTGAAACTTATATTTGGCCATCAGCCCGGCCGGCTGCCAGTAGTAGAAAAGTATGGGCTGGCCTCGGTCGTAGGCAGAGCTGATCGCGGCATCAAGGGCGGCACCGGTGCCCGCCCGGAAGTTGGTGTAGTCTTCTTCCAGGCCGTGCAATTGCAACAGGCGGCTATTGGTTTTTTCGCAAACCCAACCTGAAGGACAATTTAGAAAACGACCCTTGCCGGGTTCTTCGGGATCGGTGAACAGCAAGCTGTATTTGGGCAGATCACGCCAGGTTCGCAGATCGGGCGCTTGGGCCTCGATGCCCCGTTCGGGATCACCATGAACCAGATAATCAGGCACATACCAGCCCTGCTCGGCACCGCCGGCCAGCGTATCGCCCACAATAGCGACTTGGCCCTGTTGTATGGCGTTTTCTATGATCTCTGAGCGTCCGGACCACATTTCCGCAATAATCTGCAGGTCGTTTTGTACCAGGGCGGATTCAACGGCCGCCGATGTGCCGGGTACGATCTGTGTAGTGCAGCCATAGCCCGCACTGAGCAGTTTGCTGACCACATGCGTGGTGAATGATGCACTTTCCCAGCTTAAGTCAGCCAGTTTGATGGGCTGTCCGCCATTACACGTTGCCGCCTGGGCCCTGGCTGCTGCCGGCATAACCATAACCAGGCATGCAAGCACAACACCCAGTGCAGCTGACAGTTTCTTCATACGGACAAGCCTCCGTTGTGTATGCACGCCGACACCAGGAGCAAATGCCCGGGGTACCGCTACAAAAGCTTACTTCAACATGAGCACATCGTCCAGGCTGAGGTATGCTATGGCCCGCTCCAGGCCAGACTTCGTTAATGGCCCACCAATCGTTAAATGAGGCCTGCCACATGCCTAGCCATGATCGTCAAACATCACTCAAGATTCCTACCGGCGTATGGATCCTGGGGTTTGTCAGCCTGCTGATGGATATTTCTTCGGAAATGGTGCACAGCCTGCTGCCTCTGTTCATGGTTACGACCCTGGGTGCAAGCGCGTTCGTGATTGGCCTGATCGAAGGCTTGGCCGAGTCGACGGCTCTCATCATCAAAGTGTTCTCAGGCGTGCTCAGCGACTACCTGGGCAAACGCAAATGGCTGGCTGTGCTGGGCTATGGTCTGGGAGCACTGACAAAACCCTTGTTCGCCATCGCGCCGGGCGCTGGCCTGGTTCTCACTGCAAGATTGCTGGATCGGGTTGGCAAAGGCATACGCGGCGCGCCACGCGACGCGCTGGTCGCCGACCTGACTCCCCCTGAAATTCGCGGAGCAGCCTTTGGATTAAGGCAGTCGCTCGATACCGTCGGCGCATTTCTGGGCCCACTGCTGGCGGTAGGCCTGATGCTGTTATGGGCCAATGATTTTCGCGCAATATTCTGGGTCGCCGTCATACCCGCGTTTGCGTCCGTTATTCTTTTGGTGGTGGGGCTACGCGAACCCGCCAGCCTGAACACGAGCAAACGCGCCAACCCCATACGCCGCGAGAATCTTCGCCGCCTTGGATCCGCCTATTGGTGGGTGGTTATCGTAGGAGGTCTGTTCACACTGGCCAGATTCAGTGAAGCCTTTCTGGTCTTGCGGGCAGAACAGGGCGGCATACCACTTGCACTGGTGCCATTGGTTATGGTGGCCATGGCCATGGTTTACTCGCTGAGTGCCTACCCCTTCGGCTGGCTCTCGGACCGCATGAGTCACCGCAGCCTGTTGATACTGGGCCTGATCACACTTGGCGCGGCAGACCTTGTGCTCGCATCAGGCAACCACTGGACGGTGGTCATTCCCGGTGTCATGTTATGGGGCCTGCACATGGGCATGACCCAAGGTCTGCTGGCGACCATGGTGGCCGACACCTGCCCGGCCGACCTGCGTGGCACAGCCTACGGCTTTTTCAGCCTGGTTAGCGGTGTGGCTATGCTGCTGGCCAGCCTGGCGGCGGGACTGCTGTGGGACGCACTGGATGCGGCGGCCACCTTCTATGCCGGCGGCCTGTTCTGCCTGCTGGCCTTGATCGTCCTGCTTTGCAGTCCTGCCAGGAAGCTGTCCCGCTAAAAATCATGACCTGCAATGCAAAACGCCATGCTTGCGGCATGGCGTTTTTTACTTGCGCCCCAGAGGGCTTGCACAAAGCTTATTGCAATGCGATTTCTACGTCTACACCTGCGGGCAGGTCCAGGCGCATCAGGGCGTCAACCGTTTTATCGGTGGGATCAACGATGTCCATGAGGCGCTGGTGGGTACGCATCTCGAACTGGTCGCGCGATGTCTTGTTCACGTGAGGCGAACGCAGCACATCGTAGCGGCGAATGCGAGTAGGCAGCGGTACGGGACCACGCACAACCGCGCCCGTGCGCTTGGCGGTTTCGACGATTTCGGCGGCCGATTGATCGATCAGCTTATAGTCGAAAGCTTTGAGACGGATGCGGATTTTCTGGTTTTTCATGGGAATTCCTAAAGAACGAGAGGCAGGGGGCAATATGCCCTCTGCCCGAGCAAGTATATTACTTGATGATGCTGGCGACGACGCCTGCACCGACGGTACGGCCGCCTTCGCGGATAGCGAAACGCAGACCTTCTTCCATGGCGATAGGCGCGATCAGGCTCACCTTCATGGACACGTTATCGCCGGGCAATACCATTTCCTTGTCGGCCGGCAGTTCAATCGTACCAGTCACGTCGGTGGTACGGAAGTAGAACTGAGGACGATAGCCCTGGAAGAACGGCGTGTGACGGCCACCTTCGTCTTTGGACAGAATGTACACCTCGGCCGAGAAGTCCGTGTGCGGCTTGATCGAACCGGGCTTGGCCAATACTTGACCACGCTCGACGTCTTCACGCTTGGTGCCGCGCAGCAAGATACCCACGTTATCGCCCGCCTGACCTTGGTCGAGCAGCTTGCGGAACATTTCCACGCCCGTGCAGATGGTCTTGACGGTGTCTTTGATACCGACGATTTCGATTTCTTCGCCAACCTTGACGATACCGCGCTCGATACGGCCAGTGACCACAGTGCCGCGACCCGAGATCGAGAACACGTCTTCAACAGGCATCAGGAACGTGCCGTCAATGGCGCGCTCGGGGGTGGGGATGTAGCTATCGAGTGCTTCGGCCAATTTCAGGATGGCTTCTTTGCCCAGAGGACCTTCGTCGCCTTCCAGGGCCAGCTTGGCCGAACCCTTGATGACGGGCGTGTCGTCGCCGGGGAAGTCGTACTTGGAGAGCAGCTCGCGCACTTCCATTTCGACCAGTTCCAGCAGCTCTTCGTCATCGACCATGTCGGCCTTGTTCAGGAACACGATGATGTAAGGCACACCCACCTGACGCGAGAGCAGAATGTGCTCGCGTGTTTGGGGCATGGGGCCGTCAGCGGCCGAGCACACCAGAATCGCGCCGTCCATTTGGGCTGCGCCGGTAATCATGTTCTTGACATAGTCAGCGTGGCCCGGGCAGTCAACGTGCGCGTAGTGGCGCGCTGCCGTTTCGTACTCGACGTGCGAGGTGTTGATCGTGATGCCGCGTGCCTTTTCTTCAGGCGCTGCGTCGATCTGGTCGTAGCCCTTGGCTTCGCCCGAGCCAAATGCCTTGGCCAACACTGTTGTAATTGCCGCTGTAAGCGTGGTCTTGCCGTGGTCAACGTGCCCGATCGTACCTACGTTTACGTGCGGTTTGGTCCGTTCAAACTTACCTTTTGCCATGATTTATCCCATCAATGTTTTCAAGGAAACATAAAATTTACCTGCCTGCAAAACTGCAGGCAGGAACTGGTTAATTACTTGCCGCGTGCGCTGATGACTTCATCAGCAACGTTCTTCGGAGCTTCGGCGTAGTGCTTGAACTCCATAGTGTACGTTGCGCGACCTTGCGTTTGTGAACGCAGGTTTGTAGAGTAGCCGAACATTTCGGCCAGAGGTACTTCAGCCTTGATGATCTTGCCACCGCCGACGATGTCGTCCATACCCTGGACCATACCGCGACGGGAGGACAGATCGCCCATGACCGTACCAGCATAGTCTTCCGGAGTTTCGACTTCTACAGCCATCATGGGCTCGAGCAGCACAGGGCTGGCCTTGCGCATACCGTCTTTGAATGCCATGGAGGCAGCCATACGGAAGGCGTTTTCGTTCGAGTCGACGTCGTGGTACGAACCGAAGAACAGCGTAACCTTGACGTCTACAACCGGGTAGCCTGCAACAATACCAGCTGGCAGGGTTTCCTGGATGCCCTTGTCGACCGCGGGGATGTATTCGCGAGGAACCACACCGCCCTTGATGGCGTCGACGAACTCGTAGCCACCACCGGGTTCCATGGGTTCAAGTTTGAGCACCACGTGACCATACTGACCGCGACCACCCGACTGCTTGACAAACTTGCCTTCGATTTCTTCGCAAGTCTTGCGTATGGTTTCGCGGTAGGCCACCTGGGGTTTGCCCACGTTGGCTTCCACGCCAAACTCACGACGCATGCGGTCAACCAGAACTTCCAGGTGGAGCTCGCCCATACCGGAAATAATGGTTTGGCCGGATTCTTCGTCACTGCGTACGCGGAACGAAGGATCTTCTTGAGCCAGACGCGACAGCGCGATACCCATTTTTTCCTGGTCGGCCTTGGTCTTGGGCTCGACAGCCTGCGAAATCACGGGCTCGGGGAACTCCATTCTTTCAAGCAGGATGTGCTGACCGACGTCGCACAGGGTTTCACCCGTGGTCACGTCTTTCAGGCCCACCACTGCGGCGATGTCGCCCGCCAGAACTTCCTTGATTTCAGCACGGTTGTTGGCGTGCATCTGAAGGATGCGGCCAATACGCTCTTTCTTGCTCTTGATGGGGTTATACACCGTTTCGCCGGCGTGCAGAACACCCGAGTACACACGCACGAAGGTCAGCTGACCTACGAACGGATCGCTCATGAGCTTGAATGCCAAAGCCGAGAACTTGGCGCTATCGTCAGCGGGCAGGCTGATGGTGTTGCCGTCGTCGTCCGTGCCTTCGACAGGAGGAATATCGATAGGCGAAGGCAGATAATCAAGCACTGCGTCGAGCATGCGCTGCACGCCCTTGTTCTTGAACGCCGTACCGCACAACATAGGCTGGATTTCGCCAGCGATGGTGCGGGTGCGCAGACCCAGGTTAATTTCGGCTTCGGTGAGCTCGCCTGTTTCCAGGTACTTGTTCATGAGCTCTTCGTTGGCTTCAGCGGCCGACTCGACCAGCTTTTCGCGCCATTCGTTGGCCGAATCGACCAACTCGGCAGGAATGTCAACGTAGTCGAACTTCGTGCCGTGGCTGGCTTCATCCCAAATGATGCCTTTCATGCGAACCAGGTCGACAACACCGGTAAAGGTGTCTTCTGCCCCGATAGGGATCACGATAGGTACAGGATTGGCCTTCAGACGCAGTTTGAGCTGGTCATAAACCTTGAAGAAGTTCGCGCCGGTGCGGTCCATTTTGTTGATGAACGCCAAGCGGGGTACGCCGTACTTGTTGGCCTGACGCCATACGGTTTCCGACTGGGGCTGTACACCACCCACCGCGCAGTACACCATGCAGGCGCCGTCAAGGACGCGCATGGAACGCTCTACTTCGATGGTGAAGTCGACGTGTCCCGGGGTATCGATGATGTTGATGCGATGTTCGGGACGATCGCCCGCCATGCCACTCCAGAAAGCAGTGGTAGCAGCCGAGGTAATGGTAATGCCACGCTCTTGTTCCTGCTCCATCCAGTCCATGGTGGCGGAGCCTTCATGGGTTTCGCCAATTTTGTGGTTGACGCCGGTATAAAACAGAATGCGCTCGGTGGTGGTAGTTTTCCCTGCATCGATGTGCGCAGAGATACCAATATTGCGATAGCGCTCGATTGGGGTTTTGCGGGCCATGATAGTGTCCTTAGATTACCAACGGAAATGGCTGAATGCTTTGTTAGCCTCGGCCATCTTGTGCGTGTCGTCACGCTTCTTCATTGCTCCACCACGGCCTTCGGAGGCGTCAAGCAATTCACCGGCCAGGCGCAGATCCATCGATTTCTCGCCACGCTTCTTGGCTGCTTCACGCAACCAACGCATGGCCAGGGCCAGGCGGCGCACAGGGCGCACTTCAACCGGCACTTGATAGTTCGCACCACCGACACGGCGGCTTTTCACTTCAACGAGAGGCTTGATGTTGCTAATCGCGGTGTTGAACACCTCGATGGGCTCTTTGCCAGTTTTAGCCTGTATCTGGTCGAAAGCACCGTAAATAATGCGTTCTGCAACGGCTTTTTTACCAGACAACATAACAACGTTCATGAATTTGGCCAGCTCTACGCTGCCAAACTTTGGATCGGGGAGAATTTCACGCTTGGGAACTTCGCGACGACGAGGCATTTTTAACTTCCTTGTGACAGTTCAGTTGATCCGCTTTTACGCGGTCACGACCATTCATTTGAATGATCACTTACATGCGATGGGCCTGTGCCCATGGCTGCACTGATACGACCAGACAGGCTGGACTATGGAAAAACTTAAGCTTTCTTCGGGCGTTTTGCGCCG
The DNA here is from genome assembly GCA_013416405.1 of Alcaligenaceae bacterium. Lineage (GTDB taxonomy): Bacteria > Pseudomonadota > Gammaproteobacteria > Burkholderiales > Burkholderiaceae_B > Pusillimonas_C. The sequence goes on from JACCET010000003.1 coordinate 101,164, forward strand.
TACTTGGAACGCGATTGCTTGCGGTCTTTAACACCTTGCAAGTCGAGCGAACCGCGCACGATGTGATAACGCACACCAGGCAAGTCTTTTACACGACCACCGCGCACAAGAACCACCGAGTGTTCTTGCAGGTTGTGGCCTTCACCACCGATATACGAAATGACTTCGAAACCGTTGGTCAGACGAACCTTGGCGACTTTACGCAAAGCCGAGTTAGGTTTTTTAGGGGTAGTGGTGTACACGCGCGTGCAAACACCACGCCGCTGTGGGCAGTTTTCGAGCGCGGGGCTCTTGCTGCTCTCGCGGGAGACTTCGCGCGGCTTGCGCACGAGTTGGCTAATGGTTGGCATAACCTTTATGCATCCTGTTGTTTACGTTACGAATCTTGTACCGGGCGGCACCCAGATGAACGTATTGAATGAATACGCCTCTTGGCCGGCCTGCGCTGCAGGCTTGGGTTGGAAAGGCGGTATACGCAATAACCGCCAGCCACGATTGAACGTAAAAGAGCGGGTATTGCATAATCTCTTGCTTGATCTTACCTGTGTACGTGTGGCAAGCACGCACTTCTAGTAAGCCGGCCATGTTAGCACGGCAACTGGTTAATGGTCAATCAGATATTGAGCCAAAGCGCAAGCCCATGGTGGAACGTGTACATTAGATGGCCGACGGGTGCTTGGCTAGCGGTGTGACTTTGAGACTCATGTAAGGAAACAAGGGCAGTTTGCTCAGGGCTTCGTGCAATTCGTCGTTGCTTGCCACATCGAAGATACTGATGTTGGCGTACTCGCCAACAACGCGCCAGATATGCGGCCATTTTCCAGAGCGTTGTAAATCTTGCGAATACTGCTTTTCCTCGGCCTTGATACGGGCAGCTTCATCGGCCGGCAAGGTGGCGGGAATATTGACGATCATGTGGACCATGAACAACATGGGGGTACTCCTGAAAAAAAGGATGCGAACGGCGGCGCCGTCCGCAGGGGGCATACTTATTCCAGCGGGGTGATAAACCGGGCGAGCGCCTGGTTGAACGCTTGTGGCACCTGAAGGTTGGAAAGGTGCGAGGCCGGCACAGACGCCAGCGATGAACCCGCAATAGCTTCGTGCATGGCCTGTGCATCGGCCACCGTAGTGACCGGGTCTGACTCGCCAGCCAACAGCAAGGTCGGCACGGTTATCCGGTGCAGGTCCGGGCGCAGGTCAGATTGCCCCAAGGCTTCGCAGCAGCTGGCGTAACCTTCGGGGGCAATGCCAGCAATCATGCTTTGGGCCGCAGCCACAACGACTGGCTGGGCCTGAACAAAATCGGGCGTGAACCAGCGTTGCGGCGCAGACGCGGCCATTTCCTTCATGGCTGCAGCGCCCCCGTTGCGTACGGTGCCAGCCCTTTCGGCCCAGCCCTGCTCCGTGCCGATCTTTGCTGCGCTATTGCATACGGCAATACCCGAAAAACGCTCGGGCGCATGCGCGCCCAGCCACAAGCCGGTATGCCCGCCCATGGAAATACCGCAGAACAGGGCACGCTCGATGTTCAGTGCATCCATAATGGCCAGTACATCATCACCCAGCTCAATGAAGTGATAAGGGCCGGTTGTGACTGGGCTGCCGCCATGGCCGCGCGTGTCGTAGCCTACCACCCTGTGCGTGGATGCAAACGCGGCAAACTGACCTTCCCACATTTCCAGGGTTGTGCCCAATGAGTTGCTGAACAGCAACACGGGTGCGTCAGCGGGGCCGCTGACGGCAACGCGGAACGCGCCATTGCGAGTCTGCAGGGAATAGGTGTCAGTCATAAGATCCTTTTGTGATCAGGCGCCCACCAGGCGAGCACGCTCCACGATCTGGTTGTCCTCGCCATCGACCAGGGCGCTGAGCTTCAGATCAAATTCGATTTCGGCAAACGGGCCGGTCAGGCCATTGGCCTTGATACTGGCGTCGTCGGTACGCTCGACCAGCGCCGGAACCAGGCCCTCGCGGGTAGCATAGGCGAAATCATCGTTGAGCAGCGGGTCGCCGTCAATATTGATCTGCGTGGTCAGCTTGCGGTGACCATCGGCACTGATGAAGAAGTGGATGTGGGCCGGACGGTTACCATGGCGTCCCAGAAGATCCAGCAGTTCCTGGGTCGGGCCATCGGGCGGACAGCCATAACCGTGCGGAACGATGCTTTGGAAGCGGTAGCGCCCCTGCTCATCGGCAATGATGGTGCGACGCATATTGAACGGTGTTTGTTCGCCCGTGGGATCAAAGTGCGAATAGAAACCCTTGGTATTGCAATGCCAGACTTCCACCTTGGCGCCGGGCAGCGGTGCCCCATCTGCGCCACGCACGGTGCCGTGCATGATCAGCGTATGCCCGTCGGCGTCGCTGCCGTCGTCCAGGCGAGCGTAGCCCTGCTCGACCGGCGCACCCGCCACGTACAGCGGGCCCTCGATGGTACGGGGCGTGCCAGCTTCTACACCCTGCGCCTCGTCTTCAGCATCCATGCGCATGTCCATATAGCGGTCAAAACCCAGGCCGGGCGACAGCAAACCGGCTTCGCTGCTAGTACCCAGGCGATTCAGGTAGGCAACAGCAGCCCAGTATTCGTCGGATGTGATGTCCAGATCGTCGATCGCCTTATACAGGTCGGAAACGATACGATGAATGATCTGCTTGGCGCGCGGGTTGCCTTCCGTATTTTCCAGGCCGCAGGCCAGCTTCAAAAAGTCCTGGACTTCGGCGGTTTCGAATATTTTGACACTCATGGTGTCTCCTTAGTCTGATAAAGATGAGCGGTCATGGAAGGACTGCAGATATCCGATGACCGACTGATTCATGACTGCATGAAGCATGCTGCTCCGCGCGTCACTCTACCGAGATGCCGGTGGCTTCAATGATCTTGTCCCATTTCTCGGTTTCGGCAGCCAGATACGTTGCAAGCTCCTCTGGCGAACTGCCTATATATTCAGCACCTATGGTGGCAAAAATCTCTTTAACCCGGTCGGTGTCCATGGCCTTAATCATGGCACTATTCAGCTTGGCAATAATCTGCGGCGGTGTGCCGGCGGGAGCAAACGTGGCAAACCAGGGAGTCAGCTCGTAACCCTCCATGCCGCTTTCCGCCACGGTGGGAAGATCGGGCAGGGTCGATGAACGTGCCTTGGTGGTGACAGCCAGCGCCTTAAGCTTGCCCGATTCGATATGGGGCTTGGCTGACGTGATGCTGTCAAACATGTAGTCGACCTGGCCACCCATCAGGTCGGCCACGGCGGGGCCGCTGCCCTTGTAAGGCACGTGCAACATATCGAGCCCACCGGTATAGGTGAAGAGCGCGCCGGCCAGATGAATGGAGGTGCCCACACCCGCCGAGGCGTAGGTGTAATAGCCGGGCTTTTCCTTGGCCTGTCGAATCACGTCTTCCAGCGAGTTGACATCCGTCCTGTCGGCCTGGGTCACCAGAATATTCGGCACCGCGGCCAGTAGGGAAATCGGCTCGAAATCCTTGATGGGATCGTAAGTAAGGTGGGAGTACAAGAAGGGATTCACTGCCATACCGTTGGCGGCGATCATGATGGTGTAGCCGTCGGGCTTGGCTTTAACCACATGGTTGGCGCCGATGTTGCCGCCGGCACCAGATTTGTTCTCTACCACTATGCTTTGCCCAAGCTCCTTGCTCATGTTCTCGCTGAGCACGCGGGCGATGGCGTCCATGGCGCCGCCGGGCGGGAAGGGAACTATCCATGAAATCGTGCGTTCGGGGTAGTTCTCGGCGCTGTCTTGCGCCACGCCGGGCGTGCTGGTCAGGGCCAGGGCCAGGCCTGCGGCTGCAAAACCGGTCTTAGATAGGGTGGCGGAAAGCTTCATGCCGAATGATGAAACAAGGCGGGTCTGCATCGAGTAATCTCCTGTGATCTTTGTTTGTGTCTGGCTGGAGCACCCCGAACGATTCGGGACTGTCTCCGGGATTAGGCATGCACCAGGCACGCCCGATTTATCTTCTACTGGTCGCGACGGAAAAACCGCACGCGCTCTTCATCCAGTGCAATGCCCAGGCCCGGTGTGGTGGGCAAGGCCAATTCGAAATCCCGATAAGACAGCGGCTCCTGGAGTATCTCTTCGGTCAACAGCAGGGGGCCGAACAACTCTGTGCCCCAATGCAGCTCACGGAAGGTCGAGAACACATGGGCTGACGCCATCGTGCCTACTCCCCCTTCCAGCATGGTGCCGCCGTAAAGCTGGATATTGGCGGCGTCGGCAATCGCCGCTACCCTCTGAGCGGCCTGCAACCCGCCTGACTGCTCAATCTTGATGGCAAAGACATCGGCTGTAGCGGCGCGCGCCAGCGCGAATGCAGAAGCAGGCCCCACCAGGGACTCATCAGCCATGACGGCAATGGCATGCTTGCCGGTCAGTCTTGCCATCGCTTCGGCACTGGCCACCGGCTGCTCGGCCAGATCACAGCCGGCATCGGCAAGTGCTGCCAGGCCGTGGCGCGCCTCAAGCTCGCTCCAGGCCATGTTCACGTCTACGCGCACGGCAGCCCGATCTCCCAGTGCCTTCTTGATGGCAGCCACGTGGGCCACGTCGTCGGCCACCGCGCGCTTGCCTATCTTCAGCTTGAAGATCCGGTGGCGCCGCTGCGCAAGCATGGCTTCGGCCTCTGCTATGTCTTTTGCCGTGTCGCCCGAAGCCAGCGTCCAGGCCACCGGCAGGCTGTCACGCAGGCGGCCGCCCAACAGTTCTGAAACCGGCAGGCCCGTTCGATGCCCGAGTGCGTCGTACAAGGCCGTTTCTACCGCGCACTTGGCAAAACGGTTGTCACGAATGCCCTGATCCAGACGTGCCATCAGAGCCTGTACGCGATTGGCATCGGCGCCCATCAGCACAGGCGCGAAATAGGTATCGATCGCCAGCTTCATGCCTTCGGGCGATTCCGCACCGTAGGCCAGCCCACCTATCGTCGTACCCTCGCCCACACCCACAGAGCCGTCGGAACAGTAAATGCGAACCAGCATCAAGGTCTGGCCGTTCATGGTGGCCATGGAAAGCTGATGCGGACGTATGGTCGGCAGATCGAGCAACAGGGTTTCAACCCGCTCGATCTTGACGCGATCAAGCGCGACTTTAGAAGAAATATCGTTTTGCATGACTGAATTAGAAATCCAGCGCTGCGTTATAGCCAACACCAAATAGGTCTGGGCTCATACCTAATAGGTATAATCATGACTTAATGGCATGAAAATCAAGCACTTAAAAGTACAACAATATTGAAATAGTGGTTTACCCTAATATTCACCCAGCCAGGCCCCCGTCATGGAAATGAGGCAAATCCGATATTTCGTCGCCGTCGCCAACGCTCGCAGCTTTACGCGTGCGGCCGAGCAGTTGCACATCGCCCAGCCGCCATTGAGCCGGCAAATTCAGCTTCTGGAAGCAGAGCTGGGCGTGCAGCTATTGCAGCGGGATAGCCGCCCGCTGCAGATCACCGAAGCGGGCCGTGTCTTCTATGAGCAGGCGCTACAGGTGTTGCACCGGGTAGAGCAAATGAAAGCCGCCGCCATACAGGTAGGCCTGGGACAGCGCCAGCAACTGTCCATAGGCTTTGTGGCTTCAACGCTATATGGCATGCTGCCTCTGTTGACGCGCAGGTTGCGGCAAGCCCATCCAGACATCGACTTCCAGTTGCTGGAACTGACAACCATGCAGCAGATCGCCGCGCTTAAGGCGGGGCGCATAGACATCGGCTTCGGCAGGGTCAGAAGCAATGATCGCTCGGTATCGCGCATCGTCCTGTACGAAGAGCGCCTGGTTCTGGCGATTCCACCCGGTTATGCGCTTGCGCGTGAAACCGGCTCCTTACCGTTTACCGCCCTGAACGGACTTCCCCTTATTGTTTACCCTAGGGAACCCCGCCCCAGCTTTGCGGATCAGGTACTCAACCTGTTGCACGATCATGGGATACAGCCGGCGCACATCCACGAAGTACGGGAACTTCAGGCTGCCGTGGGGCTGGTGGCTTCGGAAGTGGGTGTATGTATCATCCCGGCGGCCGCCGGATTCCGCAATGACCTGGTCTATCGGCCCATAGAGGGCGAGCGCGCCACCTCTCCGGTGATATTCAGCCACCGAGCTAACGATAGCTCGTGGTATATCGATGCCACACTGCAGCTTATCAACGAATTGCACGCAGAAAATCCGCTATGGCTGGAACCCGAACCTTTTCCACTCGAGCCCGGCGAAAATGAACGGACAGATCTTGCAACACAAAGCGTTGTACGATAGCGAGGTCATTTATATAGTCGGCAGCCTGCTGCCTTACAAGAACCACGCTGACCCATGAACATAGCCTCCGCCGAAGATGACCTTGCCCAGGGTCAGCTCCTACAAGAAATTCTGGTCTCCGCCGGGCACCAATGCACGGTCTTTCCCACAGGTAATGCCTTGCTGGCCGCCCTGCAGCGCGAAACGCCCTACGACCTGCTGTTAATCGACTGGGAGCTGCCCGATATCAACGGACTGGACATCGTGCGCTGGATCCGGGGCAAACTGGGCTACACCATTCCGGTCATGCTGGTCACCAACCGCAGCCTGGAAGAAGACCTGGTTGAAGGCTTGCAGGCTGGCGCCGACGACTATATGGGCAAGCCCGTGCGCAAGGGTGAACTGATTGCCCGAACCGAAGCGCTATTGCGCCGGCATAAATCCGAAGCGATCAATGAGTCGGCGTTTCTTTGCGGCGCCTACGAGATCAACCCGGCTGCGACCAGCATCACCCTGAACGGCGTAAAGGCCGACCTGGCGCCCAAAGAATACGAGCTGGCCTTGCTGCTGTTTCGCAATCCGGGCCGGCTGTTTTCCCGCGATGTACTCAGCCATAGCGTATGGAATCGCGATATACCCGCTACCTCGCGCACACTTGATACGCATCTTTCCAACATACGCCGAAAATTGAATCTACGGCCGGAAAATGGCGTGCGCTTAAGCTCATCGTATGCCCTGGGATATCGCCTGGAGCTGATAGCCGACACCACCTCAAACCCATGAATCTGCTCCATACATCGTTGCGGCGCTCTGCCCTGCTTGCCTTCATGCTATCTACAAGCCTGTTTACCTGCTCCGTCCTGGCGCAGCCCGCCGGCGCACAAGGCGATAATTTCATTTACCGCATCATGAAGGACGACACGCTTATCAGGCTGTCGGAACGCTTTACCGATAACAGCGAACACTGGCGCACACTGCAAACGCTTAATGCTATTGCAGACCCAACCTTGCTACCCATAGGCCAGGAGCTCAAGATACCCTTTGCCCTGATACCCGAGCTGCCCGCGCAGGCACGCGTTGCACACGTACGCGGCACAGCCATGAATGGCCAGCAACAGCTGGCGGTCAACGACACCTTGCAGGAAGGCAATTCGGTTACGACCCAGGCCAACGGCTTTGTTACGCTCACCCTTGCCGACGGCAGCACACTGACGGTGCCGCCACAATCTGCGCTGCGCCTGGAGCGCTTGCGCGTCTTCAAGGGCACTAGCCTGACCGACACCATCTCCACCCTGGACGATGGCACGCTGGAATCACAGGTGGCACCACAAGGCACAGGTGTAGGTCGCTTTGAAATCCGCAGCCCTGTCAGCATCACCGGCGTCAGGGGCACACAATTGCGCGTGCACGTTAACCATCAGGGCGCACAAAGCGAAGTGCTTGAAGGCGTTGCAGGGCTGAACTCGCAACAGGCCGAGTCCACCCGTTTAAGGCAAGGCCAGGGCGCCGCCGTCAACAGCAGCGGCCAGCTTCAACCTGTAAAAACTTTGCTGCCTGCGCCTACTCTGGCGCCACCCGAGCGCGGCGGTTCGGGCTGGCAACTGACGTTTGCATCGATACCGGGCGCAGTTTCGTATCAGGTCCAGGTGGCCGGCGACCCGGCAGGCACCGAAATTTTCTCCAGCCAACGTTTCGACGCACCACCCGTGTCGTTTCGTGCGCCCGGCCCCGGCACCTACTACGCCAAGGTACGTGGCATAGACGCCGATGGCCTGAATGGCGCCGATGCCATCCAGCCCTTCCTGGGCCTGGCCGTCCTGACCTCATCCAACGGCATGCCGGTCTCCAGCGCCTTCGACCTGCTTGTGACACTCACGGATTACTAGGGCCGGCCCACGACATGGACACGGGCTTCTGGGGTAATCTGGAAAAGCGGATCCGTGCAGAATGGCTGCTGGTCACTTTTGCTCTGGCTTTACTGACACTGAGCCTTGCATTTTTCAGTAACCCGCTGGGATTAACGCGACTCGATCATGCCTTTTACGACAAGATGCTGGGCGCCACTGCTCAGGCCATAGACAGCGACGATATCGTTATCGTCGCCATTGATGACAGCAGCATCAATGAGCTGGGCTACTGGCCCTGGCGCAGGGCCGTACATGGGGCGCTGCTGGACAAGCTGCAACAGGCGCGCGTGGTCGGGCTGGATTTCTTGCTCAGTGACGTGAATCCGGCTTATCCCGATGACGACATCGCACTGGCTCAGGCAATCAGTCGGCACGGACGGGTAGTGCTGCCAGAAGTTATTCAAGCCACTGGGCCAGCCATGCTCAAACCCCTGGCGCCTCTGGCACAAGCCGCCGCCTCTTTGGGCTATATCAACGTCTATCCCGATAACGATGGCGTCATCCGATCGCTGCGCTTGTTTCAAGGCGGGGCAGACCCCTACCCTCATTTCATTACCGCCATGCTGGCCGTGGCCGGCGACCAGAACAGTCTGCATTCCGTACAAGACCATACCGGGCCCTTGCTGATTTCCTACGCCGGAAACCCGGGCCATTTCACCCTATATCCTTATGCACAAGTACTGAACGGCAACGTGCCGCCAGAGGCATTCAAGGGAAAATATGTGCTGGTCGGCTCCTGGGGCTCCGGGCTGGGCGACGCCTTTCCCACGCCCCTGAGCCGGGAAGGAGAGGCCATGTCTGGTGTCGAAATACTGGCCAATGGTTTGGATAATGCCATCGGGAATCGATGGATACGCGTGCCGTCCTTGTGGCTGAGCGCCATGCTTGCCTGCCTGCCGGTACTGCTGGCGTGCGTGGCGTTGCGCCGGCTGTCTCCACGTCAGTCTTTCCTGGCGACCCTCGCCACATTGTTGCTTATCTTCGCCTGCAGCTGGCTACTGTTACGCTACGCGCAAATCTGGGTACCACTCACCGCCAGCATCATAGGCGTGGCGCTGGCTTATCCCGTCTGGAGCTGGCGCAGCCAGGAAGCGTCCCTCCAGCATATCGACCAGGAGCTGCTGGCCTTGCATGCCGAGCGGCAAGGAATGGACGTCGCAGCCTCGACCCAAAAGGCCGCCCGGGGGGACGGTTCTCTTTCCAGCCGCGTAACGCAGTTGCACGGAGCCATTACGCAATTGCGCCGTGCTCATCAAAAGCGCGACGAAACCTTGCGCTTTCTGTCGCACGATATGCGGGCGCCACAGAACTCGATTCTGGCGCTGACCCAGCTGCAGCAACAACCTGCCACGACATTGCCCGAACCGGAGCTGCTGCGGCGCGTTGATACCTACGCGAATCGCACTTTAGAACTGGTAGACGGGTTCGTACAGCTTGCCCGCGCCGAAGGCCTTGCCCTGGCTCCCCAACTCCTGGATCTGGTCGAGCTGCTGGCACAATGCTGTGATGACCTGTGGGCCCAGGCACAACGGAAGAACCTACTTATCCAGTTCGAAGAACCTGATGGGCCCGCCTGGGTGCAAGGCAACCCATTTTTGCTCAGGCGCGCCTGTTGCAATCTGCTGGACAATGCCGTCAAGTACAGCCCCGAGCACACCCGGATCACCTGCAGTATTTCGCCGGCATCAGGCATGTGGGTCGTGACCATACAGGATCAGGGCCGCGGCATGAGCGCCACCCAACAGCGCGCACTCTTCACGCCCTTTACCCGCTTCCAGGAAGACGTGACGGACAACCCTTCAGGCGCAGGCTTGGGCCTGGCCTTTGTACATACCGCGATTCATCGGCATGCAGGCACCATCAGCGTCCAAAGTGAAGAGGGCCAGGGCAGTACATTCCGTATCAGTCTGCCGATTGCGGTTTGACTCTGGTACCTGGTGCCCTGGGAAATCCGCATAGCATCCAACATCTGCACTATCGAAAAAAAAAAGCCAGGCAAAATGCCTGGCTTTTTTGATGGGAAAAAACTGAGGATTATTCCTCGGAATTATCCGTAGGCGTATCGGCTTCGGGAGTGTCTGACGATTCCACGATCTCGGCAGCTGGCGCATCCTCGAACGGATTGGCCAGCGCGCGAGCGGCTTGACGTTCGGCTGCTTCATGAGCCTCTTTGTCTTTACGCGCCATGTGGTATGCCATGCCGGTACCTGCAGGAATCAGGCGACCAACAATGACGTTTTCCTTCAGGCCGCGCAAATCGTCGCGTTTGCCCATGATGGCCGCTTCGGTCAGCACTCGGGTGGTTTCCTGGAAGGAAGCCGCCGAGATGAACGAGTCGGTGGACAGCGAAGCCTTGGTGATACCCAACAGTACGTTGTCGTACGAAGCCGGAAGCTTGCCGTCGACGTCCATGCGATCATTTTCGTTAAGCAGTTCGGAACGTTCGACCTGTTCGCCGGTAATGAAGCTGGTGTCGCCCGCATCGGTAATGGTTACGCGGCGCAGCATCTGACGCACAATCACTTCAATGTGCTTGTCGTTGATCTTCACGCCTTGCAAGCGATACACGTCCTGGACTTCGTTGACCACGTAGCTGGCCAAGCGCTCTATGCCCTGCAGACGCAGGATGTCATGCGGATCGGCCGGGCCGTCCACAATCATTTCGCCCTTGTTCACCACCTGGCCGTCGTGCACCAGCACCTGTTTTTCCTTGGGAATCAGGAACTCGTGGCTGACGCCTTCCAGGTCGGTAATGACCAGGCGCTGCTTGCCCTTGGTGTCTTTGCCGAAGGAAACCGTACCCGTGACATCGGCCAACATGCCGGCGTCTTTGGGTGAACGTGCTTCAAACAGCTCGGCAACACGCGGCAGACCGCCGGTAATGTCGCGGGTTTTCTGCGATTCTTGTGGAATACGCGCCAGCACTTCACCCACGGATACCTGCTGACCGTCACGCACGGTAATCAGCGCGCCAACCGGGAAGGAGATATTCACCGCGTGATCGGTACCGGCGATCTTGACGTCTTCGCCCGCTTCGTTGACCAACTTGATCTGCGGACGCATCACGACCTTGCCGCCACGTGTCTTGGGTGTAATGACCACCAGCGTGGACAGACCGGTTACTTCATCCAGCTGCCTGGCAACCGTCACGCCCTCGTCGATATTCTCGAAGCGAACCTGGCCGGCATACTCGGACACGATAGGACGAGTCAAAGGATCCCAGCTGGCCAGGCGTTGGCCGGCCTTGATCGCTTCGCTATCGCCCACAGCAATCGTGGCACCGTAGGGGATCTTGTGACGTTCGCGTTCCCGGCGTGCATCGTCAAAAATAACGATCTCGCCCGAACGGGAAATGGCCACACGTTCGCCCTTGGCGTTGGTGACATAACGCAAACCGATGGCAAAACCCACACTACCTGCCGACTTGGTTTCAACCGAGCTGGCCATGGCAGCACGCGAGGCGGCGCCACCAATGTGGAAGGTACGCATCGTCAGCTGTGTACCTGGCTCGCCGATGGACTGGGCGGCAATAACACCGACCGCTTCGCCACGGTTGACCAGATAACCACGACCTAGGTCGCGACCATAGCAGTGCGCGCACAGACCATGACGTGTTTCGCAAGTTAGTGGCGTGCGAACCTTGACTTCGTCAACACCGATGCTGTCGATGAACTCGACGATGTCTTCGTCCAGCAGCGTGCCGGCGGCAACAGCGGTTTCCTGACTCTCGGGGTTGACGATATCAACCGCCGCCACGCGACCCAGAATACGATCGCGCAAAGGCTCGATGACCTCACCGCCTTCGAGCAGGGCTTTCATGGAGTAACCGCGAGTCGTACCGCAATCGGACTGGGTAATCACCAGATCCTGAGTCACGTCGACCAGACGGCGAGTCAGGTAGCCCGAGTTAGCCGTTTTCAGTGCGGTATCAGCCAGACCTTTACGCGCGCCGTGAGTCGAGATGAAGTACTGAAGTACGTTCAGGCCTTCACGGAAGTTCGCCGTAATGGGCGTTTCAATAATCGAGCCGTCCGGCTTGGCCATCAGACCACGCATACCGGCCAACTGGCGGATCTGCGCTGCAGAACCCCGGGCGCCCGAGTCGGCCATCATGTAGATGGAGTTGAACGACTCCTGGCGGACTTCTTCACCGTGACGGTTGATCACGGGTTCGGTAGCCAGTTGTTCCATCATGGCTTTGCCGACCTTGTCGCCAGCCTTGCCCCAAATATCGACCACGTTGTTATAACGCTCTTGGGAAGTCACCAGACCCGACGAGTACTGCTTGTCGATCTCTTTGACTTCGGCGCTGGCCTGGGCAAGGATGTCTTCCTTGACCGACGGAATCAGCATGTCGCCCATGGCAATGGAAATACCGCCACGCGTTGCCAACTTGAAGCCCGATTGCATGAGCTTGTCGGCGAAGATCACCGTGGCACGCAAGCCGCAACGACGGAAGGACTGGTTGATAAGACGCGAGATTTCTTTCTTTTTCAAGGGGCGATTCAGCACCGAGAACGGCAAGCCCTTGGGCAGGATCTCGGACAACAGCGCACGGCCAACCGTCGTTTCGAAACGACGCAGCACCGGCTGCCATTGGTCTTGATCGTCTTTCTCGTACTCATTCAGACGCACGGTGACACGGCTTTGCAGCTCGACTTCACGGTTATCGTAGGCGCGCTGAACTTCGGCCAGATCCATGAAGAACAGGCCTTCGCCCTTGCCGTTGATGCGCTCACGCGTGGTGTAGTACAGACCCAGCACGATGTCTTGCGACGGCACGATGGAAGGCTCGCCGTTGGCGGGGAACAACACGTTGTTCGATGCCAGCATCAGGGTGCGCGCTTCCAACTGGGCTTCGAGCGACAGCGGCACGTGAACGGCCATCTGGTCACCGTCGAAGTCGGCGTTGAAGGCCGCGCAAACCAGCGGGTGCAATTGAATGGCTTTGCCTTCGATCAGCACTGGCTCAAAAGCCTGAATACCCAGACGGTGCAGCGTAGGTGCACGGTTGAGCATGACCGGATGTTCGCGAATGACTTCTTCAAGAATATCCCAGACGACTGGCTCTTGGCCTTCGACCAGCTTCTTGGCTGCCTTGATTGTGGTAGCCAGGCCCATCATTTCAAGACGATTGAAAATGAAGGGCTTGAACAGTTCCAGCGCCATGAGCTTGGGCAGACCGCACTGATGCAGCTTGAGCTGAGGGCCAACCACAATAACCGAACGGCCAGAGTAGTCGACGCGCTTGCCCAGCAAGTTCTGACGGAAACGACCGCTCTTGCCCTTGATCATGTCGGCCAGGGACTTGAGCTGGCGCTTGTTGGCGCCCGTCATGGCCTTGCCGCGACGTCCGTTATCAAGCAGCGAATCGACCGATTCCTGCAGCATGCGCTTTTCGTTGCGCAGGATGATATCGGGTGCCTTCAGCTCGAGCAACCGCTTCAGGCGGTTGTTGCGGTTGATGACGCGGCGATACAGATCGTTCAGGTCGGACGTAGCGAAACGGCCGCCATCGAGCGGCACCAGAGGACGCAGGTCGGGGGGCAGCACAGGCAGCACTTCCATGACCATCCACTCAGGCTTGATGCCCGATTTCTGGAAGCCTTCCAGCACTTTCAAGCGCTTGGAAATTTTCTTGATCTTGGCATCGGACGAGGTGGCCTTGAGTTCGGCGCGCAGGGTTTCGACGTCACGATCGATATCGATGGTGCGCAGCAGTTCGCGCACGGCTTCCGCACCCATCAGGGCGTGGAAGTCGTCGCCGTACTCTTCAGTCTTGGCCAGGAAGTCGTCGTCGGACATGATCTGACCACGCTTGAGCGGAGTCATGCCAGGTTCGATAACGCACCATGCTTCGAAATACAGCACGCGTTCGATGTCGCGCAGTGTCATGTCGAGCACCATGCCCAGACGCGACGGCAGGCTCTTGAGGAACCAGATGTGCGCAACCGGGCTGGCCAGTTCGATGTGACCCATGCGTTCGCGGCGAACCTTGCTTACCGTGACTTCAACGCCGCATTTTTCGCAGATAACGCCGCGATGCTTCAGGCGCTTATACTTTCCGCAAAGGCATTCATAGTCTTTGATCGGGCCAAAGATCTTGGCGCAGAACAGACCATCGCGCTCGGGCTTGAAGGTACGGTAGTTAATGGTTTCAGGCTTGCGAACTTCGCCATAAGACCACGACCGCACTTTTTCAGGCGATGCGATACCAATCTTGATGGCATCGAATTGCTCGTCTTGCGAGACTTGTTTGAATAGATCGAGTAGCGCTTTCATTATTTACGCTCCAAATCCATGTCCAGGGACAGGGATCTAATTTCTTTGACCAGAACGTTGAACGACTCAGGCATGCCTGCATCGATGACGTGATCGCCCTTGACAATGTTTTCATAAACCTTGGTACGGCCAGAAATGTCATCGGACTTGACCGTGAGCATTTCCTGCAAGGTATACGAAGCACCGTAGGCTTCCAGGGCCCAGACTTCCATCTCGCCGAAACGCTGGCCACCGAACTGCGCTTTACCGCCCAGAGGCTGCTGCGTAACGAGCGAGTACGGGCCAGTCGAACGGGCGTGCATTTTGTCGTCAACCAAGTGATGCAGTTTCAGATAATGCATGTAGCCGATGGTGACCGGGCGCTCGAACTGTTCGCCGGTACGGCCGTCGATCAGCCATGCCTGCGTACGTGTCTCGGTCAGGTTCAGACGCTTGGCGATGTCGTCGGGATAAGCCAGCTCGAGCATCTTGCCGATCTCTTCCTCGGTCGCACCATCGAATACAGGTGTCGCAAGCGGCACGCCGTTTTTCAGGTTGCGGGCCAATTCGACGATTTCGTCATCGGTAAGCTGGTCGATATGAGCATGGGCACCAGCACTGTTATAGACTTTGTCCAGGTAGGCGCGAATGTCAGACACCTGAACATTCTTCTCTTCCTGCAGCATGTCGGCAATGCGATAGCCCACGCCCTTGGCGGCCCATCCCAGGTGAACTTCAAGCACCTGCCCAACGTTCATCCGTGAAGGAACACCCAGCGGATTCAGAACGATGTCGGCGGGTGTGCCGTCGGCCATATGGGGCATGTCTTCGACCGGCGTAATGCGCGAGACCACGCCCTTGTTACCGTGACGACCAGCCATCTTGTCGCCGGGCTGCAAGCGACGCTTGACGGCCAGGTAGACCTTGATCATCTTGAGCACGCCCGGAGGCAGCTCGTCGCCTTGCGTCAGCTTCTTGCGCTTTTCTTCAAAAGCCAGGTCGAATTGATGGCGCTTTTGCTCCAGCGATTCCTTGGCCTGTTCCAGCACAACCGCATGCTCTTCGTCGGACAGGCGAATGTCGAACCACTGCCAGGAATCGAGATCGGTCAGGTAGGCCTGATCAAGGGCGGTGCCCTTGGCCAGTTTACGTGGCCCGCCATTGACGGTTTTGCCAACCAGGAACTTGCCGATACGATCAAAGGTATCGTCTTCGACAATACGCAGCTGATCGTTCAGATCCTGGCGATAGCGGCGCAGTTCGTCGTCGATGATGGATTGAGCGCGCTTATCGCGTTCGATACCTTCACGCGTGAAGACCTGAACGTCGATAACCGTGCCGACCATGCCCGAAGGCACGCGCAGCGATGTGTCTTTGACGTCGGAGGCTTTTTCACCAAAGATGGCGCGCAGCAGTTTTTCTTCTGGCGTCAGCTGAGTTTCGCCCTTGGGCGTAACCTTGCCAACCAGCACGTCGTCGGCACGCACTTCGGCGCCGATATAGACAATACCGGAGTCGTCCAGACGGTTAAGCTGGGTTTCTGCCAGATTACTGATGTCGCGAGTGATTTCTTCTGCACCCAGCTTGGTATCGCGGGCAACGACGGTCAGCTCTTCGATGTGTATCGATGTATAGCGATCGTCGGCCACAATCTTTTCGGAGATCAGGATCGAATCTTCGAAGTTATAGCCGTTCCAGGGCATGAACGCGATCAACATGTTCTGGCCCAAGGCCAGTTCACCCAGGTCGGTCGAGGCGCCATCAGCCAGAACGTCGCCACGCGCAACGTGATCCCCACGTTTGACGATAGGGCGCTGGTTAATATTGGTGTTCTGGTTTGAACGTGTGTATTTGGTCAGGTTGTAGATGTCTACACCCACTTCACCGGCAACGTTTTCGTCGTCGTTTACACGGATAACCACGCGCTCTGCGTCAACGTGATCAACGATACCGCCACGTACGGCCTGAACAGTAGTGCCCGAGTCAACCGCAACCGTGCGCTCGATACCCGTACCAACCAAAGGCTTTTCAGGGCGCAGGCAAGGTACAGCCTGACGTTGCATGTTGGCGCCCATCAGGGCCCGGTTGGCGTCGTCGTGCTCAAGGAACGGAATCAGTGAAGCCGCAACGGAAACGATCTGCGACGGGGCAACGTCCATGTAGTGCACGTTGGACGGTGCTGTCAGCATGGTTTCACCAGCCTGACGGCAGGCGACCAGGTCATCGGCAAAGCGGCCGTCTTCGTCAAGCTCGGCGTTAGCCTGAGCTATGACGTGGTTGCTTTCTTCGATGGCCGACAGATAGTCGATTTGTTCGCTGACCTTGCCGTCGATAATCTTGCGATATGGCGTTTCCAGGAAGCCGTACTCGTTCAGACGAGCATACAAAGCCATGGAGTTGATCAGACCGATGTTCGGACCTTCAGGCGTTTCAATCGGACAAACACGTCCGTAGTGAGTCGGGTGCACGTCGCGCACCTCGAAACCAGCGCGTTCGCGGGTCAGGCCGCCTGGGCCCAATGCCGATACACGACGCTTGTGCGTGATCTCGGACAGCGGGTTGGTTTGATCCATGAACTGCGACAACTGGCTGGAACCGAAGAACTCTTTGATCGCGGCCGAAATGGGCTTGGAGTTGATCAGATCGTGCGGCATGAGGTTTTCAGTCTCTGCCTGACCCAGACGTTCTTTAACGGCGCGTTCTACACGTACCAGTCCTGCGCGGAACTGGTTCTCGGCCAGCTCGCCCACACAACGCACACGGCGATTGCCCAGGTGATCGATGTCATCGATTTGGCCACGGCCGTTACGCAGCTCAACCAAGACCTTGATGGTTTCAAGTATGTCTTCGTCGGTCAGTGTCATGGGGCCGGTGATATCGTCGCCACGACCCAAGCGGCTGTTTACCTTCATGCGGCCCACGCGCGACAGATCGTAAGCGTCTTCGCTGTAGAACAGGCGCTGGAACAAAGCCTCGACGGCGTCCTCGGTAGGAGGCTCACCGGGGCGCATCATGCGGTAAATGGCTACGCGAGCGGCCATCTGGTCAGCAGTTTCATCGGTGCGCAACGTTTGCGAAATATAGCCGCCACGATCCAGGTCGTTAATGTACAAGGTCTGGATTTCACGGATATTGGCGGCGCGGATTTCGGCCAATATGGACTCATTGATTTCGTCGTTGGCGTTGGCAATGACTTCACCCGTTTCCGGATTGACCACGCCCTTGGCCAGGACCTGACCCAGCAGGAAGTCTTCAGGCACCGAAATACGCTCAACCTTGGCAGTGGCCAGGTCGCGCAGATGCTTGGCGTTGATACGCTTGTCTTTTTCGACGATGACCGTGCCGGAACGATCGGTGATGTCGAAATGGGCTACGTCACCCTTCCAGCGCTCAGGCACGAATTCCAGCATGCCGCCTTCATTCAAGACTTCGAAGTTGTCGAAATCAGAGAAGTAAGCCAGGATGGCTTCGGGCATCATGCCTATTGCTTTGAGCAAAATGGATACAGGCATCTTTCGACGACGGTCGACACGGAAGAACAGAATGTCTTTCGGGTCGAATTCGAAGTCTAGCCATGAGCCACGGTAAGGAATCACACGGGCCGAGAACAGCAATTTGCCAGAGCTGTGCGTTTTGCCGCGGTCGTGCTCGAAGAACACGCCAGGCGAGCGGTGCAGCTGCGACACAATGACGCGTTCGGTGCCATTGATGACAAAAGAGCCGTTATTGGTCATGAGCGGAATTTCGCCCATGTACACTTCTTGCTCTTTGACTTCCTTGACGGTAGGTTTGCTGACTTCGCGATCCATCAGAACCAAGCGTACCTTGGCACGCAGCGGCGAAGCATAGGTCAAACCGCGCAACTGGCACTCTTTGACATCAAATACAGGCTCACCGAGAACGTAGCTTACGAACTCAAGGCGAGCCATCTGATTGTGACTGACTATGGGGAAAATTGATGTGAAAGCCGCTTGTAGGCCTTCATCTTTGCGTTTGGACGGTGTAGTATCCGCTTGCAGAAAAGTTTTAAATGATTGCAGTTGAGTCGCCAAAAGGTAAGGGACGTCCTGGACGTCTTCACGCTTGGCGAAGCTCTTGCGTATGCGCTTTTTTTCGGTATACGAATAAGGCATGAGCACTCCGACTCGAGGGTTACATGGGCCGTCAACCACGGCCCTGGTTTACGACTCCAGAAAGCCCGACTCGGTGAGTAAACCGGTACCAAATCACGGGTTTTCTGGAAACGCAAAAGCCCGGGAGGGCCATACGCCTTCCCGGGCAGACGAAAAAAGTCTTATTTGAGTTCGACTTTTGCGCCAGCTTCTTCAAGCTTTTTCTGTGCAGCTTCAGCGTCGGCTTTCGACAGGCCTTCTTTAACGGCCTTAGGAGCACCGTCAACCAGGTCTTTGGCTTCTTTCAAGCCCAGACCAGTGATTTCACGGACAGCCTTAATGACGCTAACCTTGTTGGCGCCAACTTCAGTCAACATAACGTTGAATTCAGTTTGCTCTTCAGCAGCGGCGGCAGCGCCACCGGCAGCAGGAGCAGCCACAGCCACAGCGGCGGCAGCAGCCGACACGCCAAATTTTTCTTCCATTTCCTTGATCAGCTCGGACAATTCGAGCACGGTCATGCTAGCGATAGCGTCAAGGATTTCTGCTTTGCTTAATGCCATTTTAAGAACTCCAAATATTTATAAATGCCAGGGTTGGGTGTCGCTCTATTCGACGAAATTCCTGAAGGCGGCTTACGCTGCCTCTTTTTGATCGCGTACAGCTGCGAGGCCGCGTGCGAACTTGGTTGGAACTTCGTTGAGCGTACGCACAAATTGCGTGACAGGGGCTTGCATCGTACCCATAAGTTTCGAAAGCAACTCGTCGCGCGAAGGCATGGTGGCCAAAGCCTTCACACCATCTTGGCTCAAGAGGCTGTTGGGCAATGCCCCGCCTTTGATAGCCAGCTTATCGTTGGTCTTTGCGAAACCGGCAAGTACTTTTGCCGCCGAAACCGGATCAGTGCTGATTGCATACATCAGCGGACCGGTCAGCTGCTCTGTGAGCTCCTCGTAGGGAGTTCCAGCAACAGCGCGACGGACTAGCGTGTTTTTGAGAACACGCAGATACACACCCGACTCACGCGCAGTCTTGCGCAATACGGTAATAGAGGCGACGTCCAGACCACGGTACTCAGCGATAATGACCGATTGTGCCTTTGCAATTTCTGCAGCGACTTCTTCGATTACTACCGCTTTCTCTTGACGATTGAGACTCACGGTTTGAACACTCCATCAAATGACGCATGGGAGGGTCCCTTGCGTCTACCGAATGCGGCGCACCTGGTCGAGTTCTTTGTACAACAAGAATTCTTCCATGGGACGCCGTCTGCGCTGGACTCAGTCTGATAAGGGACTGAAATTAAACCTTGCCTGGGCATATAAATACGCTTGCGGCTTGGCTCCAGCGGTCTTTGACAGCAATGCCTGCTTGCACAGGCACAGCCCAAAGTTCTGTTTCCAGCAGCGTTTAGGCTGCCAGAGAAGCTACTTCTACGCGTGCACCGCCGCCCATCGTGGACGAAACGGCCAGCTTGCGCAGATACACACCCTTGGCGGCGGCAGGACGAGCCTTGTTCAGGGCGTCTACCAAAGCAGCCAGGTTGCTTTGCAACTGTTCCACGCCGAAAGAGGCGCGGCCAATAGTGGCGTGAATGATGCCAGCCTTGTCGGTGCGGTACTGAACCTGACCAGCCTTGGCATTTTTGACTGCCGTGGCAACGTCGGGCGTAACCGTGCCAACCTTGGGGTTAGGCATCAGGCCACGAGGACCAAGCACCTGACCCAAGGCGCCAACGATACGCATGGTATCAGGCGAGGCGATCAGGATGTCAAAGTCGATCTGGCCACCCTTGATACTGTCGGCCAGGTCTTCCATGCCGACGATGTCGGCGCCGGCTGCCTTGGCGGCTTCGGCTTTTTCGCCCTGGGCGAACACGGCGACACGCACCGATTTACCGGTACCCGCAGGCAACACAACCGAACCACGAACCAGTTGGTCGGATTTCTTGGGATCGATACCCAGCTGCACGGCCACGTCGATGGACTCATCGAACTTGGCGGTAGCTGTTTCCTTGACCAGGGCCAAAGCCTCGGCGACAGGATAGAATTTGTCGTTATCGATCTTGGCGGCAATGGCTGCCGCGCGCTTGCTCAACTTAGCCATGCTTATACCCCTTCAACCGTAATGCCCATGCTGCGGGCGCTGCCAGCGATCGTGCGCACAGCGGCGTCAAGGTCAGCCGCAGTCAGGTCAGGCGATTTGGTTTTTGCAATTTCTTCAGCTTGAGCACGTGTCAGAACGCCGACTTTGTCGAGGTTGGGACGAGCCGAGCCCTTCTGCACACCACTGGCCTTTTTGATCAGGATGGTGGCAGGCGGCGTCTTCATGATGAAGGTGAAGCTCTTGTCTGCGTAGGCGGTAATGACCACTGGAATTGGCAAACCCGGCTCGAGGCCTTGGGTTTTGGCGTTGAACGCCTTGCAGAATTCCATGATGTTCAGACCGCGCTGACCTAGCGCCGGACCGATGGGGGGTGAGGGATTAGCCTTACCAGCTGGTACTTGCAGCTTGATAAAGCCGACGATTTTCTTCGCCATGCTTAGCTCCTTGCGGGTTCAAACGCCGACGCTCGATAGACGTGCGCGCGGCTCCCCGGGGTTAAAAACTCAGGTCTTTTCGACCTGACCAAAATCGAGTTCTACGGGTGTTGCGCGGCCAAAAATGGTGACCGAGACACGCACCTTGCTTTTCTCGTAGTTGACTTCTTCGACGTTGCCGTTGAAGTCTGCAAACGGGCCTTCCTTGACGCGAACCATTTCGCCCACCTCGAAGAGCACTTTGGGTTTCGGTTTCTCGACACCCTCTTCCATTTGCGAAAGAATTTTTTCGACTTCCCGCTCGGAAATCGGTGCGGGACGGTTGCCCGAACCACCCAGAAAGCCGGTTACCCGGTTGGTGTTCTTGACCAAGTGCCAGGTTTCGTCGGTGAGATCCATCTCGACCAGCACGTAGCCGGGAAAGATACGTCGTTCGGAAATGGACTTCTTGCCACCCTTGACCTCAACGACTTCTTCGGACGGAACCAGTATCTGGCCGAAAGATGTTTCCAGGCCCGCGCGCTCTATACGCTCTACGAGCGCCTTATGCACGCTTTTTTCCATACCGGAATAGACGTGGACGACATACCAACGCTTGCTCATGTGTGTCCTTTAGTTCCAGCCCAACAGCAAGCCATAAATGACCCCTTCGAGGCCCTTATCGACAACCCACAGCAAGATACCCATTACGATCACGAACACAAAGACGATACCCGTCATTTGCGTGGTCTCTTTGCGGGTTGGCCAGACCACTCGTTTGACTTCGTTATAGGCATCACGCCCAAAACTAAGAGTGCGACGACCAGGCTCGCTGAACCAGGCTATGACGCCAGCTATGACCAAGCTACCGATAAACAGGCCTACACGAGCAGCGGCCGGTTGACCTTCAAGCATGGAATAACCGACGATGCCGGCCACGATAACAAGCACAGCCAGACCTAGCTTAAGGCGATCTATGGTGCTGCTAACGGTTTGTACGTTGCTATTCGACATATTCCGGCATTTGACGCCACTTGTGCGGCTTCGATGTGACTGTGTGGCAGGGGCAGTAGGAATCGAACCTACAACCTTCGGTTTTGGAGACCGACGCTCTGCCAATTGAGCTATACCCCTAGACCCTGAAAGCGATGACGCCAGTTGGAGTCATCGCCTTTACGACTTTAATGCAAAGAGGCGCATGGCGCCTTTTGCATAGTGTATGACAATTACTTGATGATGCTGGCGACGACGCCTGCACCGACGGTACGGCCGCCTTCGCGGATAGCGAAACGCAGACCTTCTTCCATGGCGATAGGCGCGATCAGGCTCACCTTCATGGACACGTTATCGCCGGGCAGTACCATTTCCTTGTCGGCCGGCAGTTCAATCGTACCGGTCACGTCGGTGGTACGGAAGTAGAACTGAGGACGATAGCCCTGGAAGAACGGCGTGTGACGGCCACCTTCGTCTTTGGACAGAATGTACACCTCGGCCGAGAAGTCCGTGTGCGGCTTGATCGAACCGGGCTTGGCCAATACCTGGCCACGCTCGACGTCTTCACGCTTGGTGCCGCGCAGCAAGATACCCACGTTATCGCCCGCCTGACCTTGGTCGAGCAGCTTGCGGAACATTTCCACGCCCGTGCAGATGGTCTTGACGGTGTCTTTGATACCGACGATTTCGATTTCTTCGCCAACCTTGACGATACCGCGCTCGATACGGCCAGTGACCACAGTGCCGCGACCCGAGATCGAGAACACGTCTTCAACAGGCATCAGGAACGTGCCGTCAATAGCGCGCTCGGGGGTGGGGATGTAGCTATCGAGTGCTTCGGCCAATTTCAGGATGGCTTCTTTGCCCAGAGGACCTTCGTCGCCTTCCAGGGCCAGCTTGGCCGAACCCTTGATGACGGGCGTGTCGTCGCCGGGGAAGTCGTACTTGGAGAGCAGCTCGCGCACTTCCATTTCGACCAGTTCCAGCAGCTCTTCGTCATCGACCATGTCGGCCTTGTTCAGGAACACGATGATGTAAGGCACACCCACCTGACGCGAGAGCAGAATGTGCTCGCGTGTTTGGGGCATGGGGCCGTCGGCGGCCGAGCACACCAGAATCGCGCCGTCCATTTGGGCTGCGCCGGTAATCATGTTCTTGACATAGTCAGCGTGGCCCGGGCAGTCAACGTGCGCGTAGTGGCGCGCTGCCGTTTCGTACTCGACGTGCGAGGTGTTGATCGTGATGCCGCGTGCCTTTTCTTCAGGCGCTGCGTCGATCTGGTCGTAGCCCTTGGCTTCGCCCGAGCCAAATGCCTTGGCCAACACTGTTGTAATTGCCGCTGTAAGCGTGGTCTTGCCGTGGTCAACGTGCCCGATCGTACCTACGTTTACGTGCGGTTTGGTCCGTTCAAACTTACCTTTTGCCATGGCTGACACTCCTGACTATGGAATAGAGCTGTAAATAAAATAAAGTTTTGGTGCCCATGACGCGGATCGAACGCGTGACCTCTCCCTTACCAAGGGAGTGCTCTACCACTGAGCCACATGGGCAACTTTTGTTGCTTTCTGCCTTTGGGGGCAAAATTCAAAAAATCGTTACTGGAGCGGGTGAAGGGAATCGAACCCTCATCATCAGCTTGGAAGGCTGTTGCTCTACCATTGAGCTACACCCGCGAAGATTCGTTTCACCTGCGCTGCCGTCTTGCTGACTGACTGCATGCGCTTTACCGCAAAAGCGCGTTGCCGGGTTTTCCGTGGTAGTGGCAGCAACGCGCACGATAATGAGCTGGTGGTGGGAGTTGGATTCGAACCAACGTAGACGCAAGGTCAACAGATTTACAGTCTGCCCCCTTTAACCACTCGGGCATCCCACCAAAAGCGAACTCCGAATTATGCAGGGTTTTTAATGCCCTGTCAAACACCTATTGACCTTTTAATTTACGGGATTCAAACTAGGTGTTGTTATTTACCCGGTCTGACCCGCAATATTGACCTTAGAACCAGGTAAGCCCGATCGAGATAAGAACGCCGGTCACGAATAACTGTATAAGGCAGTAGCCCATGATGTCCTTGGCCTTCAGCCCCGCAATGGCCAGAACAGGCAATGCCCAGAAAGGCTGCAGCAGGTTGGTCCAGGCATCGCCCCAGGCTACGGCCATGGCTACACGTGGCATATCGGCGCCCAACGCCTGGGCCGCTGAAATCACGACGGGACTTTGTACCGCCCACTGTCCGCCACCCGAAGGAATGAAGATGTTAACGATACCTGCACTCATGAAGGTCCAGAACGGCAAGCTGGCGGCCGTGGCGAACGAAGTCATCCAGTCTGACAGGCTGGCGGCCAAGCCCGAGTGCATGATGATGGCCATGATGCCGGCATAGAAAGGAAACTGAATCACAATTCCCGCAGCGCCCTTGATCGCCTCATCAAGGCTGTTGAGCAGATTGCGTGCGCTGCCATGCAACAGGATAGCCAAAACCAAAAACGTAAAGTTGATGATATTCAGGTTCAGTCCAGCACCGCGCACTATGTAGTAGTTGAAGATGTAAGCCAGGCCGGCCACGCCTATCAACATGGCCAGAACCTTGCTGTTTTCAAGGCGGGCTGCGGGGCGATTGTCTGGCTCTGCAACGACCACAACATCTTCCAGCTTGCTCTGCTCGATATACACGCTGTCTTTTTCATCAGGCAGCATTAAACGGTTGACCAACGGCATCACCACCAGCATGGCCAGAACGATGACGATATTAAAGGTGGAAAAAATGGTGTCGCCGGTGGAGATCAAACCGATTTTATCGGCTTGGAAGTGGCCTTCAGTTGCGATGGTCAGGGGGATGGAACCAGCCAGACCGCCATGCCAAACAATAAAGCCCGAGTATGCACTGGCTACCAGCAGACGGTAGTCTACCTTGATGGTGCGGGCCAATTGCTTGGCAAATAAAGCGCTGACCACCAGACCGAAGCCCCAGTTAATCCAGTTGGCAATCAAAGCAACGACCGTCACCAATATAATCGCCCCGCCCGGGGTCTTGGCCAGTTTTGCCAGGCTCTGCAAGATACGTTTGACCAGCGGCGTGCTGGCCATCATGTAACCGGCAACCAGCACCAATACCATTTGCATGGTGAAGCTGAGCAAACCCCAGAATCCGTCACCCCACATGGTGACCACTTGCATGGGCGTCTTGCTTTCGACCAACACAGCGGCAATACCGGCAACCAGCGTAAGCAGAACAACGAAGATGTAGGGATCGGGTAGATAACGCTCGACCAGTTTTACTGATGAGCGACTTAGTGCTTTGAACATTTTGTTTTCTTGATCCTGTTGATCGATGGACGAATAAAAGATGCAGCCTGGATCGTAGCATGCAGATACAAAAAACAAGGGTAAGCCCTACGGGGGTTTACCCTTGTTTTGATGCATAACTAAAGCTAAATTTGTCTATAAGGCGTTAATTTGTCTTAATTATTCAATTTAACTCTTTTTCAAGCATCAATCAGCTTGGCCAGGCCCTGGCGTTCCAGCAAGGCATTCAGATGCTCCCAGCCGTGAAAGTCAATTTGCAGCTGGCCTTTGTTTTTTGCGCCTATTTTCAGACTGACCCGAGTTCCCAGATAGTCGGACAGCGCCTCTTCCAGCCTTTTAGCGTCGCCATTCTGGGCACTGCCATTACGCCTGGGTTGGGTTTCCTTTTGGTCGGCAGCCTGAAGTGAGCGACTGACCAGCTTTTCAGTTTCACGCACAGACAGACGCTTGGCGATTACCTCGTTGGCCAGCAAAATTTGAGTAGCCGCATCGGTAGCCAACAAAGCCCGGGCATGACCCATATCGATATCGCCAGCAAGCAGCATGGTTTGCACTGGCCCGGCCAAATTCAACAGACGCAAAAGATTACTGGTTGCCGGCCGCGAGCGGCCTATGGCTTGCGCGGCCTGGTCGTGCGTCAGCCCGAACTCATCAAGCAAACGCCTTACCCCTTGTGCTTCTTCCAAAGGATTCAGGTCTTCGCGCTGAATGTTTTCGATCAGGGCCATAACAGCCGCATTTTCATCGGCGACTTCACGAACCAGCACGGGCACTTCGGCTAGACCCGCCAGCTTGGCCGCACGGAAGCGCCGTTCCCCGGCAATGATCTCGTACTTGCCCTTATCTTTGCCAAGCAGGGGCCGCACCAGTATGGGCTGCATAATGCCCTGGCTACGTATGGAATCGGCCAGTTCATTCAAGGCCCCTTCATCCATACGAGTGCGTGGCTGGTACTTGCCCGCAAGCAAAACGCCTACCTTAAGCGTAGAGGGTAATTTAGTTTGCGATTCGGCCTGGCCCAGATCGTCGATGGCTCGGGCGTCTTCACCCAGCAATGCGTCGAGACCGCGGCCCAGTCCTTTGGGTTTACGGGTTGCCATAGTTGATATCCTTTTCTTATCCGTTAAACGCGTGGTCGCGCCTGCTGACGCAAGGCTTCCTTCTTGATGCGCTTGATCAGTTCATCGCCAAATTCCACATAGGCTTTTGCGCCCCGCGAATTCTTGTCGTAGACAATGCCTGGCATGCCATGACTGGGTGCCTCTGCCAACCGCACATTGCGCGGGACGATGGTCTGGAACACCTTGTCGCCAAAGTGCGTTTCTATTTGTGCCGATACCTGTTGCTGCAGCGTAACGCGCGTATCAAACATGACCCGCAGCAAACCTATTAGCTGTAGATCGGGGTTGATATTGCGATGTACCCGCTTGATGGTGTTGACCAGATCCGACAGCCCTTCCAGCGCAAAGTACTCACACTGCATGGGTATGATCACCCCATGAGCCGATGCCAGGCCGTTAAGCGTGAGCAGCGACAAGGTAGGTGGACAATCTATCAGAATGAAATCATAGTCATCTGTAACCTGGCTTATGGCCTGCTTGAGCTGCTGCTCGCGGTCGTCCATTTGTATAAGGTCGATTTCGGCACCGGACAGTTCGCGGTTCGCGGGCAGAACATCGTAGCCTCCGGATTCGGAGCGTACTTTGGCCTCGGTGATGGATGTATCGCCTATCAAGACTTGATAAAGGTTCTTTTCCGCCTGGTTTTTGTCCACCCCACTACCCATGGTGGCATTACCCTGCGGATCAAGATCTATCAACAGTACGCGTTTGCGCATTGCAGCCAACGCTGCCGCTAGATTGATGGCTGTCGTGGTTTTACCTACGCCGCCCTTCTGGTTTGCAATGCAAAATATATTGGCAGTAGACATACTGTGGCTCATAGACTTCCTTGACGACTCATCCAGACCAGACAACGCTGGGCATTCAACTCGGGTACGGGCAGCGTTTCAATATGGGTGATACGCCACGGTGTGTTTTGCCGCAGAACCTCAGCTTCTTCTTGGGGCTCACGCCCTTTCATAGCCACCAGATGGCCCTCAGGCGCGACGTGACGGCCTGCCAAAGTGGCGAAGTCAGCCAATGACGCGAAAGCCCGTGACACCACGATATCGGCCTGGAAAAGGGACATGCGTTCTATACGCTGATGATGAGCATGTAAATTACGCAGCTGCAGCACGCCTGACATCTGCCGCACAAAAGCCATTTTCTTTTCGACTGCATCAATGCAATGAACTTGCCACTGCGCCTGCATGGTGGCAAGCACTACACCCGGCAAGCCTGCGCCGGAACCTACATCAATTATTACCTTATCCGATGCTGTGTTTTTATACAGTATTTGGTTTAATGGCTTAACGATGGAAAGACTATCGATTAGATGTTGCACCAGCATTTGCTCGGGATCGCGCAAAGCCGTTAAATTATACGTTTTGTTCCAGCGCTGCAGTTGATCCAGATAGGCTAAAAGTGTGTCAACCTGTTGGACATCCATGTCCAGTCCTAGCGACTGCCCAGCTTGCTGCAACCGTTCCCTGAATTGTACCTTCACCATTACGCTACTTTTTTCCTGTACTGTAGTCTTTTAAGATGTATAAGCAGTAGAGACACGGCTGCAGGCGTAATGCCCGAAATTCGGCTTGCCTGGCCTACTGTTTCTGGCTGGCTTACTTTAAGCCGCTGCCTAACTTCTATTGACATGCTAGTAATGGCATCGTAATCGATATCTGACGGTATAACTTGAGACTCTTGCTCGTGCTGCCTTTCGATTTCTTCCTGTTGCTTGGCAACGTAACCTGCATATTTAATTTGAATTTCCACCTGCTCGGCAGAAACTGGATTTTCCAAGCCAGGGCCAACCAGCGGCGTTCCATCTTCCTTGTTCAAGGCCATTAGTGCTTTATAGCTGACTTGCGGCCTCTTCAATAAATCGTGCAAGGAATATTCTCTTTCCAACTGCTTACCCAACAATGCTTCTGCAGCGTGATGAGCCAGCGTCTTAGGATTGACCCAAGTAGTTTTCAATCGTTCTGTTTCACGTGAAACATCTTCACGCTTTTTGCTGAAAGCTTCCCACCTTTGATCATCTACAAGACCTAAGGTTCTACCTATTTCCGTCAGACGCATATCAGCATTATCTTCACGCAAGCTAAGCCGATACTCCGCCCGGGAAGTGAACATACGATACGGCTCCGTTACCCCCCGAGTAATCAGGTCATCAACCAGTACGCCTAAATATGCCTCGTTGCGTTTCGGACACCATCCTTCCAGACCTTTGGATTGCCTAGCGGCATTTATGCCTGCCAACAAACCTTGAGCAGCAGCTTCTTCGTAACCCGTGGTTCCATTGATCTGCCCCGCAAAGAACAAACCTTTGATGGCTCTAGTCTCTAGGGTAGAACTGAGTTCTCGGGGATCGAAGTAATCATATTCAATGGCGTAACCAGGACGCATGATTATTGCATTCTCAAGACCCGGCAAAGTTCTAACCAAAGCAAGCTGGATATCGAAGGGCAAACTGGTTGATATCCCGTTAGGATAAATTTCCTGTGTTGTTAAGCCTTCAGGCTCCAGAAATATCTGATGACTAGGTTTGTCTGCGAAACGATGTATCTTGTCTTCGATAGAAGGACAGTACCTGGGCCCTATACCTTCTATCGTTCCACTATCGCTATACATGGGTGAACGATCCAACCCAGACCTGATGATGTCATGCGTTCTTTCGTTAGTATGCGTAATCCAACACGGCAACTGTGCTGGGTGCATGGATTCCTTACCCATATATGAAAATACAGGAATCGGATCGAGATCACCTGCCTGAACCTCAGTTTTGCTGAAGTCTATGCTGCGAGCATCTATCCTGGGAGGCGTACCGGTTTTAAGGCGCCCCTGCGGTAACTTCAATTCCTTCAGCCGCTGACCCAAACTAATAGCCGGTGGATCACCAGCACGACCAGCGGAATAATTATCCAGCCCCACGTGAATCAAGCCATTCAGGAATGTACCGGCAGTAAGAACAACAGTATGCCCGCGAAACTTAAGTCCTATCTGCGTCACTGCGCCCACTACCCGGTCGCCTTCGAGCATTAAATCATCGACAGATTGCTGGAATATAGTCAGATTGGTTTGATTCTGCAGTGTCGTTCTAATCGCCATCCGGTATAGCGAGCGATCGGCTTGGGCGCGTGTTGCACGCACCGCTGGCCCCTTGGATCGATTTAGAATTCGGAACTGTATCCCAGCTTTGTCCGTGGCATAGGCCATAGCTCCGCCTAGCGCATCAACCTCTTTGACTAAATGACCTTTCCCAATTCCACCTATCGAAGGGTTACAGGACATCTGCCCTAAGGTTTCCATATTGTGCGTTAGCAATAAGGTACGCGCACCACTACGAGCTGCAGCAAGTGCAGCTTCGGTTCCGGCGTGTCCGCCGCCAACGACAATCACATCGTAAATATCTGGATAGAACATTTCTTTGCTCAAGCTTAAGGCCTAAGGTCTTATTATACTTCTCGACTTTGTTCCACGTGAAACACATGAATGACTATTATTAAAAGAGTGCAATGTTCCACGTGAAACATATGTGCAGAGGCCTTGGGGATATGTCTGTGGATAAGCCCTGAATAAGAGGTGCATAAATAAAGTTAATAAAAAAATAATTATGCTATCTATACATGTCTGTACTCGACATGAACTTATTTACAGAACCATTAATCTAGCTATAGTCCGATCAAAAATAAGCACTGTCTTGTTTGTGAATAAAGCTGTGGATAAACGGTAGAATAAACATTTAATAACTTATTTATATAGGGGTCGGCGGCTCAGGGCTAATTCCATTTCCAGATCGATTTTGAACGCAAAGGCGAAGTGCAGACAGTATCAGTATCGCGCAAGCTGCGCCAACAAAATACACGATAGCCGAGGAAATGGAATAGCTTATCTGGTTGGTAGCTTACCTACTCATGATGCTACTGAGAACATGGAAAGGATAGAAAGATTCAATGAAAAACGCCCAAGCTTGTGGCCAGGGCGTTTGCTTGTATGCGCGGCTAGCGGCGCATATGCTGAACAGGTATTACAGAGGGCGTATCTCTGCTGCCTGGGGGCCCTTGGGTCCGTCATTAACTTCAAACTCAACTTCCTGGCCTTCGTTCAAGCTGCGGTAGCCGCGCCCTTCAATTGCCGAGAAATGTGCGAACACGTCTGTGCCGCCAGCGTCGGGAGTAATAAAACCGAAGCCTTTATCGGCATTGAACCATTTAACTTTGCCCGTCTGAGCCATGATTTATAGCATCCTAAAAATAAACAAAAATGCAATTAATCAAGGACGCTGCTGCGTATCTAGACGATCACGCCACCATAGGCGATATTGATTGAACCTAGGGTTTACTGACTGCTAATCACGAACAAAACGTAAGCTTGATTTGACTGCACGTAGGAGCATAACCACGCAATGTTGCTTTATCAAATGATAGTTAACCCCAGTGTGGTTTTTTTCCGTCAGGCAACATTATTGCTACAACCATGCGCTAACGGCTATCACGCATCACCAAGATCACCAACTATTGAATGAAGAACAATGACCATGAAATTTGAATCAAAACTGCCTAACGTCGGTACAAACATTTTCACCATAATGAGCCAGTTGGCAACAGAGCATGATGCTATCAACCTGGGGCAGGGCTTTCCTGATTTTTCCCCTGATGAGGCCCTGCTAGATCTGGTTACCAAGGCAATGAAGGATGGCCATAACCAATATCCACCCATGGCTGGAATACCCACATTACGCCAGCAAATTTCACAGAAAGTTCAGTCTCTGTACGGGCATCTGTATAACGTTAATACCGAAATAACGGTAACCAGCGGTGCAAGCGAAGCCCTTATGGCCAGCATTCTTGCTTTCGTAAAGGCCGACGACGAAGTCATTGTGATAGAACCGTTTTACGACTTATACATACCAGTTATTGAGCTGGTTGGCGGCAGGCCGGTTATTGTGCCCATGCAAGCACCAACCCCCGAGACCCCACGCTACCAGGTTGACTGGCAACGAGTTCGTGACGCCATTACAGCTAAAACTCGTATGCTGATACTGAATTTTCCCCATAATCCCACTGGTATAAACCTGACTGAAAACGACCTAGACAGCCTGGAACGCATAGTGCAGGAAACCGGAATCCTGCTGCTTTCCGACGAGGTTTACGAACACCTGGTTTTTGATGGCCAGCTACATCAAAGCGTTGCCCGACGCCCTTTGCTGGTAAATCATTCCATTGTCGTTTCTTCCTTTGGAAAAACTTATAGCGCTACCGGCTGGAAAATTGGGTACTGCTGCGCCCCTGCAGCCATTTCAGCCGAGATCCGTAAAGTCCATCAGTTCAATGTGTTTACCGTTACTTCACCCATGCAGTTCGCCCTGGCCGACTACATGAAAAACCAAGATGCCTACTTGCGTTTACCCGCCTTTTATCAGGAAAAACGCGACAGATTGCTTAACGGTTTGGCTAATACCAAATTTGCTCCTATGCATAGCGAAGGTACCTTCTTCCTAATGGCTGATTACAGCAATGTGTCCAACTTACCCGAAGCTGAATTTGCACGCTGGCTCACCATTGAACACGGCATAGGCGTTATTCCTGTGTCCGCCTTCTACAGGCAACCTGATGCACCAGCGTCGAATCACAACTTAATCCGCTTCTGTTTTGCCAAGCGAGACGAAACGCTGGACAAGGCTATTGAAAAACTGGCTGGCATTAAGTAGTTGATTCCTTAAAAATATTTCTACAAAAGCGATGTGTTGGCCTTAGAACGGATGCATCGCTTCTTTCAAAAAAACATGCAGACGCTTTTTGGATGACCGAAGTATACATGTCTGGAAAAGGGTGGTTTTTCTTGGCGAGATGGTAAAAATGTTTTGTTGTTCTTTATCTTTTCTATATATAAAGACTAATAATAATAGGTGTCTGTGGATAACTGGCATAAGTGCAAAACTCTTATGTTTTTCATAGTGTTGGAGCATTTTTTTGGCGTGTGCAAGTCATGTTTTCAACGAGGATGGATTCCGGATAACTTTTCAGGTTCGTCAAAAACAGCTAGTTATCCTTGCTTGATCCACAGCCTGTGCACAATTCCTGGCTCCAGTAGTTATCCACAGGCTGTGGCGCTAGATTCATGTTAAAAATTAAGTGTAATAAATTGTAAATATGAAGGTTTGGGCGACAATGTACAGACGCAAGTGGTCCCTTGGGTTAACTTGGACCTATTCTCGGACTGGTTGCATGCATTGACGAATTCAAGGGCATCTGGCCCAGAGTCAGTACCCTGGCACTGGTGTATCGGATCGACATTGCAGTTATGCAATCGTTATTTCGACCCTACTTCACTTCCCAATACAAAAACTGGAAAAGATTTCACCCAGCAAGTCGTCGCTGGTGAACTGGCCGGTAATCAGGCACAGTTCTTCGTGTGCAAGGCGTAGCTCTTCTGCAAACAGATCCAGAACGCGGTCGTTCTGGCTGGCGTGTTCGTCGGCCAGTGCCAGGTGCTCGCTAGCGTGCTGTAGAGCCGTCAGGTGCCGTTCCCGGGCGAGCCAGGGGGATTCGGTGCCAGGGTTCCAGCCTGCAATGTCCAGGAGCTTCTGGCGCAGCGTATCGAGCCCTATGCCGGTTTTCGCCGAGATGCCCAGGGCAAGGTTCTGATCAACGCCAATAGCGGGCTGATTTTCAGGCAACAGATCGATCTTGTTGTATACCTTAAGTACAGGCGTACGAGCGGGTAGTCGCCGGGTAATAGCTGTGTCAAGTTGGTCTTGATGGGATCTGGCGTCTTGTAGATGAATGATGACGTTGGCTTTTTCGATTTCGGCCCAGGTTCGGGCAATGCCTATACTCTCTACGGTGTCGTCGGTTTCGCGTAGGCCGGCCGTATCCACGATGTGCAAGGGTACGCCTTGTATGTGGATTTGCTGTATGACTTTATCGCGGGTGGTGCCGGCTATGGGGGTGACGATGGCAATGTCGTCGCCGGCCAGGGCATTGAGCAGACTGGACTTGCCTACGTTGGGTTGTCCGGCCAATACGACGTGCAGGCCTTCGCGCAATATCATGCCTTGCTTTGCGTGCTGCGTAAGGTGTTGCAGGTCTTGACGTATGGCTTCCAGAGCCGAACGTGCCTGGTATTTTTCAAGAAAGTCGATTTCTTCTTCTGGAAAGTCCAGTGTGGCTTCGACCAGCATGCGCAGGCGCACTATGCGATCGCCCAGCGCGTTGACGTGGTCGGAGAAAACGCCGCTAAGAGAAGCCATGGCGCTGCGCGCCGCGGCTTCGGACGAGGCGTCTATCAGGTCGGCGACGGCTTCTGCCTGAGCAAGATCCAGGCGTTCGTTAAGAAAGGCTCTGTGGGTGAATTCTCCGGGCTCGGCATGGCGTATGCCCAGGTCTTTACCGGCCTGAAGGCAGCGTGCCAGCAGCCGGCGCAGAACGGCGGGACCTCCGTGCCCCTGCAGCTCAAGCACGTCTTCGCCTGTGTACGAATTTGGACCCTTGAAGAACAGCACGATGCCGGCGTCAATAGCATTGCCATGCTCGTCGTTGAAGGGCAGGTAATGCGCATGCCTGGGCTTGATGGCAGTGTTGAACAAGCAGTTGATCAATGGCTCCAGATTGCTTGCGGAAACGCGCACGACGCCTATTCCGCCGCGACCGGGTGCGGTGGCGATGGCAACAATGGGATCACTGGAATGCTGTGTCATATGAAGGCAGATATGGAAAGAGGAAAAGCGTACTAATATGGTGTCAGGAACAGTTTATCTTGAACCCGGAGACACCATGCCTTTTCTGATTGAAACCTTCGACAAACCTCATACCCAGGCTTTGCGCCAGGCGCTGCGCGATAAACATCTGGATTTTCTGGAAGACAATAAAGCGTTGCTATTGGCCTGTGGAGCCAAGCTTGAAGACGATGGAACAGGCGGCACAGGCAGCCTTTATATCGTTGATGTTGAAACACGCGCCCAGGCAGAGGATTTTGTTAATGCTGATCCGTTTGCAGTGGGCGGTTTGTTCGAGCGTACAGTGATTACTCGCTGGCGCAAAGCGTATTTGAACGGCGAGAGCTATCTATAAGTTCTGCCAGGCTACTTGTAAGCCATGCTGCAGCTGAAGCTGCTTGAAGACTTCATCGCCCTGGCCAAAGCAGGTAGTTTTGTGCGGGCGGCTGAAGCGCGTCATGTTACGCACCCGGCCTTCGGGCGCCGCATTCGCGCGCTGGAAAGTTGGGCAGGCGCTACGCTGATTGATCGCTCACAAATGCCGGTGGTGCTGACTGAGCAGGGTGAAGTATTGCTCAAGACAGCATACCAAGTTGTAGCGCAGCTTCAGCGTGTACGTAACCAAATCTCCGAGCAAAGCAGTGGATCTGTGGGCGTTTTGCGTATAGCAACCGGGCGTAGCCTGGGGCGCACGCTTGTGGCCGACTGGGTGGCTCGCTTGCGCAAACGTCGGCCTGTTGTGCTTGGATCGAAGACTCAGGTGGATATCTCTACCGGCCAGATGGCCGATATGTCAGCCCGCCTGGCACAAGGCAAGGCTGATTTTCTGGTCTGTTACGAGCATCCCGCTTTGTCGGTGGAACTGCAACCCGATAGCTACCAACATATCACCCTGGCAACCGATAAGCTTGTGCCGGTTTGCCAGGTTGCGACGCAGGGTAAGCCGAGATATTCATTGGACGCAGAGAGTGGTTCATTGCCATTGATATCCTATTCCAGGGGGCTTGCCATGGGACGAATTGCGGGTGATCGCATAGAAACCATGCCTTACCCTTTGGTCTCTTCTATACGCTGCGACTCACTCGATGCCGTGCATGGAACGGTGGCTAATGGGCTGGGTATAGCCTGGTTGCCTTGGTCCATGGTCGAGGCTGATTGCAGGCGCGGCAGCCTGGTTGTGCTGGGAGGGCGTAGCGAGCAAATAGGTTTCGAGGTGCGTTTGTATCGTTCGCGCGGCCAGCTTTCGGATGTGGCCGAAGCGGTGTGGAAGGCAATGGAACGACGATAGACAGCCGGCAAGCTATCCAGTCCTGTTTAAGCACAACGATGTGCCGAAATGGCACATTTCTGTCAAAAGGTATGGTCAGAATACTGTCAAGAAATCGGTCATTGAAGATCGGTTTAAGAACAATGACACGGAGACATACCATGAAGCATATATTCAAACGCAGTACGTTGGCCGCTATAGCGGCTACTACTTTTTTTCTGGGCGCCACATCGCAGGCGGCTGATTATCCCTCCAAAGCCATCAGCATAGTCGTGGGTTATCCCGCTGGCGGTAGTGTGGATCTAACTGCACGAGTACTGGGTGAAGCCTTGTCCGAGCGTCTTGGGCAAACTGTTGTGGTCGAAAACCTGGGTGGTGCAGGAGGCACCATAGGTGCCAATAAAGTGGCGCGTGCCAAGGCTGATGGCTATACCTTGCTGGTTGGTTCCACGAACGAAATGGTTATTGCAGGCATGATCAATAGCGCGGTGAGCTATGAGGGCCTCAAAGACTTCACGCCTGTTGGAATGATTGCAGCCCAGCCTATGATGCTGGTTGCTTCCAGGGAAACAGGAGTTGAAAATGCCGCCCAGTATCTGGAAAAACTGAAAGCAGGCAAAGCGGGTGACTATACCTTTGGTTCTTCGGGTGTGGGCACTGCGCTACACCTGGCCGGGGAAATGATTAACGAATCGACCCAGACCAGTGCCGAACATATTCCTTATCGCGGGGTCTCGCCGCTGCTGACAGACCTGGTCAGCGGGCAGCTTAACTATGGCGTTTTTGTTATGTCTTCAGGCTTGCCTCATGTAAAGTCGGGCAAGGTTGTGGCTTTGGGTGTAACTGAGTCTCAGCGTTCTCTGGCAGCGCCTGATATTCCTGCTTTGTCTGAAACACCTGGGTTCGACAAAGTGGATATCAATGTATGGTTTGGCTTGTACGGCCCTGCCGGTTTGCCCGACGAGGTCACCGCAACGTTAAGGGCAGCGCTTGACGATGTGCTGCAGCAAGATCAATTTCGGGAAAAATTGGCTGCCAGTGGCGCCACTTTATACAAACCTGGCATGGACGCCGAAAAATTTCAGGTAGCGGAAACAGAAAAGTATGCCCGTCTTGTTAAGCTGGCAAAGATAGAACGCCAGTAATTCCATTTCTAAATCAACCGTGCATTTTGTCGGCGCAGCGAACCTTACGCTAGTAATGTCTGCGCTTTGCCTTCGCGTTCACGATTGATTAGAAATGGAATAAGCTCCAACATTGTTCCGTCAAGGTAAAAAATGAGTTTTGATCTTCCCTATCCTGACTTGACGCAAGAGCGTCAGGGCAACACGGGCACTCCGGGGGTCTGGTGTTTTGACTCGGGCGCACCCGGCCCCACGCTCATGATCACCTCGCTGATTCATGGCAATGAATTATGCGGAGCGTGGGCGCTCAAAGACTTGCTTGCCAGCGGGCTACGTCCTCAAAAAGGGGTATTGATTCTGGCTTTCTGCAATCTGGAAGGCTATGACCGGTTTGATGTGCAGCACCCTGATGCAAGCAGGTATGTCGATGAAGACTTGAATCGGGTTTGGCTAGACGAGCGTCTTGCATCGGCAAGCAATCAGGAACGCGGCCGTGCTGCACAATTGCTGCCCTGGGTGAAACAAGCCGATGCGCTGCTGGATCTGCATTCCATGCATGAGCCAGGTAAGCCTTTGCTATTGACGGGCGTGTTGCCCCGTAATATTGAACTGGCCCGCAGCTTGGGTGCACCCGAACATGTGATTGTCGACGTGGGACACAAAGATGGTGTGCGCATGCGCGACTACGGGCGCTTTGGTGATCCAAATGGTGATGCTTGTGCCTTATTGATTGAGTGCGGCTACCATGGTGATCCGGCTTCCCGGCTGGTAGCGCTTGATATGGTGGCACGTATGCTGTGCGACTATGAGCTTGTTGCTGCAGATAAGATTCCATCAGGCTGGTTCCAGCCCCAGCCTACTGCGCAGCGTGTCCTGGAAGTCACCGAAGCGATTGTCGCCCCATCGCTTGATGTGCGTTTTGCCCATGACTGGCAGGGTTTGGAAACTTTGGTCAAAAAAGGCGATGTAATCGGCTGGGCCGATGGCCAACCGATTACATCGCCTTATAACAACTGCACCCTGATCATGCCGTCATTGCGACAGCTACGGCCCGGTGTAACGGTTGTGCGGCTGGCCAAAGACTATTGATTGCTTAGGCCAGATCAGGGTAATGCCCAGCGTCAGCCCAGCGCCTTGATGGCGGCTGCCACACCCGCGCCATAGGCGGGGTCGGCCTGCGAGCAGTGACTGATATGACGGTCTTGCACGTCTTTGGATACGCCGGCAATGGCACGTGCCGTGTTATCGAACAGCACCTGTTTTTGCTTGTCGTTCATCAAGCGGAATAGATTTCCCGGCTGCGAGAAGTAGTCGGTATCTTCCCGATGATTCCAGTGATCGGCCGCGCCTTCGATAGATAGGGGTGGTTCGCGGTAGTCGGGTTGTTCCTGCCATTCGCCCTGGTTGTTGGGTTCGTTACCCGTAATGCGGCCATGGTTGCCGTCGACACGCATGGCGCCATCGCGGTGGTAGCTATGGAATGGACACTTGGGTGCATTAACGGGAATCTGGTGGTGGTTCACACCCAGGCGGTAGCGTTGGGCGTCGCCATACGAAAACAGGCGGGCCTGCAGCATTCGGTCGGGCGAAAAGCTGATGCCGGGCACCACGTTAGCCGGTGTAAAGGCAGCCTGTTCAACTTCGGCAAAAAAGTTTTCAGGGTTGCGGTTTAATTCCAGCACGCCGACTTCGATCAAGGGATAATCGCCATGAGGCCAGACTTTGGTCAGGTCGAAGGGATTCAGGTGATACGAACCGGCATCTTTTTCGGGCATGATCTGCACATAGGCAGTCCAGCGCGGGAAGTCCTGATTTTCGATAGACTCGAACAAGTCGCGCTGCGAACTTTCACGGTCGTGACCGACCAAGTTGCAAGCTTCGCCGTCAGTTAGATTCTTGATGCCTTGCTGAGTTTTGAAGGTAAATTTGACCCAGAAACGTTCGTTATTGGCGTTGATGAAGCTGAACGTATGACTGCCAAACAAATGCATGTTGCGAAAGCCCGCGGGGATGCCACGGTCACTCATGACGATGGTGACTTGATGCAGGGCTTCGGGCAGGCCTGTCCAGAACTCCCAGTTGTTTTGCCCGCTGCGCATGCCGGTGCGTGGGTCACGCTTGACCGCGTGGTTCAGGTCGGGAAACTTCAGGGGATCGCGAAAGAAGAAGACGGGGGTGTTGTTGCCCACGAGATCCCAGTTGCCTTCTTCGGTATAGAACTTCAAGGCGATGCCACGAATGTCGCGCTCGGCATCGGCAGCGCCACGTTCGCCGGCCACCGTGGAAAACCGGGCGAACATGGGGGTTTGTTTGCCAACTTCGGAAAATATCTTGGCCCGGGTGTATTGGGTGATGTCGTGGGTGACGGTAAAGGTGCCATAGGCCCCTGCACCCTTGGCGTGCATACGGCGCTCTGGGATGACTTCACGGTCGAAGTGCGCCAGTTTTTCCAGCAGCCATACGTCTTGCAGCAGTGCTGGTCCGCGTGGGCCGGCGGTTTGAATATTCTGGTTGTCGGCAACGGGGGCGCCTGCGGCGGTAGTAAGTTTTTTCAACTGAACCTCCTGTGTATGCAATAAAAACTGTTCGGTATTCTTGAAACCATAGCGCATCAAGTTAAAAATAACGCCGTTTGCTGATGGGGTGGGAACAGTCTAATGGCTCTGCGCAATATAGTAAAATTAATTAATTATCTTATATCAATAGATATTAACTATTTTTAGAAGGCGAATGCTATTCGGTCTGGGGCATGTTGTGGAAATAAGTGCTAAACACCCAAATAAGCATGCAGATGAGAGCGTTGTGCACCCAGTTCGGTGGAGCTGCCTGACCAGACCACACGGCCTTTCTCGACAATATAGTGCTGGTCGGCCAGAGCGAGCAGCGAGCTCAGGTTTTTGTCTATGCAGATAATGGTCAGTCCCAGCGATTTCAGATCCGACAGGCACTGCCAGATTTCAGCGCGTATAAGCGGTGCCAGGCCTTCGGTTGCCTCGTCCAGTATCAACAGTCTGGGATTGGTCATGAGTGCGCGGCCTATGGCCAGCATCTGCTGTTCACCTCCAGACAGATTGGATCCCAGGTTGCCGGCCCTTTCAGCCAGGCGGGGGAACAGGTCAAAAATTCTTTGCAGTGTCCAGGGCGACGAAAGGGCCTGCCGGTTGTGTGCGGTGGCCATCAGGTTTTCACGCACGCTAAGATTCGGAAATATCTGACGTCCTTCGGGCACCAGGCCTACACCTGCGCGGGCCACTTTATACGAGGGCTGCCCGGCCATATCCTGGCCGTCCAGATGGATGGATCCGCCAGAAGGTTGAAGCAGGCCCATTATGGCTTTGACGCTACTGGATTTGCCCATGCCATTGCGGCCCAGCAGGGTAACGAACTGGCCGGCCTGTACTGTAAAACTCATACCGAACAGAGCCTGGCTGGAGCCATAAAAAGCATGAATATCGCGGACATCAAGCAGGACGGTACTCATGCATCGTCTCCGAGGTAAGCCGCCCTGACGTCGGGGTTAACACGAATTTGATCGGGTGTTCCACAGGCTATGCTGCGGCCATAGACCAGCACGGTGATGCGGTCAGCCAGCCTGAAGACGGCGTCCATATCGTGTTCGACCAGGACAATGCCGTACTGACCCTTGAGGCTGTGCAGCAGGGCAGTCATTTGCATGGACTCGGCCTGGCTCATGCCTGCCATGGGTTCATCAAGCAACAGCAAGCGGGGCTGCCCAGCTAGAACCATGGCCAGCTCCAGCTGGCGTTGTTCGCCGTGCGCCATGTCTGCCACCGGCATATGCATGCGGTTCTCAAGGCCCACACGCTCGAGTGCGCGCCTGGCCGGTGCGGTCAGCGCAGGCTGACGCGATGTGGGAGACCAGAAACGGAAGCTATGACCCTGGTGGGCCTGGACGGCAAGCATAACGTTCTGAAGGGCTGAAAACTCGGGAAAGACCGAGGTAATCTGGTATGAGCGGGCAATGCCGCGTCGGGCGCGCTGTTCCACCCGTTCGCTGGAAATATCCTGCCCATCGAAGATGAGTTCCCCAGCATCGGGCCGAACTTCGCCAGCCAATTGAGCGATCAGGGTACTTTTGCCCGCGCCGTTGGGACCGATGATGGCATGGATTTCGCCATCGTTTACGTCGAGATCAAAATGATCGGTGGCAGTCAGCCCGCCGTAGCGCTTTACCAGTTGCCGTACTGTCAGCAGGCTCATGTGGACTCCTGCTTGCGGTTTGTCGGCGAGCGATGCCGCCCACGACGCTGATCCAGGGATTGTAGTATTCCTGCAATGCCCAGCCGACTGGTAATGATGATAATGACGAGCAGCGGGCCGAACAGCGCCATCCAGTGTTCGGTCAGCGCCTTGAGTCCTTCTTCAGTAAGTATCATGGCCAGCGCCCCGAGCAAGGGGCCGAACAGCGTGCCTATGCCGCCCAGCATGACCATGACGATGAGTTCTCCGGATGTAGTCCAGGACATGTACGAAGGCGAGCCAAACTGCGTAAGGTTGGCATATAGCAGTCCGGCCATTCCGCACAAACTGGCCGACAGGACATACACCGCCAGGCGATAGCGATAGGTGGGATAGCCCAGGGCTTGCATGCGCGGCTCGTTGCTTTTGCTGGCGCGAATCACGATGCCGAAACGCGAGTGCACCAGGCGATGACATGCATACAGGCTCAGGCACAACAGGACGAAAGCTGAAAAATACAATGTACGTGCATCGGTCAGGATTATGCCGCTGAAGTTGCTGCCGTTGGTCAGCCGTAGGCCGTCATCGCCGCCATACTGACTAAGGCTGACGAACAGAAAATAAAACATCTGTGCAAAGGCCAGTGTAATCATGATGAATGAAATACCGCTGGTGCGCAGGGCAATGCTGCCGGTCAGCAAGCCGACCAGACTGCAAACCACCAGTGTGGTCAGCAGTTGCAGCCAGCCGTTGTCTATGCCATGAAAGCTCAGTATGGTGGCTGAATACACACCCAAGCCCAGATAGAGCGCATGTCCGAAGCTGACCAGGCCACCGTAGCCCAATATTAGGTTTAACGACAAGGCGGCAATGGCAAAAATCACAATACGGCTTGCCAGCGTGACGACGAAGGGGTCGGCCATGCTGCGCGCATACAAGGGAACCAACGCGAGCGCGATCAGCAGCAGTATGCTGATCACGCTGCTGGCCGACCATCTTTGCGTGGGGGCTGGGGATGCTTGCATGGTATGTACTTGGTTCAGGAGTTGTGTACCGGGAAGAGTCCCTTGGGCTTGATGGCCAGCACGGCGGCCATGAGCAAGTAGATCATCATGGAGGCGAGTGCGGGCCCGGCGATATCGGCGCTGCTACGTTCAAGAAAACTTCGCAGCAGGGAAGGCAACAGTGTGCGGCCCAATGTATCGACGACTCCGACGATCAGGGCGGCGTAGAAGGCGCCACGTATAGAGCCTATGCCGCCAATGACTATAACCACCATGGTCAGGATCAGTATGGGTTCGCCCATGCCTGCCTGCACGGACATGATGGGCCCTGCCAGCAGACCGGCCACTCCGGCCAGCACGGCGCCCAGTGCAAACAGTAGGGAATTGAGTAGCGCAATATTCACGCCCAAGGCGCCGACCATGGTTCGGTTGGTGGCACCTGCGCGTATCAGCATGCCGATGCGGGTGCGGTGTATGAGCAGGTAGCAGCCCAGGGCGATTAGCAGGCCCGAGGCAATGATGACGAAACGGTAGGCTGGATAATTGACAATGCCGAACAGACTGATGGAGCCCAATAGAAACTCGGGTATGTCCATGTAATAGGGTGAAGGCCCCCAAATCATGCGGGCAATTTCATTGAAAAAGAGAATTAGGCCGAAGGTGGCCAATACCTGATCCAGGTGGTCGCGCTGATAGAGTTTTCGCAGTGCCACCCATTCCACCGCCAGGCCCAGCGCCATCATGGCGG
This sequence comes from Alcaligenaceae bacterium, assembly GCA_013416405.1. Lineage (GTDB taxonomy): Bacteria > Pseudomonadota > Gammaproteobacteria > Burkholderiales > Burkholderiaceae_B > Pusillimonas_C. Next base: position 143,666 of record JACCET010000003.1, read on the forward strand.
GAATCAATAAAAGGGCAGCGAGTATGAAAGAGCCGGTATGGCTGTACAGTGACGCGGCAAAGAAGGCGCCCATCATGTACATGGAGCCATGTGCCAGATTGACGAAGCTCATGATGCCGAAAACCAGGGTCAGGCCGGCAGCCATCAGGAACAACAGAACGCCCAGCTGCAGGCCGTTCAACGACTGAATAATGAATAGATTAAGGCTCAAAGCGCCCTCCGGCACATCTTGAACGGCCAGCCTTGCGGCTGGCCGCAAGGCGTTATTTCATGGGGCACAGCTGGTCGAAGTTTGCGCGGGTCTTGATGACTATGGGCGTCTTGGCCTGGAGTTCGGCTCCGTCGGCGCCCTCGACGACATCTACGCGATAGAACGGTGCGTCGGGGAACTGGTTGGAGTCAAACTTGAAGCTACCGCGAACCGAGTCGAAGTCGGCGGCTTTCAGCGCGGACAGGACAGCTTCCTTATTGTCGAGCTTGCCGTCGACTTTTTTCAGGGCCGAGGCGATCAGGTTGGCCGCGTCGTAGGATTGGGCGGCGTACATGGAGGGCTGGCGTTTGTATGCCTTGACGAAAGCCTCGACAAACTGCTTGTTCTGGGCGTTGTCGATATTGGGTGCGTAGGGGGCGCTGGTAATGGCGCCGACTGCGATCGATTTGAGCGCAGGCAGTGTTGAACCATCGATGCTGGCCGCCGAGATCAAGGGCAACTTGCCCAGCAGGCCGGCCTGGCGGTATTGCTTGACGAAGTTCACACCCATGCCACCCGGATAGAACATGTAGACGGCATCGGGTTCGGCAGCCTGAAGCTGGGCAATTTCAGCGGAGTAATCGGGCTGGTTGACTTGGGTATAGACCTCGTCGATGACGTTGCCGGTGTAGTCGCGCTTAAAGCCCGATACGGCATCGCGGCCAGCCTGGTAGTTGGCGGCCATGACGTACATGTTTTTATAGCCCAGATCGCTGGCCAGCTGCCCGCCGGCTTCGTGCAGCATGTCGTTGTCCCACGAGGTGGAAAAGAAATACGGTGAGCATTGCTTGCCGGCTATGGGTGCCGGACCTGCGTTCGAGCCGATGAAGAAGACTTGGGCGTCTGTGATGGGCTTGTGTATGGCCATCATGACATTCGAGAAGGTGACGCCGGTGATGATGTCGACGTTCTCGCTTTTAAGCAGCTTGGTGGCTGCCTGTACGCCGATATCGGGTTTGAGCTGGTCGTCTTCGCGTACAACCTCGACAGGTACTCCACCCAACTTGCCGTCGTTTTGTTCTATGGCCAACATGAACGCGTCGTACTGGTCTTGCCCCAGTGCTCCGCCTGGGCCGGACAAGGTGCCGATGAAGCCGATCTTGACAGGCTCTTGCGCAAAGCCTGTGGTGGCGCCCAGGATGCCGCATAGGGCGACGGCAGCCATACTGGGACGCAGAAAGCGGCGGCGCCTTGCTGGCGGGTTAACGAGGTTCATGGTGTCTCCGATTATTTTTTAGGCTAAGCTGCAGTGAACTGAAAAATTACATTAGGTTTCAAGCGCTGACCATCGGGAAATACCCAATGAGCATAAGAAAAGGCGCAGCCAGCCTTGCCATACAGACTGGGTGCGCCTTCAGGCAACGTTACCGTTACCCGCATGAAAAAGCAATCAGCGCTGGGCTGCTGCGGTTTCCTTGTCGAGCTTATGCATGATGTAGCGCTGCTGGGCAATGGATACAGCGTTGTTCACGCACCAGTAAAGTACCAGGCCGGCAGGGAAGAAGAACATCATGCCACCGAAGACCAAAGGCATGATCATCATGATCTTGGCCTGGGTGGGATCGGGCGGTGTGGGGTTCAGCTTGATCTGCAGGAACATGGTGGCCATCATGAAGGCCGGCAAAATGAACCAGGGATCGCGTACGGATAAGTCCTGAATCCAGAGTATCCAGGGCGCGCCGCGCATTTCAACGCTGCCCAGCAAGACCCAGTACAGCGAAATGAAGACCGGAATCTGGACAACCATGGGCAAGCAGCCGCCCAATGGGTTGATTTTCTCGGTGCGATACATTTCCATCATGGCTGAATTCAGCTTGGCCTTGTCATCGCCAAACTTTTCACGCAGGGCCTGCAACCTGGGGGTGACCTGCTTCATCTTGGCCATGGAGCGATAGCTGGCGGCCGAAAGCGGGTAAAAGACCAGCTTGATCATCAGTGTCAGTGCAACGATGGTCCAGCCCCAGTTGCCCAGTATGGCGTGCAGCCAGGTCATGATCTTGAACAGGGGCTTGGCGATGATGGTAAGCCAGCCGTAGTCGACCACCAGATCCAGGCCGGGAGCGACCGCAGCCATGGCTTTTTGGTCTTGGGGGCCCAACCAAAGATCTGCGCTGACGCTGGTGTTTTGCCCCGGTTGAATGGTGCCGGCGCTTTCTATGCTGCGTATAGCGTACAGATTGTCGGACAGCCGCAAGGTTTCGTTGTGGCGTATTGTGCCCTGGACAGGAACCCATGCCGATGCAAAGTAGTGCTGGACTATGCCTATCCAGCCATTATCGGCTTGCTGGGTATAGCTGGCCTTGCCTTTGTCGATGTCCGAGAAGGAGACTTTCTGGAACTTGTCTTCAGCCGAATACAGGGCGGGGCCGGTAAAGGTGTTGTAGAACGAAGACGAGTCGGAAGGATCGTTGCCGTCGCGCACCAGTTGCAAATACAGCGAGGGCGTAATGGCTTGCGTACCCAGATTGTAGATATCGTGCTTTACATCGATATCGTAGCTACCCTTGTGCAGGGTAAAGGTTTTTACGACCTTGACGCCATCGGCTTGCGCCTCGAAGACCACGTCCAGGCTATCGCCGGTCAGGCTGTTCTGGGAGGAAACCAGCGTGAAGGGAGTCAGGTGATTGGGGTAACTTTGCCCATCGGGTGCCCCGATGACACCAGTTTGCGCCAGATAGGTATAGGCGCTGGTGTTATCCAGCAAGACCATGGGCTGATCTTTGTTACCCGGAGCGGTGTACTTGACCAGTTCGGCCTTGACCAATTGGGCGCCCAGCGTATCAAAGGTCAGGTCATAGACATCAGTGGTGATGTTGACTTTCTGCGATGTGGCGGCTGGCGCCGGCGTGCTGCCGGTAGGCACGGTTTCGTCGCCCGACGGTGCGCCGGCCGCTGCGGCTGGAGCGGTATTGGGAACGCTGGGATCAGCCGTTGCAACAGGCGCCGATTGCGGTGCCTGGGCCGTTTGTGTGGCGGTCGAGCTGGTGCCAAACAAAGAGGGCTTGCCGTTATGCACTTGCCAGTTATTCCATAGCAGCAAGAGCGAGAGAGAAAAAATCATCCAGAGGACGGTGCGTCGGATATCCATAGCGCCTGTTTTTAAGTTAAAGCCGAGCGAAAGCCCAACAGTTTAACGTAGCCCAGCTGAATGTCAGATGAGCGTGGATTATTAACAAAAGAGCAAGTCCGAACTTGATTGCCCCACGGCGGGCTCAGGTGTGCCGGTGGGGGTGGTCGGGTTCGGGAACTGGGTCGTATCCGCCCCGGCACCACGGCTGACAACGCGCGATGCGGCGAGTGGCCAACCATAAGCCCTTCAGGGCTCCGTGAGTTTCTATAGCCTCGATTGCGTACTGCGAGCACGTGGGCGTAAAGCGGCAGCTCCTGCCCACCCACGGGCTTAACACATACTGGTAGAACCGGATCGGCGCGATAAGCAGCGATTTGATCATTGCATCGCCCTATCCAGTAATTGGTCGACCTCGTCGCGTACTTGCTTTTTCAGCACCGTAAGACTGACAGGGTTAACCTTGGAATGTAATCTGAACACCAGGTCGCGCGGCGGCAACACCTGCCGTTTTTTTCGAAAAGCCTCGCGTATGACGCGCTTGATGGCATTGCGGGTAACCGACTGTGCCGCGAAACGCTTGGCGATGATCAAGCCCAACCGGGCTTGCGCATCCTGTGCCTCGGGAGTGCCGCGCGGCGTAGTTACAACAAATAAAGCCCCTCTGGCAAGGCGCCGGCCTTTAAGGGCCAGCGCATATTCCGAGGGGCGGTGCAAGCGGGCCGCAGCAGGAAACGTGGCTCGCGTTGAGGCTGTTTCACCCACCATGGGGCCAGCCGGCTGACACTAAGCGGCAGGCTTAAACAGCCAGCTGCTTACGGCCTTTGGCGCGGCGTGCGTTGATCACGGCACGACCGCCACGGGTTTTCATGCGGATGCGAAAACCGTGGGTGCGCTTGCGGCGAGTAACTGAAGGTTGGAAAGTGCGTTTCATGGATAATCCAAATAAAAGAGCTGCCAACAACCGGCGGCCAGCGTTACAAAACGGCTGGGGCTGCTGGTTCTTGGTAATGAAAATTCGGTGTACAGCCCGCCATTTCATCAAATTTTTGGTGTTTAGTCAAATGCTTAGCATAAATACTGGGTGTTTGCGATGTCTTGCCTGTGGATAACTACGGCGCCAACAGGGTAGAATCGAGGTTTACAGAAGTGGTGGACATGAAAGATTTTTGGCAGACTTGCGTCCAGCGACTGGAACAAGACCTACCCCCGCAGCAAATAAGTGCCTGGATACGCCCATTGGTGCCCATTGCGTTCGACCAAGCGCAGGCGGTGCTGCGAGTGTCTGCGCCCAACCGTTTCAAGCTCGATTGGGTACGCAAGAACTTTTCTCACAAAATAGAAACGCTGGCCACCGAGTGGTACAAGCGGCCCGTGCAAGTGTCATTCGAGCTGGCAACTGGCGGAGGCGCCGCACGTGCTGCCGCGCCTGCCCGCGCCAGCACGCCTCAAGCCGAGCCTGCGGCGCCGGGTGCCGCGCCAGCCGTCAATACCGCCGCCGCATTGGTATCGAATGCCGTGGTCGAGCAGGTACAAGACCGCTCTCGCCTGAATACCGATCTAACCTTCGATAGCTTTGTTACGGGTAAGGCCAACCAGCTCGCGCGCGCTGCTGCTCTGCAGGTCGCCGAGAACCCCGGTATTTCATACAACCCACTGTTTCTGTATGGCGGTGTGGGGCTGGGCAAGACCCATCTTATGCATGCCATAGGCAATACCCTGCTGGCCAACGGCAACGGAGCGCGCGTGCGTTACGTTCATGCCGACCAGTACGTATCAGATGTGGTCAAGGCCTACCAGCGCAAGGCCTTTGACGAATTCAAGCGTTACTACCACTCGCTTGATCTGCTGCTGATCGATGATATTCAATTTTTTGCGGGCAAGAACCGCACGCAAGAAGAATTTTTCTATGCGTTCGAAGCCATGGTGGCTCAGCGCAAGCAAATCATCATTACGTCCGATACCTATCCCAAAGAGCTGGCCAATATAGACAGCCGGCTGATCTCGCGTTTTGATTCGGGCCTGACCGTTGCCATCGAGCCGCCCGAGCTGGAAATGCGGGTTGCCATTTTGCTGCACAAAGCGCAAACCGAAGGCGTTGCCATGCCCGAGGAAGTTGCCTTCTTTATTGCCAAGCATTTGCGCAGCAATGTGCGCGAGCTTGAAGGCGCCTTGCGCAAGGTGTCGGCCTATGCTCGATTCCACGGGCGTGAAGTGCTGACAGTAGACGTTTGCAAAGATGCACTTAAAGATTTGCTGTCGGTGTCCAACGGGCAAATCACGGTAGAAAACATACAAAAGACCGTGGCCGACTTCTACAAAATCAAGGTGGCCGACATGTACTCCAAGCGTCGGCCAGCCAATATTGCAATGCCGCGTCAGGTGGCCATGTATTTGGCCAAAGAACTGACGCAAAAAAGCCTGCCTGAAATCGGCGACTTGTTCGGGGGGCGGGATCACACCACAGTACTGCATGCCGTGCGTAAAATCTCCGACGCCCGATCCAAGCAGACTGAGCTCAACCACGCACTACACGTATTAGAACAAACCTTAAAAGGATAACCATGCAACTCGTACAAGCGACTCGTGATGCATTGCTCAAACCGTTATCGACTGTAGCGGGCATTGTCGAACGAAGAAACACGCTGCCCATACTTGCCAATATTCTGTTGCGTAAAGAAGGCAAGGGCGTGGCATTCATTGCGACCGACCTCGAGGTACAAATCACGACGCACGCCGAATTTGGCGTTGGCGACGAAAACGAGTCGACGACAGTTGCCGCGCGCAAGCTGGTGGATATCTTGCGCGCCTTGCCCGATACCGGTGACATCAAGCTGGGCCTGGCCAGCTCCAAGCTGTCGGTGCAGTCAGGCAAAAGCCGTTTTGCACTGCAAACACTGGCCGCCAGCGAATACCCTACCCTGGCCCAGCCGGAAAAATGGGACGTCTCGTTTTCATTGCCACAGAAAACGCTGAAGCACTTGTTCAATATGGTGCACTTTGCCATGGCTCAGCAAGACATCCGCTACTACCTGAATGGTTTGCTGTTTGTTTTCGAGCCCGGTTTTGTGCGGGCGGTTGCAACCGACGGACACCGCCTGGCGCATAGCGGCACCGCTGTTGAAGGCATAAGCGAAAAGCACGATGTGATCGTGCCGCGCAAAACAGTGCTTGAAATGCAACGTCTGCTTGGCGATACCGACGAGCCGGTTTCCATCGATGTGGCTGTGGGCCAGATTCGTTTCCGCTTTGGCGATGTCGAGCTGGTGTCCAAGCTTGTCGAGGGCAAGTTCCCCGACTTCACGCGCGTCATCCCCAGCAACTATACGCGGCACTTTGCCGTGAACCGCGACATCCTGCAGGGCAGCCTGCAACGCGCCGCTATTCTTACCACCGACAAGCTCAAGGGCGTGCGCCTGCAGCTGTCCGATAACCAGCTGAAAATATCGTCAACCAACGCCGAGCAGGAAGAGGCCCAGGAAGAGATCGATATCGACTATGCACACGAGCCACTCGATGTTGGCTTTAACGTCAGCTATCTGCTCGATGTCCTGGCCAACGTCAAGACCGAAACCATACAGTGGTCGGTTCAGCCGGATGTCAATGCATCGGCACTAATTACGTCGCCCGAAGACGACCAGTTCAAATACGTAGTCATGCCGATGCGAATCTAGGCTTGTGCAATGTCTCGTTGAACGAAGCGAGTCCGGGCGTGCCGGCCCAGGCGCTTCAATAGCCGCAAGGCGTAAATAAGGTTTTCATAAACTATGTCAGATCAAACCACGAATGTCGCCGCTCCGGGTTACGGTGCGGATTCCATCAAAATGCTCAAGGGGCTCGAGGCTGTACGCAAGCGCCCAGGCATGTACATTGGCGACACCTCCGACGGAACCGGCCTGCATCATATGGTTTTCGAAGTCGTTGATAACGCCATCGACGAGGCGTTGGCCGGTTACTGCGATGACATCGTCGTAACCATACATGCCGACAACAGTATTTCCGTCAGCGACAACGGGCGTGGCATCCCCACCGATATTCACAGAGACGATGAGTTCGGGCGCAGCGCGGCCGAGATCGTCATGACCGAACTGCACGCCGGCGGCAAGTTTGATCACAACTCCTATAAAGTTTCGGGCGGCCTGCACGGCGTGGGCGTATCGTGTGTGAACGCACTGTCCGAGTGGCTGCGCCTGTCGATTTCCCGCAATGGGCAACTGCACGAGATGGAGTTTCGCCGCGGAGAGCGTGTTGAGCCCCTGGCGGTAACAGGCAGCAGCGATGCCTCGGGTACACGCGTACAGTTTCTTGCCGATGACCAGATCTTCGAGAACATCGAATATCATTACGACATACTGGCCAAGCGACTGCGCGAACTATCCTTCCTGAACAACGGCGTGAAGATTCGCCTGGTTGACGAGCGCAACGATAAAGAAGAAAACTTCGCCTTTCTGGGTGGCGTCAAAGGCTTTGTCGAATACATCAACCGTAGCAAAACTGTCCTGCACGCGAACGTGTTTTCGGTCAGCACCGAATCCACCGTGGGCGACGCGATCATAGGCGTCGACGTTGCCATGCAATGGAACGACAGCTACAGCGAAACGGTGCTGTGCTTCACCAACAATATTCCCCAGCGCGATGGCGGCACCCACCTTACCGGCCTGCGTGCGGCCATGACCCGTGTGCTGAACAAGTACATCGCCGATAACGAACTGGCCAAAAAGGCCAAGGTCGATACCACCGGTGACGACATGCGTGAAGGCCTGGCCTGCGTGCTTTCGGTGAAGGTGCCCGAGCCCAAGTTCAGCAGCCAGACCAAAGACAAACTGGTGTCCAGCGAAGTACGTCCGGCTGTGGAAGAGGCCGTTGCACGCACGCTGGAAACCTGGTTGCTTGAAAATCCCAACGATGCCAAAGCCTTGTGCAACAAGGTGATCGAGGCTGCGCGTGCCCGCGATGCGGCCCGCAAGGCGCGCGAAATGACACGTCGTAAAAGCGTGCTTGAAGGCGCAGGCCTGCCGGGCAAGCTGGCCGACTGCCAGGAAAAAGACCCTGCGCTGTGCGAAATCTACATCGTCGAGGGAGACTCGGCCGGTGGTTCAGCCAAGCAGGGCCGTGACCGCAAGTTCCAGGCCATTCTACCTTTGCGAGGCAAAGTGCTGAATGTGGAAAAAGCGCGCTTCGACCGCCTGATAGCCAGTGAGCAAATCACGACCCTGATTACCGCACTGGGTACCAGCATAGGGCCAGACTTCAATATAGATAAGTTGCGCTATCACCGCATCATCATCATGACCGACGCCGACGTCGATGGCGCGCATATCCGCACATTGCTGCTGACCCTGCTGTATCGCCAGATGCCCGAGCTGGTCGAGCGCGGCCATATATATATCGCCCAGCCGCCTTTGTACAAGGTCAAGGTTGGCCGCGAAGAGCGCTACTTGAAAGACGATGCCGAAGAAGCTCAGTTCATGCTGCAGGTTGCCTTGAAAGATGCGGCGTTGTATGTCAAGGAAGGTGCAGAGCCCATCAGCGGCGATGCACTGGCCGAATTGGCACGTCAGTACATCATGGCCGACTCAGTCATCAACCGTCTGTCGCGCAGCCTGGATATCGAAGCCCTGTCGGCCATGGCTGAGGGCGTGGAAATCAACCTGACCGATGCCGAACAGGCCGACGCCTCGGCGCTACGCCTGTTCAAGGCGATCGACGATCCGGCTGTGCCCAACGGCGTATCGGTGAATGCCGAGGCAAACGAAGAAGGCGATGCCTGGCGTTTAGTGTTGAACCGCATGCATCATGGCAACGTACGCGTCAGCATCTTCGATCGAGGGTTCGTGCGTGGCGCCGATTACGCCGTTTTGTCCAAGGCAGCTCAAACCTTCACCGGCCTGATGGAGCCGGGCGCAAGAATCGCGCGCGGCGAAGGTGAAAGACGCAAGGAAAAATACATTTCGGATTTCCGTGAAGCCATGCAATTTCTGCGCGGCGAAGCCGATCGCAGCATCAGCAAGCAGCGCTACAAAGGCCTGGGCGAAATGAACCCGGCACAGCTTTGGGAAACCACCATGGATCCCACAGCGCGCCGTTTGTTGCGCGTACAGATCGAAGATGCCATCGCGGCCGACGAGATCTTTACCACGCTAATGGGCGATAACGTTGAACCGCGCAGGGCGTTTATAGAACGGCATGCGTTGCAGGCGGGGAATATTGACGTTTAGGGGTGTGTTGGTTTTGGGAATAGTTGGCCAAGTGTTGTAGGATAAGTTGGCCACTGTTCCTTAGATGAAGGGAGCGGTCAACTTTTTTGAGTGGCCGCTTTCTTTTTATTGAAGTAGTAGGTTGATGTAACAGGGCCCATTCATGAGCATAGAGTTCTTACGTACCCCTCTTGAAAAGGCCAGTTATTTGGCTGCTCTGCCTTCAACCCGCGCAAGCGGGGATGAAAAGCTTATAGTCAGAATGCTATTTTTGAGAGTAAGGAATTGCCGGCAAAACGTTTCCCCAGTTGCGCGACGTTCGATTTCACCATAACAAACGATAATTAGAAAACTCAATCGGAAAAACCATTGCGCTGAAAGAACTATCTGTTTTATGCTGAATGCTACATTTGGAAACTATCGGCATCGGCTGGACTTCGCTGACTCTAATGAGATCGAACATGAAAATAATTTCGCGCCGCAAACTGTCCGCCCTGCTCCTGGCCGTCCCCTCCGCTCTGATGCTGGCAGGCTGCTCCAGCAGCGATAACGAGCCCTCTCCGCCGACGGCGCAAAAATCCAACATTCTGTTCATCGTGCTCGACGACTTGGGTCTCGACCAAATGACCTCCTATGGCTACGGCGGCGCGGTGCCGCCCAAAACACCCACCCTGACGGCCATTGCCAAGGCGGGCGTGCAATTTCGCCAGGCCTGGGCCATGCCTACCTGCACACCCACCCGGGCCTCTTTCTTTACAGGCCGATACCCGTCCAGCACCAACGTCCTGAACGCGGTGGTATCCACCGATCTGGCCAATTCCGAGATCTCACCCTACGAAGTAACGCTGCCCAAGCTTTTACGCACCCAAGGCTATACCAGCGCGCTGATCGGAAAAATGCACCTTACTGGCACCGACATGGGCACGGCGGCCAACTTGCCTTACGGCCACCAGACCATGTGGAAACTGGGCTGGGACTACTTCGACGGCTACCTTGACGGCGCACCCTTTCCGATCGACACCCGCGCGGGCCTCAGCACCATGGCCGAAGGCACATACAAATGCGGCTTCGTCCCCAACACAACGATGGATCGCGACAATGGCGCCGACTTCGGCGCATGCTATGTCGCAACGGGAAGTTGCGAGTCCATCGTCCGCGGCGAAGGCATCGCCACGCCCGGCCGCAGTTGCATGGAGCGCGGCGGCATCTTCGATCCCGGCCAGTCCTGCCAGGCCACCCCGCCCGGCCATCTCGATTTCAGCGCGCAAAACGGCTACTACACAGGCGAGTTCGTCCAAAGCTGGGCCGATGGCCGTACGAGCAAAACCACGGCGACCGACCCTTCCGCACGCGGCTACCGCAGCACCATGGAAACCGACCGCGCAGTAGCCTGGGCAGTTCAGCACGACAAGGACACGCCCTGGATGATGTCGGTAGGCTATTCGGCCATTCATGCCCCGCTGCAAGTGCCGCCCCTGTCGCTGATCTCGGAATCCACTCCTGGTCGCAACGACAATCTGCTCTGCTCGCCCGCCAGCGATATCGAAGGCGTTCCCGGCCAGATCACAGCCCTGATTGACGACCACATCATCACCAATCTGATGGTGGAAGCCATGGACAAGGAAATCGGCCGTCTGCTGGTCGAGCTTAACCTGGCCACCTGGAATGACGACGGCACACTGAACTACCAGCCAGAGAAAACCAATACCATGGTGGTCGTCATGGGTGACAATGGCACCTACGTCAACAGCGTGAAGTTCACCGAGCCTGGCCGGTTCGACCCCACCCGTGCAAAAGGCTTCGCATACCAGACCGGCGTGTCGGTGCCCTTGCTGGTGGCCGGTCCGATGGTGAAGGAACCGGGCCGCGAAATCGCACACCAAGTCAGCTCACCCGATCTTTACCAATTGTTCGCGGAAATAGCCGACGCCGATATAGCAGCCAATGTGCCTGACAATCGGCCTGTGGACGCCCAGCCCATGCTGGCCTACCTCACCGACCCAGGCCAGGGTCCCATCCGTTCCCTGAATTTTTCCGAGATGGGCACAAACTTCACCAATCCGGCCACGACCCTTAAGCCGCAGCCCTGCGTCGTAGAGGCGGCCGCCACATGCTTTACCATCTTTCCCAACAAAGCCTTGTGTGACGACCAGGGCGGCATCTGGTATGGCGTCGATTCCGGGCTGGCGCAGGTGCCCACCGAAGGCTTTAGCCAGTGCGGCCAAGTCATGTCCTACCGCAAAAGTCTGGACGCCGGCGACCAGGTCGACGTTCTGCCCGACTCGCAAAAGGCCATCAGCGACGGCGACTACAAGCTGGTGCGCCTGAATCGTAAAACCTACTCCACGGACACGGCCAGTCCGCTCAATGCAACCTACCTTGGAAATCAGAACACCGACGAGCTTTACCAGATCGACATGGCCGTTCCCAATCCCACGCTGGACAGAAGCGGCAGCGCCATCGCCACCGGCTCTCCCACCATCACCGACGCCCTGCCCGCCGAGCCGCAGCAGGCCTACGCCAAGCTCAAGTCCGAAATGGATAAGCGCGATCAAGTGGCCAGTTACAACTTCCAGTACGATACGCTCAACTGCCCGGGCGACGGCAATCGCGATGGCCTGGTCGACCAGCACGACCTGAACAACTGGGCCGAACTCAGCCAACTGAACCTGAACAACGGCGTGGCCCAATCCACTTGGTACGATTTCAATCATGATGGCAAGACCGACGCTGCCGACCGCGCCATCATCGAGGCAAGCCTGGGCAAGGCTTGCCCGCCGAGCCCCGCTTGATCGGGTTCGTCCATATTAAAGAACGACAGCGATATTCATTAAATTGATGTAGTGCTTCATTCTGTTTGGAAATTAACCGGCGGTTGACACGAGCCGGATCAACCAATGACAGTGCTGCATATCTGGTTCCTGCCCTTTTGCTTTGCAATGTAAAGCTGTGCATCGGCTTGTGCAAAAAGCATTTGCCTTCCTGGATCGCCGCCTATGACTACCGCAATGCCAATACTTAATGTGAGCTGTGGTGGGGTTGCTGATGCATTGGGCAGGCCCAGTTCAACCACATCGCGGGTAATTTGTTCGGCTACCTTGCGGGCGCCTTCAGGTGTGGTATCGGTCAACAAGCACGTAAACTCTTCACCGCCATAACGAGCCGTCGAGTCTGTCGCGCGAACGACATTGCTTTTCAGGACGCGGGCAATGGCGCGCAGGTAGTCATCGCCGGTCGCGTGTCCGTAACGGTCGTTGATCTGCTTGAAATGATCCGCGTCAATGTGGAGTAGGGCAAGGGGCGACCCTGTGCGCCGATAACGCGCATATTCGTATGCCAGCATTTCATCGAAGTGACGACGATTGGATAGTCCGGTCAGACTATCGGTCTGGCTTAGTGTCTGCAGTTCTTGATAAGAGTCTTGCAGTGCATGCTGTTGTTGCTGTATTTGGGTATTACGGCTTATCAGCAGCCTGGTTAGTTTTCGATATCGAAGAAGCGCGAAATAGGAAATCAAGGCCAGCAATACCGCAGCCACGCTGGCCGTTTGTAGCAAGAGTCGTTGGTCGCGCTGCGCCATATAGCGCTTGAAGAAACTGCGTTCACCTTTTTCATGTATCTGGATGGAGGCTGAGATGTCAATGGCCGCCAGATAACGGTTGAATGCCTCGATAATATGCTGATGTTCTGGCGACTGGCTGAAATAGTAGCGATAGGCGCGAGGGTGTTCGTGTAATGTGTGGATGACATCCAGGTCGAGAAATTCCTGGTGATAGCGCTTCTCAATGAAAATCGGTTGGTTGAATACAGCCGCGTCGATTGTGCCGTCGCGTACGGCAAGAAATAGCCCATCGCTGCTGGTTTGGTTATACGCGTGCAGCTGGGCGGGTGGGACGATGGATTCGAGTATGGGCTGGACTGCAACCCCTTGTACAAAGCCGATCTGGTAGTTGGCCAGATCAGCTGTGTTGCGTATTTCAAGGTTGTGGTCATGGCGTGCGATGACCGCGTAGGAGCTTTCGTAATAGGGAGCGGTAAACAGCCCCTGTTCTGCGCGTGCGGGTGAATGGCTTAGTGGAATGAACACATCGGCCTGGTTGTCTTGTACCTGCCGGATTTTATCGGCTACCGTTAGATCGCGGTGGGGTGGGATCTCGAAGCTCAAGCCCAGTTCTTTCGTGATGAAACAGAATACATCTATGGCGATGCCGCTGTAGATTTGCCCAGCTTCATCGTAGCGTGCCATCGGGGGGGCGTCCACCGCGACTACCTTCAGGGAAGGCATGGCTTGAAACTCGGCCCGCTGTTGAGCGCTGATCTCCACCGACTTGAGCAGTTGGATGTTTTGTGCGCCATCGCATGCGATTGCGGGGCTGGTTGGCAAGATGCAAAGGGCCATGCGCAGAGCGATTAGGTGACAGCGCAGGGTGTTTTCAGGCCCGCGCGGTTTTGCAAGAAACATGAAGTTCGTATCCAATGCTGCGGTTCGAATCCACATTGTCGGAAATGAGGATTTCGTCATGATGCGCCTCAGGCTACTCGCACCCGGAATATGAATCAAATTGTAGCTTCAAGACCTGAGAAATCCTCAGTTTTTACGCGAAGGTTTATCAACAATGGTCAACATTGGCTAAAAGCTGCCTTGTATGGTTTTCCCTCTGCCCTTTAATCCTTTAGGTATGATGGCGCAAACAGTGCTCATGGGAATTTCGATGAATTGTTTGCGTGCCTTTCTGATCTGTCCCGGTAAATCCATCGTCGAGCTTGATGCCTTGCCTACGGAAATGCCCGAAAGCGGCTTTGTATGGCTGGCTTGGGAGCGCAGCAGCTTTGGCCAGAATATTGACCATGTGCAGGCCTGGCTCATGCAGCGAACGGGCATGCAGTTGCTGGGCCTGCATGTGTCGGATTTGCTCAATGCGCAGCTGCGCTCACATTTTGACTACACCTCGGTTTACGACATGTTGGTGATACGCCGTCTGGCTGATGGCGATACGCCGGCATCGCCGGCCGGCACCGTTGCGTCGGCTGGCGGAAAGGTGGAAAGCAAGAGTGCCGCCTTGCCTGCCACGCGCAAAGCGCAGACGGTTCCCGTTGGCTTCGTGGTGTTCGACAGAGTACTGCTAAGTGTGCACCCTGATAACTGCAGCACCCTGGCGGTCTATGTGAAGCGGCTGAAGCAGCTCGCCGATGCCGCCCCCAGCCGGGCGATGTCGGCCACCGCTTGCGGAACAGCAGGGGTGGCGCGGTTGCCCGATACACCGGCTGAATTGATGCTGCGTGTGGTCAGCTTGATGATCGATGGCTACCTGGACCTGCGCAAGGTGATGACGCGTCAGCTGGATCATTGGCAGCAGCGCCTTCTGCGTCCCAATGTCCGGTTTGACAGCTGGGAGGCCCTGCTGACGGCCCGGCAGGCGCTTCATCATATTTACGACATTTGCGACGATCAGCGCAATGCGCTGGATCGTTGGACGGATGTGCTGGAAGATCAGGCTGCTCCGCAAAGTCCGGCGGAGCAGCACGAACGCGATCAACTGCTGGTGCGTAGCCGCGACGTGCTTGAGCATATCGAACGGGTGTCGCAACATGTGCATCAGCTGGAGCGCAGCGCCGAAACAGCGGTGCAGATTCACTTCAATATTCAAAGTAACCGCACCAATGATGTGATGCGTACGCTGACTGCCGTGACCGCAGTGTTCTTGCCGCTTAACCTGATCGCCGGCATCTTCGGGATGAACTTTGATTACATCCCATGGCTGCACAACGCCGGTGGCTTCTGGTGGGCGATGTCGTCCATGGTGCTTATTGCGGCCATGCTGTTCGCTTACCTGGCGCGCAAGCGATATTTGTCCTCCGACGAGTCTGACTGAAAGTCGAGGTAAATAATGAATGACAAGCCTACTATAGTTGTCGGCTATCTATATACCTATTAAGGAACGCTCATGACCAGCCCGATGTATATCCACTCCGTTCCTGTTTTCACACAGATGCTGACTGCCTTGAAGACCATATTGGCCCAGGCTGACGCTCAGGTTCAAGCCAAATCAATGAACCCGGATGCATTGCTGACGCAGACCTTGGCGTTCATAGGCGGCGTGGACGCTGCCAAGTTTGAAGATGGCGAATCGCGCGAAATCGTATTGCGCCCGGGCACGCCCAAGGAAAAGAAATTAAATGGCCAGGCTTATTTGGCCAATTACGGCTTGCCGCAGTTTTTCTTTCACGTTACGACCGCCTACGCCCTGCTGCGCCACAACGGCCTTGCCATAGGAAAGCGTGACTACATGGGGGCATACTAGGGTATTTCTTGACAGCCCCCAAGTGCGGGCTTACTCTGCCCGCAAGTGTGTCGCACGACACATATCAGAATGCATCCCAGGAGAAAGGAATGAGACTTACCCGTTTATTGAAGTCGTTGGCTGTTGCGACCGTCTTTGTCGCAGGCGCGGCGCAAGCCCAAGTCAGCGTGATGTTGCCCGCCAACCCGGGCGGCGGTTGGGATTCAACTGGGCGCCAGGCTTTTCAGGCCATGAACGACGCGGGCATTTATACGGGCACGGTCAACTTTACCAATAAGGGCGGTGCCGGCGGCACGATAGGTCTGGCCGAATTTCAGCGCGGGCAGGAAGGCAAGCCCGACGCTCTGGCGGTATTTGGTGCCATTACGGTGGGTTCCATCACGTTGAACAAGTCGCCGGTTGATCTGAGCAAGTTCAGGCCAGTGGCGCGCCTGACTGCCGAACATTTGGTGCTGGCGGTCAAGGCCGATTCCCCTTACAAGAATCTGGATGATTTTGTTGCCGCGCTCAAGAGCGATCCTGGCGCCACGGCGGTTGGCGGTGGCTCGGCCGGTGGCGTTGACCATATCGCCCTGGCGTTGCTGGCACAAAGTGCCGGCGTGTCGGTACCGAAGTTGAACTATATTCCGCAGGCGGGTGGCGCCGATACCGTCATCGGTATTGTCAACGGAACACTGAAGGCGGGTATTTCGGGCATCTCCGAATTCCAGCAGTTCGCCCAGGAAGGCCGTATCCGTATTCTTGGTGTGACCACCGCAGAGCGCATGAAAGGCCTGGACGACGTGCCCACGTTCAAGGAATCGGGCTATGACGTCGAGGTCGCCAACTGGCGTGGCTTTCTGGGTTCGGTCGACATGCCCGAAGCCAACCACAAAGAGTGGGTCGAGCGCTTCAGCAAGCTGAGCGAAAGCAAGGAATGGCAGGCCGTACTCGAGAGGCAAGGCTGGGACGGCTATTTCTTGCCGGGCGATGACTTCGGTAAGTTCATCGAAAGCGAAAGCACCCGTATCAATCAGATCCTGAAGGATGCCGGGCTGAGCAAGTAGCCAGTCCTGTCCCGGGCCTGCTGGCAGGCTCGGGGTTTTCTGAACTGAAGGAATAGTGATGACGCTGTGGCGCGAACGTCCCTGGTGGCTGGGTCTGGCTGTAATCTTTATGGGGGCGGTCTGCCTCTATGCATCGACCGAGCTGGCGGCGACGGCGCAGTATGCGGCCGTCGGTCCCGGCATGTTTGTCATTGGCGTGGGCCTGGGCCTGTTGGGTCTGGGTGTGTTGCTGTTGATACAGATTGCGCGCGGTGAGGTATTCGAGGCTGAAGAGGCCGAGAATACGGCTGCGGGTCAGCCCATGGATAAGCGGGCTTTCCTGACGGCTCTGGCGGCGGCCATATTGCCGGCACTGGTCATCGATACCCTGGGTTTGCCACTGACCGGCATGTTGTCATTCATGCTGGTCGCGCGTGCGTTTGGCTCGAAGCGTCTGCTGTCTGACCTGCTGGTGGGCTTCGTGTTGGCTGGCCTGGGCTGGCTGTTATTTGGCTGGCTGGGCCTTGATTTGGGCGGCTTTCTTCCCTTGGCGGGCTGGTAATGGAAACTCTAGGACTGTTACTGCACGGCTTTGAAGTCGCGCTTACGCCCACCAATTTAATGTGGGCCCTGGTCGGGTCAATATTGGGCACGGCCATAGGCATACTGCCGGGTATAGGCCCGGCACTGACCATTGCCTTGTTGCTGCCCGTCACGGTGTCCGTTGGGCCGGTGTCGGCATTCATCATGTTTGCCGGCGTGCTGTACGGCGCCATGTATGGCGGGTCAACCACCTCCATTCTGATCAATACGCCCGGCGAGGCCGGTTCCATGATGACCGCGCTCGAAGGCAACAAGATGGCGCGGTCGGGCCGGGGCGCGGCGGCGCTGGCCACGGCGGCCATAGGCTCCTTCGTGGCCGGTACCATTGCAACCTTGGCGCTGACGTTTGCGGCGCCCGTTGTGGCAGAGCTGGCCTTTTTGCTTAAGCCGGCCGACTTTTTTGCCTTGACCATTCTGGCGTTCACTTCGGTGGCGGTGGTGATGGGGGCCTCGCGGGTGCGAGGCTTTGTATCCCTGTTCATAGGCCTGGCGCTGGGTGTGGTTGGCATTGATGCCATGACCGGCCAGCCACGCATGACCTTCGGCATGCCTGACTTGCTCGATGGCGTAGAACTTACCGTGGTGCTGGTGTCGGTTTTTGCCATAGGCGAAATCCTGTACGTGGCCAGCCGTTACGCAAATGCACCGGACGACATCGTGGCGATCAAGGGCAAGGCCTTCATGACGCGTGAAGACTGGCGTCGTTCGTGGAAGCCCTGGCTGCGGGGTACCGCCATAGGTTTCCCCATAGGCACCATACCGGGCGGCGGATCGGAAATTCCGACCATGCTGTCTTACACGCTGGAAAAGAAGCTGTCCCGGCATAAAGATGAGTTCGGCAAAGGGGCCATCGAAGGCGTGGCGGGGCCCGAAGCGGCCAATAACGCTTCTGCGGCCGGTGTGCTGGTTCCTTTGCTGACGCTGGGCTTGCCCACGTCGGCGACAGCAGCCATATTGTTGGCGGCCTTCCAGAACTATGGCCTGCAGCCTGGGCCTTTTCTGTTCACCAGCAATCCCGAGCTGATCTGGGGCCTGATCGCTTCCTTGTACATAGGCAACGTCATGTTGCTGGTGTTGAATCTGCCCTTGGTGGGGATATGGGTCAAGCTGCTGCGCATTCCGCAGCCGCAGCTGTATGCCGGAATTCTGGTCTTCGCGATGATGGGTATCTGGGGAGTGTCGGGATCGGTGTTTGACCTGGCCATGATGGCGGGCTTGGGCGTGGTCAGCTACGCCATGCGGGTTTACGGTTTCCCCATTCCGCCGTTGCTTATTGGCTTGATCCTGGTTCCGTTGGCCGAAACGCAATTGCGAACGGCGCTGGCGGCCGGGCAGGGTAGGTTGTCTGTTTTGTTCGAAACGCCTATCTCTATTACCTTCCTGACCTTGTCTTTCCTGTTCCTGTTCTTACCCGTGCTGTTGCAGCGATTAAAGCGATCAGCGTAGCCGTTTAGTACTTGACTTTGCGGCATATGCCGCTACACTTACGCCTATCAAGGGGAGTAGCTTTCTTTCCGCAGCATCGTCATTACGGCAGTTTTGCAAGGTTTTGCTTAGCTCCCGGTGCTCGGGCAACCATCGTGTTGCAAGCAAGACCTTGCCGCTTAGGGCAAGGTCTACTCCAGCAATAGCTGTGGCCTGTGTCCTGACGGATCAGGCCATTTTTGCTTTTATTCGCCGCACTTCGCTGGTTTGCATCTTATGTATTCAAGCAGGCGGACCGCAGCAGCCAGCCCGATCCGTTTCCCCATTAAATTATTACGTGCACTTAAAGGGTGACTGATGCTTGAATTTTTACAAACACTGAGCTGGGCAGCGGTTTTTCAGATAATTCTGATCGATATTTTGCTTGGCGGCGATAATGCCGTGGTTATTGCACTGGCTTGCCGAAACCTGCCTGCCAAGCAGCGCATGCAGGGTATTTTATGGGGAACGGCAGGCGCCATTGGCCTGCGCGTTGCCTTGATCGCATTTGCCCTGACGCTGCTGACTGTGCCCTATCTGAAGATCGTTGGCGCGCTGTTGCTGGTGTGGGTTGGTATCAAGCTATTGATTCCCGACGAAGATGCGCATGGCAACGTCAAGAGCGGCACGTCTGTATGGTCTGCCGTCAAGACCATTCTTATCGCCGACTTCGTCATGAGCCTGGACAATGTGATTGCCATTGCCGGTGTAGCCCAAGGGGCCAATCCGGATCATCAGATCGGTCTGGTTGTATTTGGCCTGGTCGTCAGCGTGCCCATCATTATCTGGGGCAGCACCCTGGTGTTGAAGCTGATAGACCGCTACCCCAGCGTCGTTACCTTTGGCGCCGCATTGCTGGGCTGGATTGCCGGTGGCATGCTGGTCACGGACATTGTCATTGTCGAGCAGTTTGGCGAACCCTCCGGTACCGTGAAGCTGGCGGCCGAGGTAGCCGGTGCATTGATGATTGTGTTGGTGGGACGCTGGTTTGCAAAGCGTAAACGTGCCGCCCAGATCAGCGCTTAAGGCTTAAGGAAGGCCGGCCCCGGGCCGGCCTTCGATGTATTGCTATATCCGTCGCCTGCTTGGGTAAGGTCCTGGGGTTATAGGCGAATCAGACGTTTGCCAAGGTTTTTGCCCTGGTAAACCTCTTGGATCGCACCCATGGCCGATTCCAGGCCATCGGTGATGTGCTCGCGATAGGTTAATGTACCGGCTCTGACCATGCCTTCCAATTGGCGCACGTAAGCAGGATAGGTGTCCATGTGGTCGAACAGGAGGAAGCCTTGCATGCGTGCACGCCGGGTCAGCAGAATGCGTTCGATGCGTGGACCCATGGGCGGCGGATTCCAGCTGGTAACCGAGGCGGTACCGCATACGATGACCCGGGCGCCGATTGCCAGCTGCGGCATGACTGCATCGGAGATGTGCCCGGACGTATTGTCGAAGTACACGTCGACGCCATCGGGGCAGGCGCTTTTCAGGGCGGCCGCCATGTCGTCGGTTTTATAGTTGATGACATGATCATAAGCAAACTGATTTTTGCAGGCTTCGGCTTTTTCCGTTGTGCTGGTCAGTCCGACAGTGCGGCAGCCCAGTGCTTTGGCTAGTTGGCCCACACATGAGCCCACGCCACCTGCTGCGGTGGATACGACAACGGTTTCGCCTGCTTGCGGCTGACCCAGTTTATCCAGCGCGGTGGCCGCTGTTATGCCATTCAGGCCCAGCACGCCCAGATATATTGACGGGGGTAGGTCGCTGGTGGTGATGTTCTGCACGACAGCCGTGGGTGCTACGACTGCGTAATGCTGCCAGCCGAACCAGCCCATCAGGCGGTCACCTTTGCTGTAGTCGTCTGCTCTTGACTCTACTACCGTTCCTACACATAAGGACCGCATGACGTCGCCTTCCGGCACGCTGGCATAGTTGTTGGCATCGGCGAGCCAGCCTCGCATGGCCGGTTCGATTGACAGCCATTGGTTCTGTACAAGTATCTGTCCTGGTTGAAGATCCGGGACGGGCTCGACTTCTTTGCGAAAATTGTCGGCTGTTGGAATACCGCCGGGCCGTGAAGCCACGCGTATGCATTCGTTGGTAAGCTTGCTCATATCAATCTATAACCCTTTGGCTGGTTGACCGTGTATCCTGAAGACCTTGAATTGCTTGTATCGCGTACGATGCCTTTTGGCAAATACCAGGGGCGATTGCTGGCCGATTTACCAGGTCATTACTTGAACTGGTTCGCACGCAATGGCTTTCCCAAGGGTGAGCTTGGGCGTTTGCTGGCCTTGATGCACGAGCTCGATCACAATGGGTTGGCCCCATTGCTGGCTCCGCTACGCAAGACCGCAGCAAGGCCGGACGCGTAGACAACGGCGCGCTGGCTGTACGCGGGCATCATCAATATGCGGTATTGGATCGTGACGCCCATAAATGTGCGGCCAGCAGGGCGCGCCAGGGTGAAAATTCTTTCAGCCAGATTTGGGCCTGTTTCTCATTCAGCTTGTCAGTTGTGCCCAGCATGGCTTCTATGCCATGGCGCACGGCCACATCGCCATGCAGCGATCCATCCAGCCAGCCGAAGCCGCGCAGCAGAGTGTAGTTAACCGTCCAGGGGCCTATGCCCCGTATGGCCAGCAGGCGTTTACGCAGGGCTTCGACCGAGGTGGCTTCCAAATCTGCATCCAGCACAAGTTGTTTGCTGGCGATCAGGCCGGCCAGTTCCTGGAGCGCCCGAGTCTTGCCGGATGAAAATCCGGCCTCGCGCAGGGTGTCGGGATCGAGCGCCGCTATTTCCTCGGGCCCGGGATGGCATAGCAGGCCGCTGGAGTGCTGCAGCCTGGCGGCCTGTATCAATCGTCGACGTATGGATACGGCGGCGCCAACACTGATTTGTTGTCCGGTGATGGCCCAGGACATGGCTTCGAAGGGAGTGACGGCAACAGGTACTCGCAAGCCGGACTGCCTGGCTATGAGCGGGCCCAATAAGAGGTGTGTGGAATATTGTTGCTCGAAGGTGTCTATGTCTTGGGTCAGGCCCAGCATGCGGGTGGCGGTTGCCTTCAGCAATCGTTGACTGCCGGCGGGGGCGGCGCCGTCGAGCGCCAGCTCAGCCACGGCCTGTCCGGGTTGGAAGCGCAGGCTCAGGCAGCCCGGCACTCCTTGCCATAGCAGCCCCTTATGCAAAGACGATTCGTCGACGCGCTCGGAGATTTCCTGGGCATCGCGGCGGTGAAAGGCCAATATGTCCTGGGGACGGTAACCGGGCGGCAAAGGAATGCGGCAGCGTAATAGGGTAGCCATGAATGGATGTTAGCGCAAAGTAAAAACCGCTAGTACTGCAAGGTTGTCATCGAACTTCCAGCGTTTTGATCGTATGCTTGTGGAATTGGTGTCAATGAGCGGGCATATTGCTTGCTTCTGATTTACTTTTTATGCCCAACAGGAGATCGAATATGTCTTTAGAAAAAGTGGTTTATCGTGCCCAGGCAACGGCAAATGGCGGGCGCGAAGGTCGCGCGGCTTCGTCGGACGGCGCGCTGGATGTCAAGTTAAGCACACCCAAGGAAATGGGTGGCGCCGGTGGCGACGGCACCAACCCCGAGCAACTGTTTGCCGCAGGTTATTCGGCTTGCTTCCTGGGCGCCCTGAAGCTGGTTGCCAGTCGTGAAAAGGTAAACTTGCCCGACGAAAGCAATATCCAGGGTCTGGTTGGCATCGGTCCCATTCCTGACGGTTTCGGCATTGAAGTCGAGCTGAAGATTTCGGTTCCCGGCTTGCCGCGTGATCAGGTTCAGGCGCTGGTCGACAAGGCGCATATCGTATGCCCTTATTCAAACGCAACGCGCGGCAATGTCGACGTTACGCTGACGGTGGTCTGAATACCTAAGGCCGGGCCAGGGCCTGATGACGATGACAATCTGTGGTGTGATCCATCAGGCAGCCTATGGCCTGCATGTACGACTGGCATATGGTCGGGCCCACAAAGTTGAAGCCCGCCTTTTTCAGTGTGCGGCTCATGAGCTCGGCTTCCGGGGTAATGACAGGCACGTCTTGTAGCGTTGAATAGTCGTGGATGCGGGGCTTGCCACCAACAAAAGACCAGATCAGGTCTACCGGGTCGGGTTGTTCCAGCCAGGCCCGGGCGTTTTGTCTTGCGGTGTTAAGTTTCAGGCGATTGCGAATGATGCCCGGGTCCTGCATCAGGGTTTCAATGTAGTCATCACCCATGCAGGCCAGTTTTTCCGGGTCGAACTGAAACAGTACCTCGCGATAACGCGGGCGTTTCTTCAGTACGGTAATCCACGATAGTCCGGCCTGGAAACCTTCCAGCAACAACATTTCAAACAAATATCGCGGGTTGCGCGAAGGCACGCCCCATTCGGTATCGTGATAGTGCATGTAGGCCGGGTCGCCAGAGCACCAGCCACAGCGCACCAAGCCGTCGGAATTCAGAATCATGGGATCATCCAGGTGGTTCCCCAAGCGGGGCCACAAAGTGTTGCATGACGGCCTGATGGCCGTCAATGCATGGCGCTCACCTGGAAGGAGGGATCAGCCGCCGCAGCCGCCGCAACACTCGCCGTCTTCGCCATGTACGGGTTTGGCTATTTGATAGCCGGCGTCTTGCACGGCTACTTGCAGGCGCTGGTTGGATACCAGTTCTTCGTTGAACGAGACGGTTGCCTTGCTATTCTTGAACGATACCTCGACAGCCTTCACGCCGTCGATGGCCTTAAGTGCGCCGGCCAGGGTGGCGGCGCATTGCTCGGTTTGCAGGCCGGCAAGTTTGAGTACTCCGATTTGCATAGCTTTCCTTCTGTTAAAGGTGGTTGGGGTTCGCCGTTGTCGGGCAGCATGTACTATAAGATTCATATTGTATGTATCTTATAGCGCGTACGGTGATTTATCCCTATAGCGTTTGAGGTCTATGCAGGCAAAGCCACATAGGCCATGACTTTATTTATACCGCAACAGCCAGTGATTGAATTTGATTTGCGTCAAGACCGGCGTGCTGGATCATGCCCGCTACGGCCCCCAGCACGATGACCGAAGGGCTACCCAGTTGATGGGTCTGCACTTCCTGCGGCAGCTGGGCCAATGTGGTGATCAATTGCTTTTGGCTGGGGCAGGAAACGCGTTGCACGACAGCGACCGGCAGGTTGGCGCAAAAGCCGGCAGCCAGCAGTGTTCTGGTCAACTCGCTTATGCTGCTCATGCCCATGTAGCACACCACGGTCAGGCCGCTATCGGCCAGGGCTTTCCAGGCTGGTTGGCTACCGTCCGCCGTATGGGCGGTTACCAATACTACACCTCGTGCGCTGGCTCGGTGGGTCAGCGGCATTGCCAGGGCGCTGCCTACGGCCAGGCCGGCCGTAATGCCGCTGATGGCTTCAACCTGGATACCGCGCTGGGCCAACCAGGCTATCTCTTCACCCCCCCTGCCGAAGATAAAGGGATCGCCGCCTTTGAGCCGCGCCACGGCATGACCCTGGCGTGCATAGCGCGCCATCAGGCGAAGTATGAATTGCTGCGAAGTGGAAACACATCCGCCCCGCTTGCCCACATGTATCACCCGGGTGCTTGGTGTGGCAAGTTCAAGTATGCCTGATCCCACCAGATCATCCACGAGCCAGATGGTGCAGCTTTGCAAGCGCCGCGCCGCCTTGAGTGTAAGCAGTTCCGGATCACCGGGGCCGGCCCCGATCAGCCAGACTTTGCCACGGTTCTCGGCATCTACGCTTGAGGAGGAATGAGAAAGTGTGTTCATGCTGGCATTTCCATTGTGTGCTCCATCATGCGTTTGATTTGCGGCAGACAGGAGCCGCAAGTGACGCCGCATTTGAGCGAAGTTTTCAAGGTGTCCAGATCTTGCCCGGCTGCTATGGCTGCCGCCAGTTGGGTATCGGTGACGCCGGCACAGGTGCAGACGGTGTGGGCTCGTGTAATGGTCGGACTACGGCCCATCAGTATCTGGCTGGCGCTGGCGGGCGCCTGTCCGGTGTCGGCCCATTGCAGCAGCGCGTTTTCCGCGCGCGTATCACCCGCCAGCAGCCACGCGCTCAACTTGCCTTCAGAACGCCGGATACGTCGCATGATGCCTTTTGCCGGATCGTCGAAGGCCAGCTCGGCCTGCTCCAGCCCCAGATCGGCAGCCAGCTCTTTCAGCAAGGGCATGGTGATGGTGTCGGGGCCTGCCAGGCGCAGACGCACACTATGTCCACCCAGAGCCGACGTGAGCAATACCGCATAAGGAAAGCGTTGTAGCCAATGCGTCAGCCTGGGCCGCCAATGAGACGGATCGCCCTGCACCCAGGCGCTGGCAGACCACGGAAAACGCAGCACTTCCACGGCGGCGGCGCTATGCTTGAGTTCGGGTTGGTGTGAGATCGGATCGCGCGCGGGGTTGGCCAGTGCATTAATGCCATTGCCCGCCATGAAGGCGCTGCCCCAGTGCATATACAGGAAGGCGTGGCCAGGTTTTAGGCCGTCATCGGCCATGGCCGGCAAGATGATGGCGCCGCGTTTGGTTTTGATCCTGACCAGCGTGTCGTTGAACAGCTTGTATCGCCGCATGTCGCCCGGATGTAGATAAATCAAGGGTTCTTCCACATGGCGGTTAAGCGCCGGCACCAGACCGCTGCGGCTCATGGTGTGCCATTGGTCGCGCATGCGCCCGGTAGTCAGGCGCAAGGGGTAGACGGCGGACGTGTTTTCCGCGACCGGAACATAGCCTACATCGATGAAGCTGGCCCGGCCGCTGCTTGTGGGGAAGATGCCGTTCGCATATAGGCGCCGCGAGGCTTGCGAGGCGGCGTGATAAGGCCATTGCTGTGGGCCGTGGGTCTGCAGCACGGCGTAAGTCAGCAGGCTGTAGTCCAGATCCCGGCCCGCCGTAGTGCGCGCATGTTCGGCGAAGATGGCAGCTTCGTTGGGGTAGTCGAATAGCTGCGCCTTTTCCGGAGCAATCAATGCGGCCAGCCTGCGGGCAATGGCGCATACAAGTTGCCAGTCGGCTTGCGCATCGCCTGGTGGCGCAATGGCCGCACGTACGCGGCTGATGCGTCTTTCCGAGTTGGTCACGGTGCCGTTTTTTTCCGGCCAGGTGGCGGCAGGCAGAACCAGGTCGGCGTAGGCCAGGGTCTCAGTATTGGCAAAGGCCTCTTGCACGATGACCAGTTCGGCCTTGTTCAGAGCGGCGCGCACTTTGGCCTGGTCGGGCAGCGACTGGGCGGGATTGGTGGCGGCTATCCACAACACCTTGATCTTGCCTTGCAATACGGCATCAAACATGTCCAGGGCGGTGTGGCCTGGTGTGTCGGGCAGCCTGTCTACTTGCCATAGCTTGGCTACTTCGGCACGGTCATCGGCATTGTCGGGGCTGCGGTGCCCTGGAAGCAGGGTGGCCATGCCGCCGGCTTCGCGTCCACCCATGGCGTTGGGCTGGCCGGTCAGGGAAAAGGGGCCGGCGCCTGGCTTGCCTATCTGGCCGCAGGCAAGGTGCAGGTGTATCAGTGCGGCGTTCTTGGCCGTGCCGCTGCTGGACTGGTTAAGCCCCATGGTATAGAGCGATAGCGCCGCATTGGCCTGGCCAAACCAGCGTGCGCACTGAATGATGTCGGCGGCGGGAACGCCACAGACGCTTTGGGCGGCCTGCGGCGTGAATTCATGGATGCGTTGCTTGAGTTCGGCAAACCCTTGGGTGTGCTGCGCGATGTAATCACGGTTTACCAGGTCTTCCCATACCATGACATTGAGCATGGTGTGAAAGAGCGCCACGTCACTACCGGGTGCAATGGCCAGATGCAGGTCGGCAATGTCGCAGGTGTCGGTGCGACGGGGATCGACGACGATGATCTTCATGTCGGGCCTGCGTACTTTGGCATCGGCCAGGCGTCGGAACAGGACGGGATGCGCATAGGCCATATTCGAACCGGCGATCATGACGGTGTCGGCCATATCCAGGTCGTCGTAGCAGGCCGGGGGCGCATCGGCGCCCAATGTCATCTTGTAGCCGGATACGGCGCTGGACATGCACAGGCGTGAGTTGGTGTCGATATTATTGGTGCCTACCAGGGCGCGTGCCAGCTTGTTGAACACTGCATAATCTTCCGTCAGCAACTGTCCGGAAAGATAAAAGCCTATGGCGTCGGGGCCGTGCATGGCAATGATCTCGGCCAGCTTGCCGGCGGCGATGTCGAAGGCGTCGTGCAAGGGAAGGTTGTAGCGGTCTGCACTCTTCTCAGGACGCCATTGCGCCTGCAATATGCGGCTGTGGTCATGCCGCACGGTGGCCGCCAGCTGGCGGCCCTTGCTGCACAGTTCGCCATGGCTGGATGGATGTTGCGTGTCGCCCCTTACATCCAGTACTTGCTGTCCCTGGCTGCGTATGCGCAGGCCGCAACCCGTGCCGCAATAGCAGCAGATGGAAGCCGTATCGCGAATGGGATCGACCCCGGCAGGGTGTTTGTCTGCGCCCATAGCCTTAACCTTGGGCCGACAGGGCCAGCAATATCTGTCCCGCCTCCACCCTGACTGCCAGCTTGTGCGCACAGCCCTGGTCTGGTGCTTGCGCCTGGCCGTCTTCGAGGTTGATGTTCCAGCCATGCAGCGGGCAGCTTACGCTGTGGCCATGCACCAGTCCGGCAGACAAGGGCCCGCCTTTATGCGGGCAGCGATCGATCACCGCGAACACGTGATCGTCCGAGGCACGAAAGACTGCAACAGGTTCGCCGCCCTCGTGATGCACAACTCTCGCCCCTAATCTAGGGATGTCGTCGAGTTGGCAGACGGCGGTCCAGACGGGTGTGGAAATGGAAGCGTTCATAATGTTCTTCAGGCGGTAAGGATTTCGAATTCACGGCGGGCCGGTGTCGGTTCAATACGTTCGGCCCAGGGGTCTTGCTCAAAAGAGATGGCGTACCGAAGGCGTGCATAAAGTTCGGCCCGATTGGCGGCGTCGTCCACCACACGGGCCTTGGCGTGCTCCAGCCCTACACGCGCCAGATAATGGCAGGTGCGTTCCAGGTAGAAGGCTTCTTCGCGGTATAACTGCAGAAAGGCACCGGTGTATTCCAGAACCTCGCCATGGGTTTGAACCTTGACGAAGAACTGGGCGACTTCGGTCTTGATGCCGCCATTGCCGCCCACATACAGCTCCCAGCCCGAGTCCACGGCAATGATGCCTATGTCCTTGATACCCGATTCCGCACAGTTGCGCGGGCAACCCGATACCGCCAGCTTGACCTTGTGCGGGCTCCACATGCCGACCAGGTCTTTCTCCAGTGCTATGCCCATGCCGGTGGAATCCTGAGTGCCGAAGCGGCAGAATTCCTTACCTACGCAAGTCTTGACCGTACGCAGACTCTTGCCGTAAGCATGGCCCGAAGGCATGTCCAGTTCTTTCCAGACGGCGGGCAAGTCTTCTTTTTTTATGCCCAGCAGATCTATGCGCTGGCCGCCGGTGACTTTGACCATGGGAACCTGGTACTTGTCCGCCACATCGGCGATGCGGCGCAACTCCGATGGATTGGTCACGCCGCCCCACATGCGCGGAATGACGGAATAGGTGCCATCCTTCTGAATGTTGGCATGCATGCGCTCGTTCACCAGCCTGGATTGTGAATCGTCTTTGGCTTCGCCCGGCCAGGTGGACATCAGGTAGTAGTTCAGCGCAGGTCGGCAGGTGGCGCAGCCGTCGCTGGTGCGCCACTCCAGGAAGCGCAGGGTTTGCTCCATGCCGGTCAGGTGTTGTTCGCGTATGGCCTTGCGCACTTCGCCGTGTGTGTAATCCACGCAGGCGCAGATGGGCTTCTCGGACTTGGGTTTGATGTCGGCCGCGCCGCCCACGCAATTGATCAGTATCTGCTCCACCAGTCCGGTGCATGAGCCGCAGGAACTGGCGGCCTTGGTGTGTTTCTTGATCTCATCTACGGTGAACAGTCCCTGCTCGCGTATGGCCTTGACTATGGTGCCTTTGCACACGCCATTGCAGCCGCAAATTTCAGTGCTGTCGGGTATGCCGGCAATGCTGTTCTCGCCGGCGTGTCCAGTATCGCCTATGGCGCCTTCGCCGAACATCAGGTGTTCGCGTAGCTCGGCGATGGATTTGCCTTCGCGTATCAGCCGAAAGTACCAGGCACCGTCCACGGTATCGCCATACAGGCAGGCACCTATCAGTTTGTCGCCCTGTATGACCAGTTTCTTGTACACACCGCCAACGGGATCGGCCAAGGTAATGGCTTCTGTGTTCGCACCCCCCATGAACTCGCCGGCGGAAAATACATCGATGCCAGTGACCTTGAGTTTGGTCGATGTGGTGCTGCCGGCATAGCGGCCTATGCCGTGCATGGCCAAGTGGTTGGCAGCCACTTTGGCTTGTTCGAACAAGGGGGCGACCAGACCGTAGGCCATGCCGCGATGGCTTACGCATTCGCCCACGGCGTAGATACTGGGGTCGTAGGTTTGCAGGGTGTCGTTCACGACCACGCCGCGGTCGGCATAAATGCCGCTGGCTTGTGCCAGATCGGTATTGGGCCGTATGCCCACCGCCATGACAACCAGGTCTGTGGCCAGCTCGCTGCCATCTTTGAAGCGTATGCCGCATACGGTGCCGTCGTCTTTGCCAAGTATGGCCTCGGTCTGATGCGCCATCAGGAAGTTCAGCCCGCGCTCGCGCAGGCTGGCTTGCAGCAGTTCGGCGGCGGCCGTGTCGAGCTGGCGATCCAGCAAGGATGCGCCCAGGTGCACCACCGAGACCTGCATGCCGCGCGAGGCTAGTCCGTTGGCCGCTTCCAGTCCCAGCAGCCCGCCGCCTATAACGACCGCGTGTTGGAGCCGTGAGGCCGCGTCTATCATCAGTTCCACGTCGCGAATGTCGCGAAAGCTGATGACGCCTTTCAGCTCATGTCCCGGCACGGGCAGGATGAAAGGCTTGGAGCCGGTAGCCAGCAACAGGCGATCATATCTCGCGGTCTTGCCGTCGTCGGTCAGTACTTCCTTGCGGCGGCGATTGATTTGCGTGACCGTGCTGTTCAGGTGCAGCGTGATGCCGTTCGATTCGTACCAGCTTTTGTCATTCAGAATGATGTCCTGTATGGTCTGTTCGCCAGTCAGCACGGGCGAGAGCAGGATGCGGTTGTAGTTGGGATAAGGCTCGGAGCCGAACACGGTAATGTCATACAGCTTGCTGTCCAGCTTGAGCAGTTCTTCGATAGTGCGTATGCCGGCCATACCGTTGCCGACGACGATGAGTTTCATTTTTTTCATGATGCGTTCACGAGTTGAAGTGATGCCGGTTCTGCGTCCGGACCGGGGCGATGGTCTGTGTTGTCGGGCTTCGCGGCGCGGCCATGGCGTTGATGCAAAAAGTTCAATACGGCGCTGCGGCACGCAGCGTATTCAGAGTTGTCCAGCAGCGCCATGCGGTCGCGCGGGCGAGGCAGCTCGACGGGCAGGATTTCGCCTATGGTTGCGGCCGGACCATTGGTCAACATGACAATGCGATCGGACAGCAGGACGGCCTCGTCCACATCGTGCGTCACCATGATGGCCGTGGTCGATGTGGCGGCCACAATACGCAGCAGCTCATCCTGCAAATGAACGCGCGTGAGCGAATCCAGGGCTCCGAAGGGTTCGTCCAGCAGCAGTACTTTGGGCTGGATGGCCAGCGCCCGTGCAATGCCCACACGCTGTTTCATGCCGCCCGATATCTCCCTGGGGAACTTGTGCATGGCATGGCTCAGCCCTACCAGATGCAAGGCATTGGCCGTACGCACGTTCAGCGCTGCTTTGGGCTCCTGACCGCCGAATACGCGCTCCACGGCAAGATAGACGTTTTGATGACATGTCAGCCAGGGCAGCAGGCTGTGGTTCTGGAATACGACGGCACGATCCGGGCCAGGGCCGGTGATTTCTTTTTCCGCACACAGCAGCACGCCTTCCGTAGGGCGGGCAAGGCCGGCAATCAGGTTGAGCAGCGTGGATTTTCCGCAACCCGAATGTCCAATCAGCGTAACGAATTCGCCTTGCCGTATGTTCAGGTTGATGTCGCGCAGCGCGACAAATGGACCGCTGCGTGTGTTGAATGTTTGCCCAACGTATTCGATGCGTACGAATTTTTCCATGATTTCAAGCCTCGCTATGCGTCAGTCGTCGGGCCAGTGCAAGCAGGCCCAGATCCAGCACCAGCCCTATCACGCCTATAACCAGCACGGCGATCAGGATGTTCTGCACATTCAGATTGTTCCATTCATCCCACAGCCAGAATCCCAGCCCGGTGCCGCCGGTCAGCATTTCAGCCGCCACGATGACCAGCCATGCTGTGCCTATGGACAGGCGTACCCCGGTCATCAGGTAGGGCAATACCGATGGCAGCAGGATGCGGGTGAAGACTTTCCATTCCGACAGATTCAATACCCGCGCCACATTCAGATAGTCTTCCGGGACACGCCTGACACCGTCGGCGGTGTTGATGATCATGGGCCAGATGGAACAGATGAAGATCGCCCAGATGGCTGCGGGGTCGGCGGCCTTGAACAGCAGCAGGCCGAGCGGCAACCAGGCCAGGGGCGAGATAGGGCGCAGCAGATTGATGACGGGTGCGCAGATGGCATTAAGCACTGATACACGCCCGATCAGGAAGCCCACGGGGATACCAACGAGTGCCGCCAGCATAAAGCCTATGGCCACGCGGCTCAGCGAGGCCAGGATATTCCAGCCTATACCCAGGTCATTGGGGCCGTTGTCGTAGAACGGATCTTTGAACAGTTCAAAGGCGGCCAGCAAGGTGGATTCCGGTGGCGGGATGTCGCTTATCCGCAAGGAAATGATTTTCCAGACGACGAGCAGCAGAGTGAAGCCAATGATGGGGCCGGCGCTTGTGCTGACCACACGTCCAAGCCCGGCACGCCAGCTTTTTCCGCCAGACCATGAAAATGGGGGTGTTGCCTGATTCATGTGTCTTCCTTTCATCCCGCTTTGAGGGCGAATCCGTCGGCATAGCCTGCTGGATTGCTGCCGTCCCACACCACGCCGTCGAGCAGCTTGCTGCTGCGCGAGTCACTGGTGGGCAAGTCGATCTGTGCCGCCGCGGCGGCCTGCTTATAGATATCGATGCGGTTGACCTGCCGGGCAATGGCCAGGTAGTCGGGGTGTTCCGTCAGCAGGCCCCAGCGTTTGTGCTGGGTCAGGAACCACATGCCGTCACTCAGGTACGGAAAATTGACGGCGCCATCACCGTAAAAGCGCATGGCGTGCTGATCGGCCCAGGATTTGCCCAGTCCGTCTTCGTATTGGCCGAGCATGCGGCCTACGATGGTGTCTACCGCTGTATTTACATACGATTTGGCCGCAATGGTCTCCGCCGTCTTGCGCACGTTCCCGGGCGAGCTGTCTATCCAGCGGCTGGCCTCCAGAATGGCGGCCGTTACCGCGCGCGCGGTGTTGGGATGCTTTTGGACAAAATCGGCGCGGGTTCCCAGGACTTTCTCTGGATGGTTCACCCAGATGTCCTGTGAAGTGGCCACGGAAAAACCCACTTTGTCTATGATGGCACGGGCGTTCCAGGGCTCCCCCACGCAGTAGCCATCCATATTGCCGATACGCATATTGGCCACCATCTGCGGGGGCGGGACTGTCAGGTTGCGTGTCTTGGCCGGGTCTATGCCGTGGCTGGCCAGCCAGTAATACAGCCACATGGCATGGGTGCCCGTAGGGAAGGTGTGTGCGAAGGTGTATTGACGAGGATCGCTGGCTATCTTCCTTGCCAGCGACTCGCCGTCAGTCACGCCGGCCTCGCGCAGTTGATTTGACAGGGTAATGCCCTGTCCGTTCTGGTTGATACCCATGAGTATGGCCATGTCTTGTTGCGCGCCGGCCAATCCAAGCTGCATGCCGTAGATGAGGCCATACAGCACATGGGCAAAGTCCAGATCCCCGTTGGCGAGCTTTTCCCGCACCCCGGCCCACGATGCTTCTTTGGTCGGTATGATTTTCACGCCGTGCTTTTTATCGAAACCCATGACGGAAGCCATGACGACAGACGCACAGTCGGTCAGTGGAATGAAGCCTATCTTGACTTCGGTTTTCTCGGGCGCATCAGAGCCGGCAGCCCACGCATTTGCGCGCACCATGGGGCCTAGCAGCGAGATGGCGCCCAATCCGGCTGCGGCCGTGGCCCCCAACAGAGCGCGCCGGCGCGTGTCGACGGCAGTTGCTTGCGTAGGTGCCGAGATCTGAGCGGCAGGAAAGACAGGCGGCGTGGCTGTGGATTTCATAGTGACTCCATGTCATGCGGTATGCAGGAGTTAAAGCAAAAGCCGTGCCAATTTATGTGCCGGTGTATGGGCCTGGCGGTGAGACGGGCGCACCGCGATTGTGCGTTGCGTGTTGCGCTGCACCAAAAATGTGCCGTCGCGTTCGGGCCTTTAGCCTATAATTGCTGTGCATTCGTACAGCTTGATTTCATGGAACACCAACCCGCTCCCCGCCGCATTGCTCATCTGGATATGGACGCCTTCTATGCGTCAGTTGAGCGTCTGCGTTATCCGGAGCTCAAGGGTTTGCCTGTCGTGATCGGTGGCGGCAGCGCCAGCCAGCCTACACAGTTGCCCGATGGCACACGGCTGTTTTCACGCCTGCAAGGCTATGTGGGCCGGGGCGTAGTCACGACTTCGACTTACGAGGCGCGGGCGCTGGGTGTGTTCTCGGCCATGGGCATGATGAAAGCCGCCCAGCTGGCACCCGAGGCCATATTGCTGCCTGTGGATTTCAAGGCTTACCGTCATTGCTCGCGGCTGTTCAAGGCGGCGGTGGCAGGCATTGCAGACCATATTGAAGACCGGGGCATAGATGAAATCTACATAGACCTGAGTCATCATCCCGATGACACGCTGACGCTGGCCAGGGGTATCAAGCAGGCGGTTTTTCAGGCCACCGGCCTGAGCTGCTCAATAGGTATTTCGCCCAACAAACTGCTGTCCAAGATTGCATCAGAGCTTGATAAGCCCGACGGTATAACGATAATTGGCCCCGGTGATCTCGAGGCGCGCATATGGCCTTTGCCGGTTGCCAAGGTTAACGGCATAGGGCCCAAGGCCAATGCCAGGCTGGCGGCAGCAGGTATCCATACCATAGCCGAGTTGGCGGCGGCGCCGCCGGAACTGCTGCAAGGGTTGTTCGGCCTGAGCTATGCACTATGGTTGCTGAATGTGGCGCGCGGTATTGATGACCGGCCTGTTGTCACCCATTCGGAACCGAAGTCCATCAGCCGTGAAACCACTTTTGCGCGTGATCTGCACGTACAGCGTGACCGCGCCGAGCTTTCAGCCCAGTTCTTGCAGCTATGCGAACAGCTGGAAGGCGATCTGCTGCGCAAGGGCTATGTCGGACGCACCGTAGGCATCAAGCTGCGTTTTGATGATTTTCGTACGGTCACGCGTGACCTGACCCTGTCTTATCCTACGGGGCAGGCGCGGGTCATACATCATGCGGCCGGACAATGCCTCAAGCGCATCGAGCTCAATCACCGCATACGCTTGCTCGGTGTGCGCGTCAGCGGCCTGCAGTCAGGCGTTGATACGAAAGAGGATGCACACAAGGCGCCCGAGCAGCTCAGTCTTTATGATTAGTTGGCGCTCAAATGACTGGCGTCCGCGATAGAAAACTTAAATAACAACAATTGATTTATATTAATCTCTATATAACTTTAGGTAATGAATAAGTAATTATCAAATAGTTATAAAACGCCGGAAAGCTTGCTAGCATGACATATTTGACGCATGTTGCGGCTGCCTGCCTCCACAAGGCTGCCATTGCGACCCCCTTATTTTTTGCAGGAATATTGAATGACTACCTTTGCTTATGTGCGCGGTTTGCTGGCCGCCGGCGTAATGGCGGTGTCGGCCGTGGCGGCCAGTGGCGTTGCCCAGGCGGCTGACCTGATCGATACGGTTAAAGAGCGCGGTACGCTGATCGTTGGCGTCGAAGGCACCTATCCGCCCTTCAATTACGTCGATACCAAAACGGGCGAACTCGACGGCTTCGACATCGATGTGGCCAATCTGATCGGCGACAAGTTGGGTGTGAAGGTGCAGTTCGTCAAGACGGAATGGAGCGCCATTCTGGCCGGCCTCAGCTCAGGCAAATTCGATGTCATCATCAATCAGGTGGGCATTACCCCTGAACGCAAGCAAACCTTCGATTTCTCCGTGCCCTATGTGGCGTCCAGCCCTCAGCTGATACTGCGCAAGAATGAGGATGCCGGCTACGCCAGCTTTGCCGATCTGAAGGGCAAGAAGCTGGGTGTATCGCAGGGCAGCAACTACGAGGCCCTGGCCAAGGCGCAGGAAGGCGTTGATGTGAAAAGCTATCCTGGTGCGCCCGAGTATCTTTCCGATCTGGTCAGCCGTCGTGTCGATGCCGCCCTGAACGACCAGCTGATGACGGCCTACCTGGTCAAGACATCGAATATTCCCATCAAGGGCGGGGCGATCGTCGGAGAACCCAAGTTCAATGGCATCCCTTTCCGCAAAGGCAACCCTGGCTTTGAACAGGCACTGAACAAGGCGCTGCAGGATGCCTACGATAGCGGCGAATTCGCCAAGATCTCGAACAAATGGTTTGGCATCGATGTCAGCAAGGTTCGCAAGCCCCAGTAATCCAGCTCCTGTTTCAGCATGAATTTCTTTGACCTGATGGTCCTGGCTGGTCCCATTCTTTTGAAGGGGACCGGCTACACATTGATCTTTGCCTTTTCCGCCATGTTCGGTGGTTTGCTGGTGGGCTTTGCGCTGGCTGTGCTGCGCATCATCCCCAGCCGCCTGACGCAGATACCGGCCACGGTCTATGTCAGCATGATGCGAGGCACGCCCCTGCTGGTGCAGGTCTTCATTATTTACTATGGTTTGCCCAGTATAGGTATTTCCTTCGATCCCCTGACGGCCGGGGTGCTGGCGCTGAGCCTGAACGCGGGCGCCTATATTTCGGAAAGCCTGCGAGGCGCCATTATCGGGATATCGCGGGGGCAGTGGTCGGCAGGCTACAGCCTGGGACTCAGTTACGGCCAGAATCTGCGTTACGTTGTCATGCCCCAGGCCCTGCGGCTGGCGGTGCCTTCCATGAGCAACTCCTTGATCAGCCTGATCAAGGATACTTCGCTGGTTTCGGTGATTACGGTCACCGAATTATTGCTTGCCACCAAAGACGTGATCGCCACCACTTTCCAGCCTTTGCCGCTATATCTGGCCGCGGCCGGCATCTACTGGATGCTTAGCCTGTGCCTGGAGCAGGTGCAGGGCCGCCTGGAAAAATACTACGGTCGCTCCGCCAGGCATTAAAGGTCGAATTCGGCCTGCACCGGATCACCCGCACTCAAGGTGTCACCTTCCCGGGTGCCGGCCACGACTGCATTCACGCCAAACAATACCCCTTCCGGAAACTGCCGGTGCTCGGCCAGCGTCAGGCCGGGCTCGCTGGCGGACAGGGCCGTGGCCTGGTCTATATTGGGTATGGGGCAGCGGGCACAGCGCTTTACCTGGGCCAGTGTCATCCGTCCCACCTTGATGCTGGCCAGATAGTCCTCTTCATAGGCGTCCAACCCTTGTAGCACGATGTTGGGGCGAAAACGATTCATGGGCACGGGTGCCTGCCCCTTGGCCTGCAGGCGTCGGTTCAGTTCGTCCAGCGATTCCTGATTGGCGATCAAAATGGGGAAGCCATCGGCAAAGCCGAAACGGTGCTGCTCTGGAAAGTCGGGCTCTTGTTCACTGTGTTTGCTGCGCCAGGCATTGACATGTCGCAGGCTGGCAAGGCGCTCTGCCTGGGGGTGCACCCGCAACAGACGGCAGCCCAGGCCCAGAAAGCCGGACAACCAGTTCGCCGCGTCATCGCCTTCGTCCAGGCCCAGCGTATCGGCGGCCCAGATGCGTACAGGCAACGCTGCGCCTGTGTCCCGCAGCCAGGGCACTTCCAGATCGGGCATGCCGGGCGCCGACAGGGTCAGGTCGCTATTGTGCAAGCTGGGTTGTATCAGGGCCATTCTGGCATGCTGGCGTTGCGTCAGGAATACGCCCTTGTCATCGACGATGACCCACTGCCGGTCCAGGAACAAGCCACCTTGGCTGATGGCAACCCGGGTATGGTCGATGCCGGCGCAGGACTTGACGGGGTAGGTATGAAGACTGAGGATGGAAAGGGACATGATGGGCGGGCTCCTGGCGCATAATACCGCTTTACACCGATATCTGTAGGGATTGTGCATGCCATTGAAAGACTGGCTGGCGGCTTTGATCATTGTGTGCGCCTGGGGCGTGAATTTCGTGGTGATCAAGCTTGGGCTGGGCGAAATACCCCCACTGTTGCTGGGTGCCCTGCGATTTACCTTTGTGGTATTTCCCGCGATTCTGTTTGTAAAACGCCCTCAGTTGCCCTGGCGCATGATAGTCCTGTACGGGCTGACCATCAGTCTGGGACAGTTCATCTTTCTGTTCACGGCCATGTCGGTGGGCATGCCGGCGGGCCTGGCTTCGCTGGTGCTGCAGTCGCAAGCTTTCTTCACCGTGCTGATCGCAGCCCTGTTGCTGGGCGAGCGTGTACATGCGCACAATGTTCTGGGCCTGGCTGTGGCAGTGATAGGCCTGATCCTGATTCAACAAGGCGCTGCAGTCGGTACGCTGACGCTGCTGGGTTTTTTGCTGACCCTGGTGGCGGCATTCAGCTGGGCCAGTGGCAATATCGTGGCCAAGTGCGCAGGCAAGGTCGATATGCTGGGCCTGGTGATCTGGGGCGCCCTGATTCCTCCTTTGCCTTTTCTGGCCTTGTCCTGGATATTCGAAGGGCCGCAGCGCATTTACGACAGCCTGAGCAATATCACTTACGTGGGCGTGGGCGCGGTGGCCTATCTGGCCCTGGTGGCCACGGTGGTGGGTTATGTGCTGTGGGGGCGGCTGCTGACCCGGCATCCGGCCAGCAAGGTGGCACCGTTGAGCTTGCTGGTGCCCGTCATAGGCCTGGTTTCGGCAGCCGTGTTGCTTGATGAACAGCTGCAGCTCGTGCAATGGGCGGGCGGTGCCATTGTCATGCTGGGCCTGATCGTGAATGTGTTCGGGCCCAGGTTGTGGTCGCAATTGCGATTCAGGCTGCGTACGTGAAGCAATGCCGGGCATGGCGCCGAAAGCGTGCTGTACTGCGGTAAAATTTGCCTTGCAGGTGTTGCTGCCATCACTTTCTTTTTTGAATACAGGAAGCCAAAATGAAATTTGATCAGTCGGGTGTCGACGCGTTGATGGAAATTACCAGCCGTCCCGAGCTCGTTTTCGTGCGCGGACACGGCTCCTGGCTGGAAGATCACAATGGCAAGCGCTACCTGGATATCGTGCAGGGCTGGGCTGTCAATTCGCTGGGTCATTGCCCGCCTGAAGTGATCAAGGCCATGAATACGCAGGCGAACCTGCTGATCAATCCGTCTCCGGCTTTCTACAATCAACCGTCCATGGATCTGGCCAAGCGACTGACCGGTGCGTCGTGCTTCGATCGCGTGTTCTTTACCAACAGCGGTGCCGAAGCCAACGAAGGCGCCATCAAGCTGGCACGCAAATGGGGTCAGCTCAAGCGTAATGGCGCCTACAAGATCATCACTTTCGACCACAGCTTTCACGGCCGCACGCTGGCGACCATGTCGGCATCGGGCAAGCCTGGCTGGGACACAATATTTGCGCCTCAGGTCGACGGTTTTCCCAAGGCCCGCCTGAACGATCTGGACTCGGTGCGCGCCCTGATCGATGATCAGACCGTGGCCATCATGCTTGAGCCGGTTCAGGGCGAGGCGGGTGTTATTCCGGCCAGCGTCGAGTACATGCAGGCGCTGCGCAAGCTGGCCGATGAACACGGCTTGTTGCTTATTGTCGATGAAGTGCAAACAGGCATGGGCCGCACCGGTACCTTGTTTGCCTACGAGCATTCAGGCGTTACGCCCGACATCATGACGCTGGCCAAGGGGATAGGCGCCGGGGTGCCGCTGGGCGCGCTGTGTGCACGCCAGGATGTTTGCGTTTTTGTGCACGGCGACCAGGGTGGTACCTATAACGGCAACCCGCTGATGGCGGCTGCGGGCATTGCGGTCTTCGATGCCATCACCGCCCCTGGTTTCCTGGACACGGTCAATGACCGTGCGCAGCAACTGTCTAAGGGCTTGCTGGCGCTGTCGGCCAAATGGGGCATGAAGGGCGAGCGCGGCGTTGGCCTGCTGCGTGCCCTGATGCTGGATCGCGACGACGGCGTCGATATCGTGAACATGGCGCGCGACCGCGCACCCGAAGGCCTGTTGCTGAATGCACCGCGTCCATCGCTGCTGCGTTTCATGCCCGCCCTGAATATCACTGCCCAGGAAATCGACCAGATGCTGAGCATGCTGGACGAGATCGTGGGCAAGGTGCGCGGTTGATAATCAGTTGAGTGGCGTCCAATAACAATGCCCGAAACCAGGAATGGTTTCGGGCATTGTCGTTCAAGCGTCTGCCTAAGGCTTACTTCGCCTTGACGGCCTGGCGCCACTGGTGCAGCAAGGGCTCGGTATAGCCGTTGGGCTGCTCCAGCCCCTTGAAGACCAGGTCGCAGGCCGCCTTATAGGCCAGCGACGTATCAAAATGACCGGCCATGGGCTGGTACAAGGGGTCGCCGGCGTTCTGGCCGTCAACCACGGCGGCCATGCGTTCCATGGTTTCCTGCACCTGCTCTTTGCTGACCACCCCGTGGCGCAGCCAGTTGGCCATGTGCTGGCTGGAGATACGCAAGGTGGCGCGATCTTCCATCAGGCCCACGTTGTGGATGTCGGGAACTTTGGAGCAGCCTATGCCCTGGTCCACCCAGCGCACGACATAGCCCAATATGCCCTGGGCGTTGTTGTCGAGCTCTTCCTGGATTTCCTGGGCCGACCAGTTGGTGTCGGTTGCCACCGGGATGGTCAGCAGTTTGTCGAGCAGGGGCTCGGACTTGCCTTCCATGCCTTGCTGTACCTGTTGCACATCGATTTGATGATAATGCAGGGCGTGCAGCGTGGCGGCCGTGGGCGATGGCACCCAGGCCGTATTGCCGCCCGCCTTGAGGTGGCCGATTTTCTGAACCAGCATGTCGGCCATCAGGTCGGGCATGGCCCACATGCCCTTGCCGATTTGGGCCTGGCCGCGCAAACCGCATTCCAGGCCGGTCTGCACGTTGTTGCGCTCGTAGGCGTCTATCCATGCGCTGCGCTTCATGTCGCCCTTGCGCACCATGGGGCCGGCTTCCATAGACGTGTGCATTTCGTCGCCAGTGCGGTCCAGAAAGCCGGTGTTGATGAAGGCAACGCGTTCGCGCGCAGCGGCAATGCAGGCCTTGAGGTTGGCACTGGTGCGCCGCTCTTCGTCCATGATGCCCATCTTGATGGTGTTGGGGGCCAGGCCCAGCAAGGCTTCCGTGCGCGAAAACAGTTCAGAGGCAAAGGCCACTTCGTCGGGGCCGTGCATCTTGGGCTTGACGATGTAGATGGAGCCCGTGCGCGAGTTGCCCTGCTTTTGCAGATCGTGCATGGCGATCAGTGAGGTGAACACGGCATCGAGCATGCCTTCCGGAATTTCCCGTTCGCCTTCGTAAAGGATGGCCGGATTGGTCATCAGGTGGCCGACGTTGCGTATGAACATCAGGGAGCGGCCGTGCAGAGACTGGGGCTGGCCGTTCAGGTCTGTGTACTGACGGTCGGGATTGAGCTTGCGGGTGAAAGTCTTGCCCCCTTTGTTCACTTCTTCGGCCAGCTTGCCATTCATCAGGCCCAGCCAGTTGCGGTAGGCAGTGACTTTGTCCTGGGCATCAACGGCAGCGATGGAGTCTTCGCAGTCCATGATGGTGGTCAGGGCGGCTTCAAGCAATACATCCTTGATGCCGGCCGCGTCTTGCTTGCCTATGGGGTCGTTGCCATCGATTTGAATTTCGAAGTGCAGGCCGTTGTGCTTGAAGACCAGGGCTTCGGGTTCGGCAGCGTCACCGCGATAACCCAACAAGAGTGCGGCGTCGGCCAGCGTGGTGTCTTGTCCGTTGTTCAGGCTGACCTGCAGCTTGCCCTGACTTACTGCATAGGCCTTGGCGTCGCTATGTGAACCAGAAGCCAGGGGGATGCTTGAATCAAGGAAGGCGCGAGCATAGGCGATGACCTTGGCGCCGCGCACCGGGTTGTAGCCGCCTGCGGCGGATGCGCCGTCTTCGTCGGAGATGGCGTCGGTGCCATAAAGGGCGTCGTACAGACTGCCCCATCGTGCGTTGGCCGCATTAAGCGCATAGCGTGCATTGGTGATGGGCACCACCAGCTGCGGGCCGGCTTGCTGCGTGATTTCGGTGTCGACCTTGCTGGTCTTGACGGCGACACTGGCGGGTACGTCTTTCAGATAGCCTATCTGGCGCAGAAAGGCCTGGTAGGCGCCGGCATCGCTGATGGGGCCGGGATTCTGCCGATACCAGTTATCCAGTTCGGCTTGCAGACGATCGCGCTCGGCCAGCAGCTGCCGATTCTTTGGTGCCAGATCGTGTACCAGTTGGTCGAAGCCTGACCAGAAGGACTGGGCATCCAGGCCTGTGCCGGGCAAGGCTTCGTTCTGAATGAAGTCGTACAGCTCAGTGGCAACCTGCAGGCGGTTGCTGGTGGTTCGTGCGCTCATGGTATTCCTTGGATGAGAAGATGGGACGGCGCGTATCGCGCCAGCATAGGTATAGGATAGTCAAAAACAGGGCTAAACTGAAGGCTATGATTTATCGCTACTATCGATACTATAAGTATTGACTAGCGGCGGCTGTCTAAGTAGATACTTAGCATTGGTCTTTAGTTTTTCACTTTTAGAGCATAAATAAAGGTATGGAATGGGTCGATATTCCGAGATACGCAGTTTCGCCCTGATTGCCGAGAAAGGCAGCTTTGCCGCAGCGGCCCTGGTCGAGGGCGTGACACCGGTGGTCATGGGTAGGCGCCTGACCTCGCTGGAGCGCAGGCTGGGGGTGCAGTTGATGCATCGCTCGACCCGTGGGCTGACCCTGACCGATCTGGGCGAGCAGTTTCTGGAAAGCTGTCAACAACTGCTGCAAGACTTTGACGCCGCCGAGGGCAGCATCAGTGCGGGACGCAATGTGGTACGTGGGCATCTGGTCGTGGCCGCCCCTGCGGCATTCGGGCGCAAACATGTGGCGCCGCACGCGGTGGCATTTCGAACGCTCTATCCGGAACTGCGCCTGTCCTTTAACTTTACCGACAGCGTCGAAGACTTGGTGCGTGAAGGCTATGACATGGCCCTGCGGATAGGCGAAATCAAAGATCCCAATTATGTGGCCGTTCACTTGTTCCCCAACCGACGAGTGGT
Source organism: Alcaligenaceae bacterium (assembly GCA_013416405.1). GTDB lineage: Bacteria > Pseudomonadota > Gammaproteobacteria > Burkholderiales > Burkholderiaceae_B > Pusillimonas_C. The sequence goes on from JACCET010000003.1 coordinate 185,949, forward strand.
GTGCGGCACGCCCGACTACTTCAATCGGCACGGTATTCCGCGCATTCCTGAAGATCTGGCCCGGCACAACTGCCTGGCTTTCAACCTCCAGGGGGGGCAGCAGCGCGGCTGGATATTCGTTCGTAACGGCAAGCCCTTCGCCGTGCGAGTCGAGGGTGATTTGGCCTGCAACGATGGTGAGCTGCTGTATGAATGGGTTAAGCAGGGCCAGGGCATAGGGTGGCGCTCAACCTGGGAAATACAGGCTGAATTAAAAGGCGGCAGCCTGATGACGGTGCTTGATGACTTTGCCCTGCCCGACTACAACATCCAGGCGGTGTACCCACAGCAGCGCTATCTGCCCGCCAAAGTGCGCCATCTTATCGATTTCCTGCACGATATCTATAACCGCCCCGGCTATTGGGAGGATAAGTCTTTGGCATCAGGTGCGTGAGCCGGAGTCAGTCTGGCAGTGCAATGATGCCGGGCGGGTTTACGTCGACGACATCACAGTTCTCGCCCGGGCCGCTGCGGTCCATGACCAGAAAGTCCGATACCGTGTCCAGTGCCAGCAGCGGATGGTGCCACACGCCCACCCGGTAGTTAACGCCTTGTGTGCCCTGGCACAGAAAGACACGCAGCTGTTCAAGCGCAGGAGGTTCGCCCGCTGGTGCGACCACCACCAGATAAGGCTGGCCGGACAAGGGCATGAAGGCCTGGCTGCCCAGTGGATGCCGTTCCATCATGCTGACCTGAAATGGCAGCGTGCGTGGCAGGCCACGGAATACCGAGACGATAGCCTTGCCATCGGTACCTGGGTCGATATCGGCCAGGTCGTGATAACGCTCGGTGTTGCCCTCATTGATGGTGAAGTGCTGCACCTGGCTGGTGGCTTCAATGACATCGCCGTAAGGTGCGAAAGCTTCACGGGTCAGGGGGGCGACAGGCAGGTATTGTTGGGTCATGGCAACCTTGGATGTTAGTTGTAGCGGGCGTCAAGCCGAAGTCGGGCAATTTTGCCTATTTCCCGCAGGCAGGTGGAAAATTCCGCACTGCGTTCATTCAGCAGACGCGCCTCAAGGGCGTCCATGATCTGATAACGGCTCAGGCCTTTCACCGCGATGATAAATGGAAATCCGAAACGCTGGTGATAGGCGGCATTCAGCTGGCGCAGCCGTTCAAGCTCGTCGGGACTGCATTGATCCAGCCCTGCCCCTTGCTGTTCCTGTGACGACGCTTCGGTGAGCGTGCCGTGAGCGGCTTCCTTGCCCGCCAGTTCGGGGTGAGCGCATATCAGCGCGAGTTGTTCGGCCGGTGTGGCCTGCTCGAGCACGACCAGCATGGCTGCATGAAGTGTAGCTACGCTGTCGAAAGGACGGGCATGCCAAGCCCTTCGGGCTATCCAGGGGGTGTGCTCGAAGATGCCTTCCAGTTGCTCAACAAACGCCTGGCAGGGCAGGGCTGAGAGTTCGGCGAGAGCTGAAAAGGGCTGCGTGGCGTTCATGCTGGGCGCTACCTGTAGATCTATTGCGTGAATGTCAGCGCCTATAGTGCCCCAAGTCGCTGTTTTCCCGCAATTGAAATCACCCCCGATAGCGGGCACAATCGAAAATATGTCCGGCAAGAAGGGCCGGCCGCCCCACTGGGGCACATTTTGCAAGGATACCGCTGGCTCGATGAAGACGCACAATATCCGCTTTTATTATCAGGGCAAGGTCCATGAAGTCGCCGGACAGCCCACGACGCGAACAGTATTGCAGTATTTGCGCGAAGACCTGCACTGCACCGGCAGCAAGGAAGGGTGTGCCGAGGGTGATTGCGGTGCCTGTACGGTGGTAACAGCAGAGCTGGGCCAGGCCGGCCAGCCCGTGCTCAGGGCGGTTAATGCCTGCATACAGTTTTTGCCTGCGTTGGATGGCAAGGCCTTGTTTACCGTTGAAGACCTGCGCCAGCCCGACGGTGCGCTACATCCGGTACAACAGGCCATGGTGGCGCTGCACGGTTCGCAGTGCGGCTTTTGCACGCCGGGCTTTGTGATGTCGATGTGGGCCTTGTATAACAAGCGGGCTAACGGTCGCCCCACACGCGATGATATTCTTGATGCCTTGTCGGGCAACCTTTGCCGCTGCACCGGTTATCGCCCCATTATCGATGCGGCCCTGGCCATGTTCGATTTGCCGGCGGTGGCCTTCGACTACCCGGCTCTGGCCAGGGCGCTGCGGCCGCTGCAACGCGATGGCACGCTTGAATACCACCATGAGGGGCAGGTTTTTCTTGCGCCCCGCACCCTGCCCGAACTGGCGCAACTAAGGCTGGACCACCCCGAAGCGCGATTGCTGGCCGGCAGTACCGATGTGGGATTGTGGGTTACCAAGCAGCTGCGTGAACTACCTGAGCTGATCTATATAGGCCAGGTTGTGGGGCTTGGCGATATCCGCGAAGAGGGCAGCGACTTATACATAGGCGCGGGAGCCTTGCTTAACGATGCCTATGACGCCCTAGTGCAGCGCTACAGCCAGTTGCACGAAATGCGGCAACGCTTCGCATCGTTTCCCATACGCAATGCCGGTACCCTGGGCGGCAATATTGCGAATGGATCGCCCATAGGTGATTCCATGCCAGGTTTGATTGCCCTGGGCGCGAGCCTGGTTTTGCGTCGTGGCGAGCAAACGCGTGTGCTGCCGCTGGAAGACTTCTACGTGGCTTATCAAAAGAACGCCCTGCAAGCCGGCGAGTTTGTGCAGGGCATACGGGTGCCCTTGCCCGTGCCCGGTTTGTGTTTTCGCAGTTATAAATTGTCCAAGCGCTTTGATCAGGACATTTCTGCGGTATGCGCGGCGTTTGCCCTTGAACTGGATGACCATGGCCGAGTACGCAGCGCACGCGTGGCCTTTGGCGGCATGGCTGCGACACCGGCCCGGGCGCCCCGGGCTGAACAGGCACTGATGCACAAGCCCTGGACGCTGGATACGGCCAGGCAGGCTATGGACGCGCTAAGGCTGGACTATCAACCCTTATCCGATATGCGTGCCAGCAACCGCTATCGCATGACGGCCGCACAGAATCTACTGCACCGCTTTTATCTTGAAACCCGCCCCGACCAACCTCTGGCGGCGCATGAAACCCGCGTGTTCGCGGGCATTGCAGCAAGCGAGGTGTAGATGAATACGCAATCGAATGTTTTCCTGGGTAAGGACGGCCACGCAGGGTCTACAGTCGCTACCGGCATATCGGCGCCGCACGAGTCGGCCGCCCTGCATGTCAGCGGCGAGGCGGCCTATATCGACGATCTGCCCGAGCTGCAAGGTACCTTGCATTGTGCCCTGGGCCTGTCGGGCAAGGCGCATGCGCGCATAGCCGGCATGAACCTGGATCCGGTGCTTCAGGCGCCGGGGGTGATCGCGGTGATTACCGCGAACGATATTCCAGGTGAAAACAACTGCGGGCCGGTGCTGCACGACGATCCCGTGCTGGCCGATGGCCAGGTGCAATATGTGGGTCAGCCTGTCTTTGCGGTGGTGGCGCACAGCCACGATGCTGCCCGGCGTGCCGCGCGCCTGGCGCAGATACAGTATGAAGACCTGCCGGCTGTGCTGAGCCCGCAACAGGCCAGGTCCGAACAGGCCATGGTAGTGCCGCCCATGCGTATGCGTCGGGGTGATCCCGAGGCCGCTATTGCCTCGGCGCCGCAACGTCTGGCAGGAAGCTTCGCCTGCAACGGCCAGGAGCAGTTTTATCTGGAAGGGCAGATATCGTACGCGGTGCCCAAAGAGGGCCACAGCCTGCATCTGTGGTGTTCCACCCAACACCCTTCTGAAATGCAGGCAGTGCTTGCCCATGTGCTGGGCTGGCAGGCGCATCAGCTGCAGGTGGAATGTCGTCGCATGGGCGGGGGGTTTGGTGGCAAAGAGTCGCAGTCGGCGCTGTTTGCCTGCGTGGCAGCCATCTGTGCCACGCGCTTGAATCGACCGGTCAAGCTGCGCCTGGATCGCGACGACGACTTCATGATCACCGGCAAGCGCCATGGTGTCCATTACGAATACGACGTGGGTTTCGATGGGCAGGGGCGCATATTGGGCCTGAAGCTGGACATGACCTTGCGGGCCGGCCATTCGGCCGACTTGTCCGAGGCCGTGGCGACACGCGCCGTGTGTCATGTCGATAACGCCTACTACATCCCTCATATTGATGTGCAGGCGGTTTGTGGCAAGACGAATACGCAGTCCAATACGGCCTTTCGTGGCTTTGGCGGGCCGCAGGGTGCGCTGATCACGGAAGTTCTGATGGATGCCATCGCCCGGCAGCTGGGGCTTGACCCTCTGGAGGTGCGGCGCGTGAATTTCTACGGCATGAGTGAACGCAACACAACGCCTTATGGGCAGACCGTGGCCGACAATGTATTACAGCCCCTAACCGACCAACTGGTGGCAGACAGCCAATACCAGGCCCGCCGCGCGGCGGTGCGCGAGTTCAATCGCGACAGTCCGGTGCTTAAGAAGGGTCTTGCCCTCACGCCCGTCAAGTTCGGCATTTCATTCAATGTGCCGGCCTTTAATCAAGCAGGTGCGCTGGTTCATGTGTATCGCGACGGCTCCGTACTGGTCAATCATGGCGGCACTGAAATGGGCCAGGGCCTGAATACCAAGGTGGCGCAGGTAACGGCTGCCGAACTGGGTCTGGACCTGGCCTGTGTGCGCGTCACCGCAACCGACACCAGCAAGATCGCCAATACATCGGCCACGGCGGCTTCCACTGGTACCGATCTGAATGGCAAAGCGGCGGCCGATGCAGCATCCCGCATACGGGGCCGCCTTGCCGAGTTTGCGGCGGGGCGCTGGGGAGGTTCGGCAGATGCGGTCGTCTTTGCCGGGGGCGTCGTGCTGGTCAACGGACAGCATCTGCCTTTTGCCCAGGTGGTGGATGCGGCCTACTGGGCGCAGGTGCAGCTGTGGTCCGAGGGGTTTTATGCCACGCCTGGCATACAGTGGGACAAGCAAACGATGACAGGCCGACCTTTCTATTATTTTGCCTATGGCGCCGCCGTGTCGGAAGTCGTGATAGATATCCTGACCGGTGAGTGGAAGCTGCTGCGCGCCGACCTGTTGCACGATGTGGGGCGGTCTATCAACCCAGCCATAGATATCGGGCAGATTGAGGGCGGTTTCATACAGGGTATGGGCTGGTTGACCACCGAAGAGCTGTGCTGGAATGCCGAAGGCAAGCTCACTACGCATGCGCCGTCTACCTACAAGATTCCGGCTGTTGGCGATTGCCCTGAAGATTTCCGCGTGGCCCTGTTCGACAATCCCAATATCAAGGACACCGTTCATCGTTCCAAGGCGGTGGGCGAGCCTCCGCTATTGTTGTCGTTCAGTGTTTTCAATGCCATACGCGATGCAGTGGCCAACGCGCAGGACGCGCCCGGCGAACCTGAACTGAATGCACCGGCTACGCCGGAAGCCATACTGGATGCACTGAGCGGTTTGCCGGCACGGAGCAGCGCCTGATGGTCGAGTGGATTTCCACAGCCCAACAACTGTTGGCATCGGGCCAGGCCATTGTCCTGGTAACCCTGGTCAAGGCCGAAGGGTCGACGCCGCGCGAAGCAGGCGCCCGCATGCTGTTCACGACCGCGCAGCAATGGTTCAGCATAGGCGGTGGGCAAATGGAATGGCGTGCCGCCGAAATTGCCCGCGACATGCTGGCCGGCCAACGGAATTATGGTGGGCATCATGTCGAGCGCATACCCTTGGGGCCGCGACTGGGACAATGTTGCGGAGGCGTGGCAACATTGGCGTTCGAGCTTCTGACGCAGGCCCGGATTGACGAGGAGGCTGCAGCCTCGCGGCCGCCCGATCAGCATATTGTGCTGTTTGGTGCGGGGCATGTGGGGCGGGCGCTGGTGCCCATATTGGGTAGCTTGCCGTGCACGGTGTTGTGGGTGGATGAACGCGATACGCAGTTCCCTGAAGTATGGCCCGCCAATGTCAGTATCGAGGTCACCGACACCCCCGAAGCGGTGGTGGATCAGGCGCCGCCGGGCAGCTACTTTCTGGTCATGACGCATTGCCATGCCCTGGATCAGCGCTTGTGTCGTCAAATTCTGAAGCGTGATGACTTTGCCTATTTTGGCCTGATAGGTTCACAGACCAAGCGCCATAAGTTTGAGCGCCGCTTGCGCGAGCGGGGCGTGCCCGATGCCAGGCTGACACGCATGATTTGCCCGATAGGCGTGCCGGGCATACGCGGCAAGGCGCCCGAAATCATCGCGGTGGCCGTGGCCGCCCAACTGCTGCAGGCGCGTGAACAATATCTTGCCGCTGCTCACCCGGCTGCCGGCGGTAATGACCTGCTACCATTGCCCCTGACTGTGCCCACGTCGGGCGCTACGACCGAGTGAGACACTTTGATGCAGCCTATCGGCGGGGCAGTCAGGCCCGATGGAAAAATCGCATATCGCGCGCAACTGTTGTATTTCACGGCATCGCCCGAGCAGGTGGCGAATAGCGATGCCACGGTATACCTGTCGGACGGGTTGCTGATCGTTCACGATGGCCATGTGGTTCAGGCTGGTGATTATCAGATGCTTGCAGCGAGCCTGGGCGCGGACACCCACGTTGTTGACTGGCGTGGCAAGCTGATCATGCCGGGCTTCATCGATACGCATCTGCACTATCCGCAAACCGACATCATTGCCTCGCCTGCGGAAGGCTTGCTGCCATGGCTGGAGACCTACACGTTTCCGGAAGAAAGTCGTTTCCAGAATCCCGAACATGCGACCCGGACAGCCAGTTTCTTTCTGGACGAGCTGATGCGCTGCGGCACTACAACCGCGTTGGTGTATTGCACTGTGCATCCCGAATCTGCGCAAGCCTTCTTCGAGGAGAGCCATGCCCGGCAACTGCGCATGGTGGCCGGCAAGGTGATGATGGACAGGAACTGCCCCGACTATTTGCAGGACACGGCTGAATCAGGGGCACGCGATAGCGAGACCCTGATTCAGCGCTGGCATGACAAGGGACGCCAGATGTACGCGCTGACGCCACGGTTCGCCCCCACTTCTTCGCCTGAGCAACTGGCCCTGTGTGGCGAACTGGCGCAGCAATACCCCGATGTATTCATACAAAGCCATTTGGCCGAGAACACCCGCGAGCTGGAGTGGGTCAGGGAGCTGTTCCCCGGTCACCGCAGTTATCTGGATATCTACGACTATTTTGGTTTGTTGCGCCCCCGTGCGGTGTACGGCCACTGCATTTGGCTGGATGAAACTGACAGACGCCGTATGGCGGAAACGCAAACGCTGGCCGTGCATTGTCCAACGTCCAACCTATTTCTGGCCAGCGGCTTGTTCGACTTTGCGGCCGCTAGCGCCAGCGGAGTACCTGTTGCCCTGGGCACCGATGTGGGTGGAGGCACCTCGTTTTCCATGCTGCAGACCATGGCTGCCGCGCATAATGTGGCGCGCATGTCGGGCCATCACCTGAGTGCGCACAGCCTGTTTTATTTGGCAACCGAAGGCGCGGCCCGGGGCCTGGACCTGGGCGGCCGCATAGGCACGCTGGCCCCTGGGGCCGAAGCCGACTTCGTCGTACTCGACCCGCAGGCCACCCCCCTGCTGGCGCGGCGTACTGCGCGGGCCGAATCGCTGGAAGAGCTGCTGTTTGCGCTGATTGTCCTGGGCGATGATCGCACCGTGGCGGCGACTTATTCGGCCGGTCGCCTGGTGCACTCACGCGATCAATACTAAGCCAGGCGCCCCCACAAACGTACACGGCTGATGCCCCCATCGGGGAACATATTGACGCGTACGTGCGTGACCGGGCCGACCTGCGCTATGGCGCCGCCTTCAAAAAAATGCTGCTTGTCGGCTTCCGTTTTTTGTTCCCCCAGCAATTCTGGCCAGAACATGGCCTGGGTAATCAGCGACTCATCGGTGGAGTCGGCCATGCGGGCGGCCTGTATCGAGATACGGTCCGGATAGTTGCCCTTGAAGTGCGCGGTATCCACTTCGATTTTTTCTATCAAGGCGGCGTGCCCCAGTTCTATGATGCACCAGTCGTAGCCGGGCTCGCGTCGGCGTCGGGTTTCCCAGCCATCACCCATGTTCACACCGCGTCCAGGCATGATCACGCGAAATGGGGTGCCATAGTGCGCATTGTTGCAGGCGACGATGCGCCCGCCAAGATGTAGCGCCGATACTTCGTGCAAGGCTTGGGCATCCTGGTTGGCCCAGTCGCAGGCGGGCTGACCATAAACACGCAAGCGCGCCACGCCGCCATCGGGGTAGATGTGCAGCCGTAGGTGTGTCCAGACACCAGGGTCGTTGATCTCGATAAAGTGATGGGCATTGCCCGACAGCGAGTGTGCCGGCACCAATTCAGTCCAGGTGGTGCTGTCGTCCGGGTCGCCTTGAACACGGCAGGCCTGCACGGAAGCGGCGGGCGGAAAGTTGCCGGTGAAATGGCTGGTGTCGATGTCCAGGCCCTTGATGGTTCCGGGCATGCCCAGGCGCACCAGCGCGGTGTCATGGCCGCCGTTGCGGCGCCTGCGGGTTTCCCAGCCGTCCATCCACTTGCCATGGTCATCGAACTTGCCCACGACGAATACGGGCTCGGCCGCCTGCAGCATGCGCTGGGCCTGGGCAAAGAAGTCGTCGGTGCAGGCCAGCACCGTGGCGCCAAAATCGGCAGAAGCAAGGTTCACGTAGCGCGTGGCATAAGCAGGTAGTTCAACCGGGGTTGCGTTCACGGTGGTACCGACGGGAAGATCGGGGGCGGCCATGGCGTGGGACTCCTGAAGTGTGAAAGGTGTTGACGAAAGGGCGTTTAAGGAAGAGGCATGAATAATAATCAAGTGGGCGATGCTGCCGGGCCTTAGCCAGGGGTTGTTTCCTGCCAGGGATGGCGCCGAGCCCAGTGCCCGGCGATGGCTGCGCGCGTAGGTATCCAGACATGATCGTGTTGCTGGATATAGTCCAGAAAGCGTTGCAAGGCCGCATAGCGACCGGGTCGTCCCGCAAGTCGGCAATGCAGGCCCACAGACATCATCTTGGGGCTGTGCTCGCCTTCGGCATACAGAACGTCGAAGGTGTCTTTCAGATAGTTAAAGAATTGCTCACCGCTGTTGAAACCTTGTGCCGAGGCGAAACGCATGTCGTTGGTGTCAAGCGTGTAGGGCACGATAAGTTGCTGCCGCACGGTGCCGTCCGCCATGTCTACGGGCATCCAGAACGGCAGGTCGTCGCCGTAGTAATCGGCGTCGTACAGGAAGCCGCCCGTTTCCATGAGCAGGCGGCGTGTGTTGGGGCTGTCGCGACCGGTGTACCAGCCATCGGGATGGCGTCCAGTCAGTTCGGTCACAATGGCTATGCAGCGCTGCATGTGTTCGCGTTCTATGTCTTCGGGCACCGATTGATAATGTATCCAGCGATAGCCATGGCACGCAATTTCGTGACCAAGTTCAACGAAGGCCTGGGCGGCTTCCGGGTTGCGTTCCAGCGCCATGCCCACGGCGAACACCGTTAGGGGTAGCCGGCGCTTTTCAAATTCGCGCAATAGGCGCCATACCCCCGCGCGCGAGCCGTACTCATAAATGGATTCCATGGACAGGTGGCGTTCGGGATAGGCCGCCGCGCCGATGATTTCGGATAAAAACTGTTCCGAGCCAGCATCGCCGTGCAACACGCAGTTTTCACCGCCTTCTTCATAATTCAGCACGAACTGCACGGCAATGCGTGCCTGGCCGGGCCAGTCGGCATGCGGTGGATTGCGGCCGTATCCGATCATGTCTCGCGGATAGTTTGTAAGCGCCATGGAAACTCCGAAATCAGCAATGATTGTGTTTCAATAGTAGGAAAGATTAAACCGTAAGTATGGTATCAACAAGCGGAGAGACAGGAATGGGCAAGCTTTCGACTCATGTGCTGAACACCATGCAGGGGGTTCCGGCGCAGGGCGTTCAGATAGCGCTGTATCGCATCAACGGTGAAGGTCGGCACTTGCTGCGGCAGGCGCTCACCAATCGTGATGGCCGGTGCGACGAGCCATTGCTGCAGGGCGCTGAACTGCAACAAGGTATATACGAGCTGGTCTTTCATGCTGGCGATTATTTTTCCGCCATGGGCGTGCAGCTGGCCGAACCGCGCTTTGTCGATCAGATAGGGTTGCGTTTCGGGATTGCCGATCCAGCTGAAAATTATCATGTTCCCCTGCTGGTCACGCCGTGGGCCTGGTCAACGTATCGCGGCAGCTAGCAGGACACTAAGCCCATGATGTCTACCTACGTACTTGATGCCGGCAATCTGCTGATGCGCTGGCTGCATGTTATTGCGGCCATAGCCTGGATAGGCGAATCCATTTATTTTGTCATGCTCGACAACAGTCTGCGTGCGCCGCGCGGCCAGCACGCCAGACAACTGGGCGTGCATGGTGAAATGTGGGCCGTGCATGGCGGCGGCTTCTATCACAACCAGAAATACCTGACCAACCCGGCCGAGCTGCCCGACGATCTGCACTGGTCGTACTGGAAAGCCTACACCACCTGGCTCTCCGGCTTCGCGCTGTTCGCGGCCATGTATTTGTATCGGCCGGAGTTCTATCTGGTTAATCCGGACAGTTCCTGGGCGTGGGCGGCATCACTGACGGGCATGCAGGCCAGCGTGCTGGCCGTGGCCTTCCTGTTGCTGGGCTACATCGTGTACTCGCAACTATGCCGCCGCATCAGTCCGACCATGCAGCGTGATGGTCTGCTCAGCGCGGCCGTGGGCGTGATGATGGTGGCCGTTGCCTACCTGACCGTGCACATCTTTCCCGGTCGGGCCGCCTTCCTGATTACCGGTGCGCTTATGGCCACCTGTATGTCGGCCAATGTGTTCTTCTGGATTATTCCCGGCCAGCGCCGCATGGTGGCCGCCCTGAAGACAGGTAATAAGCCTGACCCACTGGATGGCATGCGCGGCAAGCAGCGTTCCGTGCACAACACTTATTTCACCTTGCCGGTCGTGTTGCTGATGCTCAGCAATCATTATTCGTTCATTTACACAGGCCCGTGGGCCTGGGTCATCATGTGCCTGTTCATCTTTGCAGGCGCCTTGATACGTCAGTACTTTGTGCTGCGCCATATGAAGAAAAACAGGCCGGTTTATCCGCTGGCCGGCGTGGTGCTGCTGGTGCTGGCCCTGTGGCTTGCTGCGCCAGCGTCCACCCCGCAGCAAGCAGCCGGGCAAGGTAGCGACATGACGCGCGTTCAGTCCATCGTGGCGGCACGTTGCGTGCAGTGTCATTCTGCTACGCCCAGCTACGAAGGCTTTACTGCGCCACCGGCAGGTATGGTGCTTGATACCCAGGAGCAAATACTGCTGCATGCGTCTCAAATCAAGCAAGTGGTTGCCAGTGCTTATATGCCGCTGGGCAACCTTACGAAAATGAGCGATGAAGAGCGGGCGGTGATTGCGGCCTGGTCGAGTCAGCCATGAACGGATTTGGCCTTGCCCGACAGAAGGTTTGTCATATTTCCGCCAGACGATGCCGTTATCATGCAGGAATCCATGCTTGTGGCGACGCTATCCTGAAAGGAGTCCATTATGAAGCATCAGCTGAAACTGATAGGCGCACCGTCTGCCCTTTTATTGCTTGAGGGCTGGTCGTCCACCGAAGGGCGCGACGCCATACACAAGACCTTTGTCTTCAAGAACTTCAACGAGGCTTTCGGGTTCATGACGCAGGTGGCCATGCAAGCTGAAAAGCTGGATCATCATCCCGAATGGAGCAATGTGTATAACCGGGTAAGTGTCACATTGACCACGCATGACGCCAAGGGTGTCACCGAGCGTGATGTGGCGCTGGCCTTGTTCATGGACCAACTGGCGTAATTCCAATTCTACGGAATAAGCCATGACACCAGCAGCGAAACCGTTACCAAAGACAGCACGGTAGACAACAAAATGGCGCGCGATGCGACGGCGGGTTCACGCCGGTACAGCGTGGCCAGCATGAACGGGCCTGTGCCCACCGGCAGCGCCGCAAGCAGCACAGCCACGTGGGCCCATAGCGGTGGCATGTCAAATACCCAATACACCAGAATAGCTGCTATCAGCGGGTGCAGAACCAGTTTGAGGGCAACAATGCGCCAGACTGTGTTGTGGTGGTTGGTGGGTCTGCTCTGGGCCAGGAACAGCCCTATGGTGACCAACGCGCAGGGGCTGGCGGCTGCGCCCAACAGAGTGGTGAACTGCTGAATGGCAGAGGGTAACGGCCATTGCATGGCAGCAACGAATAGGCCCAGCAGCGGGGCAAGCACCAGCGGATTAAACAGCAAGGCCCTGCCCACCTTGCGGGTCGTGCGCCAGATGCCGGGCGTGGCTTGCAGATCGATTTCTATCAGCACAATGGAAAATGCAAACAGGCCGCAGGCGGTGATCAGCGTGGCGATAATGACAGGGGGCAGACCGGCATCGCCAAACAGCATCAGGCACAAAGGGATGCCCATAAAGCCCGCATTGCCATAAGATGCCGCCAAGCCTTCCAGGCTGGCATCGGCCAGGCGGCCGCGCCGCTTGCGATCCATTGCATAAGACACGCCAAATACCACGGCAAGCGACAGCACGGTTGCGGCGATGTAGCCGGGCTGATTGATCTCTTCCCAGGTGATCAGCGCCATGGACTGGAACAGCAAGGCTGGCAGCGCCATATAGACGACGAACTTATTCAGGCTTTCGACGGCGCTGACGCCCAGGACGCGCGAACGCGCGCACAGAAAACCTATCAGTATGAGCGCGAACAGAGGAAAAATAGCGTTGACGATAACACTCAAGATGTATCCTGGAGTAACGAGGTCGGAACGCGCTTATTAGAACAAATATTCAGTCCGGGTGGGCATGGATGCGCGAAGCCGCATATCGTGTCATAGTGGTTTTATATATTGTCATTTTTTTGGTAGCAACCATGTTTGATTCATCAGACTCCATGTCGTCCCCGCGCTTGCCGCCGGTCATTCCCTTTACCGCCTTCACCGATGCCAAGGCGGCGGTGGAGCGCCTGGTAGAAATCTACACCAGGAATACGGCTTTTATCCGTGACGGTTTTTCGGAATACGCCCAGGGCCGGGTGCCCGAGGGCCAGCGCACGCGCGCCTATTATCCAGCTGTCCGGATCAAGGTCAACACCTACCAAGAGGTTGACACACGGCTGTCATATGGCCATGTCGTTGAACCCGGCACCTACATGACAACCGTCACTCAGCCAGCTCTGTATTTTGATTATTTGCTGGAACAGATAGGCCTGTTGATCAAGCACCATGATGTGCCGGTGGAGATAGGCGAGTCGGATATGCCCATTCCCCTGCATTTCTCCTTTGCTGACGGGCAGTACGTGGAAAGCGTGTACTCCGACAGTCTGTTGGGCGGGTCTTTGCGCGACCACTTCGATGTGCCCGAGCTAGCCGTCACTGACGATGCCATAGTCAATGGCACATGGCGTGGCCGGCCCGGAGAACCTTTGCCATTAGCCCCCTTCACGGCCCCCCGCGTCGACTATTCCCTGCACCGCCTGCAACACTACACAGCCACGGCTCCCGAGCATTTCCAGAATTTCGTGCTCTTCACCAATTATCAGTTTTATGTTGATGAGTTTTGCCAATGGGCCAAGGAAACCCTGGCGCAGGGCGAAGGCGGCTACACCGCCCTGGTCGAACCGGGCAATGTCATCACCCCCGCCGGCGCCGACGCGCAGCGCCAGGGCTTGCCCCTGATGCGCGCCCCCCAAATGCCGTCCTACCATCTGGTGCGCGAGAATCACAAGGGCATCACCCTGATCAATATTGGTGTGGGGCCTTCCAATGCCAAGACCATCACCGACCACGTGGCCGTACTTCGGCCTTCGGCCTGGCTGATGCTGGGCCATTGCGCCGGTTTGCGCACCACCCAGCGCCTGGGAGACTATGTCTTGGCTCATGGCTATGTGCGTCAAGACCATGTGCTGGACGACGACCTGCCCACCTGGGTGCCCGTGCCGCCGCTGGCCGAGATACAGGTGGCGCTGGAGCAGGCGGTGGCCGACGTGTCAGGCCTGTCGGGGTGGGAACTGAAGAAGATCATGCGCACCGGAACGGTGGCCTCCATCGACAACCGCAATTGGGAGCTGCGCGAGCAAGACGAGCCGGTGCAGCGTCTGTCGCAATCGCGCGCCATTGCGCTGGACATGGAATCGGCCACCATAGCGGCCAATGGATTTCGCTTTCGGGTGCCTTACGGCACTTTGCTGTGCGTGTCCGACAAGCCACTGCATGGCGAGTTGAAGCTGCCCGGCATGGCCAGCGATTTTTATCGCAAGCAGGTGGGTCAGCACCTGCACATAGGCATAAAGGCACTTGAGTTGCTGCGCGATATGCCGCGTGAACGCCTGCATTCACGCAAGTTGCGCAGCTTTATTGAGACGGCATTCAAATAGTCTGTGCTGCCGTCCTGCGTGGTTATGCCAGGATTGATTCGGGAGAGATGATGAAATCGATTTATCTGGCCGGCTTTGATGTGTTCCGGCCCGACGCCCGGCTATGGGGCGATACTTTGAAGGATTTGTGCAGCAAGTACGGGTTCACCGGCTTGTATCCGCTGGACAATGAAGCGCCAAGAAATCTGAGCGGTTCGGAGCTGGCGCTATGGATATACCGGGCCAATATAGCGCTGATTCAGCAGGCCGATATGGTGGCGGCCAATGTGAACGCGTTTCGTGGCGCCGAGCCTGATTCGGGCACGGCGTTTGAAGTGGGCTATGCGGTGGCGCTGGACAAGCCGGTATGGGTGTACACCGACGACGCCCGGCCTTTGATCAGGCAAGTGCCTGTGATACGTGCACCAGGCTCTTCGATTTATACGGATACTCAGGGTTATACGGTTGAGGATTTTGGGCTTAATCTGAATCTGATGATGGCGTGCAGTACGCAGGTGGTGATTGGGTCTGTAGAGGACTGCCTGAGCGAGATGGCGGAGCATGCCTGAACACGGCTCTTCGATCCTGGTTAGGAATGCTGGACAATTGCTGCTGGTGTTGCAGGTTAAGTACGCTGTATTGGGTTGCTAATGCGGCCTGTCGGATGCTTGCGAGGCGCTCGTGCTTCCGACAGGCCTCATAGAAACTCAATGTGGGACAGCGTCTTCATGGGTGATCTGGCGTCCTGATCGGCGCTTAGGTGCTAAATCGCAGCGTAACCACGTTCGTGCAGCACGTGCCAGACACTCGCAGCCAACGCGGCACGCCAATGCTGCTTAAGCGCCCAAGCCTCCCACACAAAAAAGGTTGACGTCCACCCATCAGTCTCTATACAGGTCTGTCTGGTTAACAGGGGTGAAGGGCGATTTTCGGATGCGCCGGGTTTGTGCTGGGGCCAGGGAGGCAAAGCCGCGGCTGTGTGAGTGCGCGTTTTCGGGCCACTGGCCCGAGCGCACGAGTTCCGCGGCTGCCCTGGCTGCAGCGCAAACCCGGGGAGTTCTGGCCAAGGGCCAGAACCGCATTCGTCCAGCCCGGAACCCCTGTTAACCAGACAGACCGTGTTTAAAGACTTGGACGTCCAACCTTATAGAGTAGGTCGCACCTATTGAACCCAGATCGGCTGGTTGACAACAAAAAAAGGAACAGCGAACCGTTCCTTCAAAACCCAGCAATGGCGCACAAAGACAGCCAGGGCGAACCCTGGCCGCTTCCACCCTTACTTCTTGCGGGCAGCAATATCCTTTTGTGCCTGGTCGACCAGATCCTCACCAATCGTCTTTTTCCATTTTTCAAACACAGGCTTCGTCACCTCGACAAACGCATCATGCTGCTCGGGCGTCAGGCTGGTAACCGTCACGCCATGACTCTCGATGTCTTTCAGCATCGAAGGATCCTCGGGCGTTACACCCTTGCGTGCGATCACGATTTCCTGCTTGCCCGCCTCGATGGCGGCCTCTCGCACAATCTTGCGATCCTCTTCGGTCCAGGACTCCCACACCTGCTTGTTCACCACAAACACCAAAGGATCGGCCACATAATTCCACAGCGTCAGATATTTTTGCGCAACATCGTACAGCTTGGCGCCGGCATAAATCGACAGCGGATTTTCCTGACCGTCGACGGCACCGGTGGCCAGGGCAGGTTGGGCATCAGCCCAGCTCATTTGAGTAGGATTGGCGCCCAAGGCAGTGAAAGTGTCGATATACAAAGGCGAACCAACGACGCGCAGCTTCATGCCCTTCAAGTCTGCTGGCGACTTGACCACTTGCTTGGAGTTACTGAGCTGACGATAGCCGTTCTCACCCCAGGCCAGTGGCACCACGCCGGCTTTCTCGATGTGCGTAAACAACTGCTTGCCCACTTCGCCGTGTATCAGCGCATCGATGGCCGCGTAGTCGGGCATGAGGAAGGGCAGCGAGAACAGATTCAATTGCTTGACCTGGGGTGACCAGTTGATGGTCGAGCCTATGGCCATGTCGATCACACCCTGACGTATGGCGGTGAACTCACGTGTCTGGTCGCCCTGTACCAGCGAAGTGCCTGGATAAATCTTGATGTTGATGCGCCCGTCGGTGCGCTCCTTGACCAGCTTGGACCAGATCTCGGCACCCTGACCCCAGGGGAAAGTGGTTCCGACCACAATGGACAGCTTATATTCGGATTTGTAGTCAGCCGCATGCGCGGCGGATGTTGCGGACAGGGCCGCTACCGCGCACGTGATGGCGCCAAGCAGTGAACGGATTTTCATATAGTCTCCTCGAGGGGTGTGGCGATGCACGGAAATGCCCACGGCGCCATGCCGCAGGCGAATTGAAAGTAACTTAAAAACCAAGGTAGCGGGGCAGCCATAAGGCCAGTTCGGGGAACACAATGACCAGCACCAGCACCAGAAACATCGACATCAGCAGCCATAATACCCACTGCACGGTACTTTCCATGGGTACCTTGGCAATGCGGCAGGAAACCATCAGGTTGACGGCCAGTGGCGGCGTGAACTGCCCCACGGCAACCATCAGCGTCAGGAGCACGCCAAACCAGACGGGGTTCCATTGATAAGCGGAAACAATGGGCATGAGCAGAGGCACGAAAATCAGGAAGATGGATATGCCGTCCAGGAACATGCCCAGCACGACCAGCAGTAGGATAAGCAAGGCCATGACCCCATATTCGCCCAGGCCGGAATGCACGATGGCCTGTGTGATCGGGTCGATAACGCTAAGCGTAGACAGTGCCCAGGCAAAGATGCCGGCCAGCGTGACCACCAGCATGATGACGGCGGAAAGCTCGGCCGCTTCACGCAGAATAAGAAATAGATCGCGTATTTTAATGGTGCGATGTATGCACATGCCAACAAAAAGGCCATAAAAGACCGCGACGACCGCAGCCTCGGTGGGCGTAAAGTAGCCCATGCGCATGCCGCCCAATATGATGACGGGGGCAATCAGCCCCCACGAGGCCTCGATAAGGCTGGGCCAAAAGCGGGGACGTGGCAAACTGCCTTCCAGACTGCCCATTTTATGGCGTCGCGACAGCCAGACGGCGGGCACGATCAGGGCGACGCCCACCAGAATGCCCGGAATCATGCCGGCCGCAAACAGGGCGGGTACGGATGCTTGTGGCACCAATATGGAATAGACGATAAAGGCAATCGAGGGCGGAATCAGGATGTCGGTTGAGGCGCCCGCAGCCACAATGCTGGCCGAAAACGGCTTGGGATAGCCCGCGCGGGTCATGGCGCTGATCATGACGGCGCCTACGGCGGCGGCGCAAGCCGGCCCCGAGCCTGAAATACCGCCCAGGAACATGGCCACGGCAATCGCCACCAGTGGCAGCATACCGGGCCCCCGCCCGACGATGGCAATGGCGAAGTTGACCAGTCGGCTGGCCACGCCCGAACGATCAAAAATGGAGCCGACCAGCACAAACATGGGAATGGCCAGCAGCGGATATTTGGCCAGGCCGGCGTAAAAGCTTTGCGGCACTGCCAGCAGGCCGAACCATTGTGTGTCCAGATTGGACATGACTATGGCCAGCGTACCGGCGATGCCCAGCGCCACGCCCACCGGCATACCGATGACCATGAGCACGACGAAAACGATAAACAGCGTGGTGACGATCATGCCGGGGCTCGCAACAAGCGGCGCAGCATGCCGGCGATGCGCAGTGAAATGGCAAAAGACAGGATAGGCATCCAGATGGAGTACCACCATGTGGGCACGCCTATGGCTGGCGAGGTATCACCCCAGGTGTATTCATCGAGCGCCATGCGTGCCGACAATATGGTGAGCAGCACGAAAAAGGCCAGAACCAAGGAATAGCTGACCAGGGCGAGCTTGCGTCGGCGCGCTGCCGAACCACCGTCGGCAAACAGTTCTATGCGTATATGCTGCTTGCGCACGAAGGCGGTTGAGCCGGCCGTCATGGTCAGGACTATCAGCAAAAAAACCGAGATTTCTTCCGTCCAGGCAAAGGACTGGTCGGTCATGTAGCGGACCAGCACATTGGTGAATGTAATAAGGGCCAGCACGGCCAGGACGAGTACGGAAATCCAGTCTTCGATTTTCAGGGGTACCTTGACGGGAGGGTCGGTGACCTCTGGCAGTATGGGTTCGATGGGCTCTTCGTTGGGCTGGCTTGTGGCAGACATATTGGGAACGGATGGCGTTTGTTTTTATGTGATAGCCGACATGCTACCTTGCCGAAACGATTTTGATAGCCCGGGGTTTCCCGCGCTCTGGGAAGCGCGGGCCATGGGTTTCGCCATTTGAGCCAACTGCGTTTGTGCCGCCGTGCGCGTATCAAGACGGCGTCATTTCGACGGCTTTCCGTCCTTTTTCTTTTTGCCGGAGCCGGATTTTTTCTTGGGCAGGGCCAGCATGGTGCCCCGGCAGGTTGTGGCCCCGCACAGACATTGATACTGGCTGCGCAGCTTCTTGGTGATGCGCCCGTCCAGGATCAGCCCGTAGTCATAGAACAGCTCTGTGTCTGCCGCTATGTCTTGCAGGGCAACGACATACACCTTCTTGCCGCTGGCATTTTCCTGCGTTTCGCAGTTGGGCTCGCAAGCATGATTGATCCAGCGTGCATCGTTGCCGCGCTGGCCTCCGTCGATGATCTTGCCGCTGCTGAGCGAGAAGAAAAACGTATGGAAGGGATCGTCGGGATTGACCGGATGCATGTCATCGGCCTGCTCGGGCGTGATGCGCTTACCGCGATACTCGAAGATTTGCGTACCTGCGGGAATATCGCGCGCAGCGTAAACTCCATTACCGTGCAAGGTGGATTTTTTGACGATATGCCAGGGAGAGGAAGGTTCAGTCATGGAGGTCAGGTTGCACCGGATGAAAAAGGTAATAAACTTGGGTGATCGATATCTTATGCAATAAAGCGTGATCCTGTGAATACTACTACTGAAACCGTTACCCGCAATGGCGCCCAGGCCTTGCTTGAAACTTTGATTGCCTGCGGGGTGGACACGGTTTTCGGCTACCCCGGGGGCGCCGTGCTGCCCTTGTACGACGCCCTGTACTCCGAGCCGCGCATACGTCACGTGCTGGTTCGGCACGAACAGGGGGCCATGCATGCCGCCGAGGGCTATGCACGCTCCACCGGCAAGCCCGGTGTGGTGATCGTGACTTCGGGGCCGGGTATGGCCAATACCACGTCAGGTTTGTTGGACGCCCTGTGCGACTCGATTCCTGTGCTGTGCATCAGCGGTCAGGTTGCAACTGGCGCCATAGGCACTGATGCTTTTCAGGAATGCGATGCCATCGGCATTTCGCGTCCGGTTACTAAATGGAATGCACAGATACGCCGCACGGAAGACGTGCCGGCCCTGGCGGCCAAGGCCTATCAGCTGACCACATCCGGACGTCCGGGCCCCGTCTTGCTTGATTTTCCCAAAGACATGCAGATAGGCTTGGTGCCCGATCAGGCAGCCAGCGCCGAACCACCGGAAGCTCTGGCCATAGAAACCAATAGTCCGCTTACGGAAGCTGCCGTCAAGCGGGCCGCTGCGCTGATCGCCAATGCGAAGCGCCCGGTTTTCTATGGCGGTGGCGGGTTGATCAACTCGGGTATCGATGCCTGCCATGCCTTTACCGCTCTGGTGCAGGACATGGGCGCGCCCTGCACCCTGACCCTGATGGGCCTGGGTGCTTTCCCGGCCGACGATGAACGGTTCCTGGGCATGCTGGGCATGCACGGCACCCTGGAAGCCAACCTGGCCATGCATCATGCCGATCTGATTATCTGTGTGGGTGCGCGTTTTGACGATCGCATTACCGGACGCCTGTCCGACTTCTGCCCCCATGCCAGCAAGATCCATCTTGATATCGATCCGGCGTCCATCAACAAGGTGGTGCGCGCCGATGTGGCCATGGTGGGCGATTGCTATCCCTTGCTGCGTGCGCTGCGCAAGGAATTGGCGCAGATCAGTCTTGAGCCTCAGCGGCTTGATCCCTGGTGGCAGCGCATTGCCGTATGGCGTGCGCAAGACTGCCTGAAAGTCACGCCGTCAACCCAGCATATCCTGCCGCAGCACTTGATGCAGCGCCTGGATCACGTGCTGACGGGTACCGATGCAGTCATTGCAACCGATGTGGGTCAGCATCAGATGTGGGCCGCGCAATACATCAAGTTCAATCGACCCAATCGCTGGCTGACGTCAGGTGGCGCGGGTACCATGGGCTACGGCCTGCCGGCGGCCATAGGCGCGCAGATTGCTCACCCCGACAAGCCTGTGGTCTGCGTGAGCGGCGACGCTTCCGTCCTGATGAATATCCAGGAACTGGCCAGCGCCACCCAGCATCAAACACCCGTCAAGGTCGTGCTGTGCAACAACGGCCATATGGGTATGGTGCGTCAGTGGCAGGAACTCATACACGACGGGCGCTACAGCCACAGCTATAACGCCTCATTGCCTGATTTCGTCGCCTTGGCCAAAGCATTTGGCTGGGGCGCCGCGCGGGTCGAAGACCCGGCAGATCTGGATGCGGCGCTGGCCGCATGCATGGCCCACGACGGGCCTTACTTCCTGGACGTCGTCGTGCTGGCCCAAGAGAACTGCTTCCCCATGATGCCTGCGGGCTATGGCCATCAGCAGGTCATGCTGTCGGAAGATACCTGGTACGTCGAAGACTAGGGCCTTTTAGCTCATGGCCCATTGCCGGCGCCTGGTTCACGCCAGGCCCAGTCCCGCTTTTGCTGCCTGGGCGATGGCCTGGGCATCCACCTGGAAATAACGTCGCAGCTCGCTGCGGGTATCGCTGCGTCCGAAACCATCTGTGCCTAGGGTAATGTAGCGGCGCTCGGGTGGCAGATAGGCGCGTATGGATTCCGGTACCTGGCGTACGTAGTCGCTGGCGGCCACAATGGGGCCGGCGCTATCGGCCAGCTGGCGGGCGATGAAGCTGTTGGCGGCGGCCTGGGGATTGGCCAGATCGGCGTCGATGATGCCCTGTCCTTCGCGGGCGATCTCGCTCCAGCTTGTGACGCTGTATACATCGGTGGCTATGCCGTCGGCGGCCAGCTGTTCGGCCGCGCGTATGGCTTCGGTCAGGATGGCGCCCGAACCCAGCAAGGTGGCGCGGTGGCCCTGAGTGGCCTGGCTGCCTTGCGCCGCGTAATGGGCATAATGCCAGGCGCCGCAAACGACATCATCGTGCTTGCTGGCGGGCAAGTCGGGCTGGGCATAGTTTTCATTCATGGTGGTGATGTAGTAGAAAACGTCGCGCTGTTGTTCAAGCATCTCGCGCATGCCGTAATCAACAATGACGGCCAGCTCGCCTGCGAAAGCGGGGTCATAGGATTTGCAGTTGGGAATGGCGGCGGCCATCAGGTGGCTGCTGCCGTCCTGGTGTTGCAGGCCTTCCCCGGCCAGTGTGGTTCGCCCCGAGGTGGCGCCAATCAGAAAGCCGCGCGGGCGCTGGTCGGCAGCCGCCCAGATCAGGTCTCCGACACGCTGAAAACCGAACATGGAGTAATAGATATAAAACGGCAGCATGGCCAGGCCGTGCACGCTGTAGCTTGTGGCGGCTGCCGTCCAGCTTGAAATGGCGGCGGCTTCGCTGATGCCCTCTTCCAGTATCTGGCCGTTGGTGGCTTCGTGGTAGCTCAGCAGCGAGCCTATGTCTTCAGGTTCGTAGCGCTGGCCAACGCTGGAGTAGATGCCCACTTGCTTGAACAAATTGGCCATGCCGAACGTGCGGGCCTCATCGGCCACGATGGGTACCAGCCTTGCGCCCAGCCCTTCGTCTTTGAGCAGGCTGCCCAGCATGCGCACGAACGCCATGGTGGTGGACATTTCCCGATTACTGCCTTGCAGGGCGAACTGGGCGTAATTGGCCAGCGGCGGCACTTCAACGATCTCTGCCCCGGTCTGGCGCGCGGGCAGATAGCCGCCCAGTGCCTGCCGTTTGCGGTGCAGGTATTGCATTTCGGGGCTGTCCGCTGCGGGCTTGTAGAAATTCAGCTGGCGGGCCTGCTCGTCGGACAACGGCAGCTTGAAGCGGTCACGAAAGGCCAGCAGGTCGGTGTCTTCGAATTTCTTGTGCGAGTGCGTGGTCATACGGCCCTGGCCGGCCGCGCCCATGCCATAGCCCTTCTTGGTGTGCGCCAGAATAACGGTGGGCTGACCACGGTGCCCGGCTGCGGCGGCGTAGGCGGCGTGTATCTTCACCAGGTCGTGTCCACCGCGCTTCAGGGCATCTATCTGTTCGTCGCTCATGCCTTGCGCCAGGCGTTTAAGCTCGATGTTCTGGTTGAAGAAATGCTCGCGGTTGTAGCGGCCGTCTTTGGCGGCGAAAGTCTGCATCTGCCCGTCTACTGTGCTGGATAAGGCGCGTACCAGCGCACCTTGCGTATCGCGGGCGAACAGGCCATCCCAGTCGCTACCCCACAGCAACTTGATTACGTTCCAGCCTGCGCCAAGAAAATGGCGCTCTAGCTCGTCGACGATGCGCGAGTTGCCGCGCACCGGGCCGTCCAGCCGTTGCAGATTGCAGTTCACGACCCAGACCAGATTGTCCAGTCCTTCCCGGGAGGCGAGTGTGAGGGCGCTCATGGACTCGGGTTCGTCCATTTCGCCGTCGCCGAATATGCCCCAGACTTTGCGGCCATCGCAGTCCAGCAAGTTGCGATGTGTCAGGTAGCGCATGAAGCGCGCCTGATAGATGGAGCTGATGGGACCTATACCCATGGAGCCGGTGGGGAACTGCCAGAAATCCGGCATCAGATAAGGGTGAGGATAGCTGGACAGGCCGCGTGCGCCGGCGCGTGGCCCGCGCAGTTCCTGACGATAGTGGGCCAGGTCTTCTTGCTGCAGCCGTCCTTCCAGATAGGCGCGGGCATAAACGCCCGGCGCGCTGTGCGGCTGAAAGAAGACCAGATCGCCACCGTGCTTGTTGTCGCTGCGTGCCTGGAAGAAATGATTGAAACCGACTTCGAACAGATCGGCGGCGCTGGCATAGCTGGCAATGTGTCCGCCCAGCTCGCCATAAGCCCCATTGGCGCGTACCACCATGGCCAGTGCGTTCCAGCGCATGATCGCGCCCAGTCGGGTTTCCATATCAAGGTCACCGGGAAAGTCAGGCTGCGCCGATGCCGGGATGGTGTTGACGTAAGGCGTGCCTGCCGGCGGCACACACGAGACTTGCAGCCCGGTGGCCAGGCGCAGCAGTTCCTGCAGCATGAAGCTGCCGCGTGCCGAGCCCTGCGCGTCGACCAGGGCCTGAAACGATTCGCGCCACTCCTGGGTTTCCTGTGGATCGGTATCTCCGTGGTGATCAGTAGGGGGCAGCAAGTGATGCAGGGGCAGGGGCGAGTTCATGTCGGGACGACTCAGGCAAGGGTTAAGGGCACAATGACGGCAATGTCTTGTTGTCATTGTGCGTGAAAAATACGGGCATTTGGCTCTAAATAGCCATGGCTAACCATGCTTTTTAAGCATAAAATGCCGTTAAATCTATCTATTATGGCATTTCGTATTTGTGCCGCCTGCCACGCATGGGCATGTAAGTCTGCATGTACCGCAGCAGGGCAAAGGAGCAATTCTTGAAGAATAGTGTTCAGCTGGATGCGACGGATCTGCGTATTCTTGACGAACTGCAGCGTGATGGCAGCCTGAGTAATGTCGAGCTTGCGCGGCGTGTGCATCTTTCGCCGTCGCCTTGTTTGCTGCGGGTCAAGGCTCTGCA
Source organism: Alcaligenaceae bacterium (assembly GCA_013416405.1). Lineage (GTDB taxonomy): Bacteria > Pseudomonadota > Gammaproteobacteria > Burkholderiales > Burkholderiaceae_B > Pusillimonas_C. Next base: position 210,106 of record JACCET010000003.1, read on the forward strand.
GGCCGCCGGCGTCATCACACGCTATGTGGCGCTGATCGATGCCGCCTCGTTGGGGCTGGATCTGAATGTGTTTATTTCCATCAGCCTGAAGTCGCAGGCGAAAGAGGCCCTGGCCAATTTCGAGCGCCGCATTGCCGAGCACCCCGAGGTCATGGAGTGCTACTTGATGACAGGAGATTCCGATTATCTGATACGCATCGCCTTGCCCAATATCGCGGCGCTCGAGCGCTTCATCCTGGAGCAACTGACGCCTATTCCCGGCATCGAGAAAATACGCTCCAGTTTCGCCCTGAAACAGGTGTCATATAAAACGGCGCTGCCGCTGCCTGCGTAAAAATAGGCATGATGAACGTCGGTTTCTACGCATGCCTGCCTGCAGGATCGCAATGGATCAAAGAAAACCCCAATACCGCGCAAGCCCTGTTTTAGGGTACAACCCTGAAGTCGCTACACAATGAATCACATAAGTTGGGGAAATAATGCGTACTACCTGGTTTTCTAAAGTTCTGTTGGCCGCCTCTGTGGCCGGCTTGTTTGCTGCAGCGCCCGTTTCGGCCGCCACTAACCTGAAGATGGCCTATGCGCTGTCGACAAGCTCGCACTATGGCGCGGGCGCCGATGCCTTTGCCAAGGCCCTGGAAGGCGACGGCAACTTCACGATCGAGCAGTTTCCGAACAGTGCCCTGGGCGGCGAACGCGAGGTCATCGAAGGCCTGCAATTGGGCACCATCGATCTGGCCATCGTGTCCACCGGCGCCACCCTGAATTTCGTACCGCAAACCGGCGTATTCGATATTCCCTTCCTGTTCCGCGATCTGGCGCATGCGCGCAAAGTGCTCGATGGCGAGATCGGTCAGAAGTTGCTGGCCGAATTCCCCAAGCGTGGCATTGTTGCCCTGGCCTGGGGCGAGCAAGGCTTCCGCCATCTCACCAACAATGTGCGTCCGGTAAATGCGCCCGAAGATGCCAAGGGCCTGAAAATCCGCACCACGGAAAATCCCATCCACATTGCCGCTTTCCGTGAAATCGGTATCCTGGCCACGCCCATGGCATGGCCTGAAGTGGCTACGGCTTTGCAGCAAGGCACCATCGATGGCCAGGAAAACCCCCTGTCCGTGATCGTGTCGGCCAAGCTGCCCCAGCTGCAAAAATATCTGTCGCTCACGGCTCACGTATATGGCCCCGCACTGGTACTGATGTCGCCCAATGTCTACAATGGTTTGTCTGATGCCGACAAGGAAAAATTCAAGAAAGCCGGTCACGAGTCAGCCATGGCCATGCGCAAGTATGTCGATGACATCGAAACCAGCGGCGTTGAATCCGTCAAGAAAGACGGCATGCAGGTCAACACCGTGGACCACGCAGCCTTCGTGAAGGCGGTGCAGCCGGTGTACCCGCAATATTACAAACAGTTCGGCAAGGAATTGGTTGAGTCCATCCAGAACACAAAGTAAGTCTTGGCGCAGTAACATCAGCGTTCTGGCTGCCCTGATTTGATCAAGGACCGGAATGCTGATGCCAAAACCAGGGCTGGTCCCCAGTGTTCTGTTTGGTTTGTATTCTGAACACGGCACCAAAGGCCAGCCCTTGTTGTTTCTTGGCATATGCCGTTTTCAAGCATAGGGCTCTACGCATACAGGACCCCTCAGTGACAGTTTTACGCTTTCTGGACCGCTCCCTGTTCAAGGGTGTCTCGGTTATTACGCAGTTATTGATACTCTCCGCCGTAGCTGCCGGCTTCTATCAGGTCATTGCACGCTTCGTCCTTGAGACACCAGCCGACTGGAGCGAAGCCTGGACCCGCGCCTCGCTGATCTGGACGGTCATGCTGGGGGTGGCGCTGGCCTTCAGGCAGGGCGCAATGCTTTGCGTGGAAATGCTGCACAACCTGCTCGGCCCGCGCAACAAGCGCTGGCTGGAGCATGTGATCTTGCTTGTTTGTGTGTCCTTCCTGGGATTCATGGCCTGGGTGGGTGGAATGATGACGTGGCGGGTGCGCTTCCAGACCATGCCCAGCCTCGAGGTCTCCATTTCTTGGGTCTATATCTCCATACCGATAGGCATGACGCTGGCCATACTGGCGGTCGTCGCTCATTGGGCCGAAGGGCCACGCAAGGTAATTGTCGATGACACGGTCATTTGATGCGGCGCCCGGCGCAGTGATACACACCATTCATAACGTACGAAACCAGGTGAAACCATGCCGCAGTTGATGGTTCTTTCAATGTTGCTGTTCTTCGTGCTGTCCGTGCCGGTGGCGGTTGCCATCGGCCTGGCCAGCATGCTGGGGGTTGCCTACGACGGCATGACCTGGCTGGTGATAGCACAGCAGATTTATGCGGCACTCGACAAATACCCGCTGGTCGCCGTCCCGTTCTTCATCCTTGCCGGCAATCTTATGGAGGCTGGCGGCATATCCGAGCGCATGGTCGAGTTCGCCAAAAGTGTCGTGGGCGGCATGCAGGGCGGACTGGCATGCAGCTGCGTGCTTACCTGCATGATTTTCGCAGCGGTGGCCGGTTCGAGTGTGGCAACTACCTTTGCGGTGGGCGCGATTCTTATTCCAGCCATGGTCAAGCATGGCTATCCCAAGCCTTTTGCGGCATCGCTGCAGGCTTCCGCGGCCGAGTTGGGCGTGATCATTCCGCCATCGATTCCCATGATTCTGTTTGCGGTTTCCACCGACACGTCGGTGGGTGAACTGTTTATTGCGGGTATAGGCCCGGGCATTTTGATAGCCGGTGCCTTGATGGTCTACGTATGGGTATACGCCCGCCGGCATGGCTACGGCAAGCAGGATGGCGCGGATCGCCTGCCGCTGTGGCCAGCTTTCCAGCGCGCCTGGTTGGCCTTGCTGATGCCGGCCATTATTCTTGGTGGAATTTACGGCGGTGTCTTTACTCCGACCGAGGCGTCGGCGGTTGCCGTGGTGTATGCCTTGATTGTTGGTATTTTCGTCTATCGTCGTCTTACATTCAGGAATTTGTCTAGAACTTTGCACAGATCGGTGGTTTCTACCGCCGTTATCATGTTCATCATTGCCAATGCGGGAGTCTTCGGTTTCCTGTTGAATCGCGCCGGCATTCCCGCCGCGCTGGGGCAGTGGCTGGGGACGATTTTCAGTGACAAGTACACCTTCCTGATGGGCATGAACCTTGCGCTTTTCTTCATAGGCATGTTCATTGAAACGTCGGCTTCCATCGTGGTGCTGGCGCCGTTGCTGTTGCCGGTTGCCATGCATTTTGGCGTGGATCCCGCTCACTTCGGGGTGATCATGGTGGTCAACCTGGCGCTGGGGATGGTGACGCCGCCTTTCGGAGTGAATCTGTTCGCGGCCTGCGCGGTCGCCAATCTGCCCATCGAGCGCTTGGTGAAGTCGCTGCTGCCTTTCGTGGCTGTGGTGGTGGGGTGCCTGATTATGATCACTTACGTGCCGGAGATTTCACTGTTCTTCAAGGAGCTGGCTTACGGGTAGGGGTTTGACGGCGCCTGTCCCGGTTTCTTGCTGCCGGTTTCTGCGGCTTGTACCGTTTACTGAATTCTTGCATGGTGTGGGTGTCTGCGCCGGACTGTGCTCCGATCGCTGCGCCCCCTTCGGGGGTACCCTTGCAAGCGCCATTCGTCGGGGTCGGGCGTGAACTCGCCATCCATCAGCCGCCTGTGGGCTGATGAATGGCTCAGACAGCACGCCCTCTTGCGCCCCGCCGCCTGGCGCCTGCCGCGGCTTGCTCAAACGTCGCCCAGCCCGGCGCAGACACCCACACCACAGCCATGAAATACAGCGGTCGAACGGTACTGGTTGTTTGATAGCGGCTTGCTGATGGCTCACCTACAAGCCGTAACACGCACCGTAGAGGCGCCAACCGTCGCTAAGACGTTGACACAGCACGAGCGTCGTCAGGCCGTTCGACTGCGACTAATGTCGATGGCCGCCGTGTGCTGGGTCTTATGGGTCGGGCTGCGGCGACTTTCGGGGCGGAGCGAGCCGGAGGCGAAGGCAGCCCGTATGGGCGGACGAGCGAGCGACGCGGTGTTCGGCGCGCAGGCGCCGAACCCGTCACGAGGAGCAAAGCCCGGCCCATAAGACCCAGCACACGCCATAGAAACCAGCAGTCGAACGGCCTGACGTCGCGCCCCGCTAGAACTCAGCAGCCATAGCCTTAAAACGGCGGATCATCATCCCCACCGCTGGTCACAGGTGCCGCGACCGCCTTCTTGACTGCAGCCTTTTTAACAGCCGTCTTTTTAGCCGCCGCTTTCTTCGCCGGAGCTTTCTTTGCGGCTGTCTTCGTCGCAGCCTTCTTCACAGCCGCCTTCTTGGCTGCCGTCTTCCCTGCAGCCTTCGTCGCCGTCTTCCCTGCAGCCTTCGTCGCCGTCTTGGAAGCTGCCTTCTTGGCCGCTGTCTTCGCACCAGCCTTCGCAGGACGCGGCTCGAACTCGAAGCCTATCTTGCCATTTTCCTGCTTGACCAGATAAGCCTTGAACTTCCGGTTCGTGCGGCTGGAAACAAAACCATCAAGCAAGTCCGTCTTGCCTTCAGACAACAGCTTGCTGACCTGCGCGGCCGAAATCTCCTGCTGCAATATCATCTTGCCCGTTCTGAAATCACAAGTCTTGTCCGAGCCCACCGACTTCTCGCAGACATAATTCATGCCGTGCTCATAGACCTTGTGCTGGCATTTCGGACACGTGCCTACCGAGGTATGCCCGGAAAAATCTACCGGCTCGGTGTCCTCGTCATCCTTCTGGCCGAAATCGAATTCCAGCTTGTATTCGTCGGTGATTCGTAGCAAGGCTGCAAACGGCCGCCCCATCTTGCTGATGAAGCCCGGCAGCGGGCCCAGCTGGCGTTGGGTCAGCAATTCTTCGACTTCGGCTATCTCGAACGTACGCCCGCCCGGATGCTTGCCTATGGAGAAATCGCAGCTCGTGCAGGCATAGCGTCGGTAGTTTTCCTTGACCACGCTGCCGCACTTGGGGCAGGGTGTGGTCAAGGTTGCATAATCGCCTGGCACCGTATCGCGCTCGTATTCTTTCGCGCGCTTGACGATAACCTGAGTCATTTGGGCGATCTCGCGCATGAAGGCGTCGCGATCCAGCTCGCGCTGTTCGATCTGCTTTAGCCGATGTTCCCACTCGCCCGTCAATTCGGGCGACGTCAGTTCATTGACGCCCAGTCCGGCCAGCAACGTCATCAACTGCCTGGCCTTGGCGCTGGGTATCAGGTCGCGGCCTTCTCGGCGCAGATAGCCCTCGTTGAGCAAACCTTCGATAATCGCAGCCCGCGTTGCCGGTGTGCCCAGGCCCCGCTCGGACATGGCTTCGCGCAGTGCCTCGTCGTCCACCAGCTTGCCCGCGCCTTCCATGGCCGAGAGCAGCGTGGCTTCCGTAAAGTGCGCCGGCGGTTTGGTGGCCAGGCCCTTGGATTCGATGTCGTCGGTCTTGACCGTCTCGCCTTCTGAAACCGCAATCAGGGTTGTATCGTCGCCTTGCGCCTCGCGGCCATAAATGGCGAGCCAGCCCGGATTGATCAGGACTTTGCCTTCCGTCTTGAAGTGGTGCCCCGATACTTCCGTAATGCGTGTGGTGACCCGGAATTCGGCCGCAGGGAAAAATACGGCCAGGAAGCGCTTGGCGATCATGTCGTAGATTTTGCCTTCGGCTTCACTCAGTTCCCGCGGGATCTGCAAAGTGGGAATAATGGCAAAGTGATCCGACACCTTTTTGTCGTCGAAAATGCGCCGGTTGGGCTTGACCCACTTCTGTTTGCAGACGGTCTCTGCAAACGGGCGCAGCCCGGCAGCCGCTGACGAGCCGCCCTCGGACAGGGCTTCCATGGTCTGCTGCACGGTGCTCAGGTAGTCTTCGGGCAGATAGCGCGAATCGGTACGCGGATAGGTCAGGGCCTTGTGGCGTTCATATAGGGTCTGGGCCAGCGCCAGGGTGGTCTTGGCTGAAAAACCGAAGCGCGAGTTGGCTTCGCGCTGCAGCGATGTCAAGTCGAACAGGGCGGGTGACATCTGGGTAGAGGGCTTGGACTCTTCGGTAACCCGACCTGGCTGCCCGCGACATGCCATCACAATAGTTTGTGCGGCCGTGCTGGACCAGAGACGGGAATCACGCTGCTCCGGGTCGCGTTCATCCTTGACGAATTTGGGATCGAACCACCGGCCGGAGTAAAAGCCTGCGGCGGCGACGAAGGTGCCATGCACTTCCCAGTAGTCGCGGGAAACGAATTTGCGTATGCGTTCTTCGCGTTCGTTGACGATGGCCAGAGTTGGCGTCTGGACCCGGCCTACCGGTGTCTTGAAGAAGCCGCCGTCTTTGCTGTTGAAGGCCGTCATGGCGCGTGTGCCGTTGATACCCACCAGCCAGTCGGCCTCGGCCCGCGAGCGTGCCGCAGCCTCCAGGGGTTTCATGGTCTCGTCATCGCGCAGATTGACGAAGGCCTCGCGGATGGCCGCTTGCGTCATGGAGCGCAGCCACAGTCGTTGAACGGGTTTCTTGACCCCTGAATATTGCACTATGTACCGGAAGATGAGTTCGCCCTCGCGGCCCGCGTCGCAAGCGTTGATCACGGCGCCGACGTCTTTTCGCTTGAGCAGCTTGACCAGCAGCTTGAGCCGTTCGGACGAGCGCTTGTCGGTGGGGCCCAGCTCGAACTGAGGCGGGATCACGGGAAGGTGCGTGAAGCTCCATTTGCCGCGCACGGGATCGTTGGGCGCAACCAGGCTGAGCAGATGGCCGACGCTGGACGCCAGCACATACTGCTCGCTTTCAAAATAATCGCCTTCCCGGGTAAAGCCTCCGAGGGCGCGGGAAATATCCAGGGCTACCGAGGGTTTCTCGGCAATAATGAGCGTTTTAGTCATGTGTTTCCAGTAACTGCATTTCAGCAGCAATAGCGCGGATAATACGAGGTGAGAAACGCACTATGCAAGTCGAGGGCCATATTAACCATTTAAGCCGAAACATTTCCTGGCCTATTTTTTTGCAGAAAACTGCAGGTGGATTGGCCGGTATCCTGCTTGCCAGCGCCGGAATTTCCTGGCTTGCCGCCAATTGGAACCTAGCCACCGCCTTGCAGAAACTCGCGGGTGCCCAGATTTTGCTGGTGCTGCTGGTTTTTCTGGCATGGCGGGCAATGGGCAGGCCTGAGCCGGCTGCGGGCCGCGACTTTTCCACCTTCGGTATTTTTACGTCTTTGGCCAGTGTGACAGTGGGTGGTCTGCTGGCCCTCGTGGGCCAAATATATCAGACTGGGGCCGATCCCTGGCAATTGTTCCTGCTGTGGGCCGTATTGTTGCTGCCCTGGCTGGTGCTGGTGCGCACTGTATTCATGGGGATATTGTGCGGGATGCTGCTCAATCTGGCGGCCGCCTTGTATCTGGACGTATTCGGCGGGCACTTCCTGTTCAATGTCTCGCTGGACTGGATGGCGGCAAGTCTATTGCTGGCCTTCATGAATGCGGCTCTGCTCGGTTTGTGGGAGTGGGCTCAGCCCAGGTGCGACGATGTCTGGCGAATAGGGCCGCGTGCATTGGCCAGTGCGCTGGCGGGCTGGCTGATTGTGGCCGCCTTTGCCGGTTTCGATGCTCAGGGCGGCCCGATCCTGCCAGCATTGATAGGTTTGGCGGCCTGCGCCCTGATGTACGGCATTTACACTGCGTGGCGTCCCGATCCGGCCATGGCCTGCCTGGCCGTGGCGACGGCCTATTTCTTGTTGGCCATGCTTTTGGGTAGCCAGATCGAGTCCGAGGGTGGGCTGCTGATGCTTATCGTGGTGTTGGTCGTGCTGGCGGGGCTGACATTGCGGCATCTGAGCAGGCTGGTTGGTGCCCTTCGGCGCAAGCCCGACTCCGCTGCCGGCGTAGAGCCCGACGAGGGCACGACCGGCCTGGATCCCTGGTATCTGAGTCTGCTTCGATTGGCCGTCATGGGGCTGGCCGCTGTGCTGGTAATTGCCTTTCTGTTTGTTTCCTTCGAACTGGAATTCGAGCAGTTGTGGATCACGGGCCTGGCCGTCTGCGGCGTGGGCTTGCTTGCCCTGCGGGGCAAGGGCAGCGTGGTGCGCGAGTTCGGTACTACCTTGACACTGGCCGGGCTGGGCATGACGGGCGTCGGGCTGTTTGCCCTGGATGAGTTCGATGCCCTGCTTCGGGCCGCCGGCATTCTGCTGCTAGGCGTGGTTGTCTATGGCCTGGCAACCGGAGGCGCGTTGCGTTTTCTTTGCGCTTTCTTCGTGCTGGCTCTGCTGTATATGCTGACATGGCCCGGGCATTTGGACGCCTTGCCACTGGACTTGCTGGACGGCACTTCCACCGGGGCTGATCTGCCAGTTTATTTTCCGGCTTATCTGCGCTTGTGGTGGCTGGCCGTGGCGGCCGTGCTGACACTGGCCCTGAGCCATAACGCTGATAAAAGAAATTTCTGGCTGCCATTGGCCTGGGCACTGGTTTGCCTGACCCAGGTAGGCGCCTGGCTAACGCCTGCGCCCACGGTTCTGGGCCTGGGTGAGGTATCGCGACAAATGCCTGGTTTGCTGCTGATCTGGGTGGCTTGCGCTTTGCTGCCCGTGTTGTCGCTGGCGGCCCTCCTGTGGCGTGAAGACAGCGTGCCCTCCTGGTTGAAGCTGGCTGCGCCGCTGGCGTTGGCATTGGCCAGCCTGGGCTGGATGGGGGCACCCGGCGTATCCATGGCTTTGTTGTGGCTGGTGCTGGGCTACGCATTGGGACAGCGTGGACTGCTAGTGTTTGCGGTGCTGGCGCTGTTGGCTTATTTAGGCCGGTTTTACTATCAGATGGATGCGTCCCTGTTGCAAAAATCACTGGTGCTGGGCCTGACGGGAGGCTGGTTGCTGCTGTCATGGCTGGTCTTGCATGCCCGGATTGCAAGTCCAGCGGCGGGACAGACGCAGGGCCAGGCAGGCATGCAAGCGCGCAGATTCTGGTCTGTTGCTGGCTGGTGGCTGGGCCTGGCCGTCGTGCTGCTGGTCATCAATACCGGCATTTACCAGCGTGAGCAGATTCTCAGGCACGGGCAGACTGTGGTGCTGGCCCTGGCGCCCGTTGATCCGCGCTCATTGATGCAGGGCGATTACATGGCCCTGCGCTTTGCCGCAGAGCAAGATACACGGCATTGGTTGGCGCAGGCGCCTGAGCCCCTGGCCCAGGCGATCGAGCAGCAACGCGGCGGATGGCTGGTGTTGCGAGCCGATGAACAGGGCGAGTTCCATGTTCAGGCGGTGCTGGCAGATTTGCCGCCGGTGAATGAATCGGCCAGCGCAGAGCGCGATGCAGACACCGTTCTTCTGGAATTCCGCTTGCGCGACCGGGGGCTGCGCATCGTGACCGACGCCTGGTTTTTCCCCGAGGGACAGGCCCAGCGCTATGAGCAGGCGCGCTTTGGTGAGTTTCGGGTCAATCGCAAGGGAGAAGGCTTGCTGGTCAGGCTGCTCGATGGGCAACACCGGCCTTTGCCGTGAAGCTGGTCCTGACGGTTCTGTTCAGGTGCCCAGGGTTTGCTGGGGCTGACTGTAGCGGTTGGCCCAGCGCTCCAGCGCTGCTGCCCAGAATGCCTCAACGTCTTGGGCAACCAGCGCTTCGAAACCCAGCGCCTGCCAGGCCTGATTCAAGGTATCCAGGGGCCGGGTGATATCCATGGCGGCGGCGTGATTCTGCTTGGAAAGCTTGCGCCCTTCGGGATCAAGCAACAGTGGCACATGCATGACTGTGGGATAGTCCAAGCCCAGATGTCGGGCCAGCATGCGCTGGCGCGCGGTCGAATCCAGCAAATCGGCGCCTCGCACTATATGCGTTATACCTTGTGCGCCGTCATCTACAACGACCACCAGTTGATAGGCCCATAGTCCGTCGGCGCGCTTGATGATGAAGTCGCCCGCATGCTTTACAACATCCTGCTGCTGTGGCCCTTGCCAGCGATCATCAAAGCATTCCACCCCCTGTGAGGCCCGGAAACGCCACGCACGGGCTTGACGGCCTGCAGGTAGGCCATGGCGGCAGATGCCGGGGTAAGGGCCGTCTGAGGGCAGTTCCTGGCGTGTGCAGGCACATCCGTATGTGTCGCCCGATGCGGTCAGCTGATCAAAGGCGGCCTGGTACAAAGGCAGACGCTGGGATTGCCAGACTGGTTTTTCGTCCCACAGCATGCCCATGCTGCGCAGTTGATGCATGATGGCCAGGTCGGCGCCAGGCACCACCCGAGGCATATCTATGTCTTCAATGCGCAACAGCCAGCGCCCATGATGGGCCCTGGCATCCAGAAAGCTGGCCATGGCGGCAATCAGCGAGCCGTTATGCAAGGGCCCGCTGGGGCTGGGCGCAAAGCGCCCACGATAGCCAGACTGGCTGCTTGCTGGTACTGAATACGCCATTCAGCCTAATGCGACAGGCGGGTTTGGTCGTCGGCCAGCAGCTCTTCGAATACCAAGTGGTCGACCTCGGCTTCCTGGCTCCAGAGCACCATCAGGGCAATGATTTTGATCTTGGCCAGGGAAATGGGGGTCTCGCCAGTGGCCTGGGCGCGCTCGATGAGGATTTCGCGCAGGGCGGGCGGCAGCACGCCGGAGTTGTCCAGGAAGGTAATGAAGCCTATGGCTTCGGTGCCCATACTTTGGTATTCGTACTCAGTAAATATGCGCGTGCTGTCGCCCAGGGGAGCCTTTGCCAGTTCGCCGCATTCTTCAGTGGTTTGCGCCAGCCCATGCAGCCAGCCCAAGGCGTCGTTGATGTCTTCGTGTTCGAAACCCACCGCAGCCAGCTTGTGCGCCAGGACATCAGCTTCGGGACACGCCTGGGGCGTGTAGTAGTTTTCGAATAAATAAACCAATATGTCGAACATAGGTGCGCGATTCCGGTTGCCGAGTTGTATGTGAAAGCCAGTAAATCAAAGGTAAACCGGTAAAGTTAATATCGACTTTACGCTGAATTCTGGCGTCCGGCAACTTGCCCTCGTAATTCCATTTCCAAATCAGAAATGGAATTACGACAGACGGAGTACAGGACAAGCTAGCCCTGTACTCCGTCTGTTGCAGCGCGCAGGCGGTTTATTCGTCGATGGCGATCAGTTCGACCCCATCTGTCACCTGATCACCCACTTGGAAGAACACTTCTTGTACCGTGCCATCGGCCGGCGCAAGGATGGTGTGTTCCATTTTCATGGCCTCCATCACCAGTAGGGCATCGCCGCTTTTCACGGTATCGCCCGCCTTGACGGCAATCGAGATGATCTTGCCAGGCATGGGTGCGGTCAGCCCGCCGCCCAAGGCGCTTCCATCGTCTTGCGCGTGCTCGACCGCATCGTGCAGTTGCAGGACATGAACGGCGCCATCGCGGAACACATGCAGGTGCTCGCCGCGCACTGTGACCGTGGCAAAAGAGTCGGCCCCATCAAGCCGCAGGCGCAAGCGATACTGGCCTGGCGACGTCAATTGGGCATCCCATTCCAGCGACACCGGGCTGCCTTGGTGCTGAAATGACCACTGCTCGTGCTGGCGTTGAATGGAGATCTGGCGCAGCTCGTCCTGGTCGAGCAGTTCGAAGGCCTGCGTATAGTGGCCGCTGATGCGCCAGCCATCGACTCGCGCCCAGGGATCCGCCGGCGCCTTGTTTTGGCGCCTTACGGAATGCAGCAAGCCCCGGTGGGCCAGGATGGCGACGATGCCCAGCGCCAGCGTGCTGTCGCTGGCAGGCTGGACGGGTGGGAACAGGCTGTCGTGCCGGCGTTCTATCAGGCCGGTATCCAGGTCGGCTTGTGCAAAGGCGTCGTCCAGCATCAGCCTGCGCAAAAAGGCGATATTGGTCTGCAGGCCTACGCTGTGTATCTCGCCCAGGGCCTGCACCATGCGTGCGCGTGCCTGTTCGCGGTCGTCGCCGCGCACGATCAGCTTGGCGATCATGGGGTCGTAAAAAGGCGTGATGGTGTCGCCGGCCTGCACGCCGCCGTCTATCCGGACGTCGCCATTGCGAAAAGACACATGAGCGGGGAAGTCCAGGGTGCTCAGGGTGCCTATGGACGGCAGGAAGCCCTTGTCGGGATTTTCGGCGTAGATGCGCGCCTCGATGGCGTGGCCGGTAATGCTTAACTCTTCTTGAGTTACGGGCAAGGGCTCGCCGGCGGCGATGCGCAATTGCCATTCGACCAGGTCGTGGCCGGTAATCATCTCGGTGACCGGATGCTCGACCTGCAGGCGTGTATTCATTTCCATGAAGTAGAAGCGACCATCGGGTTCGACAATGAATTCGACGGTGCCGGCGCCCACGTAATTGACCGCGCGCGCCGCCGCCACAGCGGCTTCGCCCATGGCTCGGCGCCTTTCTTCGGTCATGCCGGGGGCGGGCGCTTCTTCTATGACTTTCTGGTGGCGCCGCTGTACCGAGCAGTCGCGTTCGAACAGATAGACGCAATTGCCCTGCGTGTCGGCGAAAACCTGGATTTCAATATGCCTGGGCTTTTGCAGATAGCGCTCGATCAATACCTTGTCGTCGCCGAAGCTGCTGGCCGCTTCGCGTTTGCAAGATGCCAGCGCCTCGGCAAAGGCGGCGCTGCTCTCGACGATGCGCATGCCTTTGCCGCCGCCGCCGGCGCTGGCCTTGATCAGCACGGGGTAGCCCATTGCATCGGCCTGCGATTGCAGGAATTGCGGATCCTGATTTTCGCCATGGTAGCCGGGCACCAATGGTACGCCGGCCTTTTCCATCAGTGTCTTGGCGGCCGATTTGCTGCCCATGGCGGCGATGGCGCTGTTGGGTGGGCCCACGAAAATAATTCCTGCATCGGCGCAGGCTTGCGAGAAGGCTTCGTTTTCGGACAGGAAGCCGTAGCCCGGGTGTACGGCCTGTGCACCCGTCTTGCGGGCGGCTTCCAGGATGGCTTGTGCGCGCAGGTAGCTTTCACGCGGCTCAGAGCCGCCAATATGTACGGCGGTGTCGCAGGCTGCGACATGGCGCGCATTGGCGTCGGCATCTGAATACACGGCCACCGTGCGCAGGCCCAGGCGGCGGGCAGTAGCCGCCACGCGGCAGGCGATCTCGCCGCGATTGGCTATCAGTAAAGTGTTGAACACGTCGACTCCTTGGTATTACATGCGGAACACGCCGAAACGCGTGTCTTCAATTGGGGCATTCAATGCGGCGGACAGGCTTAGCGCCAGCACCCGGCGTGTGTCGGCGGGCATGATGATGCCGTCGTCCCACAGGCGCGCGGTGGCGTAATAAGGATGGCCCTCGACCTCGTACTGGTTGCGCACGGGAGCCTTGAAGGCTTCCTCTTCTTCGGCGCTCCATTGGCCGCCCTTGGCTTCTATGCCGTCGCGGCGTATCGTGGCCAGCACGCTGGCGGCCTGCTCTCCGCCCATGACCGATATGCGGGCATTGGGCCACAGGAACAGCATGCGCGGACCAAATGCACGCCCGCACATGCCGTAGTTGCCGGCGCCGAATGATCCGCCGATCAGGACAGTGAACTTGGGCACCGAGGCGGTTGATACCGCGGTAACCATTTTGGCGCCGTGCCTGGCTATGCCTTCGTTTTCGTATTTGCGCCCGACCATGAAGCCGGTGATGTTCTGCAGGAACACCAATGGAATCTTGCGTTGGCAGCACAGCTCAATGAAGTGTGTGCCTTTCTGGGCTGCTTCCGAGAACAGGATGCCGTTGTTGGCGATGATGCCCACAGGCATGCCATGTATGTGGGCAAAGCCGGTGATCAGTGTGGTGCCGAAGCGGGCCTTGAACTCTTCAAATTCGGAACCGTCGACAACGCGGGCAATGACTTCGCGCACATCGTAAGGCTTGCGCGTGTCGTTGGGAATGATGCCGTTCAACTCTTGCGGATCGTACAGCGGCTCGGCATACGAACGGCGCTGAAGCTGGACGGGCTTGTGGTGATTGAGCCGACCCACGGCATCGCGGGCTAAGGCCAGCGCGTGCAGGTCGTTATTGGCCAGATGATCGGCCACGCCCGACAGCCGCGTGTGCACGTCGCCGCCACCGAGATCTTCGGCACTGACTTCTTCGCCCGTTGCCGCCTTGACCAGCGGCGGGCCGCCCAGAAAAATCGTGCCCTGGTTCTTGACGATGATGGACTCGTCGCTCATGGCGGGCACGTAGGCGCCCCCTGCCGTGCACGAACCCATCACAACGGCGATCTGTCCTATGCCTTGGGCCGACATATTGGCCTGGTTGTAAAAGATACGGCCAAAGTGATCGCGATCGGGAAAGACTTCGTCTTGATTGGGCAGGTTGGCGCCGCCCGAGTCAACCAGATAAACGCAGGGCAGCCGGTTTTGCTGGGCAATTTCCTGCGCACGCAAATGCTTTTTGACGGTAAGCGGATAGTAAGTGCCGCCTTTGACGGTGGCGTCGTTGCAGACAATCATGCACTCGACGCCGGCGACCCGGCCTATGCCGGTGATGATGCCAGCGCCGGGGGCGGCATTGTCATACATATCGTGAGCAGCCAAAGGAGACAGCTCAAGGAAAGGTGTGCCCGGATCGAGCAGCCGTTCGACGCGATCACGCGGTAATAATTTGCCTCGTGCCAGATGCTTGGCGCGGGCTGATTCACTGCCGCCTTCGGCTGTTTGCCGTATTTTTTCCAGCAGGTCGTCAACCTGCTCCTGCATGGCGCGTGCGTTATCGGAAAACACTTGCGATCGCGCGTTGATACGGGTTTCGATGATGGGCATTGCTATTCCTGAAAGTAAGACTTAAACCATTTCAACGGCCAGTGCCACGGCCTCGCCGCCACCTATGCACAGCGACGCAATGCCGCGCTTGCCGCCGGTTTTGCGCAGTGCGCTGACCAGGGTGGTCAGCAGGCGGGCGCCGGATGCACCGATGGGGTGGCCCAGTGCGGTGGCGCCGCCGTGGATATTGACCTTTTCGTGAGACAGCTTCAGCTCGACCATGGCGGCCATGGTCACGACGGCAAAGGCCTCGTTGATTTCGTACAGATCGACGTCGTTGGCTTTCCAGCCGTTCTTGTCCAGCAGCTTGTTGATGGCGCCGACCGGGGCGGTAGTGAACCAGCCGGGCTCTTGCGCATGCTGGGTGTGGCCGACGATGCGGGCCAGGGGCGTGGCGCCCAGCTTTTTGGCGGTGGATTCGCGCATGAGCACCATGGCGGCTGCGCCATCCGAAATGGACGAGGCATTGGCGGCCGTGACGGTGCCGTCTTTCTTGAACGCCGGCTTCAGTGTGGGGATTTTTTCGGGCATGGCCTTGGCCGGTGCCTCGTCGGTGTCGATGATCGTATCGCCCTTGCGTCCGGCGATGGTGACGGGGGCGATCTCCCATTTGAAGCTGCCGTCTTCGGTGGCGGCACGCGCGCGACGCAGCGATTCGAGCGAGAATTCGTCTTGCTGCTCGCGGGTGAAGGTGTATTTGTCGGCGCAGTCTTCGGCGAAGACACCCATGGCGGTGCCGCGCTGGTAGGCGTCTTCCAGGCCGTCCAGTGCCATGTGGTCGTAGACGGTGGAGTGGCCATAGCGGTAGCCCTGGCGCCCGCGCAGCAGCAGGTAAGGGGCGTTGCTCATGCTTTCCTGGCCTCCGGCAACGACCACATCGGCGCTGCCTGCAAGCAGGATGTCGTGGCCGAACATGGCGGCCTTCAGACCCGATCCGCAAACTTTGTGTATGGTGGTGCAACCCACGCCCAGCGGCAGTCCTGCACCCAGAGCGGCCTGACGGGCTGGCGCCTGGCCCTGGCCAGCCTGCAGCACATTGCCCATGATGACTTCGCTGACGGCGTCGCCAGCGATGCCGGCGCGCTCCATGGCGGCCTTGATGGCGATGGAGCCCAATTCGTGGGCGGCCAGGCCTGACAGGCTGCCCATCATGGCGCCCATGGGTGTGCGGGCAACTGATACGATAACGATAGGATCAGACATGTTTTTCTCCTGAAATAGGTGTCTTGAATAAGGTGCTGTTGTGCGCGGTGGTGCTGCCTGACAGGCGTCGGGTATCGTCGTAGGGGAAGATATCTTCAATACGGCCGTTGGCCGCCCGCTGGCGGCATGCCTGCCACCAGTCTGCATCCAGCAGTTCGGCGTGGTACTTCATGAAAGCAGCCCGCACACGTGAATCACCCAGTAAAAAAGTTGAAAACTCTTCTGGAAATACGTCATTGGCACCCACCGGATACCAGGGTTCGCTGGAAAGCTCGGCTTCGGGATATGGCGCTGGTGGGATGCGCCTGAAATTCATTTCGGTCATGCGTTGAATTTCATCGTAATCATAGAATACGACCCGACCCAGGCGTGTAACACCAAAGTTTTTGAACAGCATGTCGCCGGGAAAGATATTGGCCGCCACCAGATCGCGTATGGCATCGCCGTAACCCTTGACGGCGGTTTCCAGCACGGCATCGGAGGCACGCGCCAGGTACAGGTTCAGCGGCGACATGCGCCGTTCGATATAGACGTGGCGCAGAACAATATTGGGGCCGGATTCGTCGAGCAGGCTGGGTACCTGGCTGCGCAGTTCGTCCAGCAAGGCTGGCGAGAAGCGCTCGCGCGGCAATGCTACTTGCGAATACTCCCAGGTGTCGGCCATGCGTCCGACCCGGTCGTGCTTTTTGACCAGCAGGTATTTGCGCCTGACGGTGGCGTGGTCCATGCCAGGCTTGGCGATGCGATCGCGGATCAGCTTGAATACGTAAGGGTAGGACGGCAGCGTGAAGACGGTCATGACCATGCCCTTGATGCCCGGGGCAATATCGAAATTGTCGTGCGAATGCGCAAGATGCTGCAGGAAATCGCGATAGAACAGGGTCTTGCCCTGCTTTTGCAGCCCTATCGTGGTATAGATTTCGGCCTTGGGCTTGCGCGGCAGCAGCGTAGTCAGAAAGTGGACATAGGCCGCCGGGGCCTCCATGTCGACCAGAAAATAGGCGCGCGTAAAGCTGAACAAGGTGCTTAGGTCATCGGATGTATGCAGCAGGGCGTCAAGGCGGATGTGGCCTGATGGGGTATGCAGCAGCGCAATGGCAAATGGATGGATGCTGCCCCGGTTGATCAGGCGGCCAACGACATAAGCACCCTTGTTGCGAAAGAACAGCGAGTTCAGCACGTGTATCTGGCAGTCGGGGGCTATGCGTTGGCCGGCATCTTGGGCAATCAGGCTGCGCAACTGGTGTATGGCCAGGCGCAACGCTTTGCGTGTGTCGGCGGGCAGATCGTTGAATGGCGCGGCCAGACCAAAGTCGGCAATCATCTTGATCAACGTCTTGTGCGGGCCTTCGGTGGAAGGGTAATAGACCCGATACGACGGCAAGGTGCTGTCAAGATATTCGGTGGATATGGCCGGCCGTACGAACAGGAAGTCGTTGTGAAAATAGTCGCGATGCAGTACGCGGCATGAAACCGAATTGAAAAAGGTTTCGGCGCATTCGGGCTGGCGATGATCGGATAGCAGTGCCACGTAATGCGACTTCACGGCCAGCCAGAATGCGGTCTGGGCGTCGGTCAGGCCTTTGAGCGCCGAGGCGTCTTCGGGGCTGGCGTCGCTGCCCTTCAGCGCGGTGCCCAGCAGCGAGGCGCATTCGCGTACGCGGGTGTCGTAGTACTCGATGCGCTCTTGGGCAAGCTGCTGTATGCCGCGCCAGTTGCCCGACTCGTACAGGGCTTTGGCGCGCTGTGCACCGTAGCGGAACAGCGAGTAATGGCGATCAAAGCCCTGGAGCATGGTTTGCGCCACCGCCTGCGGAGCCGGACCCGAACGGGGGACCGGCTCGATGTGCTGGTGATCGGCGGCGTGAACCATGATGCCTGCTTGCCCTGGCCGCTCAGGCCGTTTCGTTGAACAGTTCGCGGCCTATCAGCATGCGGCGAATTTCGCTGGTGCCTGCCCCGATTTCATACAGCTTGGCATCGCGCCACAGACGGCCAGTGGGATATTCATTGATATAGCCATTACCCCCCAGTATTTGTATGCCCTCGCCCGCCATCCAGGTGGCTTTTTCGGCGCAATACAGAATGACGGCGGCGCAATCCTTGCGCACTTCCCTGGCATGCCCGGTACCCAGACGATCAAGATTCTTGCCCACGGCATAGCAGAAGGCGCGGCTGGCTTGCAGTGTGGTGTACAGGTCGGCCACCTTGCCTTGTATAAGCTGAAACTCGCCTATAGCCTGGCCGAACTGCTTACGGTCGTGAATGTAGGGTACGACCACGTCCATGACGCCTTGCATGATGCCCAGGGGGCCGCCCGCCAGCACGGCGCGCTCGTAGTCCAGGCCACTCATGAGCACTTTGACGCCGCCGTTGAGCTCACCCAGAATGTTCTCTTGGGGTACCTCGCAGTCCTGGAAGACCAGCTCGCCGGTGTGGCTGCCGCGCATGCCTAGTTTGTCCAGCTTTTGTGCGATGGAGAAACCGGGGAAGTCTTTTTCGATAATGAAGGCCGTGATGCCGCGCTGTTTGGCTGCGGGATCAGTTTTGGCATAGACGACCAGCGTGTCGGCGTCGGGGCCATTGGTGATCCACATTTTGTTGCCGTTCAGCACGTAGCGGTCGCCTTTCTTCTCGGCCCGCAGCTTCATGCTGACCACGTCCGAGCCTGCGCCGGGCTCGCTCATGGCCAGGGCACCCACGTGTTCGCCGCTAAGCAGTTTGGGCAGATATTTTTGTTTTTGTGCTTCGGTGCCGTTGCGGTGTATTTGGTTGACGCAAAGATTGGAGTGCGCGCCGTAAGACAGGGCGACCGACGCACTGGCACGCGAGATTTCTTCCATGACTATCATATGGGCCAGATAGCCCATGTTGGTGCCGCCGTATTCTTCGCTGACTGTCATGCCCAGCACGCCCAGGTCGCCGAATTTGCGCCATAAGTCCATGGGAAATTGGTCGCTATGGTCGATTTCGGCGGCGCGCGGTGCGATTTCAGCCTGGGCGAAGTCGTGGACGGCATCGCGCAGCATGTCGAGGTCGGAACCCAGGTCGAAGTTCAAGCCGGGAAGATTCATTTCATTCTCCAGTACGGTGCTATGGGCACGGAGCGGCCTGAGCCATTCCGGCTGTATATCGTTGGCAGGTCAATACGGTTAACTTAGCAGAGTTTCTGCACAGTGAGATGAATAATACGTTTACGTTTACGTAAACGTCAATTAGGGTTAATACGTTTCAGTATGGCTTGTGCGGTGGCAATCTCGGCACCGTTGACCATGATGCTGCCGTCGGCAAACAGCAGCGAGCCGGTTGCACGCACGATACGCCCGCTGGCAATCAGCAGATCGCCCTCGGCGGCCGAGCCCAGAAAGCTGACATTGAGCTGCACGGTGACGCACGGCGTTTTGTTGGAATGCGACCAGGCCACCGTGCTGAGCGCCTGATCCATGAGTGCGGTGACGGTACCCCCGTGCACAATATTGGCCTGATTCAGGTGATCCTTGCGTATGCGCAAGCCGTAAAGCCAGTGTTCGTTTTCCCGTTTGCTGAGCAGCGGCCCCAGGACGCCCAGGAGCCCCGGAAGGTTGTGCTCGCGCCAGGGTGTGCCGTTGCTGGCTTGGTTGGCGGAAATCATGCTGTCTGTTCTCCGGAATAGAGCTGGTCTGATGTATAGCGGGCATGCGTCATGAGCTCTTGAACCATGGTGTTGGTTTGTTCCTGGCTTAATTGATTGGCGATGCCGGCCGTGACTATGGTGTGCGTGATGTGTTGCTTTGCGTTGAGCACGGGTACGGCGATCAGGGCGACGCCCGCGATATAGCTGCCGTTATCCAGGCTGTAGCCATTGATGCGTGCCTGCTCGACTTCCTTTTGCCAGGCTGCCAGAGTGATGGGCTGCTGCCAGCGCAGTGATTTGAATTGCTGGGCGATTTCTTTCGGGGAATCCTGGCTGTAGGCCGCGACCAGGCGGCCGGTTGCGCTGATCAGCCCTGGAAAGCGGCTGCCAACGTCGACGTGCAGCCGGAACGGCAGTTCTGAGCGCGAGATAGCGGTTACCACCATATGATGCAGGTCGACAACCTCAACGCCTATGGCGGTTACGCCCCATTTTTTCGAAATCAGATCCAGTGCAGGTTGCACGACCTGGGCAAAGGAGTTGGTTTCCATAACACTGCGCGCCAGCACCAGCATGCCTGTGCCCAGACGGTAGCGCTTGGAAGCGCTGTCGAAGGCCAATAGCTTTTCCGCGGTCAGCGCCCTAAGGATGTGCAAACAGGTGCTGGGAACCAGATCGAGCGCGTCGGAAATGCTTTTGACGTTCATGGGCTCTTTGGTTTTGCCCAGCAGACGCAATATGGCGACGGCACGAGTGACCGCCGGAACGGGCCGTATGCGTGGCGGGCTTTTGGCTGAAGGCTGGGGGCTGGGTGTGGCTGTCATGGAAATGCCTGAAAAGGGAAGGCCTTGATGATAACGGAGCAATGGCCTTCATGGCATGCCCTCGCTCGCCGCTGTGGCGTGCAAGGGCATTGCGCGCTTACTGGATCTTTATCCCGGCCTTTTCGATGATGGGGCTCCATTTTTTACCCTCGGACTGGGTGAACTGTGCCAAGTTTTCGGGTGTGCCGCCACCGGCGTCATAGCCAAGCTCGAGCAGGCGCTTGCGTGTTTCAGGCATGGCAAGAAACTTTTGTAGTTCAAGATTCAGTTTGACGACGATATCTTTTGGTGTGCCTTTGGGTGCGAACAGCGCATTCCATGCAAGAACCTCAAAGTCAGCTACACCTTGGCTGGCGACAGTAGGAACGCCTGGAAGCAGATCGGTTTCTTTACTGCTGGTGACTGCAATGGCTTTAAGTTTTCCTGCCGCCAACTGTGCGCGTGTTGCTGTGATGGTATCGATGGACAGGGGTATTTCACCGCCTATCAGGTTGGTGATGGCCATGGACGAACCTTTGTACGGCACGCCGAACAGTGGTGCGCCTGTTTTGTCTTTTAGCAGTTCGAAAACCAGGCGGGCGGTTGTGCTGGGCATGCCTATGTCTGCTGATCCGGCAGCAGCTTTTGCGCCATTGATAATGTCGGGAATGGTGTTGAACTTTGTGTTGGGTGTCGTCGCAATCACCATGGGGAAGGAACCGACAAGAATAATGGGCTCGAAGTCCTTGACCGGGTCGAAGGGCAATGATGAATACAGGAAGGAATTCAGTACATGGGTGGCGTTGGTGCCCATGGTCAGGGTGTAGCCGTCGGGCTCGGCACGCGCTGCGGCCAGCGTGCCTATATTGCCGCCCGCGCCGCCCCGGTTCTCGACAATGAAGGTTTGCCCCATGACCTTGGTCAGGTGGTCGGCGAAATAGCGGGTGGCAATGTCAGTGCCCTGGCCTGCCTGGTAAGCCACAATGATCTTGACTGGCTTTTCGGGATAGCCGGCGGCCAGGGCCGAACTTGTCGCGGCCACCGACACGGTGAGTAGCGCGGCCAGCGCTTTGATTTTATGCATGGTTTGTCTCCTTGGTTTTTTAGTGGGGTACTGCTGTGTTGAATACTTACTGAATCAGGTTTTCTTTCGGGAGCGGTGCGCGATCTTTTCTTTTATTTCTGCGTCGTGCTCGCCGAACAGGGGGGGCAGAGCACCGTGGTCGGGCGGTGTTGCGGAAAGCTTGATTGGGCTGCCAAGACCACGATACTCAGCGTGCTCTATGACCATATTCCGGTGTTTGGCATGGCTTTGTTGCAGCGCCTCGGGTACGGTGTTCACCGGCCCCACAGGTACGCCGCGCTGCATCAGCAGCGTGCATAGGTCTTCCCGGGTCCAGGATGCGAAAGTGCCTTCAATTTCGCTATGCAGGGCTTCTCTGTTTTCCAGGCGGCTGGCGTTCGAGGCAAACTGGGACTGAGCCAGAAGATCCTGGCGGTCTATGCATACGCAAAGCTTCTTGAATTGCGTGTCATTCAGTATGCCGAGAAACACACTGCCGTCTTTGGCCTTGAAGCTATCGTAAGGAGCAATATTGGGATGCGCGCTGCCCAGTTGTTTGGGCAGTACGCCTGAATACATCCAGTTGATGGCCTGGGGCACCAGCAGGCTGAGCGCGGCATCGAAAAGTACTGCCTCGACATGCTGGCCCTTGCCTGTAGTGGTTCTTGAGTACAGCGCCATCAAGATGCCTGAAAACGCGGTGTAACCGGTCAGGTGGTCGACGATGGGCACGCCTATTTTGGTGGGCCCTGATTCGGGTGTTCCGTTGATGCTCATGAGGCCGCACATGGCCTGCAGTACGGCATCGTAGCCCGGCATCCCGCCCAAAGGCCCGGTTGCGCCAAAACCGCTGATGCTGCATTGAATCAGGCGAGGGAAGCGTGCCTGCAACTGGTCTTCGTAGCCCAGACCCCATTTTTCCATGGTGCCGGGCAGGAAGTTCTCGACCAGCACGTCGGCGTCTTCCAGCAAGGCAAACAGTTCCTGCCGGTCGTTTTCTTTGGTGAGATCAAGCACCATGCCGCGTTTTCCGCGATTGAGCGCGGAAAAATAGGCCGCATTGCCATGCGTATCGAAGGGCGGGCCCAACAGTCTGGATTCGTCGCCGAAAGGTGGCTCTATTTTGATCACGTCTGCGCCGTGGTCGGCAAGCATTTGTGTGCATAGTGGCCCCGCCAGCACACGGGAGAGATCCACGACGCGAACGCCGGCCAGAGCGCCTTTGTGTTCGGGCCGCTCTGCCCAGGGGCTGGATGAAGAGGTGTTGCTATCCATGTTCATGCAAATGGATTCCATGGGTTGTAAGAGGACCGATCAGTCCTCTTGGTGGCAGGTGGCGGGTGTGTTGGCCCGCCCTAAGCCTTAAGCCTTGGAGGGGAGTTCCACGATACCGCTGCCCACCACCGACTGTTCGCCGTCCTGGTTGCGCCCTTCTTGCTCGATTTCGACCAGGAACTTGCCGTCTTCCTGGAATTTGCGCAGCACTTTGCCCTTGATGAACAGCATGTCGCCTTCGGGATTGTGGCGGCGTACTTTGCAGTGTGCCTTACGCAGGAAGCCGTCGTCGCCCATCCAGTTGGTCAGTTGATGCGTGAGCCAGGAGGTGCGCTCCGGGCCGTAGTCATAGGCCCCGGGAGCGCCGACTTCCAGTGCGAAATCTTCTTCCCAATGCACGCGCTCGGGAACGTCGGGGATGCCAAAGCGATTCTTGATGCCCACGCCGGGGTGGGCGTCTATCAGTTGCCAGGCCAGTTTGTTGGCGCGGATGTACAGGCCGCCCCAGCCTTGCGCGTAGGCAATGAAGCCGGTGACGGTCATGGGGCCCTTGAAGAGCGTAGGCAATTCTTCGCCTTCTTTTACATCTTCCCAGTAGCGTGGCACGTTGCCGCGAATTTCTTCCTGGGCGTACAGCTTGTAGGCTTCCTGCAGCTCTTCGTCGGTATAGCGTCGTGGCTCGCGGCTTTTCACTTCCTTGTATTTGGTACCTTGTTCGCGGGCATGATCGCGTTCGGTGCGAAAGCACCAGCTGTCGGCTTCGGCCACCTTGTCGCCGTCTTGATTGAAGAAGTCGACATGATAGGTTTGCTGCACGGCACGACCGGCGAAGCGCGTTTCGTGTGGCACCAGTGCTTTCAGATAGGCCTCGGTGTGGATTTCGTCGTTGCGGTTCACCGGCTTGTGCCAGGTCCAGTCGGCACCCGACCACATGGCGTGCACGCCAGGCAGGCCGCCAACGTAGCCCGAAACAATACGGCTGGTTGCGAATAGGAAGCTGGGCAGGGCAATGATGCCGCCGTACTTGGTTTGCGCCGCGTAGGCGGGATCGCACCACAGTGGGTTGTCGTCGCCGATACCGTGCGCGTAGTGGCGGATATTGTCGCGGGTGGCCTCGTAGCACCAGGGTTCGGCGGTATTGCCGATCTTGACGCCTATGCGGCGGCTCAGGTCTTCAAGATCGTGGTCGGTAATTTTTGGAAAGGATCGTGCGATGGTGTCCATGTTGTGCTCCGGAAGTTATTGTGTGACGTGTTCTGGTTGGGCAAGATTTGCGGCTGCTTCCTGCTCGCGCAGTTTCTTGCGATGGATTTTGCCTGCGGGTGTTTTGGGAAGGTCAGTGGGGAAGGCGACATGTCGGGGATATTCATGCTGGCTAAGCTGGCCGCGCACAAAATCCTGGACTTCGCTGACGAAGGCATCGCTGCCTGGACGAGTGCTGATCACGAAAGCCTTGACGACTTGTCCACGCAAGGCATCGGGTACGCCAATGACCGCCGCTTCCTGAATGTCGGGGTGTTTGAGCAGCGTATCTTCGATTTCCACCGCGCTCATGGTCCAGCCGGCCGAAATAATGACGTCGTCGGCGCGGCCGGCATGGAAGAAATAGCCATCTTCGTCTATGCGGCCCAGGTCTTTCGTGGCCACCCATTCATTACGCCGCATGACTTTCATTTCACCCACGACATTGGGTGGACAAGGGCGGCCTTCGGCGTCTTGTACTTCGACGATGCCGCCGGGTATGGGTTTGCCCAGCGAGCCATGCTTTACCGGGAAATCGGACGCACCTGGATAGGACACCAGGATCACACCGATTTCCGTGGTGCCGTACATGCTGCAGATGGATGTATTGAACAGCGCCTGGATAAAGGTTTCTGTGGAGCTATCCAGGGGCTCACCGGTGAACGACAATTTTTCGAAGTAATAGGTGTGGTCATGGACTTCGGGGCTGTTGCGCATCATGCGGTAGTGGGTGGCGGCCGCCGACATATTCGTGAACTTGTGCAGGCTAAGTGCCTGGAGCAGGCGGCTGGCATTAAACCTGCCTGCGAACGCCCCTATGCTCAGGCCCAGCGCCAGGGGCGCCAGGGTGCCGTGCCACAGGCCGTGGCCCCAAGCCGGTGACGACGGGCAGAAGAACTTGTCGCCCGGGCGCAGGCCGGTACCGTACAGGGCGGCAACCATCAGTGTGACGACAGCCTTGTGAGTGTGCTTGATGGCATCGGGCAGTTCCCGGGTGGTGCCCGAGGTGTACTGGAAGATGGCCAGGTCGCTGGCGCGAGTATTTACCTCGTAGCTGTCGGGGAACTGGGCCAGGCCGGCCAGGAAATTGCTGTCTATGATCTTGACGCTGACGTCTTGCAGCTGGTTGGCCAGTTCGGCTTTTTCCTGATTGGTAAGCAGCAGTTTGGGGCGGCAATCCTGGATGCGCAGGCGCATGGCGTCGGGCCCGAACAGGGTGAACATGGGCACGGCAATGGCGCCGGTCTTTATGACCCCGAAAAGCGCGGCATAAAAAGCCTTCGAGGGCTCGAGCATGATGGCCACGCGGTCGCCCGGCTCTACACCCTGGGCAAGCAGGTAATGGGCAAAGCGCGAGGATTCTTGTGATATTTCACGGAAGGTCAGGATTTCGTCCTGGCCGTCGGCGTGGACCACGGTGATGGCGACCCGTTCGGCGTCGGTGGCATGGCGGTCTATGCATTCGTGAGCAATGTTCAGTGCATCGGCATCGCCATCGAACAGTTCCCAAAGCTGTTTTGGATTCCAGTGCTGTTGGGCGTCGGCATACGTGGTGTAGTCCGTGAGTTTTTTCATTTTGATCACCGCAATGTTTCAGATGACTCAACTTTATCGGGATCAATTTAAATTGTCAAATAGATTATTAAATTGTCTATATACAATTTAATGGATGGGTAATGTGGAGGATATTTGCGACAACAGCTGGTTGGCGCCCGCGCACGGGACTAGGCAAAGGCCTTGTGGGGGCCTTCGCACATCACAGTTTCTTAGGGGGTGAATAGTCGCAGAGGCGCGAAAATTCAGGAGGTTCGGCGGATGATTGCGCCGATGGCAGGGGGGAGCTACAGATTCTGGGGGTGCTGGGCCAGCAGGCGTTCACAGCTTTTCTGCTGCTTTTCTATGGCTTTCAAAGTTTCGTCCAGGTCCAGCCGTTGCTGCTCCAGCACCTGCCTGTGCTTGTCCAGAACTTCCAGGTAATGATGCAACTGGGCAACGGATTGGCCCGGACCATCGTACATATTGATCAGGCTGAGAATCTCGGTCAGCTGAAAGCCCAGCCGCTTGCCGCGCAGGGCCAGCTTCAGGCGGGTCCGGTCGCGGGCATGGTAAACGCGATTGCGGCCGTCGCGACTGGGGCTGACGATACCCTGGTCTTCGTAGTAGCGTATGGTGCGCGGAGTGATGGAGAATTCCTGCGCCAATTCGGAAATGGTCCAGGTGGTGAGGGTCATGGTAAGGACTGCCGTTTACGTTAACGTAAATTATGATGCCATAATATGACGCATCAAGCACAATAAAGATGACGCACTCGGATACCTCCGGGGCAGTACGCTACAGGCAGGAGAGCATATGAATCAAAATGAGCAGAAACTGGAATACCCCTGGGGTGAGCAGCTGGCCGAGGCCGGCGGCAGCATGGCGGTAGCCGATGGTGTGCGCTGGGTGCGCCTGCCGCTGCCGTTTGCGCTGGATCACATCAATGTGTGGCTGTTGCGCGACCAGATCGATGGCCGCGAAGGCTGGACGATAGTCGATTGCGGTGTCTGCCGCGATGAGGTCAAGGATCTGTGGAACCGGATATTTGAAAACTCGCTCGACGGACTGCCCGTGCTGCGTGTCATTGTGACCCATATGCACCCCGACCATGTCGGCCTGGCACATTGGCTGTGCGAGCGCTGGAATGCGCCGCTATGGATGACCATGACCGATTATGCCGTGGCCAGATTGTGGTCCAGGCCGCCAGTTGGTGACATGACGGCGGGCGGGCCTAACGGACAGTCGGCCGTTGACCACTTTGCCATACATGGACTGACCGACCCGCAAGCGCAGGCTGAGCTACGTGCGCGCGCAAGCTATTATCCCACCCTGGTGCCTGATGTGCCGGCAAGCTTTACCCGCATCATGGACGGACATTCCGTAACCATAGGCGGGCGCGAATGGCGCATTATTGTGGGATACGGCCATGCGCCCGAACACGCTTCGCTTTACTGCGACACGCTGCGCGTGCTGATTTCCGGCGATATGGTGTTGCCGCGCATCTCCACCAATGTCAGTGTTTTTGATTTCGAACCCAATTCCAACCCCTTGCCGTTGTACTTGAATTCATTGCGCGGCTACGACGGCCTGCCCGAAGACACCTTGGTACTGCCGTCGCACGGCAAACCGTTCAAAGGCCTGCACGAGCGCATAGCCCAGCAGCATGCTCACCATGCCGAGCGCCTGGAAGAGGTCATGACCGCTTGCGCCCAGCCTCAAAGTACGTCTGACATTGTGCCCATCATGTTCAGGCGCAAGCTGGATCTGCACCAGCTGACCTTTGCCATGGGCGAAGCTTTGGCGCATTTGCATGCCCTGTACTACGAAGGCCGCCTGACGCGTACGACAGGCAGCGATGGCATCGTTCGCTTCCAGCGTAAGTAAGTTGTTTGCTGTTTTAGCTTAGGCCAAGCTTAGCGGTTCGATAGCGCCAGCTTGACGGCCAGGCCCAGGAAGACGATGCCGGCAATGCGGTTAAGCAGGCGCTGCAGGGTGTGCGATTTTTGCAGGCGTTCGCCCAGCGTTCCCGAAAACCAGGCCAGCGCGCCAAAGACCAACAGGGTGGCCAGCATGAACAAGGCGCCCAGGCTAAGCGTCTGCAGGGCCACTGAGCCTCGGGTGGGCGAGGTGAACTGCGGCAGGAAAGCCAGGAAAAACAAGGACACCTTGGGGTTGGTCAGATTCATGATGATGCCGCGCCGAAACAATTTGGCGGTTGCTAGCTTGGGGGCTTCAGTTGTGCTGTGGGTACGGCCCTGTGCGCGCAACGCGCCCCAGGCCAAGTACAGCAGGTATACCGCCCCCGCCAGCTTCAGCACCGTGAAAGCCGTCTCGGAGGCGGCGAAAATAGCCGCCAGCCCGACGGCGACTGCCAGCGTATGGCCTATCAGCCCAGTGCACAAACCCAATACGACCACCAGTCCCGAGCGGCGCCCCCACATGGCTGATTGCATCAGCACGAACAGATTGTCGGGCCCCGGCGCCAACGCCAGCAGTACGGCAATGCCAAAGAAGGATAGTGCCAGATCGTAGGTCAGCATAAAGTTCGCCAGGAGCAAGGGGTTAAATTAGGCATGCGTCAGCCTACGGGGATAGCGACACATCGGCTCACTATACTTTATGATCAGTGTGATGCCGCGCTTGTGGCACCACACTGATGCCCACAATTTTAAACCGATAACACCATGGCCAAATCACCTACTGCTCATCTGGATACACAGCTACAACATGCTGGCACCGCTACGTTCGATCCCGTTTTGGGCGCAGCTCCCGTTGCCCTGCCTTCCATGCGTACCAGCACCGTACGCTTTGAAAATCTTGATGCGCTGGACAGGGCCCAAGCCGACAAAGCCAGGGGTGAACGCAGCGTGACCTACGGCCGGGTGGGCATGGATACCCATGCCGCGCTGGAAGATATTTTCTGCAAGCTCGAAGGTGGCGAGCGTGCGTTCCTGGCTTCTTCAGGCCTGGGGGCCATTACCCTGGCGCTGTTCAGTGTGCTTGACAGTGGCGACCATGTCATTGTGGCCGACTGCGCCTACGGCCCGGTGCGCTATCTGGATAAAACCGTGCTGGGCCGCATGAATATCCAGGTCAGCTATAGCCGGGCCACGATCGCTGACCTGGCCAGCCAGCTGCGCCCTAATACGCGCGTGCTGTATGTGGAATCGCCCGGTTCGCTTTTGTTTGAAATGCTGGATATGCCTGCTCTGGCGCAATTTGCCCGCCAGCATGATTTGATCCTGGTTACCGATAACACCTGGGGCTCGGGCTATGTGTATCGTCCACTTGACCTGGGAGCTGATATCTCGGTGGTGGCGGGTACCAAATACGTGGGTGGCCATTCCGATCTTATGCTGGGCGCCGTCGTGGCCAAAGATGCCGACCTGAGCCGGCGCATCAACGACACGCACTATGCCATGGGCTATTCCATCAGCGCCGATGATGCCTGGCTGGCCATACGCGGCGTGCGCACGCTGCCCATACGCATGCGGCAAACGGCTGAACATGCGTTGGCAATTTGCCGGTACTTGTCCGGCCGCCCGGAAGTAGCACGCATTTTTCATCCAGCCTGGCCCGACGACCCTGGCCATGCCTTGTGGCAACGCGATTGCACCGGTTCGAATGGCATGCTGGCGGTTGAGCTAAAGATGGATAATGCGGCCGCCCGCCGCTTCGTCGATAGCCTGAGCCTGTTTGGCATAGGTTTTTCTTGGGGAGGCTTTGAAAGCCTGGTGCAGTTGGTCGACCACGCCGCGCTAAGATCGCACGGCTACTGGCAAGCCAATGACAATGCGATTGTGCGCCTGCATATAGGGCTGGAGTCGCCCCAGGACCTGATCGCCGACCTGACGCAGGCCCTGGAGGTGGCTGCCTAGGCCTAAGTAGAATTATTTGTTGATTTGCTCGAGCAGGCGCTGTGCTTCGGCGATAGTGCCTTCATAGCTGTTGGTAAGCGTGGGTGACGTTACGTAGCGGCCACCCACGGCGATGCTGGGTGTGCCATCTATGGAATACAGCTTGACCAGCTCGTTGGCGCGTGATGCCTTGGACATAACCCCGAATGAATTGAAAACGTCTTCAAAGGCCTTGCGATCCAGGCCTTGGTCGACGGCCCAGTCGGTGATGGCTTTTGCATCGTAAATACGCTTGCGCTCGGCGTGTATGGCCTTGAATACGTCGTCGTGCAGATCGAGTCGGCCCAGGCTTTCCAGCGAATAATAGAGTTTTTGCAGATCGGCCATGCTGGCATTGAAGGCAACCGGCACCGGCTTGAGCACCACATTGTCGGGCAGCGTTGTGGCCCATTTTTCCACCAGAGGCTCGATGGAGTTGCAATGCGGGCATGAGTAGGCAAAGAACTCCAGCACCTCAATTTTCCCGGTGGTGTCGGAGGGCTGGGCCGGTTCGACGGTGACGTAGCGTTCTGCCGCTTGCGCGCCCGACAAGGGGACGAAAAAGGCTCCCGCACTGAGGGCGGCGATGGCAAAGGTGCGGAACAGCATATTTTTCAGCGACATATTCGTTTCCAGGATAGATAAAAACATTAAGACAGTAGCAAGCGCAACAAGTTCTGAACCCCAGACCTATGGACGCACCACGGTAGACTCTATTTTTTCCTCGCCCAGTCGAGCCCGTGAGCGGTTCATTTCGTCTATACCCTTGAAAGGCCCTACGCGCACGCGGTTTATGGCGTTGCCGTTGCTCTGGCCTTTTTGTACCTCGGCGGGTAGGCCCAACAGCAGTATGCGTGCCTTGACCGCTTCGGCATCTTCTGCGGAACGGAAGGCGCCCGCCTGTAAATAGTACGTGGTTTGCGTGTTGGCTGGCGCCTCGGTGCCGGGCACCCGGGTGGCGGCAGGTGCGGCGGCCTGAGGCGGCGCGGGCTTGTCGACCGTGGTAAGACTGGCGATCAGGCTGTCCAGATTACCTTTCTGAGGGGGAGGCGTGTCGTTGTCAGCCAGGCCGGGCAAAGGAGACGGCGCCGTCATGGTGGGGCCGGTTGGAGCCGAGCCAGCCGCCGAGTCTT
Organism: Alcaligenaceae bacterium; assembly: GCA_013416405.1. Taxonomy (GTDB): domain Bacteria; phylum Pseudomonadota; class Gammaproteobacteria; order Burkholderiales; family Burkholderiaceae_B; genus Pusillimonas_C. The sequence goes on from JACCET010000003.1 coordinate 240,577, forward strand.
TGCCGTACAGACCCAGATTGGGATCGGGCGCATTGCGCACATCGGGTAACAGGGTTTTGGCAGGATCACGACTGGCCTTGTCGACGAAAGGCATGGGCACCTGCGTGACGAACAGGGCCACGGCCACTGCCGCGGCCAAACCGAAAATCAGGCCTATCAGTATGCCGAACAGGGTGCTGCCTGACTTGGCTTTTGTTGATTTGCTGCGAGTACGAGCCATAGGTGCGCGCTACATCCTTTCGGGGGCGGAAACCCCCAGCAATTCGAGACCATTGGCAATGACCTGACCAGTGGCTTGAGCAAGCCGCAGGCGTGCAAGCTTGAGCTCGCTGTCATCGACCAATACCCGTTCGGCGTTATACCATGCATGGAAATCGGCGGCGCAGTCGCGCAGCCAGAATGCCAGGTGATGCGGCGCAAGTTCTTGTGTGGCCAAGGCCAGCGTGCCGGCGTATTCAGACAGACGCTGCAGCAGGGCGAACTCGGTGGCTGCGGTCAACTTGCTGACATTGGCCAACGGAACCTGCGCGGCCAATTCAGCCGATTGGGCCAGCATGGAACAAATACGCGCGTGGGCATACTGAATATAGTACACCGGGTTCTCTTCGCTTTTCGAGAGTGCCAGGTCAATATCGAACACAAATTCGGAGTCGGCGCGGCGCTGGCTCAGGAAGTAGCGCACGGCATCCTGGCCCACCCAATCGATCAGGTCGCGCATGGTGACATAGCTGCCGGCGCGCTTTGAGATCTTGACTTCGACCCCGTTGCGCACCACTTTCACCATTTTGTGTAGTACATAGGCCGGGAATTCTTTGGGAATACCCAGGTTCAGGCCCTGCAGGCCGGCGCGTACACGGGCAATGGTGCCGTGGTGGTCAGAGCCCTGGATATTGATGGCATGATGGAAACCCCGCTCCCATTTGGCAACGTGGTAAGCCACATCGGGCACGAAGTAGGTGTAGCCGCCTTCGGACTTGCGCATGACGCGGTCTTTGTCGTCGCCCGTGTTCAGTTCGGTGGTGCGCAGCCAGAGCGCGCCCTCGCTTTCATACGTGTGGCCGGCGGCGACCAGCGCTTGCACCGTTTGCTCGACCCGGCCCGAGGTGTAGAGCGAGCTTTCCAGGTAGTAATTGTCGAACTTCAGGCCAAAAGCCTGCAGGTCCAGGTCTTGTTCGCGGCGCAGATAGGCCACGGCAAACACCCGGATATCGTCCAGGCTGTCGATATTGCCCGTGGCCGTAACGGCCACGCCATCGGTGCCGGTTACCGTGGCGCCCGCTTGAAAGTCGCGGGCGATATCCACAATGTAGTCGCCCTTGTAGCCATCGGCGGGAAAGTTGGGGGCGTCGGGCGCTATGCCGCGTGCGCGTGCCTGCACACTGATGGCCAGATTCTCGATCTGGTTGCCGGCGTCGTTGTAATAGAACTCGCGCGTGACCGCATAGCCCTGTGACGTGAACAGGCGACATATGGAATCGCCCAGTGCCGCCTGGCGCGAGTGGCCCACATGCAGAGGCCCGGTGGGGTTGGCGGAAACAAACTCCACCATCAGTTTCTGCTGGTTGGCGGGCAGATGGCCGTAGCGCACGCCTTCCTGGGCGATCTGGTCAAGCACGGCGTGCCGGGCTGCAGTGGCCAGGCGGAAATTGATGAAACCGGGGCCGGCGATTTCGGCCGACGATATCAAGGCCTGGGTGGCGGGCTGAGCCTGGAGCGCATCGACGATTTGCTGAGCCAGTTCGCGAGGGTTGCGCCGGGCGGGCTTGGCCAGCTGCATGGCGATATTGCAGGCGATGTCGCCATGGGCGGCAACCTTGGGGCGCTCGAGCATGACGGTGGCCGTGGTCTCGGGCACGATATTGCCGACAGCGGCCTGAATAAGCGAAATAAGCTGTTGTTGTTGCCCTGGAAGCATAAGATGGATCAGTATTCAAAAAGACGAGAGGCGCGGCGCAAGAAAAACCGTGGCCGGAGCGTTTGCGCGGGCGCGAAGAAGGTATAAATGATAGCGTGATTTCCGGCAGCCTGCCTAAGTCCATTTCCAAATCAGCCGTGCACTTTGCCGGCGCAGCGAACCTTACACAAGTAATGTCTGCGCTTTGCCTTCGCGTTCACGATTGATTTGGAAATGGACTAAGAAGGCAGCGCCTGCCAGCCCAGTTCATCGTGCAGCCACCGTGCATAGCCGCTCATGTCGACGGTGCCGACCTGTGAGCCGGCGCTGCTGCGCCAATTTGGGGCGCGCGTAATCAAGGCCTCGGTGCTGTCACGCTGGCTGCGTCCCAGCCTGGGGTGGCTGTCTTGATAGTTGTGGGTAGTGGTGCCATGGGCGTCGTTCACGCTGCGATCGCCATCTTGTACCGAGCGCAGCAGCGCCGGACGCTCGTCGTGCACGGTAGCCTGGGTGATTTGCCGGTCGGCGGGATCGGACAGATCAAAGCGCAGGCTTGCGGCGCGCGCCTGCCACAGCATCCAGTTCAGGGCCACATCGGCCAGGTCGCCGGCTGGTGTCGTGGGTTCGGGTGTATGCAGCACACCTCCGCCTATGTCGGCGTGGGCACCGATGAAGGGGGCCTCGATGGTGTTCATGCCCTGGCTGGCGCTGGTCAGGGGGAAGGCCCAGCGCCGTTCGTGCAGGGCCACGGCGTGGGCCACCCATTGCCAGGCCGCTGCGATGCTCAGGTCGTAATTGCTGTTCTGGCTGCCCGCCAGACCGAACTGGGCCACGGTATCGAACAGGCCCATGAAGCGCAGGTCTACGCAGGCGGCAATGGCCCCGCGCTGCGAGTCTTGATACGAGAACAGATTGCCGCGTGTGTGCTGGTTGATCAGGTTGCCAAAGTGTCTGGCCAGCGCCGCTCCGCGCGAATAGCCGATGATGTCTATGGGTGTGTGCTCGGCCAGTTGATTGGGCCCGCTGAGCGCATTCAACAAGGATTGCCATTGATTCTCGATAATCTGCCCTGCCTGGCCGGCAGTGACGGCGTCCCAGTCTATATACATGGAATTGCCCGGGCCAGAATGATAGTAAACGGGGCCATCAAGGTAGGCCTGGCTAAGTTTCCAGACATTGCTGTGCGTGGTGGGGCTGTGTCGTGTGGCATCGAAGGCAAACAGCAACAGCCCCAGGGGATCGATATGGCGCCTGGGCTGTTGCGCCGCGTAGCCCAGGGCCTGGCTGCCAGGCAGGGGTCCCAGCGGGTCAGGCTCAAGATACTGGCCTAGCCTGGGCAGATAGGTACGTAGGATATTGTCGTGCCAGCCGGTTTCGGCATCGAATACCTGGCCGGGCAGGCGCAGATTCAGATTTAGGTCGCCCGCCACGCGCAGGGCGGTGCCCGCTGGGCTATAGGTGGCCAGCCAGCGTATACGCTGCTCGTGGTCGGTGATCAGGCGTGGCGCGCCGACCAGGTCGGTGTGAACGGCGTATAGCTGGGCCGATTGCATTTTGGCGACTTGGGGCGACGGTTGGGGGTAGACAATAAGTCCAATGACGGTATGGCCGGCACGTATATAGCGGCGACTAACGCTGAAAGGTGTGACGTGGCCGCTGGCAGCCGTGTCTTCGGGCGGATGCAGGCGTTCCGCCACAAGCTGATTGTGCAGGTAAAAGTAGTCGGTATGCGCATGGGCGCCGACCTTGGTGATGCGTTGGCCGTAGGCGTTGTGCGAATAGCGAGCGACGATATTGTTGGCCAGGTCGGATACTTGTTCCAGACGGCGCTGCGGCCCATAGCGCAGGCGATAGTCTTGGGTGGCGATGGGCAGGCCCGAGGTATCGCGTGTAATGGCGGGTTTATGCGTGGCCCCGTTATGGCGCAGGGCTGCCAGCGATCCGTCGGGATGCCAGGCATACCAAAGGGTGTCTTGGTGCATGGCCGTTAGCGCTGGTTCAGCGGTTTGCTGACGCAGCCCTTGCGCGCCAATCAGCCTGGCCTGGCTGTCGTAGGCATAGCGCCAGGTGTCGTTGTAGTTCAGGCTGGGCACCGCATAGGCCTCTTGTTGCAGCAGGCCTTGTTGGTTGTAATGCTGATTCAGCGTGAATAGTGGCGCCTGCCCGGGGGCGCTCAGCGTCAGTTGCGCGGTTTGACCTTGCTGGTTGGCTTGCGTGTACAGGTGCAGCCCATTGCCGTAGCGATAACCGGCCATGCCCGGGCTGCTGCTTATGACCACATGGGTTTTGCCTTGCGTGTCGTGCCAATGGATGGCGCTCAGGCGGCCCGCCCTGCTCCACAGATACGACAGCGAGCCGCCTTCAGGCAGGTGATGACGCAGCAGGCGATGTTGATCGTCGTATTCAAAGGATTCCGTATAGCGCAAAGATAAGCCTGGCAGTGCGGATACGCGCTGCACCTGGCGTTGGCTAAGGCGATTCAGGCTGTCGTAGCTGCGGGTTTCAGAGGCTTGCGGATGCTGGATGCGGCCAAGCAAGGCGCCCCGCCAACTGAGCCGGGTGACTTGGGCGGCACCCTGGTGGCTAGCTGTAATGGTAATGGGACGGCCTTGAGCGTCATACTGATAGTGGTGGGTATCACCATTTTGAAAGCGCCGTTGCAAGGGCAGATGCCTGGGGTTATACAACATATGCTCCGTGCCCGTTAGCGACGAGTGCCATGATTGGCGGCGGCCATGTTCTGGATGGTGCAGGGCCAGGCCTGGCCAGCCCGGCGCCCTGGGATGTACGGCCGTGGGCTGGCCATTGGCCGCACGTTGTATACGTGTGCCGTTAATATGCAGCAGGCGACCCTGGGCATCGTAGCGGGCTGTGCTGCCTGGCGCCGGGCAAGTTGCGCAATAGGCGCCGCTGACCTGCGTCAGCACATGGCGCCCACCTTTGATGGCGGTATGAAAGCGGGTTTGCTGCCCGCTGGCGTTGGTGACCACGGTCAGGCCGTTCAGGCCACCGGCCTGGGCGGACTGTGGGTAGGCCAGGTGAAGCTTGCCTGCCTGGCTGTCTGGAGGCCCTGCTACAGATAGAATGGCGCGGCCTTGGCTGTCGTAGGCCCAGGAGCGGATGCGCTGCCTGGTTTCTTGCTTTGTGTTGCTGATGGTGATGCCTGTTAGGGCGTAGGGATTGCCGGACTGAAGGGCGGTTTCGTATAGATATTGCTTTTGCATGCCGTCTGGGCGTATGACACCGATCAGGCGCAAACGGGATAGTGCCGTATCGGCATGCGTACCGGCGCTTTCGTATAGGTAGCTAAAGTGCCCCAAAGAGGTGGATACGCGATCCAGGTAGGCCAGGCCTGCGTGCATGCGATAAGTAAACTGCAGCCAACCACCCTGGCCGCTTTCAATTCGTTCTAGCGTATGGTTCAGCGGCCCGGCCTGCTGCGAGCGTATAAGATTTATCGCCGTGCCATCGGGCGCGGCGATATGCATTAGAAAACCCTGGGCACTGAACCGCAGCCGGCGGCCATTGGGCCACGACCAGACCCATTCCTTGTCGTGGGTCGTGAGCGTTCCGTATGCGTTGGCAACCGGCTTGCCTTGCCGGCTGGCATAGCGGATGCGGCTGCCGTCGGCCTGCACGATTTGCCAGGCTCCGCCCGCATGAAACAGCCGCGTGTTGTAGGACAAAGACCAGCCCTGGCCCAATATTGACGTGCGTCGATCCAGTGAGTTGTAGTGGCGTACGATTTCTATGCCAGGCAGTTGAAGGTGCCCGGGAAGATCGATTTCTTTTTGGTATTTGTTGCCGGTGGCCAGATGTATGGGGTTGCCCACCCCAAGATTAAGTGTGGGTTCAGTTTGCCCGGCCACCGCAACACCCCCTGTGGCGCAAGGTGCGCCCAGAGCCGAAGGGCCGCAAGTGCCTTGTGCGTACGCCACGGTTAATGGCGCAAAGGCCCAGGCCAACAGTATGAAACACAGTGCGGAATAAAGCTGACTTGGCATGATGGCCCCCGGCGACATTAACCTTGCTATCTTGCCGCTTGGCAGCTTTCTTAAGTTAGGGTAGTGTATGGATGTGTCTATTGAGGGAAACTGCAATGCTTATAGTCTTTCACTCTAAAGCCGCTGCCGAAGTGCTGATGTTTGCGCATCACGCGCTGCCCATCCTTAAGGCGGCCGGCAAGCCCTACACCGATACGCTGCCTGAAAGGGGTGTCATCACTCGCGACCATCTCGATGCCGCCATCAAAGGTATAGAACAGGCCATTTCGGTCAATGCCGAAGATGAATACCCAGACGACAAAGACGATAACGACTCCAAGAAACATCCCATTTCCGAGCCCGTCAGCTTTCGTCGTCGTGCGTTTCCCCTGCTGGCCATGTTGCGTTTGTCACGCGATCATGATGCCGATGTAGTCTGGGAGCCCGCTCCTTCGTGGTAAAACACGCGTCTGTCTTTGCAAGCCATAGGGGGCTTTATGCGTAGTGCGGTAGAAGTTATTTTCAGCAGCCGGCAGTCACTGGAAACCAGTGTCGACGTTGATCCCGACAGCGCCAGTTCGCAGGCTTCCCGCGAATGGTTCGATGCGACCTGGGTTCGGCTGGGTTGCGAGCCCTTGCGGCCCAGCGGCAAGATTTTGCTGCTCGATAAAATCCTGGGCGTCGCCGATGCGCTGGGCCATGCACAGCTGGAACAAAATCCACAGATGCTGCACGAATTCGCCAGCCATACCGCATTGGCGCTGCAAAAGCCGCGTGTAACCGTGGACTTGCCTGGCTTGGTGGTTGGGTTTTAGGTTCTACGGCCCGTAGCGGGCTTGCGTCTTGCAGGCCAGCGTCCGCCCAGGGTAAGCGTGGCCTGTTCGGCCGCCAGCAGCACCATGCGCGACATTTTCTTGATTGCGGCGGGTGTGAAACGCTCTTTGGGGCCAGAAAGCGAAATTGCGCCGCAAAATTCGTTGTCCGGCCCAAACACGGGGCTGGCAACCGCGGCGCAGTTCGGGTCGCGCTCACCCATGGATAGGGTAAGCAAATCATCTTCAGGCGCGGGCGTGTCACCCTGACCGTGCCATATGATCAGTTTGCCGGCTGCTCCCCTGTCCAGGGGTAAAAGCTCGCCCACGCGTATGCGATCCAGCGTTGAGTGATGCGAGTCTACGCGCAGCAGACAAATGCGCGACTGCGTATCGTGATAGGTATGGAAAGATGCACTTTCGCTACCTTTGTCGACCAGGTCGTTCAGCAAGGGCAGTAAGACTTCAGACAGACGGTAGGCGGCTTCGTAGCAGCGCCCCAGTTGGTGTGCGTACGAGCCCAGGGCATAGCGGCCGTCGCCGCGTCGGATCACCAGCGATGCCCTTTCCAGCGAAGCAATAAGGCGCAGCAGTGTGCTTTTATAGAAGCCCGTGGCGCGCGATAAGTCGGCCAGGGTAATGGGTTCGCCGCGTTGCGCGATGACATCGACGATGAGCAGGGCGCGGTCGACGGCGGCAACGCCGTCGCCTTCCTGAACGATAGAGGGGCTCATGAGGCAGGCGAAAAATTGATGTTGTTTTGGTGCTTGATTATGCCATATCGGCCATTCTGCACCAGGATCGACGGTGTTGGCGGGCCATGCGCTCCGGGCCGCGGAGCGCATGGGCATTGGTATTACTTACCTTCAAAAACCAGCGAGATTGCAGGAGCGTACTTGTCGCCGTGGCCGGCGGCAATCGCCTGATCGAAACAAGCCACCAGGTTTTTCGCGCCGGTTGCGTCCACACCCACCTGCTCGGCCAAACCCACTGCGTAGAGCAGGTCTTTCTTGGCGTAGGAAACGGGGAAGGCCTTTTCAGGAAAGTTTTGCGGCGCGATGGCCTTCATGCCATGGTTGCGCAGGGCAAAGCTGTCGGCCGAGCCGGTGGACATGGCCGAGAACAGGCGGTCGGGATCGACCCCGGCGCGCGCGCCTATCGCACGCGCTTCGCTGAGCGCCAGCACGGTTTCATACAAAACCATATTGTTCAGGATCTTGACCACCTGACCGGCACCTATGCCGCCGACGTGCGTCACGTCTGACGCAAAGGTATCGAGCAAAGGCTTGATGATGGCGAAGATATCGTCATCGGCGCCGACGGGCACGGCCAGCGTGCCGGCTTCGGCGGCGGCGCGGGTGCGCATGACGGGTGCGTCGGCAAAGCGCATGCCGTTTTTGGCAAGCTCGGCGCCAATCCGGCGGCTCAGATCCACCGGTGATGTGCTCAGGTCGACAATGAGCTGGCCGCTGCGACCATTGCCCAGCAAGCCGTCATTGTTTTCGCCCATCACGACTTTTTCCACGATCTCGCCCGAGGGCAAGGACATAAAAATGATATCGGCCTGCGCCGAGATATCGTTTGCGCTGGCGGCTTGTACGCCGTGTTCGGCCAGGCGCTGCAAAGGTGCGGCGTCGCGGTCGAAGGCGAGCACTGGCAGCCCGCTTTTGGTGGCGATATGACGGCAGATGGGTTCACCCATGACGCCGACCCCGATAAAACCTATGACTTTGATCGCTGATGACATTACATATTTCCTTGGAACTGCTTTGATTGTTGCTGTGTGCTGTATGCAGGCGCGACGCCTTATCCTTGACCCATATTGTTGGGGTCCATGCTCCAGTAGATGCCCTTGCTTTGCTGATACAGCCGCAAGCCACCCGTGCCCTTCTCGCGGCCAAGGCCGCTGTCTTTGAAGCCGCCAAACGGTGTCGAGATCGACAGCTGTTTGTAGGTGTTGATCCAGACCAGGCCGGCTTCCAGAGCGCGAGCGACACGCCAGGCGCGTTGATAGTTTGCGGTCCAGATGCCGGATGCCAGGCCGTACAGACTGTCGTTGGCTTGGGCGATAAGATCAGCCTCGTCTTCGAAAGGCAATACGCACAGCACTGGCCCGAAGATTTCTTCGCGTACGGCGGTGGCCTGATTGGTCAGGCCGGTGATGATGGTGGGTAGGAAGTACGCCCCGTTTTCAAACTGTGCGCCTTCGGGGCGCTTGCCGCCCAGAACGATCTGACCGCCTTCGGCCTTGGCCGATGCCACCAGCTTTTCTATGCGGTCGCGCTGACCGAAGCTGGCGATAGGGCCCATTTGAGCGCCCTGCGCTTCAGGCTGGTCGACCTTAATGGCGCCGGCGCGCTTGACCAGCAGATCCAGCAGCTTGTCGTAGACGCTGCGCTGTACAAACAATCGCGAACCCGCCACGCAGGATTGCCCGCTGCCCTCGAAAATGCCGCCCATGATGTTCTCGACCGCCGACTCAAGATTGGCGTCTTCAAAGACAATATGGGGTGATTTTCCGCCCAGCTCGAGCGCGACGGGAATGAGGCGCTCGGCAGCAATCATGCCTATGCTGCGGCCGGTTGCCGTGCCGCCGGTAAACGACACCATGCGCACATCGCGGTGCTGAACCAGGGCCTTGCCGGTCACGGCGCCATCGCCGGTCAATACATTCAAAATACCGGGAGGCAAGCCCGCTTCCAGACCGATCTTGCCTAGCAGCAATGCCGGTGATGGCGTGACTTCGGACGGTTTGAGGATGACCGCATTGCCCGCGGCCAGTGCCGGCGCAACTTTCTGGGCCTCCATGGTCAAGGGGGAATTCCAGGGTGTGATGGCGGCGACCACGCCATAAGGCTCGTAGGCGGTCATGGATAAGTAGTTGCCGCGAGCAGGCGTGACCTCAGCGCCTGTCGTTTCGCATACGGCGGCGTAATAACGGAAGGTGGCCGCGGCGCTGGCGGCTTGTGCCTTGCACTCTGCCCAGACCTTGCCGTTTTCCTGCATTTGCAGGCGCGCGAATTCATCGCCGTTCTGAACAATAAGCTCGGCCATGCGCATCAGTAACTGGGCGCGTACATGAGGCAACATGTCTTTCCATGCTGGCTGGGCAGCGGCAGCCTTGGCCGAGGCAACGGCCGCGTCTACCTGTGCCTGCGTGGCAATGGGCAGCCGATAATTCACTTGTCCGTTGGCAGGATTGATGGATTCGAAGGACTCGGCTCCGCCTGCGACCCATTCACCGTTTATAAGAATAGGCTTGGGATCTTGATTCGGCTGCTGCGACATGTGAGGGTGACTCCGGTTTTATGTATTTCGTGATCGTTTTGATAGGTCGTTCTGTTAGACGAACCGATCGTTCTGTTTTATTATCGATAACCGATGGAGTGATGTCAAGCAGAAATCTCCATCGGGAGCACCGAACACTGGATTGACAAGCCCGATTGAAAAAAGCGAGAATGTTCATCTATGATTAGAACGATTGTTCTGTCTGAAAGAACTTTGAATGCATGCAGTGCCGTAATCACAAGGGCACTCAACAAGGAAGCACAATGGATTTGAAAAAGCTATCAACCCTGGCCGGCATCAGCTGTGCCATGTTCAGTGCGGTCACTATGGCGGCCGATTACCCCAACAAACCTATCGAACTGATCGTGCCTTACGCCGCCGGCGGTGCGACTGACGTGATCGCACGCCTGGTTGCAACCGATGTGTCCAAAGAGTTGGGCCAAACCATAGTCGCGGTCAACAAGCCTGGCGCGGGCACCACGTTGGCTGCGGCCGAGGTGGCTCGTAAAAAGAACGATGGCTATACGCTGTACATGACGACGGCCGCGCACACGATCAGCGGCAGCCTGTACAACAAGCTGTCTTATGACCCTATCGCCGACTTCACGCCGATTACGCTGGTCGCACGCATCCCCATCGTGCTGATCACTACGCCGTCGTTCAAGGCGTCGACGCTGGCCGAGTACATCGAATATGCGAAAACCAATCCGGAGGGGATATCGGTTGGCTCGCCGGGTAATGGCTCGCCTCAGCATTTGACGCAAGTACTGTTCAAGGAGCGCACAGGTGCCAATCTGTTGCATATCCCTTACCGGGGCGATGCGCCTATGCTCAATGACGTGCTGGCCGGGCAGGTGGAGTCTGCGTTCGTGACGCTATCCGCCGCGTTGCCGCATATCCAGGCCAATAAGGTAAAGGCCATTGCCCTGGCAAATCCTACACGTATCCCTGCGATCGCCGATGTGCCGACCATGACTGAAGCCGGTCTTGAAGGCTTTAATGCGGCGACCTGGTTTGGCCTGTTCGGCCCCAAAGATTTGCCCGAAAATGTATCGCAAACCATTTTCAAGGCATCACATAAAGTGGTGGCAGCGCCTGAATTCACCAAGCGCATGGAAGCCATGGGTGCCGAAATCGTAAATAGCGGCCCCGAAGACTTCCAGAAGCTGGTCAAGGAAGAGTCGGCCCAGTGGGCCAAGGCCGTTGAAGCCTCTGGCGCAAGGGTTGACTAAACGGCTGGCTGTCCGGGCGCCACATGCAACATGACGGTGTCCGGATCATCTGGCTTGTATAGCGGATAGCGGGCCATGACCATGGGGTCATGGCCCGGCACCAGGTGATCGGGGCTATCGGCCGCCGCCGACAAGCGGGTATAGCCCGTCAGCATGTTGGCGACGTTATGCACAATGGGAAATGGCCTGTGCTTTTCCATATTCTCGTAGTAATGGGATGCGTCCGAAGCCAGGACCACCCAGCCTCTTGCGGTATGCACACGCACTGACTGCAAGCCCTTGGTGTGCCCCCCTATCTTCAGTAGGCTGACACCGGGCGCAATGGTTTGATCGCCGTCATGGAATACCACCCTGTCATCGTAGACACTGCGCACAAGTGTGACGACGTCGTCTACTGAGTAAGCATGCCGCAGCGGTTCGAAGCACATGCAGCGCCCGGTGGCGTACTCGACTTCGGCATCTTGTATATGAAAGCGTGCGTTGGGCAGTTTGTCGAGATTGCCGGCATGGTCGTAGTGCAGATGGGTCAGGATGACATCGCTGATTTGCGCGGCCTCGATGCCCAGGCTGGATAGCGCTTCGATGGGGCAACGAATCAATTCGCGCTTGCGCTTGGCGGCCGTGGCCGCATTGAAGCCGGTATCCACCAGCAGCAGACGCTCACCCGCGCGCAAAAGCCATACGAAAAAGTCCATGGGCATGGGGCCGTCGTGCGGATCGCCGCCCAGGAAGTTGTCGCGTCGCGTCCGTTCCAGGTGTGCATATCGCAAGGCGTATACCTCGTACTCAGGAAGGCAAGCTGTATCAATATTGGTTTGCGGCATGGTCATGTTCCGGAATCGGTCTTGAGTCTAGGTATTCGGAGCGGTCAAGTAGTTCGTCGGCCTTGGTGCTACGACCGCTTCGACCAGTATAAGCAGTCGCCGCCCAGCTATCAATGCCCTCCTCAAATCATTGACAGTTTTATATGACAACCTATAAAATAGAATAACCGTTCTGCATAATAGAACGATATAGGTAATCAATATATAACAGGCTGTACTAAACAGGAGGTTGATATGAGGTTTTTTGGAAAAGTGGTTGCGTCAAGCGCTTTGGCTGCACTTGCGGCGACGAGTTCGCTTGTATACGCCAGTGACTATCCTAACCAGCCCGTTAAGCTGGTTGTAGGATTTAGCCCAGGAAGCACTATTGACACGGTCGCTCGCATTATTGGGGAAGGCTTGACCAAGCGTATGGGGGCTACCTTTGTTGTGGACAATAAGACGGGCGCCAATGGCATGATCGCAGCCCGTACGGTGGCTCAGGCAAATCCAGATGGCTATACCCTGCTGGTCAGCAACTCAAGCTCCATCACGGTAAATCCATTGTTGTATTCCGATCTGCAATACCATCCACTGAAAGATTTTGCGCCTATTTCCACGGTGGTGTCCGTGCCTTTTGTGCTGGCTATCAATCCTGAGAATCCTAATACAGCATCGATTTCATCTCTCAAAGACCTTGTTGACTTGGCTGCTAAAGAACCTGGGCATGTTACCTACGGCTCCGCAGGCAATGGGAATCTAATGCATTTGGCGGGTGCGCAACTTGCGGCGATGTCCAATACCGATATGGTGCATGTGCCTTATCGTGGTGCGGCTCCAATGGAGGCTGCACTACTGGCAGGGGATATCTACTATGGTTTCGACACCCTTTCAGGTGTCCCGTTGATGAAGTCGGGCAAGCTTAAGCCGCTGGCGATTTCAGCAAAAGAACGCTGGCGTGATCTGCCCGACGTGCCTACTGTTGCCGAGCAAGGCTATGCGGACTTTGATATTTCGTTCTGGGTCGGTACCTTTGCGCCAGATGGCACACCAAAAGAAGTGGTTGATCGTTTGAATCAAGAAATAGCTGCCGTTGCGCGCGATCCTGAAATTCAGAAAAAACTGATGGCTCAGGGGAATGTGCTTACGCAAAGCCCGGAAGAGTTTTATAAGAAAATTGATTCAGAGCTCCAGCAGAATGGTGATCTGATCAAACGGGCAAAGATAACGATCAATCAGTAGGTCTGATAAATGCCGGCGTTCGCTTCTTGATTTGCGTGCGCCGGCCAGTATAAGTGGACTTGGGAGTACAACAAGATGTCTTGGCAGAAAGAGTTGGACGAGCTTGAGCGTCGCGCGCAGCTGGCAAAAAAAATGGGCGGGCCGGAAAAGGTCGAGCGGCATCGTCAGAAAGGCAGGTTGCCGGTGCGGGAACGTATCGATCGTCTGGTGGATGAGGGCTCTTTCCGCGAGGTAGGGGCACTGAGCGGTAATGGAGAGTATGACGCACACGGGCGCCTCATCGACTTTACTCCTTCGAACTTTCTTACTGGGCGTGCGCGGATAGATGGCCGGCCGGTGGTTTTAGCGGCTGATGACTTTACGGTGCGCGGTGGGGCGAACGACGGTGCGGTCGGTGACAAGCTGATGGCGTCTGAGCGCATGGCTCTCGACCTGAAACTGCCGCTGATACGCATGGTAGACGGAACAGGTGGCGGCGGCTCTGTAAAGAATATCGAGAATCAGGGCTATGCCTTGCTACCCAAGCTGCGGATGTGGCCAACCATGACACATAATCTGGCAACCGTTCCGGTTGTGTCATTGGCTTTGGGTTCGGTGGCTGGGCTTGGCGCGGCGCGTGTTACGGCCAGTCATTACTCGGTCATGGTCAAGAATACTTCTCAGTTGTTTATCGCCGGCCCTCCGGTTGTGGCGCGTATTGGCCAGGTGCTGGACAAAAACGAGCTGGGCGGCAGCGGCATTCATGCCCGCAACGGGGTGGTTGACGATGAGGTTGCCAGCGAAGAGCAGGCGTTTGCCAAGGCTCGGCGGTTCCTTTCTTATCTGCCGCGTTCAGTTCATGAGCTGCCTCCGCGGACGGAACCTGTAGCTACAAAATCCCAGGATTATGATTGGCTTCGCTCAGTAATACCAGCGGAATCACGCCTAGTCTATAAAATGCGCCCGATTGTAGAGTCCCTGGTGGATGAGGGCTCGTTCATGGAAATTGGCAACAAATGGGGGCGGTCGCTGATTGTCGGCCTGGCTAGAATCAAGGGGTGGCCTGTTGTAATGTTTGCCAGCGATCCTTATCACTATGGTGGCGCCTGGGATAAGCAAGCCTCCGAGAAATTTGTACGTATGCTCGATTTGGCAGAAATTTTCCATTTGCCAGTGGTCAATCTTGTTGATGTTCCTGGCTTCCAGATAGGGTTGGGTGCCGAACAGGAAGGTGCCATGCGCTATGGTGTGCGGGCTCTGACGGCAGTTGCTCAAACCACTGTTCCTTGGTGCACATTCATTATCCGTAAAGCTTTTGGTGTGGCGGCGGGCGGCCATCAAAGCGATGGACGGTTCAATTTCCGTTATGCCTGGCCTTCAGCGCGTTGGGGTTCGCTGCCCATTGAAGGTGGTCTTGAAGTGGCTTATAAGCGAGAAATCGAGTCGGCTGAAAATCCTGATGCTAAACGTGCGGAAATCGAAGAGCGCGTTCAGTCGTTGACTTCACCGTTTCGTAGTGCAGAGGCGTTTGTTATCGAGGATATTATTGACCCTGCGCAAACCCGATCGTTGCTTGAAGAATTTATTGATGTGGCTATCCCCTTGTGCAAAGCGGGACCCCGTAGCTTTGGGTATAGGCCGTAATCATGGTAGCAACAGTCAATGTAAAACGGATACTGGTTGCCAATCGAGGGGCTATTGCGCGCAGAGTTATACGAGCGATACGAGAGATGGGCCTTGAGTCGGTTGCAGTGTACTCAGAGGCGGATAAAGATCTGCCTTATCTGCAAGAGGCCGATTTTGCTGAATGCATTGGGCCGCCTACGCCTTTGCAAAGCTATTTGAACCAGCAGATCATACTGAAGGTCGCACGCGACTATGAGGTTGATGCCTTGCATCCTGGCTATGGCTTCCTGTCCGAAAATGCAGATTTCGCTCGTGCTGTTCAAAAGGCTGGCGTTTGTTTCATTGGCCCTTCACCAGACTTGATCCAGATGCTTGGTCATAAGACGCAGGCCCGTGATGCGATGCGTGCGGCTGGTATGCCGATGGTGGATAGCAGCGATGTCCTGGGCGACGACTTGGCCGAGGTTCATGCGGCCGCTGAAAGGCTGGGGTTTCCCCTGCTGATCAAACCGGCTTCGGGTGGCGGTGGCATAGGGATGCTGCCTTTGTTCTCGGCCAATCAGATTGCAACGGAATGGCCTCGTGCAAGATCTATCTCAGAGCGTAGCTTCGGTCGTACCGATCTATATCTCGAGCCGTTCATTCAAGCCCCAAGGCATATCGAGTTTCAGTTCCTTGCTGACAAGTATGGTGGTGTGCGGTGCATCTATGAGCGCGATTGCTCTACCCAGCGGCGTCACCAGAAAGTACTGGAGGAAGCGCCTGCCCCAGCCCTGGACCGGGATTGCGTTGCTGCCATGGCTGCCCAGCTGGAAAAGATACTCGCAGCGCTACGGTATGACGTGATAGGGACGGTTGAGATGCTGTATACCCCGGATAGGGGCTTCTCATTTCTCGAGGTGAATACCCGGCTGCAAGTTGAACATGCCGTTACAGAAGAGGTAACGGGTATTGATCTAGTCAAAGCCCAGATCCGCTTGGCAACTGGCGAGCAGATAGATGATGTATTGCCGAAAACCATCAGTCTTGGGGGGCATGCGCTGGAAGCTCGAATCTATGCAGAAGATCCTGTGCGCTTTATTCCTTCGCCAGGCGTGCTCAAAGAATTCGTGCCTCCATCCATGGAGGCGGTACGCGTAGAAACCGGGTATCAACAAGGTTCGCGTATTTCGAGTTACTACGATCCTTTGGTGGCGAAAGTGATTGCCAAGGCGGAAACCCGAGATGCTGCCATTCAAATACTGTCCGCGGCTTTGCAAGCTTTCACGATTTCTGGAGTGAAAACAAACATTCCGTTTATACAGCGCGTGCTGGCAGACAAGGACTTTGGCCGTGCCGTAGTGTCTACCGAAATAGTGCAGCGGATACTGGCCGACAGCGCCAAATAACAAACCTATAGCAAGGAGCAAATAATGGATCAGATTGAAGCAACGGTAACCGGTCGTGTATTGGCCGTACTTGTGAAAGTGGGCGACACGGTAAGTGCGGGTGACGATGTTGTCACCATTGAATCCATGAAAATGGAGATTCCGGTGAGCTCCGACTATGACGGAACGGTCGCCAAGATTTCGGTCTCGGTTGACGATTCGGTCGAAGAAGGTCAAGTCATTATCGAGCTGGGCAGCTAGCCATGATCAGCAAGCAGATCAAGATTTTGCCGACAGGCCAGGTGGCTATTCTGACTATACAGAATCCACCGGTCAACAGCCTGGGCAGTGCGCTGCGGGTCGCGCTGGGCAAGGCGTTGAACGAAGCGATTGCTGATCCTGGGGTGCTGGCCATAGTACTTACCGGAGCTGGGAAATTATTCTCCGGTGGGGCCGATATACGTGAGTTCAACACGCCGTTGACGTCACAGAAACCGCTGCTGAGGGACCTTATCAGCACGTTGGAAAATTCACCCAAACCAACTGTGGCGGCCATCAACGGTATCGCGCTGGGCGGAGGACTTGAGCTGGCGCTTGGCTGTCACTATCGGGTGGCTGACGCTCAAGCGTCTTTTGGCTTGCCGGAAGTCAAGCTGGGCGTCCTGCCTGGTGCCGGTGGCACTCAGCGTCTGCCTCGACTGATCGGTGTGGAAGCCGCACTGGATATCATCACAAGCGGCGACTCAATTAATGCAGATGACGGTTTGCGCTACGGTTTGATTGATCAGATTTCGGTTGGCGATTTGGTACAAGAGGCCTGCCAGCTGGGGCTGCTAGCTGCAGACAGCACAGAAGGTATGCGTCGGTTGAGTCGTGGGCCGGTTGCCGCGCCCAAGGACCCCGGGGTGTTCGAGGTGGCACGCCAACAAGCCGGTAGGCGTTATCGCGGGTGTATGGCGCCGCTTGAGTGCATAGCTTGCATTGAGAAAACGCTGACATCCGATCTTGATGAGGGTCTCGAGTTTGAGCGTGAGCGTTTCCAGCTCCTGGTGAATGATGATCAGTCTAAGGCTCAGCGGCACGTGTTTTTTGCGGAACGGGCAGCCATGAAGCTGCCTGATGCCGATGTGCAGCCCCGGCCGATCAAACATGTTGGTGTCGTTGGTGCTGGTACGATGGGCGGCGGCATTGCAATGAGCTTGGCAAACGCAGGCATACCTGTCGTCTTGCTTGAGCGTGATCAGGCGGCGCTGGATCGTGGCTGGAAAGTAATGAAAGACAATTACGCAGCCAGTGTGAAGCGGAAAAAACTTGATCAGTTTGCTATGGAGCAGCGTTTGGCATTGATCAAGCGGACCGTTGAGTATCAGGATCTTGCCAATGTCGATCTGGTGATTGAAGCAGCCTTTGAAGATATGGATGTCAAGAAGGAAATTTTTTCCAACCTTGATATTGTATGTAAACCTGAGGTGATCCTTGCATCAAACACATCGCGATTGGATATCAACGTGCTTGCAGCAGCTACGTCTCGGCGTAGCCATGTAATAGGAACCCATTTTTTTAGTCCGGCAAATGTTATGCGCTTGCTGGAGGTTGTGCAGGGGGCAGAAACAAGCCCGGAAGTTATCGCGACCCTGTTCAATCTCGCCAGAGTGATTGGAAAAATTCCGGTTCTGGTGGGTGTATGCGATGGCTTTGTGGGCAATCGCATGGTTAGTCCTTATACGCGGGAAGCTCACTTCCTGTTAGAAGAGGGGGCTTCGCCGGCGCAAGTAGACGGTGCCTTACGCCGTTTTGGAATGGCTATGGGGCCCTTGCAAATGGGAGATATGGCGGGGCTTGATATCAGTTGGGCTGCTCGAAAGCGTATGGCTCCAACGCGCCCAGCCCATATTCGTTATAGCAGCGTTGCCGATCGGATCTGCGAGATGGGACGTTTGGGACAGAAGACCAAGAATGGCTTCTACCGCTATGAAGAGGGGAGCCGCAATCCTATACCAGACCCCATGATAGATGAGCTTATCAAGGAATGTGCTCTGGCTGCCGGTATCCAGCGGCGCGAAATCAGCGATGCCGAGATCATTCAACGCACTATGTATGCGCTGGTCAATGAAGGTGCTCGAATCCTCGAGGAGGGTATTGCGCAACGGTCATCGGATATCGACGTGATCTATGTGGCGGGTTATGGCTTCCCGATATTCCGAGGAGGGCCGATGTTCTACGCTGATACCGTTGGATTGCCAGAGGTATTGGCGACGATTGAGCGGTTTCATGCAGAGCACGGTGAGCTATGGACGCCAGCCCCTCTTTTGAAGGAACTGGCAAGCAGCGGACGCAAGTTTTCGGATCTATAGCATTTTCAATGTCTCGGGTGCCTGCATATCGCACCTGCGACAGGAGTGAGGATAAAGATGGATAAGCAAAACAGTGGGCCGGATGGTTGCGGCCCTCAGGCGCGGTATTTTTCCCGCTTGGATGAGGGAGTGTTCGAGATTCAACGATGTCAGGCATGTGAAAAGCATCAGTTTTTCCCACGAGTGCTATGCCAGCATTGTGGCTCTACCGATCTGACATGGGTTGTCCCTGGTGGAAAGGGGCGGGTGTACTCCTTTAGTGTAATCCGTCGCAAACCAGAGTCGGGCGGTAACTATAACGTTGCATTGATCGATCTCGACGAGGGGGTCAGATTGATGAGTCGTGTTGATGGCATAGCACATGAGGCCCTTCATATTGGGATGGATGTATTGGCTCGTGTTGTGACTGAACAGGGCAAAGGGCTGCTTGTCTTTTTTCCCGAGGGGCAGAAATGAGATCTCTGAACGATTTTCGTGGGAAAGTGGCGATCGCTGGCATAGGCGTAGCTGGTTTGGGTGAAGCCCATGGTTATTCTGAAGCTGAAATTCTGGCGCAGGCTGCTGCCAAAGCTGTCGCTGATGCAGGCTTGACTATGCAGGATATCGATGGATTGGCAACCTGCAGCTCGTCTGCCACGATGTGGGCAATGCCGGTGGCGGAGTATCTGGGTATACAGCCTCAGTTTATAGAGAGCACAATGTTGGGCGGTTCGAGTTTTCTGGCTCATTTATTGCCAGCCATTCTTGCGCTCGAGTCAGGGCAGTGCAACGCAGTGCTTGTTTGTTATGGCAGCACGCAGCGCACTGCTGTGTTTGGCCGCAAAGAAGGAGTGAAGGCGCGAGCCTTACTGGATCCACAGCCCTTCGAGCAACCTTACTCACCGTTGTCGCCGATTACTTCGTATGCGCTTGCCGCAGCACGACATATGCACGAATATGGCACGACACGTAGGCAACTGGCGGAAGTGGCTGTGGCGGCTCGAAAATGGGCCCAACTGAATCCAGAAGCGATTATGCGCGATCCGCTGTCGATCGACGAAGTTTTGAGTGCCCGCATGATCTCGGATCCGTTGTCCATACGTGATTGCTGCTTGGTAACCGATGGTGCTGGCGCCTATGTGCTGGTGCGCTCGGATCGTGCCAAGGATATGGCCCGCAAGCCGGTATACGTGCTGGGTAGCGCGACGGCGGTCTGGAACAGGCAGATCTCTTCTATGCCCGACCTGACAACGACCGCTGCTGCCGAGTCCGGCAAGCGCGCCCTGTGTATGGCGGGTGTTGGTATTTCTGATATTGACGTCGTCCAACTATATGACGCTTTCACAATCAATACACTGCTTTTCCTGGAGGACCTTGGGTTCTGCAAAAAAGGGGAAGGGGGGGCATTTGTTGAGAATGGAGCGATCGCTCCGGGCGGCCGCTTGCCAGTAAATACAAATGGGGGCGGCTTGTCATGCCTGCATCCAGGTATGTATGGCATCTTCTTGTTGATTGAAGCAGTACGGCAGTTGCGGGGCGAGTGTGGCGATCGCCAAATTCAGCATGCCGAATTGGCATTGGTGCATGGAAATGGTGGGACGCTGTCCAGTCAGTCGACTGCCGTGTTTGGTACCGAGGTCGCATCATGAATGTGCGGGACCAGGGTATGGAGTGCGATGATGCTCGATAAAACTGTTGCTAGCTTGGAAGAGGCCGTCTCTGATGTTCATGATGGCGCAACGCTCCTGATAGGTGGGTTTGGTGCCTCTGGCGTTCCTACGCAATTGATATGCGCATTATTGGATCAGGGCGCTCGAGATTTGGTCATAGTGAATAACAATGCTGGCAATGGGCCCGTAGGCTTGAGTCAACTGGTCGAGGCAGGCCGGGTGCGCAAGATGATTTGCTCTTTCGCGCGTTCATCGAATAAGGCGCAACCGAATGCGGTGGCGTTTGCGGACAGCTATCATGCCGGTACAGTCGAGCTTGAATGCGTCCCACAAGGAACGATGGCAGAACGCATGCGAGCTGCCGGAGCAGGAATGGGGCCATTTTTTACACCGACCTCTTATGGCACTGATCTGGCAAAGGGAAAAGAAACCCGTGTCATTGATGGTGTAGGTTATGTGCTCGAGCATCCTTTGAAGGGTGATTTTGCATTTGTGAAGGCCCAGTACGGTGACCGTTGGGGTAATCTGACCTACCGCTATGCTGGCAGGAATTTCGCTCCCGTCATGGCCATGGCTGCCACGACGGCGGTTGCGCAGGTTGATCAAATTGTTGACCTGGGTAGTATTCCGCCAGAGCAGGTAGTTACCCCAGGCATATTTGTTCAGCGTGTAGTGCGAGTGGGGGAGCAGGGAAATGGTTGAAGGGTTGACTAGGCAGCAGATTGCACAACGCGTAGCTGAAGATATACCTGATGGGTTTTACGTTAATCTGGGCATTGGTATACCGACACTCATCTCGCGTTACTTGCCCAAGGATAAGGACGTTATCCTTCACTCAGAGAACGGCATTGTCGGCATGGGGCCGGGCGATCCGGACGCTCCTCTGGATTTAGATCTGATCAATGCCAGTAAAGAGCCGGTCAGCTTGCTTCAGGGCTCATCCATTACTGATCATGTTGTCTCGTTTGCCATGATGCGCGGTGGTCATCTTGACCTGACTGTTCTGGGGGCGTTTCAAGTATCCGAGGAAGGGGATCTGGCCAACTGGGATACCGGTGCGGCTGGAACAATACCTGCGGTCGGAGGTGCGATGGACCTGGTTGCCGGGGCAAAGCAGCTGTTTGTCACCATGGATCATGTTACGCGCGACGGTCAACCGAAAATTGTGTCGCAATGCAGCTACCCCTTAACGGGTAAGGCGGTGGTCGACCGCATATATACAGATCTGGCCATCATTGACGTGTGTCCAGAGGGCTTGCTGGTAACGGCAATGATAGAGGGTATTGATTTTTCGTATCTGCAATCGCTTACGGGATGCCCCTTGCGCCTTAGTCCTCATTGCACTGTTTTGCGGACATCGTAACGGGTATGGGGAGGCTTTGCGCCTACCGTATCCCAGCCCGCATAAACGACTGCACGAACTGTCTTTGAAACAACATGAAGGCGACCAGCAACGGCGCCGCGCTCAGCAGCGTGGCAGCCGTGATGATGGACCAGTCTATGCCTTGATCGGTCGAGGCGAAGACCTGCAGGCCTACCGTCAGGGGGCGCGATTCCACCGAATTGGTAATGATCAATGGCCACAGGAAGTTGTTCCAGTGGTAGCTGACGGACACCAGACCGTAGGCAACATAGATGGGTTTCGCCAGCGGTACGTAGACTTTCATCAGTATCTGCCAGCGGCTGGCGCCTTCCACTCTGGCGGCTTCTTCCAGTTCTCGCGGCACGGTCTTGAAAGTTTGACGCAACAGGAAGATGCCGAAGGCCGAAGCGAAGTAGGGCAAGCCCACTGCGAATATCGTGTCGCGCACGCCTAGCCAGGACATCAGCCGGTAGTTTTCCACGATCAGCACATCGGGCATGATCATTAGTTGCAGCAGCACCAGCATGAACATCAGATCCCGCCCCTTGAACGTAAAGCGGGCGAATGAATAAGCCGCCAGCGTGGACAGCACCAATTGCGCCGCCAGCACCATGGTCACCAGGATGAAGGTGTTCAGAAAATACTGGGCGAAGGGCGCCGCGTTCCAGGCCGCCACGAAGTTGCCCAGGGTCAACGGCGCGGTCAGGTCGAAGTGGGTGGAATAGGCCGCCGGGTGAAACGCCGCCCACAAGGTGTAGGCCAGCGGCAGAAACCACAGTATGCCCAGCAGCCAGGCCCCCAGCGTGTCCAGTTTTTGCGTCATTGGTAGTGTGTCCTGCGGTCCAGCCAGCGGAATTTTATGAATGCGGTGATGGACAGAATCAGCAGCAGCACGACCGACAGCGTAGCGGCATACGAGGTATCCCAGTAGCTGAAGCCGACCTCATAGATGTAGAACAGCAGCAGCGTGCTGGCGTTGTCGGGGCCGCCCTTGGTCATAACCAAAACGTGGTCGACCAGCCGGAAGGCATTGATCAGCGCGTTGATCAGCACGAACAGCGTCGTGGGCATCAGCAAGGGCAGCAGTACACGCCAGAAGTATTGCCATCGACTGGCGCCCTCCAGCAATGCCGCTTCGCGCAGCGACGGGGGCACTTGCTGCAGCGCGGCCAGATAGAAGATCATGAAGAAGCCGGACTCCTTCCATATGGTGACCAGCATCAGCGCGGGCAATGCGGTGTTCCGGTTACCCAGCCAGTTCATGCCGGGCAGGTTGAACACCCCCGCAATCTGGTCGACCAGACCGTATTGAGGGGTATAGAAGAATAGCCAGATATTGGCCACGGCCACCATGGGCAGAACCGTGGGGGTGAAGTAAGCCAGGCGCAGGAAGCTGCGCCCGGCTATTTGGCGGTTCACCCAAAGTGCCATGATGAGCGCAATCGCCACCGACACGGGTATGGTCACCAGCGCGTAGGCCAGGTTATTCCATAGTGCCTGCCAGAACACCGGATCGTCCGTCATGGCCCGGTAGTTGTCTATCCCCACAAACACGGACGGTCGCCTGGCCTTGGGTGTGGAAAAAAAACTGTTCCACAAGGTGGCGAGCGCCGGATAGTGTGTGAAGGCGCCAAGCAGGACTATGGCTGGCAGCAGAAGCAGCCAGCCATACACTGCGTGCAGCGATGGCTTCATGCGCATGGTATTACTTGTAGGAACGCAGCAGACGGTTGGCCTCGGACTGGGCATCCTTCATGGCTTCTTCGGCAGTCTTGGCGTTGGTCAGCATGGCTTGCAGGTTGTCGTTCAACAGCTTGGTTACGCGCTGGTTGTCGTGGGTCGAGAACTCGGCCACGGCAACGTCAAGCTGATCGCGGGCAACCAGGGCCTGGGGCACTTCCTGTACATATTTCTTCATGCTCTCGGTTTCCCAGGCTGCCTTGTTCACGGCGACGTAGCCGGTGGCGATGCTCCAGGCGGCGGCATTTTCGGGGCTGGTCATCCATTTGACGAATTTGTAGGCAGCTTGCTGTTGTTCCGGTGTTGCTGATTCAAACAAATAGAAGTTGCCGCCGCCCGTTGGGCTGCCGCCTTGTTTGGATTTGGGCATGGGCGCCACACCGAAATCAAACTTGGCGTTCTTGCGCACATTGGTCAGATTGCCCGTGGTGGTCCACATGATGGCGGTTTTGCCGACCAGGAAGTCCTTGGGTGTGGTGCCCCAGTCTATGGTGCCGGTAGGCATGACCTTGTGCTTGTAGGCCAGGTCGTGCCAGAACTGGGCGGCTTCGATAACCGCAGGCTTGTCCAGATAGACTTCGTTGCCCGCTTCGTTCATCAAAATGGCGTCGTTGGGCGTGGTAAGCGCCTGGAACAGCCAGTAGGCAAAGGCGCCGCCCGACGGAATTTCCAGGCCCCACTGCTCAGTCTGGCCGCTGCTGTCTTGCTTGGTCAGCTGCTTGCCCTGGCTGACCAGCTCTTCCCAGGTCGATGGCGGAGCATCGGGGTTCAGGCCGGCTTCCTTGAACAAGTCTTTGTTGTAGTACATGACGATGGTCGAGCGCTGGAAGGGAACACCCCAGGTCTTGCCTTCGGTCTGGCTGTTGGCCATGAAGCCGGGGTAGAAATCGCCCAGCCACTGCTTGTCTTCGTCTGTCTTAATGAGTGAATCGAAGGGTACGATGGCGCCTTCGTCTATAAGGGTGAACATGTCGGTGGACAACAATACCGCCAGCTGTGGCGCGCTACCGCCTTTATATGCGGTCAGTGCCTTGGCAACAGAATCCTGATATGAACCGGCATAAACGGAGTTGATCTTGATGTCGGGATTGCCTTTTTCGAATTCAGCCACCATACCGTCCACGATCTTGGTGATGGGGCCACCCACGGCAACGGGATAATAGAATTCGAGCTCTACCGGTGCCGCCTGGGACCAGGCCGGTACGGTGGAAAAGGCGCCTGCAACACTGAATGCAAGAGCTTTTAAGAAAGTACGTCGCATGATTTTTTCCTGTTAAGAAGAAGTGAGGGGCGTGTGGCGCAGTGCCTGGCCCGAGGCGTCAAAAAAGTGCTGCTGGTGTGGGCTCCATAGGAGCTTGATCTGTTCGCCATGCGCGGCACGCAGATGCCCGGCCGCGCGTACCGCTACGCCGGGGTTGCCACCCAGTGTCGCGATGATGATGGAGTCGGCGCCAAAATACTCGACGCTTTCAACGCTTGCGGGTATGCCGGTATCTTGGCTTAGTGCTATGTGCTCGGGGCGTATACCCAGTGTGGCGACATCGCCGGGTATCTGATCGGCAAGTTGCCCGGTGCCGGCGATCAGGGCCAGTGTCTGTTCGTCCAGATGCAGCACGTTCATGGGGGGCGTACCAATAAAGCGCGCGGAAAATTCCGTGGCGGGCTGGCCATACAGTTGGTCGGGGCTGTCGTTTTGCTCTATGCGCCCACCGTTCATAAGAACCACCTGGTCGGCCATGCTCATCGCTTCGGTCTGGTCATGGGTAACGTACACCATGGTGATGCCCAGGCTTTGCTGCAGCGCCCTGATTTCCCGGCGCATCTCGTGCCGCAGTTGCGCGTCCAGATTCGACAGGGGTTCATCCATCAGGCATACCGGTGCTTCAGAGATCACCGCACGCCCCAAAGCCACACGTTGCTGCTGTCCACCCGACAACTGCGAGGGCTTGCGATCCAGCAGTGTTTCCAGGCCCAGCAGCGCGGCCACTTTGGCCAGCCTTGGCTTGTATTGCGCGGCCGGTTCCTTGCGTACCTTCAGGCCAAACAGTATGTTTTCCCGAACGCTAAGGTGTGGGAATAATGCGTAGGACTGAAAGACCATGGCGATCTTGCGTTGTGCGGGCGGCAGGTCGGTCACGTCGCGGCCACCTATGTGGATGCGGCCCGAGCTGGGTGTATCCAGCCCGGCTATCATGCGCAGCGTGGTCGATTTGCCGCAGCCCGACGGTCCGAGCAGCACAGTGAATGTGCCGGCCTGTACTTCGAAGCCGATCTGGTTCACTGCGGGTGGCGCATCACCATACTGCTTGGTAATGTTGTCCAGGGAAATGGTAGACATAGGCTAGGGCGATCGTCAGAAGGAATAGGGGCCAGGGAACTCGCCTATCGTGGCGTGATGGGTGACCAGGCCCTGGGCGCCTTGCCAGTGCAGCTGATAGCCTGGCGGCTCGAAATTGAATGACAGCGCCTGGGCGTCGGCGTTAAGATCCAGCGTGATCTGATGTGCGGTGCCCGGGCAGGTGGATGCCACCGTGGGCCCCACGCGGCACAGCATGGTTCGGTGCAGGTGGCCGCAGAGTATGCGTTCAATGTTGCCATATGGCGCGATAACCTCGGCAAAAGCCGCGCGCCCAGTCAGCAGGCCCAGCTCGTCCATCTTCTTTATGCCAGTCTCGAACGGTGGGTGGTGCATCAGCACCAGCGTTGGGGTGTCAGGCGCCTGGGCCAGGGTGTTGCTTAGCCATTGCAGGCGCTCGGCACACAAACCGCCGTCGCTGCGCATGGGTATGGTGGTATCCAGTGCGACAATGCGCAGCGGCCAGTCATCAATAACGTATTGGATGAAGGGTGAGCCAGTCTGCAGGTACGCGTGTTCGTGGAAGACGTCACGCAACATGGCGGGGCTGTCGTGATTGCCGGGTATCAGTAAATAGGGAATATTCAGTTCCGCCAGCAAGGGCTTTAGCGTTAAGTACTCTTGCTTGCGGCCATGCTCGGTCAGGTCACCGGTGATCACGACCAGATCAGGGCGTGGTGCCAGGCGGTTCAGCGTTTGTATGCAGGTGCTCAGGTGATGTTCGGCCTGGATCAATTCCTTGTCCTTGCCGCTTTCCTGTATGTGCAGGTCGCTGATTTGGGCGATAAGCATGGTTTAGCTCTTGCAGGTAGTAAGGGGGGCGGGCAGCACTGTGCCATGGGGTGCCGCGCTGGCTCCAGTGATCAGTGTGTGCGGTACTTGCTGGCTGCGCAGCGGCTGATGCTCTATCTGTTCCAGCAACAGATGGCAGGCGGT
The DNA here is from genome assembly GCA_013416405.1 of Alcaligenaceae bacterium. Classification (GTDB taxonomy): domain Bacteria; phylum Pseudomonadota; class Gammaproteobacteria; order Burkholderiales; family Burkholderiaceae_B; genus Pusillimonas_C. Next base: position 267,201 of record JACCET010000003.1, read on the forward strand.
CTTGCCGATTTCGTAGCCGGCTGCCTCGATAGTGGTCAGGCTGGGTGACATGACGGCGCCATAGCGCATGCCGTCAAAGCCCGCGACCGAGATATCTTGCGGCACGCCGTAGCCCAAGTCCCGCAGGCCCACGATGACGGTGGTGGCCAGCAAATCGTTCGAGCAAAACAAGGCACTGGGCGGGTTGGGATTGCCCAACATCTGCTTCAAGACCTGGGTGTCGGCCTGAGTGTGGCTGGGCATGATGTGGTGTTTGACGGCCGCCAGGCCCAGAGTCCGTGCCCGGCTTCTGGCACCTGACAAACGTGTTGCGGCCCGATCAGACATGCTCAGTGGACCGCTTATGAAGGCAATGCGGCGGTGACCCAGTCTGGCCAGGTGGCTGATCATGTCAGAGGCTGCGGCATAGTTGTCGACTGCCGAGCAGGGATGTGCGTCGGATTCGTTGTAGGCCAGCACATAACTCACGCCACGGGCTTTCAATGCCTTGAGCACCGGGCTGCGACGAGGATTGGCCACCGTCAGGATAACGCCGTCGAGTTGGTGGTCGATCAGGCGTTGTACGGCAGCCGCTTCCTGTGCAGGATCGTAATGGGTGACTGTCATCATGACGCTGAAACCCGATGCTCGGGCCCGCATTTCAGCGCCTTCGAAACAGTCGGCGAAAACAGGATTGGACAGCGTGGGCAGCACCAGACCCAGCGTGCGGGTGCTGCCCGAACGCAGGCTGCTGCCCAGGCGATTGGGACGAAAGCCGTGCCGTTCGGCCACCGCCATGATGCGCTCCAGCGTGCGGGTATGCACAAGTGTGGGGCGATTGAATGCGCGAGATACCGTTGCCGGAGAGACCTCGGCTTCGTGGGCGATCTGTATCAGGGAGACGGGTGCGCTGCGTCGTTTGTTGTCCACGAACGTTTCTCTTGCTGTTGACAGTGTGATGAAAACGTTTTCATATTAAACAACATCTATTGCAGGCTTATTACAGTATTTACCCGAGGTATCATGTTCAAAAACAGCATCGTCCCGGCGACCAACCCAAGGAAATAATGAATAAAACAACAAGTGCCTGGACCAACGGTTTTATTGGCATGCTGATTTTTTCGGGCTCCTTGCCTGCCACGCGTGCGGCCGTCATTGATCTTGATCCCTGGTTCGTGACCAGCGCACGGGCATGCATTGCCGGCCTGCTGGGCTTGATTTTGTTGCGCGTGCTGGCCCAACGCCGTCCGTGCAGGCAGGATATGGCCTCTTTGCTGCTGATCATTCTGGGCGTGGTGGTGGGCTTTCCCTTGTTCACCGCCCTGGCCCTGCAACATATAACTTCGGCGCATTCCCTGGTGTATATGGGGCTGTTGCCGATCTCTACCGCTTTGTTTGGCGTGCTGCGAGGGGGTGAGCGGCCTCGCGCCACGTTCTGGCTGTTTGCTGTGCTGGGTAGTGCTTTCGTCGTTGGTTACGCGGCTACAGGCATTTTCCGTGCATCCATGCAGGGCGACTTGTTGATGTTGGCCGCCATTGTGGTTTGCGGCCTGGGTTATGCCGAAGGCGCAAGCCTGTCGCGCAGGCTGGGTGGATGGCAGGTCATCAGTTGGGCATTGGTGCTGTCCCTGCCGCTCACGCTGCCCCTTACCTTGTTCACCATGCCGGCTTCGTTCGCGCATGTAGGGATGCCGGCGTGGGTGGGCCTGATCTACGTTTCAGTGTTCAGCATGTTGATAGGCTTCATTTTCTGGTATCGGGGCCTGGCCCAGGGCGGCATTGCAGCGGTCGGGCAGCTGCAGTTGCTTCAGCCCTTTTTCGGCCTGGGCCTGGCTGCCTTGTTCCTGCACGAAGCCGTCAGTTGGGCCATGCTGGTCGTGACGCTGTGCACCGTGGCTTGTGTGGCCGGAGCCAAGCGCTACGCCTGAGGCGTTTGCCGTGGATACAAAATCGGCCCCTGTCGGGGCCGATTTCTGTGGGAAGCGGGCTGCTATGGCGCAGCCTGCTTCAGGCTCAGGCGGTGACTGCGTCGGTACCTGCTGTTACTTGCTCGGTGGATGCGTGCCGGTTCACGGCACTGAGTATGGCCATGAATGAAGCGGTCACGATATCGCCATGCACGCCCACGCCGAAACCGGTAGGTGACTCGCCCACGCGCAGCTCTACATAACTAGCTGCACGCGTGTCGGTGCCGGTGCCGATGGCATGTTCGTGATAGTCCATGATGCGCACTTGCATGTCCAGTGCATTCACAAACGCCGAAATGGCGCCGTCGCCACGGCCCACCAGATTACGCACTACGCCGTTCTCTTCGAGCTCGACCTCGATCATGAACTGCTCGCCGTTGGCCGCCTTGGGGTTGCCCGTGATGCGGTGACGCACCAGCTTCCAGGGCTGCTCTTGCTGCAGGTACTCGCTGGAGAAGAGTTCATGAACCTGGCTGGCAGTGACTTCGGCGCCGGTTTCGTCAGTGACGCGTTGAATGGCGCGGCTGAATTCAATTTGCAGGCGGCGCGGCAAGACCAGACCATGTTCGGCTTCGAGCAGGTAGGAAACGCCACCCTTGCCTGATTGGCTGTTGACGCGTATCACTGCGTCGTAGCTGCGTCCGAGGTCGGCCGGGTCTATGGGCAGGTAAGGAACTTCCCACAGGGCATCGGCTTGCTGGCGTGCAAGGCCTTTCTTGATGGCATCCTGGTGTGAGCCTGAAAAGGCGGTGAAGACCAGGTCGCCGGCATAAGGATGGCGCGGGTGTACGGGCAATTGGTTGCAGTACTCCACACAGCGGCGCACTTCGTCGATGTCGGAGAAATCCAGCCCGGGGTGTATGCCCTGTGTGTACAGATTCAGCGCCAGGGTGACCAGGTCGACGTTGCCGGTGCGCTCGCCACTGCCGAACAGGCAGCCTTCGATGCGGTCGGCGCCGGCCATGACGGCCAGTTCCGATGCGGCTACTGCCGTGCCCCGGTCGTTATGCGGGTGCACGCTGAGCACGATGCAGTCGCGCTTGTTCAGTTTGTTGTGCATCCATTCGATCTGGTCGGCGTACATATTGGGCGTGGTGGCCTCAATGGTAGCCGGCAGGTTGTAAATGATCTTGGCTTCGGGGGTGGGCTGCCAGACTTCGGTGACGGCGTTGCATACCTCCAGGGCGAACTCGGGCTCGGTGGTGCTGAAGACTTCCGGCGAATACTCGTACAACCAAGTGGTTTCAGGGTGCTGGGAGGTGTATTCCTTGACCAGACGGGTGCCCGACAAGGCGATTTCCTTGATCTCGTCCTTGCTCATGTTGAAGACAATCTTGCGGAAGGCGGGGGCGCAGGCGTTGTACAGGTGAATGATGGCCCGCTTGGCGCCGGCTGCCGATTCCACCGTGCGTTTGATCAGGTCTTCACGCGATTGGGTCAGGGCAATGATGGTGACGTCGTCGGGAATACGCTTTTCGTCGACCAGCTTGCGTATGAAGTCATAGTCGGTTTGCGACGCTGAAGGAAAACCGACTTCGATTTCCTTGAAACCTATCTTGATCAGTTGCTCGAAAAAACGCAGCTTGCGTTCGACGCTCATGGGTTCGATAAGTGATTGGTTGCCGTCGCGCAGGTCGGTGCTCATCCAGATGGGCGGATGGGTGATGCGTTTGCTGGGCCAGGTCCGTTCGGAAAAGTCGCGGTCGAAGGCAACAAATGGACGATATTTGTCGGAGGGGTTCGAAATCATGGGACACCTGTTTTTTTAATAGCTGAACGATATGTTTGCCATCATCGGGGCGTTTGCCGCGTGCGTGTTGACGGGGGATGATGGAAAAATGGGTGTGGCGAAGGGGGCTGCCGAACTACCACGGACGCTAGGCCCGGCAACCGATCGGTAGTAGTAGCGATAGCGCCAGCTGGGGAAGGGGTGCAACGAGGGAGCCATGCTGAACACGCAACGCGAAACCCGCAGGAAGGCTGCGGGTAGTGGCGTTGGCAAAGGAAATGTGTTCGGCTTGCATACCCATAGTCGAACATATTTTTACAGGATTGGCAAGTTTTCAGCCGTTACGGCGCCGGGTCGGTCACACCCAATACGGCGGCATGGCGGCGAGCCAAGGCAATTTTATAGGCCCGGCCGCTGCGGATTTCAGTATGGGCGCGTTGCAAATCGCCCACGGTGAGCGGATCTCGGCGGTCTTGCCAGGCCCAGCGCAGGACTTCGCGAGCGGATTCGGATAGCTGGCTAGCCAGCTGCGACACGGTGGTTTCGTCGACCAGCCTGGCCCGTGCGTTGCGTTGCATGCCCAGCACAAAACGATATAGAAAATAGGCAATAATAAGCGTGCACAAGGCTACGACCACCCACCAAAAAAATGGGTTGTACTGCTCGAGCAGGGCAAGGGTGCGCGCACCCAGGACTTGCAGTCCGCTGTAGTCGATGTTTTGCCCAAACGCCAGTAGTCGGTTAAGCAACTTGTACCAAACCAGCGCCACCACAATAATCACGACGACACAGGTGATTTTTTGCGTGGCCGTGAGTTTGAGCAGCGTGTTGCGAAACAGGCTGCGGTCTTGTCTGGTAGGCTGTTGAGTCAGAGTGTCAGGTTTCATACAAACTATTTTAACTATGCAATCACGTCAGTCCCTAGAACTTCGTCAGCATCAGCAATTGGCCTTGACGCCACAGTTGCAGCAATCATTACGATTTCTGCAACTATCGACGCAGGAGCTGGAACTGGAAGTGGCGCAGGCACTGCACGATAACCCGCTGCTCGAGCGTGAAGAAGAGTATGACACCGAAGCCGGTGTTGCGGAAGCCGACGACGCGCAAGCCCTGGAAGAGCGCTGGACGATGTTGGGTTTAACCAACCGTGCCGGCAACAATAACGCAGACGAAGAGTCACAGCGGCCCGAGACGCCCCTGGTAGAGACCCTGCAAGAGTATTTGCAGGAGCAATTGCGTCTGACCCGTGCCCAGCCTCGTGATTGCGCCTTGGTGTCTCTGCTGATAGATGAACTCGACGAGAACGGCTACTTGCTTACGGGTCTGGATGAAATCCTGACTTTTCTTCCCGCCGAACTCGGGGTGGAGCACGACGAACTGCAGGCGGCGCTGCGCCTTTTGCAGTCATTCGATCCGTCCGGTGTGGCGGCGCGCTCTTTAAGCGAATGCCTGGGCTTGCAGCTGAATCATTTGCAGGCGCTGTCCGCAGGCCCAGCCTTGCCCCAGGGGGTGCTGGAGCTGGCCAGGCGGATTGCGGCTGATCATTTGCCCTTGCTGGCAACGGGCAATCTGAATCGACTGCGCGATGCCCTGGCCTGCGAGCACGACCTGCTGTTGTCGGCCCATGCCTTGTTGTTGCAATTGGATCCCAAACCAGCCAAAGAGTGGGCCACGTCCACGGCCGCTTACATCACGCCTGATGTATTGGTGCGCAAGATCCGAGGACGCTGGATAGCCAGCGTGAATCCAGCCGTCATGCCTCGGGTGCGCATCAATCGGGTTTATGAAGGCCTGCTCAGTGCGGCCCCGGCCGCGCCGGCCATGCAGGCACAGCTGCAGCAGGCCCATGGCCTGCTTAAAAGTGTGAACCAGCGTTTCGTGACCATACTGCGGGTGATGCAGGCCATAACCGACCGGCAGATTGCCTTTTTCGAACAAGGCCATAGCGGCTTGCGTCCCATGCAGCTGCGCGACCTGGCCCTGGAGCTTGAGCTGCACGAGTCCACCATCTCGCGGGCGACCAAGCAAAAGTATGTGCAGACCCCCTGGGGCGTGATCGAGCTGAAGCGTTTCTTTTCTTCCGCCCTGCAAACTGATGATGGCCAGAGCACGACAGCATCAGCCGTGCAAGTATTGATACACAAGCTGGTGGGCGAGGAATCAGGCAAGAAACCGCTCTCCGACAGCCAGTTGGCAACACGCCTGGCCGAGCAGGGTGTGGTTATTGCACGTCGAACGGTCGCTAAATACCGCGAAGCCGCCGGCATAGAGCCGGCTATCATGCGCAAGGCGCGTGCAGCGCTGGAGGCGCGCTAGCCTTGCCTGTTGGGCGGAATGTCAGGGCAGCGCGCACGGCCAGCGGCAGAAATTCACAAACAAAATCAGGCGACTATTTACAAAAATCAGTACATCCCGATTGATTTCTGTTTTGATTTGGATAATAATGGTTCTCATGTTTATTTGTGTCTGTAATGCCATCACTGAGCGCCAGGTTCAAAGGGCAGTTGCCCAGGGCGCATCCAGCCTAGCCGATTTGCAGGGCGAGTTGGGTGTGGCCTCGTGCTGCGGTTGCTGCGCTGAAACCGCCACGGAATACCTGCCAGGTGGCCGCTACGCCGGTCAGGTGACTGCAGCCCAATGCGAAGGCACGCTCGTTACCGACGCTGCTAACGATGCGACCGCCCCTATGGTTGAAGTGCTGATTCGCCGCGCCTGATATTTCCATTTCTACGGAATAAGGTCTGAATATACGTTTGGTAACAAATTGGCTGGCTCTTGCACTCAGCCAATTTGCGCTGGCTGTTCTAGCCAATTTTCTTCCGTAAAATCAAGCATTTTGGCCCTTTGCCCAGCTGCGGGGCCTGCCTTGTCGCCATTAGTCCTGAAACCGCAGTTATAAGCCTTGTCATTCTCATTTGCAGCCCATGCAGCAGCAGGGGCGCCTGGCATGTTCCAGGTCGCTATTGCATGGGCTGTAATTGCCTTGCAGGCGTGTTAGCCTTGAAATCCTATAGGAATTGACCTGTATCAAGGGAATCGGGCGCCGAAACGGCGCGTGTATCACGTACTCAGCTTCAGGAGCATGGCCATGAAAGGCGACACTACAGTTATCAAGCATTTGAATGCACAGCTCAAGAACGAGCTAACCGCCATCAACCAATACTTTCTGCACGCCCGCATGCTTAATCATTGGGGGCTGAACAAGCTGGGCAAGCACGAATATGACGAATCGATAGGCGAAATGAAGCACGCCGATCGTTTGATTGAACGTATCTTCATGCTGGATGGCTTGCCCAACCTTCAGGATCTGCACAAGCTGCTGATAGGCGAAGACGTACCCGAGATTTTGTCCTGTGACCTTAAGCTGGAAACAGGCGCCCAGGCTACGGTAAAAGAAGCCATGGCTTACTGCGAGTCAGTACGTGATTTCGTGTCGCGCGATTTGTTCCAGGATATCTTGAACGATACCGAGGAACATATAGACTGGCTGGAAACCCAGATCGAGCTGGTCGACAAAGTGGGCCTGCAGAACTACCTGCAGTCGCAGATGGGCGAAAACGAATAGCCTTCAGCCCTGAGTCCGCTAGAAGGACTTGGATGGGCAGTCGCCGACCCGGCCCCAGGCATTGTTGGGCTCGCAATACCGGTTGCGGGCTGTCCAGGCGCAGCTGGGACGATTAAAGAAGTTTTCCGCGCTGCAGGCCTGCAGGGCCTGGCGTAGCTGGGCTTGCCAGGCATTGTTGCCCGTTGCGCCCACATTCGATGGCGGCGGTGGTGCTGGAGCCATTTCTATAGGCTGCAAGGGCGCATTGCCATTGTTTGATTGATTGTTGCCCAATCCCAAGCCAGAAATGTCGGCAATGCCTTGCAATCCTGAGCTATTGTCGCCGAACTCAGCGATTTGTATCGCTTCTTCCATGGAGATCTTGGTGGTGGCAATCGCAATGGCCGGATTGTTCACGATGTCATCGACCGCGGTTTCAGAGACTTGCCAGGCCAGTTGGTCAGGTGCTTCGGGTACGCCAAGCTGTCCATTCATGAGCGGTTGCGGCGGTTGCGCCATGAAGGGCAGACCGTTCGCATCAAGCACAGGCACGCTGGAAAGCTCGGGGTGCTCGGCTATGGGCGGTGCAACCGGGCCATGGGCAACCAGCCAGTCGCCCAGGCGCAAACCGCCCCACGCCGATGCGCCCGCCAAAACTATTAATATTGCAATAAGAATACGCCAGGACATCTTTTCCCTTCGTTCTGCCAAAAGCGCTCTGTGGTTCCCGGGCGGATCGCCCTCTCGGAAATTACAGGCCCAGGCCAGTATATATCGGGCTGCTTGCAGCCGTTGGCTGTGGCTTTTTCAGCCATGCTGTCCGAACACCTGGCCACCGTGCTCGCGCATGGCGTGAAACTCCAACCCCGGATACAGTTCTTGCGCAACACGCAACTGCGCAGGCGAACTGGCCAGGAAGGCCGCAGCGTCGACGACATCGTAGGCAATGTTGCCGGCGTTGGCGGTCATGAATTTTCGCAGCACTTTGGGGTCTTCAGCAGTAAACCAACGTGCCATGTTGTAACGTGAAGGCATCAGGCGAGCTTCGACGCCGTATTCGGTTTTCAGGCGATGGGCTACCACCTCGAATTGCAACTGGCCTACAGCGCCCAGCAACAGCGCGCCGCCAGCCACTTCCGGTCTGAATACCTGAATGGCGCCTTCTTCGCCCAGCTGAGTCAGGCCTACGCGCAACTGCTTGGTTCTTAAAGGATCTTTGACTTCAACGGCCTGGAACAGTTCCGGCGCAAAGAACGGCAGGCCGGTAAATTGCAGGCTTTCACCTTCGGTCAGCACGTCGCCCAACTGCAATACGCCGTGGTTGGGAATGCCGATGACGTCGCCCGCATAGGCTTCGTCGAGCAAGTCGCGGCGCTGCGATAGAAACGAAACGACGTTGTTGGGTCGGATTTCCTTGCCGGTACGCGATACTTTCAGACGCATGCCACGCTCGAATCGGCCGGAACTGACACGAACAAATGCCACACGGTCGCGATGGGCCGGATCCATATTGGCCTGCACCTTGAAAATGACGCCGCTGAACTTGGGCTCGTCTGGCTGTACGGTGCGCTGCAGTGCCTGTCGCGCACCCGGCTTGGGCGCCAGCTCGACCAGGGCGTCCAACACTTCCTGGACACCAAAGTTGTTGATGGCCGAGCCGAAAAATACTGGAGTTTGCTTGCCGGCAAGAAAGGCTTCGTGATCGAACTCGGGCGCGGCGGCCTGGATCAATTCTATCTCTTCGTGAGCTTTGGCAAAGTGATCGCCAAAGCGTTCGGCGATCACCGGGTTATCCAGCCCATCTATCAGTTCGTCTTCGTTATTGCGGCGCTCTTGCCCGGAGCGGAACACGCGCATGCGGTCGCGCCGTATGTCGAACACGCCGCCAAACGAACGGCCCATGCCCACGGGCCAGGAAAAGGGCACGGCATCCATGCCCAGATGTGATTCGATCTCGGACAGCAGGTTCAGTGGTTCCTGCACTTCGCGATCGAGCTTGTTGATGAAGGTAATGATGGGCGTATTGCGTGCCCGACACACTTGCAGCAGCCGTATGGTTTGGGGCTCCACGCCATTGGCTGCGTCTATGACCATCAGCGCCGCATCGACGGCGGTCAGCACGCGGTAGGTGTCTTCCGAGAAGTCTTGGTGGCCCGGAGTGTCGAGCAAATTAATGACGCAATCCCGGTACTCCATCTGCATGACGGACGAGGCGACGGAAATGCCGCGTTGTTTCTCGATTTCCATCCAGTCGGACGATGCATGCCGGCTGGCTTTACGTGCCTTGACGCTGCCCGCGATCTGGATGGCGCCTGCAAACAGCAGCAGCTTTTCCGTCAGGGTGGTCTTGCCCGCGTCGGGGTGAGAAATAATGGCAAAGGTGCGTCGCCTTGCGACTTCTTGGGTAATACTCATGACTTATTTATTATGGCTGAACGATGCCAGGACAGTGCCGGCAAGGATGAACATGGCGCCAAAGCCGCGGTTAAGCCAGCGTATATGGCGCGGACTGCGCAGCAGCTTAAGAATGCGGGCCGCCAGCGTGGTGTAGCAGCCCATGGCGACCAGGTCGGTGAAGCACAGGGTAGCCGCCAAAATAACATACTGCAGGGTCAGTGCTTGCGTTGGGTCAAGAAACTGCGGGACAACGGCCAGCAGGAACACCGTGCCCTTGGGGTTGGTGATGTTGATCAGGCAGCCCCGCAATATCAAATCGCGCGCCCGGAAGGCTGTATTGTTATTGGCCTGGACGGTGACTGGCGCAGCGTCGGTGCGAAATTGCTTCCAGCCCAGATAGATCAGATAGCCCGCACCCAGCCACTTTATGATGTTGAATGCGGTTTCTGATGTTGTCAGCAAGGCGCCCAGCCCAACCGCAACAACCAGAAACTGTATGAGCAGCCCCATTAGCAAGCCTGCCGTGGTCCAGTAGCCGCGCTTGAATCCATATTTCAGGCCCGAAGCCATGGCTGAAATTGCACCGGGCCCGGGCGAAAAGGAAATCGCCCAGGCAGCGGCAAAAAAGGCCAGCCAGGTGGAGAAGGACATATTTCGGAATTACGTTGGAAAAGACGAAATAATACGCTTTAAAACATAAGCCGATTTATTTGCCCAGCAAAGCGGCTCGTCGCGGTGCAGCGCTGCTGTGGTTGCCCGAGCCTGAACCTGAGCCGTTGTGGCTGCGGGTCTGCTTGGCGGCCGGCTGACCGGTGCGTCCGGAGCCATTGCCGCCTGCGCGGGGCGAGCTGCTTTCCGAACGTGGCCTGGATGCTGGGCGTGCGCCCGAACGTGCGCCATTGCCGTGCCCGGCAGCGCCGCCATGACGGCGTGGCTGGCTGGAACGGCGGGGGCGATCGTCGTCGTCATCGCGCGCATGAGCCGGTTCGGCCTTGATCATATCGGGCGACCAGCCTTCGATGGTGGTGCGCTCAATAGGACGCTTGATCAGTTTTTCTATGGCGCTCAGCAGTTTGATTTCAGAGCGATCCACCAAAGACATGGCGCTGCCTTCGCTGCCGGCACGACCGGTGCGCCCGATGCGGTGCACGTAGTCTTCGGGAACATTGGGCAGTTCGAAATTCACGACATGAGGCAATTGGTCGATATCGATGCCGCGCGCGGCAATGTCGGTGGCGACCAGCACGGCAACCTTGCCGTCCTTGAAGCCGGCCAGGGCGCGGGTGCGCGCCGCCTGGCTTTTGTTGCCGTGTATGGCGGCGGCGGCCAGGCCGTCTTTGACCAGCTTTTCAGCCAGGCGATTGGCGCCATGCTTGGTGCGGGTGAAAACCAGCACCTGATGCCAGCCGCTTTCACGAATGATGTGGCTGAGCAGATCGCGCTTGTGCGCCTGTTCGGTCAGCACCATGGTTTGCTTCACGAGCTCAGAGGCGGTGTTGCGGCGTGCGACCGAGATTTCTATCGGATTGCTCAGCACGCCCTTGGACAGCTCGCGTATTTCGTCGGAGAACGTTGCCGAGAACAGCAGATTCTGGCGTTGCTTGGGCAACAGGGCCAGAATGCGGCGGATGTCGCGGATAAAGCCCATGTCCAGCATGCGGTCGGCTTCGTCCAGCACCAGTATTTCCACCGCCGAAAGGTCTACGGTTTTTTGCTGTGCATGATCGAGCAGACGGCCGGGGGTCGCAACCAGGATGTCCAGAGGCTTGCGCAAGGCGCTGATCTGGGGATTGATGTTCACGCCGCCAAACATCACCATGGAACGTATCGAGGTGTGTTTGCCGTAGGTGCGGACCGACTCTTCGACCTGAGCGGTGAGCTCACGGGTGGGAGTCAGGATCAGCACGCGCGGTTGACCGGGCTTGCGGCCTTGCGCGGGGTCTTGCAGCAAGCGGTGCAAGATGGGCAGGGTAAAGCCTGCGGTTTTGCCGGTTCCGGTTTGTGCTGCGGCCAGCAGGTCACCGCCCTGCATGACTTGCGGGATGGCCTGGGCCTGAATGGGGGTGGGGTGTTCGTAGCCTGTGTCGGTTACGGCACGCAATAGGGGTTCTGCCAGCCCAAGGGAGGCAAAGGTGTTGGGATTACTCAAGAAATCACTCCAGCGACAGCCCATCGCTCGAGGTGAGAGATACCAATCTAGGCAGACGATAAAAGTAGTTGTTAGCAAAAAGCTAAAGGCCAGAGAGCCTGGCCAAGGCTGACAGACACGGGAATGGTCTGCAGGCAGTGCACTGACTGGTGCGGTGCACAATTCAGCATTGTAACGTAGTTGCCGCGCAATGCCACAGATTTATTTCGTCTTGGCAAAGGCGGCGCAAACTGATGTAATTTGTCTACTTTCTTCTTTAGTGAACATACTTGATGAAACGCATTCTGCTGTTGCTGCTTATGCCCTGGCTTGCCTTGATACTGTCGGGTTGTGGCTATAACGACATTCAACGCCTCGACGAGCAGGTCAAGGCGGCCTGGTCGCAAACCTTGAATCAATACGAGCGCCGCGCGGAACTCGTGCCCAAGCTGGTTGCGTCGGTCAACGCCTATATGGTCAATGAGCGCGCCATACTGACTCAGGTGACTGAAGCGCGGGCCAAGGTGGGCAGCATACAGATTTCTGCCGCCGATCTGCAGGATCCGGCCCTGATGGCGCGTTTCAACCAAGTGCAGGGTGAGCTTTCATCCGCGCTGTCGCGCCTGATAGCGGTATCCGAAAACTATCCCCAGCTTAAAAGCGACGGCGTGGTTCGTGATCTGATGACGCAGCTGGAAGGCACCGAAAACCGGATTGCCACCGAGCGCGGGCGCTATGTGCAGGCGGTGCAGGAGTACAACCAGTTCATACGCCAGTTCCCCACCGTGATCACCGCCAAGATTTTCGGCTACGACACCAAGGAAAACTACGGCGTATCCAGGCAGGAAGAAATCACGCGCGATCCGGAAGTCAAATTCACCCTACCTGAGCCCGGGAAGTCGTAATGCGGCTATTGCGCTTCGTCCTGTATGCCGTGTTGGCCGTGGCGGCCTTGTTGCCCGGGGTGCAGGCGGCTCAGGTTGCCGTGCCCGAGCTCAAGGCCTGGGTCACTGATCAAACCGGTACACTGGATCCGTCCACTCAGGCCAGCCTGAATCAAAGGCTGACGGATCTGGACCAGACCAAGGGCGCGCAGATCGCCGTGTTGGTGGTGCCGACCACGGGCGAAGACAGCATAGAAGGCTATGCAAGACGGGTGTTTGACCAATGGCGCATAGGTCGGGCCAGTGTTGACGACGGCATTTTGCTGTTGGTGGCCAAAGACGACCGCCGGCTGCGTATCGAAGTGGGCTACGGGCTGGAAGGTGCCGTGCCCGACTTGCTGGCTGGACGCATTATCCGCGAGCAGATCACCCCGCGCTTCAAGCAGGACGACTACGCAGGCGGCATCGTGGCCGGGGTCGATAGCCTGGTCAGGCTGGTCGAAGGCGAAGCCCTGCCCGCCCCCGCGCCGGGTGCCGCCGGGGCTCAGGAGTCGGATGACGACTCTCCCGCCATCATGCTGTTGCCACTTGCTTTCATGAGCCTGTTCATGCCCGCCGGCTTTGCCGCTTTTGCTGTGGGCATCTTCGTTTTCCTGATGTTCAATAGCGTGCTCATAGGTCTTGCGGCTGCGGTGCTGGCTTTCGTGCTCAGCCGTATCGGCCGCGTGTTTGGCGCAGGCGGTAAAGGCAGCGCGGCCCGTGCTTCGCGTCGTGGCGGCGTGATCGGCGGACTGGGCGGTGGCTTTGGTGGGGGCTTCGGTGGCGGAGGTGGTTTCGGCGGTGGAGGTGGTTTTGGGGGCGGAGGCGGTGGCGGCAGCGGCGGAGGCGGCGCCTCGGGCGGCTGGTAATTCCATTTCTAAATCAATCGTGCACTTTGTCGGCTGCGCTTGCCTTACATTAGTAATGTCTGCGCTTTGCCTTCGCGTTCGCAATTGATTTAGAAGTGGAATAGCTCAAGGTTTTAAATTGAACAGGAGTCACCGTGCAAACATCAGGTGCAATATGGAAACGCTTCACCGGCTGGTCCAGCCTTGAAGGCCAATGGCTGCGACGCAAGCACTTCACAAAAGACGTGCTCGCGCATATTGCCGAGCGCATCCGATTGGGCGAGCAAAGCCATGCGGGTGAGCTCATGCTGGCCGTTGAAGCGGTCAGCCCCGAGCACGAAGCCGACAGCCGTATGCGTGCCCTGGAGGTCTTTGGTCGTTTACGCGTATGGGACACTCCGCTGAACACGGGCGTGCTCTTGTATCTGGCGCTCGATAGGCACAGCATACAAATCATTGCCGACCGGGGTATAGCTGCTCCTGATGATTTGTGGGAACAGGTTAGTGACCGCTTGCAAGGCCACCTGCAGACCAAAAATTATGCGGCTGGTGTGCTGGCCGCTGTCGAAGATATAGAAAAAATTCTAGCCGAGCGCTGTCCGGTTGACCCAGGGCCTGGCGTCAATCTCAATGATTTGCCCAACGAACCGGTATTGCTTTAGCCCAGTTTGGCGGCAAGTATTTGGGCAATCTCGTTGCGCCGTGCGCTGGCCTGATAGTCTTCCGACAAAGTCGACCATTGCGGCTGGCTGCGGGCTTCCTGCAGCTCGTCGGGCAAGCTGCCACGCTGCCACGCTTGCATGGTTTTGTCTTCAGAGGCCAGCTCTATAGGTGTTTGCGCCGCATGGCCGCGTTGTTCCAGCGCGTGCACCAGCGCGAGCTGACGTACGGCCAACAGGCGCAATACGGCATCGTCCACGCTGATTTCCTGATACCCCTTCAAGCGTCCCAGCATGCGTTTGCCCAGCTTATCGGCACCCTGCCATAGGCCGCCGGCCGCCGCACCCAGCAAGGTGGCGGTGCCCAGGCTCAGGCCGGCGGTAAAGGCATCGAGCGTCGCGCCTGCCATGGCACCGGCCGCCATGCCTTTGCCCACATGTATGCCTACATCCTTGAGCGCTTGCGGATGAAACAGATCCATACCCCAACGCTCGCCTTCAAGGGGTAGCTCATGTGCGGGAAAATCTCGGTTGCTGAAGTTATAGCGCTTGAGCAAGGCCTGTATGCAGGCATTTTCCCGTGCACGCAGCTTGCGACGCAGCGTGGTCGTCGCTGCGTCCAGCGCGCTCTGCTCGGACTCGCTGGCCATGCGCCAGGCGGCAGCGTCTATCAGCAATTCCGCTATCAGGCGCAAGGCGTCATCGTGGCGCAGGGCGCGTTGCTCGGCCACATCATGCTTGAGCGTCTGCAGCAAGGGAGCATGCTGGTCCATCAACAGGGCCAGCTTGTCGTAAAGCTGGGCTTCGCCGTCCAGGGCGGGTGCGATGGTGTCGAATTCCACCATGGCGTGCAGGCCCAGCCTGGACAGGGCTTCACGCCAGGCAGCCAGACGCTGGCCCGGGCTGCTGGTGAAGTTCAGAATGGGTAGTAATGGGTGCCCGCAGCTGGCCAATATGCTGAGCTCGTCCTTGTGCTTGCCCAGCACCGGGTCGCGTACATCAACGACATACAGGCCGGCGTCGCAATCCAGCAGCTTCTGCAGCACCCTGGCTTCCTGTTCATAGCGGCGCTTGCTTTCTGGGCTTTGCAGGAAGCGGCGTATGCGCTCGGGGCCATCCAGTCTTTCGCTGGGTGGTGCGAGCACGTCCAGATAATCCAGCAGGGCAATGCCGTCTTCCATACCGGGCGTATCGTAAAGCTCGACCAGCACCACGCCATCGGCCAGCAGCCGGGCGCCTTCCACATGGCGCGTAGTACCCGGGTTGTCATCCACTTTGCCAAAGCTTGCGTCACGCGTCAGGGTGCGCAGCAACGAGGTCTTGCCTGTATTGGTGTGGCCAACGACGGCCAGGCGCAGAATCTGATCAGGGCTGGGCATGGTTACCTGTACGATCGGATGATGAAGTGGCAGCCAGCCAGTCCAGGCTGGCTGCCAGATCGGTATGAAGCTGTCCGGCATCGAAGCCAGCGGCTTGCAGCATGGCCAGCCAGGCGGTCAGCCGGGTATCGTCCGACAGCGCCGGCTGTACATCGAGAACAATGCGGGCCTGAGCGGCCAAGCTGGCCAAGTCTGCCAGCAAGGCGATGGTGCCTCGATCCGGTGTTTGCCGGGGATCGCACACCATCAACAGCTTGCCGGCGGCTTGTTGTTGCAAGCTATTGAGCAAGGCCTTGCGCTGTGAGCGGCTATCGATAATGCCGGCATCGGCCACCGCGACCGACAGCAACGCGGGGGGCCAGGGGGTTTCTGGGGTGAGCTCTATGCCAACCAGCACGGCCTGGCCGGGCTGATGCTGTCCCAGGCGGCGTTGGTGTACCTGGGCCTGGAAGCCCGGTGTGTCGGGAGCATCGATGCCCGTGTTCTCACTGACAGGCGCAAGACGGTCGCGCAGTTCGGCATAACCGGGCAGGCTAACATCGGGCGCCAGCCTGCCCATGGCACGTCGAAAGGGGATCAGGCTGTATGCCAGGGCCAGCACGCGCGGCAGCAGACCATAGACAACCAGACAGCCGATCAGCCAGCTGGACCAGCCGCCTTGTGCCGCATCGGGCAGCACATGCTGGCCATCGCTGATGCGTATGATGGCTTCGGGCGGCATAGAGAAACCCAGCAGGCCGGGCAAGGTGCCCAGCCAGGTGGTGATGGCAACAAAGGCATCGGGCGAGAGCAGCGTGGTTTCCCAATTGAACTGATAGCGCCGGGCCGACAGCAGGGCCAACAAGGTAAGCAACATGCCGCTTAGCGCCAGCAGCCAAAGCCCGTGGCTGATGCCGCCCAGCAGCCAGCGCAGTGCCTGGTTGCGGCTCAGCATCTCGATCAGTGCACGAGGTGCAAGCGCGGCATCGGGGCCGCGCGCCAGCTTGCGGGTCAGCCACAGCCATGACTCACCCAGCCAAGCGCCGCCGTTGCTTTTGAACAGAAAGCTGAGCAGCCAGAATACCAGTGCCACCCAATTAAGGCCCAGCAAGGCCACCAGTGCCAGCAGCAGGTTGACTTGCCGGCTGCCGTCGCCCAGGGCGCTCAGCGCCATGCCAATGCCGCCGGCCAGCGCCAGCAGACACAGCAGGGCAAGGGCCAGCCTGGCGCCGCTCATCCATTTGTCTATCAGTAGATCCAGTTTTTCGCGTTTGCCCAAATAATGGGCGCGCAATAGAACCTTGTCGCTGAAGTTCCGTCCTTCTAGTCGGACGCGTCGCACTTCGCTGGCGTCTTCCAGCGGCCCCCACAGCGCTTCGCGCAGACGCAGGGTTTCGGCCAGCCAGCAAGCCTTGAAGCGGGAACCGCTCCGGGTACTGCCAGTGTGTGGATCAGGCATCGGTATAGGCGTTGGCCGAGGGAGTGCTGAACCACGCGTCCAGCTTCAGATGTGCTTGTTCCTTGACCTCGGGCGTAATGTAGAAGGCCACGGTGGCCAGTGCCGCCGCCATGATGCTCAGGTCATCGGTGTAGCCGATGAGGGGTGCGAGATCGGGGATGGCGTCTAGTGGAAAAATGAAATAGCCCAGGGCGCCGTATATGACGCGCTTGGCCCATTTGGGTGTGTTGGCGCTTTGCACGGCGTAGTACAGATATAGTGCTTTTTCGAGCACACCTCGGCTAAGGGACTGGGCGCGCGGGCTGAGCTTCTGCCAGAATCGGCCAGGCGAGTAAATGTGCTTATACCTTGTATGGTTCATGATGCCCCCGGGCAACGGTATGTATGGTTACGGCTGTTATTGTATCGGTCGCCAGACGGGGTGTGTTGCCGGGGAAGCTCAGGCCTTCCCCGGATGCCGGCAAGCCTTAGCGGCTTTTCTTGGCAATCAGTCCGTAAATGAACAAGACAATAATGGCGCCTACTATGGATCCTATCCAGCCCACACCTTCGCCTGGCTGATACCAGCCCATCGCACTGCCCAGGAAACCGGCCACAATGGAACCGACAATACCCAGAATGGTGGTCATGATGATGCCCAGCTTTTGGTCTCCTGGCATGATGGCCCGTGCAAGCAGACCCACGATGAAGCCCACAATAATCATGCTGATAATGCCCATGGCGTTTTGTATCCTTATAAAGATGTAAACACATAATAAAGCATAGGGTTGCCTATTGCTGTTTGGATGCCGGCACGGCCGACCCGTTAAATAATAGGCATGGTGGGCCGTCCAGTCCATCATGCCGTATCGAAATTCGTATCAAAAAGTTAGGAGATCTCATGGAGCCAAAGGAAAAGCTTGTGCACGCATCATCGTTCAGTCCTTTACAGGTCGGCACGTCAGCAAGAATTTTCTTTGCCCTGTGGCCTTCACAGGCGGACGCCGCGCATCTTATGGCATGGGCGCATGACGCCCATGCAGCTTTCGGCGGGCGCATCATGCGGGCCGATACCTTGCACCTGACGCTGGCCTTTCTCGGTGCGACACCGGCTGATCGTGTGCAGGCGCTGGTTCAGGCCATGCAGTCGTGGCCGGCCCCGGTCGGGCCTATCGTCTTGCGCCGCTTTGGCCGTTTTGCTGGGCCGCGCATCGTTTGGGCGGGTCCGGGCGAGGACGACAGTGATCGCCTGTCCTGGCTGGATGGCTTGCATCAGGATTTGTGGAACAGACTGCAGGCCATGGGCTGGCAGCGCCCGGCAGGCCGGTTCAGGCCGCATGTGTCATTGCTGCGAAAAGTCGGCCCTGGCGAGGCGTCCGCCTTGCGCCGCCCGCCCTTGGTGTGGACGCCGGATCAGTGTGTACTGGTGGCATCGCAGCCGTCGGACAGCGGTTCGCGCTATCAAGTGCTGGCGCGCATGCCGTTAAAGGCTCAGTTGTAAACGTTCCGAGGTATCGCGCCACCGATGGCAAATGCTAGACTGGTTTAGAGCTAATGAATTTCAAAGGCAACACCATGGCAGCTTTCCTACCCGCACTGAAAATAGCGCTTCCCTATATCACGCAAATTGTGACGGCGGCCGTGCCCATGTTCACTTCCAAGTCTGCGGGCGGCAAACAGGATGAAATCATTCCACAGCAAATCCGCGAATTGCAGGATGCCGTGACACACAATGCCGAGTCGGTAAAGGGTCTGGCAACGCAATGGAAAGGCACGATAGAAAGCATAGATGCCGCAGCCGCACGTTTGCAGCAGGAAATAGTCGTGCTTAGGCGTCTGGTTTACTGTTCAACCGCCATTGCGATCGTGGCCAGCGTGCTGGCCGTGGTAGCTTTCGCCAGGCCTTAGGCCGCGGGGCGTTGGTCTGGATTTTGCCAGTCCAGCGACCAGGCGCCCGATACGACATTCTGCAACCACAGCATGCAGGTCAATGTCTTGGCATCGGTTACCCCACCATCGCGGCAAACCTGCGTCAGGTGGGCTATGTTTTCGGTTCGCACTTCCAGGAATTCATCGCTATCCAGCCGGGCAGCACCCGCTTGAAGATTGCGGGCGAAGAAAATATGAATGATCTCGGTGGAATAGGCGATGGCCAGATGCATGGCGCCGGCATAGGCCCATTGCCCGGCGACGTACCCGGTTTCTTCCTGCAGTTCCCGTATGGCGCAGGCCAGCGGATCCTCGCCGGGATCCAGCTTGCCCGCCGGGAATTCCAGCATTACTCGATCGACAGGATAGCGAAACTGCCTTTCAAGCACGACCCGTCCGTCGTCGAGCATGGGAATGATCACCACCGCTCCGGGATGCACGATGTACTCGCGCTCGGCATTGCGGCCATCAGGCAGGCGCACGGTGTCGCGCCGGGCTTTCAGAAAGCTGCCATCCGCCAGTGTTTCGCTGTGGACCAGGGTTTCGATCAGATGGGCGTCGTCGGATTTTGTCATGGTGATTTGTGCGATGGCTGTGTTGCCTGAGAGCATAACGTGAAAATATGACCGCCAGTCGCGCTCCGCTTTTTCCCCCTGGTGGCTGGAGTACGATCCCAGCCTGTACGATGACGCACGCGCCAGCGCTTCTTGATTTTCACTCGCAAGTCTTTACAGGAATGAACATGGAACAAAAACGCCCCGTGGTGGGCCTGATAGGCTTGGGCAATGCGGGCATGGCCCTGGCCCAGCCCCTTCTGAGCAAATTCGAACTCGTCGGGTATGACCGTGATGTCGGGCGTGTTGCCATTGCCCAAGAGGCCGGTGTGCACATCGCGGCTTCCGCCGTCGAGCTGGCCGCTCGATGCGAAATAGTGCTGCTGTCCCTGCCCACACCGGCCGCGTCTCGCGCGGCAGCGGAAGAAATGGCCCAAGGTGAGCTTGCCGGCCGCCTCATCATAGAAACCAGCACCGTTGCGCCTCAGGATATTGCCTGGCTGGAACAGTTCGCACAGGCGCGGGGGGGCAGCGTCATCGACTCGGCCATCGTGGGCGGTGTACAGAAGTTGACGGCAGGACAAACCACTTTCCTGGTGGGGGCCACTGACGAGGATTACGCCAGGGCCAAGGCTGTGCTTGAAACTGCGGCGGAAGAGATTTTTCATCTGGGTTTGCCGGGCAGCGGCATGCGGGCCAAGCTGGTCAACAACGCCATTGCCCATACCACCATGGTCATGCTGATGGAGGGTGCCGCGCTGGCAAAGAAAGCGGGCGTGCCCATGAGCGTTTTTTACACCCTGATGGAGCGCGAGTCGGGCCTGATGCGGCCGCTTACCCATCGCTTTGGTGAGCGGATCAAGAACCAGAACTTCGATGGCGGCATGCCCACCGTGAACGCCCGCAAGGATTCCGTGCTGATTCTGGATCTGGCGCGCGAACTGGGTGTCCCGCTCTTCACGATGCAGGCGTCCCATTCCGTTTACGAGATTGCCGGTGCCGAAGGTCTGGACAGACAAGACTACGCATCGATATCCAAACTCTGGGAGAAGTGGTTGGGTGTGGAGTTTGGATACGCCGATGAGTAAACAAGAATCGGGCATGTGGTATTACGAATACCTCGATCAAATCGTCAATCTTGAATTCAAAAACAAGCCTGCCCAGCAAGGCGGGACGCAGCTGCGTTACCGGACCGCCCGCGAGCAACAGGGCGGGGAGGCGCTATGCGGCCAGATTGCACAGGCATTGATGCCGCGTCTGTCGGGCAGTACCGTCATCCTGGTGACCGGCACCGGCAATCCTGAATGGCTGCCTCATGGTGAAACCGATGGGCCTTCGGGGGTGGCCGTACTCGCGCGCTGCCTGGGGGCCCTGGGAGTGCGGACTTGCATCCTGTCGGAAGCCCGGTTTTTGCCGGGCGTCCGGGCCTCGGTCCAGGCCGCGGGGGTGCCGCTGCTGCAGGAAGCCGCATGGCTCAAACGCACAAACGCAGCGCTTTGCCTTGAGTTCCCGACGGGGGCGGATGCCGCCATGCCGTTCATCGACGACCTCATGGCGCGCCTGCCCAAGGTGTCGGCGGCATTTTTCATTGAAAAGCCGGGACCAGGCAGGGAAGGCAGATTCCACAACAGCAGCGGCAAGCCCAAGGACAGCGATTGGGTCGCTCATGCTCATTTGCTGGCGGGTGCCGCACGTGAACATGGCGCCTTGACGATTGGTGTGGGCGATGGCGGGAACGAAATAGGGTTTGGCCTGATCGCCCGGGCGCTGGTCGCGGGGGCGTCGCAGCGCTATGCTTGCGATTGTGCCTGCAAGCACGGCTTGTTGGACGACACTGATCTTGATTTCCTGTTCCCCGCTTCGGTGTCCAATTGGGGGGCCTATGCCATATCGGCGGCCCTGGCATTGGCCAGCCGCCGGTTCTTGCTTTTGCCCCGTTGGGAAGAGGTGGCACACAGCATCAGTGCCCCCATTGCCTTTGGCGCTTTCGATGGCTACAGCGGCCTGGCGGTGCCGACGGTGGACGGCACGTCCAGCGATGCCAACCGTTCCGTCTATGGGCTGATCAATGAAGTGTTGAGACTGGCTCAGGAGGCCAGCAGCTCACCCCATTGTTGAAATGCAAAATGACGCGACATGGCTTTGAGCCCTGTTGGCCACCCAAACTCCCCCACCCGCTCTCATCCCGGATCGCTACAATTTCTCACTGACGAGGAGTTGGCGGAAATGAGAGCCGTTGCTGCAATAAGGTTCAGTCGCAAGACTGAGACCGTATCCAAGCCCAAAAGGGGTAACCCTTTTGGGCTTTCTTTTGGGTGACTATATATCCCTTCTGTTCGCGCCATGGCCGGTCCATTAATCGCTACTTCAGAAAGTCTATATTACATTGGGTTACGTTATTGGGCTACCCAATGCAGACTAGATTTATGGATTTCCTCGGTCTATGACTGATTAGCTAACAAGAAGATTGTGCTTACTGCTGTCGGATATGGATGGCTGCTCTTCGTTTGCCACTGCCGTCCATCCGGTTTTAGATTCTTTCATGACGATGTAGATAGCACGATCGGTATCATTGAGCGCATGAATGATATTCTTCACTTTTTCGTTGCCGTCAGAATGTGTCGCATACAGTACTCGCAGCATTGAATCGGCAAATTTCGGAATACGTCCGCGCTTCTCCCACATCGCTACAGATTGGTCAGAGCGACCAAGTGCTTTTCCCAAAGAGGCCTGCGACATCAGCATTGCCAAGCGTAGATAACGAAACTCTACGCCAGTCAAACGGGCTCTCTTGCGAGTTAGCGCTCTGCAAATAGCTTGGACAAGCGCAGGCAGGTTTTGTATTGAGGTGGCTTCGCCATAAGGGGTTTGCTCGGTTGTGTAACCGTTAGCCAGCCACACATTACGGAGTCCGCCATCCGTAAAGTGAAACATGATTATTCTCCAACTATAAATGCCGTAACAACAAGGCAAGATGGCGCAAGTTCTTGCTCAAGAGCAGCGATGACTACGATATTGCGACCAGCGCAAAATCTTTCGATCCTGCATTCAATATATCCAGTCTTGATGTTGGCCTCAGGGACTCGATTGACTACACCTTTTCGCAGAATATCCAGAATCACAGGCATGGTGATTTTTCTTTCACGCATACGCGCTCTGGCGTGGATACTCCATTTTACGCAGCCAGAGTCCTTGGATATCTGATGGATCCAGCGCTCCCAGTCGCGATTGTTCCAAGCCATAAATATACCCTAGTTTTTATAGGTAGTGCCTTTTTGTTTTCAGCCTGACTTAGGATTGCTTTTTTAACGTATTCGAGCTTGTACGACGCTGGTTTATTGTGAGGCTTCTTAGGATTTTCGGATACCGTAGTTGTAGCGATCCGGGATGAGGGCGGGGGCTTGGTTGGCGCCAGATGGGGGAACTACTCTTCGCTCTTATCCACTCACTGGACGATCACCCAGCAGCTCACCCCATTGCTGAAATGCAAAATGACGCGACATGCCTTTGAGCGCCTGGTCGCCGTAGCCCGATTCGTGCAATACGAAGCGCACGCCGGCTGCGTGTGCGCATTCGGCATCGACCGAGGTATCGCCGAAATACAGGCATTGTTCGGGTGCCAGGCCCATCATGCGTATGGTTTCCAGCAAAGGCAGGGGAGATGGCTTGGCCTGTGCCCAGGTGTCTGAGCCGCTGATGAAATCGAACAGCCCATGGATGCCGACTTTGTGGGTGGCGGCCAGTGCGCTGGCATGGACTTTATTGGTGCAGATGCCCATGGCCAGTGATGCACTGCGGCACGCGCTCAGCACTTCTTGCGCGTCCGCGTAAAGCCGGGTCGTGCCATGGCCCAGGCTGGCATAGTGCTGCACGTACTGGGCTTTCAGTGGGGCAAAGTCGGCAGGCTGAGGCCAGCCCATATCGGCCAGTATGGATTGCATGATGCCTGCACTGGTGCCGTGCAGATTATCGGGAAAATAGTCATCCGGCAGTGTGCCCAGGCCGGCCTGCTGGAAGGTCAGTCGCATGCCGTTGATGATGTCGGCGGCACTGTCGATGATGGTGCCGTCCAGGTCGAACACGATGCCGCGCACATCATCTTGTGCGAGGAGTGGGTGCAGAGCCAGGTCTGCTTGCATTGAATCAGGCACGTTTCAAAAGTCCTTCAGGAGAGGCTGCATAGCCGGTCAATGTGCGATCCATATAGCGCATGCGCCAGGACAGCATTTTTTGTGCATACCGCAGCATTGTATGTTGTTGGGCAGGATCATTGGCCAGGTTGTTCAGTTGGGCGGGATCGGTCTTCAGATCAAAGAACAACGGCGCGGCATTGGTGAAGTGCACGTACTTGTAGTCGTGATCCTGCACGACCGACAAGGCACTGTCGTCCAGGCCGGTGCCCACGGGGGCCGCGGCCCATACCTGCCAGTCGTTTGCTTCCTCGTAGTGGCGTTTGCTGATGACGTCGCAGCCCATGCGTGTCAGGCGGCCTTCCAGCGTAGGATCGGGAATGGCATTCACGAACTGCACGGTGTACTTGTCAATGACCTTGACCTCTTCCAGAGAGGGCCACAGGCATGATGCGTTTGCCATCGGCGTTCTTGCCGGCCTGAGCCCATACGGGTGAAATCATTGTGGTCAGCAGACTGGCCGAGAAGCCCAGCATTTCGCGGCGACTAAGTTTCATGATGAAAATTCCTGCGTTGCACCGCAACCGCGAGGATGCGGCGGTTGAAAGCAGGAAAGTATAGGTAGCGTAAATGTCTTTAGGATGACATTTGAATGGCGGTTGGATGACAGTGTGCAATACTCCTCTGGTTCCACTAGCCTTGTGGCGTACCATGCAACTGATCCTGCTTACCTGTCTGTCGATGCTGGCCTTTGCCGGCAACTCGATATTGTGCCGGCTGGCGCTTGTGCAGCAACACATTGATCCGGCGAGCTTCACGGCTATCAGGATCGCAAGCGGTGCGTTGGTTCTGTATGCTTTGGCACGGCTCTCATTGTTGCGTGCGGCTGCCGCCACACCGACGCAACAACCGGCGCCACGTCAGCAGTCGGGCAGTTGGGCCGGCGCCATTGCCCTGGCCCTGTATGCGACTGCTTTTTCACTTGCCTATCTCAAGGTCGAATCGGGTGTGGGTGCATTGATCCTGTTCGGCAGCGTGCAGCTGTCCATGCTGCTGTACGGCACGCTCAAGGGTGAGCGACTGGGGGCGTTGTCCAGCGTGGGGTTGTCGGTCAGTGTGATCGGTCTTGTTTTTCTGTTGCTGCCGGGCAGCAGCACACCGCCGTTGGGCGCCGCCGCACTCATGGCAATAGCGGGCGCGGCTTGGGGCTGGTATTCCATACTCGGCAGAGACGCCACCTATCCCTTGGCCACGACGGCCGGCAATTTTGCCCGGGCGATTCCCTTGAGCCTGCTGGCGATCTTGCCCTGGCTGGCTGTGCTGCACTGGGATTTGGCCGGGGTCGGCTACGCCATACTTTCAGGGGCCGTTACCTCGGGGCTGGGATATGCTGTCTGGTATGGCGTCATGAAGCGGCTTTCAGTCATGAAGGCTGCCACCGTGCAGCTGTCCGTACCTATCATTACTGCGATGCTGGGTGCAATATTGCTTGGCGAGGCGCTGACCCTGCAGCTTGTGCTGTCATGCATCGCAGTGCTGGGTGGAATTGCTTTGGTGTTGGCCGGCAAAGGACGAAATTCCAGACAGGCGAACCCTATGAATATAGTGCAGGAAAACCATGACTAACGTGATATTTGCCTCGACCCACGATACCACTCCGCAGGAGTGGATCGCGCCGCTGCAGCGTGCGCTGCCCCTTGCTCAGATTAGCAACTGGAAAGACAACGCGCCGCCGGTGGACGCCCGGTTTGCCGTGGTATGGAAACCTCCCCACGATCTGTTCCTGCGTGAGACCAGACTCGAGGCGGTCTTCAATCTGGGCGCGGGTGTTGATGCCTTGTTGCAGCTGCCCGGCTTGCCCGCCGACCTTCCCATCTTCCGCCTGGAAGACGCGGGCATGAGTGTGCAGATGGCCGAGTACGTCCTGCATGCGCTCTTGCGCGCATCACGCGGCTTTGAACAATACCAGGTGCAGCAAAGGCAGCGGCTGTGGCATCCCTTGCCTGACATCGAGCGCGAGTCATGGCCTGTTGGCATCATGGGCACAGGCCTGATGGGAACGCGGATGGCGCAGACGCTGGCGGCGCTGGAGTACCCCGTGGCAACGTGGTCCCGTCGCGGCAAGGAGATTGCCGGCGTACACGCCTATGCGGGCGCCGATGAATTTCCGGCTTTTCTTGCCCGTACCCGCGTGTTGGTGAATACCTTGCCGCTGACGCCGGCAACCCAGGGCATACTGTGTCGCAAGACCTTTGAACAGCTGCTGCCCGATGCCTGCATCATCAATGTCGCCCGAGGCGAGCATCTGGTCGAAAAGGACTTGTTGAGCATGCTGGATTCCGGACACCTCAGGGGCGCGACCCTGGATGTCTTCGCCCAGGAACCGCTGCCATCCAGCCATCCATTCTGGGACCATCCGGCCATCACCATCACACCCCATGTGGCTGCCGCCAGCCTGCGCGGCGCAACCATAAAGCAAGTGGCGGCAAAGATACAAAGCCTGTTGAATGGCGTTGTGCCAACCGGAGCGGTGAACCGCGAGCTGGGATATTGATGGCGTTCCCGAAGGCGCTAGCCTTCAGGGCTGCCGTCAAAGCCGGTCGTCATCTGCTGGCTGCCGTCATCGAACACGACCGTGCGCTCGGGCCAGCGCAGCGCCGCCAGCTTGAAGTTCGTGCCCAGGGGCTGGCCGCTTTTACGCTCCAGCCACCTGCCGCCCACTGAAAAGTCCACGCAAAAAACGTTGTCGTGCTTGCCGTGCCAATGCAGCGGCGGCACGCCGTCAAACAGGTCGGGCCCATTCTTGCGGATATCGTCTGCCGCCGCTACGCCGAGTTGGCGCCAGTAGTGGCCTACGACCACGGGAATGGGACTGCTGTAGTCGTCCCACCAGCGCACGCGTTCGGTAAAGCGCCACTTGCCTCCGTTAAAGAATGGATCGGGGGTGACGCGTTCCACGCCGGAAGTCAGCACCCTGACCGGGTTGCCCATTTGTTTGCAGGCGTCATACCTGGCAACTGCATGCATGGTGGGGGGCTTCCTGGCCGGATTGTCCAGCCCGCCGTTCCAGGACTGGCGCTCGGCCACGATGAGTGCGGCCTGCCCGCTGTCCCTGGCCTGCTGTTTAATGGCATGCTCCCAGCGGTCGAATGCCTGGCAAATGGTGCCGGACAGTGGAGTTGATGACCGCAAGGCAGCTATTGCGGGTTCATGCCAGGCGGCATGCACCACGCGCAGGTCGGCTCGTTCCAGCACCAGCGGCAGCGAAGCGACCAGGCTCATGATGTCCTGGCGTTGTGCTTCGGTTGGCGACTTGAATGGCGCGTATTTTTCGTGGTCGCGCAGTGCCCGTTCCTGGAAAAACCATCCTGAGCCGTCCTTGGGGTCTTTGCGCAGCAGATTCAATTCGTGGTTGCCCATGACAGCCATTGCCCCTCCTGCATGCATAAGCCGCCGGGCCAGCATCATGACGGCGGGACTGTCTGGCCCCCGGTCGCAGAAGTCTCCGACAAATACCAGCCTGCGCCCATCGGGATGTCGGCCGTGGTCGTCGTATCCAAGGCGTTCCAGCAGGGCGCATAAGGCATCGTATTCTCCGTGGATGTCGCCTACGATATCCAGCGGACCGTCGGGCAGGGCCTGAATCAGGCGCATGGCGGGGGTCTCCAATTTGCAGTTCGCAAGCTATTATGCCTGCATCCCTTCCAGGGATGCAGCGTTCGGCCTGCAACTGGAGACTTGCCCCTGGAGGCGGCCCCTGCCGGATTCAGGGATTGAGCAGGGACTTGGGCAGGTTGACATGGCCTCACAACCATTGCGTCTGCACTACCATTCCTGGATCAGGGGCGCGCCAAGGGAATCGTAACAACGGGTCGCGAACGCAGCGAGGAGTTTCCCGACCTGCCAACCTTGAACGAATTGCTGGGGAATTTCGAAGTCTATTTCTGGACATCCTTTTTTGTGCCGGCCGGGACGCCATGAAAGCGACCTAGAAAGAGGGCGGAAATACGGCCATGCCTTGCTCCGCGTGCATCGCCGTTATATTTACGCCGCTTCCGTATAGAAAGCGACGCCCTCGAACGTATAGATGCCTGCCAGTTCAACTTTCACGTTCTCCATTTCAGTTGCATTTGCCGTGTAGAAATGACTGTTGGTGGATGTGTCGTAGAAACGATAGACCTCGGTGGTGCTCTCGGTTTTTGCAGCGTAGGCCTGGAAGGCGACGCCCTCGTAGGTCAGGTCGCCCGTTTCGATAATATATGCGGCTTCGTCGTTGTTCGCGGTATAGAAATGGGTGTCTGTAATATCGTTGTGAAAACCGTGCACCGTTATGCTTTGGGCATCGGGCATGACGTTGCGCTCGAAGCCTATACCTTCGTATATCAGGCCCTCAACCGTGTTGATATCACTTGCTTCGTCGTTGCTGGCAGTGAAGAAGTGGGTGCCGTTATTCGTGTTGAAGAACCGGTGTATGGTTGGCGTCAGGTCATTCAGGTTGCCACCGAAGTTCTCGAAACCGGCATGCTCGATATTGATCAGCGTATCGGTGCCGTCGGCGCCACTGGTGTCGTGTACGGTGTATGTGCGCCCCGACAGGTCGTAGTCAAGCGAATAGTTGGAGAATACGCCGCTGAAGTAGGCCCAGTCCTGGCCCGCGCCGCCATCCAGGGTGTTGTCTGCCTGGTTGCCGTACAGCGCATCGTTGCCCGCCCCGGTTGTAAGGTTTTCAATGATGACGCCATGGGCAATGGCCAGGTTGTTCGTCATGCCGTTGGCTGATGAATACTGGCCGGGGCGCAGGTCGATATCGCTGTCGGTGCCCCAGCCGCTCAGGTTCAGGGTGTCGATGCCGCCGGCGTCGTAGAAGGTAAGAATCGGGTACACGTTCTGAGTGAAATCGTACACGACCGCCGTGTCGCCTTCCACCGTCGAGCCAAACCCGTACACGGTGTTATCGGCACGCGTATTGGCGGCGCCGTATATGGCCTGGATGACCATGATGTCGTTCAGCATGGGTGTTTGAGACCCATGGATCACGCCATCCGGCGAGAACCAGTCGCCCCACATCACATCACCTTTGCCGCGCTGGTCTTCAGGCCCGTAGTAAGACATGATCGATAGCACCCCGCTGTCCTGGTAGGACGAAGGGCCATCATCATCGTCGCCGTTGTAGTCGCCCATATGATTCAGCCCCAGCGCATGGCCGATTTCGTGAATGTAGGTGGTGAAACCGCGATTGCCCAGTACAGGATGCTGCAGGTTATCGAACATGTACGAGAACCATATGCTGCCCAGGGGGGGGTAATAGGCATGCGCGTAGCCTGGTTCCTCGACCATGTAGGTATTGCCGAACTCCATGTTGGATGCGCCAATCGAGCCTGGCACGATATTGGGTGCAATCAGGTCATTCCAGGTGGCCAGGGCCAGCTTGGCGTATTCGCGTTGCTCCGCAGTCAAGGGGGTGAAGTTCACACCCTCGCCGTCCTCAAAATGTATTTGCTCACGACTATCTGGAAATGTGTAGGTAATGATGGGACCAGCCCATTTCTCACCACTGTTCAGTTGATTGAAAACTTGCTCGTCCGTCCAGTATGGCTTGGTCATGTGGAAGGTTTCCTTTCAGGCAGATGAGTAAGAGTCGGGGCACGGGCGCCCGAGCGGGGTTGCGCATGCCAGGGTTATCCGGCATCGTGGCTGTATTATTGGAATAGTGACGTAAAGTGTCAAGACGTTACTACGTTCTGCTTGTTGGGGTAGCCGCAAGGCCATCTTGCGATCCTTAATTCATCCTGATGCAAGCACGCATGTTCAATCAGGTCTCCCAGGCCGGCGAGGCTGATGGTGATGTGCTAGGACTTACCCTTAGACAACACTATGCTGCAGGCATCGTTTCCACTGTGTCCTATAGAGGCGATGCCATACGCCTGTTTTCATCATGTCAAAAATGTATGGCTAGCGCTCTTTTTCTCATTTGACGGTATTGAACGCGACCTACCACAATCGACTTACCCCAACATGTCAGTATGTTTCACGCGCTGCTTCGGCGGCTAAGGAGAAATCTATGCATTTTCGTACCAAACTCGCTGTAGCCGTTGTTGCTGCCTTGTGCTCCAGCACTGTTGTCTGGGCTGACCAGACGCTGTATGTAGCTGCCAATGGCGGCAGTACCGAAAAAGTGATGAAAGAAAAGTTGTTTCCCGTGTTTGAAAAAGAGCATCCTGGCGTGAAGGTGGTGCAGGTGACAGGTACGTCAACGCAAAGCCTGGCCAAGTTGCAGGCTCAGCGTAATAACCCCGAAATTGGCGTAGCCATTCTGGACGATGGTCCGATGTGGCAGGCGATGCAGTTGGGCTTCTGTAGCGACGTGAATTCCGATACCTATAAAAATTTGTATTCCATGGCCAATATCGGCGGCAAGGCCATGGGAGTAGGCTTGGTCGCGACTGGTTTGGCATACAACACTGAAGCTTTCAAGAAAATGGGGCTGCCCGCGCCAGACTCGTGGGAAGATCTGCTTAACCCCAAGCTCAAGCAAAAGGTCGTTATCCCATCCATCACCAATACTTATGGCTTGCATGCCCTTGTGGTTTTCGCTCGTTTGCGTGGCGGTGGTGAAAAAAATATAGAGCCTGGCTTCAAGGCCATGATCGAAGAGGCGCAGCCCAACGTATTGTCCTGGGAACCCGCTCCCGGGAAGCTGGCCGAACTGTTCCAGAATGGTAGTGTGTTGCTGGCTGCTCATGGCAGTGGACGCGTGCAGGCACTGAAAAATACTGGCTTTCCCGTAGAGATGGTGTATCCGAAGGAAGGGGCGGTTTCCTTGCAGATTGCCGCCTGTGCTATTGAAAAGAGCCCAGAGCCGGAATTGGCCCAGGCGTTCCTGGAGTTCCTGTCACGTCCTGAGACACAGACCATATTGGCTCAGAGCGAAGGCTGGGGCCCCACCAATAAAACGGTAGAGCTGTCACCTGAGCTTGCCAAGCAAGTGCCTTATGGTGCTGATGCCGTTGAGAATATGCTGGTGGTGGATTGGACAACCGTCAATCCCAAGCGCAATGAATGGACCACGCGCTGGAATCGCACTGTAGAACGTTAATAGATACACCAAAGGAAGAACTTGCCATGACTTATCTCGCTCTCGAGGGGCTCGCAAAGCGCTACGGAGAACTGACCGTGGTTGAAGACATCAGTCTGAATATTGAGCGTGGCGAGTTCATTTCCCTGTTGGGGCCCTCGGGTTGTGGCAAGACCACCACCCTACAAATGGTGGCTGGTTTTGCTGAGCCGACTCGGGGTCGGCTGCGATTGGAGGGCCGCGATATTACAGATGTCGCACCAGAAAAGCGCGGAATGGGTATCGTGTTTCAAAGCTATGCCTTGTTTCCGCACATGACGGTGGCTGGTAATGTGGGATTTGGCCTGGAAATGCAAGGGATGGGACGCAGCGCAAGAGCTGACCGAATCGCTGAAACCCTTGATCTGGTCCGCCTGTCCGGTTTGGGCGATCGTTATCCAAAACAACTTTCGGGCGGCCAGCGCCAGCGCGTGGCAATTGCCAGGGCACTGGCGATCAGGCCCAACGTATTGTTGTTGGATGAGCCCATGTCGAACCTGGACGCCAAGCTGCGCGAGGAAATGCACGTGGAGCTGCGTGCTATACAGAAGCAGTTGGGCATCACGACAATACTGGTCACGCATGACCAGATTGAGGCCATGACCATGAGTGATCGTATTGCCGTCATGCATGGGGGGCGCATTGTTCAGGTGTCCTCGCCTTTCGATGCCTATGAACGGCCAATGTCGCCGTTTGCCTCGAGCTTCCTGGGTAAAACAAATTGCATCGCCGCCCAGATTACCGCACGCCATGCCAGTTGTTGTCAGGTGCAACTGGCAGGGCTTGACGTGCGTATACCGCATGAAGAGCATCAATATCCGGATGACATCAACGTATACATCCGACCCGAGAAAATACGATTGGTATCTGCAGCCGAAAGCCGTGTAAGCGGTGTGGTGCGTAGCCGTATGTTCCTGGGAAGTCATTGGTCAGTAGAGGTTGACGGACCCTTGGGCAGGCTGCGTGTGAATGTGCCCAACGTGGGTGATACGCCGGCCCGGGAAGGCGACACTATTTACCTGTCTTGGCAAGACGAAGACATGCGCATGTTGGCCGGAGGGACTGAAGCGTGAGCAATTCAGCTGTCATGACATCCCATGTTCAGAGCTCCTGGCGTCGGTGGCTGGGCAATCCCATGCCATGGCTGCTGTCCAGCCCCGCCTTGCTCTTGTTTATTGGCCTGCTCTTAGTGCCTTTGGCCCTGACTGGCTTGCTTTCCTTCGCAGTGTATGACGGTAGCCTGGGTACGGGCGAAGGCTACACTATTGCCAATTACCTTGATGTGATCCGTGACGAGTATTACCACGAGATATTCCTGCGTACGGGTGGTATGTCGTTGGCGGTGACTTTGCTCTGTGTGTTGCTGGGCGTACCGGAAGCCTTGATTCTTTCACGCATGCGCAGTCCCTGGCGTGCCATCTTCCTGGTGGTCATTCTTGGTCCCTTGCTGATTTCAGTGGTCGTGCGTACCTTGGGTTGGGCCATACTGATCGGTAACGAAGGCCTGATCAACATGACGCTGACGAATCTGGGTCTTATTGATAATCCGATCAAGATGCTCTACACCATGACTGGTGTCACCATTGCGCTGACTCACGTCCTGATCCCGTTCATGATCATTTCTGTTTGGGCGTCCATCCAAAAGCTGGACCAGTCCGTCGAAAATGCAGGCCTGTCTTTGGGAGCGTCACCCTTCACAGTGTTGCGCCGTGTCATCTTGCCGCAGCTTATGCCGGGTGTGCTGTCAGGGGGCATTATTGTGTTTGCATTATCCGCCTCTGCCTTTGCCACTCCATCGATTCTGGGTGGGCGCCGTCTTAAGGTTGTGGCCACTGCCGCCTACGATGAATTCACTGCTACATTGAACTGGCCGTTGGGCGCTGCCATTGCCGTATTGCTCTTGATCGCTATGCTTGCTGTCATTCTGGGCAGCAACTACATGCTTGAGCGGCGCTACCGCCAGGTCTTCGAGAACTAGGAAAGCCTTATGCTCAAGAACAACTGGCTCAGCCTAACGTATCATTCTTTATTCATCTTGTTTATCAGCGCGCCCTTGCTGGTGGTGATAGCTGTGTCCTTTACCTCATTGGGCTATATCTCCTTGCCCACTGATGGCTTATCACTGCGTTGGTTCTACGCTATTTTGGATGAGCGACAGTTTATCGACGCCTTTTTGATGTCGGCATGGTTGGCACTGGTCAGTGCCACCGTAGCCATAGCGCTGGCGATCCCCGCTGCCTTGGCGCTGGCCAACTATCGCTTCCCGGGCCGTGGTGCGCTCTCGGCATTTTTCCTGTCGCCGCTCATGATCCCTCACGTGGTCCTGGGGATTGCCTTTTTGCGTTTCTTCAATCAGGCGGGTTTCAGTGGTTCATTCGGTTGGCTGTCCATGACTCACGTCATCGTGGTGTTCCCCTATGCCTTGCGGCTGACGCTGGCATCGGTCACGGGGTTAAGCCGTGATACGGAACTGGCCGCACGCTCTCTGGGCGCGCGACCGCATACGGTGTTTTTGCGCATTGTTTTGCCGCTGATCTTGCCGGGCGTGGCAGGCGGATGGATGTTGGCGTTTATACAAAGCTTCGATGAAGTCACTATGACGGTCTTCGTGGCAACGCCGGGTACTACCACTTTGCCAGTGGCGATGTACAGCTACATTTCCCAGAGTATTGATCCGCTGGTGGCATCACTATCCACCGTACTGATTGTGGCAACCATGCTGACGATGTTCATACTTGATCGCATCGTGGGTTTAGATCGTGTCCTTGTCGGGAAAAACTAAAGATGTCTTACGATAGCGATGTAATTGTGCTGGGAGCAGGCTTGGTGGGCAGTGCCATTGCGTACGGTTTGCTGCGCCAGGGCCTTACGGTAACGGTTATCGATGAAGGCGACATTGCATTTCGAGCATCACGTGGAAACTTTGGCCTGGTCTGGGTGCAAGGTAAAGGCTGGGGCTATAGCCAGTATGCGCACTGGACCATGAGTTCGGCCGAACTCTGGCCAGAGCTGGCGGCCGACCTCCGGGATGAAACGGGTGTTGACGTTGAGCTGCGGCAAGATGGTGGATTCCACTTCTGTCTGAACGAGCAGGAGCTTTCAGAAAGGGCGGACAGGCTGGCCTGGCTACAGCACGAGATAGGACCTAGCTACCAGTTTGAAATGCTGGACCAGGCTGCGCTCAAGGAGAAGCTGCCGGGAGTCGGCGCCCAAGTGACCGGTGCCAGCTATACACCCATGGACGGTCATGTCAATCCGCTCAAGCTTTTTCATGCCTTGCATCAGGCGTGCAATGACCGCGGTGCACGACGACACGTCAATTCGCATATTGATCAAGTGCACTATGCCGATGGACGCTACACCGTACGTAGTTCGCAAGGAGTCTGTACAGCCTCGCGCCTGATCCTGGCAGCGGGACTTGGCAACAAGGATCTTGCCCGTGAAGTGGGTTTGCATGCTCCGATAGTGCCCAACCAGGGACAAGTATTGATCGGTGAGCGTGTGGCACCCTTTCTGACTCATCCCACGATCTTTGTGCGTCAGACAGACGAAGGATCCATCCAGATCGGCGACTCGATGGAAGAGTGTGGCCTGGACGATACTACCCGTACCGATGTACTGGCCGGGATCGCTCGCCGTGCCATCGTGTGTTTTCCTCAGCTAGCCGATCTGAACGTTGTACGCACTTGGGCTGCGCTAAGGATTATGTCTCCCGACGGTTTTCCCATTTATCAAGAGTCGCCCACCCATCCAGGCGCCTTTCTTGCAACTTGTCACAGCGGTGTCACGCTGGCGGCGGCGCATGCCTTCCGGCTCGCTCCATGGATCGCCGGCCAACCTATGCCCGAAGGGCTGGATGCTTTTTCAGGTGATCGCTTTCTGGACCCAAAACGCGAGTTTCATCATGGCCACTAATGCCTTTACAGTGCTTCCCGGCGTCACGGACGCCTCCACCATCACCATACTTTTCAACGGCCAGCCTCGTCAGGTTGCGGCAGGAGTCAGCGTGGCCGCAGCGCTGCTGGGATCAGGCATGCTTCGGATGCGGGCATCACCTGTCAGCGGTACTTCTCGCGCGCCCTACTGCATGATGGGTGTCTGCTTCGAGTGTTTGGTCGAAATCGATGGCGTGCCCAATCGACAAGGCTGCCTGGTTCCCGTGCAGGACGGTATGGAGATACGTTCGCAAGAAGGGCGGACACAATTGGAGTCACGCAATCATGCATAAGGAAGTCGATATCGTCGTGATCGGTGCAGGCCCATCCGGCATGGCCGCTGCCACACTGGCGGCACAGCAAGGTGCCAGCGTGGCCTTGCTGGACGAGCAGGATGGCGCAGGTGGCCAGATTTGGCGCAGTATTACCGTTGCGTCTGATGCCAGGCTGCATACGTTGGGGCCGGATTATGCTGCCGGTGTCGAGCATGCACGTGCATTTTCCGAGTCAGGTGCCCAGCACCTGCGACGCACCACTGCTTGGCAGGTTACGCACGATGGCGTAGTCAACTATATACAAGATGGCACTTCCGCTTCAGTTCGCGGCAAGCGGGTCATACTGTGCAGTGGTGCCATGGAGCGTCCCTTTCCTATTCCAGGCTGGACCCTTCCGGGCGTAATGACCGCCGGTGCTGCGCAGATATTGCTGAAAAGCGCTGATACTGTGCCTACTGAGCCGGCTGTGCTGGCAGGCTGCGGGCCTTTGTTGTATTTGCTGGCTTGGCAGTATGTACGGGCTGGGGTGCCGATAGCGGCCATCATCGACACTACTCGTGCCGATGATTACAGGCGCGCGCTGCCATACCTTGCGCAGGCGTTGGGTGCATGGCCGTATATGAAGAAAGGTGTGGCGCTGTTGCGCGTACTGCGCCAGAAGCGGATTCCCTTCTTCAAGGGGGCGACGGAGCTGCGCGTGGATGGTGATGAGCGCGTTCGTGCAATCAGCTTCACCAGCGGTGGCAAAGTGCGACGCATTGAAACCGGCCTGGTACTGTTGCATCAAGGTGTGGTGCCCAATACTCAATTCACTTGGTCGCTGCGAGTGGAGCATACCTGGGATACCGCTCAGCTTTGTTGGCGCCCTAACGCCGATGAGCTGGGGCGCTTGGAAGGTGCTGAGCGTGTGTTGATCGCTGGAGATGGCCGAGGTATTGGCGGTGCTGGCGCCGCCACGATTCAGGGTCGGTTGGCTGCGCTGGCTGCTTTGCTGGATTTGGGTTTGATGACTGGCGCAAAAGCCTCGCCCCTCATCAGCGCGGCGCGTAGCGAGCTGCAGCCACACATGCGCATACGCCCATTCCTTGATGCTTTATATCGCCCTAAGGACGCCAATCGCATCCCAGCCGATGACGTTATCGTGTGCCGCTGCGAAGAAGTCACGGCGGGTGCCATACGTGGATTTGTCGAGATGGGTTGCACAGGGCCCAACCAGACTAAGTCTTTCGGACGCTGTGGCATGGGTCCCTGTCAAGGCCGGTTGTGCGGTTTGACAGTGACCGAAATCATTGCAGCGGCACGCCATACTACGCCTGATGAAGTCGGTTATTACCGTATTCGTCCGCCTATTAAACCTATTACCTTGGCTGAGCTGTCGACAGCGCACGATGGCCCGGCTTCTTAACCCCTTGATGGAGAGTTGTATGACCAACATTACCCGCCTTGAAACCAACGAGCGCATGAGCCGAGTGGTTATTCACAACGGCACTGTGCTGATTGGTGGTTTGACCGCCAGCGATGCCACGCAAGATATAACGGGGCAGACCCGGCAAGTACTTGAGAAAATAGAAAGCTATCTGGCTAAGGCAGGCACCGATAACACGAAGATGTTGTCCGCTCAAATTTGGCTTAAAGACATAGAACGCGATTTTGCCGGTATGAACGCAGTCTGGGACAAGTGGCTACCTGAAGGTGTTGCCCCTGTGCGTGCCACAGGTGAGTCCAAACTGGCGCGGGGCGACCTGTTGGTGGAAATCATCGTCACGGCGGCCGTCTGATACGTCATACAATGGCAGTATGAATCCTAAAAACATCGAGGCCTTCCGGGCGGTCATGCTGTCCGGCTCGATGACCATTGCGGCTCGTGATATTCATACTACGCAGCCCAATGTCAGTCGAATGATTGCGCATCTCGAGCACGAGCTCCAGATGTCGCTATTCGAGCGTGTCGGGAACAAACTTCATCCCACCGACGAAGCCATTGCGTTCTTCAAAGAGGTCGAACGCTACTATCTGGGTCTGAAAACCCTTAGGGAAACGGCCCATAACATCAAACGTTTTGGTTCAGGCAGGCTGCGCATTGCTACTGCGCCAGCATTGGGTATGGGTTTTATCTCCGGCGTGGTGCGACGGTTTTCCGATGCTAGCCCTGGTGTCACCGTGTCTGTGCGCACGAACAATTCAGCCACTATCGAGCAGCTCATTTCCTCCCAGCTATGTGACTTGGCCTTTGCTGTTTACGCGGGTGGCGGCAACTCAAATGATGTCAAAACAGAAAAACTGGTTGATGCACGCGGCGTATGTGTATTGCCGCCAGGCCATCGCCTGGAGAGCCACGTCATGATTGAAGCACGCGACTTGGAAGGTGAGGCCTTTGTGTCACTGTCGCATCACGATGGCTTGCGCGAGCGTATAGATGCACTATTTGAGCACGAGAACATCATGCGTACCATGCTGGTAGAAACCGAGTTTCTGTCAACAGTATGTTGCATGGTGAAGGATGGCTTAGGCGTCAGCATTGTTAATCCGCTGGTGGCAAAAGATTATATTGCGGGCGGCTTGACTATCAAGCCGTTCTCGCCGCGCGTTGATTTTCCGGTGTACATGCTCAGCCCCAGACACCGGCCTGATAGCGTACTGGCCTCTCGGTTTGCCGACATAGTACGCACAACTCTTACTCAAGACTTGCTGGCGTTCGCAGCTAATTCCCAGGCGTAAAGCGACTCAACGACAGCCCACTGATATCCACCTGGCTTGCGCCATCCAGTATCAGCTCGGATACCGCGCGCCCGGAAGCGGGTCCTAGCTGGAATCCACTCGACGAAAATCCACAGGCGTAGATCAATTTGGATGCGGTCAGGCTCGGCCCGATGACAGGCATATGATCGGGCGTAAAGCCTTCCACGCCTGACCATGCTCGATTGATGGAAATCTGCTCAAGAAATGGGAATAAATCTGACACAATGCGGGCGCTATTGGCCAGCCCAGAGAAATCCAGCTCTGCATGCGCCTCGTCAATATCAATCCCGCAATTTAATTCGCCGCCAATGACTACGGTTCCGTTATCAAACTGTTTGAAAGAAAGGCCTCGCCCGGTGGCGCCGACCACCGGATCAATAAAATGCGGTAATCTTTGCGTGACCATCAGCATCAGGCCGCCCGGTGTGACTGGTACGGATTCTCCGAGTTGAGCCGCGATCTTGCCTGACCACGCGCCAGCTGAAATGACCAGGTATTCGCTTTCAAAGGTGCCTTGGCTGCTTGTTATCTGCCAACTGGAACCGCTCTGGTTCACCCGAGTGACGGGGCAGTTTTCCAGAACTAAGGCGCCGTTTGCTTGCGCTGCGCGCCGAAATGCCGTCACGCTGCGATATGGCAGGGCAAAGCCGTCGGACTTCACCCAAATACCAGCGGTAACGTGCGACGCGATCGAAGGCACGATCTCATGTACCGCGTCCTTATCGATCAGTACCTCATGGTGAAATCCGTGGGATTGTAGCAACGCGACGCGCTCTTGCAGTATCTTGATTTCGTCATCGGTTTCCGAAACCTTGATTTGCCCTTGCGCCACAAAGCCACCGCTATCACCGGTAAGCGCATCCATTTGATGCCATAGCTCGCTGGATGCCAACGTCAAGGGGATTTCCGCTACTGGCCTGCCCAGTGTTCGCACACCGCCAGCATTCACGCCCGAGGCATGGCGTCCGCAGTAATCCGACTCCAGCAGTGCCACACGCATTCCCCTGCGTGCGAGGAAAAAAGCACTGGCACAGCCGTGGATGCCACCGCCTATAATCACCACATCGAAAGATTTCTTGTCCACTGCAATGCCCGGTTTTGGTCTTGTTAGGGACCTGGTTTAGTGCCAGGCCAACACCTGGGTACTTTACCGGCAGCATCCCTTTCGGGCCAATGCTTAGTTTTTTGATTGCATACCAAAATGATATGGCTTGAGTTGTTTGAATCGACGGCTCGTGCAGGGTTGGGCAATGCCTAAGCGGGGCTGTCTTCGGCCACGTCCAGTCCCTCGTGCGAAAGGAAATCGAGTTCCGGCATCAACGACAGCAGGTGACGCGTGTAGTCGTGTTGCGGAGACGAGAACAGCGTTTCGGTGTCGGCCACTTCAAGTAGCTCGCCGTGGCGCATGACGCCAACACGGTCGCACATCTGCCTGATGACGGGCAGGTCGTGGCTGATGAACAGCATGGTCAGACCCAAACTTTCCTGCAGCTCTTTCAGCAGATTCAGAATTTGCGCCTGAATTGAGACGTCCAGCGCGGAAGTCGGTTCATCGCAGATCAGGAAACGCGGGCGCGTGGCCAGGGCACGGGCGATACAAATACGCTGGCGTTGTCCGCCTGAGAACTCGTGCGGAAACCTTGATAGCGCCTGTTCCCCCAGCCCCACGTAGTCGAGCAGGCCGCCGACGATACGGCGGGTGTCGGTCTCGGTGCGGGCCAGCTTGTGAAAGCGGATAGGTTCGGCCACGATATCCAGAATGCGCATACGCGGATTCAAGGACGAGAACGGATCCTGGAAGATCATCTGGATCTGGCGTCGGAAGGCATTGATGGTTTTCTGGTCGTTCAACTGGGTAATATTGGTGCCGTTGAAACTCACGGAGCCGCTGCGGGTCTGGTACAGGCCGGCGATCAGGCGAGCCACCGTCGATTTGCCCGAGCCAGACTCGCCCACCAGGCCAAAGACTTCACCCTTTCCGATTGAAAAATTCACATCCTTGACGGCGTCCAGCGTGACACGGTGGCGCTCCAGGAAGGCATCTTTCAGGACGAAACGCATGCCCAGGTTCTGAACCTGGATCAGAGGGTTTTCAGATTGTTCTTCAAAATCCTGCTGCGCACTTATCCATTCCATGGCGGTGGTCAGATTGTTGGACTCGGTGCGAGTGTGAGTGGTGTCAGCTTCGATATAGTTGACCATGGGAAAACGGCTAAGCTTGATGTCCGAGCGGGGCACGGCCGAAATCAGGCTCTTGGTATAGGGGTGTTCGGGACGACCAAGAATTTGCCGGGTAGGGCCCTCTTCGACCAGCTTGCCGCGATACAACACTGCAACGCGATCGGTGATCTCTGCGATTACACCCATGTCGTGGGTGATGATGATCATGCCGACCTGCTTGTCTTTGCACAGTTTCCTGAGCAGATCCAGAATTTGCGCTTGGATGGACACGTCGAGCGCCGTAGTGGGTTCATCGGCAATGATGACTTCAGGTTCGCAGCACAGCGCCAGAGCAATGACCACGCGCTGGCGCATGCCGCCCGAAAACTGGTGCGGGTAAAGCTTGAGGCGCACGGCTGCCTGTTCTATGCCCACGTGTTCGAGCAGCGTGACGGCGCGTTCGCGTGCTTCGCGCGCATTGATATTCAGGTGTACCTGCATGGTTTCGACCAGTTGGCTTTCTATGGTCTGCAGTGGATCCAGTGACGTCAATGGATCCTGGAAGATCATGCCGATACGACGCCCTCGCACCTTACGAAAAGCAGGTGCGGGCAGGGTGTCGATACGTTCGCCATTCAGCAGTACTGCGCCGCCGGTCATTTTTCCAGGCGGCTCCAGCAGGCCGATGACGGCGTTGCCGATCGTGGATTTCCCGGCTCCCGATTCTCCTACAACCCCCAGGATGTCGCCTTTCTCGAGCGTCAGGCTGACATCCTGAATAGCCACCACGTTGCCGCGCCGGCTGTTGAATTCGATATGGAGTTGTTCAATATCCAGAAGGGCCATGGCAGACTCAGCGTAACTTGGGGTTGAGCGCATCGCGCAGCCAGTCGCCCAGCAGGTTGACGGACAGCGCCAACAATACCAGTGCAACGCCTGGAAAGATGGATATCCACCAGTCGCCCGAGAACAGGTAACTATTGCCTATGCGGATCAGTGTGCCCAGGGACGGCGTGGTGGGCGGAATGCCCACACCCAGGAAAGACAGCGTGGCCTCGGTAATAATGGCAATGGCCAAATGGATGGTGGCGATAACCAGCACAGGGCCCAGGACGTTTGGCAGAATATGGCGCCGCAGAATCATGAAGGGCTGCATGCCAATCAGGCGTGCCGCTTGCACGTATTCTTTATTGCGTTCGACCATGGTGGCGCCGCGTACGGTTCGGGCGTACTGAACCCAGCCCGAGACGCCGATGGCAAAGATCAGCACATACAAGGAAAGCTCGTCGTGCGAGTCGCGTGGCAGCAGGCCTCGTGCGATGCCATCGATCAGCAGTGCAATCAGAATGGCTGGAAAAGAAAGCTGAACATCGGCGATGCGCATGATGATGCTGTCGATACGCCCGCCGACATAACCGCTGATCAGGCCCAGGGTCACGCCGATTACCAGCGAAAACAGGACAGACGCAAAGCCCACCAGCAGCGAGATGCGCGCGCCATAGAAAATGGCCGACAGCATGTCGCGGCCCTGGTCGTCAGTGCCCAGCAGGAAGCGTGCATCGCCATTGGCATTCCATACCGGCGGAATATTGGCGTCGAGCAAGTCGAGCGTGGCCAGATCGAATGGATTGTGCGGTGCTATCAGGGGCGCAAACAGCGCGCAGATGAAAATGGCCAATGCGACAACCGCCGAAATGATCGCGGTGGGTGAGTGGCGAAAGCTGTAGAAAATATCGCTTTGATAGGCGCGGTACAGGGCGCTTTGGGTCATCTTCAAGGCCTTCTAGTTTCTTTGCACGCGCAGGCGTGGATCGACGGCAAAATACAGTAGATCGACAATGAGGTTGATCACCACGAAAAAGAAAGCGATCAGCAGCAGATAGGCGGCCATGACCGGGATATCGACCACGCCTATGGACTGGATGAACAGCAGGCCCATGCCCGGCCACTGAAAAACCGTTTCCGTAATAATGGAAAAGGCAATGATGGAGCCAAGTTGCAGCCCGGTGATGGTAATGACCGGCACCAGGGTGTTCTTCAGGGCATGGCGAAAGTTGATCATGCGATCCGGCAGGCCGCGTGCCCGGGCGAATTTGATGAAATCCGTTTGCAGCACTTCCAGCATTTCGGCACGTACCAGCCGCATGATCAGCGTCATCTGAAATAGGGCCAGCGTGAAAGCGGGCATGATCAGCGATTGCCAGCCGCTGACCGTCAGAAGACCCGTGGTCCACCAGCCCAGGTCAACGACCTCGCCGCGACCGAAGCTGGGAAGCCAGCGCAGCATGACGCCGAAGACCAGAATCATCAGAATGCCGATCAGGAACGTGGGCAGTGAAATACCGATCAGCGACAGCGTCATGAAGCTGCGCGATAGCACGCCGTTGCGTCTGAGGGCGGTGTAGATGCCCATGGGAATGCCCAGGAACAGGGCGATCAGGGCCGACACAAAAGACAGTTCCAGCGTGGCCGGCAAGCGGCTTTCGATCAGCTCGCTGACAGGCCGTCGCTGCCGGTAAGACATGCCGAAATCGCCCTGGACAGCCTTGCCGATGAAGCGGGCATACTGCACCAGGAATGGGTCGTCCAGGCCAAGCTGCTTGCGCATCTCGGCCCGCTGCTCCATGGTGGTGTCTTGTCCAACCATATTGTTGATGGGATCCCCGACGTAGCGGAACATGCCGAAAGCAATGAACCCGACGGCCAGCATGACGAAGACGGACTGCAGGATCCGTCGGGTAATGAAGCCAAGCATCAGAGGCTACGGCATGATCACGTTGCGAATGTCGAGCACGTCGTCGCCACGCTGCGCAAGCTCGATACCTTTGCGTATGCCCCACGACATAGGCTGCTGATGCAGGGGCAGGTAGCCGTAGTCATCGTGCAGCATGGTAAAGGCCTGCTTGATCATCGCATTGCGTTTTTCCTGATCGGTTTCGGTATCGATCTTGGCGGTCAGGGCGTCGATTTCCTTGTTGCAGTAGCCGCCCAGGTTGAACTGCCCGGCGGCACTCTTGGCGTCGCGGCAGGCAACCAGATTGGTCAGGGAATTGGCGGCGTCAATCGAGCTGGGCGTCCAGCCCAGCAGATACATGCTGGTATTGTTGCCGGCCTGCAGCAGCACCTTGGCGAAGTACTTGGACTTGGTTTGTGCCAGCAGATCGATTTTGATGCCGATGCGTGCCAGCATACTGGCCACCGCCTGGCAGATTTTTTCATCGTTCACGTAGCGATCGTTCGGGCAGTCAAGCTGAACACTGAAGCCATCGGGGTAGCCCGCTTCGGTCATCAGTTTCTTTGCCTTATCGAGATCGGGTTTGTATGGGGCGCCAAACGATTCATCGTAGCCATTGATCTTGTCGCCGATCAGGGTGCCCAGGGGTTTGGCTGCACCGCGCATGATCTTCTGATTGATCACATTGGTGTCGACGGTTAAATCGATGGCCTGGCGAACACGCTTGTCTTTGAAGGGGTTCTTGCCTTTGATGTTGGAAAACAGCAGCTCGTCGCGATGCTGATCCATGCCGATGAAAACGGAGCGGGCTTCCGGCTCATTCATGACCTTCACGTTGGGCTCGCTTTCCAGTCGTGACCAGTCTTGAACCGGCACAGGAATGACGATGTCCATTTCGCCCGAAATCAGGGCGGCTACGCGCGTTGATTCCTGTGAAATGGGCTGGAAGACAATGTCGGTGACATTGGTGGGCATGTCTTTGTTCCAGTAACCGTCGTAGCGCTTGAGCGTAGTCTTGACGTCGGGCTGGCGATCGACAATGGTAAAGGGACCTGTGCCATTTTCGTTCATGTTGGCGTAGTTGCTTTCCCCGCCCTTTACGTTGGTGGCCTCTGTTGTGTTGTTCTTTTCGGCCCAATCTTTGCTCATGATGTATAGGAAAGTCCAGTCACGAGGGAAAATGGGGTTGGGTGTGGGAGTGATCACTTCGATGGTGTGATCGTCGATTTTTTTGATTTCGCTGGCCTTGGCACCGTAACCTTTCATGTCGGAGCCTGGCGTCAGGCTGCGTTTCCAGGAAAAAATCACATCATCGGCGGTAAACGGGCTGCCGTCATGGAAGGTGACCCCTTTGCGCAAATGGAAAACCCATTTGGTGGGTTCGGGGTTTTCCCATTTTTCAGCCAGCATGGGCACCAGTTTCAGGTCTTTATCGTAAGCGGTCAGGGTTTCGTAGAACCAGCTTTGAAAGCCCAGCGTGAAGGTTTCATTGAGCGCCATGGGGTCCAGCGACGCCATGTCGCCCTGGTACGACCAGCGTAGAGTCTTGGCCTCGGTTGAATGGCCCAGACTCAGGCTAAGGGCGAGTGTGGCGGTAATGGCCGTGTGCTTGAGCAGCTTGGATAATTTCATGTTGTCTCCTGCCTATCATAATGTTGGCGGTTTAAATTGCACATGATGCTAGGGTTGGCGCGTATGCGATACCCTTTATTGTCTGGCAGTCCCCTCAGGCACTGGCCAGTTGATCGGTCAGCTTCTCCAGAAATGCCTCGCACGCAGTGACCTGCGAAATATCAATGTATTCATTGGGTTGATGGGCCTGGTCGATAGAACCCGGCCCGCACAGCACGACCGAGAAACCGCGTTCCTGGAACTGACCGGCTTCGGCCGCGTAGGGCGCGACGCCTGTGCTGCTGTGGCCGCACAGGTTGAACACCAACTGCTGCGCGACACCCCCCTGATCCTGCAGGGGCGGTGCATCGGCCAGGATCTCGG
This sequence comes from Alcaligenaceae bacterium, assembly GCA_013416405.1. Classification (GTDB taxonomy): domain Bacteria; phylum Pseudomonadota; class Gammaproteobacteria; order Burkholderiales; family Burkholderiaceae_B; genus Pusillimonas_C. The sequence continues at coordinate 311,736 of JACCET010000003.1, forward strand.
TGCTGATGGATGCTTCGGGAGCAATCGCCTGCATGGCCGGCAACAGGCTGTTGGCATAGGCCTGGAAGCGCTCCAGGTAAGTGCGCCAGTTGTCGCCGGGCAGCATGCGTATGTCCCAAGTGAAGCTGCATTCGCGTGAAATGATATTCAGGGCCGTACCGCCATGCACTACACCGACGTGCAGTGTGGTGTAGGGCGGATCGAAACGGCATTCGGGATCGGTGGCGGCCTTGTTTTCGGCCATCATGTCGTCAATGAAGGTGATAAGCCGGGCGGCGGTCATGACGGCGCTGACACCGCGCTGCACCTGGCTGGAATGGGCCTCGTGCCCGATTACGGTGGTGCGCAGTGCGGCGATGCCCTTATGGGCCACGATGGGCCGCATGCTGGTGGGCTCGCCGACAATCACGGCGCTGGGCTTGGCAATATCTGTTACCAGCCTGTCTATCATGGAAGGTGCGCCAAAGCAGCCGATTTCTTCGTCGTAACTGAGCGCGAAATGAATGGGGCGCTTCAGGCCCTTTTTCAGCATATCGGGCACCAGGGCCAGCGCTATTGCTGAAAAAGCCTTCATGTCGCAAGTGCCACGGCCATACAGCCTATCGTTTTTTTGCACGATGGAAAACGGGTCGGTGTCCCAGGGCTGGCCATCGACGGGCACCACATCGGTATGGCCCGACAGCACGATGCCGCCTTCCACGTTGGGGCCAACGGTGGCAAACAGATTGGCTTTGGTCTGGTCCTGGTTGGCAACCAGGTGGCTTTCCACGCCGTGCCCTGCCAGGTAATCGCGAACGTAGTGGATGAGTGCCAGGTTGGAGTTGCGCGATACGGTATCGAAACCGACAAGTTGGGTGATCATGTTCAGCGATTGGGGTTTCACTACCTTGTTCTCCGTGGATACCTGGGGTATGTCGGGTCGGTGGCCCGAATCCTGAGCCGCCAGTTTAGTGAGGTTTTATCTCGCTGTGCAGGTGGGTTATCCCGATGATTTGCGATTGGCCGTGCAAAACGTTTATCACCGCGGCAGAAACATTCTTTCGTCGTACATGAAATCAAAAACCTCATTAGCAACCACATTCTTTAGCGCGGGATGCATTGGGTTGATCACAATGTTGCGTTCAAGCGGCAGCACAGCAGAAGGGACTATCAGGCCCAGGTGCGTCTTTCCTTGAAGCCATCTAGTGCCGAACGTCATGCTTGGGCGATCTGGCGGAAGTGCTTCCCACCCTTGCGGCAATTCCGCAGGATTCGGCTCAAGATAAAGTGCTTCATCGTCCGGCAAGGTGAAGCGCGTGATCTTCAGCGGCAAGGCCGGATAGTGCGTCGTATGTACAAAAGTCTCAAGACAGCAGATTGCTGGCGAAAGTCCCATATAGACAGCTCGAACCTCTGCTTCATTCCAGCGCCCTCCATCAAGCGCAGCACCGAAACCGGACAGATCTCGAGCTCGTTTGGCTTTGGTGATTCTCCAGGCAAGCATCAGGCCACACCGCCCCACTCCAGGGCATTGAGGATGCGGCGTACCTGTTGAGCGCCTATCGCGGTCTCACAGCGCATGACGGGAATGTGTCCTCCCAATGCAGTATTCGGCGCTGACATCCATACTGACGCCGCATGCTTGTCCTCAAACACTTCTTCGGCCAGAAGCGCCACGGTCGCAATGCGGTCGAGTCGCTCGGAGGCTACGGCGTCCAGCGGCTTGGAGTCCCGGCGGCGACGTTCATACGTGGCGACAGATAAGTTCAGTAACTCCACTAAGCCCTGGCTTGTCATCTGGAAGGTCTGTTTGGCCGCATCGGCCACCTCCACCGAAAAGCCCATCTTGATCCACTTGATGCGGTCCGACTCGCTCATGCCGCCCAGGACATGGGCAATCTTCCAGAAGTCGGATCCCAGGTTAGGAGCACCCGGAATTGCAATTGGAGGGCGATCAATCACTTCCATGGTGGATTCCTTATTTCAATCAATTGATGCGTTTTATTTTATCAAATGACGAATAACAGAGCAACCGATAATGGGGAAGAGCCCACGAACCTGCAAAAGCAAAAACGCCAACCCCGAAGGATTGGCGTGGATGCTTGATTTCATTGGTGCCGGTTAGAAGAGTCGAACTCCTGACCTTCGCATTACAAGTGCGCTGCTCTACCAACTGAGCTAAACCGGCAAGACCGACATTCTACTAGAAAATTCGATGGTGCGCTTTCGGGTTGTCTGATTCCCGCTTATGGCCTGACCTGCCACTGGCAGGCGGCCAAAATCGATGCCCTGTCGGTTTTCTGTTGTGCAATCAGCAGGCTCAGGCGCAAGCGCAGCTTACTCGAAATCGGCCGCATAAGCGGTAGAGGCCGACATGATGGCGGCCATGCTTAGCAAGCCTAGTTTTTTCAAGGAAAATTTGGACATAAGTGCTCCTGCCAGATTGGTTTATCAACGGTAAATTACCGTAGGTTAGGGGGCGTACCCAATATATCTTGGGCTTGGCCAAGTTCCTGCTCGATTCGGCCAGCGATGGCCAGCAGGCGTGCTTCCTGCCGGGGGCCTGCCATAAGTTGCAGGCCCACCGGCATGTTCTGATCATCTTTGCCCGCCGGCATGGTGACGGCGGATAAAGTCATGAGATTGGCAATGCTGGTGTTACGCAAGACCATCATATTGGCGTGACGATAAGCTGCCGGGTCGCTCAGGGTGCTGACGGCGGGTGGCGATATGGCAACGGTAGGAGTCAGCAACACGTCGAATTCGTCGAAGATCTTCGCTGCCGTCGCAGATGCCTGCTTCAGGGCTCGCACGCGGCGAAGATATTCCGTGGCCGTCATGTTTTCGGCGGCCTCGACGCGCATGCGCACAATGGGATCCAGTTGGCTGATGTGTTCCGGGTGCCGGGAAGCCAGGAACTCGGACAGTTCGGGCGCGCCCAAACCGCCGGCCTGAAAGATCTCGTAGACGGTATCGCAGCCGTGCATGGCCATTTTGACAACTTCCGCGCCGACCGCTTCAAGGCGCTGAACGGCCGACTGCACGCAAGCAACTATCGATGCGTCGCAATCTTTCCAGAAAAAGTTTTCCGGTATGCCTATCCGCAGGCCCTTAAGACTGGGCAAAGCATGGCAAGGCGTTGTTTCACTGGTGAGCAATGGGTCTATAGCTTCGAAACCGAAGGCAAGATCAGCAATGCTGCGTGCCAACAAACCGGGGCTGTCCAATGATGATGACAGCGGCACGATGCCTTCGTTGGACCAGCGGCCATAAGTGGTTTTTAGTGCGGTGTTTCCTGTCAGCGAGGCGGGAATTCGTACGGAGCCGGCTGTATCCGTGCCCAGAGCCAGCAATGCCGACCCCTGCACGAGCGAAACGCCTGCGCCGGAACTGGAGCCGCCCGGAATCCGATGCTGGCTGGCATCCCATGGGTTGTAAGGGGTGCCCCAGTGGGGGTTAATGCCTATGCCTCCGAATGCGAATTCCACCGTGTGAGTCTTGCCTGTGATCACACCCAGCTGGGACTGTATGGCGCGTATGACCGGACCAGGTTCGCTCCAGCCGACCAACGCCTGAGCGCTACCGGCAAAAGTAGACATGCCGGGTACGGCATAGAGATCTTTGACCGAGACGGGTATGCCCATGAGAGGGCCAAGATTGATGCCGGACTTCAGAAGGGTGTCGGCCGCTTTGGCCTGTTCAAGCGCCGTGTCGCCAGCCCAGGTTTTATAGGCCTGCAAACGGTTTTCGCTGCTTTCGTAAGAAGTGATGCACGCTTGCATCAGTGCGGACGCGCTAAGGCTTCCTGCACGAAGCTGGCCGCAAATATGACGTAAAGGCGGTAGTTGCACGACTGAAGCTCTCCTCATTACTTTTTTATATTTACTGTGTGCCAGGGAAGTCTACGTGGGGTCGCCCTACAATACAATTCAAATAAGTTAAAACAGAATTGACTAAATCATGAATAAGCTTGCCAATGCCCTGTCCAGTGTTTCTCTGGATGGCTTGAAGATATTTTGTGTTGCGGCCGAGCATCTGAGCTTCTCACGGGCCGCGCAGGCGCTGGGTATTTCCCCGGCCTACGTATCCAGGCGTATGCAGGCACTTGAAAGCGAGCTCGATACACGACTTTTTCACCGCAGTACACGTCAAATCAGCCTGACCGAGCAAGGCATTGTGCTGCGTTCCATCTGGGATGTGCTTCCGCATCTGGAGGCTGGTCGACTGCAAAGAGTGCTGCCTGCTTACAGGCAGGATGCAAGCATATGGGCGGTCTACCCCGAGCGCCTGGGAGCCACTGCCAAGGTATCGACCTGTGTGAAGCACATGGAAGAATACTTCAAGAACTGGCAGGCGCCGCCGGATCCCATGCAAGGATGATGCCCGCTAACGTAGCGGGACAAACGCTTTTACCCGCTACTTGATCACCGTAAGCTTGGGCGGTTTCTTGGGCGTGTCGGATGTATCGCCCGAAGCGACAGCGCTGCCGCTGTCCGGGACTTCTTCCAGATTGGTCTCGCCGGCATCAGCGGCTTCGCCGCCGCCCGGATAGGGCTGCGATGCAAGTACATCAAACCCCATGCCGGCGCCGGTTTCACGCGCGTAAATGGCCGACACCGCCGCCACGGGCACGAATATATGTTCGGTTACGCCGCTGAAGCGGGTTTGGAACTCGATATAGTCATTGCCCAGGGTCAGGCGGTTGGTGGCCATGGTGCCTATGTTCAGCGTGATCTGGCCGTCGTGTATATGCGCCACCGGCACGACGGTGTTGGCATCGACGGTAACCACGATGTGGGGCGTATAGCCGTTGTCGGTGCACCATTCGTGCAGGGCGCGTATCAGGTAAGGCTTGGTAGATGACTCTTGCATGTTTTCGGGCTTAACGGCGCATAACCTTTTCGGAAGGCGTCAGCGCTTCAATGTAGGCAGGGCGCGAGAAAATGCGCTCGGCGTATTTCTGGATAGGCGCAGCGTTCTTGGGCAGTTCTATGCCGTAGTGATCCAGGCGCCACAACAAGGGAGCAACGGCTACGTCGAGCATGGAGAACTCGTCGCCCAGCATGAATTTGTTTTTCAGCAGCAAGGGGGCGAGTTGTGCAAGGCGGTCGCGTATGTTTTGGCGAGCGATTTCCTGGGCCTTGGTGTCGGTGGAGCTACGGTCTTCCAGGGCCGATACGTGTATGAACAACTCTTTTTCGAAGTTGTACAGGAACAGCCGGGTACGCGCGCGCATGACCGGATCGGCCGGCATGAGCTGCGGGTGGGGAAAACGCTCGTCTATGTACTCGTTGATAATGTTGGACTCGTACAGAATCAAGTCGCGTTCGACCAGAATGGGTACTTGGCCATAGGGGTTCATGACCGCGATGTCTTCCGGTTTGTTGTACAGGTCGATATCACGGATTTCAAAATCCATGCCTTTTTCAAACAACACAAACCGGCAGCGTTGTGAGAACGGGCAGGTCGTTCCAGAATAGAGCACCATCATGTTGCGGATTCCAATCGTATGAATAAGAACAAGAGCGTGCATTGAAAATGCCGCTCCGCAAAAAGCAGAGGCGTATAAAGCTACGCCTCTGGAGGCCGGCAGCTTGATCGTAAGACAGGCGCTGCCGGTAGTAGTTTAGGCCAGTTTACTTGACATGCTTCCAGTATGCCGCATTCAAGCGCCATGCGACGATCAGGAACAAGGACAGGAACAGCAGAACCCATACGCCCAGTTTCTGGCGCTGCAACTGCATAGGTTCGGCCATCCAGCCCAGGAAGTTGCTTAGATCGGCTACCTGGTTGTCGAAATTCGCGGCTGCGGCTGCGTCGGGTACCGTAAAGGTGGCTTTGCTGACCGCGCTGCCACTGTAGTTCTGCAAGGCCTCGGTTTTGATTTCCGAGAAGCCCTGGCCGTCGTAGTTGGCGGTAATGCGTTCCCACTGCAGCGTGCCGTCTTCTTTTTCGACTTCGTGTATGGTCACGTGTTCGAGCGAACGCGGGCCTTCCAGTTGCCACAGCACGTTGGGCATGCCCACGCTGGGGAATACCAGGTTGTTCCAGCCCGTGGTTTTGGAGGTGTCGCGGTAGAACGTGCGCAAGAAGGTGTAGACGTAGTCGACGCCCGATGGGCCCATGGTGGTGGACTTGGCGCGTGCAATGACGGACAGGTCGGGCGGCGCGGCGCCAAACCATTTCTTGGCGTCAGCGGGCGTCATGGCGATATGCATGAGGTCGCCGATCTTGTCGGTGGTGAACAGCAGGTTCTTTTTGATTTGCTCGTCGGTCAGGCCGATGTCGGTGAGCTTGTTATAGCGCATGGAGTTGGCGCTATGACAGCCCAGACAGTAGTTGACGAACAGTTTGGCGCCGTTTTGCAACGCAGCCATGTCGTTGATGCGATCGGGCGCGGTGTCGAGCTTGTGACCACCGCCGGCGGCGAATGAAACCGCGCAGGTCAGTGATAAAGCAATAGTGCCTAGCAGCTTTTTAATCATGATCATTCCGTAACGTATTGGTGGCCTTAATGAGCGTGAAACGTGATGCGATCGGGGACTTGCTTAAAGGTGCCCAGACGGCTCCAGACGGGCATCAGCAGGAAGAAGCCCAGATAGATCAGTGTTCCGATTTGGCTCATGAGGTTAAAGGTGGGATTAGGCGCTTGCGTACCCAGATAGCCCAACATCAGGAAGTTGACGATGAAAATGCCGTACAGATACTTGTGCCAGGTGGGGCGGTAGCGTATGGACTTGACCGGCGAGTGGTCGAGCCACGGCAGGAAGAACAGAATCACGACCGCGCCGCCCATGGCCACCACACCCCAGAACTTGGCGTCGATGGTGCGCAGCGTTACGGCTACCAGGATCAGCACGACAGGCACGGCGATACGCCAGATGCCCTTCAGGTTGCCCTTGATGAACAGGGCAAGGGCTGCCAGGACGGCGGCGCCAGCCAGCACCCAGGTGAAGTCGGCGGTGATGGCGCGTAGCATGGAGTAGAACGGTGTGAAATACCAGACCGGAGCAATATGTGGCGGCGTCTTGAGCGGATCGGCCGGGATGAAGTTGTTGTACTCAAGGAAGTACCCGCCCATTGCTGGCGCGAAGAAGATAATGGCGGCAAAGACGATCAGGAAGCCAGCCACGCCCATGATGTCGTGCACCGAGTAGTAGGGGTGGAAGGGAATGCCATCTAGCGGACGGCCATAGCGATCTTTGGGGCCTTGCTTGATTTCCACACCGTCTGGGTTGTTCGAGCCCACTTCATGCAATGCAATGATGTGTGCAACCACCAGGCCGATCAGCACCAAGGGGATGGCGATGACGTGGAAGGCGAAGAAGCGGTTCAGCGTGGCATCGGACACAACGTAGTCGCCGCGGATCCAGATGGCCAGTTCAGGGCCGATGAAAGGAATGGCCGAGAACAGGTTCACAATAACCTGGGCGCCCCAGTACGACATTTGGCCCCAAGGCAGCAGGTAGCCCATGAAGGCTTCGCCCATCAGGCACAGGAAGATGGCAACGCCGAAAATCCAGACCAGTTCACGCGGTTTGCGGTACGAGCCATAGAACAGGCCGCGCAGCATGTGCAGGTAGACCACCACGAAGAACATGGAGGCACCGGTAGAGTGCATATAGCGGATCAGCCAGCCCCAGGGTACTTCGCGCATGATGTATTCAACAGACTCGAACGCCAGCTTGGCGTCGGGTTTGTAGCTCATGACCAGGAAGATGCCGGTGACGATCTGGATGACCAGAACCAGCATGGCCAGCGAGCCAAAGAAATACCAAAAATTGAAGTTTTTGGGTGCATAGTATTCAGACATATGCTCTTTGAACATGGAAGTAAGCGGGAAGCGCCTATCTATCCATCCTAAGAGTCCTGTCGTTTCGACGGTTTTCTCGCCAGCCATGAAACGGCTCCTTTTGTTATCTTACGAGGCGTATTACGGGTTCAGTTCACGGGCGTTTGCGCGCCCGCATTGGCATCAAGCCTTGTTGTTCTCGTCGACACCGATGGTGATGTGCGAACCATCGGCGGAGTAGGTGTACGGAGGTACTTCAAGGTTGTCGGGCGCGGGCTTGTTGCTGTAGACGCGTCCGGCCAGATCGAAGTAAGACCCGTGACAAGGACAAAAGAAACCGCCTTTCCAGTCGGAGGGCAGGCCAGGTTGCGGACCGGGTGTGAAAGCCGGCGAAGGCGAGCAACCCAGGTGGGTGCAGATGCCAACGCAGACGAAGAGCTCGGGCTTGCGTGAACGGTACTCGTTTTTTGCGTATTCGGGCGTGTAGCCGGGCCGATCGGACTGTGGGTCGGCCAGTTCGCCGTCGAGGGTTTTCAGGCCAGCCAGCTGTGCATCGGTACGGTGCATGATCCATACCGGCTTGCCGCGCCATTCGACTGTAAGCATTTCGCCGAGACCGATATTAGAGACGTCGACTTCGACCGGGGCGCCTGCGGCGCGCGCCTTTTCCGACGGCGCAAAAGAGCTGACGAAGGGAACCGCTGTGGCGGCACCCGCGGCGCCGCCGACGGCACAGGCGGTAGCTACCCAGAAACGGCGAGATGGGTCTGGCGGCAGGTTGGGATCAACCGCGCCGGAATCATCAAGCGATGTCGTAATCTGACTCATTCTAGTATCCTTAATTCATGCCCGAGCCGGGCATACCAATCACTGTTTTTAGCTGTGTACTATCTTATCAACCGCGTATTATAGCGTTAGCCCGCTATCGGGTGTAACTGCAAAGGAACACGTTATGAGCAAAGCACGGGGTTTTATACAAGAATTCCAAGAGTTCGCCGTCAAGGGCAACATGATAGACCTGGCGGTTGGTGTCATTATCGGCGCGGCATTCAGCAAGATTATCGACTCGCTGGTCAAAGACATCATCATGCCCATCATCTCGTTCATACTGGGCGGGGAAGTTGATTTCACCAGCAAGTTCCTGTTGTTGCGCGCGCCCGAAGGCTACACCGGTCCGCAAACCTACGACGCGCTCACAGACGCCGGTGCCGTCCTGCTCTCGTGGGGCAATTTCATTACCATCCTCATCAACTTCGTTCTGCTGGCCTTTGTGGTGTTCTGCCTGGTCAAAGCAGTGAATTCGGCCCGCGAGCGCGTGTCCCACCGAGAGCATGTGGAACAAGCCGCCGCACCTGCCCCTACGCCTGAAGACGTAGCACTGCTGCGCGAAATCCGTGATTTGCTGAAGAAATAAAAAGGCACGCGGGCGGCTTGCGCAGCCGCCCTGCGGCAACCGGCCCGGCTTCAGATCGGGTTATCGATATCCACAAAATCCACCCGGATGCCGAATTCGTTTGCTATGGCCTGGCCTAGAGCCTGTACGCCATAGCGCTCGGTGGCGTGGTGGCCGGCGCCTATGAACGCCGTGCCAGTTTCCTGCGCCAGATGATAGGTGGGTTCCGAAGCCTCGCCCGTCAGGTAGGCATCGACACCGGCATCAACGGCCGCCTGCATCATGCCTTGGGCTCCGCCCGTGCACCAGGCAATCCGTCGGATATTCTGTTGTAGATTCCCCACAAGCAGCGGGGGTCTTTGCAAAGCATTGCAAACACGGTTTCCCAGTGCTTCCAGCGTGGTGCCTTCGGGGCAGTGGCCCAGCCAGATCAGGTCGTCGGGCCCGCATAGCCGTGGTTTGCCGTCGGCATCCAGCTCAGGCGCCAAGCCCAATACTCGCGCCAGTTGTGCGTTATTGCCCAGGGTGGGGTGGGCATCCAGAGGCAGGTGGTAGGCGAACACATTCAACTGATGCGCCAGCGCCAGTGCCAGGCGCGTGCGCTTGGTGCCGCGCACGACCGGATCTTCGTTTTTCCAGAACCAGCCGTGGTGCACCAGTATGGCGTCGGCATTTCTTTCCACGGCCACTTCAAGCAGCGCCTGTGTGGCGGTAACTCCGGTGATAATGTGGCTTATGCTGGATTTGCCTTCCACTTGCAGCCCGTTGGGGCAATAATCCTTGAAGCGCTGGGGCTGCAAGGTGGTGTTCAGCCAGTCAGACAGCTGTTGTGTGGGAACCTGATTCATTGATTATCCTTTTCTGAATAGCCTTATGCGTCGATTGTGGTTGCTATTTGCCCAAACGGTAACGATATGCCTGGGCATTTTATTCATCGTGACGACCTTGCGCCCCGATTGGATGAACGGGTCGTCCAGGGTGGCCGATCCCGGCCAGCTTGCGCCGCCTGCCGCATCCACGCCACAGGTATTGTCTTACCACGACGCGGTCGAGCAGGCTACGCCGTCGGTGGTCAACATATACACCAGCAAACACGTCAATGTACCGCTGATTCCCCTACCCGCCGATCCCGAGCTTGAACGCCTGTTCCGTGAGACCCCGGGGTTCAGCCGCCGCAAGGCTGCCACCAGCCTGGGTTCGGGCGTAATCGTCAGGCAGGACGGCTATATTCTGACCAACTACCATGTGGTCGAGGCGGCCGATGCCATACAGGTTGCCCTGAGCGACGGGCGCGCCGCCCGGGCCGAACTGGTGGGCGCCGACCCTGAAAGCGATCTGGCCGTGCTCAAGATAGACCTGCCCGAACTCAAAGCCATCGCCTTTAATGGCGACCATGCGGTGCGCATAGGCGATGTGGTGCTGGCCATAGGCAATCCCTTTGGCGTGGGGCAAACCACCACTATGGGTATCGTCTCGGCGCTGGGGCGCAATCGCCTGGGCATCAATATTTACGAGAACTTCATCCAGACCGATGCCGCCGTCAATCCGGGCAACTCTGGCGGGGCGCTTATCGATACATCGGGGCGCCTGGTGGGGATCAATACGGCCATTTATTCCGAGACCGGCGGTTCGCTGGGCATAGGCTTTGCCATACCGGCCGGGGCCGCGCAAATCATCATGGATCAAATCATCGAGCATGGTGCAGTAACCCGCGGCTGGCTGGGTGTGGAGCCGCAGGACATCACGCCGGATCTGGCCAGGGCATTCAAGCTCAAGCAGGATGACGGTGTGATTGTGGCGGGTGTGCTGCGTGACGGCCCCGCATTCAAGGCCGGCCTTAAAGTGGGCGACATTATTGTGAAGATGAACGCTAAGCCCGTGCTGGACTCGATAGATTTCCTGAACCAGATTGCACCACTGGCGCCAGGTCAGCGCGTTACGCTGGCCCTGGTGCGCGACGGCCGCTTGCGCAACGTGGAAGTGGAAATGGGCATTCGGCCGCGCATACGGCGGCCTTGAACGTGTTGGGATCAGTCGTTGCGCGTGGTGATTTCGTCGGTGCTGTCGTCAAGGTCTTCTTCATCGACCCTTTCCGCCCGTTTCTTTTTAAGCATGCTGGCCAGGATTACTCCGACCTCGAACAGCAGGCATAAAGGAACGGCCAGCATGAACTGGCTGACCACATCGGGCGGTGTAACCACCGCCGCAATAACAAAAGCACCGACCACGACATAGCCGCGCGCGGCGCGCAGCTTTTCAACGGTGACCATGCCGCTCATGACCAGCAGAATGACCGCGATAGGCACTTCGAAGGTGACGCCAAAGGCCACGAACATGGTCAGTACAAAGCTGACATAGGCTTCGATATCAGGCGCGGGTGTGATGGATTCAGGCGCAAAGCCCGCGATAAAGTGGAAGACCGTACGGAATACGAAAAAATAACAGAAGGCCATGCCCAGCAGGAAGAGCGCGGTGCTGGAGGCGATCAGGGGCAGGGCCAGGCGCTGTTCATGCTTGTACAGGCCGGGCGCCACAAAGGCCCAGGCCTGATACAGCACCACGGGCAGGGCAATGACAAAGGCGGCCAACATGGTGACCTTGATGGGCACCATGAAGGGGGTAATCACGCCCGTGGCGATCATGCGTGTGCCTTCGGGCAGGGAAGCCAGCATGGGCTGCGCCAGCACGTCGTAGATGGCTGATGGGCCCGGGTAGATGAACAGGACGATGAAGACGGCCAGCATGGCCACAACGGCCTTGAGCAGGCGGGTGCGCAGTTCAACCAGATGGGAGATGAAAGTGTCTTGCGACGGGGATGCTTCCTGTGTCACGTTGGCGTCCCTGTTTTTGTTTTGTCTGTGTCGGTGAAGCCCGGCAGCGGCAGCGTGTCGGGATCGCTGGATGCGGGTTCAGGGGTGTTTGCCGGCGCCGTGGCGTCGGCCTTGGCGCTGTCTACCAGATTTTCGACCGAGGCCGAGGCTTCTTTCAGGGCCTGCTGGGCTTCGTCCAGTGGTGCCTTCAGGGCGCTGGTGGCATCTTCCATGGATGACTTGACCGACTTGGCGGCGTCTTCCATCTGGCCTTTCAGGTTGCTGAGCTCGTCCAGATCCATTTCGCGCTGGATATCTGTTTTGACGTCGCCGACATAACGTTGCGCGCGACCGATCAGGTGCCCGATGGTACGGGCCACTTTGGGCAGGCGCTCGGGCCCGATGACGATCAGCGCGATCACGCCGACCAGCATAAGTTCACTAAAGCTGACGTCAAACATGAGTAACCGGTTCGCTTAAAAGAAAGACAAGAAGAAATGCGTTGACCGGGTCAGACGTCGGATTTTTCCTTGGCCTGGACGTCGATGGTGTCTTCGCTTTGCACGCGCTGTTGCGTGACCGCTTCCGGTGCCTTGTCGTCTTTGGCTTCGTTCATGCCTTTCTTGAAGCCTTTGACTGCGCCGCCCAGGTCTTCACCCATATTGCGGATTTTCTTGGTGCCGAACACCAGCGCAACGATGACCAGAACGATCAGCCAATGCCAGATACTGAAACTACCCATGATTTCTCCTACGCAGCCGGGGCTGCACGTTTGTCCCAGGGGCGTGGGCCCCCAATAATATGCAAATGCAGATGGTCAACTTCTTGCCCGCCTTCAATGCCTGTGTTTATGACTAATCTGTAACCGCCCTCGTGGCCCGGCGTGCAGCCGTTTTCGTCGGCCAATTTTGCGGCCAGGGCCATCATTCTACCTAACCATTGCGCATCGTCGGCTTGTACCGCCTGCATGGAAACAATATGTTGTTTCGGTATAAGCAGCAAGTGTACGGGAGCCGCAGGATTTATGTCGTGAAACGCGAAAAAATCGTCGTCTTCATGGACTTTTTTTGATGGAATCTGGCCTTGGGCAATTTTGCAGAACAGGCAATTTTCGCTCATGTGGATTATTTTCCGTTTTCAGGGTTGTCGGTGGGTGCGCGGGCAGCCTTTTCGGCCAGCCCCGACATGCCCTCGCGGCGCGCCAGTTCGGCCAGCACCTGTTCGGGCCGCAGGCCGTAATAAGCCAGTGCCACCAGGCTGTGGAACCATAGGTCGGCGGTTTCACTGACGATGCGATCGGGGGTGTTGTCTTTGGCCGCCATGACCAGCTCGGTGGCTTCTTCGCCTATTTTCTTCAGGAAGGAATCAGGCCCCTTGGCCAACAGCCTTGCGGTGTAGGAACTGGCCGGATCGCCGCCATTGGCAGGCAGGCGTGATTCCAGCGTGTCGGCCAGGCGTGCGAGCAGGGTGGCGGTATCGGCGGAAGTCATTTGTAGATGTGCTCGGGGTCTTTCAGGACTGGATCGACGGTGGTCCAGGTGGCGTTTTCGGGTGTGCCGTCAAGGCGCCGGTAAAAGCAGCTGGCCCGGCCGGTGTGGCAGGCAATGCCGCCCTCTTGCTGCACTTTCAGCAAAATAACATCGCCGTCGCAATCCAGGCGTATTTCGTGCACGACCTGCACATGGCCGGACTCTTCACCTTTGCGCCACAAGCGCTGACGCGAACGCGACCAATAAACCGCCTGGCCGGTGGCCACGGTTTCGTCCAGCGATTCGGCGTTCATCCAGGCCACCATCAGTATGGCACCCGAATCCACGTCTTGTGCAATGGCCGGGATCAGCCCGGTGTCGTCGAAGGTGATGGCGTCCAGCCACGTAAGATCTTGCTTCATGCGGTCAATCGTACCTTAATACCTTGTGCAGCCATGAATTCCTTGGCTTGCTGCACTGTGTATTCGCCATAGTGAAAGATGCTGGCGGCGAGCACGGCACTGGCCCTGCCCGTGGTGACGCCGTCGGCCAAATGCTGCAGATTGCCCACGCCGCCCGAGGCGATGACGGGCACTGGCACGGCGTCGGAGACGGCTCGTGTCAGTTCAAGGTCGAAGCCGGATTTGGTGCCGTCGCGATCCATGCTGGTCAGCAACAGTTCGCCCGCACCGTATTCAGCCATTTTCCTGGCCCATGCGATGGCGTCGATGCCGGTGGCCTTGCGCCCGCCGTGCGTGAAAATTTCCCAGCGGGGAGGGTCGTTGGGGGCCGATACGCGGCGTGCATCGATGGCCACCACTATACATTGCGAGCCGTGGTAGTCGGCCGCGGCGCGCACCAGTTCGGGGTTGGCGACAGCGGCGCTGTTAATGGAAACCTTGTCGGCGCCGGCATTGAGCAGGCGCTGGATGTCGGCCACCTGGCGCACGCCGCCACCCACCGTAAGGGGAATGAAGACCTGGCTGGCCACCGATTCGATAATGGGCAGAATCAGATCGCGTTCGTCGCTGGTGGCGGTGATGTCCAGGAAGGTGAGCTCATCGGCGCCCTGTTCGTTGTATTTGCGGGCGATCTCGATGGGATCGCCGGCGTCGACCAGGTCGACAAAGTTCACGCCCTTGACCACGCGTCCGGCCGTGACATCCAGGCAGGGGATGATACGGCGGGTCAGTTCGCTGCTGGCGGTATCGGGCATGGCTGTCATGACGGGCTCAGTTCGTCGGCCAGATCTTGCGCGGCAGCGAAGTCAAGCGTGCCTTCGTAGATGCTGCGCCCGAGTATGGCGCCTTCGACGCCTTCTTCTTCGACTGCGCACAGTGCTTCGATGTCTTTAAGGTCGGTGACGCCGCCCGATGCGATGACGGGAATGTTCACGTGCTGGGCCAGCTTGACCGTGGCTTCGATATTAACGCCCGACAGCATGCCGTCGCGGCCTATATCGGTGTAGATGATGGCTTCGCAGCCATAGTCTTCGAACTTGCGGGCAAGGTCGAGCACATCGTGGCGGGTGAGCTTGCTCCAGCCGTCGGTGGCCACCTTGCCGTCGCGGGCGTCAAGGCCAACGATGATGTGGCCCGGGAAGGCGCTGCACGCGTCGCGCAGGAAGCCTGGGTCTTTGACCGCGGCGGTGCCGATGATTACATACGAAATGCCTGCGTCTAGATAGCGCTCTATGGTGCCAAGGTCGCGTATGCCGCCCCCGATTTGTACGGGGATGTCGTCGGCGACTGCCGCTATGATGGACTTGATGGCGGCTTCGTTCTTGGGCTTGCCGGCCACGGCGCCGTTCAGGTCGACCAGATGCAGGCGGCGCGCGCCCTGATCCAGCCATTGGGTGGCCATGGCGGCGGGGTCTTCGGAAAAAACAGTAGCGTCGTCCAGATCGCCTTGGCGCAGACGCACGCAACGCCCGTCTTGGAGGTCGATGGCGGGTATGAGTAGCATGATGTTATGGATTCCAATCAACAAAGTTCCGGTACAGACGCAAACCGTGGCTGGCGCTTTTTTCGGGATGGAACTGTACTGCGAAAATGTTAGCTGCTGCGACTGCGCAGGTAAAGCGCATGCCGTAATGGCTTACCCCAACAGTCAGCTCGGGATCGCCGGGTGCAGCGTAATAACTGTGCACAAAATAAAAATGGCTGTGGTCGGGAATGCCCTTCCACAAGGCGTGGCTTTTGACCTGCTGCACTGGGCTCCAGCCCATGTGCGGTACCTTTAGCAATTCGGGTCCGTCGGTGGGCGAAGCCGCTTGCGCAAACTGCGGCCCTGCAAAGCGTTTGACCTGGCCGGGGAAGATGTCCAGGCAATCCACATTGCCCTCTTCGCTGGCGCTGAACAGCATTTGCTCGCCCACGCACACGCCCAGCAAAGGCTTGCTGCGCGCGGCGCGCAGCACGGCCTCGCGCAGGCCCGAGGTATTGAGTGTGCGCATGCAGTCGGGCATGGCGCCCTGGCCGGGAAACACCACGCGTGAAGCCTGGTCTATTTCCTGGGCGGTATTGCATATTCTTATGTCGGCATCGGGCGCGGCCGCCTGCAGTGCGCGGGCGACCGAATGGAAGTTGCCCATGCCGTAATCAACGATTGCAATAGTATTCACGGTGTAGCCGTTCAAAGAGAGAAGGCAGGCGGTTTACAGAACGCCTTTGGTGGATGGCACGACACCCTCGTTGCGGGGGTCGTGTTCGACAGCCATGCGCAGGGCGCGACCAAAGGCCTTGAACACCGTTTCGCATTGATGGTGCGAGTTTTCACCGCGCAGATTGTCGATATGCAGGGTGACCAGGGCGTGATTGACGAAGCCCTGGAAAAACTCGCGCGCCAGGTCGACGTCGAAGTGGCCTATGTGCGAACGCGTGAAGGGAATATGGTAGTACAGGCCCGGACGGCCCGAAAAGTCTATGACCACGCGGGACAGGGCCTCGTCGAGCGGCACATAGGAATGGCCGTAGCGACGCAGGCCGGCCTTGCTGCCCACGGCGGCGGCGAAGGCTTGCCCGAGCGTGATGCCCACGTCTTCGACCGTGTGGTGGTCGTCGATGTGCGTGTCGCCGTCGCAATGGATGTCCAGGTCGATCAGGCCGTGGCGTGCGATCTGGTCCAGCATATGGTCCAGGAAGGGCACGCCGGTATTGATGGTTTGCCGGCCGGTGCCGTCTAGATTAATGGAAACGCGCACGCGCGTTTCGTTGGTGTTTCGGGTGATGTCGGCAGTACGCATGATCAGGAATCAGTAGAGGTTGAGTGCAGGCGGTATTCGGCGCTGGCGGCATGGGCTTGCAGCCCTTCGCCGTAGGCCAGCGTGGCCGCCACACGCCCCAGGACCTGGGCGCCTTCTTGCGAGACATGGATCAGACTGGAGCGTTTCTGGAAATCATACACGCCCAGCGGTGAAGAAAAGCGGGCGGTACGGGAAGTGGGTAATACGTGGTTGGGGCCGGCGCAGTAGTCGCCCAGCGATTCGGAGCTGTAGCGGCCCAGGAAAATGGCGCCTGCGTGGCGTATCAGGTCGGCCCATTGCTGCGGGTTCTCGGTGGAGATCTCCAGGTGCTCGGGGGCGATGTCATTGGCGATGTCACAGGCTTGTTCCATGCTTTGTACATGAATGAGCGCGCCCCGATGGGCAAGGCTGCTGCGTATGATGTCGGCGCGCGGCATGGTGGGCAGCAGGCGCTCTATGGCGGCCTGGACTTCGTTCAGATATTGCAGATTGGGGCTGAGCAAAATGGCCTGGGCCAGTTCATCGTGCTCGGCCTGCGAGAACAGGTCCATGGCGATCCAGTCGGCCGGCGTGCTGCCGTCGGCAATGATCAGGATTTCGCTGGGCCCGGCGATCATGTCTATGCCCACCGTGCCGTATACGCGGCGCTTGGCGGCGGCCACATAGGCATTGCCCGGCCCCACGATCTTGTCGACGGGCGCCAGCGTGTCGGTGCCGTAGGCCAGCGCAGCCACGGCTTGCGCGCCGCCTATGCCCCAGACCTGATCCACGCCGCCCACGGCGGCCGCAGCCAGCACAATGGGATTGTGCACGCCGTCGGGCGTGGGGGTGACCATGATGACTTCGGGCACGCCCGCCACCTTGGCCGGAATGGCGTTCATAAGCACCGACGAAGGGTAGGCCGCCTTGCCGCCGGGTACATACAGGCCCACGCGGTCCAGCGGCGTGATCTTTTGCCCCAGCACGGTGCCGTCGTCTTCGGTGTAGGTCCAGCTTTGTGCGCGCTGATGCTCGTGATAGCGGCGCACGCGCTCGGCGGCCGCTTCCAGCGCCTTGCGCTGTTCCGTGGGCAGGGCGTCGAGCGCGGCCAGCCAGGCGCTGCGCGGAATTTCCAGCTCGGCCAAGGTTCCGGCCGATACGCGGTCAAAGCGCTGCGTGTAGTCCAGTACCGCCTGGTCGCCGCGCGCCCGCACGTTCTTCAGGATGTCGGCGGTGGCCTGTTCAATGGACTCGTCTTGCGAGGCGTCGAAGGCCAGCAATGTGCGCAAGGTTTGCTTGAACTGCTCCGACTGGGTGCTGAGTCGATTTATGGAAGACATGATTCAAAAGGCAAAGCAATATTTCAGTTCAGCCAGTGTATACCGTAACGGGGCAGGGCCGCTTATTGGCCCCCGGATGCCCGAGCAAAGGCGTCTATCAGTGGCTGCAGTGCGTCGGAGCGCGTTTTCAGCGAGGCCTGATTCACGATCAGCCGCGACGATATCTGCGCTACGTCTTCCACGGCGACCAGATTGTTGGCCTTGAGCGTGCCGCCCGTGGAGACCAGGTCGACGATGGCGTCGGCCAGGCCCACCAGGGGGGCGAGTTCCATGGAGCCATAAAGCTTGATGATGTCCACGTACACGCCTTTGCGGGCGAAATGCTCGCGCGCGGCCTGCACGTATTTGGTCGCGATGCGCAGGCGCGAGCCCTGACGCACGGCGGCTTCATAATCAAAGCCCTGACGCACCGCCACGCACAGGCGGCAGCGCGCGATGTTCAGGTCTATGGGCTGATACAGGCCGCCGGGGTGTTCGGCCGCGTGTTCCACCAGCACGTCTTTGCCGGCAATGCCGAAGTCGGCAGCACCATACTGCACATAGGTGGGCACGTCGGTGGCGCGCACGATGATCAGCTGCAAATGAGGGCTGCTGGTGGGCAGGATCAGTTTGCGTGAGGTTTCGGGGTTCTCGGTAACCTGTATGCCGGCGGCGGCCAGCAAGGGCATGGTTTCTTCGAAAATCCGGCCTTTGGACAAGGCCAGCGTTAGTGGGCGATCAAGGCTGGCAGGGCTCATGCGGCATCCTTCAGACGTTCAATCTGGGCACCGACCGAGCGCAGCTTCTCTTCCATGCGCTCATAGCCTCGGTCCAGGTGGTAAATGCGTTCGACCACGGTGTCGCCAAACGCGGCCAGGCCGGCAATGACCAGGCTGGCCGAGGCGCGCAGGTCGGTGGCCATGACGGTGGCACCCGACAATTGCGGTACGCCGGTCACGACGGCAGTGTGGCCGTCGATATCGATTTGCGCACCCATGCGGCACAGTTCCTGCACGTGCATGAAACGATTCTCGAAAATGTTTTCGACGATGACCGAGGTGCCGTCGGCGATGGTGTTCAGTGCCATCAGTTGGGCCTGCATGTCGGTGGGAAAGCCGGGGTATTCACGGGTGCGAAAGCCGGTGGCACGCGGGCGCCGGTTCATGGCGGCGCGTATCCAGTCGTCGCCGCACTCTATGGTCAGGCCGGCTTCTTCCAGTTTGTTGATGACGGCGCCCATGGTGTGTGGCGCAGCCTGGCGCAGCATGATTTCGCCGCCCGTGGCGCCTACGGCGCACAAAAAGGTGCCGGCCTCGATGCGGTCGGCCACCACGTGATGGCTGGCGCCGTGCAGGCGTTCGACGCCGTCGATAATGACGCGGTCGCTGCCGTGGCCTTGAATGCGGGCGCCCATTTTGTTCAGCAATTCGGCCAGATCAACGATTTCAGGTTCGCGTGCGGCGTTTTCCAGCGTGGTGCGGCCCTCGGCCAGTACGGCGGCCATCATCAGGTTTTCCGTGCCGGTGACGGTCACCATGTCGGTGCGTATGGACGCGCCCTTCAGGCGCTGGGCCTTGGCCACCACAAAACCGTGTTCAATCTTGATGTCGGCACCCATGGCCTCCAGGCCCTTGATGTGCTGATCGACGGGACGTTGGCCGATGGCGCAGCCACCCGGCAGGCTAACCTTGGCTTCGCCGAAACGGGCCAGCAGCGGGCCCAGCACCAGGATGGAGGCGCGCATGGTCTTGACCAGTTCATAAGGCGCTTCCAGGCTGTCGACCCGAGAGGCGTCCAGGTGCACGAGGCCGTCCTGGCTGTGGTCGGATTGCACGCCCAGCTGCTTAAGCAGCTTCAGTGTGGTGCCGATGTCGTTCAAGGCGGGCACATTGTGCAGCGTGATCGTGTCTGCCGTGAGCAGGCTGGCGCACAAAATGGGCAGGGCGGCGTTCTTCGCGCCCGATATGGTGACCTCGCCGGCCAGGCGATTGCCTCCGGTGATATGGAGTTTATCCATTCGGGTTCGCCTTGTATTCTTCGGGCGTCAGGGTGCGCATGGACAGCGCGTGAATTTCGGCCTTCATGCGGTCGCCCAGCGCGGCATACACCAATTGGTGGCGGGCAATAAGCCGCTTTCCTTCGAAAGCCGGACTCACGATCAAGGCTTCAAAATGGGCGCCATCGCCCTGCACCTGCAGCTGCTCGCATTCCAGGTTGTCGGCAATATATTGGCGTACTTGTTCAGGGGTGGGCATCATGGCGATCAATTCCGAAGTTTATAGCCACTGGCCAGCAGGCGCAGGGCAAAAAGACAAAGCACGGCGAAAACGGCGGTAACAACCGCCAGGCTGTGCCACGGCGAGACGTCTGACACGGCGAAAAAGCCGTAGCGAAAGCCGTCTATCGTGTAGAAGACGGGATTCCAGTGCGAAACCGCCTGCCAGAATGGCGGCAGACTATGTATGGAATAAAACACGCCGGACAAAAAAGTGGCCGGCATGATCAGGAAATTCTGGAAAGCCGCCAGTTGGTCGAATTTTTCAGACCACAGGCCGGCAACCAGCCCCAGCGTGCCCATAATGCCGCAAGACAGTACGGCAAACACCAGCACCCACAGTATATTGGCTACAGGCAGGCGTACAAAGAACAGCGCCACCAGCCATACACAGGCGCCCACGCACAGTCCGCGCACTATCGACGCCAGCAAATAGGCGCTGAAGATTTCGCGGTGCGAAAGCGGAGGCAGCAAAATGAATACCAGATTGCCGGTGATGCGGCTTTGTATCAGCGAGGACGAGGGGTTGGCAAAGGAGTTTTGCAACATGCTCATCATCATCAGGCCTGGAATCAGGAACGATGTATAGGGTACGGAGTTGTAGACCTGTACACGGCCTTCCAGCACGTGGGCGAAAATCAGCAGATACAGCAAGGCCGTAAGCACCGGCGCGGCGATGGTCTGGAAGGCGACCTTCGAGAAGCGCGAGAGCTCTTTGCGCAGCAGTGTGGGAAAGCCCGAACCCATGTCCTGGCGCGGCTTGATGATGGGGGTTGAACTCATGCCATGGCCTCTTGTTGGTTCTCGGCGTGCATGATGCGCACGAAGGCGTCTTCCAGGTCGGCGCCGCCCACACGGGCCAGCAGCGCCTGGGTGGTGTCCAGCGCCACCATGCGGCCGTTTTTAAGCATGGCAATACGCCCGCACAGCGCCTCGGCCTCTTCAAGATAGTGCGTGGTCAGCAAAATGGTGTGGCCTTCCTTGTTCAGGCGGGCAATGAATTCCCACAGGGTGCGGCGCAGATCGACATCGACCCCTGCAGTGGGTTCATCAAGAATAATGACGGGCGGGCGGTGCACCAGGGCCTGTGCCACCAGTACACGACGCTTCATGCCGCCCGACAGGGCGCGCATATTGGTTTGCGCCTTGTCGGCCAGTCCCAGATTGCCCAGTATCTCGTCTATCCAGTCGTCGTTGTTGCGCAGCCCGAAGTAGCCCGACTGTATCCGCAGGGTTTCGCGCACCGTAAAGAACGGGTCGTAGACAATTTCCTGGGGCACCACGCCCAACGAGCGGCGCGACTGGCGAAAGTCGTTGACCACATCGTAGCCGCAGACGCGCGCCGTGCCGGCCGAGGCCTGGGCCAGGCCGGCCAGGATGGAGATGAGCGAAGTCTTGCCTGCGCCGTTGGGGCCCAGCAAACCAAAGAACTCGCCATGCTCCACGGTGAAGCTGACGTCATTCAGCGCCTGGAAGCCTGATGGCGCGGGCACGCCCGTTAGCCGCTCTTTCCAGCTGCGGCTGCGCGGTGCATAGGTTTTTGAAATGTGTTCTAGGACTAGGGCTGACATGGCATACAAAAAAAGCTTGGCCCCGAATCAGGCCAAGCTTTGCATTATAGTCGGTGTGCCGGATATTGCTGCCGGCTGCATATGCGCCAGAGGCCCATGCGGAATCAGCCGCCGCTACGGTTCAGGGCGGCAATCAGGCCGTCGATGCCGTTCTGGGAAATCTGTTGTGCAAACTGATTGCGATAGTTCTGGATCAGCCAGATGCCTTCCACATTCAAATCATAGATTTTCCAGCCTTGCGGCGTTTTTTCCAGGCGGTAGTCTATGGCTACTTCGGGGCCATTGCTTTGTGTCATGGTGGAACGCACCACGACATCATCGGCCGATGCGTCGCCACGGAAAGGCTGCATCTTGAAAGCCGACTGCTGGTCAACCTTGGTCAGGGCGCCGCTATAGGTGCGCACCAGGGTGCCCTTGAAGGCCTGAACCAGATCCTTTTGCTGCTGTGGCGTGGCCTGGCGCCAGTAGCGGCCTGCGGCCAGGCGCGTGGTCTTTTCAAAATTCACATAAGGCATCACGTACTGGTCTATGGCCTGATGTATGCGTTTCATATCGCCCGAACGCACTGCCTGATCCTTCTTGACCGCCTCCAGGGCGTTGTTGGCCACTTCTTGCACGTAATCGTTGGGCGCCGCGTTGGGGTCGACCTGGTCCTGGGCCAGCGCGGGCAAGGACACGGCCAGCGTGGCCAGCGCGAACAGGGCGGCGGCCAGCAGGCGCTGCATGCCCTGCGTATTCAGGTGGATGATGGATGTATTCAGCATAAATCGGACTCCTTGCTGTGTGGGCCTGGCCAGCGCGCGACGCCGGCCAGTGCCGCGATTACTTTAGTGCGCCTGCCGCAGCGGGCGCCGCTGCATCGGTGGTGTCTTCGGGGTCGGAATAGTCAGGCAGATCGTCGTCGGAATAGTCGGGCAGGTTGGCGTCGCCCTCGCCGGGGGCGCGCTGGCCGGCGCGGCGGCTATTGACCATGGAATTGCGCTGCTGCAGGTAGGCATCGCGAATGAAGCTGTAGCGGTCAAGCGCGATATCGTCGACCAGCTTGTCGGCGTCGAGCAGGCCGGCGCGGGTATCGATGATATACAGGCCGGCTATAGCGTTGCGCGCCGCGACGTGATCCATTTGGGTGACAGGGGTAATGGGCGAAACACCGGCGGCAAAGGTGCCCACGGTGGCCGAGCCGTCGCGTACCGTGCTGGATCCCAGGAAAGGCAGTACCACATAGGGGCCCGAGCCCACTCCCCACACGCCCAGCGTGGTGCCGAAGTCGTTGCGGATGCGTCGTGAGCCGTTCATGGAGGCCACATCGATACAGCCGCCCAGGCCCATGGTGGTGTTGAACAGCACTCGTCCCAGGGTATTGGCGAAATCGTGCCCGCGGCCCTGCAGGAAGCTGTTCGCGGCCGACCAGACATCACCCAGGTTGTTGAAAATATTGCGCACGCAATTTTGCGCCGGATCGGGCATAAGCGTGTCGTAGCCAATGGCGACAGGCTTGAGCAAAGCGCGGTCAACCGTATCGTTGAAGGCATACATGCTGCGGTTATAGCTTTCCCAGGGGTCGTCGGGCGTGGGATTGGGTACGCTGGCACAGCCGGCGGCCAGTGCCGTGGCGCCCAGCAGGCCGCTCATCCGCAGGAATCGCAGGGCATTAGGAGAAGCTGAAGTAGTAGTCATAGGTACGTAACGGTTGGCAGCAGTCGTAGGATTGTAAGCGTGTTATCGGCTGTTGGGGCTGTCAGGGCCGGGATTCCCCGGGGGGCGTCAGGGTGGGCGCCGCGGACTGCCCGCCTTCTTTTTCGGCGGAGCTATACAGGAACTTGCTGATCAGTTCTTCAAGCACCACCGCGCTCTGCGTGTATTGAATCTGGCCGTCTTGCGCCAGATTCTTTTCTTCGCCGCCCGGGGTCAGGCCTATGTATTGTTCGCCCAACAGGCCCGAGGTCAGTATGGATGCCGACGAATCAGTGGGAAATGAGTATTTTTCTTCCAGATCCAGCGTAACAACGGCCTGGAAGCGCTGATTGTCAAAGCCCACGTTCGCCACCCGGCCGACCACGACGCCGCTGCTCTTTACAGGCGCGCGCACCTTGAGCCCGCCAAGGTTGTCGAAATGGGCTTGCACCTGGTAGGTGGAGGCAAAGGAGAACGAGCTCATGTTGCCGGCGCGCAGCGCCAGGAACAGCAAGGCGAGGGCGCCCAGCAATACAAACAGGCCTACCCAGAAATCGGTTTTTTCACGTGTCATATTAATAGACCCTAATCTTGATCCGTAAGTATTTTAATTGCTGAACATCAGCGCAGTCAGGATGAAATCCAGGCCCAGAACGACCAGCGAGCCGCTGACCACGGTACGAGTGGTGGCGCGCGAGACACCTTCGGGGGTGGCCTTGGCCGTCCAGCCCGCATGCAGTGCTATCAGGGTGACCGCCACGCCAAAGACCAGGCTTTTGAACACGCCATTAAGCACATCCTTGAAGACATCGACGCCGCCCTGCATCTGCGACCAGAAAGCGCCCGGGTCTATGCCTATAAGCAATACACCCACTATCCAGCCGCCTATGATACCCACCATGGAGAATACGGCGGCCAGTACCGGCATGGCGATTACACCGCCCCAAAAGCGCGGCACCAGCACCCGGCGTATGGGATCTACCGCCATGACTTCCATGGCGGCAATTTGTTCGCCGGCCTTCATCAGGCCGATTTCGGCGGTCAGCGAGGTGCCTGCCCGTCCGGCAAACAGCAAGGCGGTGACCACAGGCCCAAGCTCGCGCGTCAGCGAGAGCGCCACCAGCAGGCCCAGTGCTTCTTCGGAGCCGTAGCGGTTCAGCGTGTAATAGCCTTGCAGCCCCAGCACAAAGCCCACGAACAGGCCCGATACGGCAATGATCAGCAGCGAATAATTGCCGATGAAATGGATTTGCTGGGAAATCAGCCCGGGGCGCTTGAATACGATGCTGCTGCGGGCCAGGATGGCTCCGGCCAGCCGCATGAAAGCGCCCAGCCCACTGATACCGTTGCGTACCCGCGCGCCCAGCGTCGTAATGAGTTGAACAGGCGATGTCATGAGCGTTTGCCGTGTTGATCCAGCCACTTCGTGAAGGCAGGGGTGGCGGGGTAATGAAAAGCAATGGGGCCGTCGGGCTGGCCGTCGAGAAACTGGCGCACATAGCTGTCTTGCGAGTCTGACAGCGATGCCGGCGTACCGCTGGCGATCAGCCGGCCTTGCCCGACCATATAGACCTGGTCGGCAATGGCGAATGATTCGACCACATCGTGTGTGATCAGCACCGAAGCGCACTGCAGGCGGTCGGTCAGATTGCGTATAAGCTGGGCCGTAATACCCAGCGAAATGGGATCCAGGCCGGCAAAAGGCTCGTCGTACAGCACCAGTTCAGGCTCCAGCACCACGGCGCGGGCCAGCGCAACACGGCGGGCCATGCCGCCGGAAATTTCCGAAATCTTCAGGTGTGCTGCGGCCCGCAGGCCGACAGCATCGAGCTTGTCGAGCACACGTTCGATGATCTGGCCTTCGGATACCTGGGTGTGTTCGCGTAGCGGGAAAGCCACGTTTTCAAAGACATTCAGGTCGGTGAACAGCGCGCCCTGCTGGAACAGCACGCCCATGCGCTGGCGCAATTCGCGTAATTTTTCGCCTTTTGCCTGCGCAATGTTGCTGCCGAAGACCTGGATATTGCCTTGCTGTGGCGCGATCTGGCCGGTGGTGGCGCGCAGCAGCGTGGTCTTGCCCGACCCGGATCCGCCCATCATGGCCACGACCTGACCCTGGCGCACTTCCAGGTCTATGTCTTGCAGGACGGTAAAGTCGCCGTAGCCCAGGGCTACGTTGCTGAACTTTACGATGATGTCGCGGGTGGTGGGTGCATTCATAGGCAAGTGCCCTGGTCGGCTGGACAATCAGCTTTGCATTGTACCTGTTCACCCCGGCATCAAATCGTCTGTCGGGTGTAACCCTTGAAAGTGCGCATTTCAGCGGGTTGCCACCTTTCAGCGCTTCAGCGCGGCAACACCGTGCTGCCCATCAGGAATTCGTCCACCGACCGTGCGCATTGGCGGCCTTCGCGTATGGCCCAGACCACCAGCGATTGACCGCGCCGCATGTCGCCGGCGGCGAATACCTTGTCTACATTGGTGATGTAGTCCTCGGTGTTGGCGCGTGCGTTGCCGCGTGCGTCCAGATCCACGCCGAAGGCATCCAGCACATTCTTCACGGGCGATACAAAGCCCATGGCCAGCAACACCAGGTCGGCGGGTAGCTCAAATTGCGAGCCTTCGACTTCGCGCATTTTCAATTGGCCGGTTGCCTTGTCCTTGAACCATTCCACGCGCACCGCCACCAGCTTCTCGACCTTGCCATTGCTGCCTTCGAAATTCTTGGTGGCAACGGCCCAGTCGCGCTGGCAGCCTTCTTCGTGCGAGGACGAGCTGCGCAGCTTGATGGGCCAATAGGGCCAGGTCAGGGGTTTGTCTTCGACATCGGGTGCCTTGGACATCAATTCAAACTGGGTGACCGAGGCCGCGCCATGGCGATTGCTGGTACCTACGCAGTCTGAACCTGTGTCGCCGCCGCCTATCACGATAACGTGCTTGCCCTTGGCGCTGATCTGCCCGCTCAGGCGGTCGCCATTGGTGACCTTGTTTTGCTGGCGCAAGAAGTCCATGGCGAAGTGCACGCCGCTCAGCTCGCGCCCTGGCACGGGCAGGTCGCGCGGGTTTTCCGCGCCGCCGGTCAGCACGACGGCGTCGAACTCGACCTGCAGGGATTCAGGCGTGCGCACGGTCAGACCGTCTTCGGCGTATTCCTGCGCGCCGACATAGGTAGAGGGACAAAATTCCACACCCTCGGCTTCCATTTGCGCCAGACGGCGGTCTATATGGCTTTTTTCCAGCTTGAAATCGGGAATGCCGTAGCGCAGCAGGCCGCCGATGCGATTGCTTTTTTCAAACACAGAAACCGAATGACCCGCACGCGCCAATTGCTGCGCGCAGGCCAGGCCGGCCGGGCCCGAGCCGACCACGGCGACCTTCTTGCCGGTCTTGCGGCTGGGAGGCTGGGGCGTGACCCAGCCCTGAGACCAGCCCTTGTCGATAATGGCGTGTTCGATGGACTTGATGCCCACCGCGTCGCTATTGATGTTCAGGGTACAGGCGGCCTCGCAGGGGGCGGGGCAGATGCGGCCGGTGAACTCGGGAAAATTGTTGGTGGAATGCAGTACTTCCAGCGCGCGGTGCCAATCCTGCTTGTAGACCAAGTCATTCCAGTCGGGAATGATGTTGTTCACGGGGCAGCCGCTGCTGCAGAACGGAATGCCGCAATCCATGCAGCGGGCGCCTTGTTGCCTGGCCTCGTTGTCGGTCAGGGTATTGACGAACTCGCTCCAGTGTTTCAGTCGCGCCTGGGGCGCCTCGTAGGTTTCCGCAATGCGTTCAAATTCAAGAAAGCCGGTAACTTTGCCCATGTTCGTATTCCTCAGGCAGCAATTTGTTGTTGATTGGCGGCGCGCCACAATTCGCCCAGCGCGCGACGATATTCGACAGGCATGACCTTGACGAAAGACAGGCGGGCCTGGTTCCAGTCATCCAGAATGTCGCGCGAGCGGAAGCTGCCGGTATGGCGGTAGTGGTCTTCGACCAGGCGGCGCAAAATGGTTTCGTCGGTTTCGCGTTCGCCGCCGCGCACGGCGCTATGCCAGGTTTCGACTTCGCCGCGTTCGTACTGCTCCTGGTGCGGGGTGATCCGTTCAAGTTCGACCATGGATGTGTTGCAGCGCTTGCGCAAATGGCTGTGTGGATCCCAGACGTAGGCCACACCGCCCGACATGCCGGCGGCAAAGTTGCGGCCGGTGTCGCCCAATACCACTACGGTGCCGCCTGTCATGTATTCGCAGCCATGGTCGCCCGTGCCCTCCACCACCGTGGCGGCGCCCGAGTTGCGCACGGCAAAGCGCTCGCCGGCCACACCATTGAAAAAGGCCTCGCCAGCCAGCGCGCCGTACAGCACGGTGTTGCCGGCAATGATGTGGTCGGGGCCGAAGCCGCGGAAGTCGTTGGGTGAGCGCACCACGATGCGCCCGCCCGACAGGCCCTTGCCGACGTAGTCATTGGCTTCGCCGACCAGGTCCAGGGTGATGCCGTGGGCCAGGAAGGCCCCGAAGCTTTGCCCGGCCGAGCCGTTGCACTGTATATGTATGGTGTCGTCGGGCAGGCCGTCGTGGCCGTAGCGCGAGGCGATCACGCCCGAGAGCATGGCGCCTATGGTGCGGTTGCGGTTGCGCACGGGCGTGATGAAGGATACTTTTTCACCGCGCTCTATGGCCGCCTTGCTGCGTTCTATCAGTTGGTGATCCAGTGCGTGATCCAGTGCGTGGTCTTGTGTGCGTACCTGGTACAAAGGCTGGTCGCTGGGCACGGCGTGAAACACGCGGCTGAAGTCCAGGCCCTGTGCCTTCCAGTGCTCCAGGCCGGCGCGCGTGTTCAGCAGCTCCACATGGCCGATCAGATCGTCGAACTTGCGCACGCCCAGCTGGGCCATGATTTCACGCACTTCTTCGGCAACAAAGAAGAAGTAATTCACGACATGCTCGGGCTTGCCGCTGAATTTCTTGCGCAAGACCGGGTCTTGCGTAGCAACGCCCACGGGGCAGGTATTCAGGTGGCATTTGCGCATCATGATGCAACCTTCGACCACCAGCGGCGCCGTGGCGAAGCCGAACTCATCGGCGCCCAGCAGCGCGCCGATGACGACGTCGCGGCCGGTTTTCATCTGGCCGTCGGCCTGCACGCGTATGCGTGTGCGCAGATTGTTCAGCAGCAGGGTTTGCTGCGTTTCGGCCAGGCCCAGTTCCCAGGGCGTGCCCGCATGCTTGATGGACGACACGGGCGAGGCGCCGGTACCGCCGTCGTGGCCGGCGATCACCACGTGATCGGCCTTGGCCTTGGCCACACCCGTGGCCACGGTGCCAACGCCCACTTCCGACACCAGCTTGACCGAGATCGAAGCCTTGGGATTCACATTCTTCAGGTCGTGAATCAGTTGTGCCAGATCTTCAATCGAATAGATGTCATGATGCGGCGGCGGGGAGATCAGGCCCACGCCAGGCACCGAGTAGCGCAGCTTGGCAATGTATTCCGAGACCTTGTGGCCGGGCAGCTGGCCGCCTTCGCCGGGCTTGGCGCCTTGCGCCATTTTGATTTGAATCTGGTCGGCGCTGGACAGGTATTCGGCCGATACGCCAAAGCGCCCGGATGCCACCTGCTTGATGCGCGAACGCAGCGAGTCGCCGGCGGCCAGTGCTACATCGGCCTCGATGCGGTCGGCGCCCAGGAAAGATGCCAGCGTGTCGCCCTTGCGCACGGTGGGTTTGCCGGCGCGCATTTCGGCGCGATAGCGCAGTTCGTCTTCGCCGCCTTCGCCGGTGTTGGACTTGCCGCCTATGCGGTTCATGGCCACGGCCAGGGTGGCGTGGGCTTCGGTGGAAATTGAGCCCAGCGACATGGCGCCGGTGGCAAAGCGCTTGACGATGTCTTTGGCGGGTTCGACTTCACTGAGCGCAATGGCGCGGGCCGGGTCGACCTTGAATTCGAACAGGCCGCGCAGGGTCATGTGGCGGCGCGACTGATCGTTGATCAGCTGCGCGTATTCCTTGTAGGTGCTGTAGTTGTTGGCACGGGTGGCATGCTGCAGCTTGGCGATGGAGTCGGGCGACCACATATGCTCTTCGCCCCGCACGCGCCAGGCGTAATCGCCGCCAGCGTCAAGTTCGTTGGCCAGCACGGGGTCGTTGCTGAAAGCCGAGGCGTGCAGGCGCAGCGCCTCTTTGGCGACTTCAAAAATGCCTATGCCCTCGATGTTGCTGGGCGTGCCGGTAAAGTATTTATTGACCAGGCTTGCGCGCAGGCCGACCGCCTCGAAAATCTGGGCGCCGGTATACGACATGTAAGTCGAAATGCCCATCTTGGACATGACCTTGTTCAGACCCTTGCCTATGGCCTTGATGTAGTGCTTGATTGCGGTGTCGGGATCGGGCAGCGTGGCCAGCGATTCCAGCGCCAGATAGGGGTGTATGGCTTCCGCGCCGTAGCCGCCCAGCAGCGCAACGTGATGCACTTCGCGCACGGAACCCGTTTCCACCACCAGCCCGGTGTTGGTGCGCAGGCCTGCGCGGATCAAATGCAGGTGTATGGCCGAGGTGGCCAGCAGGGCGGGAATGGCCACGTGCTCGCTGTCTACCTTGCGGTCGGTGATGATGAGGATGTTGTAGCCACTGCGCACGGCATCGGTGGCATCGGCGCATAGCGCCGCCAGGCGGGCTTCAATGCCGTCCGGGCCCCAGGCGCTGGGATAGGTGATGTCGACTTCCAGGCTGCGGAACTTGTTCGACGTAATCCCCGAGATATGGCGTATTTGCGCCATGGCGGAAAAATCCAGCACAGGCTGCGACACCTCAAGGCGCAGCGGCGGATTGACGTTGTTGATGTCCAGCAGATTGGGCTTGGGGCCTATGAAAGACACCAGCGACATCACCAATTGTTCGCGTATGGGGTCTATGGGCGGATTGGTGACCTGGGCAAACAGCTGGCGGAAATAGCCATAGAAAGGCTTGGCACGATTCGACAGCACTGCCAGCGGCGTGTCGTTGCCCATGGAGCCGGTGGCTTCCTCGCCATTGGCGGCCATGGGCTGCAGCACGAACTTGAAGTCTTCCTGGGTCCAGCCGAAAGCCTGCTGGCGCTGCAGCAGCGACAGGGCCTTGTAGGGCGCATCGATATGCTGCACCGGCAGTGCTTCAAGCTTCAGGCGCAGGCGTTCGATCCATTGACGATAGGGCCGGGTATTGGCCAGGTGCGATTTGATTTCCGCGTCGTCGATAATACGCCCTTGCTGCAGATCGATCAGGAACATCTTGCCGGGCTGCAGGCGCCACTTCTTGACGATGCGGTGTTCCGGGATGGACAAGGTGCCGGCTTCGGAAGCCATGATGACCATGTCGTCGTCGGTGATCAGGTAGCGGGCCGGGCGCAGGCCGTTGCGGTCTAGCGTGGCGCCGATCTGGCGGCCATCGGTAAAGGCCACGGCGGCGGGGCCATCCCAGGGTTCCATCATGGCCGCATGGTATTCATAAAAGGCGCGGCGGCTTTCGTCCATGTCGGTGTGCTGCTCCCAGGCCTCGGGAATCATGATCATCATGGCATGCGCCAATGAATAACCCGACATCACCAGCAGTTCCAGGCAATTGTCGAAGGTGGCCGTGTCGGACTGACCTTCGTAGACGATGGGATAAAGCTTGGGCAGGTCGTCGCCCAGCACGGCCGACTGCATCATGCCTTCGCGGGCGCGCAGCCAATTGAAGTTGCCCTTGACCGTGTTGATTTCGCCGTTGTGGGCAATCATGCGGTAGGGGTGGGCCAGCGGCCAGGCGGGGAAAGTATTGGTGGAAAAGCGTTGGTGCACCATGGCCAGGGCCGAGACAGCGCGCGTATCGGCCAGGTCGCGGTAATAGCAGCCCACCTGATTGGCCAGCAGCAAACCCTTGTACACCACGGTGCGCACCGAAATGGACGGCACGAAATATTCCTGACCGTGCGCCAGTTGCATATGCTGTATGGCATGGCTGGCCGTCTTGCGTATCACGTAGAGCTTACGTTCCAGCGCGTCGGGCACCATGATGTCGGGGCCCCGGCCTATGAACAACTGGCGTATGACCGGCGCACAGGCACGCACGGTAGGTGACATGGGCATGTCGTGGTCTACCGGCACATCACGCCAGCCCAGCACAACCTGGCCCTCGTCGCGCACTGCGCGCTCCAGTTCCTTTTCACAGGCCAGGCGCGAGGCGGTTTCCTTGGGCAGAAAAACCATGGCCACGCCGTATTCGTCGGGGGGCGGCAGCTCTATGCCATGGCTGGCCAGGTCCTGGCGGTACAGCGCGTCGGGAATTTGTATCAGTATGCCCGCGCCATCGCCCATCAATTCGTCGGCGCCGACCGCGCCACGGTGATCCAGGTTTTCCAGGATCTTCAAGCCCTGCTGAATGATGGCATGGCTTTGACGGCCCTTGATATGGGCCACAAAGCCCACGCCACAGGCGTCGTGTTCGTTATGGGGACTATATAGGCCCTGGACGGCGGCCTGAGTGGCGGCATCGGGCAGCGTAATGGATGTAGAGAGCTGAGACATGGCAGTTTCGCTAGGATTGGTGCAGTGCAAGATTGCAACAATACTGCCAATGAGGTATCAGCACAATAAAAATAAATAGGGTGCGTCCCTAATTATTATTGACCTAATATTATCTAATACAAAATAGGGACGCATCTAATTCAATGTTTATTATGAACTTATTGTTCATAACATTTTTTGAAAAACGCTGCGGGCGTAAAGCAGTCGATTTATTTTGTGGAATTTATTGTCGTTTTCAGGCCGCCACTGCATCGCCCCGCTTCATGGCCCGCACAATAAGATTCAGCAGCATTCCGTACATCGGCACGAACAGCAGCAGGCTGACGCTCAGCTTGATCACGTAATCCACCACGGCAATTTCGCCCCAGTGCGCGGCCATGAAGGGATTGCTGCTGCGCCAGAAGGCAATGCTGAAGAAGGCGGCCGTATCCAGCGCCTGCCCAAACAAGGAAGCGGCCGCCGGCGCGACCCACCACTGTATGTGCTTGCGGCGCATGCGATCGAATACCTGTACGTCCAGCAACTGGCCTAATACATAGGCGGCGAAGCTGGCCAGGGCTATGCGAAATACAAAGCTGTTGAACTCGCTCAAGGCGACCAGGCCATTGAATGCGCCTTCGTGGAACAACACTGAAACGATATAAGAGGCGATCAACGCAGGAAGCATGGCCCGGGTAATCACGCTGCGCGCCTCGGTCTTGCCTATCAGGCGCACGGTCAGGTCGGTAGCCAGGAATACAAAGGGAAAGCTGAATGCGCCCCAGGTGCTGTGAAAGCCGAACAGGTCTATGGGCAGCTGCACCAGATAATTGCTGGCGATGATGATAAGAATGTGGAACGCGACCAGCAGGCCAACGTAAAACGGTACCCGCGATGGCGGGACGGATGTGGGGGTCATAGTGAACCTTTTTGTTGGATGGGGTTAGGGAACCCATGGATAAGGGCAGCATTGTACTACCCGCAGCATCAGCCGTCAGTAGCCGATATGCCGCCAGTTGGCTCTTGCCCTTGGGCCGGCACTTGCACTTTCCTGGGTCGTCCGCGCGGCGCGGGCGTCATGCGCCGCGAGGTTTGCGAGGCCAGCCTGACCAGGAAGTCAGCCTCGCCCAAGACCCATTGCCCGAACAGGGCCTGATCTATGCGCGCTATCTGGCTGCCGGACAAGCCCCGGCTCAGGCGCCCACGATAGTGAGCCTGGCGCGCAAACGGGGTATTGCCGTCTTGCCAGTAATCGTGGTGGTCAGTCAACAAGGTTTGCCCCGGGTGAGGCGGCGCAGTAGACGATGCCGTGGAGGGCAGTGAGTGCTGTGCACGCAGACCGGTGTGTGCGCCTGCCGACGACCAGGGCCAGCGTTCGGCCTGATCCACATAATGCAGCCGCACGGGCAGGGATTCCAGCCAGATCATCGCGGGCAGCACCCATTGCCCCGGTTCTACCAGGGCGCTGCGGTAGCGGCCCGCAAAAACCCGGCCGTGCCGCATGGTGGTGGCCATGCGCCGCCCCAGCGACTGTATCAGGCGCGCCATGCCTTGTGCATCGCCAGGCGTGGCCAGCAGGGTGATGCGGTCATTAAGCAGCAGCCAGCCGTGCAAGGCAATACGGCATTCGCGCACATCGCGCTGCAGCCATTGCTGCAGTTGGTCGAGTTGGTCTTGGGGGGTGGGATCTTGTACCGCTGCCAGCGGGTAGGCAAATTCTGCCTGGACAAGCTGCGGAATTTTCGGAGCGTAAAGGCGTGGCAGTCTAGCCATGGTGACGGTTCAATAACATAGGTCAGTCGCATATTCTAACGCGTGCAAGCGCAACGGGAATGAACTAATCTAAGATATTGAACCGAGGCCAGGCACGCGCTTTGCTGCCTTGTCTGCTTGCTCGGCCTATCGAGATCAGGGGGTTTACCATGCAGTTGAATCAGTCTGTCCGTTTCCATGTGCGCAAGGTGGCGGTGTGCGGCGCGGGTGTCATGGGGGCGCAAATTGCAGCCCATTGCGTCAATGCCGGAGTGCCGGTGGTACTGTTCGACCTGCCCGCCAAGCAGGGTGACAAAAACGCCATTGCACAGAAAGCCATCGCACAGTTGCGCAAGTTCAAGCCGGCGCCGCTGGGCTCGCCCGATCTGGCAGACCTGATCACCCCCGCCAATTACGAAGAAGACCTGGCCAAACTGGCCGATTGTGATCTGGTCATAGAAGCCATTGCCGAACGCATGGACTGGAAGCGCGATCTTTACCACAAGCTGGCGCCGGCAATCCGCCCCGACGCCATTGTGGCCAGCAATACATCAGGCCTGTCCATTACCGAACTGGCGCAGGCCCTGCCCGAGTCGCTGCGCCAGCGCTTTTGCGGCGTACATTTCTTTAACCCGCCGCGCTATATGTCGCTGGTGGAACTGATACCCACCGTCGACACTCAGCCCGAACTGCTCGATACACTGGAAACCTTTCTGGTGTCGCAATTGGGCAAGAGCGTGGTGCGCGCCAAAGACACACCCAATTTCGTGGGCAACCGCATTGGCGTTTTCGGCATTTTGTCTGTCTTTGCACAGGCAGAAAAGTTCGGACTGTCTTATGAACAAGTCGACGATCTAACCGGCACTCGGCTGGGGCGCGCCAAGTCAGGCACTTTCCGTACCGCCGACGTGGTCGGGCTGGATACGCTGGCGCACGTTATAGGCACCATGCACGAACAGCTGCCCAATGACCCCTTCCATGCCCATTTCGGGGTGCCGCCGGTACTGGCGGCCCTGATCGAACAAGGCGCCCTGGGTCAGAAAACTGGCGTGGGTTTTTTCCGCAGGGAAGGCAAGGCCATCTTGCGTCTGGATCCGGCCACAAAGCAGTATGTGCCGGCCGATGCCAAAATCGACGAGTCCGTGGCGGCCATGCTGGCCGAGCGCGACCCGGCCAAAAAGCTCAAGGCGCTGCACGACTCCGATCATCCACAGGCCCAGTTCGTATGGGCGGTACTGCGCGACAGCTTCCATTACAGTGCCGTGCATCTGGCCGACATTGCTGGAACCGCCCGTCACCTTGATCAGGCCATGAAATGGGGCTTTGGCCATGCCCAGGGTCCCTTCGAAATCTGGCAAGCGGCGGGCTGGCGTCAGGTCGCCGAATGGCTACAGCAAGACATCAAGAACGGCAAGGCATTGTCCGACGCACCGCTGCCCGAATGGGTTACCCGGGGTCCGGTCTGGGAAGCGCAGGGTGTGCATACGTCGGCAGGTTCCTGGAACCCGCGCGAACAGCGCTTTGAAGGGCGCAGCCAGCTGCCCGTTTACCAGCGCCAGATCGGTGCGCCGCGCATGGTGGGTGAAGCCGATGCGCTGGAAACCATCACTGTCTATGAAGACGATGCGGTGCGGTGCTGGACACTGCCTGCCCCTCATCCCCAAGACGTCTTGATACTGTCGTTCAAGACCAAGATGAACACCATCAGCCCACAAGTCGTGCAGGGCATCATGCATGCTGTTGACCTGGCCGAAGCCTCGTATCAGGCGCTGGTCATAGGCCAGTCGGGCGAGCCATTCTCGGCGGGTGCCGACCTTGCGGCCATGCTGCCCGCGTTCAAGCAGGGCGGCTCGGCCGCGCTTGAACCCATAGAGCGCGAGATGCAAGACATGGCGCAGCGCCTGCGTTATGCGCAGGTGCCTGTTGTGGCGGCATTGGCGGGCATGGCGCTGGGGGGCGGTTGCGAACTGGCTGTGCACTGCGCCCACAGGGTGGCGCATTTTGAAACCTATATAGGCCTGGTCGAAGCCGGCATAGGCCTGGTTCCCGGCGCCGGTGGGCTGGCTTATTGCGCACGCCGTGCCGCGCAGCAGCAGGCCGAGTCGGCACCCGATGCGCCCTTGCTGGCCTGCCTTAAGAAGTTTGCCTTGTCGGTGGCCACGGCCCAGGTTTCCACATCGGCGCTTGACGCCCGCCACATAGGTTATCTGTTGCCGTCCGACACCATCGTCATGCAGCGCTACGAACTGTTGTATGTGGCTGTGCGCCAGGCGCGCACGCTGGCCGATTCCGGGTACCGTCCGCCCTTGGCCCGGCGCTTTCCCGTGGCAGGGCGCGACGCCATTGCCACCCTGACCGCGCAACTGGTCAATATGAAAGTGGGTGGCTATATATCCGAGCATGATTTCACGGTTGCGCAAAACGTCGCGCACGTTATCTGCGGCGGCGATGTCGATCCGGACTCAATGGTGGACGACGCCTGGATGCTGACGCTGGAACGCGAAGCCTTCCTGCATCTGCTGATGCAGCCCAAGACCCAGGAACGCATTGCCGGCTTGCTGAAAACAGGCAAGCCCGTACGTAACTAAGGAAACTCCATGAGCACTTTGCAACAAGCCTATATCGTCGCTGCCACGCGCAGCCCCATTGGCAAGGCGCCGCGCGGCATGTTTTCGCACACACGTCCCGACGACTTGCTGGCCACCGTCATTCAGGGTCTGCTGGCGCAAACGCCGGGCCTGGACCCGGCCGCCATTGAAGACGCCATCGTTGGCTGCGCCATACCGGAAGGCCCGCAAGGCCTGAACGTAGGGCGCGTGGCTGCTTTGCTGTCGGGCTTGCCCACGTCGGTGGCGGGTGTAACCGTGAACCGTTTTTGCGCCTCGGGTCTTACGGCCATTGCCATGGCGGCCGACCGCATACGTGTGGGCGAGGCCGATGTCATCATCGCGGCCGGCACCGAGTCCATGAGCCTGGTGCCCACCATGGGCGTCAGCACCTCGTTCAGCCCCAACATCTTCACGCGCGACGAGAACTTGGGCATAGCCTATGGCATGGGCCTGACCGCCGAACAAGTGGCCACACAATGGAAGGTATCGCGCGAAGACCAGGACGCCTTCGCCCTGCAATCGCACCAGCGCGCGCTGGCGGCCCAGCAGGCCGGTGAATTCACCGACGAAATCCTGCCCATAGATGTCGTGCGGCGCACGCCCAACCTGCATACCGGCAAGGTCAACGAGCAGCACACCACCGTTGCGCTGGATGAAGGTCCGCGCGCCGATACCAGCCTGGAAGCGCTGGCCAGGCTGCGCCCCGCCTTTGCGGCGCGCGGCAGCGTGACCGCCGGCAACAGCTCGCAAATATCCGATGGCGCGGGCGCCTTGCTGGTGGTGTCCGAGCGTGCCCTGAAAACCCATAACCTGACGCCGCTGGCGCGTTTCGTGTCTTTTGCCGTGAAGGGTGTGCCGCCTGAAATCATGGGCATAGGTCCCAAGTTTGCCATCCCGCATGTACTCAAGGTGGCTGGGCTGAAGCTGGATCAGATGGGCTGGATAGAGCTGAACGAAGCCTTTGCGGCCCAGTCGCTGGCCGTGATGCGCGATGTGGGTCTGGATCCGGCCATCGTCAATCCGCTGGGCGGCGCCATTGCCCTGGGGCATCCACTGGGCGCCACCGGCGCCATACGCGCGGCCACTGTCATACACGGCATACGCCGACGCAAGCTGGATTACGGCATGCTGACCATGTGCGTGGGCACAGGCATGGGCGCTGCGGGGATCTTTGAGCGGGTGTAGCCGCAGACGGTATCAGCGCGCTTGCGGGGCGGCCTAGCGGCGCAGCCCGGTTTGATGTCGCCCAAACAATTCGCACACAGCCCGGGTAATGGGCTGTTTGCCGTGCTCTCGTCTTTCAAGCATGCCTACCCGGCGCACAATTGGCGGGCCGGGTAGCTGCTTGATCGCGAGTTGCTGGCTGGACCATTCGGCATTTGAAAGCTGGGGCACGATGGCCACGCCATAATGCTGGCGTACCAATTGGGCGATGGCTTCAATGGAGTTCAGTTCTAGCGCGATGACAGGCGTCACGCCCAGTTGCTCGAGCGCATGGTCAATCAGCCGGCCTGTCCAGAGCGAACGGTCAAACTGCAAGAAGGGTTCGTGCTGCAGAAGATCCATGACCGGTCTGCGTGCCAAGTCTTGCGCCACGATCAAGACCAGCCGCTCCTGGTACAGGGGCGTCCACATCAGGCCCTGCGTGACGGTCTGCGGCGGTTCGGCGACCACGGCGGCGTCCAGCTCACCCTTGGTCACCATGCCGGCGAATTGTGCTGACTGCCCCGCGAGCAGCCGTACATCAAGATCGGGGTATTCGCGTTTGATGTCGGCCAGTGCACTGCCAAACGAGCCCATCAGGGCCGACACCAGGGCGCCCATATGCAAGGTGCCCCGCAGGGCGCCATCGGGCTGCAACAGCAGGCTGTCGTAGTCGGCGACCAGTTTTTCCAGGCGATCCAGCAACTGGCGCCCATCGGGCGTAACGGTGAAAGTCTGGGCGCCGCGCTCAAATAGACGCACATTGAGCTCAGATTCCAGGTTTTTTATTTGCAGGCTGACAGCGGCTTGGGTCAGGCCGATTTGACGGCCGACCTCGGCAAAGCTACCCAGCCTGGCTGCCGCGAGGGCAGTCCGGAACTGTCGAATGGAAGACATAATGTTTGCTATAAAAAATACTTGGTCTAAGCAAAATAATTAATAGTTTTACTTTTGTCAAGCTTGGGGTGATCATAGGTATAGGACTGTTCAAGCACGCACACTCAGATTTTCAGGGAACCGTTTTTCTTATGTCGGAATCTACAACTTTGCGCGTCGAGGTTTGGCGGGGCGGCGAACAAGGAAAGTACGAGACTTTCCAGGTACCGCGCCGCGCCAACCAAACGGTGCTCGATATCGTCACGCATATCCAGCATCACCAAGACTCAACGCTGTCCTATCGCTTTGCCTGTCGTGTCGGTATGTGCGGTTCCTGTGCCATGCAGGTCAACGGGGTGGCGCGCTGGACGTGCCGCACGCATGTATCCAAGGTCTGTACCGACGGGCGCCTGCAACTGGCGCCCTTGTCCAATCTGCCTATCGTGAAAGATCTGGTCGTTAACATGGATCCTTTCTTTGAAAAGATGCAGGCGGCGCACGGCCGTTTTGTGGGCGAGCGTACCCGGCACGATCCGGTTGCGCCGGTCAAGCCCGATAGCCCTGAACGCCAAGAGGCCGAGGCCGGCATTGAATGCATAGGCTGTGGGGTATGCTATTCGTCCTGCGATGTAGTCAGCTGGCGACCCGACTATCTGGGGCCGGCCGCCTTGAACCGTGCCTGGACACTGGTCAATGACCTGCGCGATATCGATTTTCTGCGTTTGTCGGCCGTGGCGGGCGATGCGGGCTGTCATTCCTGCCATACCCAGGGCTCCTGTACGCAGCACTGTCCCAAGCAAATATCACCCACGGGCAGCATCGCGGGCTTGAAGCGCACGACGGCGCGTGCCGCCATGCGGGGCGAGCTTGGCGCCGAGACCACAAGGAGGCGCTAATGGCCGGTATCAACGCCCAAGGCGCCCGCCGTTGGTACTGGCAGCGCATCACGGCCATGGCGATGGCCCTGTTTGTCACCATCCATCTTGTGGTCATGATCTATGCCATCAACGGTGGTCTGAGTGCGGCTGAAGTGCTTGCGCGCACTCGCGGCAATATGTTGTGGGGACTGTTCTACACCGCGTTCGTCGGCCTGGTGGCGGTGCATGCTTCCATAGGTATACGCAATGTGCTGGTCGAATGGGCCGGCCTGCGCGACGCCGCCGCAGCTTGGGTATCGCGGCTGTTGGCGCTGATCCTGCTTGTCATGGGTTTGCGGGCGGTCTGGGCGGTCACCATAGGGGGTGGAGCGTGAAGAAAAATGATTTTCGGGCTCGCAAGCATGCCAGCTGGCTGGCGTTTGGCGTGCATCGGCTGTCCGGCGTCTTGCTGACTGTCTTTCTACCCTTCCATTTCTGGACACTGGGCCTGGCACTGGAAGGCGAGGCCGCGCTGAATACCGCCCTAAGTTGGTACGAGGCTCCCGTCTTCAAGGTGGGCGAATGGCTGCTGGTGTTTTTGCTGGCGGTGCATGCGCTGGGAGGCCTACGCCTATTGCTGATTGAGTTCAAGCCGTGGCGCAGCCTGCGCTTGGGCTGGATATCGGCCAGCCTGGGTACCGCTGCGGCGGTTTCTGTTGTCTTTCTTATTGCATCACTGAGCTGAATCATGAACCAAATCGATTACACACAAGTGGAAGAAGCCGCCCGTGAGCTATATATCCGGGCGCTCAAAATATTACCTGACGACATCAAGGATGGCTTCACGCAACTGCAGGACATGGAAACGTCTGAACGGGCCCGCGGGATACTGGGAACGATGGTGACCAATATTCGTGTGGCTGAAGACAACCAAAACCTGTTATGCCAAGATACGGGCATTCCCATTTACAACGTTCATATAGGCCGGAATGTGGCCGTCGATGGCTGGCGCCTCAAGCAGGCCATTGCCAAAGGCTGCGAACGTGCTACGCGTGAGCACCCTTTGCGCTCCAGCGTGGTGCATCCGATCAGTCGAAAAAATAACCACACCTCCTGTGGGCCCGGTGTGCCGGTGATTCATATCGATTTCGTCGAAGATCCCGACAGGTTCGAGATTCAGATGATCCCCAAAGGCAGCGGCTCCGAAAACAACTCCTTCCTGCGCATGGCCATACCGGCCGAGGGTTTGGCGGCAGTCAAGCGCTTTGTCATAGACTGCGTGATCAATGCGGGTGGCAAGACCTGTCCGCCCACTATTGTGGGTGTAGGGGTGGGCGGCACATCGGACTTGTGTGTGCATTTGGCCAAGAAGGCCGCCACGCGTCCACTGGGCTCTGTCTGCGACGATCCGCTGGGCGCTGAACTTGAACGCGAGTTGTCGCAGGCCGTTAATCAGTTGGGCGTAGGGCCGCAAGGGCTGGGGGGTGACGCCACGGCCTTTGCCGTTCATGTAGAGCTGGCGGCGACCCACATCACCATGAACCCGGTGGCCGTCAACATGCAGTGTCATTCGGCCCGGCGGGCGCTTGCCAGCCTGAGCGCCAACGGCATCGAATACGGTTTCTAAGGGGAACATCATGGCTCATTACGACTTGCCTATGCCCATCACCGAAGATCAGGTTCGCACCTTGCGTGTCGGCGATACGGTCACACTGCAAAAAACCTTGTTCGGCATCCGAGACGCAACTTATATCGCCATGTTCGATCAGGGACGCAAGACCCGCTTCGATTTGAACGGCCATGCCGTTATTCACACGGCGCCCAATGTGCGCAAGGTAGAGGTGTCTGAAGAATTCCCGGCAGGCTATCAATCGGTTTGTATCGGTACCACGACATCGTCGCGCATGGAGCGCTTCACGGAGCAACTGATAGAGCAGTGTGGCGTGCGCATCATTATCGGCAAAGGCGGCATGCACGAGGGTTCCAAGCAGGCCTTTAAAGATCTTGGGGGGGTGTACCTGGGCATCGTGGGCGGCACCGCGGCGTTGGAAACCACCTGGATAGAACAAATCGAAGATGTGGATATGGACGACCTGAACCCCGAATCGCTCTGGAAATTCCGAATCCGCGATTTCGGTCCTTTGCTGGTCGCCATGGACAGCCATGGCAATTCGCTATATGACGATGTCAGCGATGAGGTTCAACGCCGGCGCGATGCCGTGCTGGCGTCGTTGGGGGCCAACTGATGGAAGCCTTTGACGTCGTTACCACTGATATTCTGATCCTGGGCTCGGGTGGCGCCGGGCTTTTTGCCGCCCTGCATGCGCACGATGCCGATCCTTCGCTGGACATTACCGTTGCGGTCAAAGGTCTGCTGGGCAAATGTGGCTGCACGCGCATGGTGCAAGGCGGCTATAACGTCGCACTGGCCGAAGGCGATTCACCCGAGCGCCACTTCATGGACACCATTACAGGTGGCAAATGGCTGCCTGACCAGGAGCTGGCCTGGAAGCTGGTCAATACCGCAGTCGAACGTATCCACGAGCTGGAAAATGAACTGGGTTGCTTCTTCGATCGCAATGCGGATGGTTCGCTGCATCAAAAAGCTTTTGCGGGCCAAACCTTTGACCGCACCGTGCACAAGGGCGATCTGACCGGCATCGAGATCATCAATCGTTTGGCTGAACAAGTTTGGGCACGCAAGATCAAACGGCTCGAAGAGCACCGCGCCATCGAGCTGATCGCATCGTCAGACGGCCAGGGTATTGCTGGCGTCATGATGATAGACCTGCGTACCGGCAAGTACCGGCTGGTGCGCGCCAAGGCGGTCTTGCTGGCAACAGGCGGCGGCCCGACCATGTATAAATTCCACACCCCTTCGGGTGATAAAAGCTGCGATGGCCTGGCCATGGCGCTAAGGGCGGGCCTGGGCCTGCGCGACATGGAAATGGTGCAGTTCCATCCCACCGGGCTACTGGCCGGAACCGATACCCGCATGACGGGTACCGTACTGGAAGAAGGCTTGCGCGGCGCCGGCGGCTACTTGTTGAATGGTGACCATGAACGCTTTATGCATAATGTTGATCCGCGCGGTGAGCGGGCCACGCGCGATGTCGTGTCGCGTGGCATTTTTGCGGAAATGCGTGCTGGTCGTGTCAGTCCCAATGGTGGTGTCTATATACAAATGAACCACTTGGGGCCAGACGCCGTACGCAAGCAATTCAAAGGCATGGTCGAGCGTTGCGCAGATTGTGGTTTTGACTTGGCGGGTGGCCTGGTCGAAGTGGTTCCCACCGCGCATTACATGATGGGTGGTGTCATGTTCAAGCCAGACTGCAGCACCGAATGGTCGGGCCTGTTTGCCGCAGGCGAAGACACCGGTGGCGTGCATGGCGCCAATCGCCTGGGTGGCAATGGTGTGGCCAATTCCACGGTGTTTGGCGGTGTTGCCGGCGATACCATGGCGCAATGGGTGCAAGGACGCGTTCTGTTGGATTACAACCGCGAACAGGCGCAGCAGGCAATAGCGATGGCTGATAGACCCTTTGGGCAGCCGCCGGGTGATTTATACGCACTACGAGAACGACTGGCCGAATGCATGTGGAATGACGCCGGGATTGTGCGTGACAAGGCCGGCCTTGAGCGTGTCGCCGCTCAGCTCGAGGCCTTGCACCAAGAGTTGCTGACCGTTGGGGTGGCAGACGAGAATCGTGCCTACAACCTGACCTGGCATGATTGGCTCAACCTGGACAGTCTGCTGCATGTCAGCCAGGCCATCGTGTATGCGGCGCTGGCGCGTGAAGACTCGCGTGGGGCTCATTTTCGCGACGATTACCCTGATGTGCACGATCTTGAAAATTCGTGGTTCTCAATCGTTCGACAGCAAGCGGGCGAGCTGAAACTAGAGCGACGGCCTGTCGTCTTTACCCGGGTTGCGCCCGGTCAAACCATACTGTCGGAAGAAGAGGCTAGTACATGAGCGAAGCAAGCCCGCGAGGCGCCACTATGCTGGTTCGATCCATCAAGCAGGCCGGCGTGAAAACCGTTATCTCCTTGTCGGGCAACCACATCATGCCGGTATACGACGCCTTGTTCGACGAAAAACTGCGCATCGTACATACGCGTCATGAAGCAGCGACGGTGCATATGGCCGATGCCTGGGCGCGGTTGACCGCGACCGTTGGCGTGGCACTGGTCACCGGCGGCCCGGGTCATGCCAATGCCGTGTCCGCGTTGTATACCGCTTATATGTCCGAGTCGCCCGTCGTCTTGCTGTCGGGCCATGCGCCCTTGTCGCAATTGGGTGCGGGCGCCTTTCAGGAAATGGATCAGGTCGCCATGGCGCGGCCGGTCGTCAAGGCGGCTTGGGCTGCCGACAACCCGGACACCATTGCCGCTGATTTTGCCAAGGCCTGCCGGATAGCGCAGGAAGGGCGGCCTGGGCCGGTACACCTGAGCTTGCCGACTGACATTCTCGAAGGTCTTGCCCAGCATATCGAGCTGCCCGCCACGGGCGATTATGCGCCCCAAGCCATGCCGCTCGATGGCGCGATCGCCACGAGTCTGCTGGCCCGTCTGCGCCAGGCCAAGCGGCCGATGGTTCTTGTCGGGCCGCAAGGCCTGACGGATGCCGGACGTGCGGCCGTGGCGCGTCTGCAGCAGGCTTGCGGCCTGCCCGTGGTCGCCACGGAAAGCCCGCGCGGCAGCAACGACCCAAGCCTGGGAGCGTTTGCGCCTTTGCTGAGCCAGGCCGATTGCGTATTGCTGATTGGCAAAAGATTGGACTTTACCCTGGGGTTTGGGCGTGCGCCTGTCTTTTCGCCAGATTGCGTCTTCCTGCAGGTTGACGCGGATGACGACGAGCTCAAGCGCAGCGACCGAGCCGTAGGCGACCGGCTGCAAGCCAGGCACGAGGCCGACGCGCACTCCGCGTTGGCGGCACTGGCCGCAGCGGGGGGTGCGAACCCATTGCATGAACAATGGTTGGCGCAAGTAGGGCAGGCGCTGGCTTATCGGCCGCCTGCCTGGCAGCAGCCGTCGTCTCCCGAAGGCACTTTGCATCCCGCCCAGATCTTTGCTTCGGTACAGAAGGTACTCGACAGCCATTCCGATGCCGTGCTGGTGGTCGATGGCGGTGAAATCGGCCAATGGGCGCAAGCCTGCCTGACGGCGCCGCACCGTGTGATCAATGGGGCGGCCGGCGCCATT
Organism: Alcaligenaceae bacterium; assembly: GCA_013416405.1. GTDB lineage: Bacteria > Pseudomonadota > Gammaproteobacteria > Burkholderiales > Burkholderiaceae_B > Pusillimonas_C. The sequence goes on from JACCET010000003.1 coordinate 356,252, forward strand.
GGCGCCGCATTGCCCATGGCAATCGGGGCGCAGTTGGCCTATCCAGATGCGCCCGTTGTTGCCGTCATGGGCGATGGCACTTTTGGCTTTCATTGCGCCGAACTCGACACCGCCTTGCGTTGCGATGCGCCGATACTTTGTGTGGTGGGCAACGATGCACGCTGGAATGCAGAATATCAAATACAGCTGCGCAGCTATGGCTCGGACCGTACGATAGGCTGCGAACTGCTGCCATCGCGTTATGAACGTGTGTGCACGGCGTTTGGCGGCCATGGTGAGTACGTCGACGAGGCGGCGGAACTTCCTGCCGCATTGCAGCGGGCGCGAACCTCGGGCTTGCCAGCCTGCGTCAACGTCAGCCTTGACGGCTTGCCTGCACCCGTCATACGTCAGGGGTAATTCCGTTTCTAAATCTATCGTGAACGCGAAGGCAAAGCGCAGACATTACTAGCGTAAGGCAAGCGCAGCCGACAAAGTGCACGATAGATTTAGAAATGGAATAAGCGACCGAATAATGGAAATCTGGATTTTTGTTGTCATAGGCAGTGTGCTGGCCGCCTTTGTCCAGGGTCTGGCCGGCTTTGGTTTCGGCATGGTGTCGCTGGCGGTCTGGTCCTGGGTCATGGAGCCGGCCCTGGCGGTGCCCCTGGTTGTTTTTGGGTCTTTGCTGGGGCAGTTGCTGGCGGTTGGTGCTTTGCGCCAAGGCTTCAATTGGCAGCGGCTACAGCCCTTTTTAATTGGCGGCATCGTGGGGATACCCACCGGCTTGTGGCTACTGAAAATCCTGGATCCCTTGTTTTTCAAGTTTGGCGTGGGTGTGCTGCTGGCGGTGTACTGCAGCGCCATGCTGTTGCTGGCTCGCATTCCCCGTGTGAAACACGGCGGCCGCAAGGCCGATGGCCTGATAGGCTGGGTGGGCGGAACCATGAGTGGCTTTGGCGGCCTGCCGGGCGCCATTCCTACCCTGTGGTGCACCTTGCGTGGCTGGCCCAAAGACCAGCAGCGCAATGTATTTCAAGCTTTCAACCTGTTCATGCACATCCTGACCATGCTAGCGTTTACCGCCAATGGCATGATTACGTCTGAGGTGCTTGGGCTTTTTGCCTTGGTAGGGCCGGTCATGCTGATCCCTTCTATCGTAGGCATACGCCTGTACCGCCGTTTTTCAGACAGCTCATTCAAGATGGTGGTACTGGGTTTGCTTACCATTTCGGGCGTCATGCTGCTGGTGTCAACCGCCCCGAAAGTATGGGCGCTACTCACTTAATCTAGGCCTGTTAACACCATTGAAGAATAGGTGTTAACAGGCCTTGGCGATCAGCCGCCGCTGCTGATGGTGATGTTGCGTTCTTTGATGACTTTCGCCCACCTATCGGATTCTTCTTTGATGTTGTTGGCAAACTCTTCGGAAGAGTTTCCAACCGCTTGCATGCCCAATGACGACAGTTTTTCTTTCACGTCTTTCATGGCCAGCACCTTGACCGTGTCTTGCTGAATCTTGCGTACGATATCGTTGGGGGTGCCTTTGGGTACAACGAAACCGAACCAGCCGTAGTTTTCAAAACCCGGCACGCCGGCTTCCGATACCGTTGGAACATCCGGCAGCATCGCCGCCCTGTCTTTGCTGGTGACTGCCAGTACGTTGATCATGCCGCTTTGGATGTGCGGTGTTGCCGCGCCTATGTTGCCCACCATCAGATCAATCTGGCCGGCCAACAGGTCGCTAAGGCCTGCTGCTTCGCCACGATAGGGCACGTGGGTAAACTCGACTTTTGCGGCGTACGAGAAGTTCTCGCCCGCCATGTGAACCTGGCTGCCCATGCCTGCTGAGCCCATATTGAGCTTTTTGGGGTTCTTCTTGGCCATGTCCAGAAGCTCTTGCAATGTCTTGACCTTAACCTTCTTGGCGGTTACCACGACCATAGGGCCTTGGGCTATGTTCGTAACGGGAAGAAAATCGTTGTCGACGTCGAAAGGCAGGGAAGCATACAGATGCGGATTGACCGTCAGGATACTGCCAGAGGCCAACAAGATGGTGTAGCCGTCGGGCTTGGACTGGGCCACAGCGGCGCTGCCAATATTGCCGCCTGCGCCCAGCTTATTCTCGATAACAACACTTTGGCCCCACATTTGCCCCAGCTTGTTTGCAATCAGGCGTCCGACGACGTCGGTGGTGCCGCCGGCGGAAAAGGGCACAACGACGGTTACCGCTCTGTCAGGCCAGTCTGCAGCACAGACAGGGGCGGAAAAAAGCCCGGCCGTTAAGGCCGAGGCTGCAAATAAAAGGCTAAGACGCCGCTTGGGAATGAATCGATCGTGCATGGATGTCTCCGGATTGAGTTGTTATACGTACAGCTCGTGTTGCCGTGATAAACAGCCGAATGCCAGGCTGGCATTCTTCTTGGATAGGCGTTGCGTTGGCCGCAGTGGGCCGTTCGCCCTAATAATGCAGGTCGTGTTGCGGTGTTGGTTTTATTGAATTAACTGCGCCCCCGCGCTGTGTGGATGACATGCGAGGGCGGGTTCCGTTATAAGACGGTGTTACGCACTTTCAAACAAGCGTGTCAGCACGAATTCGCGATGACCCAGTGCTTCGGCCGAGGTCCAGCGGCCATTGGCGGTAGCCAGCATGCTTTCCAGCAGTTTGTCGCCAGCTTGGTCCAAATCGATTTCGCGCTGCAGCAGGCCGCTGGTGTCGACGTCGACGTGTTCCGACATGGTGCGCACCGTACGCGGGTTGGCGCAAATCTTGATCACGGGCAAGATGGGATTGCCAATGACGTTGCCTTGTCCGGTGGGAAAGAAGTGCACGGCAAAGCCCGATGCGGCGCATAGCGTGACCATTTCGGCGGCGGCCGACGATGAGTCCATGAACCACAGACCTTTGTGGGTGGGCGTCTCGGCTTTATCGAGCACTCCGTCTACGGTGCATTTCTTGCCGATTTTCTGAATATTGCCCATCGCTTTTTCTTCGATGGTGGTCAGGCCGCCCGCGATATTGCCCTTGGTGGGCTGTGATTCAGACAAGTCGCTGGTCTTCCAGCGGTTGATCATGTCTTGGTAGCGGTTGAACATGAACATGAAGCGCTCGCGCACTTCATCGTTGGCACAACGCTCGGCAACAATATGCTCGCCGCCGGTGATTTCCGAGGTCTCGCCAAACACCAGCGTGCTGCCTAGTTCATACAGTTTGTCGAAGGCATTGCCCACGGTGGGGTTGGAGCCACAGCCCGAGGTGGTGTCGGACTCGCCGCATTTGGTGGACACCCACAAGTCGCTGATCGGGCATTCTTCGCGGTTCAGACCGGTAGCGTAATGCACGTATTCCTTGGCCTTGGCAGAGGCGCGCATGATGGTGCTGTGGTCGCCGTTTAGTTCGATGCTGAAGCCAGCTACGGGTTTGCCCGTGGCGGCAATGCCGTCGACCACACGCTTGGTCCAGCCTTCTTCAATGCCGATCACAATGACAGCGGCCACGTTTGGATTGCTGCCGGTGCCTATCAGTGTGCGGAAATGTAATTCCAGATCTTCACCGAACTGCAGGCGGCCGTAAGGGTGTGGTATGGCCAGCGTGCCCTTGATGTTGTTGGCGACGGCCTCGGCGGCCGCGTTCGAGATATCGTCTACAGTCAGAACGATGACATGATTGCGTACGCCCACGCGACCGTTGTCGCGGCGGTATCCCATGAAGGTGGTGTTGGCGGAAATAACAGCCATGGTTGATGCTCCTTTTCTTAAGCTTTAAATAGTGCGTTCGGGATTACCAGCGCTTGGTCTTGATGTTCTGGACGTGGGCGTGGTCGCCTGCCTTGATGGGGGCCACCACCTTGCCGATATCGACGCCATACTTGAAGATGGTGTCGCCCGGATTCATGTCTTGCAGGGCCACTTTGTGACCTATGGGGATATCTTGTTGTGCTTTGACGTGGATCATTTTGTCTTCGTCCATAATCCAGGCGGTCATTTCGGTACCGGCGGTTATGCCTTCGACCACGGCTACTGCCACCGTGTCCTTGGCGTCGTGCAATACGGCATGAATCATTTTCGTCCTCTCTTTCCAAAAAATCGGCAGGCCATGCTGCCTAGTATTAGTCCTGGAAAATACTAGCCCCATAAAACATACATGTCAAATAGATCATCTATATGAATTATGCGAGAATAGAAGAATATGTGAATGGCGCTCGCCAGGTTGTAGCGTGTGGTGCTGGCGCAGGCGACTCTGGATACAATGGAAGCACTTACTCTTTGACGCTCACGTGTTTATGACTTCAACCTTGTCGCAACTCAGTCCCTCGGGAATCCCGCTGTATCAGCAAGTCAAACGGGCGGTACTGGCGGCGCTCGCCTCTGGCGAGTGGGTGCAGGGCGAAGCCATTCCACCCGAAAAACTGCTGGCCGAGCGCTTCAGCGTGTCTATAGGCACCTTGCGCAAGGCGATTGACGAGCTCGAAGCCGAAAACATTCTGGTTCGCCATCAAGGGCGTGGCACTTTTGTCGCCATACACTCGCGCAATCAGCATTTTTTTCGGTTTTTCCGTGTGGTCCGCCAAGACGGAAAAAAAGCCTATCCTGAAACCGAGTTGCAACGCTTCAGACGGGTGCGTGCCAACGAAGAAGTCCGCGCAAAACTCGCCTTGGGCAAAGGCGCTTTTGTGTACGAGTTCGTTAATCTGCTCAGCCTGAATGGCGACAAGGTCATTGTCGATACCATCGCCGTGCCCGAAGTGCTTTTTCGCGACCTGACACGCGAGCAGTTGCGCGACCGGCCCAGCACGCTATACAGTTTTTATCAGGAAATGTTCGGCATCAACGTCATCAGCACATCGGAAACGGTGCGCGCCACGCTGGCCGATGCAGAGCATGCCGGCTGGTTGGGCGTCGCGCCAGGCGCGCCTTTGCTGAGCGTGCGTCGGGTGGCGTATTCGTATAACAAACTGCCCATAGAATGGCGTATTTCAACGCTGCACACCGGGCGCTACGAATATATCAGTCAGGATACGAGCGGCGGGTCTTGATAGCCCGCGCAGCAGGCGCAATGCCATTTCCTGTAAGCACGCACGCTTTCTAAGCATCAATTCATCTGTATGATCTAGTTGACATGGCTTGCGCCGCGGGAGTAGCATCGATGGCTTCTTCCAAGGGGGTGTCATGAAGATCATCATTTCCGAGTTGATGGACGCGGCGGTCGTCGATCAGTTACGCGACCGTTTTGACGTCAGCTACGATGCCGGCCTGGTCGACCGGCCCGATGACCTGCTTAAGGCTGTGGCGAATGCCGACGCCCTGATTGTGCGCAACCGCACCCAGGTCAATGCGCGGTTGTTGGCAGCGGCGCCCCAGCTTAAAGCGGTAGGCCGTCTGGGCGTTGGGCTGGACAACATCGATGTTGCCGCTTGCGAACAACGCGGCATTCAGGTGCTGCCGGCAACGGGCGCCAATGCACTGGCAGTGGCCGAATACGTGATCGCTTCAGCTATGTTGTTGCTGCGCGGCGCTTATTTTGCCTCGGCCGACGTTGCCAGCGGCGCCTGGCCCCGGAACCAGCTTTCCGATGGGCGTGAGACCAGCGGCAAGGCTTTGGGTCTGGTGGGTTTTGGGGGCATCGGGCAATTGACGGCATCATTGGCGGTCAAGCTGGGCATGACGGTATACGCCTACGATCCAGCGCTGGCTGACGACGCGCCAATTTGGCGCGATACCGGTGTTCATCCTGTGCCACTAAACCGGCTGGTTTCCGAGGCCGACGTCATCAGCCTGCACATCCCCCTGATGGACAGTACCAAAGGCCTGTTCGATGCTAATTTGATTGCACAAATGAGGCCGGGCGCCGTGCTTGTTAATACTTCGCGCGGAGGCATTGTCGATGAAGCTGCACTGGTGCAGGCACTACAGCAGGGCCGTATTGGCGGCGCCGCGCTGGATGTGTTCGAGAATGAACCGCTACCGGCGGGCAACGCCTTCCCATCGTTGCCCAATCTGTTGCTTACGCCCCATATTGCGGGGCTGACGGCTGAGTCCAATCAAAGGGTTAGCCAGCTGATTGCGCAACGCGTAACCGACAGTCTGTCGGCGGCGTCGGCGGCGTCGGCGCGAGAGTAAAGGAAGGGTCATGACGGTTCATTCGATAGACGCATTGATAGACCAGGCCAGCGGTGCCTTGCTGCGAGCTGGCGCCAGCCAGACCATGGCCCGCAGTACGGCAAAGTCGCTGGTCATGGCCGAGGCGCAGGGCTTGGGTTCGCATGGCTTGTCACGCGTCAGCCAATATGCTTCGCACTTGCGCAGCGGACGGGTCAACGGTCAGGCGCAGGCGAGCATAGTCAAATCGCACGGGGCAGGCTTGCTGGTCGATGCCGACGAGGGTCTGGCCTTTCCGGCCTGTGAGCTGGCCATTACCGAGGCCATCGATCGTGCACGCCAGTTCACCGTGGCCTTTGCCGGCGTGACGCGCAGCCATCACTTCGGCATGGCAGGCCTGCATCTTGAAAGTGTGGCCGAACAAGGCATGGTCGGCTTTGCGTTCAGCAACTCTCCAGCCGCCATGCCGGCATGGGGCGGCGGCCAGGCCTTGTTTGGCACCAACCCCATTGCCGCCGTTTTTCCGCGCAGCAATGGTGATCCCATTGTCATCGATCTGTCGTTGTCGGAAGTGGCGCGTGGCAAACTCATGGTGGCTGCCCGCGAGGGCCGCAGCATACCTGAAGGCTGGGCGCTCGATAAAAACGGGCAGCCCACCACTGATCCACAAGCCGGACTGGACGGCATGATGTGTCCAGCGGGTGGCGTCAAGGGCGCCATGCTGGCCCTGATGGTCGAATTGCTTTGCGTGGCCCTGACGGGCGCGTCTTTTGGCTACGAGGCCGATTCCTTCTTCAGCGCCGACGGCAACCGGCCGCATATCGGCCACGTTTTCCTGGTCATTGATCCGTCGGCGCTGGCGGGCCGCGATGTGTATTTCGACAGGGTAGATACCCTGGTGGCGGCCATGATCAGTGACGAAAACGTACGCTTGCCCGGCAGCCGACGTTCCGCCTTGGTGCAACGCAGCCTGGAACAAGGCATAGAAGTGCCTGATGGCATGTGGGCGCAGTTGCAGGCCTAGGGCCGCCTGCCGTTACCCTTTCAGTGACTTCGCAAAGGTTTGCACCCAATGCGCCGTCGAGGCATCGTGCGGCGTGCTGTCGGCTGATGCCTGGCCCGACAACTGCGCTGTAATACCTTGGGCCAGTACCTTGCCGTATTCCACGCCCCACTGATCAAAGGGGTTGATGCCCCAGATCACCCCCTGCACAAACACCTTGTGTTCGTACATGGCCAGCAGCGCACCCAGGGTGTAGGGCGAGAGCCGTGACAGCACAATCAGGTTGGAAGGGCGCCCGCCGGGGTGCACGCGATGGCGGGCCACCTTGGTGGCCTTTTCTTGCGACAGGCCGGAGTCCAGGCATTCCTGCAAGGCGGCTTCGTAGCTTTTGCCTTGCAGCAAGGCTTCGCGCTGTGCCAGGCAATTGGCCAGCAGGCTGGTGTGATGCTCGGGCCAGCCATGGTCGGCGTGCTGGCAAACGATGAAGTCAACCGGTGCGCCGTCGCTGCCCTGATGCAGCCACTGAAAGAAGGTGTGCTGGGCATCTGTGCCGGGCATGCCCCACACCGCGGGCCCGGTGGGTACTTCCACGGCCTGGCCGTCCAGGTCTACCGACTTGCCCAGCGACTCCATTTCCAGCTGCTGCACATATGGCACCAGGGCGGCCAGGCGAAAGTCGTAAGGAGCGATATTCAAGGATCCATAGTCCAGCACGCTGCGATTGACGATGCCGGCCAAAGCCATTTGCACGGGTGCGTTCTGCTCTATGGGGGCCTGGGCAAAGTGGGTGTCCATGGCATTGGCACCGGCCAGCATGCCGGCCACCACATCTTCGCTGACAGCCAGTGCCGTGGTCAGGTTAACGGCCGACCACAGGGAAAAGCGGCCGCCCACCCAGTCCCACAGCTTGAAGATATTTGTTTCGGGCACACCCCATTTCATGGCCACTTCAGGGCGCGCCGTAATGGCCACGACCTGTGCGTGGGGGTTTTCCACGCCGGCGGCCTGCAGCCATTCCAGCGCCCGTTTCCCGTTTTGCAGGGTCTCGGCCGTGGTGAATGACTTGGACGCCATCACAATCAGCGTATCGTGCGGGTCCAGCCCCGCCAGCCCGCCCTGTATGGCATGGCCATCGATATTGGCCACGAAATGCACTTGCCGCCAGGTGCCCGCATAGCCGAAGGCATTGACAGCCAGCCGCACGCCCCAATCACTGCCGCCTATGCCTATGTGAACGATATTGCGCCAGCGGCGCTCGGAATCGGCCAGGCGCACAAAGGCGTTCAGGCGCTGGCGCTCGATAGCGACTTCTTTAATGGGGGCGGGTGCGCGCAGTGCGGTGTGCCAGGCGGCGCGTTCTTCAGTGGTGTTGGCGATGCCGCCCGACAACAGGCGTTCGCGCATGGCAGTGAAGTCGCGTGCGGCCAGCAAGGCCTGGCCGGCTTCAGTTAGCGCGGGAGAGCTGACTTGCCCGCTGATGTCCAGGTCTATGCCTGCGATCTGGATCAGACGCAGGTTCTGGACATTGACGGAGGACTTGCTGGCGGCATCTTTGAATGCCAGCCATTCGGGCAGATTGCTTAACGCACAAGACACGGTACTTCCTTGCAGGCATGATGACGAACAAGGATTGTATGCCAGTGTGCTGCTTGCGGTTTAGCGGCGGCGCTGGCTTGGGCCGCCGGGGGCGCGTCCGGCAATGTGGCGGAACGTGATGCGACCCTTGCTCAGGTCGTAGGGAGACATTTCCAGCGAGACTTTGTCGCCGGCGAGAATACGGATGTGGTGCTTGCGCATTTTTCCGCCGGTGTACGCGACGACGGGGTGTCCGTTATCGAGCGTTACACGAAAGCGGGAGTCGGGCAAAACTTCAGTAACGAGACCGCCCATTTCAATCAATTCTTCTTTGGCCATGTAGGGTTCCTGTAAACGTTGACAAAAAGCACCCATGCGTCGGACTCGCTGTGCGTGGCATCCGGCAAACCGCGTGTTGCAGTTGAATGATGAAAGGTGCTTCGTGACGCCAAATGGCGTTTGGTGCTGCGTTCCGGGACTGGAACGTATGAGTTGCGGGCATGAGGTGAAAGTTGAAAATACAGCCGTTCGCTTGACAAAAACCCGCGTTTAACCTAGCAATGATACCACAAGTGCTTGTCATAGCGGACTTTTATTTCCAGCGGGCTGGTTTCGCAAGGGATCCCCCTGATTCAATTTCTGCACACGGTACGTATTTACTGCTACGATCAACGCACGCTTCTAATTAGTCACAAAAGGCAACTAAAATTTTCAAGGTTGACTATGACAAAGTCTGCAAGTAGAGGCATATCGCTACGGCTGCTTTTTTCCCTGGCCATTTCATGCACGACCCTGCTGATGGGCAGCTTGCTGGCCTGGCAGCACTATCGCAGCGCGGAAACGGCCATGATTTCGGCCGCGGGCCAGGCAGTAGACCAGTTGGGCAAGGTATTGGCCGAGCGTTCACGCAGCCTGATAGAGCCGCCCAGCAACGTGCTGCACGTGCTGGCCTACAACCCCCTCCTGCAAGACAAGACCCGGGATCAAAGGCTGGAGCGCCTGCCCCAGATGGTTGAAAGCCTTAGGGTAAGCAATGTGGTCAGCGCCGTATTCGTGGGCTACCCCAACGGCGAATTCTTCATGGTAAGAAAGCTGACGGGTGGCGACCTGAAAACCCGTTTCTCGGCACCCGAAGGCGCGGTGTACATGGTGCGCAGCACCAGCCTTGCGGCAGACGGCAGCATGGCGCGTCAATGGCGTTTCTACGACGTGAACCAGAGCCTGATCGAGGTTCGCGTCAGCCCCGACCATGGCTTCGATCCACGCACCCGGCCCTGGTTCCAGCAGGCATCGCAGCAGACCGATCTGGTTCTGGTCAAGCCCTACCTGTTTTACATGACCCAGCGCACGGGCGTTACATTAGCGCAACGCGATGCGATGGGCAGCGGGGCGGTGGTGGGCATAGACCTGGCCATCGATGACCTGAATTTCGCATTGACCGACCTGCACGTGACCGAAAGCGCCGAGGTGGCCGTACTGGGCATGAGTGGCTCGGTGATCGCCTACCCCGGTGGGTTGCCGGGAAACCTGCGCATACCGCAACTGCAAAGTGATGGCATGGGTGTGAAACTGCCTCACATCCGCGAACTGGCCTCGGCCGGCCTGGCCCACGTCTTTGAACACCCTCCACCTGACGGCGATCCGCGCCTTTACCACATCGACGGACGCAAATGGTATGGCATAAGCGCGCCGCTGGCGCTTTTTTCCGTGGGCCAAAGCCACCTGGTGGTTGCAGTGCCTGCCGATGAGCTTTTGCACGAGGCGCGCGCGGCTTTGGCGATCGGCATGAGCTGGACGGCGGGCCTGACGCTATTGCTGCTGGTGCTGGGCTGGATCCTGAGCCGACGCCTGAGCCGCCCCTTGCGGCTGCTGGCGGAACAGGCGCGCGCGCGGTCCCGGTTCGATTTCAGTGGCGACATGGGGGTGAAGTCCTCCATCACCGAAGTGCGCGAACTCAGTGGTGTGCTGGAGCGAATGTCGCATGCCATACACGCCTTCCAGTCGATTGCGCTGGCACTCAATCATGAAACGCAGCTGGATCGCATGCTGGACGAGGTTGTGGACAAGCTGGTTCATGCCCTGGAGGTCGAAGGCGGCGCTGTTTACCTGCTGGATGCCGAGGCCGACAAGCTGCAATTGGCCAACCGCTGTGCGGTCCGCAATATTCCCAACGCGATCGCCCTGAATACCGATGGCCCTTACAAGCTGTCGGATGCCGTTACCGCGGCGCTGGGCGCAGGCAGCCAGTATTTCTGTTTCGAATTGAACAACCGCCAGGGCAGCAGCCTGGGCGTGCTGGTGTTGTGGCTGACAACGCAGCAGCAGAACAGAGACGGCGTGCAGGACGCCTTCGAACGCTTTGCGCGCGAATTGTCCAGCGCGGCCGCCATCGCCATCGAGACGCGTCAATTGCTGGAAGCGCAGCAACAGCTGATGGACTCCATGATCAAGTTGCTGGCCAATGCCGTCGATGCCAAGAGCCCGTACACCGGGGGTCATTGCGAGCGTGTGCCGCTATTGGCCGAGCTGTTGCTTACGCAGGTCATTGCCACCGACAACGGCCCTTATGCCGACTTCAAAATGGATGAAGCTGAACGCCACGAGTACCGCGTTGCCGCCTGGCTGCACGACTGCGGCAAGATCACCACGCCCGAGTCGGTCATGGACAAGGCCACCAAGCTGGAAATGGTCTACAACCGCATTCATGTCATACGCACGCGATTCGAGATCTTGTGGCGCGATGCGTCGGTGGAATACTGGCAAGCGCTGGCCAATGGCGGCGACCCACAGTCGCTGCAAGCTACGCTGCAGCGCCGGCAGCAACAGCTGCAGGATGATTTCGCCTTTGTCGCCCAGGCCAACATCGGTGGCGAAAGCCTTGAAGACCAGGATATCGAGCGCCTGCGCCAGATAGGCGCGCAGCGTTGGCAGCGTAATTTCAACCGGCGCCTGGGACTGGCGCGCCATGAGCTTGCCCGCCTGGGCCCGGGGCCCGAGCTTTTGCCCAACCAGGCCTATCTGTTGTCCGACCGGCCCGAGCATCTGGTTGCCTGGGGCGACCACAAACCTCCGGTTGACAAGGATGACCCGGCCAACGTCTGGGGCTTCGACATGAAGGTGCCCGAACACGCCTACAACCATGGCGAAATCTACAATCTAAGCATACGGCGCGGCACGCTGACCCCCGAAGAGCGTTTCCAGGTCAACGAGCACATCATCCAGACCATCATCATGCTGAGCAGCCTGCCGCTGCCGCCCAACCTGAAACGCGTACCCCATCTTGCCGGCACGCACCATGAGAAAATGGATGGCACCGGCTACCCGCGCCGCCTGGGCAAGGAAGACCTGGGCGTGCCCGAACGGGTAATGATGATCGCCGACATCTTCGAAGCCCTGACCGCGTCGGACCGCCCCTACAAAACGCCCAAGACCCTGTCGGAATCGCTGGCCATCATGACGGACATGGCGCGCCAGGGGCATATCGATGTCGATATGTTCCGCCTGTTTCTGAGCGACCGCGTATACCTGAACTATGCCAAGGTGTTTCTGCTGCCCGCGCAGATAGACGACGTGGACGAGCAGGTTTACTTGGCCAGGCTTGAGGACGGACCCGAGGACTGACGCTCTTCCTGGCGCATGCAGCCCCACAACACCATGAGGGTGATGAAGAAAAACAGCAAGGTGTCATTGCGGTACAGCACCACATGAGAGGCGCCCAGCATGCCGAACACAACCAGCTGGCAGGTGCCGGCTATGGCCAGTATGCGCACATTGCACGACCCGGCGCGCAGCCGCCGGAAAAAGAACAGGAATGGGAATACGAACAGGGCCAGTATGGGTATCAGGCCAACCAGGCCCTGGCGCAGCATGGTTTCCAGATACAGATTGTGAGTATGGGCCAGATTCAGCACATGCGGATCCAGCTCTTTATTGGCCACCTGCTCTTCCAGTCTGGCCCGGTAATCCCTTTCATTCCAGCCGAAAATCGGCTTGTCGGGGATGTTGATCAGGGCGGCGCGCCAGAGCTCGAAGCGTCCGCTGATTGAACCCTGGGCATTGCCGTTTTCCACATAGCCCGAAATATCTTCCACGGCCTGGTCATAGCCCGCCTTGAGCGGGTTGCTGGGCACGACGACATACCAGGCGCCCGCCGCCAGCAGGATGACCAGTGCCGCCATACAGGCGCGGTACAGATTGCCGCGATTGAAAGTACCCAGGCAAAACAGCACAAACACCAGCGGCAGGGAAATCCAGGCGCCGCGAGTGCCTGACATAAGCGAGCCATAGCCGGCGGCCAATACACCCAGGCACAGTGCCAGCCGCCACGGCCACGGATGCGCAGTATTGTCACGCCGTGCCCAGAGCAGGCCTGCCACGCACAGTATCGCCAGCATGGTGCAAATGCCGCCAAAGCGCACGCCATTGGTCAGGCCATCCACATCGTCCATGCCCAGCCCGTAGATCTGCCACAAGGCGACTCCGCCCGCACCATACGAGCCCACGGCAACACCGGCCCAAAGCCACGACAGTCGCGGCGGTACCTGGATAAGCATCAGGAAAACTGGAATGGCCAGCAGGAAGCGGCTGGGTACATCCAGGGTAGACAGGGGGTTGCCGTGCCAGAAATAGATGAACACCGCCACGACAAAGAAGCCGGCCAGCGCGGCGATGCTGATTTTTTCTTCCATCGTCAGCGTGGGCAGGGGGCCTTGCGCCAGATAGAATGCACTGGCTACCAGCAATAGGGCGGCGCCCACCGAATAGCCGGACGGCACCGATTGATTGATGGCGTAAAACAAAAAAACACTAATAGAAGTAATTAGTAGGTATTGCTTACGTTTTGTTTCGAAACTAGGCATCAGTCATGAGCACGCAAGGAAGTGGGCGGTGGCCTATTGTAGCGACTCTGTCGCGCTTAGGGCATGGGCCCGTAGCGCCCCGCCAGGCCGTCTTTAATGCCCCTAAGCATATACCCCAGCCGCCTGGCGCCCTGATCCAGGGCAAAGGGGTAGACCAGCAGCTTGAAGGCCATTTTGGCCAGGCTGGAAAACCGCCAGTACCAGGGCGTATAGCCGCGTTTCATAAGGTGTAGGGCATTGCGAAAGGCATAGTAGTGTCGAAACGGTGCGGGCAAGCCCACCCAGACCAGCCCCAGCACCTTTTTGCGGCCCTCGCCCAGCCTATGCCCCAGCAGGGCGGCCGGGTTCTTCACCACCCGATAGCCGTGCGACCTTAATCGCCAGCAATATTCAAAATCGACGGCGTCTATGAACAGGCCGTCGTCCATGCCGCCCACCACGTCGTACACCGCTTTGGGAATCAGGCTGCCCGAACTCAGGGTTTCAGACAGGCTGATGTAATCGGTGCCTGCTATGACCTGGCCTTTTTGAATGCGTGGCTGGCTGACTGCACCCGTCAGCTTGTCGTAGTCTTGCGGGCCCACCAGTCCGGGCTTGTGGCCGCCATGGCACAGCTCGTCGTAGGCCTGCACCAGACGGGCCACCATATGCTCATCGGCCACGCTGTCTTGATCCATTTGCAGGACAAAGTCGGCGCCTTGCTTGAAAGCGTGGGCCATGCCCAGGCTTTGCGCCCTGGCCACCCCCAGGTTGTCCTGAAAATTCAGCACATCTACCATGCCGGCCGTATAGGTAAACGCAGTGGCCGAGTTATTGCAGACCACCACGGCGTCTACCTGGCTGGCGATGTTTGCAACGGCCTGCTCAAGCTCCGCCGGCGGCATGTTGTAGGCCACCAGCACGGCGCTTATTTTTCTGGAATCCGATCCAGAGTTGGTTGTCATCAAGCATGACCCCGCAACTGGCTATAAATGGCCCGCCTAAGCTGTGTTGGCACCAGCCTGGCCGCCGAGCGGGTCAGGAATATAGGCCAAGCCTTCCAGAAGGGCGTCATGCCCTGGACGATAAAGTAACGAGTAATCAGAAATTCGCTCTTGACGTAAGCCATGCCGCCACGCCGATCCAGCATTTGCGTGCCGGCCCGCGCCCTGACCAGGCACAGGGGCAGATTGGCGCCCGCGTAGCCTGCGTGCATCAGCCTGGCCCACAAATACCAATCCTCCATCATGGGGAAGCTTTGGTAATTGCCCACGGCCAGCACGGCCGACTTCCGAAAGACCACGGTCATGTGATTGAAGGGATTTCGATAAGGCAGGCGCGCCCGTATATCGCTGCCCGACAGCGGCACGGTGCGCGTGCCCAGCCTGTCTTCGGTATTCGGGTCAATTTCAACTATGCAGGAACCGCAAAGGGCCAATTCGGGGTGTTGCGTCAGAAAGGAAATCTGCTGCTGAAAGCGGTCGGGTTCGCACAGATCATCGGTATCCATGCGGGCCACCAGTTCGTGGTGGCAAGCTTGCAGCCCTTGCGCCAGTGCGGGTCCCAGGCCCACGTTTTCAGGCAGGGGCAAGGTTCTGATGGGCAGCTTGCCGGCCCACTGTTCGACCACCGTCTGTAAGGTTGCCGGTATGGGGCCGTCAAAGACCAGTACAATTTCTGTCGCGGGCAATGTTTGGGCAAGCAGGCTATTGAAGCAAGCGTCCAGATAGCCCGGATTTTCCTTGTGATACAGCGACATCAGTACTGAAAATGGGATCTCACTGCTCGCTGGGGACATAGCGCTTATCGCTCAGGTGTGTGGTACGAAGGCGTAGCCATTATAGTCAATGGCAAATACGCTACATTTACTTACATGACCGGCCGCCTGCGCTTGATCAATTACGTGCAATCCATTCCAATAGCGTCAATAAACAGAATGGCCGCCCATCAAGGCGCCTATACAGGAATAAGAAAACACATGACCATCATAGTCACCGGCGGCGCCGGGTTTATCGGCTCGAACTTTGTCATCGACTGGCTGGCCCAGAGCGACGAACCCGTTGTTAATCTAGACAAGCTGACTTATGCCGGCAACCTGGCCAATCTGGCCGCTTTGCAGGGCGATGCCCGTCACCACTTCGTGCAGGGTGATATAGGCGACGCCGCGCTGCTGGCCCGCCTGCTTTCTGAACATCGCCCGCGCGCCGTGATCAATTTCGCAGCCGAAAGCCATGTGGATCGCTCCATACATGGGCCGGAAGATTTCATACAGACCAATATCGTGGGCACCTTCCATTTGCTGGAAGCCGTTCGGGCCTACTGGAATGCGCTGGAAGGCGAAGAAAAAACCGATTTCCGCCTGCTGCACGTTTCCACCGACGAAGTATATGGTTCGCTGGACAAATCCGACCCGGCCTTTACCGAGACGCATCGCTACGAGCCCAACAGCCCTTATTCGGCCAGCAAGGCGGCCAGCGATCATCTGGTGCGCGCCTACCACCACACCTATGGCCTGCCGGTACTGACCACCAACTGCTCGAACAACTACGGCCCCTATCATTTCCCCGAAAAGCTCATCCCGCTGATGATAGTGAATGCGCTGGCGGGCAAGCCCCTGCCCATCTACGGCGACGGCCAGCAGGTGCGCGACTGGCTGTATGTAAAAGACCACTGCAGCGCCATACGCCGCGTGCTGCAGGCCGGCGAGCTGGGCGAAGTCTACAACGTGGGCGGCTGGAACGAAAAGCCTAATCTTGACATCGTCCATACCGTTTGCGCTCTGCTTGACGAACTGCGCCCACGTCCCGACGGCAAAGCCTATAAAGATCAGATCAGCTATGTTACCGATCGCCCCGGCCACGATAGGCGCTACGCCATAGACGCGCGCAAGCTGGAGCGCGAACTGGGCTGGAAGCCCGCCGAAACCTTTGAAACCGGCATACGCAAAACCGTGCAATGGTATCTGGACAACCAGGAGTGGGTGGCGCAGGTGCAATCGGGCGCCTACCGCGATTGGGTCGACCAAAACTATAGCCAGCGCAAGGCCTAGCCGCTTAGATGAAAATATTATTACTGGGAAAAAACGGCCAACTGGGCTGGGAGCTGCAGCGCAGCCTGGCACCCTTGGGCGAGGTCGTGGCCTTCGGGTCCAGCGGCCAGGGTAATCTGGCCGACCTGGATGGCCTGGCGCAAACCGTAAGCAGCGTAGCGCCCGACGTCATCGTCAATGCCGGGGCCTACACGGCGGTGGACAAAGCCCAGAGCGAACCCGGGCTGGCCCAGCTTGTGAATGCCAGCGCGCCGGGCGTATTGGCCGACCAGGCCAGGCGGCTGGGCGCCTGGCTGCTGCACTATTCCACCGATTATGTGTTCGACGGCTCGGGCGACACCCCATGGCGCGAATCCGACCCCACCGGCCCGCTCAATGTGTATGGACGCAGCAAGCTGGCGGGCGAAGCCGCCATCCTGGCCTCGGGCTGTCGGCACCTGATTTTTCGCACCAGCTGGGTGTATGCGGCACGTGGTGGCAATTTTGCCAAGACCATGCTGCGCCTGGGCGGCGAGCGCGACCAACTTACCGTGATAGCCGATCAGTTTGGCGCGCCCACCGGCGCCGACCTGCTGGCCGATGTCAGCGCCCACGCCATCCGCTCGGCCATCCAGCGCCCGGAAGTGAGCGGTCTTTACCACCTGGTGGCGGGCGGCGAAACCAGTTGGCACGGCTACGCCAGCCATGTGCTGGAATGGGCGCGCAAGGCCGGCCGGCCCATCAAGGTGGCGCCCGAGGCCATTGCGCCCGTGCCCACCAGCGCCTTTCCCACCCCGGCCCGGCGCCCCGGCAATTCGCGCCTGAACACCCAAAAACTACAAACTACCTTCGGGCTCACGCTGCCGCATTGGCAAACAGGCGTGGAACGCCTGCTGACCGAAATTCTAGAGAACTGAAACCATGACGCAACGCAAAGGCATTATCCTGGCCGGAGGCTCCGGCACCCGCCTGCACCCCGCCACGCTGGCCATCAGCAAGCAATTGCTGCCGGTCTACGACAAACCCATGATCTACTACCCGCTCAGCACATTGATGCTGGCCGGCATACGCGACATTCTGATTATTTCCACGCCGCAAGACACCCCGCGATTCGAACAATTGCTGGGCGACGGCAGCCAGTGGGGGCTGAACCTGCAGTATGCCGTGCAGCCCAGTCCCGACGGCCTGGCGCAGGCCTTCGTGATAGGCAAGGACTTCATAGGCAATAACCCGTCGGCTCTGGTGCTGGGCGACAACATCTTCTATGGCCACGACTTTCACAAGCCGCTGGCCAGCGCCATGCAGCGCACACAAGGCGCCAGCGTGTTTGCCTACCATGTGCACGATCCCGAGCGCTATGGCGTGGCCGAATTCAACCAGGACGGCAAGGTGTTGTCGCTGGAAGAAAAGCCACTGGAACCCAAATCCAACTACGCAGTCACCGGCCTGTACTTCTACGACAACCAGGTCGTGGACCTGGCGCGCGACCTGCAGCCTTCACCACGCGGCGAGCTGGAAATCACCGACCTGAACCGCCTGTACCTGGAGCAGGAACAGCTGCATGTGGAAATCATGGGCCGTGGCTATGCCTGGCTGGACACGGGCACGCACGAATCGCTGCTGGAAGCGGGCCAGTTCATTGCCACCCTGGAAAACCGCCAGGGCCTGAAGGTGTCCTGTCCGGAAGAAATCGCCTTTCGCCAGAAATGGATAGATGTCGAGCAGCTTAAAAAGCTGGCCAAGCCTTTAAGCAAGAACGGCTACGGCAAATACCTGACGCAAATCTGTAAAGAACAGCGCAGCCGCTAAGGCGCCACCAAGGAAGCATTCATGCAAATCACATCACTGGCCATTCCCGACGTCAAACTGCTGGAACCCAAGGTATTTGGCGACGATCGCGGCTTTTTCCTGGAAAGCTATAACCAGAAAGGCTTTGAAGCAGCCATAGGCCGCCAGGTATCGTTCGTGCAAGACAACCACAGTCGCAGCGCCAAGGGCGTGTTGCGCGGGTTGCACTATCAAATTGAGCAGGCCCAGGGCAAGCTGGTGCGCGTGGTGCAGGGCGAAGTCTTTGATGTGGCCGTAGACGTGCGCAAAAGCTCGCCCACCTTCGGGCACTGGGTGGGCGAAATTCTGTCGGCCGAGAACAAGCGCCAGCTTTGGGTGCCCGAAGGCTTTGCCCACGGCTTTTTGGTGTTGAGCGACAGCGCCGAATTCCTGTACAAGGTCACCGAATACTATGCGCCGCAATACGAGCGCAGCATAGCCTGGAACGACCCGCAGCTGAACATTGCCTGGCCCGGCGGCCTGACCCCGCTGTTGTCGGGCAAAGATGCCCAGGGCAGCAGTTTCGCCGACGCCGAACTGCCAGACTGATTCAGAACGGTATAGTTGTAACGACACATCAAAATGATGGCAGGAAGGAACCATAAGTGCCCCAACAATCTGACCACGATTTTTATCGTCATCGCCGCTTACAACGAAGAAACCGCTATTGCACAGACAGTTTTCCACGCAAAAGCAGTGTTACGGAATCTCATCGTTTTGGATGATGACTCGGTCGACGCCATTGCGCAGACTACGGCCACGGCAGGCGCGTATGTT
Organism: Alcaligenaceae bacterium; assembly: GCA_013416405.1. Lineage (GTDB taxonomy): Bacteria > Pseudomonadota > Gammaproteobacteria > Burkholderiales > Burkholderiaceae_B > Pusillimonas_C. Next base: position 375,378 of record JACCET010000003.1, read on the forward strand.
GTGCCGACTGCAGCACAGGGTTGGCATTGATGCCCCGTCAATCCAGCCATTCAACTTGAAGGTATCGTGTGCTCTTTACTTATTTGATAGCCTTGCTGTGGGTGCTGCAAAGGATCTCCCTGGGCAAGGCCTACCCCTTGATGGCGTTGGCATTTGTTCTGGTCACCATAGGCAGCCACCTTGGCTTCGGTGAGCGTTTCCAGCCCCTGTATTTTCTGGGAGTGATCTTCATCGGAGTAGGTATGTCATTGCCTTGCGAGCCTAAGATTCTATGAAATGTCGAATTGAAAAGGTTTTTGCCAGTAAAACCATCTTGATCATATTGCTGTTGCTTATTGGATGTGTTTTTTTATCGACTGTTATTCCGCCCTTGAAGTCTCCGGATGAGCACGAGCATATCAAACGGGCCTATCTCTTGGGCAAGGGTGTTTTTATACTGGATCAGTCGAAAGGTGCATCCAGTGGAGGGTACATTGATACTGGTTTGTTGGAGTATTTTAAGAGCTACCCGATAGCGGATGATAGACTCTCGGCGCGGGGGCTTGAGGCGGCCAATGAAATCAAATGGACCAGCTTGCGGCTATATGTGCCGGCGCCGGGCACGGGCTACTATTTTCCCCTGATTTATGCGCCACAGACAGTGGGCCTTGTAGCAGGTGAGACACTGGGGCTGACTGTCGATAAGTCTTACAGGCTGGCAAGAGCTACTTCGCTTTTTGCAGTGCTATTACTGATTTTTGCTGCCTTTAGAATATCCGCCGCGAATCCCTTGGTTCTGGCGCTTATCGTAATGCCCATGAGCCTGTTTCAGTTTTCCTCGGCCGGCCTGGATGGAATTGCAGTTGCCTGGGCCTTGTTTGCAGTTTCAGTGTTCATTCGAGCAGCAAGGGACAAGTCGCTTGCTCCGGCGTGGAGCGAGTATGCGCTGGCTATTGCTGTTGTGATTCTTGCGACCAGTAGGATTCATACGCTCCCGATGGTTTTTTTGCTGGTGGCGGCTTTTTTTCATACCAGAAAAAAAAGGGCGCTGTACTTGTTTGCAGCCTCTATGTTGTTTGTGCTTGGCTGGACGTTTATCGCGGTCAAGAGCACCGTAGATTTGAGAGTCGCCATTAACGAGTCCACCTTTGGGTTGGTCAGCTTTTATTTTCAGAACCCTGTCAGCTTTGCGCAAGTTCTATGGAGCACCGTGTCCGACTACGATACTCGTGATTTCTATTACCGAACTTTTTTAGGAGTGCTTGGGTGGCTGGATGCCCCGTTTGAAAAGAGGTATTACAACTATTTTGGATTATTTGTTTTCGTCATCGCCGCGTTGACTGTTTCTTTACGTGGCATCAGAGACGAATGGCCGCAACGAGTGTGGCTGATCTTAGTTGCTTTGGCTTCCATCATTTTTATTTTCTTCGCCCTGCTTGTAACCTGGACGCCGCACCCCGCAGATAAAATACAGGGGGTACAAGGAAGATATTTCCTGATCCCGGCAGTGCTGCTGGCCTACGGCATTGCCGGCACAGATGGGCTTTTCGGTAATCTACGGGGAAAGCTTGCTACTTTTCTGTGCCTGATGTTTTTTCTGTTTTCGGTTTCAGCGTCTACCAGCCTAATGCTCTATAGATATTACCTGCCTCCGTTTGTCATTCCAGACGTAAGCCGGGCGTTAGCGTTTTCCGCGTAGCAAGCGTAGTGGCGCGCTTAGCGCTCTTCCCAGGCGGAAGCTGTTGGATGTCCGAATAGCTTCAATGTGGCGCTGTGCTTCATTCAGACTGTTGCCGCAGTGATGCAGTTCATCTTCCAGGGCGCTGATTCTGGAAAGCTGGCTGTTTGCATGTGCCAGCGCTTCTTGCAGACGCTGGTTGTCTTCGTTGACTCGATGGCTTTCCTGGCTGATTCGATGGTGCTCCGACTGCAGGGCCTGGATCGGATCGACATAGACATTCAGGGCTTGAGGCGTGGCCGGGGCGAAAGGGTCGCCCAGCCTGGTCTTCTCGGCATTCGGAAGATCGCGGTAGGCACGCCGATGGGCAATATCGATCAGTGTTCCGTCCTGAAACCGGGAAAACGAGTACTCGTCTGCGTAGGCGTCAGTTTCCAGCCGGTTATTGGCGATTTCAACAGCGTATTCCAGAGCAATGGTCTCAATGGCCGAGCCGGCCTCAGCACGCATACGGTTTTGATGCCGCGATAGGGCTGCCGGGTCGTCGTAGACAAAGCCGGAAAAATGGAAGAACACCAGTTTGCCATCGGATGTTATCCAATTAGCATCCGTATCGCGCTCCAAATGCCGCTGTAGTGCGTTCCAGTAGGCAAAGTTGTAACCATGATGGTGCCATACGCGCAGCGTGGGGATGAAGCTGGAAACGAGTGCGCCGTAGAACTGGTCCACAAAGTAAAAATGATGTGGGTGGAATATGCAGTGATCGGTTAGGCGTTCCGACCACCACTCTAGAAAGCGGCCGGCGTATTCGCCCTTTGCTAGCCCCAGAAAGCCAAAGTTGTACTGGCCGCAGCGGATCATATTCTCTGTTGTGGGGGCCAGGCCATCGTCGGGCAGAGGCTCGGTAATGTGCGGGGTTACAACAGCTTCGTGTTCGTCGAGGACTGCCCAAAGCTCGCTCAACGGCTGATAGACTTTGATATCGGGATCAAGGTAAATGACGGTATCGTTGCCTCTGCCGAACAGATCTTGGAATACAAAGGGTTTGACGGCGGTATTCAGCTCAGTGACATCGTACTGAAAGGCCATGCGCGTGGCGTCAGGTAGTGTTAGCTGGTTCATGTGCAAAACTTCGCAATTCAGCATTTGCCCGAGCGCTTGTAGTCTGCCGCTTTCCCACTCGCGCTCTACCAATACCAAGACCCGATGGCTGTCCGGCTCATGCGCGAGCAATGAATCCATCAATACTTTTGCGGTGGCCAGGTAGTTGGCAGAGCATATGGTGAATATTGAGCGTTTCATGGGATTTTGGATGTATCCTGCGCAGCATATTCTGGCAGCGCGACGGTAATGCGTTTTAGTGGGAAGCTAGCGGCGTCAAGGTGCGTATGGTCCTTGCTGGCATAGCGTGCGGTTATGGCCTGCAATGCAGATAGTTGCTTTAGGTTGGTTTGCCATTTTGGGGGTAGGGCGTAGGCGAGCAGCTGTTGTGCTTCGTTCTCTAGCAACAGGCAAGTATCTTGGCTCCATGTTGCATCGCCAAAGCCGCACTTGGCCAACTCGGCCAGAATAGTCCAAAGACTGACCACATTATGTTGAAATGCGGGGCTGAGCACCACGCACGGCCCTTTCCATGGCTGGGCTTGCCCGAAAGCAAGCAGGGCAGCTATGGCGGTGCCAGGTGTGAAAATGTGGTCTTTATCGGCACCAGCGCTCATGCCACTGGCCGAGATCCCGGCCCAGGCAGGGATCTCGGCCAGTGGCATGTTTAACAGACGCAGTCTGATATCGGCTTCGCGCGGTAGTCGCCATAGCTGCCCGTCTGTGGCGAGTCTCAATACAAGAACCGGAGCAGCGTGTGCAGGCAACATGGCTCAGGCCTCAGAGGTTGCCGCCAGGGACTTGATGCGGATGTCTATCATGGGGATACCAACGATGCCGGTACTAACGCTGGCGCACAGCGATTGGAGTATCAAGGCGTCGTGCACCCAATGGTGCTGTATGTGGTCGTTTTGCGTTCCTTCCGCAACAGAAGCGGTAACGGAGTACTCTCCACTTTGCAGCAAAGGCATCTGGAATCGGAAACGGCCTTGCTGGGTATCTCCGGCCGTGATGGAGACCGGCGCATCAAGCGTGGAAATACAGGTATTGTCGCCAAATAGAATCTGGCCGCGTCGATCTTTTAGCTGGAAGCCTACGATCACCGACGCAATGTCGATGTCGCTGGTATATTGTATTGCCAGTTCCACCAGCTCTCCGCCGGTTATGCTATGTGCTTCGTTGCCGTTGACTTGTTCCAGCCAGATGTCTTGTATGGACATCTGGCCGGTGCCGAAACTTTCTACCGGGTTAAAGGCCTGGACTTGCATTGCATTCTGCAGAGGCGAATCTTTCAATAGCTCCCACCGCTTGTCGTCAGCGATGATGGGTTCATGGTCGATGGCCTGGATAGGCTTGCGTGCCGGTGCCGGGGTAATGGGAGCCACTTGCTTACTTTCGACTTGGATCTCTGCTCGACCTTGCTTGTAGATTTCCGCGTTGTAGTCTTTGCAGATGTCGCGTGCGGGGCCAATGGCGCGCAGACGACCACGCTCCAGCCAGATGGCTCGTTCACATAGGCTGGTCACGGAAGCGCTGTCATGACTCACGAATAGCAGAGTTCCGTTTTTGCAGAACTCCCGAAGGAAGCGCATGCACTTCTGGGTGAATAGTGCATCACCCACAGCCAGTGCTTCGTCGATAATAAGTATGTCGGCGTCTACGTGGGCTATGACGGCGAAAGCTAATCGCACGTACATGCCTGAAGAGTACGTTTTTACGGGCTGATCGATGAATTCGCCGATATCTGCAAAGGCTGTAATAGCGTCGTAGCGACTATCAATTTGCTTGTGGGTCAAACCAAGTATGGACGCGTTCAGGTATACGTTGTCGCGTCCGGTGAATTCAGGGTTGAAACCCGCGCCTAGTTCCAGCAAGGCCGCCACACGACCTTCGATGGCTACGTTTCCTGACGAAGGCGTCAGCGTGCCGCATAGCAGTTGCAGCAGCGTAGACTTACCTGCACCGTTGCGACCGATGATGCCGATTGTTTCACCACGGTGCACCTCGAAGGAAATATCTTCGAGCACCTGGAAGGTCTTGTGGAAATTCCGGTGTCCGCGACACAGCATTTGCAGTAAACGGTGATGCGGCCGTTCGTAGATGTGATAGTGCTTGCTGAGCTGTGTAGCTTTGATAGCGATTTCAGAGGACATCAGCGAACCCCTTGCGTGTCTTTTGAAACCAGACGAATCCAAGCCATGTTACTACCAGGCTGCCTAAGGCATGCCAAGCCAAGGCGCTCCAGTCGGGCCAGTTGCCTCCGATGACCTCTCGTAGTTGTTCAATAGGAATGGTAAGCGGGTTTAGCCCCATAAGAGGTTGGTAAGCTTCGGGAATCATGCTCATGGGGTAGAAAATAGGTGCCAGGAAAAGCAGCAGCGCAGCGATAAGCCCTGTTATTTGAGAAATATCACGAAGGTAGACGGTGGCAGCAGCCAGAAACCAACTGGTGCCCAGGCATAGCAGTACCAGCGGCGCTAGTACTGCAGGTATTGCGATCAGGGTAACGAAGACTGTCTGATGAATAATGATCGACCCGACGATCAAGATGAGTAGTCCCATTGCCATGTGGAATAACGAGCTGAGCACCACAATAACAGGCAGAATCTCAAGCGGAAACACGACTTTTTTTACGTAATTGGCGTGTTCAAGCATCTTGGAAGGAGCGCGGGTCAGGCAGTCGGCTAGAAGCCCGTGCAGTGTCATGCCGCAGAAAAGTTGTAGAGCGAACTCTATGGTGGTGCCGTTGCCTCCCCAGCGAGCCCGAAAAATGCCGCCGAACACGGTGGTGTATACGGCCAGCATAAGCAGTGGCGTGATCAGCGACCATAACAAGCCCATTGACGCGCCTTTGTAGCGGCCCCAAATTTCTCGATGCGTCATGCCCAAGAGTAAAGCGTGGTTCCGGTACAAGCCCGAAATCATGGCTAGCGGGCTGATGCGTACAGTGGAAACATTCATGTCTTTCCTAAAAATGAACGGAAAATTATATCAGTCGGGTTTTTCAAACCCAGTTTTGTCCAGCACTTCCACGTACATGGCTGCAAGTTCTCGTGACTGGTCCTCAAACCAGGTGATGGATGTATGAGGCGGCGTATATCCTGCGGCTTGTGACCGGAAATGTTCGAGGGTGTCGTGAACGGCGCGCTTGAGCAATGTGCCATCGTCGTCCATGGGTATGATCAGGCCGTTCTGGCCGGGCAGAATGTCTTCCACCACGCCACCGGCGTCGCTGCAGATTACCCACACGTCGCGGGCCAGGGCTTCACGCACGACCAAGCCGAAGCTTTCCTTTGCCTGGGTAGGAAACAGCAACACGTCGATGCCAGCAAAGAACTCGTCGATGGTGGCTTGCGTGTAAGCCGGCACGACCTCGACATTTGCCAGATCTTTAAACCGGTCGGGTGCAAAGCAGGAAAAGCCCAGGTTCATCGTGTTGTCTACAACGACAAGCTTCGCAGCCTCGGCCGGCAAGCCGCGGAAAGCCTTGATAATGCTGTTCACCCCCTTGATGGCGTCGTTGCCGCCAACGTAGCCGAAGCGTAGTATAGGCGACGGTAAGCGCTGTACACAGGCGTCTGGGCGGCGTACGCCGTTGCGGTTTACTCGCACACGCTCCGCCGGGAATCCATTGGCTTGATAGAAGTCTGCAAAGTAGGTGCTGGGTGTCAGCAGCAGTTGAGCTTGGTCCAGTACTTGGCGTAAACGTTCGCTGCGGTAGGTATTAAGGGCGCTGTCGTCTACGCAACGTGCACAGACGTCTGGATCGATATGGTGCTGGTTGCAGTAGACGCCTTCTCGGTTCACCATGAACTGCCTTCCGCACAGCCACCATGCGTCGTGCAAGGTTACAACAAAGGGAATGCCTGCTGTTGCGCATTGTTCCATGGGCAGTATGCCTATGCCCTGGACACAGTGAAAATGGACAAGGTCAGGCTGAACGGCATCCAGCGTTTGCTGGAAGGGGGCAGCCATGTCTGGGTTTTCGAACATCTGCAGTGGGCCGAGGGCGTCGGGCATGCCGACACCAAACACGCTGATTTCACCGACTTCGTAGCGGCGTAAGGCATAGTTGGGCACGGTGCCTGTGGGCAGTACCGCAAAAACCGAGATATCCAGGTTGTCCGCTTGCAGTCGTTGATTGACTTCTTCGGCAATAATGGTGGCGCCGCCAAATGAGCGCGGCGAATAAAAAATATTGACAGTCAGTATGCGCGGCTTGCGAGGCCGCTCCCGGGGTGCGGTGTTCAGTAGGTGGCGGCGGCCGTGGTGGTTCCATCTAATGATGTCTGCACCTGACGTTGGCTTGTCAGTATCCGCGTATATAGGTAAGCGCAGCCGTTGCGCTTCTTTGATGATTTCCGCAGCGTGGGGCGGAGTTGGTACGCCCAGCATGATAACGGCGGTGGTTGTTGCGAGAGCTTTCAGGCACTGGTCTTCTTGGTGCCAGGGCAAGGACTCAAAGGCAACGCCAAGCTGGGCCAGATCGTCGGCCAGTTGTGCGGCTTCGTTCGTGGCGAAAGCGCCACCTGATTCGCTAATAAGCAACACCTTGGGCGCAAGGGTGTCGGTGGGTTGGCGCTCGATATGCGCGAGGAAATCAGCGATGGGGAACCATTGCTTGGCTGAAATCACTGGAGCGGCAGCAGGCGCCTGGTGCAAGCGGCGGCGTAAGCCGGACCAACCCTCGGTGCCGACGATGCCAGTCAGCTTGCGCACTGTAGGCAATAACCCGCCACTGCGGCGCACGCCGTCTCGTAGCCGCTGAAAAGCGTGGCGAGCAAGGCGTAGGCGGGTAAAGCCCCAGCGTAGCGGCCGGGTCACGGCCCAGCTTCGGCTGGTCCACAAGCGATTCAGCTCTTCGTTGGCCGCGTCGCGTTCTTGCTGTGCTTGCCTAAGGTCGGCTGTTAGGCGCGTGACTTCGTTCTGCAGGTGTTGAAGCTCCGGCAGAGGAGGGCGTGAGGTTGGTGGAGTGCGCGGCTCGCGCTGATCTGTCTGCACGCTGATCTCTTTATGACTGATCAATGATCTGTTCGACGGCACTGAACCAGTCGGACGAATGGATGGCAAGGCTGCGCTCAGCATAGACTTGATCACGCGCTGCGCTTGCCAGTTTGCGGCGTAGGGTGGTGTCGACAACCATTGTGTCGATATGTGTTTCCCATTCTTGGCTGCTACGCGCGATCAGGCCGGTAACCCCATGTACTACAGTGTTGTGGTAAGAGCGTACGTTGCTGAAGATGGCGGGAATGCTCAAGGCACCATAATCAAGATACTTCAGGTCGGACTTGCTGATATTGAAGTGTGTGTCCGCAAGTGGTGCCAATGCAAAGTCCCAGTTCAATTCACGCTTCATCCAAGGCACAAACCGATCATAGCGGACATGGCCGTCGGCCCGCCGCAGGGTAACGGGTAGCCCCTTGAATAGTTCCAGCACCTGTGGGTTGGCTGACACGCCGACCAGTTCCAGGTGCAGCTTGCCATTATGGCGCCGTAGGCTGCGCCTCAGGGGGGCGAGAATGCCAAGCAAGTCTGGCAAGTGGGTGTATGTACCCATATAGCCCATGGTAACAATGTCACCAGCTTCTTTCGGGCCACGAGGTGGCCCAAAGAGCATATCGTCGATATGGTTTGGCAACAGCAGCACCTTGTCGTTGAAGATGCGCATACGTTCCAGCAGCGGCTGCGTAGACACCAGAATGCCATCGGCCTCTCGGGCAAACAACCTGACTGCATTGGCCTGCTCGGATGGCAGGTCGAGAGCAAGCAGGTCATCGTCCAGGGTGTAGATGATGCGTGTGCCTGATGCTTGCAACTGACGTACCAGCTCTGCGGCGCGCAGCACATCGGTGTTGGGCTTCCATAATCGCTCGATGACCACCACATCAGCCCTATTTTTTTTGGGTAAGTCGATGCCTTGTGTTACCTGCCATGATGCATGGTCACGAGCGAACGGCAAAAGGAGTCGGATCATGGAGCAGCCGAAGGGTTGGAGATCGTCGCCATGCTGAAAAAGGATATGCAGCTGTTTCATGATGCAGAAGTGAACAAAGCATTTAGCGCCTGGGCGGCAGCATATTCGGGAGCGTATTTGGGCGCCATTGCAAGGCCGGCATCTTGCAGAGACTGGCGCAGCGCAGCGTCTCTCAAGAGGCGCCTAAGGGCTTCAATGCCGGAGGTGGGATTTTCCGTGTCTATGAGCAAGCCAGTTTCAGCCTCGATGATTACTTGGTCGATGCTGTTTTTTCGTGGTTCGATAATGGCTGCAGCGCAAGCCATGGCCTGCAAGCTGATTGAACGTGCAGTCTGGCCGGAGGCTAAGTTCAAGAACAGCTGAGCTGCGTCAAAAGCGTCGGCCAGTACCTCTGCTGTGATTTTATTCAGCTCGGCCCATGATATGCCGAGTTGATCGCAGGTGTTGATCAGTACTGCGGTAGGGCTTTCGGTAATGACGCGCACCGCGGCATCAGCACCATTTTCTTCATGCAGTACTTTGATGATGTCGATGGCCAGCTGAGTGTATGAGGAGTTCGCACCGTTCACTATAATTAGCAGATTCAGCGGTGAACCCCTCTTGCGGTTGATGGGTGTGTAAAGTCGCGTGTCGTAATGGATGGGCAAGTCGGCGACAGACAGCTTGATGATAGGCAAGCCATGGTTGGATAGTTCGGGTATGGCCTTGGGCACGATGTCGTCCGCGCCGGCGTCAAGCAGCAAACCGTCTGCGTGCTGCAGCGATTGGGCCAGCATGGACCAGCTTTCAAAAAACTCCACAGGAACGTCTAGTTGGAGGGCTAAGCGGTCAAGGCTGATTGCATCTGATTTCAGCAGAGCCAGGCGTGCATCCACACCCATTTCTGTCAGTGCCTGCGCAAGTGCGAAAGATGGGTTGGCAGGATGCAGGTCGCTGCCTGTCAGGGCAAGCAATACGCGCTTGCCTTCATATTGTTCCATGACCGCGAGACGGGTGTTCTGCAACGCCCAGCAACTGGACAGGCGTGCGCGGGTGGCCGCAAGCACCGGGTTTTGATGGGTGAGGTGTATACCTTCCATGATAAGCGGGTTGCCATGCTTGTTCGAAAGTGCTTCGCCCGAGAGCTTGGTCAGTTTCAGGCGGCGCTCGGATGTATAGCTGCGCGATTGAGCATGAAAAACATAGGCGTCATCCACGACGGCGAGCTCCCAACCAGCCCTGCGTGCGCGCAGCGAGAAGTCGTCTTCTTCACCAAACCCACGCCCGAATGTTACTTCGTCAAAGATACCAACTTCGTCCATGGTTTCGCGCCGAATCATATAGCAGAAACCGTTAAGAAAGCCGACGCGCGGACACTGGCAGGCAGACAATATGGCAACTTGGGTTGCCATATTGTCGATGGTGACGCCTTCGGGCAGAGGATTGTCGTGCCAGTCGCCGCCGTCTTCAAAGATGTGCGGCACCGACTGCCATGAGGCCGTGTTGCTCAAAGGGCCGGCAGCGCCGACTTTTGGGTTCTCGCGAAAACACCGCAACATGCGTTCGAGCCAGTCGGGCGTGACGATTGTGTCGCTGTTCAGCAGTATGACAAAATCACCAGAACTGCTGCGCAAGCCCTGATTGGCGGCTAGGGTATAGCCCTTGGCATCCTCATTTCGGATCAAGGGCACACCTTGGCTTTCGGCAAACTCTTCGAGGAAGTTTTGGGTTTCGGGCTTGCTGCCGTCGTCCACCAGTATTAATTGATAAGGCGGAGCGGTATTGCGCAATACAGAGGCCAGACAGTTACGAACGTCGTCCAGCGCATTGTGCACGCATACGATGATGTCGACAGACTCGCTATGAGGAAGTAACTTTGTAGGCTTGCGTCGAATGGTTTGCGTGCTTGATTCCGCTGTGAAGCGTTCCTGAGTGCGCCCGCGCTGTACCAAGCCTTTCACTCCTTCCCTACTCGCGATCCCCACAACAGCACGTAGCGCTGCACTCCAGCCGTTGACCCGCCGATATTCCCTGAATTGGCGAAGCGCAGCCATATCGCAGCGACCGGCTGACACGAAGAGCCTTCGTACCAAACGTACCGGTAAAGTCAACAGCCGTCCTAGCTTATAGCTTACAGAGCCGTGGATCTCGTCAATGTACTGACTGCTGTCTTTATAGGAATTTTGTACGCTTTTGATGTCTGCCTGAAAGGTTTTTATGGCTTCCCGCAGGCTGCTTATGTCGTTTTCTCGCTCACGGTATTGATCTTGCAAGATATTTATATCGCGTTCTCGTTCTCGGCATCGGGCTTCCAATATACGAGACCGCTCAGCCTCGGCCTTCAGGTTTGCGTTGGCTTCGGCTTGATGTTGATTGTCAAGGTTGCGGCTGCGCCACAGCTGCCATAGCAGTCCTGACGGAGACCATGCGGCATCATCTACTTGCGTATACGTGCCGAGTCGCTCGCGCGTGTCCGGTCCGAAGGGGTCGACGTATTGTTGCTGTTCGGCGGGATGCAAGGAAAGAAATACCAAGCGTTCCATGCCATCGATGGCTTTACCGTCTTTGTAGCGGGCATAAGAGTAGTCACAGTCGAACTTGGCAAGAGCTGCGTAGCATTCTTTGTAGTCGGATATATATTCCGTGAAGATTTCGGCCAGCCCGGGCACGTTGGCACTCTGGGTTTCTGACGGAGCTCTGCGTAATTCGGCAGGGTCTCCGGAATGAAACTGAAAGAGCGATAGCGCGCCGTCGAGTGTGCCCCAGCCGTCTGCCGTCCGTTGTAGATTCAGTGTCTGTGCATTCCATGGCCCGCCAATAAAACCGCTATGCCGCCAGATGCGCGTGCTTTCCACGAAACTGCATGCCAACTGGCCGTAGAATTGGTCACCGTAAAAGTAGGCCTGTGGATGGTACGAGGCGTGTCTGCTGAGCTCTTGAGCCCACCAGTCGACGAAGAGCTCCACTCTTGTACCAGCACTGAAACCGATGAAGCCAAAATTAAACTGGCCACGGCGCGCGATGGTGTCGCTGCCGGGTATGCCATCGGCTGCAGACGGAGGTTCGAAGGCAAAAGGCGTAAGCAGCACGCCTGCGGCAGGCAAGGCATCCCATGCGGCTTGCAAGCTGCCAAAGACTTTAGACTGAGGATCCAGGAACAATATTGATTCGCGGTCTTGCTTGAGTAAGGCGCGCAGGACATACGGCTTGATTGCTGCTTTCAGTTCACTGGCCTGGTACTGGAAGGCAAGGCGCGCGAAGTCTGGGATGTCCAGCACAGCAGGCTGCCACACTTCGCACACCAACGCCTGCTCCAATGCCTGCAATTGTTCGATTGGCCAGTTTTGTTCGACCAGTATCAATATGCGGTCGCAGTCAGGCTCGTGCTTCTGAAGGGACCGAAATAGAACGCCCGCAGAAGGGAGTTCGCTAGCAGTACACAGAGTGAAGACGGTTCGCTTCATGGGTTTACGCTCTTATCAGGCATTGTTCCACCAGCTCCGCAACGGTGTCAGGTGGGACAAAATTACGGCAGTCTGTTCCGCCGAAACGCGGGCAAACATAGCGCTCACCACAGGGCGAACATGTTAGCCCCTGTTCGAGTGCCAAGTAGTCGCTCGCGGCATGCGCAAGATTTTCAATACGTGTCGAAGCGTATAGGCATAGCGTTGGCAGCTTCAATGCCTGTGATGCGAAATGACAGGGGAAGGAGTCCATGCCTATCAGCGCATCGTGCTCTTCGAGCAATGACTTGAGTGCTTCCAGATTCGTGAAGGCATGCGAGGGTACATCTGGAAAAGTATTGCCGAGTACCGAAGGCTGAAACCCCTTGGCGCGCAAAGTATCAATAAGTGTTCTTTGCAATGCTTGAGGATACACCTTCAAGGGCCAGCCACCGTCGAAATGTAAGAGTATCCGGCGGCCACGGATGCACGGCAGCTTGCCGTATTGTTGCGAGAAGGGATCGGGCGCTTCCAAAAGCGCTCCAACCGGAAAGTTAAGTTCGTCGCCATTTTGGCCAAGTGCAAAGGCTATTTGGCCGGCCAGAGTGTAGTCCGCGTGCATATAGCCGCGGCACGGCCGCATGAACAAAAAGGATGCGTCAGCGGGCAGAATTGGCAAGACGAAGCGCTGGAAATACAAAATCTCATCATTCAGGGCGTGCGCTGGCGAGAACACTTCACCTCGGGCAGGCAACGGCCCTTTGACTTCGATAAGTTTTAGGTCGGGCGCGATCAGACGGACTACGTCGGCATAGGCTTCATGCACTACCATGCCCGTGACGGGTGTTTGACTGTTTTGTATGGCCTTGACTGCAAGTAAAACGTCGCCTGCATGGTGGGTGACCACTGCCAGCGTCTCGTTCTTTTCAGCATGCAGCATGGCCAGGCGCGACCTGACGCTATAACGGCTGATAACATTCATGCCCCGGAACTGCATCAAGGCGGGTAAGTGCGGTGGCCGTTCAGGCGTGCGTAGCATGCGCTTTAGCACCCGAAAACCCAATTGTGTCAGCAAGTGGGCGTCGAGCGAGGCGTCGATGCCGCTCAGGAACCGGAGATCATCAAGGGGCAGGGCAGACCTAAGCGTTTCCGCAGACCACCCATACGCCAGTATTTGTTCTTCATAGTCTTGAAACAGAATGACATCTGATGCAGGCGACGTGCTTTGGGCGCCGATTTCCCACAAGTCGGCGCGTATGGCGGATAGTTCGTCGGGCTGAATGTTCAATGCGGGATTGATCACTAGTCCCCATTCCGATCTATGCGCGCTTTGCAAGTTTTGCAGCAGCGCCATAAGATAACGGCCAGGCAGCGCTGTGAACGAGTAGGGCACGCCAACCTGGCCCGGCGCGCGGGCGACGGGTACGTTGATCAGTCGGAGTTCAGGATTTGATTCAGGCGAGAGCCGCCAGGGACGCTCGCTGGCGTCGAGCCGGACGGCCAGCACTGGCACGGGATAGCGGCGCATCATGCTTGCAATGCTGCGGCGACCGTAAGCAATCCAGGGATAACGGGCTGGGCAGCGTTCACGTCGGCATAGTGGAAAAAATAATTAAATATTATAACCTTATTGGCTTGCGGCGTACCATTACGCTGCTTCGATCCACGGATACAGAAGTGACGACCCATCAAGTCAACCCTCCCATGCCTCTCTGCGACCCTGAACCAAAGCAAGGCGTTTTCCGTGCTCATGTCCTTGTATCATAAAGAAAACCCACGGTACCTGGATCAGTGTTTTGTCAGCTTGTGGAATCAAACCCTTTGTGCCGGGGAAATCGTAGTGGTGTTTGACGGCCCGTTGCCCCACGCCGTGCTGGCGGTGGGCAATTATCAAGATTTTCCGACCATATCTTGGACTACGCCGCAGGAAGAATCGGGACAGCACTTAACGAATGGCTGAATGCCCGATCAGCATGGGCTCCGGACTTGTGCTCCCGCTACTCTACCGCAGTTCTTCCAGCATCGACGCCTGGGTTAGGCTGCGTCCAGCAATACCTGCTTGGGCCCGAAGTAAGTCTGGCTGGCGGTGTCTATGGTGGTGCTGCTAAGCGTGCCCGCCGCGCCTGACAGCATCAGGCGCGCCAGCACATACTGCAGGCGGGCCTGGGTCAGGTCCAGCTGCGATCGGTAGTACTGATCTTGCGCGTCCAGAATATCGGTCATGCTGCGCGTGCCGGCCTCGAAGCTGCGTTCGGTGGCCGTCAGGGCCGCCTTGCTGGACTCCACCGCCACCTGCAGCGCCGCAATGCGCTGGGCGCCGCTGACCACACCCTGATAGTGGCGCGTGACTTCCACGGCAATGCGTTCGCGCGTGGCCGCCAGCTCCTCGGCCGCCCGGTCGCGATTGTGGCGCGCCTGCTTGACCTGGGCGCTGGTCAGCCCCCCTGAAAACAGGGGCACAGTGACCTGTATGCCCAGATTGGTGGTATTGCTGTCCTGGTTGCGGGTAGACAGCGTTTCGCTGGTCACGTCGCGCCGTGAGGCAACGATATCCAGCGTGGGCAAATGGCCGCCGAAAGTGCGGTCGATTTCCTCGGTGGATATGCGCAGGCCCTGTTCGCTGGTACGCACTTCGGCATTGCCCGCCATGGCCATGGCCTGCCAGTCGGACAGGGCGCCGGGCGTGAGCGGCTGCGGCTTGAAGTCGTCTTTCAGCGTGGTCAGCACCACCGGTGCGCTGCCTATCATTTCCTGCAGCTCGCGCCGCGCCACCAGCAGGCGGTCTTGTGCCTGGATAACATCGGCGCGGGCCAGATCGCGGCGCGACTTGGCCTCGTGCACATCGGTGATCGTGCCCTCGCCGCCATCGAAGTGATGCTGGGCGGCAACCAGCTGCTTTTCGTTGGCATCCAGCTTGGACTGCGACAGCACCAGGTTTTCATAAGACAGCAAGGTCTGGAAGTAGCGGTTCAGCAAGCGTTCGGACGTGTCGTTGGCCTTGGTGTCGAAGACCGCCAGGCTATAGTCGGCGCGGGCCTGGCCTTGCCGGTATTCGGCAAAGGTGCTCCAGTTGAACACCACCTGATTAAGGTGGATTTCATTGACGCCCGAGGTATAGCGCAAGTCGGTGCTGACGATGGAACCGTTCGGGCCGGGGCTATCCAGCGTGCCGCGCACCCGCGTGCGCGCCAACGACGCACCCACCTGGGGCAGCAGGGCGGCCCTGCCTATGGCGCGATTGGTCTGGCCGGCTTCGCGCTCGCTGATGGCGGCCTTGTAGGTGGGGTCGTTTTCCAGTGCCGCCAGCCAGGCCTCTGACAAGGTCAGCGCGCCTTGCGGAGCCGCCGCCGTGCCCGGCGTGGCGCGCACAGCGGCTGTTGCCGCATTCGCCGCCGACGCCGAGCCGGCCCACAGGCTGGGCAGCAGCGCCAGGCAAAGCAACCGTGCAACAGTGAAGGCAGCGCGCATAAGGCTATTGCTCCTTGAAGGATTTATTCAGCCGCTCCAGGAAGGGTTTGAGCAGATAGCTGAGCATAGTCCGCTCGCCCGTTCGTATCAACACCGAGGCAGGCATGCCCGGGCGTATGGCATTGCCTTCCAGCATTTCCATGCCCTTGGGCGTAACGTTGACCTGTGCCAGGTAGTAAGGCATTTTGGTGGACTCGTTGATCAGGCTGTCGGCCGACACCGTCATGACCTTGCCCGGAATATTGGGCGTCTGGGCGTGGTTGAAGGCGGGAAAGGTGATCTCCACATCAAGGCCGGCGTGTATCTTGTCTATGGCCTGCACCGGCACCTGGGCCTGCACGATATAGCTGTGGTCCATAGGAATCACTTCCATCACCTGGGTGCCCGGGCGGATCACGCCGCCCACGGTATGCACGCTAAGATCCTGAACATAGCCGTCGATGGGGGCGCGTATTTTGGTTTCGCGCACGGTGTAGTCCAGCGCGGCCAGCCTGTCGCTCAGCGACGAGGCCTCTTTTTGCACCTCGGATAACTGTGACTGCACTTCTTTCTGGTAGTCCTGGCTGCGCTGCAGTATGCGCAGCTTCAGTTCCGCCACCTGATTGCGCGTGCGGCTTTCTTCCACCACATCACTCGACAGTGCGGCCTGTAACTGGGCCGCATCGCGTTCAAGTTCGAACATGCGATTGCGCGGCAGATAGCCTTCCTTGGCCAACTGGCGCACGCCTTTCAGTTCACGCTGTATGAAACCGATTTGGTTCTTGCGATTGGCCTGCACCTGCGCCATTCCCTTCAATTGCTGCTGGGCGCCGTTCAGGTTTTCTTTCAGTATGGTGATTTCGCCTTCCAGGGCTTCGCGCCGGGTCTGAAACAGCAAGTCTTGCGTGCCGGTCGCGCTGATGTAGCGCGGGTCGTTCTTGAAACGCTCGGTAAAGGCGGGGTCGTACTTGATTTCGGTCAGGCCGTCGCGTTCGGCCAGCAAGCGGGCTTCGGATGCCATGGCCAGTATGTATTGCGAACTGATCACGCCCTGCTCGGCCGTGGCGCGCGTATCGTTAAGGCGTATCAACACTTGGTCTTTGCTGACCCGGTCGCCCTCGCGCACCAGAATTTCCTCGACCGTGCCGCCTTCCAGGTGCTGCACCGACTTGCGATTGCCGAAAACCTGTACCGTGGCGTTGGCCGGAATACCGGCATCGAGCGGTGCGAACGCGGCCCAGGCGGCAAAGCCGCCGAAACCGATCAGCAGCACAGCCAGGCCCCAGCGCAAGGGGGCGGTGAAGTTGGTGTCGACTTTGTTGCCCGGTATGTCCAGGTCGTCGTCATTCCTGTTCAGCTGTTTCATGTTCAAACCTGGCCTTTACCCACAATCTGCAATGGCGAGCCCTGACCCGCGGCGCCCGGTGCGGCCGCCGCCTGAATCTGCTGCTGGCGCAAACCCTTCAGCACTTCTTCGCGCGGGCCATACATGGCCGGCGTGCCTTCGCGCATAACCAGCAGCTTGTCGACGGCGCTAAGTACATTCATGCGATGCGTAATCAGGATGATGGTTGAGCCCCGTTGCTTCAGGCCCAGCACCGTTTGAACCAGCGCGGCTTCGCCCACGTCGTCAAGATTGGAGTTGGGTTCATCAAGTACCACCAGCGCCGGGTCGCCGTATATGGCCCGCGCCAGTGCCACGCGCTGCTTCTGGCCGCCCGACAACGACGCGCCGTCGGTACCCAGACTGGTGTCATAGCCCTTGGGCAGGCGCAAAATCATTTCGTGCACACCTGCGTGAGTGGCTGCTTCTATGACCTTGGCCGAGTCGGTTTCACCAAAACGCGCGATATTCTCGGCGATGGTGCCTTCGAACAGCTCGATATCTTGCGGCAGATAGCCCACATGCGGGCCCAGTTCGTCTTTGTTCCATAAATACACATCGGCGCCGTCTAGGCGTACCTTGCCGGCCTGTGCCGGCCACACGCCCACCAGCAGGCGCGCCAGGGTGGATTTGCCCGATGCCGAGGGGCCAATAATGCCCACGGCCTCGCCGGCCTTCACACCAAAATTCACGCCCTTCAGTATGGCCGCCTGGCCACCTGGGGCCGACGCGTACACGTTTTCCAGCAAAAGCTCGCCCTTGGGTGCGGGCAGGCTCAGTGTGTCGCCGCGTGCGGGTGCCGACTGCAGCATTTCGTCTAGCCGGGCATAGGCCTGGCGGGTGGACAGCGCTTGCTTCCAGGTGCCGATGGCCAGTTCCACAGGGCCCAGCGCCTTGCCCATCAGTATGGAACAAACAATCATCATGCCGGCCGTGATCGTGCCTTCGATAACCAGCAGCGCACCCGCGCCCAGAATCAGGGACTGCAGGGAAATCCGCACAAAGCGTGTAACAGAACTGATGCGCGCATTGCGGTCGGAAGCCAGCGTTTGTAACGACAAAACCCGGCGATGCTGGCCAAACCAACGTGCGCGCAGGCCGGGCAGCATGCCCATCGCTTCGATCACTTCGGCATTGCGCAAATGATTATTGGCGAATGCGCCTGCCGCGATGGACGCCTGATTGGCCTCGGCCAGCGGCTTTTGCGTGGAAATATTGGTGATATAGGCCAATATAAACAGAATGATGGAGCCGCCCAGCGTGATCAGGCCCAGCAGCGGGTGCACCATGAAGGTGACCAATATATAAATGGGCGTCCAGGGCGCATCAAAGAAAGCAAACAGGGCGTTGCCCGTAAGAAACTGGCGCAGATTGGTCAGGTCGTGCACGGCCTGCGAAGGGTTGCCCCCCTGGCGGCGCAGATTGCGCTCGAAGGCGGCCGTGAACACGCGCTGGTTCAGCATCATGTCGAAACGGTTGCCCACCCGAATCAGCACCGAGGCGCGGGTGAATTCCAGCATACCCGACAGCATGTACAGGCCGACCACCAGCAGCGTAAGCATCAGTAGCGTGGTTTCATTGCTGCTGGCCAGCACCCGGTCGTACACCTGCAGCATATAAATGGAAGGCGTTAGCGCAAGAATATTGATCACGCAGCTGAAAGCGGCAAGACTGTAGAACGTCTTGCGGAATCGGTATAGCGCTTCGCCCAGTTCGGTGCGACGGGATGACTTCATGGGAAAACCAGTAGGCGCCATTGTTGCGGCCCGCAACAACATGCAATGTAATAACAGAAAAGTTTTGAAGCTTTTTAAAAAAGCTTTTTACTATAACATGCTGACTCTGGCATCCAGCTGAAAACGCCGCCAAAAATTGGCGGCTTTCCTTATAAAAGCAACACCTTACGGGTTGGTTGCCAGGGCTTAGCCTAGCCCGCCGAAATTGATGGTTCCGCCGTCGTTCAGGAACTCAAGATCCAGCTCGCCGCCCACGGGTTGCAGCGCCGCTTCGGCCGCCGCATGCTGCTGGGCCAACTGGCCCAGCTTCTGCAAGTGCTGCATAGACAGCAACTGGCAAAAAGCCATGGGCAGGGCGCCCGATTTTTGCAGCTCGGCCAGAGCTTCAGGGGCCAGCTGATTCATGGCCGCTTCATCGATGCGGAACAGCCCCTGAACGTTTTGTTCACCCGCTTCGGCCTGAATCTTGATGGGCCAGGGCTGAATAAGATTATGCTTTTGCAGCACCGCGCAGGCCTGCTGCGTGGCGACCCGGTTGGCCGCAATCTGGCCCAAAAAATTCAAGACATCTGTAACAGCCTTGGTGGGCTTTTCGTCTTCGCCGAAAAAGGCTTCGCCCGTGTCGTCGGAAATCAGGCCGCTGTCTTCAATGATGCACAGCACCTGCTGCTGCCCGTTATCGGTATTGGCCAGGGTGAACGGATAGCCACGGTAGGCCGCCGGCACATAGCCGCCCAGCCAGCGGCCATCGGGTGCCACCAGCAGATTCTTGCCCGCCGCCAGGCCCTGCACCGCCACCGGCACATAGCCATCGTTCACAGCAATAAAGCCTATGGGCAGGGTCATGCAGGCGCGAGGCAGTTCCTGCGCCACCAGCGCCGCCACCGAATCGCCCGTTGCAAATGAATAAGACGAATAACGTTGCCAGCGCTTGCCGGCATGCAGTTCCTTGGAGACGACTTGAAGTTTGGCCATACGGCAGTCCTGTGAATAGAGAGTCTCGGTATTGTAATTGTAATGGGGTCAGACACGATTAACCGAAGGTTAATCGTGTCTGACCCCATTACACCTTTGGTCTGCCCACTCCCTTTGATGCGGCTTGTCGACTTGCCAATCCTTCGATTCTTCTCTGGAAGTGTTCGTTTCCCAACGCCCAGCCCTTGTGGGTCGATTCTCGGATTGCCTGCAGATCCTGATCGGGTAGCGCTATCTTGAACAACCTCTGGTAGGCGCTCTGCTGCTCCTCTTTATTTCTTCCCAGACGGGAATACAGCTGATGAGGTGTCAGCCAGCTTGAGTTGGGGCCAGCGTGGCCTTGCGCATTGAAAGTATGGCTGGACCAACGGTAATCACCGGGGTGAGCCACCATACCGGCCCGCACCGGGTTTAGCTCGATATAGCGCATCAGCGTCAGCAGATAGCGCTCACTATCCACCACTGTAGCGCGGTAGCGTCCTTCCCATAGGGTGCCGCTGCGCTGATATGTATAGTTGAAATGCTGCACATAACGCCTTCCCGTAGACTGAAAAACCTTGCTGATGCTGTCTCCAGCGCTTGGCGTGGCAAGCAAATGAACGTGATTGGTCATCCAGACGTATGCATGAATCGCCAGACCGTGTTTGTGGGCGGCATCGACCAGAGCGTCACGAAAAAACTGATAATCGGCCACTGAGGCAAAAATAGGCTGCCGGTTGTTGCCTCGCTGGATGATGTGCTGTGGTTGCCCAGGGATGACATAACGAGGAAGGCGCGCCATAAGTGCTCCACGACAGATGTTTAAACTGGCAAGGTAAGTTCAATATCGCAATATCGTGTCTGACCCCGTTGGCAATTCGCTGCGCATCCAGGATTTGTAAAGTCCAGCGATCCAGGCTGACTTGGTCAGCGTCAGCCACGCGAGTCGAACTTGCGGGTAATCAGCGAAGCAAGAATGCTGGAGGCTGCTTCGAGCTTGCCTTCTTCATGCCCGCGCCTGAGCGCGACGCGTTCAATGGTGTTGACGTAGGTCATATTGTGTTCCTTTTCGATCTGGCTGACGGCATCGACATGGGGGCTTGAACAAGAAGATGTCGAGGCCTCTACTATGGCGGATGGGATTGATGAACAACAGCGAGAGTGAACGTAAAGCTCAATACGGAAAAGTACTTTGTGAATGTGAATGGGGTCAGACACGATTATCAAAAGATAATCGTGTCTGACCCCATTCGGCTTTCCTAGTGCAGTGCCGCCAATGCAAGCTCGGGCACTTTGTCGAGAATCTTCAGCAACGATTTGGCCGCTCCTGTGGGGCTGCGTTTTCCCTGTTCCCAGTTTCTGATAGTGTCTATGGGGACATCGATTCGCTCTGAAAACTGAGCTTGGCTGAGTCCCAGACGTTTGCGAACACGCCGCGCATACCGGGCGGTATCCAGTACGGCCTCTGCTTCATCGGCCGCTGCCTGTCGGGAAACATCCGCTTCTGTAGTGGCATCAACGCGAGCAAGATCCACGCGCCCCAGATTCATCGAAACTGGATCTGCCGGATTAAGTGTTATGCGTGTTTTTTTCATAGATACTGACCTCACGCTTATTGGCTTTGCGGGCCGAAATAATACGAATGACGTCGTGCCTTGATGTGTGAATGGGGTCAGACACGATTATCAAAAGATAATCGTGTCTGACCCCATTCGGCTCCTTAATGCAGCAACACACCCAGACTGGTGTCTTGCGGTTCTGGGCTGTCCAGCCAGGGCAAATCCAGCGGCAGATGCCAGTGAGCGGCTTGTGACTTCTTGATCAAGAGCTCGATCAACTGGTGCACGTGCTCGGGCGCCAAAGGCATGGCCAGCACCGGCTGTTGCGCGCTGGCCTGCGTCATGGCCTGCGGCATGGGCAAGCCCTTGAACGCCAGTATCAATTGTTTATCGTCTAGCCTGACCGTCAGCTCGGTGGCCAGAAAAATTTCAGCCTTCGCGGCCGCAGCGTCCTTGTCCGAGGCGCTTGCCTGGCCGAACTGTTCCGCCTTGGCCGCACCCTTGGCGCTGTCGGCATCGAGCTTGGCCTGCATGGCTTTCTGATGCGCCATCTGCAGCACTTCCTTCCAGTAGGCGGCGGGCGTCTGGCCCAGCCCGGTCAGCTCGGGCAGCTTGACCAGCAGCTGCTGCAAGACAATCATGCTCATGCGACGCGTCAGCAGCAGGTGCACAGCCCCGTGACTGGGTCGCTGTGCATTGATGACGAGGCGGTCCTCGCAGGCGCTGAAGGCGATGTTGATATGGCCGCTGAGCGGGTAAGTGGTGTCGGTGGTTTTGTCCATGGGGGTACGATAACACCCCAAAGCCGGGTGGTGCCCGGCTTTGGGGTGTGGTTTAACTGCAGTTGCTGTAGTGAGTGGAATCTAAGCGACAGCTCCTGCTAAAACAAAATTACCTTGTTCCATCATCATTCCCAACAATGCGATTTCTTGAGTGCTATTCAGCGTGACCAATCCGTTTTCTGGGTCTTGGTCGGTCCCTTCGTAGCCCAATATTTTAAGAGCGGGGAGTAATATGGCTAGGTCTGGCGCATAGTCTGGGTCAACATCAGGCAATAAGGTATTCAAAAACCTTGCCAGCTCAAATTTGCTCAGAGCATTCGCGAAGACAAGAGAGCCATCGCCTTCGTCAAACGTAATAACCAATTCAAACTCATCTGGATTTCCGGTATAAATCTGTTGGCCACCTGCTGTGAGTCCAAAAGTTTCTATGTTTGTGGCACCGGCTGTATTGGCAGGAGTTTCGTATGCAGAATTGTCTCGGCCAAACTGAATTGTTACTGCGCTAGCCAAGGTATCGACATCCGCATAACCTTGGAATGAAACGATATCAAAGGTCAAGTCTGCGCCGGGAGCATCTGAGTCAACGTCAACGGGGCTGCCATCTGCTGGATCAATGTCATCATATCGCTCGACAGGCCCAAAGTTGAAGTTGAATATGACATCCGTTCCCTGATTGGCGCCGCCCGCAAGAATTGTATCTTGACCGCCTAGTTGAAGATCTTGTCCTGATGTTCCTAATACCAGGATATTAGTGCCCGCACCACCGTCTATAGTGTCATCACCATAGCTTTCGGGATTGTATCGATCCACTAATTCAGGCGTAGCGTCTCCTCGAATGATGTCATTTCCGGCACCGCCGATAAGCATATCACTGCCAGAGCCACCGATGAGGATGTCGTCACCGTTGCCGCCATTGAGTGTTACCGGCAAGTTCTTATAAGCACTCAGATCGAACGTATCGTCACCGATACCACCCAAAATCTCGAACGTGGCATTCGCGCCATTGGCCTCGACACCCGCAGCGGGTTTCCAGGTGATATCACCTGTTGCTTCGCTTGCGTCTACCAGCTCGATGGCGTTTTCGGTTCCGCCGACCAACGGAGAAAGTGTCAGATCTCCGCCACCTGTAATAGTGATGGTTTGAAGGTCAGTTGCCGTTCCTCCGAGACCCAGGGTAGCGCTGCTACCTGCAGCTATTTCCACTTCTACGTGCTCTACGCCGACCTCACGGGCAACAACATGAATGAAATCGCCGGCTTGGGTGTCTTCCAGTTTAATCTTCAGCGTTGTATCGATGCCGTCTGTGACGCCATCGGCCGTGTAGATGGAGATGTCGAGCTCGTTTTCTCCGGGGTTGTTAGCCCAACCACGGACACCATAGACGACGTCCTCCAGTGAGGCATTCCTGTATTCCGCTCTAAAATGCAAGTTGTCGCTTTCTTGAGCATTTGCTGCTGCATCAGTGACATCCGTCCAGATTTCTTTTGCGTCCTGAACTTGGCCTAGATCCAGCTCCTTGGTCTCGCCGGTCGTTGCTCCAACAAACATGGCATTATTGATCGTCTCGATGCCCGAGGTAATCAGAGGGGAGGAGCTACCGGACACTGCCGTAATATTCAGTACGTCCTCTCCCTCGCCACCATCAATTTTCGTAAAGCTATCTGTTCCATTGATGGTGACAATGTCATTGCCTGTGCCTGCAACTACACTCGTTCCTTCGGTTGAGGCTACGATTTCCATCTCGATCCCAGTGATGGCCGTGGTGTCAACGTCTTGGAAGCCTTCAATCGTTATGTTTTCGTTCCCATCACCTGTGAGGACAAGATTCGTGAACTGGTTGCCGAGTAATTCGGAAACATATGTCTTTCCATCGCTTGCGTTAGTAATCTCCAATGTTTCGAAATTACTTACGGTGTTTGCGCCGAGACTGCTGCTTTCGGCGACATACCAATTGTTATAAGTGAAGTCATTCAATTTAAGCGTATCGTTTCCTTCTCCGCCGTTTATGAATGCCTTGCCCGCCCACGGATAATTACCTGTACCGCTCGAATTATGTAACTGTAAAGTATCATCGCCAGTGCCGAATTGAATTGACCACTCGTGGCGACCAACCGGGGCGGATCCGCTGCCGGTATAAACAAATGCATCCAGATGCACATTGCCTTCCAGCTCCGCGGAGCTAAATTTAGTGCCAGGATCGCCGAAATACAAGGTGCCAAGCTCTAGATCGCCTTCGCCTTCCACAGTGACGCTTCCCAGGGTGTAACCAATAGAATTTACTTCGTTTGGACCGTTACCTAGATCAAGCTGATTCGTGCCGTTTACGGTGATTGTCAGATCTTTATCTATCGGGTCTACCGCGCCTTCCGCATGAACGAGTACGTTGGTGGCTTTATCGTTGGGTAAGGATACACTCGAGTTGTTCAGTATGAAATGTGCGTTGATCTCCTTTGCCTCCGACGCAAATTCCAAGTCATTATTAGCGAGGAGAGATATCGTATTGTCCTCTACTACCGAATAAGAATAATTGCTGGAGTTGGTAGCGGACTGAATGATAAGCGCCTGGGCACTGGTCACTTCACCGCCAGCAGGATCCTCGTCAGTAATACTATAGCTCCACGCGTCATCTGAAGTCAGTAGCGCCAGTGCCGCAACTTGAGCAATCGTCAAGGCACCTGCGTCATCATCGGTGATGGTGACGGCGACTGCGTTGGCAATCACTACACTTGCGTCATCATTCAACAGGTTCTGGGCCGAGTCCTCAATGCTGTAGGTTGCATCGAGTACAAGGTCATTAGTGGCCTCTTGGACGATTAGTTCAGCTGCCTCCAGTTGGGTTGTAGCGTCGGCAACAGATAATTGGCCGAGAACAATTGTGGCGTCGTTCAGGCTGTAAGAGACAGCGCCCTCTACTACGGCGGCATTGTCCGGATTGCTCAGGTTCTCCAGGCTATCGAGCAGCGTGTAGGTGCCGTTGTTGATCGTGATGGTATCGCCGTTGGTAGCACCAGCGACGACCGCATTCTCGCGTACGGCAGTCTCTGCTGCAGTCTGCGCTGCTACCAGACCATCGACTGTGGCGTTCTCCACATTGGCCGCAGTCAGCGACTCATCGCTCAGCGTGTAGGCGGTTGCGCCTGTGCGCTCAGCTTCTGCACCTGTCAGGTTTTCCAGACTGTCGGTCAGGCTGTACGGCACCGTGACCACAACAGCCTCGTCGTTGGTGAGTTTGGCATTCTCCAGAATGGCTTGCTCGGCCTCGGAGAAGAACGCATCTTCAGCCCCCTCAATGGCAGCAGCCAAGCCAGCAATCGAGCTGTTAACCGCCTCGGTCTCGAAGGTTGTTTCGGTCAAGGTCAGCGCCGTGGCCAAGGCAACGACATCTGCGTTTGCAGGGTCTGCCAGGTTTTCCAGGCTGTCGGTCAGGCTGTACGGCACCGTGACCACAACAGCCTCGTCGTTGGTGAGTTTGGCATTCTCCAGAATGGCTTGCTCGGCCTCGGAGAAGAACGCATCTTCAGCCCCCTCAATGGCAGCAGCCA
>JACCET010000040.1 GCA_013416405.1 Alcaligenaceae bacterium
CGATTGATATTCCAGTGATTTATGAGGATAATTTGCCCATAAATCAAACCCTTCCAACAGCCACTCCAACTCCTTGGGCGAGAGCGTCACCGTCGCCTGCGACCCTGGCGCTGGCCAGGCAAAGCGTTCCTTTTCCAACCGCTTTTGCCACAGACAGAAGCCGTTGCGATGCCAGTACAGAATTTTTATCCGACTGCGCTGACGGTTGGCAAACACGAACAACGCATTGCCAAACAGGTTCAGCTCCAGCTCGCCCTCCACCAGCGCCGCCAGGCCGTCGATCTGCTTTCTAAAGTCCACCGGCATGCAGCACAGGTAGACTTGCTCGATTGAGGCGCCCGGATGCATCAGCGCACCGACGACTCAAACGCCTGACTGACCTGTGCCAGCCACTGCGGGCTGGGCAGGCACGACAGCTCCAGGCGAAGGCCTGATCCAAGCGTCAGCAGACAGCGACCCGTGACGCCGGGGTCAGTGCCCATGGCCACCGGAACAAACAGCCGTCCTGGCGACTGTGTCGATGGATTCTGCGTGGCTTGGTGCGGGCCATGGCATTGAGCCTTCAGGCGTCGGCGCCAATAGTAGAGGTTGGACACCGACAGTCCCTCACGCTGGGCGTAAGCCTTGGCACCGATACCCTCACGGGAAATTGCCTCCAGGTGGGTTTCCCAATAATCCTGACCCGGATTTTTCCGAACTGACATCTGCGCTTCTCCGTTATTCGCAAAGAACCGACACGATGCCTGAATGCCGCAGGGCTAACAATTATGGGGGAGATGGACCGCATAC
>JACCET010000041.1 GCA_013416405.1 Alcaligenaceae bacterium
GCACGCGCAGCGGATTGGTGTACATCCGGCGCAGGGCTTCCTCGTCGAGCACGCTCTTGTGCTGCTCCAGGTATTCGATCAGGGCGGCGCGGTGCGCGGCGCGCTCATGCGCCTGGCCCAGGGAATTGAGTTCCAGCCGGATGTCGGCCAGGCCCAGCAGCTTCCAGAGGCGGGCCAGCATGACGATGAGTTCGGCATCGACGTCGGGGCCGGCGAAGCCCAGGGCCTCGACGTCGATCTGGTGGAACTGGCGGTAACGGCCGCGCTGCGGCTTTTCATGGCGGAAGACCGGACCCAGCGCATACACGCGCTGCGGCCGCTCGTACAGCATGTTGTGCTCGATGCACGCGCGCACCATGCCCGCCGTGAATTCCGGGCGCATGGTGAGCTGTTCGTCGTTCAGGCTGTCCGTGAAAGAATACATTTCCTTTTCGAGGATGTCGGTGACTTCGCCGATGCCGCGGGTGAAGAGCCGGGTGGGCTCCAGCACGGGGGTGCGCATGTTGCGGTAGCCGTAGCCGGCGAGCCAGTCGCGTACGGTTGCTTCGAGCCCTTCCCACTGGGCGCTCGTGTCGGGTAGTACATCTTTCATGCCCGTCAGGGCGCGG
>JACCET010000042.1 GCA_013416405.1 Alcaligenaceae bacterium
CGATCTGATAGTGGCCGGCGCCGCGCGCCAGGACGAGCGGCACGGTGGCCAGGGAGATGACGTTGTTGTCGACGGTGGGCCGGCCGAACAGCCCCGCGACGGCGGGCAGCGGCGGCTTGGCGCGGACCAGGCCGCGCTTGCCCTCTATGCTTTCGAGCAGCGAGGTTTCCTCGCCGCAGATATAGGCGCCCGCGCCGCAGCGCACTTCGAGGTCGAAGCCGCGCCCCGAGCCCTGGATGTCGGCGCCCAGCCAGCCTGCCTGCCGCGCTCGCTGGATGGCGGTTTCGAGCACCGATATGGCGACGGGATATTCGGAGCGCACGTAGATGTAGCCATACGTGGCCTGTACCGCCAGGCCGGCGATGGTCATGCCCTCGATGAGTGAGTAGGGGTCGCCTTCCATCAGCATGCGGTCGGAAAACGTGCCGGAATCGCCTTCATCGGCATTGCAGACGACGTATTTCCTGGGGGCCGCCGTTTCCAGCACGGTTTTCCATTTGACGCCCGTGGGAAAAGCCGCGCCGCCGCGGCCGCGCAGCCCCGAATCGGCCACTTCGGCGACGATGGCCTCCGGCGGCAGGGCGAGCGCCTTCCGCAGGCCTTCATAGCCGCCCAGCGCGCGGTAGTC
>JACCET010000043.1 GCA_013416405.1 Alcaligenaceae bacterium
TCCTCGATGTTGCTGGCACCCACATCGACAATCGCGTCTTCGCGGGTGAGCAGTTCCCGGAAAAGTCGGCCAAAATGTTCGCCGCGCAGCTGATCGACATTCAAGCCCAGATCGGCACCGGTTTCATTGGTGGACTCTACGGCAAAAATCTGGGCACCGTTCATGCGTGGTGCCAGAAGGTGAGAGGCGGCTACGGTCTTGCCAACGGAGCCGGTGTAGTTCAGAACGGCGACTTTCATGGTTTATTCCTTTTCATGGGGTTGTTTTCGGTAGATTGGGTACGGCTGGCCAAGCCTTCACGTCGCAAGGCCTCCAGGTCTATCTGCATGTCGCGAATCTTGCGTAGATCGCCGGGTGTTTGGATGTTGTGTGGTCGGCCTTGAATAGCATCAAGTGCCGCAGGAGGTGAGGCCGGTTTCACCGTAGAAGCCGAAGGGTTGGCTGCGGATCGCTGGGCTTTACGCCAGCGATACAGCGTGATGGCGAAGGTGCTGCGTTGCACGGTCAGACCTGCAGCGGCCAAATCCTCCAGTACGGCGGCGTGTGGCACACCTGCAGCAAACTCGGCTTCGATCATTGGAAACAGCGCGCGTAGTTGGGCTGAAAGGCTGATGCGTGG
>JACCET010000044.1 GCA_013416405.1 Alcaligenaceae bacterium
GCGTTCCGGGCGCCCGCTGACCAGGTCGACGATGTCGCCCAGGTCGGCCATGTCGGACTTGTCGACTTCGATCAGGCGCAGGCCCCGGTCGGCATAGCTCGCCAGCATGGCCTTGACCAGCGAGCTCTTGCCCGTGCCCCGCGCGCCCGTCATCAGCACGTTGTTCGCCGGCTTCTTGTCGAGGAAGTGCCGGGTGTTGCGGTCGATGATCGCTTTTTGGCGCTCGATGTGCTGAAGGTCTTCCTGCTGGATCGTGGATACGTTGCGCACTGCGTCGAGCCAGCCCCGGGCGCCGCGCTTGCGCCAGCGGAAGGCATGGGCGGTCCAGTCTATTTCCGGCGGGGCGGGCGGGAGCCACGCTTCCAGTTGCGCCAGGACCCGCTCGGCGCGACCGATCAGCGTGCTTAAATCGTAGGCAGTCACAATTGTCTCCAAAGCAGTGAGGTATGGGGAAACCAGCATTATCGCCAATTTGGCGCGCGCGATCCGGCTTTCCGCATCACCCCGGCCCGCGCGCCCGCCATTGCGGGTCACGTATAATCTTGGCTACCCATTACACCGTCCGGATCACGCTTTGAACCTTTCCGAGTTACTCGCCCCCATTGCAGACGACATGAAG
>JACCET010000045.1 GCA_013416405.1 Alcaligenaceae bacterium
CGGGTGCGCTCGTCCGCGCGCCGCGCGGGCGAAAACCCCGCCGAGCGGCTGGAGCACGCCGAACGCAAGGGCACGCTGTTCGCCTCCGGCCTGATCGTCGGCGAAAGCCTGGTCGGCGTCGCCCTGGCGATGATCATCGTCGTCTCGGTAGGATCCGGCGGCAGCGACGCGCCCTTGGCGCTGGTCGGCCCCGAATTCGCCACGGCGGCGAAATTCATCGGGCTGGCCGCGTTCGCGGGCATGTGCCTGGCTTTCATCAAGCGCGCGCTGGCGCGCGGCTAGGGCCCGCGGCGCCGGAATCCCATGGAAACTCATATTCTTCATCTTCAAGGCTCGCAGCGCCGCGCGGGCGAGCCCGCCGCCGGCCTGGAGCTCCAGGTGGTGCTGTACCTGGCGGGCATGGCGCTGCTCTGGACGCTGCTCTGCGGCATCAGCCACCGGGCGCCCGATCTCGACGGCCTGGAGGAACTGGTCTGGGCGTCCAGCCTGGAACTGGGCTACACCAAGCATCCGCCCGCGCCTTCCTGGCTCATGTACTTCCTGACGCGGATCTTCGGCCGCCCGGTCTGGCT
>JACCET010000046.1 GCA_013416405.1 Alcaligenaceae bacterium
TGCTGACTGACTCGCCGTTGGTCGGTGGCCTGGCACCCATGCTGGGCGATCAGCACCTACGCGTGGTGTCGGTGCGAGGCTTCCCGACCTCGACTTGGCCGGGGATTCTGGACGACCTCAACCGCCTGGGCTTTGGCTATCGCTGGGCAACCCGGTTCCTTTGCCTCGACAAAGCCGAGGCAGAAAAAGAACTGGGCCGCCTGCGCCGCCAGTGGTTCGCCAAGCGCAAGAACGTCGTCGCTCTGTTGCGTGAAACGATCTGCCAGCAGGAAAGCCCGCTGGTCGATACCGACGCCAACAACAAGGCCGCCGATGCAGACGCCGCCTTGCAGGAGCTGGGCAGCGATCAGGTGGCCTTCGGCTACCTGACGGCTACCGTGACAGTGCTCGACACCGACCCGGCCGTGGCCGACGAGAAGCTGCGCATGGTAGAGCGCATCATTCAGGGGCGCGGCTTCGTCACCATCCCCGAAACCTTGAACGCGGTGGATGCCTGGCTGTCGTCCATTCCCGGTAACGCCTACGCGAATGTGCGTCAGCCCATCGTCTCGACGCTGAACCTGGCGCACATGATGCCATTGTCCGCTG
>JACCET010000047.1 GCA_013416405.1 Alcaligenaceae bacterium
GATCTTGGTGGATGAAACCGTGGCATTATTCCAGGGCATGCAAGTGCAGGTCCCTGGAATCCAGGTCGTGGATAAGCTGGCGCCAGGCAGCAAGGTCAAGGCCGACGCCTTGCAGATCCAGCAGGTGTTGTTGAATTTCTTCAAGAATGCTCAGGACGCCATGCGGGCCTTGCCGCCAGATCAACAACGTATCACCCTTGTGCTCAGGCAAGAGCAAGGCTGGGTCTGGCTGCATGTGAGAGACTTCGGCACCGGCATGGAAGACGCAGCGCTTGCACATTTGTTCGAGCCGTTTTATACGACCAGGGAAGACGGCCTCGGGCTGGGGCTTTCCATCTGCAAAGGTATTGTGGAAGCCCATGGTGGCCAGTTGCTGGCCAGCCGCGCCGACCGTGAACCGACGGACGCCGATCTTCCACGGGGTCCCGGGATGATATTTTCTCTGAGCCTGCCTTTGCATGAACATGGCGCAAAACTTGGCCATCTATCTGCTGGATGACGACGCCGCCTTCCGGCGTTCGGTCGTTTTCCTGCTGGAATCGGTCGGATGTACGGTAGTGGAGGATGAAAGCGCAGAGGCCTTTCTC
>JACCET010000048.1 GCA_013416405.1 Alcaligenaceae bacterium
ACCTCGGTGATCGAGAAGTATCTGGGGGTGAAGGTATAAGGCGTTAAAATGCCAGGCTGCGGTGGTTCGCCGCGGTCGGAGGTGCATGAGTGTGGGCCTTCGGGTTTTTCAAGTCTCGAGGTTTCCTTATGCAGTCGCAAACTGATGCTGACGTTCGCCGTTCAACGAACGCGGCGGTTGTTGATGGCAAGCCGTTGGCGGGCTATCAACTCGATTACGTTACATCCAGCAAGCTGCCCACGCCGTGGGCCACGTTTGCCATCCATGTGTTCGTCGACCCGGGTACGGGCAAGGAGCACCTTGCCCTGACGCTCGGCGACGTCGGCAGCGGGGCCCCTGTGCTGGCGCGGGTGCATTCGGAATGCCTGACGGGCGATGCGCTCTTCAGCCAGCGCTGCGACTGCGGTGCGCAGCTGGAGGCGTCGATGCGGGCCATTGCGGAAGAGGGGCGCGGCGCGATCCTCTACTTGCGCCAGGAAGGGCGCGGCATCGGCCTGGTGAACAAGATCCGGGCCTACAATCTGCAGGACGCGGGGGCCGACACGGTGGAGGCGAACGAGCGGCTGGGGTTTCCGGCGGAC
>JACCET010000049.1 GCA_013416405.1 Alcaligenaceae bacterium
GATCTGTCGTAGGGGTCGGCCAGGACGCTGCCCGGCTCGAACCACGTGGGGTCGCGCCGCGACATGATGGTGGCGAAGCGCGGATGCTGGGCGACGACGAAACGCCTGCCCAGCGCTTCGTGGGCCAGCCCGGCGGCGGCCACCAGCCGCAGGGTGTCGCCGTCCAGGCAAAGCAGGCCCACGGCGTCACACATGAAGCGCTGGCGCAACGTGTGTACCGCGCGTTGCAGGCGGACGGCATTGGGAAGGTCGGTGACGAGATCGGCGAGCAGCAATTGGTCCATGGTGGTGAATTATACCCTAAGGGTGAAATCTACCCTGTTGCCGCAGGGTGGATTTCACCCTGTTTGGGCGACGATCCCATGGAAAACCCCTAAAAAAAACTGGCATGCATCTTGCGTATAGGGAAGGCGACAAACCCACTGAAGGATGATGCCACGATGGACACGATTTTGCCGGAACGGACGAGCGACGCCGACTGGCGCGAGGCGTCCGCGGGCGAGCTGACCAGCTATATCGTGACGCGTTTTCATGAGCGTCACAGGGTGCAGCTGCCCGAACTGATACGCCTGGCGCGGC
>JACCET010000004.1 GCA_013416405.1 Alcaligenaceae bacterium
GCACAGCAAGCTCGTTAGGATGCATTACTCCACCTGTTGGGATAAATTACTCCACCAAGAATTTAGTGGAGTCGCCATCCTCTACGATCTACTGCTGGCGCTCAAGATGGTTTTACCGGACGCGTACATACCACCTGCCCCAGCGTGAAATCTTGTTTGCAGCATAGGCTTTTCTGATGACCAACTTGGCCACACTGAAAAGCCGTTTGGCACGCGCTCAATGTAGACTTTCTCGCAGCTCGTTAATCGACTTGTATTTCTCCAAGCGTGCCAAATTTGAGATGCCAATCGACCAGGCAAGCGAAATCCGTCTTCCCAGGCTGGACAAACTGCCAGACAACATTACGCTGCTGACCCGGGTTAAGCGTAATCATATTCGGCTGAGTATGCGCGACACTGGGTGCTTTTTGCATCAAGGCGGCGTGCGCCCTGAGTTCACTCATAGAACCGATAACCATTTCATGAGAAAACTTGCCAGTGTTCTTAACCATGAATAAAACTATGTCACCCGCGTTTACACTAATCAGGCTAGGTGTAAAGTGAACAGTATCGTTAACAACGATTGTGACTGTCTTATTCACTTTAGCTAGATCACCCGGTCGCCCGATTGTCGTACTTTTAGCATGACTGCTTGTAACATCATGACGCGACTTCGACGAACCTCTTGCATCGTTGACACCCGAGGCGAGAATTTCGATAGGCAAAAACGCCAGCACGAAGACAAGCATTAGTTTGTTCATAAAAAATCTTCTCAAGGGTGGCGTACTCGGTTATGAAACAATGGATTTACGCGCATCAACCCCCTCCACTAATATCGGCAGTTCGAAAGTTACAGTCTTCACTTCTTATAAGCGATTTTGACTTCTTGCTCCACAAGCGTCTTAAGCTGTTCAAAACCAAATTTTGGCAATGGTTTCCCGTTAACAAAAAAAGTTGGTGTTTGAGTTACCTGCAGTGCACGAAGGTCAACTTTATCCTGATCGACGATAGCCGCTATCGTCGGATTGCTCATGTCTTTGCGTACTTGGTCAATGTCCAGATCCAACGCCTTCAGATAACCCCAGATCAAATCGACCTGCGGGTTATCATGCGATGCCCATTGCGGCTGCATGTCTAGAACGGTCTCTAACGTCGACCAGTACTTATCTTGTAGCCGGGACGCCTCAAGAATCTTAGCAACCTCCTCGGAGCCCTCATGAAATGGAGCATAACGAAGAACGAGTTTGACCTTGCCCCCATTGACGTTGACAAGTTGTTTGACTGCAGGATAAAACGCTCGGCAAGACTCACACGCCGGGTCAAAAAACTCCACGATGGTGACTTTCGCGTCGGCAGGACCATATACAGGCGAATGCATTCGCTCGAATTCTGTGGTTTTTGTACTGGCTAACTGCGCTTTTTTACGAACCTGACTCTGCTCATACACGAAACCACTGATGGAGAAAACCATAACAGCCAGGATACTGGTTAAGACAAGAACTGTTTGTTTTTTCACTTTAAAGCACCTTTTTTTATGAAGAGAAGCGTGGCGATTGCCGTAAATGCCAGCAATGACAATAGAGGAATGGATATGAAACCCAAAAGGTTTAAATTCACTTCAGCGCATGATGGGCCTTGCCCACAAGGTTGAAGGGCTGGAGGGATAACGCCCAGGTAAAGTAGATTGTGATAAAGCGCCACAAACCAGCCGCCAACGACCATCGGTAATGCATACACAAAGACACGCACATCTGAGGTCGCGAGGCCCACGGCCAGGATAAAAACGAGCGGAAACATAAAGATGCGCTGATACCAGCACAGCTCGCAAGGGACGAACCCCATGATTTCACTGAGAAACAAGGCACCTAATGTTGCGGTCAGAGCAATCACCCATGCCGCAAATACTCGGCCCCACCGAGGCCCTGAAAGTTGGTTGCTGACTACCATAAAACGTCGATCCTTAACGATGTGCTTCAAAAACTGGAGGTAAAGGTTGTAATGGCGAAGGCTATAAGAAAGTAGAGAATATTTAGCCAATACTTCCAAGGGCCGGGAACGTCTTAAGCAGCCAAATTGCAAAACGGACCAGTTGCCCACTGGCCACGGCGATGCCCATAAGTACCAGAATCGCGCCAGTCACTATTTGCAGGTAGCGGCCTGTTCGGCGTAGCGCACCGAGCCGACGCATAAACGGCGCCATGAAGTAAGCCGACAGGAGAAACGGCACGCCAAGCCCTAACGCATAAACACCTAACAGCAGCATCCCCTGACCTACGCTCTGAGACGTAGCACCCAGCGCCAGAATACCGCCGAGCACGGGGCCAATACATGGGGTCCAACCAAAGCCAAAGGCCATACCCAGCACGGTAGCGGACCACGGATTACCCCCAACACCTGCCCCTGGCTCGAAACGGTAGTAGCGCTGCGTCCATACGGGAGCTCGCACCACCCCCATAATCAATAGGCCTGCAACAATAATAATGACCCCTGCAACGATATTGAGCTCATAGCGGTAGGATAAAAACAAGCGCCCGATCGCTGTGATGCTGGCACCTAGGACCAGAAAAACCAAAGAAAATCCCAGAACGAAGCACGCACTAAGACCCAGCGTTCGCCATCGTGCGGCGCGTGCCTTTGCTGACGACACGCCAGGCTCCGCTGAGCCACCGGCAATATAAGAGAGGTAACCCGGTACGAGCGGTAAGACACATGGCGATAGGAACGATGCAATGCCTGCGACAAACGCGGTCAATAGTCCGATGGCGGTTAGCTCAAGCATCGCGCTGCTCCCACAACATACTAAGTCGCATGGCTATTTCTCACCGTCGTTTTTCTTGAGTGATAAAGATAGCTGCGCGGCGTCGATCAAAGCATCGACCTGTGGGCTATCCCAAGCAGCAGGTCCCAATGCGCGCCCTATCTCACGGCCTTCTTGATCGATCAGCAAGGTTGTAGGAACGCCCGGAGCGCGAATAATGTTGGACACCTTTGACGCCGGATCAAAATATCCACGCAGCGTTTGTACGCCAAACTCCTGATAGAAGGATTTGACCTGCGCGGGGTCGCGGTCAATTGATAACGCCACCACTTCAAATGTTGGACCACCGCGCTTGGCGTTGAGCCGATCCAGCGACGGCATTTCCTCTCTGCAGGGCGGACACCAGGTAGCCCAAATGTTGAGCAAAACAACACGGCCTCGAAAATCGGCCAAGGTCAAGGTCTTGCCGCTCGCATCTTGAAAGGAGAACAACGGAAGATCACGTGGCGTACTCCAGCGCGTAAAGCGCTGCCCATCTATATCCACCGCGGTGTCCATCGCAACGTTAACTATTCCGTCTGGGAGAGCCTTGGACGCATTATTACGTTGGTAAAAAAATAAAGCTGTCGCGATAGTGATCACGGTCGTTAACACCACTGCTACCCAAATAATTATCTTAAAAGAGTTCTTCATCATTCTCCACCCATCAGTTTTCAGAGGTCACTGCTTCGGCTTGCTCTCGACGCGCACGCTTGATTGTGTTTTCGACAGCCTGCGCGGCGTCCGAATCTGGCGGAAGCAACTCGAATAACTGTTGCCAATAATCAATCGCTGCTGGGTAATCTTGACGCTCCAGCGCAGCAGCCCCCGCCAAAGTGAGAGCGAACGGTTCCCGAGGATTGAGCGATAGTGCGCGCTCCAGCAATTGCGTCGGCTCCCCCTTGAATCCAGTTTGATTGCTTCTGGCGAGTGTTTCGGCATATTCCGACAGCGCCAAAGGATCCGACTGAATGACGGTCGCCGCTTTGGAAAAGGCCGCCGCAGCATCTTCATACTTTTCAAAATAGCGATAAGAGCGCCCCAGCATGAGCCAGCCAGTTGGATCATCAGGATTGCGCGCCAGCCTCGCCGCGAGCGAATCCACCATGGCCTGCACATCGGCTTGCGTCATGGCAGACGCGCTTTGCACTGGCGGAGGGGTAATCGCTGCGAGGTTACCTAACGCTAAATAGGTAAGCGTTGCAGCCACTGGCAGGACGATGGCCAGCGCTATCGCTGCTTGCTTGCTGCTCTGGCGTCGTAGTCCAGTACTCTGAGCTGGTGTTGCCTCATCGAGCGCACGTCGTTGCAGCTCTTGTTGGGCCGCTGCGTGATCAGGCAAAGACAATATACCGTTCGCACGATCCTGCTCCAGCTCAGCCAATTGGTCGCGCAACACTCTCGCATTAACGGCGTGATGTTCAAGACTGCTATCTAGTTTGGGGCCGCGCCACAGAGCCAGCCCTAGCCATAAGGTGACACTAGCTGCAAGTAATGCAGCAATAAGGATAAAAATAAAATTCATGGTGATGTTCCGTTGTCCGTGGTTTGCGCTAGCAGCGCCTGCGCTCTCTTGCGCTCATCGTCGCTTAGCGATGCATCAGCCACGCTGTTTTTGCGGCGACGCAATGTTGTCGCCAGAACGAGGAGCCCAAAGGCCAGCAGCAACATGGGGCCAAACCATAGCAATAGCGTGGTGGCTTTTAATGGCGTGCGATAGAGTACGAAATCACCATAACGATCAACCATATAGGTTCTGATCTCGGTATCGCTTTTGCCAGCCTGGATCTGCTCGCGTATCTGTTGGCGCAGGTCCACGGCCAGGTCGGCGCGTGAGGCTGCGATCGACTCGTTCTGGCACACCAAACACCGCAATTCAGCGGCGATGTTCAGCATGCGCTTTTCCGTCGCCGCGCTATCCGCCCACGATGGCAAGGCAATAACGGCACACAACAATGTCAACCACCAATGTTTCATTTTTCAAGCTCCCGGATCAGGGGTAGAAGCGTGTCGCGCACCGCAGTCTCGGTTACTGCTCCGATGTGCTTGTAACGAATGAGCCCGGCCTTGTCGATAACAAAGGTCTCAGGTACGCCATAAACGCCATAGTCAATACCCACGCGCCCT
The DNA here is from genome assembly GCA_013416405.1 of Alcaligenaceae bacterium. Classification (GTDB taxonomy): domain Bacteria; phylum Pseudomonadota; class Gammaproteobacteria; order Burkholderiales; family Burkholderiaceae_B; genus Pusillimonas_C. The sequence continues at coordinate 4,904 of JACCET010000004.1, forward strand.
TGCGTATCGGATACGGACAAGACATATCCATTGCCATGGCGTTCCAACCACGAAATCGCTTCCCCGCGTACATCCTTGTAGTTAAGACCAACTATGGGTACTCCGTGCGTTTTAGCCAACGCCGTAATCACGGGATGCTCTTCAAGACAGGCATAACACCAAGAAGCCCACACGTTCAGCAGCCACACTTTGCCTTTCATGGCTTCCGGTGAAAACGTTTCTTCGGGCGACGCCAATTGGGGCAACGTGAAATTCGGTGCCGGCTTGTTAATCAAAGGCGAAGGTACTTCGCTGGGCTTGAGGGTCAAACCGAAAGCCAGGAAGCCGACCAGCACGACAAAAGCAACCAACGGCCATACAAAGCGACTCATGATGTGGCCCCTGCAGCCACCAAGGCGGCCTTTCGTTCGCGACGCTTAAGTCGATAACGGCGATCACTGATAGCTAATAACCCACCCAGCGCCATCAAGATGCAACCTATCCAGATCCAGTCAACGAATGGTTTGTAGTAAACACGTACGCTCCAGGCGCCGTCAGCAAGCGGCTCACCCAGAGCGACGTACACGTGACGCAAACCGTTGGCATCAATAGCCGCTTCTGTCATGGGCATTTCGGAGGAGATGTAGCTGCGTTTCTCGGGATGAAGCAGACGCAAGATCCGACCATCGCGTGACAACTCGATGTCACCGACTTCTGCGACATAATTAGGTCCCTGTGCTTTATTGACGCCTAGAAACTTCAACTCATAGCCCCCTGTGCTTACCGTGCTGCCAGGCGTCATACGCACGTCCTGTTCAGTTTCATAGCCCATGACGAGTGTCACTCCCGCTACGAACACGGCAATACCCAAATGGGCCAGATGCATGCCTAGCCAGCTAAGCGGTTGGGCTCGCAGCCCAGTGCGCGTAGCCCGCATACGGTCAAAGATGCCCTTAACCACCGCAGTGGCAATCCACGTGGCCAGTGCCAAGCCTAAAGCCGCCAACGCCGACCAACGCCCCAGCATAAACGGTGCGCCAACACCGACCACAAGCGCCACCACAGCCGGAACGTGCAGGTGTTTTATCAGAGCGCTTATCTTGGCTGACTTCCAGTTAGCCACCGGGCCTACCGCCATGAGAAGCAACGCGGGCACCATCAGCGGTATGAAAACGGCATTAAAGTAGGGCGGCCCCACCGAAAGTTTGCCTAACCCGAGCGCATCAATGAAAAGCGGATACAAGGTGCCGAGAATGACGGCACCCGCTGCTACGGCCAACAACACGTTGTTCATTAGCAAGAGCGATTCACGCGATATCAGTTCAAACCGTCCACCCATACCCACTTTGGGCGCACGCAGCGCAAATAAAAACAAGGACGAGCCCACCACAACGGCGAATAACATCAAAATGAACACGCCTCGGCGCGGATCGGTGGCGAAGGCGTGTACTGACGTCAATACGCCTGACCGTACGAGAAAGGCCCCCAGCAATGAAAGCGAGAACGTGCTGATGGCAAGCAGCACTGTCCAGTTCTTGAAACTGGCACGCTTTTCAGTTACCGCCAGGGAGTGAATCAATGCAGTACCCACCAGCCACGGAATAAACGAAGAGTTCTCTACCGGGTCCCAGAACCACCAGCCGCCCCAACCCAGTTCGTAGTACGCCCACCAACTTCCCAAGGCGATACCCAAGGTCAGGAATAACCACGCTGCCGTCGCCCAGGGCCGGGACCAACGGGCCCACGTCGAGTCGAGCTGCCCCGCTAGCAGTGCGGCAATGGCAAATGCGAACGCCACCGAAAATCCGACATACCCCATGTACAGCAATGGCGGATGAAATATCAGTCCAATATCTTGCAGTAGCGGATTCAGGTCCATACCTTCTATGGCCGCAGGTACCAGGCGCTCGAACGGGTTAGAGGTAAGCAGCACAAAGAGCAGGAATCCAGCCGTGACCAGGCCCAGCACTCCCAATACGCGTGCAACCATGACATCGGGCAGTTGCTTTGAGAACACACTTACTGCGTACGCCCAGCCTGTTTGCATCAGCAGCCACAGCAAGAGCGATCCTTCGTGGCCGCCCCAGACGGCGGCTATGCGGTAAAGCAAGGGCAATTGCGAGTTGGAGTTCTGGGCGACGTAAGCCACCGAAAAATCCTTAACGATGAAGGACCAACCAAGCGTCGCGAAGCTAACAATAATTAAAAGGAACTGTGCGCGCGCGGCAGGTCGAGCAAAGGAGATCCAGACAGCATTGCCACGCGCCGCGCCAGCGAGGGCTAAGCAGCCTTGCGCAAGCGCCACGAATAGCGTCAGAATCAGAGAGAAATGACCGAGTTCAGGAATCATGAGCGTTATGGCCTCGTAGCAATCGTGTTCTTGGCGGCCTCATCCAGCGCATGCTGCGCCTCGGGGGGCATATAGTTCTCATCGTGTTTGGCAAGCACCTCTTCTGCCCGGAACAAGCCATCGGCCCCGAGCTTGCCTTGGGCCACTACCCCTTTGCCCTCGCTAAACAGGTCAGGCAATATTCCCGTATAACTGACCGGTATCATTTTGGCGGTATCGGTCACAACGAACTTCACTGTCAGCCCATCACTTTGGCGCTGCACGCTGCCGGTTTGCACCATGCCTCCGACGCGAAACGTCCTTTCTTGGGGTGCTTCACCAGCACTCACCTGCGTAGGCGTGAAGAAAAACACAAGGTTGCTCTGAAAAGCATTGAGCACTAAGGCTGTGGCAATGCCGAATGCGGCCAAGCCACCAGCAATGAGCGCGATACGTTTATGGCGATTTTTCATCGAAATTCCTCTTCCTTTAGGATTAACTGACGCTTCACCAGCGACAAAGCCGCTTTGCGGCGCTGGCGCAGCAAGAGCCATTCGGCGCAAAGAACGACCAGGGTGACGGCGACTGACCCCCACACGTATTGCCCATAGCCGCCCATGGCAAAAAATTCAGCTGGACTCGTCCAGTTCATTGCTTTACCTCCCTCAAGTCGTCTAACCATCCAGCATGATGTTCGCGTTCTAAAATGATGCAGCGCACGCGCATCAACGCGATCGCCACCGCATACATCCATGACGCCAAGGCCATAAGCAGCATGCCAATTAGCATGAGGACCGCCATTGAAGGCGCTTGTGTCAGCGAAACAGATGCGCCTTGATGCAAGGTGTTCCACCACTGCACCGAAAAATAAATGATTGGAATATTGACGACGCCGACAAGGGCAAGGACAGCACCGGCCTTATCCCCGCGCCGTGGCTCATCAATCGCTGACTGAAGCGCCATAAAGCCGATGTACAAGAAGAGAAGAATCAGCTCGGAGGTCAGGCGCGCATCCCAGACCCACCAGGTTCCCCACATGGGTTTGCCCCACAAGGCCCCCGTCCAGAGTGAAAGAAACGTGAACATGGCGCCGGTGGGAGCCAAGGCCGCGGCCATCATGGCCGCTAAACGATTCTTAAATGCCAGCCCTATCGCGGCCCAGAAAGCCATGACCAAATAAATGAACATCGACATCCAGGAGACCGGCACGTGCAGGAAGATGATGCGATAGCCCTCACCTTGCTGGGCGTCGGTGGGCGCCATGAAGAAACCCACGTACATCCCTATGATCGCCAGAATCGCGGCAGCAGCTGCAAACCATGGAATTAGCTTGCCAGCTAGGGGGTAAAACATTTTGGGCGATGAATACTTAAACCAATTAATCATTCACTTACTCATTATTCCAAGGCAATCCGTAATGCCACGGTTGTGGCCCACGGAGCAAAAAAGCCAGTTAAAACCAGCACAGCGCCCAGCAGCGATAGATGCGCCGTTGCGCCCAGGCCGGCAGCGGCGGCGTCTACCGAACCCGCGCCAAAGATCAGAACCGGCACATAAAGGGGAAGTACAAGCAAGGCAACCAGGGCGCTCCCACCTCGCAGGCCCAGAGTCAAACTTGCACCGATCGCGCCAATAAAGCTAAGTACAGGCGTACCTATGGCCAGCGACGCTGCCAGCACCAGTAAAGAAGGGAGTGGTAAATCGAACTGCACAGCCAGTAGCGGCGCTAGCAAGGTCAAGGGCAAACCCGTCAACAGCCAATACGCCGTCACCTTGCCGAGCACCAGCATTCCCAACGGAGCGGGTGAAAGGGCCATTTGCTCCAGGGTGCCGTCGGCATAGTCCTGTTCAAACAGCCGATTAAGCGACAGCATGGTCGCCAGTAAGGCCGCTACCCAAAGTATGCCTGGCGCAATCTGGCGCAAGATGTCGCGTTCAGCACCTATGCCCAAAGGAAACAAGCTCACCACAATGACAAAGAAAAAAAGCGGCGTCAGCGCATCCGACTTACGGCGCATGGCGAGCCTCAAGTCGCGTCTTATAACCCCACAAAGCGCGAACAATCCAAACGTGTCGCTCATACGCCCACCCGAATAACGTGTGTCGTGCTTGCTAGCGCCATGCTCTGATGACTTGTTATGACGGCAATTCCGCCGGACTCCAGGTGTGCGTCAATCACTTCAGCGAGCCATCGTACTGCCTTAGTATCCAATGCTGCCAAAGGTTCATCTAGTATCCACAACGCACGTGGTTGGAGCAGCAATCGGGCCAAATTAACGCGCCGCTTTTGTCCTTGAGACAAGAATCGTACGGGGAGATCCTGCCTATCGCGCAGCCCGCTCTCGTGTAAAGCATCACGTGCGGCACCAAGAGAAACTGGGTCGCCCGCCAACGCCGCCCCAGCAACCAAATTCTCCATGGCACTTAATTCATCTTTAAGTCCAGAAAGATGGCCGCAATAAAGCAACGTGCGTCGATACTCGTCACCAAGCAGCTTGATGGGACGTCCTTTCCAGAAAACGGTTCCGTCCGATGGCGGTGTTAGTCCCACCAACACACGCAAAAGGCTGGTTTTGCCACTGCCGTTCTCGCCTTGGACGAATAGACATTCGCCCGCCTTGATCTTAAAGCTCAAGCGCTCGAAGAGGCTGCGGTCACCGCGCAGGGCTTGTAGATTGATGCCTTCAAGCATCATCGTCCACCAGTATTAAAAGTCTAAACAACTGAAAGGTCTCCACTGCCGACAATGTTGAGCTGTGCGTGATATACACAGGTTTACTTAGGGTTAAGGCGCGCACCCAAACCCCAATTCATTTGCGCCAAAGCTGGCGGCAAGCGTAGCGTTACAGCGGGGCTCTCTTTCGAGCTAGCGCGCGCCTAACACGCGCAGCCTGTGCAATCGAGACAAGGACTCGACGGCTCGGAATAAGATGGACGATGAGAACGAATCAGCGACGTGCCAACTTAGGCTACGTCTGACCACTTGGGCCGCTCGGGCCGTTCACTGATTGTTGCTAATGGAGGCCGCGAATCAATAAATCGATGGGCTAAGCTGGAAGAAGGAAGGAATGTTCCTGTATGTGAAACCCCGATTAGAGGCATACAGTAGCCATGACAAGAATGCACATGGTCTGCCTTTGCCGTGGTCGATGTATTTTCATCTTCACCGCCGCCTGCATCGACCAGAGTCTCTTGCGCATCGTCGTAACAGGGAGTTACGTACAAGGACTGCTCCGACTGACAATACACGCCCACAACCGCCCAAGAACTTTGGAGCGGCAGCATGACGAGCATAAAGAGGAGAAGCAGTTTTTTCATCGCGTGACAGATTGTACTGGCTACGCGCTCAGCCCGCAAACGTCTTCGGGCATCATGGCCTAGCTAGCGCAATACAAACGATGGCGCATAAGGCAATCCACGGCATTAGATCGTCTTGAGCAATTATTCCAAGACAGAACCCAGGCAGAATCAGCCTACACTACGATTAGTATAAACAAAATGATTAACGCCACTGTGGCGCCTGTATCCCCTACGCCTTTTTGAAGCATGATCATGCACACATTCGTGGCAATGAGGAATACGAAATATTTAGTGATCTACCATAGCACGCGCAAGTGACAACAGCCACACTAAGGCTAATTAATTAGGCAAGGACAAGGTTTATCGGCATATTTCATCATAATGTCCCCTACGGCATGCATCATTTCACTGTGCACTTGACCTTCCCATTGGATCGCCTCCTCCACCATCATCGGTCAACAGCCTATCATGCCTCCATCGTTCATCCCGCCACCCATCATGCGGTCTATTTTGGGCACCTTGTAATCTTGAATCACGCCTGATCCGTTGGGCACGGCAATGGTGGCCTCGCCACTAAGCGCCGACGCCAGGCCTGGGCTTGACCATTGCGGTAGCGGAGATCTCTATCCTTGCTCACGTACCCCACAATGGTTACAAACAAGATGATCAGCATCCGGCATCTGATGATTGAGAAGTCATTCTCTTGACAATATTTGTCTCACACCGTCCCATAAAATACCAGAATGGCGCACTATAATTACTTAACCATTAGCGATCTCCATAATTGCTAATCGTTAAGCAATGTTCTATAAGTATAAATACACTTACAACTTACTCATGACGTATCCACCAATTGAAAAATCCCATGACGCCGAGTCCCATAAACAGCATTGGCGCACGCTTACTTGCCGCACGTAAGAAGCGCGGCCTATCGCAAGAAGCATTGGCCAAACTCCTCAATCCCCCCATAAGCCAAAGCGCCATAGCCCATATTGAAATCGGCCGCAATGAGACTTCCCGTCACATCGTATGGATTGCAGCGGCGCTCCACGTTCGCGCTGAATGGCTGGTTACAGGAAAAGGTGAAATGTTCGAGATGGAATGGCCATGGCCGGATACTCCTAGGTATACGCTTGAGGAGCTGCCTCCCCCCGTACTGGAAGATATCGGTGACTACATAAAAATGAAGATCGCCCAACAAGCCCGACATTCCGAAGAGCACGATTAAGTTTCAACAATCGGCTGGATTATCCTCAGCTATTGGTCAAGATACAAAAAAACACAATAAAAATACCCGGATCGCCCTGTGTTCCACAGTGAACCAGGGCGATTCTTTTAGTGTCATTCCAAGGCAGATTTTGCAGTTTTTCTCCTTCCACATAATTTTTATTTATTACTTGCATATTGACTCTAGAAAGTGGATACGTAATGATTACAGCAATCCCGCTCTTTAACAACACAACACCGATAAATACCGCGCCCTGCCCGAGAACGGGCGGTGTGAGTGCGCGGCTACCCGTTACGCCAGCATTAAGCGGGGCGACAAGCACCTGGGTAGGAGTAAAGCAGGTGAAAAATCATTGCTCTCTTGGGCCGGTAGCGACTGGCAGATACCGAGGGAAGTAAATGACGTTCCGTGGCAACGGACGCCGGTACTGCCAAAGGCAGACCAAGCTCGATGGATGGCGCGTAATCCATTGATGACAGCGGCAAAGACCGCAGTTTTCAGCATCCCGACGAACCACAATAGTGGGCCAGCGGCGGGCTCTACCGAAAATGATCCAAGCAACTGGTCCCCATCGAGGCATCTTGGCGGACCAGCCACGAAGGCGCTGACCGCGCCTGCTTTGGCAAGCATCTTGGGCCATGCCCTCAGGGTGCTTACCAAGGTTTTTTATGGAGGAAACAATGCAACAACAGTCCCAGCAACGACCTTCTGACCACGCAGTAGGTAGATTCGAGGTCTCACAGTCGTCCGACCAAGCTCTTCTTTACCGAATACATATTGCCGAAGCCAAACTTGGGGTTTCAAGATCCACAATTTATCGACTGGTAAACGAAGGCCAGCTGGTACTGATCAAGATCGGGAAAAGATCCAGTGGCATCACTGCCGCAAGTGTTCACGCCCTCATTGAGCGCAATAAGGCAATCGCTTGCTGAGGCTGCCATTCTATGCACGCTTCATCTGCAGAACCATGGCGGAGTCAGCCTGCTCATGTAGAAAATCCGCCCAACCCTGCATAACCACACGCCTTTCATCTTCAAATCGAGCCCGGTCATAGGCAGCTTGAACCTCATCTGCCTTGGCATGCGCCAACTGGGCCTCCAGTACGTCAATATCAATTTTCAGGCGTTCACGAGCCACCGTGCGTAGCATTGCTCTAAAGCCGTGGGTAGCATGCTGCCCCTGGAATCCCATATCGCGAAGTGCTTTGCTGAGCGCGTCCCGGTGTAAGTGCGGATTACCTCGCTTGCCAACGCCTGGAAAGACATACTCGCCACCGCCATACTGGCGCATCTCTGTCAACATTTCCACAGCTTGCCTCGGCAAACTAACCACATGCTCGATACGAGTTTTCATCTTATCAGCAGGAATGCACCACTCGGCTCGTTCAATATCCATTTCAGTCCAGCGTGCCGAGGCCACTACACCAGGCCTGCAAGCGGTGTACGCGGCCAGGAGCAGTCCTCCGCGCACTACCCTACCCTCATACTCCAGAATTGTCCGAATAAGCCGCCCGACGCCCTGTATTTTTGTAATGGCGGGAATATGGCTACCACGGTGCCGGGGCAAGGCGCGCTGAAGTCTCAAGAGCTGATCATCACTACGAATACCCCGTACGATGCAGTAGTCGATAATGCCATTCAGGCACTGGCGGGCCTTGATTGCAATGGACGGAGTTGATATAGCCAGATCAACTAAAACCGGCACGACATCCTTGCTCGCCAACGTTCTCATGTCGGCACTACCCAGCAACGGTTGTAATCGTTTCCGCACAATGAAAGTGGATTTACTGTAAGTTGCGGATGCCCAGCCTAATTTACGATCCTCCAACCATGCATCAGATTGGACAGTAAATGAATGCTTACGTGCATCTTCAGCAAGCCGATCAGCTTCAGCGTCTTCTTCAGTCTTGGAGAATCTTTCTGCACGTCGTTGGTCGTACATGCCATTTGGTGTGTTCCCCATACGGACTCTCCGACGCAACTCATCTGTTGCTTTATGTGCATCGGCAATCCCCATATCTGGATAAATACCGATGACGCGGCTACCACGCTCCCCTTCAGGCGTTTGGAATCTGACCATCCACTGCTTAATACCAGTTGGCTGAACACGAAGAAACAGCCCGCTCCCTGAGGCCAACGTATAAGCAGCATCTTTGGGTTTGGCCTTGCGGACCGCTAAATCAGTCAACTGTTTGGGTGTTTTTGGCATATCGGGTCTCTAATCGGGCAACTCTATGGTATGTAAGTTTTAACATACCAAAACGCATACCAAAAAATGCGGGATTTACCGAAATATGCTGAGACGCCCTGAAAGCAAAAAACCCGCAGAACATTAATGTTCATGCGGGTTTCTGGTACTGCATCAGTCGTTATGAAACGCACTGATTTTATAACTTGGTGCCGACGACGAGACTCGAACTCGTACAGCTTTCGCCACTACCCCCTCAAGATAGCGTGTCTACCAATTCCACCACGTCGGCTTGCAAAGAGCGGTATTCTAGCATGAAACCGGAACTGTATATTGCCAGTCCGATGCTGCCAGAAGCAGCAAAGCCACGCAAACCTGCGCAGCCTTGCCATTGAACTTAATTGTTTGCGGCTGGTGCGCTTTCTGCGGGCGCCTGTGCTGGCGCTTCAGGCTGGGCCGGTGCCTCGGGCACTGCGGGTGCCTCTGGAGCTTGCGGCACAGCCGAAGACTCAGGCGCAGCAGGTACGGGAGCCGGTGCCGTGGGTACCGTAGCGCCTGAAGATGCAGCACCAGGCGTTGCTGGCACAGCGGAACCCGTGTTCGCAGGCACTTCCTGGCTCTGGAAGCCTTGCATGATGCCACCATCAAGAATCGACGAGCCACCGGCAGGATGGTGCGCCACCCAGGCCAGACCCAGCGTGGATACAAAAAAGATGACTGCGGCCCATTTGGTGGTACGCGACAAGAAATTGGCTGCGCCCGTTGCGCCAAACAGGCTACCGGCCGAACCGCCCCCAAAAGAAGCACCCATATCGGCGCCTTTGCCCTGCTGCAGCAGGACCAACACAATCACACTTAGCGACGATATAACTTGAATCGCCATAAGAACGGGTGACAACCATTGCATGAAAAAACTCCGAGGCCTATGCGGCCGCTATACGTAAAAATTCTTCTGCCACCAGCGACGCACCACCCACGAGGGCGCCATCGATATCAGACATGGCAAACAAGGAAGTAGCGTTCGATGCCTTGACGCTGCCACCGTAAAGGATTCTGACTTCGGGCACGCCCAGCCCTGTCAGTTGCGAGCGGATGTAGGCGTGCACGGCCTGCGCCTGCTCGGGTGTTGCCGTAAGGCCTGTACCTATGGCCCAAACGGGCTCGTAGGCCAGCACAATACGGCCAACCTGCTGAGCCCCCAGCGCCACAACCGGAGCCAGTTGACGTGCGATGACGTCTTCTGTTTTGCCAGCTTCCTGTTCGGCCAGGGTTTCACCCACACATACGACGGGAGTCAGCCCAGCAGCCAAGGCCGCAGTAGCTTTTTCAGCCACCAGCAGATCGGTCTCGCCGTGCAATGTACGCCGTTCGGAATGACCCACCAGCACCCATTGGCAGGCAAAATCGGCCAGCATGGCTGCCGAGACTTCACCCGTAAACGCGCCCTGCTGGTGTTTGCTGACATCCTGGGCGCCCCAGGCAATATTGCTGCCCTGCAGGCCGGCCCTGGCTTGATCGAGATAAGGAAACGGCACGCAAACGGCCAGATCGCACCCGGATACCGCCGGCATATCGGCCCGCAAGCCGTCAAGCAAACTTGCATTTGCAGCCTGTTGACCGTGCATCTTCCAGTTGCCTATAACCAGGCGCCTACGCGTGTGTTCAGTAATCATTGACCCGAAATAAAGAATTTGGATAACCCGGTATTGTAGCGCGTTAGTGGCCTGTCTGCCTGAAAATCCGGCAGACAGGCCACTGCATACCAGGCAAGGCGCAAATATTAAACGGTTAAAACGATTTTCCCGATTTGTTCGCCCGAATCCATCATTGCGTGCGCGTCGCAAGCCCGCTCCAGGGGGAAGGTGGCATGAACGATAGGACGAATTTTCCCGCTTTCCAGCAAAGGCCAGACATGAGTCTTGAGCGACCGGGCTATCTGGGCCTTGAACGCTACGGGACGTGGGCGCAGCGTGGAACCCGTTACCGTCAGGCGACGACGCAGTACTTGACTGCAGTCTATGGTTGCCTTGGCACCACCCAACAGCGCGATGATGACGATACGACCGTCGTCGGCCAGACAATTAATGTTGCGGTTGATATATTCGCCCGCAACCATGTCCAGGACGACATCTACCCCTTTGCCCTCGGTGGCTTTCTTGATTTCTTCCACGTAATCCTGACTGCGGTAATTGATGGCCAACACCGCTCCCAGGCCTTCGACCGCACGGGCGCGTTCATCGCTGCCGACCGTGGCATAGACCTTGTGGCCCATTGCCGTCGCCAGCTGCACGGCCGTCGTTCCTATGCCGCTCGCGCCCCCATGTACCAGCAGGGATTCTCCCGCAGACAGGCCACCACGATCAAATACATTGGTCCAGACCGTATAGTAAGTTTCCGGCAAGCCAGCTGCTTCGGCGTCGGATAAGCCCTTGGGCACGGGCAGGCACTGGACGGCAGGCGCGGCGCAGTATTCTGCATAGCCGCCACCAGCCACCAGAGCGCACACCTTGTCCCCCACTTTCAGCCCTGTATCGCCCGTGTCGCCCGATACGATTTCGCCCACGACCTCAAGCCCCGGCAAATCGGATTCACCAGCGGGAGGGGGATAGGCCCCCTTGCGCTGGAATACGTCGGGCCGGTTGATGCCGGCAGCGGAAACCTTGATCAAGACCTCGCCTGGCCTAAGTTCGGGCATGGGGCGATCAACCATTACCAGTACTTCGGGTCCACCTGGTTGTGTAATTTCCACTGCTTTCATTACGGCTCCTTCACGCAATTTAAAAGAGTCATTATCGCCTGCCTGGGCATTTTTTTGCTGAGCCGATTAAACGATCGGTCATTAAGCTATAATGCAGCCCGACGGAAGGTTGGCAGAGTGGTCGAATGCACCGGTCTTGTTAACTCGAGCGCCAATTTGGAAACGAGTTGGATGTAAGGAGTCAAATTCGGTGAAGCCCCTGTTTTATACGAGGTAATGCCGAGCGAAGCCTGATTTCATCAGGAACGTGTAGAGACTTGACGGCTCCCACCTAAGGCTGAAAGCTAGGGTGAAGACAAAGTCCAGACTATCAAACGGGCGCCTGGCGCCTGGTAGTGAAAACTATAGTAGTAAGGAAAACCGGCAGGGGCGCAAGCTCCTCCAGGGTTCGAATCCCTGACCTTCCGCCATCCCATTAAGCTTGGCAGCTCCGTGCACCCATGGCGGAATTGGTAGACGCAAGAGACTTAAAATCTCTCGACCACTGGTCGTGCCGGTTCGATTCCGGCTGGGTGCACCACATATTTTTACAAAGAGCCTCAAGCCCCTGCATCACGCCCCAGCAGCCCGCCTCGTGCGGGCTTCTTTTGTTCTGACCTGAGCATTTATATCGCAAGAAGATATATGTGGCGTCATATACACATTTTTGATAAACCTCTTTCCGTATCGATGAATGCGAATTATTATTAGTCGCAATAAAATTGATCCATATCAAGAGGAAAGTCATCGTGCCTATCAGAAAACTACCGCCCCAGGCTATATTGGGTTCGTCACTGGCCCTGACCCTGGTGTCGTCCAGCGTGTTCTTGCCATACGCGCACGCTCAAAGCACAGAAGGGAATGCCGCCCTGCTGTCGCCAGTAACCGTCACAGGCGATAGCCCGGACTCCTACCAGACACGCGAAGCATCACAAACGAAGTTCACAGCCCCCTTGCTGGACACACCCAAAACGGTGCAGGTCATTCCCCAGGCCGTGATCCAGGACAGTGCCGCCACGTCACTTGAAGATGTGCTGCGCAACGTGCCCGGCATCACCTTTGGCGCCGGCGAAGGCGGGCAGCCACTGGCCGATCGCCCTTTCATCAGGGGCAGCTCTTCGGGCAATAATGTGTATGTGGACGGCATACGCGACCCAGGCGGACAGACGCGCGAGATTTTCAACCTGGAGAGCGTCGAGGTCATCAAGGGCGCAGACTCCGTATACGGCGGGCGCGGCTCAGGTGGCGGCAGCATCAACCTGAGCAGCAAGCGCGCCCGCCTGGGCAATTTTGCCGAAGGCACGCTAGGCTACGGCACGGACGGCTACCTGCGCGGCACAGCGGACGGCAACTGGCAGCTGGGTGAGCACTCCGCATTTCGACTGAACGTGCTGGGTGCGAAGGGCAACTCGCCTGGCCGCAACCAGGTGGATTACGAAAAATTCGGCATAGCTCCGTCACTGTCGTTCGGCCTGGGAACCCCGACCCGGCTCACGCTGAGCTATTACCACCTGAATACGGACGACATGCCGGACTACGGCATTCCCACCACTCGCAAGGCGCCCGAGTTGAACACCAACGGCACTGGCATCGTGGACGTCGACCGGGATACCTTCTACGGTCTGGCGCGCGATTTCCAAAAAACCAGGGCCGATATTGGCACCATAGAATTCGAACACGATTTCAACGAACGCATGACACTGCGTAATGCCATCCGCTATGGCGAAACCCTGAACGATTATCTGGTCACCAATCCCGGTGACGGCACTGTGCTGTTCGACACGGCCAGCAATCAATATTGGCTGCAGCGTGGAACCAAATCCCGCTGGCAGAAAAGCACCATGCTGGCCAACGTGACCGAACTATACGGAACGTTAAGCACGGGATCGGTCAAGCATAGCTATAACCTGGGCCTGGAGTTCTCGCGCGAGACCAACAAGAACGCCAGCTACGCCATGAGCACAACACAAGGCGCCGCCTGCCCCGCCGTCTTCAAAGCGGGCAGCATGGATTGCACGCCTTACCTGGATCCACGCTTCAGCGACCCATGGGCGGGCACCATTACCCGCAACCCAATCAACCAAGACACCACCTCCACGACACGCGCAGCCTATCTGTTCGACACCATAGAGCTTTCGGAAAAATTCCAGCTCAATGCGGGTGTTCGTCTGGACAACTATCGCATTTCAGGCGACTACACACCACGGGGCGGCGACATGGAATCGGCCGATGGCGAATGGACACTGTTCAATTATCAAGTAGGGCTGGTCTACAAGCCGGCCAGGAACGGCAGCATCTATCTATCGTACGCCACGGCCTCTACCCCACCCAGCGTCAGTGGTGGCGACCAGGAAGGTTTGAGTGCCGATATCAACGACCTAGAGCCCGAGAAAAGCAGCACCATAGAACTGGGCACCAAGTGGAGCGTATTGGACGAGCGCCTGAACCTGACAGCTGCCCTTTTCCAGACCGAAAGGCGTGATGCGCAGATCACGGTCGCGCCAGATGTCGTGGAACAAGCCGGCAAGACGCGGGTGCGTGGCCTGGAGCTAGGCATATCAGGCGAGGTCATGCCGGGTTGGATGCTATATGGCGGCTATACGTATATGAATAGCGAGCTCGTCAAGGGCCCCTACAACGGCGTCAATGAGGGCGATCCGCTGGCCAATACCCCAGAACATAGCTTCAGCCTGTGGACCACTTATAAAGTAGCTCCTCCGCTGACCGTAGGTGCGGGTGCCTATTACGTTGGCAAGACGTTTGGCGGCAACCAGGGCGGCGCAGGTGGCGGAGCCAACCAGGTCTATATGCCGGCATACTGGCGCTTCGATGCCATGGCCGCGTATCAGTACAACGACAAACTTTCCTTCCAGCTCAATGTACTGAACCTGACGGATAAGCTTTATATCAGGCACACCAACGGAGTGCACCATGCCGATTTCGGCCCCGGTCGACAGGTCATTCTGAGCGCCGGTTTGCGTTATTAAAAACTAAATCCCCACGCTGGCTGATTGCCGGCGTGGGGATTTATGAAGAATGCAGCGAGTGCAGCACAGGCGGTCATGGGCCGCCTGCCTGATACTGGATTGGATTAGTCTTCGCTGGCTGCTACAGGCGCCTGAGGCCCACCTTGGGCTTCAATGCCGCCAATAGCCTTCATAGAAAGACGCAAACGGCCCTTGTCATCGGCTTCGATGACTTTGATGCGAACCGACTGACCGACTTTGAGCACATCGTTGATGTTCGCAATGCGGTAGTTGGCGATTTCAGAGATGTGCAGCAAGCCATCACGGCCAGGCAGCACTTGCACGATGGCGCCAAAGTCCAGCAAACGCAGGACGGGGCCTTCGTATTCCTGGCCCACTTCAACGTCGGCTGTCAGTTCCTTGATGCGGCGCTCGGCTTCACGGGCCTTGTCCAGGTCGGCGCTGGAAACCGTAATGGTGCCATCATCGCCGATATCGATCTGCGTGCCGGTTTCTTCGGTCAGCGCGCGGATGGTTGCACCGCCCTTACCGATGACATCGCGGATTTTTTCCGGATTGATCTTCACGGTAAGCATGCGTGGCGCGAACTCGGACAGTTCAGTACGCGAACCATCGATGGCTTCTTTCATTTTTCCCAGGATATGCAGGCGGCCTTCTTGGGCCTGAGCCAATGCAACCTGCATGATTTCACGGGTAATGCCCTGGATTTTGATATCCATTTGCAGGGCGGTAATGCCGTGCACTGTACCGGCTACCTTGAAATCCATATCGCCCAGGTGATCTTCGTCGCCCAGGATATCGGTCAGGACGGCAAACTTGCCGCCATCTTTGATCAGACCCATGGCAACACCTGCCACGTGATCCTTGACTGGCACGCCGGCGTCCATCATGGCCAGCGAGCCACCGCACACCGATGCCATGGAGGAAGATCCGTTGGACTCAGTGATTTCCGACACAACACGTATGGTGTACTGGAAATCTTGGGCTTCGGGCAAGGAAGAAATCAGCGAGCGCTTGGCCAGACGGCCATGGCCGATTTCACGGCGCTTGGGCGAACCGAAGCGGCCGGCTTCACCGGTTGCAAACGGCGGGAAGTTGTAGTGCAGCATGAAGCGATCACGGTGTTCGCCCATGATGGAGTCGATGATTTGCTCGTCTTGCTTGGTACCCAGAGTGGCCACGACCAATGCCTGGGTTTCGCCGCGTGTGAACAAGGCGCTGCCGTGCGCGCGTGGAAGCACACCCAGGCTGACGCTGATTGGACGCACGGTACGTGTATCACGGCCGTCGATGCGAGGCTCTCCGTTCAGGATTTGGCCACGAACGATCTTGGCTTCGAGATCGAACAGCATGCTCTCGACTTCGACGTTATCGGGCGCGCTTTCGCCCTTGGCAGCGGCATGCTCTGCCAGCTTTTCCTTGACGACCGCATAGACTTCACGCAGTTTGTCGGTGCGAGCCTGCTTCTCACGAACTTGGTAGGCAGCTTGCAGGCTTTCCTGGGCAGCCGATGCAATGGCAGTAGCCAGCGCTTCGTTTGCGGGCGCAGGCTGCCAGTTCCATTCGGGCTTGCCGGCTTCGGCAACCAGCTCGTGTATGGCGTTGATGGCGGCCTGCATTTGTTCGTGGCCAAACATCACACCGCCCAGCATGACTTCTTCAGATAGATTCTTGGCTTCGGACTCAACCATCAGCACAGCGGCTTCAGTTCCGGCCACGACCAGATCCATTTGCGATTCTTTAAGCTGGCTGGAGGTGGGGTTCAGGACGTACTGGTCACCGATGTAACCGACACGCGCCGCACCTATGGGGCCGTTAAAGGGAATACCGGAAATGGCCAACGCTGCCGAAGCGCCAATCATGGCGGCGATATCAGGGTCGATTTCGGGGTTGACCGAAACCGTATGCAGAATGACCTGAACTTCGTTGTAGAAGCCTTCAGGAAACAGGGGGCGCAGCGGACGGTCGATCAGACGCGAGGTCAGGATCTCTTTTTCGGAAGGACGGCCTTCACGCTTGAAGAAGCCACCGGGAATACGGCCGGCTGCGTAGGTTTTTTCAACGTAATCAACAGTCAAGGGGAAAAAGTCTTGCCCGGACTTGGCTTTCTTGGCGCCAACAACCGTTGCCAATACAACGGTATCGTCAATCGAAACCAGTACGGCGCCGGAGGCTTGGCGAGCAATCTCGCCCGTTTCCAGAACTACCGTGTGCTGACCGTACTGAAACGACTTGCTCACTTTATTAAACATTAGGATGTATCCTTACAATAAAAAAACCGTGCACACCACGACACGAGTCGCAGTGTGCACGGTTGCATCATGGGGAGCCAGCCCCGGGTATCACTTACGCAGACCGAGCTTTTCGATCAGCGCGCGGTACGAATCGGGATTGCGGCCCTTAAGGTAATCTAGCAATTTGCGGCGACGGCTAACCATGCGCAACAGGCCACGACGCGAGTGGTGGTCTTTCATGTGTGCTTTGAAGTGGCCGGTAAGCTCGTTGATGCGAGCAGTCAGCAATGCAACTTGGACTTCAGGAGAGCCGGTGTCGCCTTGTGCACGTTGGAATTGTGCGACGATATCGGATTTTTTAATTTCTGCAACAGACATTATTTAGCCTCTTTTAACATGCGACAGAGCCGAGGTGCCCTGACGTGAGATGATTACGGAACTACAACTTATACACTTTTCGCTGTGGCTGGCCCTGACGCACAAAGGCGCAGCCAACCCAGGAAAGTCAGTATTATACTGCAAAGGTGGAAAGCATGAACGCTACGCTAACCCGGCTTGCCCGGATCTCTCTGGCCGGCATCGGATTTGGTCTGCTGGCCGCCTGCGCCAATATGGCCAATACGCCACCCGGCACGCCTTTACATCAGGTCGAAGCCAAGTTTGGCGCGGCCAATTATTCCTGCACCACTGACAACGGCATCCAAAGACTGATCTGGACACAGCAGCCTTATGGGCAATATGCCTGGGGCACCCACGTTGACAGCGCAGGCATGACCGATCGCATTGAGCCTTTGTTGACAGACAGGCATTTCGATATACTGGCCACCGGTACCTGGACGCCAGAACGAGTCCGTTGCGAATTTGGCCCGCCGGCCGAAATCACCCAAGTGGGGCTGCCCTCGAATCTTCAAGTGGTCTGGGGCTATCGTTACAAGCAATCAGGCGCATGGAACTCGCTGATGTATGTCTACTTCGACAAGGCAGGCCAGACCGTGACTCGCTTTCACCCCGGCCCCGACCCCATGTACGATCGCGAAAGCCTCTGGTTCAATTAGGCCCGGTTAACCCCCTTACAGGGGTTGATCTGATTGGCGCGGTTTACCAGCCTGATCAGCTTCAGGCTTATCGGCCAAGCCGCCCAGCTCAGGCGACTGATAAGTGTGGCTGGCACTGAACGAAGGCTCAGGCGCTTCCGCCGTGTCAAGATGATCACTACTGTGCTGGCGCTTGCGCGTGAGCTGGCGCGCCCGGCGCCAGCGCCATGCCATAATGAACCAGCCCGACAAGCCATACACCACAAACAAGCCAAATAGCACGACAGGCGGATTGCTGGACACGAATACGAACGCGCCGACCAACACCAGAATGACCCAGAACGGCACACTACGCCCCAGGGCAAAGGATTTTCCGCTATAAAAGGGAGCATTGGTCACCATGGCCACACCGGCATAAACGGTAAATATGAAACTTAGCCAGGAGATGGTCTGATCAGCCAGCATGAGCTTGTTATCGATGACCAGCCACAGAAATCCGGCAACCAGTGCGGCTGCCGCAGGGCTGGGCAGGCCCTGAAAGAAACGCTTGTCGACCACACCGATATTGGTATTGAAGCGAGCCAGACGCAAAGCCGCGCCAACCACGTAAACAAAGGCGGCCAGCCAACCCCAGCGGCCCAGATCCTGCAGGGCCCATTCATACATGACCAGCGCGGGCGCTATGCCAAATGAAGTCATGTCTGACAAGGAGTCGTACTGTTCGCCAAAGGCGGATTGCGTATTGGTCAGCCGGGCTACCCGCCCGTCCATGCCGTCGAATACCATCGCCAGAAAAATGGCTATGGCAGCCATTTCAAAGCGGCCATTCATGGCCTGTACCACCGCATAAAAACCGGCAAACAGATTGGCGGTGGTAAAAGCATTAGGCAGCAGGTATATGCTGCGGCGGCGACGGGATTCTTCGGAGTTGGGCATAGGCTTACTCACTTGGATTGATAGGCGTATCAGGCAATTCGGCTAGCACCGTGCTGGTGGCCTGCACCTTGTCGCCTATGGCTACACGCGGGCGCGAACCTGCAGGCAGGTAGACATCGACGCGCGAACCAAAGCGGATGAAGCCATAGCGCTGGCCGGCATAGAGTTGATCACCGGGCTTTACATAGCAAAGTATACGCTTGGCCACCAGGCCGGCCACCTGCACGGCCGTAACCAAATGTCCCTGAGGCGTAAGCACTACCATGGCATTACGTTCGTTTTCCAGAGAGGCCTTATCGAGCGATGCATTGAAAAACTGCCCGGCAAAATAGTTCACGGTCTGGATCGTGCCATCGACCGGAGCACGGTTGGAATGGACATTGAACACGTTCATGAATACGCTAATTTTAAGCGCATCACGATTGGCGTAGGTGTCGCGAACCTCTTCGACCGCTACGATACGTCCGTCGGCCGGCGACAGCACATTCAGCTCGCCCTCGGGTGCAATACGTGATGGATCACGGAAGAACTGTAATACAAATACTGACAGCAGCCAGAATGGAATGGACGCCAGACCAGACCAGAAGCTGACAAGTATGGAAATCAGCACGATGCCGGCCAGGAACGGCCAGCCTTCGCGTGCGATAAGCGGATGAGGATAAGGAGGTTTATTCATGATAGGACGAAGAATAACCGAAATAAGCCTATGGAAAGCAGGCACCCGGTGCGCCCAGGCTGGCCCACCTTATAAAAAAAACCGGCCGAAGCCGGTTTTTACTGGGCAAGGCGACTTAGTTCTTGCTTTGATCGACCAGCTTGTTGGCTGCGATCCAGGGCATCATGGCACGCAACTTGCCACCGACCTGCTCGATTTGCGATTCGGCGTTGATACGACGACGCGAAATGAGTGTGGGGGCGCCAGCCGCATTTTCCAGGATGAAGCTCTTGGCATATTCGCCGGTCTGGATGTCGGTCAGGCACTTGCGCATGGCCTTCTTGGTTTCTTCGGTAACGATGTTGGGGCCAGTTACGTACTCACCATACTCGGCATTGTTCGAGATGGAGTAGTTCATGTTGGCAATGCCACCTTCGTAGATCAGATCGACGATCAGCTTGAGTTCGTGCAGGCACTCGAAGTACGCCATTTCAGGCGCGTAGCCGGCTTCAACCAGGGTTTCGAAGCCCGCTTTGATCAGCTCGACGGCACCGCCGCACAGAACGGCCTGTTCGCCGAACAAGTCGGTTTCGGTTTCTTCACGGAAGTTGGTTTCGATAACGCCGGCACGACCGCTGCCGATTGCGCATGCGTACGACAGGGCGATATCGCGGGCTGCGCCGGAGTTATCCTGATGCACGGCGACCAGTGCAGGAACGCCGCCACCTTGGCTGTAGGTGCCACGAACAGTGTGGCCGGGCGCCTTGGGTGCAATCATGATGACATCGATATCGGCACGGGGCTGAACTTGCCCATAGTGCACGTTGAAACCGTGAGCAAAAGCCAATGCCGCACCCGCCTTGATATTGCCGGCAACCTGATTGCGGTAGACCTCGGCGATGCTTTCGTCGGGCAACAGGATCATGACCAGGTCGGCGCCCTTGACTGCGTCAGCCACTTCCTGAACCTTCAGGCCGGCATTTTCGGCCTTGCTCCATGAGGCGCCATCTTTGCGCAGACCAACCACGACGTTCACGCCGGACTCATGCAGATTGAGCGCATGGGCATGGCCCTGCGAACCGTAGCCAATGATGGCAACAGTTTTGCCCTTGATCAGGGAAAGATCACAATCTTTATCGTAAAAAACTTTCATTTAAGGTGCTCCAAGACTTTAGGTATTTTTGATCAGTGCCGAATGCTGTCATTCGACACTAAGGTTAAACATGGCCGGCACATACTGCCGCCTGGCCGGTGAATGATAAATTAAAGCTTCAAAACGCGTTCGCCACGGCCTATGCCCGATACCCCGGTACGTACTGTTTCCAGTATGGCGCTGCGGTCCAGGGCGCCGATAAAGGCTTCAATCTTGCCTTGGTCGCCGGTCAGTTCTATGGTGTAGACCTTATCGGTCACATCAATGATGCGGCCACGGAAAATATCGGCCATGCGCTTCATCTCTTCGCGCTCCTTGCCCAGGGCCCTGACCTTGATCAGCATAAGCTCGCGTTCAATATGCGGCCCTTCAGACAAGTCGACCACCTTGACGACGTCAACCAGACGGTTCAAGTGCTTGGTGATCTGCTCGATGACTTCATCGGATCCCTGCGTCACGATAGTCATGCGCGACAGGGTTGCATCTTCGGTGGGCGCAACCGTAAGGGTTTCGATGTTGTAGCCGCGAGCGGAAAACAGGCCCACAACACGGGACAAGGCGCCGGGTTCGTTTTCCAGAAGGATAGAAATGACGTGTTTCATTGTTTTCTCTCCTTATAGGTCTTCTGAACCAAGCAACATTTCGGTCAAGCCGCGGCCAGCCTTCACCATGGGCCACACATTTTCTGTCTGATCGGTGATGAAGTCCAGGAAAACCAACCGGTTCTTGTGCTTGATGAACGCTTCGCGTATGGCTGGCTCGACATCGGCCGGCTTATCAATGCGCAGACCCACATGCCCGTAGCTTTCAACCAGTTTTACGAAATCGGGCAAGGCGTCGACATAGGATTCGGAATAGCGCGAGCCGTAGTCGATTTGCTGCCACTGACGCACCATACCCAGATAGCGGTTATTCAGGCACAACACCTTGGGTGTCAGTCGATACTGACTGCAGGTGGAGAGCTCCTGAATATTCATTTGTATGGAGCCTTCGCCGGTAATGACGGCGATATCGCTATCGGGATTAGCCATTTGCACGCCCATGGCGTAGGGCAAGCCCACGCCCATGGTGCCCAAGCCGCCGGAATTGATCCAACGCCGGGGTTGATTGAAACGGTAATACTGTGCGGCCCACATTTGGTGCTGGCCAACGTCGGAGGTCACAAACGCGTTGCCGCCGGTGACTTCCCACAGTTTCTCGATGACAAACTGCGGCTTGATGACCGTATCGGAACCCTCATAGACCAGGCATTGCTTGCCACGCCAAGTATTGATTTGCTGCCACCATTTAGCCAGCGCCTCTTTGTGCACAGACGCATCAGCAGCCGCTTGCGAATACAGTATGTTCAATTCCTGCAATACATCCTGCACATTGCCCACGATAGGCACATCGACGCGCACGCGCTTGGAAATCGACGAGGGGTCGATATCGATATGAACGATCTTGCGGGGGGTTTGCGAAAAATGCTTGGTGTTGCCTATGACGCGGTCATCGAAGCGTGCGCCCACTGCGATCAACACATCACAATTCTGCATGGACATATTGGCTTCGTAGGTGCCGTGCATGCCTGGCATGCCCACATACTGGTCATCGCTGGCCGGAAAAGCGCCCAGCCCCATCAATGTGGTGGTGCATGGCGCACCGGTCAGTGCGACCAGCTCGCGCAGTTCGGCCGAAGCATTCGACAGCACTACGCCGCCGCCCGCGTAGATCATGGGCCGTTCGGCCGACAGCAGCATTTGAACCGCTTTCTTGATTTGCCCTTGATGGCCCTTGACTACCGGTGCATAGGAGCGCATCTTGACCTCGCCGCGCTTGGGCGAGTACTTGCAGCTTGCAACGGTGATGTCTTTGGGGATATCGACCAGGACGGGGCCAGGGCGACCTGTCTTGGCAATATAAAACGCCCGGCGCATGGTTTCGGCCAGATCTTTTACATCGCGCACCAGGAAATTATGCTTGACGCAAGGTCGGGTAATGCCAACGGTGTCGCACTCCTGGAAGGCGTCTTCGCCAATGGCGGCAGTAGGCACCTGACCACTGATGATCACCATGGGTATGGAGTCCATATACGCAGTGGCAATACCTGTGACGGCATTGGTCAGCCCGGGGCCGCTGGTGACCAGCGCTACACCTATCTTGTCCGACGAACGCGAGTAGGCGTCAGCCGCATGCACGGCAGCCTGTTCGTGGCGAACCAGAATATGCTTGAATTTGTCTTGTTTGTAGATTGCGTCGTAGATGTACAGTACCGCGCCGCCAGGGTAGCCAAATACATGGTCTACGCCTTCTTCGGCAAGGCAACGCACGACGATATCGGCGCCATTGAGTTCCATAATGGTATTCCTTTCGTAACCAGCACATGCGCCTTGATTGACCAACACGGCCCAAGCCTAAACCGACTGCAACAACATGATCTGGCGCTTTATGACTCACGGAGCCATGCCACCCAGACACCTTGCTGACCCGATTCGAACTTATCGAAACACAGCACTAACGTTCACATGAACGCGGGAGGTAGAAACGGAAGCCGTGGCAACACACGCTTGTGACGCGGCCAGCAGCAAAGTATTACAGGCGCAAAAAACCGGGCGGATAACCCGGTGGACAGAGCCATTGCAGATTTTATTCGGGATAATTGAATAAATCAGCATAGTAATGTAGCGCGTTGTTGCGCCCGAGGCAAATCAGGCCGGCAACTTGTCTATACTGCAAGCAATTACTGCCTTGTACCGCGCATGACCACATACTCTCCCCAGCTGCAGCGCTTCTTCTACAGCCACTACTTCTCGGGCGGCCTGCGCCAGGCTGTAGGGGTGTTGCTGCCCGCCCTGATTTTGGCTGGCATATTCCAGATGCACGCCATAGGCATGATTACCGCCATAGGCGCTGCCTGCGTGGCCATCCTTGATCAGCCCGGCGGGCCGCGCCGCTATGGCACCAATGGCATGATGGCGGCCATCTTGCTGGGTTCACTGACCGCTGTTGTCACGGGCCTGGCATCATCGCACAGCCTGCTGATCTGGCTGGTCGTGCCTTTGCTGTGCTTCGTGTTCTCGATGTTCACCGTGTTCGGCAAGCAAGGCGGCCTGCTGGGCTTTGCCTGTCTGTTGATCATGGCACTGACCATGCGTGAGCCACTGGCGCCACACGAAGTGTTGCAGCACACAGCCTATTCCTTTCTGGGCGGCGTCTTCTACTTTATCTACAGCCTTGCCGCACACCGTCTGCTATGGCATCGTGAAGAACAGCAGGTTTTATCCGTAGCGCTTTTTGCCACGGCCGAATACATGGCTGCCAGATCCCGCTTTTACGACGTCAACACCGACCTGGAAAACAGCTATCGCCTGCTCATCCATGCCCAGTCGAACATGACTGAAAAGCACCAGGCCGCACGCGACACCATACTGCGGGAGCTACCGAAAATTCACACCCGGGCAGACCGGCTGCACACCACGTCCTTGAATGTCTTCATTGATATGGTGGCTTTGCTCGACAGCTTGGTGGCCACCCATACCGACTACGCCACATTGCGCCGCAGCCTGCCCGACAGCGATGCGCTGATTTTCGCCAGGGATGCCCTGAAGAAGCTATCGGCCAACGTCGAGCACATTGCGTTGAATATTGCCCGCGACAAGCGTGTCCGGGAACGCAACAGCGTCAAGGCCGAACTACGCGCCTTCGAGTACGAGCTGGAAACATACCGTCGCGACGGCATAGTCGAGCGCGACCCGGAAATCTATGCCCTGCTGGTGCAAGTGCTGCGTCGCCTGCGCAACGCCACGCGCCTGGTGGATCGCATGGCCACGCACACCAGCGGCACGTCTGATGCCGGCCTTGTGGACACACGCCTGGACAAGTCCCTGGATCGCTTCCTGGCGCGCAAGAAGTGGCGCCTAGGCATGCTGACCAGCAATCTCAGGCTGGACTCCTCGCACTTTCGCTATGCCAGCCGCGTGGCAATCGCAGCCCTGCTCGCCATGAGCGTATCGGCACTCTGGCCCTACCTGGGCACACTGGAACGCATGGCGCCCGGCCTGAGCGCGCACAGCTACTGGATTGTGCTTACCGTACTGATTGTCATGAAACCGGGTTTCGCCCTGACCCGACAACGCAACGGTTGGCGCCTGGCCGGCACGCTGATAGGCTGCGCACTGGCTCTGGCGCTATTTGGCGTAACGCAAAACAGCAATATCTACCTGGCCGTTCTGGTTGTCTGTTGTGTATTGGGCTATAGCCTGCTGCAGTTGAATTTCATGGCAGCGGCCATCTTCAATACTGTGTTCGTCCTGCTGGTATTCCACTTTCTTTCACCGAACTCCAACGCCGTCATAGGCGAGCGCCTGGCCGATACCTTTATAGGTTGCGGCCTGGCATTGCTATGCAGCTATATTTTGCCATGGTGGGAGCATCGTTATATGGGTTCTTTGGCCAGAGCCGCCAAAAAAGCCAACCAAGAATTCTTCCAGGCCGGACTACGTTATGCCGAACTATCCCGCGCACAGGCCGCCGCACAGGCTGGCGGGCAAGCAGACGCCCAGGTTCTGGATGCCGAACAACAAGAGGCCGAACTTGCCTGGCGCGTAGCCCGCAAGAACATGCATATTGCCTTCAGCAATTTTGCATCGGCCTTTTACCGCATGATGGACGAGCCCATCAAACGCCAGGCCAATGTCCCCGAGCTAAACAATCTGCTGATCCAGAATCATGTGCTGGCCTCGCAGATAACATCGGCGATGCCCGTTTTAGCCAGCCTGCCCGCCGTGCCCGAGGGCATACAGAAGTCTCTGGACTCAGTGGGACTTTATTTGAATGACCAGGATGCCAACCCGCCCGCATCGATAGAAACAGAGGGCGAACTGGCTACGCTGGCTTATCCATTGCGGCAAATGGTCAAGGCGTCACAACTGATACGACAGGAAATGCGCGGCCTGGACACCCCATAAGGCAGCCCAGGCCCTGACGACAAGACGCCGTTGTTATACCTTGCGCCGGAATACCAGCTTATCGGCACCAGACTCAGCTGGGGCATAGGCATAGCCCTCTTCGGCAAAACCTTGCAATTTCTCTACCGTATTGACCTTGTTCTGAATGACATAACGCGCCATCAACCCGCGCGCACGCTTGGCATGAAAGCTGATGATCTTCCAGACACCGTTTTTATAGTCCTGGAAGACGCACTGCACCACCCTGGCCTGCAAGACATTCCGATCAACCGATTTGAAATACTCTTCAGACGCCAGATTAAGCACCACGGGCTCTTTCTTGCCCTTGGACTGCTCGGCCAAATGCTGGTTCAGGTATTGCGCAATGGCACTGCCCCAGAACTCATAAAGATTCTTGCCTTTCTTGGTTTCCAGGCGAGTGCCCATCTCGAGCCGGTAAGGCTGCATCAGGTCAAGTGGGCGCAACACCCCATACAGCCCGCTAAGTAGCGCCACATGTTCCTGTGCCCACTTCAATTGAGCATCGGACAAGCTGGGCGCATCCAGGCCTTCGTACACATCACCATTGAAAGCCAGGACGGCCTGACGTGAATTGGTCTGGTCGAACACTGGCTTCCAGGCCGCATAGCGCTCGACATTGAGCTTGGCCAGCGCATCACTCAGTTTCATCAAGGCCGCAATTTCCGAAGCGGACTTCTTCTTCAATACCTTGATGAGATCGGCCGATTGCTCGATGAACAAAGGCTGGGTATGCAGAACCGTGCGCACCGGCGAGTCATAATCCAGCTTCTTGGCCGGAGACAATAACAACAGCATGACGAGAATTCCTTTAGCGTGCCGTCCAGCCGCCATCCAGCGACAAGGTTGTACCCGTCATTTGATCGGCTGCTTCAGATGCCAGGAAAACCGCAGCGCCACCCAACTGCTTGGGCGTCACAAACTGCAGCGACGGCTGCTTTTCGGCCAGCAATTCCTTGGCCGCCGCATCGACATCTATGCCATTTTTCTGTGCTACCGCCTCGATCTGCTTTTCAACCAGCGCAGTACGCACCCAGCCTGGGCAAATCGCATTGCAAGTCACGCCATTACCGGCGTTCTCTAGTGCGGTCACCTTGGTCAGGCCCACCACCCCATGCTTGGCTGCCACATAGGCCGACTTGGTTGCCGATGCCACCAGGCCATGGGCCGAGGCAATATTGATGATACGGCCCCAGCCTTGCTTTTTCATGTGCGGCAGCGCAGCCGCCGAGCCATGGAAAACCGCCGATAAGTTCAGGGCGATGATGGCGTCCCAGCGATCGACGGGAAAGTCTTCAATCAGATCCGTATGCTGAATGCCCGCGTTATTGACCAGAATATCGATGCTGCCCAGCACCTTGACCGCCTGTTCAATGAAGTCGCGCGTTGCCTGCGCATTCATCAAGTCTGCATTGATGTAATGTGCCCTGACGTCAAATTCCAGCTCCAGGTTGACCCGTTCCTTTTCTATGGCTACTGCCTCGCCAAAGCCATTGATTACCACATTTGCACCGCTGGCTGCCAACTCACGGGCAATCGCCAGCCCAATGCCGCTGGTCGAGCCTGTGACGACAGCATTTCTACCTTTAAGCATAGTGTTCCTTTATTGGGTTCAAAAATTCAGAGTACCGTCTTAGTGTACCGCCAGGAAGACAGGCCTTAAGCGCCTGAGGCCGCGTTATCAGGCCATTATGAGATTTTTTTATTTCTTGCTAGAATAGCGGACTTGCCTTTAGCCGTGTTTGGTTTTCGACCGAGCCCAACATTGCGGCCAGGCATGAGTAGTAACGCAGTAAACCCAATGCAGTAAACCGGACAGGTGGCAGAGTGGTCGAATGTACCTGACTCGAAATCAGGCGTACGGTAACCCCGTACCGTGGGTTCGAATCCCACCCTGTCCGCCAGAATATA
The DNA here is from genome assembly GCA_013416405.1 of Alcaligenaceae bacterium. Lineage (GTDB taxonomy): Bacteria > Pseudomonadota > Gammaproteobacteria > Burkholderiales > Burkholderiaceae_B > Pusillimonas_C. Next base: position 32,538 of record JACCET010000004.1, read on the forward strand.
TGAAAGCCCTTGAATTGCTTCAAGGGCTTTTTTTATGTTCCTCATGCATGTATATCGGAGCTTGTGATGGCTGTTATCGTGTCAGCATGACTCTTCACCACCAAGGCATCAAGGCCGGTTCTTCATTGAGCAACTATTCATGCCCAACAAGGAGTAGGCCGGGCAGCTACGCACCAAGCCTGTAAATAGCGGAATAACACCCAGCCAGCCCCACGATCCTATTGTTTCGGTTGCCGCCAGGGCGATCAACACCACGCCTACCAGTATGCGCAGCACCCGGTCCACAGTTCCAATATTGCGCTTCATATCGATTCCTTCACTTTGTTGAAAATCATGCGGGGCGGTTCCAGGGCGCTTTCATCAGCAGGCGCGCCATGCCGCAGAAACCGGTAATGCCGGCAAAGACCAGGCTGGCCCCCACAAAACCCGAGAGTGCATGGAAACCCGGATGCACCAGCGCTCCTGCGATGGCTCCCAGTAGAACCAGAGAGCCCGCAGCGATGAGCACCTGACGCTGCAATTCGATGGGTCTGGAAGGGTTGGCTTCGACGGCACAGCCGGCGCGCTTCCATGCGTTCATGCCACCCTCTAGCATGTAAAGCGAATCTTCCGGGCAATTGCCAGAAACGCGGGCTCGGATTAACGTGGCACTCAATTGTGTGCGATTGCCTGATTGGCAATAAAAGACCGCGCCTTCGGGCATCGGGCAAGGCAAGCCTTGGGCTTCAAGGGTTGCGAGCGGCACATGTTGCGAACCGGGGATAAATTCACGAACACGTTCCGACGCGCTGCGCACATCGACCAAGACAACACCCTGAGTCATCAGTGACTGAGCTTGTGCGGCTGTTATGGTTTTCATTGAAGATGTCTCTTTGTGGATCAAGGGCAGTAAATGGATTTCAGCGCAGCGACAATCTTTTGCACGTCGGGGTTGGCAATGCGGTAATAAAGCGTTTGGGATTCGCGCCGATACGTTATCAATCCTTTCTCGCGCATGCGTCCCAAATGCTGGGAGAGTGCAGACTGGCTCAGGGAAATATGGTCAAGGATGGCACCTACGGACATTTCCTCAACCTGGATCAACAAGCACAACACCAACAGCCGATTCTCGTTACCGATCGCCTTCAGCATAGCGGCCGCCTTGCCTGCACCCTCTTGAAGGAATACACGATCCTTCTCGCTGAACACCATTTTTGTCATTTATTTAACGCCTATCTAATTTAGTATAAACTAATATAATGTATTGCCACAATGAAAAACACGGCAAGGCTAATTCTTGTCCGCTGTCACTTCTGACAGTATCCCTCTTATTTTAGCAACAACTAATATAACGAGGAGTCAATGACGCACGCCATTAATATTCCGGAGGCCTTAAGGTGAAGCACCTTCCCCCAGTAAACCACTCTGCCGCCAGCGCTACTGATATCGAACGCCGCCGCTTTCTGACATTGTCGGTGGCAAGCGCCGCAGCCACGGTGCTGCCCCTTCAGGCTCGGGCACAAGCCAGCAAACTCAAGACATCAGCCCGAATCGTGATCGCAGGTGCCGGCGCTGCGGGGCTGACTGCGGCATCCCGTCTGTCAGCAGCGCTCGACAACGCCCGGATCACCTTGATCGATGCTCGCATGCCCCACTATTATCAGCCCGGATTCACGTTGGTCGGAGCCGGCATCAAGCCCGCGCAATACGTGGTGTCCCAAACCGCCGATTACGTTCCTCGCAACGTCGAGTGGTTGCAGGAAACCGTGACCGAGATCGACCCAGACGGAAATAAAGTGGTCACTGACCGTGGCAAATCGCTTTCGTACGACTATCTTATCGTTGCCACCGGGTTGGCACTGCACTATGAAGAAATCGAAGGTATGGAAGCCGGCCTTATCGGCAAGGAAGGCATTGCCAGCATCTACAACGGCCCCGATGCCGCGCAGGCCAGCTGGCAGGCCTTGTCTGACTTCATCGACCATGGCGGGCGCGGCGTGTTCACCCGGCCGGGCACCGAGATGAAGTGCGCCGGCGCACCGCTCAAGTACACCTTCCTGGCTGATGATCACGCACAACGGCGCGGCCAGGGCGGCAACGTGCGCATCGAGTACTTCTCCAACAATAAAACTCTGTTCAGCGTGCCTATAGTGTCTGAAAAGGTACGCATGTTGTTTCACGAGCGTAGCATCCCGGCAACCTACGAACGGGTACTTACCGCCCTGGAACCAGGCCGACGCATCGCCACCTTCCGTACGCCAACAGGCACCGAAGAGCAGCCTTATGATTTCATCCACGTGATTCCGCCCATGCGTGCGTCGGCCGCCGTGCGCAATAGTCCGCTACCTTGGCAAACCGGCAACTGGGCCGATCAGGGCTGGATGGAAGTCGATCGCAACACCTTGCGCCACGTGCGCTTTCCCAACGTGTTCGGGGTGGGCGACGTCGCGGGGGTGCCCAAGGGCAAGACCGCCGCCAGCGTCAAATGGCAGGTACCTGTGGCGGTGGATCACTTGCTGGCAGACATTGCCGGCACGCAAAGCGATGCCAGCTACGATGGTTACACCTCCTGCCCCTTAATCACACGACTGGGCCGTGCAATGCTAATCGAATTCGACTATCACGACAATCTGGTGCACTCATTTCCCGGCGTCATCGCGCCACTGGAAGAGCTCTGGGTAAGCTGGGTGATGAAAACCATGGCGCTACGGCCAACCTACATCAGCATGCTGCGCGGGCGTGCTTGAAACATCTCGAATAAGGAACCGACATGCAAGAACTCGATCCTGTTGTATTGCTCGCCGTTTTCCAGGAAATGCTGGGCCCGCTGCTATGGCCGCTGCTGGCGGTCATAAGTATTGGAACGCTGGCATTCCTGGCCTTGATACTGCGTGAGCGCAAGCTCGTGGCCCGTCGCCTCGTGTGGTCTCAAGCCATAGGCCTTCTGGGCGGTCTCATGGCGCTGGTGTTCATGGCGCGCATCTCGGCATCCGGCTACAGCGATGCGGCCGGCCCCGCCGACTGGTTCCTCATCGCCCTGGTATTTGCAGCGGGCGCCGTGGGAACAGCCGTTATTGCGTATACGCTTGTCGGTTGGGCATTCGTCACCCGCACGGTTGCAAAAGCTTAGCGATCCCCCAGTTCGAATCCCACCCTGATCACCCCTCGCACTTAAAACGTGCTGTGCCCACGCACCACAACAAGCGCGCCGCACTACTGAGGCACACATAACCATCAAAACCACTTGTCTTACAGCCAGAAAACTTGGCACGGGTTTTGCATAAGACTGAACGACGAGTCGTGAGCGATTGTTGGCAATCCCCCGCGACGCCCCGCCATGCCACGTCAATGATTTTATAGGCAGGGGCACCCTAATCACTTGTTCAGGAGCCTGTTTTATGTATATGTGTTTCCCTGGTTCTACCCATATCACCGCGTCATCCAAAATCGCGAAACGACGGCGTGCAAAAGGCTGCATGAGCAATCCAGGCACTACTAACAGCCTATTTGTTTTGATACTGACTGCCGCAACCTGCACGTCCTCTTATGCACAGGACGCCCATACAGCGCAGCAGGCATCAAACTATACGTTCAGCGCAAATGTGTCGTTGGCTAGCCAGTATCGCTATCGCGGCATAATGCAAACCAACAATAAGCCGGCCATTCAAGGCGGCTTCGACCTGGTGCACTCCAGCGGTTTTTACATAGGCAACTGGAACTCCAGCATCAGTTGGCTGGACGACTCAGACCCGGATGTGTCCGCTGCAGTCGAAATGGATTTTTATGCGGGCTACACGGGCGCGCTATGGAAGGACGTCACTTTTGATGTGGGGGTGATTGAATATTACTACCCGGGAAGCTATCCGGGAGGCTACACACGCCCGTACACGACCGAAGGCTATTTGGGCCTAGGCTATGGCCCCATCAGTTTCAAATACTCGCATGCATTCACCAATCTATTCGGTGTCCCTGACAGTAAGAACAGCCAGTATTACGACCTGTCAGCCACTTTTGAAACAGGCGTCTGGGGCACGACGCTGGATGCGCATGTGGGCTACCAGAAAGTCAGGAACCTGGAAGACGGTTCGTACACTGACTGGTCATTGGGCATCACCAAAGACTGGGGAAATGGCTTCAGCGCCACCCTGTCCTACATAGACACCAATGCCGATCGCGACGTCTACAGCAACACAAAGGGAAAATATACGGGCCGCGCCACAGCCCTGTTGTCATTAAACAAGTCCTTTTGAACGCCTCTCCTGGCGTTGGCGCCATGCCCGCATAGATACAATTCTGTGCGGGCATGGCGCCAACCCTGAGTCGGTGCAGGCATCAACCACTTGCCTGCCCGGCCAAACACGGATCGACTACGAGCGTCCATCCATGCAACAACCAGTTTAGAACTTGATGTTCATGCCCAGCCAGTAGCGACGGCCGTCTTCCACGTAACCGTAGTCATCATAGAACACTTGCTTGTCGAGCAGGTTGTAGACGCCCGCATACAGCGTCAACTGCTTGCTGACGTCGTACGATCCACCAAAGTCGATGAAGGTCGAGGATGGCGCCATGGTGGAGCTGGAAGAGATACCTTGCGTGGGATCGCTTTCTTTACCCCTGTAGGTCACCTTCACCCAGCCATTCATCCGTTCCGTCGGTTGCCAGTCCAGACCCATGTTGAACATATGCTTGGGCAGCTGGTTCAATGGGTTGCCGGCGTACTCGCCTGTTTTCTGCTTGGAGTAAGTGTAGGTGTAGCTGGAAGTGAGCGACAAGGTGTCGGACAGCGGTGCCGACAGCGTTGCCTCGATACCTCGGGTTACCGCGTCGTCCACATTGGTGTAGGTGGTCGGTGCGCGGCCTGAAGAATTCGGAGGTCCGCATTCCGGGCAAGGAACGCGCGTAATCTTGTCGGTAAACTCGTTATTGAACAGCGTCAGCCCCGCAATCAGGCCGTTATCGGCGGTGTAAATCAGCGAGATTTCTTCGGTCAGCGTTTTTTCCGGTTTCAGGTCCGGATTACCGTAGCGGTCGCCGCCGCGACTTGTCGCGCCCCAGTCCGGAATGGTCTGGCGCATGGACGGCGCACGAAAGCCCGTGGAGACACCCCCCTTCAGGGTCCAGTTGTCCGCCATGTGCCATACGCCATACAAGCGTGGACTCCAATGCAGGCCCGCATGCTGGTCGCGATCCATACGAAGGCCACCAGTCAGGGCGAATGTATCCGTGATCTGCCATTCGTCTTCCGCAAATAATGCGTATTGCCAGCGCTCGACGGTGGAACGATCAGAAATGCTGTTGGTGGTCGTATCGTTAAGATCTTCGTTGCTGTAGTAGGCACCCAGCGTCAGCGTGTGATCGTCCAGCACCGGCAGCGTCCAGCTTGAGCTGAGTGTGGTGTTAATGATCGTCATGTCACGGGAAACGTTTTTGGTTTCTTCCCGTTGCGCGTAGCTGTTGGACGTCCCAAAACCCCAGCGGCCGTTATGCGTCAATGAATAGTGCTGGCGGTCGAATGTACGATGGCTGGGATCATCGTCCATCGCCAGGGTGTAGCCTGGCGTGGATCGATAAAGTTGCCGGTCGGCGCCGCCCTCCAGAATGATGTCGTGATCACGATTGGGGGTCAGCGACAGCTTGGCGGTCACGCCACGATTGGTGTGCCGGTTATAGCCTTGCTCGATCTCGTCTTCCCCGCGATAGGAATACACGCCATAAACGCTCAGCCCAAGCAGGTCTTCCTTGATGGGCCCCGCCACGTAGAAATTGCCCTGATAGATATTGCCCGAGCGCGAATGCGACTGCAGCGTGGAGTCTAGCCGCAGCGAACCGCCCCACTCATTGGGCACCTTGCGTGTAATGATGTTGACGACACCACCCATGGCATCGGAACCGTACAGTGAGGACATGGGACCGCGCACCACCTCGATACGCTCTATGGCTTCCAGTGGTGGAACCCAGCTCTGGTCCGTGCCTGTGCTGCCGTTGGTTTGCGTTTCACGCGTACTGACCCGTTTTCCGTCGACCAGAATCAAGGTGTAGCTGGCACCCATGCCGCGTATCGAGATATCCGATGTATTGTTGTCGGAAGGCGTCATGATGACGCCTGGCACATCGCGCAATGCATCGGTCAGATCCTTGTATGCGCCTCTTTCCAGTTGCTCTCGGGGAATCACGGAGATCGACGCTGGCGCATCGATAATGTCCTGTTCAAAACCCGAGGCGGTCACCACAACGGATTCCATTCTCGCCACACTACTGTCACCAGCGGTCTGGGCGCTAGCGGGTGAAAAAGCGGACCCCAGGCCCAGCGCACATAAAACGGCCACCCGAGTGAGGTGGCCTTTTGCTACTGCCCCTTGCTGCGGGGCAAACTGTTTCAACGACATCACAACCATTCCTTGCTACAAAACTAATACTGCAAATGAGAATGATTATTAAATCACTAATTATTCTGAACAGGAACTTAAAAATATTGTTTTGAAGATAATTCCTGCAAACCGTTGTACTGCGATAACAATCACAACACATTCAACAGCCCGAACCCGGCATCGCTCTCGACATTGCGCCCATTCCAGCATAGGCATATAGTAGAAGCGTGTCGTGTGTTGGGAATGGGGCCATATGCCCCTGTTTCGGTCCAGACACCAACAGAGTGCCGGGCCGCTGAAAAAAGGAAGCGCCATGAATGTCCACTCCTTTATTTGGGCTACCGACCTGAACGGTGACGGGGCCTACAGTCCATGGGAAATCATGGAAGCGGTCAAATGGGCTTTTCGCCTTCCAGGCAACCTGCTGCTTGAAGGCCTGGGGCATGTACCTTATGTATCTTCCCTACTGCATATCCAGGCTTCTGAAGCCACCGGCTACGGCAGCCTGAATAGCGGGTTGGCAGCGTCGCTGTCGTTGTTAATATGGGCAGTTGCCATCTTCACTGTGCTAAGCCTGACGTCTTCATCCGACAACGAAACAGAAAGCGCTCCGGCATCCAGGCAAGCGCTCATTGGAACGAACCCGACCACCCAGCGGCAAATTGCAGGCCCTCAAAAAACGCCGGGCCAGCCAGCCAGTCGGCCCATGCATTTGCCGGTCAGTCGTGCAAATTATGCGATGCCCGGCAAAACTCCTGTCAGGCCTAAGCGCCATCGTCGGTTGGTCATTACCTGATTGGCCGACGACATGCTGACACGCTACTGCATCAACGCGAGGGTCGCTTCATATTGCAGGTAGTGGGTAATTGCGCTTCAGAGGCCGGAATGACCTCTTCCGTACGCCAGCCGAAACCCGTTCCTTCCTGGTCAAGCTGCACTGTGTTGCCGTCTGTTTTTGACCATGTTGCAACATACAAAGGCTGCTGCAGTTGATGATCGCTGGCGCGCATCTTCGCTTTTCCTCCGGACAGGCTGTCGACTTCCATACCTTCCATGGCAAATGCCACATCAACGGGATCGGTGGAGCCCGCTTTCTCGATGGCCTTCGAAAGTAGTTCCACTGCGGGATACGCCTGCATCCAGGTCAAGTCGTCGTTGTACTTCTTCTTGAATCCTTCGACAAGGTCGCGTCCCTTGTAACCTTCATTATTTACGTTGCCCACGCCTACATACTTCACGCGGTCAAGCCCGCTTTCCCCCATCGCGGTTGGCGACCCCTTCAGCACGGCATAATAAGTATAGAAGTTGGCCTCCAGCCCTGATGCGCGTGCAGCGCGAATCAATAGAGCCAGATCAGAGCCCCAGTTGCCGGTGATGATGGTGTCGGCACCCGAAGCAATGATCTTCGCCACGTAAGGAGAGAAATCCTTGACCTCTCCGATGGGGTGCAGATCGTCGCCTACGATCTGCACGTCGGGGCGCTTCTCCGCCAGCATTTTTTTGGCTGCCTCGCTGACGGAGCGTCCGAATGCATAGTTCTGCCCGATGACATAGACCTTCTTGACGTCCTTGTTTTTCGCCAAGTGGTTGACCAGCGCCTTCATTTTCATGTCGACGTTGGAGTCGACGCTGAATTGCCAGAAGCTGCACTTGCCGTTAGTCAGTTCGGGGTCGATGGCCCCATGGTTGATGTACAGAACCTCCTTTCCCGGATTGCGCGCATTATGCTTGTTGATGGCATCGACCAGAGCAAATGCCGCACCCGAACCGTTACCCTGGGCCACATAACGGTAGCCTTGGTCAATGGCGCGCTTTAGCTGGCTCAGGCTGTCTTGAACACCTGCCTTGTTGTCAAAGCCAACGATTTCAAGGGTATGTTCGCCCGCCCATTTTCCTTTGTTGGCAAGTTCACTGAAATATTGCCAGGTGCGTAGCTGGTTCTCGCCCAGCGCCGCAAATGATCCCGACAAGGGATCAATAAGCGCAATCTTGACGGTATCGGCGTGTGCAATGCCTGCAGCCAGACTCATCGTTAAAGCCAATGCGCCCAGTTTGAATTTTCTTGCGTATTTCATTATGTCTCCTGTATTGATTAAAAACCACCCTAAACTTCCAGCCAATCCTTGCGCACCTGATGTGCGTCACGCAGATCTCCTGGTGCTCCTTCAAACACAATGGTTCCGTGCCCCATGACGTAAAGCCGCTGAGAAATATCGAGCGCAATAGCCAGCTTTTGCTCGACCAGCAGAACAGCAACACCGCGTTCGCGCAGGATGTCGAGGTACTTCGCCACCTGCTCCACGATTTGCGGCGCCAACCCTTCAGTAGGCTCATCGATCATGATGAGCCTGGGGTCGCCGATCAGTGATCGACATAAGGTCAGCATTTGTTGCTCGCCGCCCGACATCACCCCGGCAGCGGTATGCCGGCGCTCCTTCAGACGCGGAAACATTTCATACATGTCATCAATGGACCATTGGGAACGTTTTCCACGCTGCTGCCCCAGCAGCAGGTTCTGCTCCACCGTCAGCGACGGAAATACGTCCCGGCTTTCCGGCACATAACCCAGGCCTTGATGCACAATTTCATGGGTTTTCATCCCATTCAATTCTTTACCATCGAACACGACTGACCCCGTCGAACGAACCAGGCCCATGATCGCTTTCACCGTAGTCGATCTGCCCACGCCGTTACGCCCAAGCAGGCTTACGATTTCACCGGCATCAATGCGCAAGTCAACGCCTTGCAGTACATGACTTTTTCCGTAGTAGGCATGAAGCCCCGAGATTTCAAGCAATGCCATCGGCCACCTCTTCTCTCTGATCTTTTTTGACGCCCAAATAGGCTTCCTGAACCTTGGCATTGGCCCGAATGTTCTCTGGTGTGTCGCACGCGATGACTTGACCATAGACGACGACGGCCACTCGATCAGCCAGACCGAACACCACCCCCATGTCATGCTCGACAATGAGTAGCGTCTTGTCTGTACTGATGGTTTTGATCAACTCGATCGCGGCGTCGCTTTCGCCACGGCTCATGCCAGCAGTGGGTTCGTCGAGCAAAATAGTATGCCCGCCGCCTGCCACGGCCATGCCGATTTCAAGCGCGCGTTGCTCGGCGTAGGTAAGCAAGTTCACGGAAACATTGCGACGCGCGGCCAGCCCGATCAGTTCAAGCACTTCCTGTGCTCGATCGTGCAGAGGCTTGAGCTGGCTGATACGCCTCCAGAAGGTATATCGATAGCCTTGAGCCCACATCGCCGCCGAGAGGATGTTTTCGTAAACGGTCTGACGACTGAACAGGTTCGTGATCTGAAAGCTGCGACTCAACCCGCGCTGGTATATTTGCTGCGCGTTGCACTCATTGATTCGATCTCCATCGAACCATATTTCGCCGGAACTGACGGATAACCGACCCGAAATAAGATGGAACAAAGTTGACTTTCCCGCACCATTCGGCCCAATGACCGCCAGCCTTTCGCCTTTTCTGACCTTGAGATCCAGCCCTCTGATGATTTCAGTTTTGCCGAACTGTTTATGCACATTCTTCAGCTCAAGAACATTCTGTGTCATTACGCTTCTCCTTCAAGCTGCGCGGTATCTTGTGCAAGCTGCCTGAACAGCGCGCCCCCCGAGGGCTTGAGGGTCAACAGACCGGCAAGGAGAATGGCAATCGCCATTGCCCATACGATGAAACCTTGATGATCCAGACTGAAACCCCAAAGCGGTAAGGGATCCGAGGTGCCGGTGGCCCGGTGATACAGCAATTCGATCAAAACGATAGAACCCACCAGCAACGACGTGATGCTAAGAAGAAGGCAGCAGAACAATGCGTATCGCTTGTGAACGACTGTTTTCCTGACCATATCCGCACCGGGCTTCAACAAACTGATGACCCCCCCGGGCGCATAGACCACCACGAGTATGAAAACGATGCCCAGGTACATCTGCCAGCCGGCTGTGTAGTCGGGCAGGAGTTTGGTTAGCAGCACCCCGATGACAGCACCAAGTATTGGGCCGAAGAAGCTCGTCGTGCCCCCGATGAAGGTGAACAGCAATACAGCTCCAGACTCGTGCAAGCTCAATACCTCATCCGTTGCTATCTCGAAATTGATGGCCATCAAAGATCCGCCAATCCCCGCGAACAGCCCCGCGGTCATAAGCGCCATGTAGCGAAGCATGTGAGGATTGAATCCTATGAATGGAATACGCTCCTCGTTGTCGCGGACACCGTTCAACAGACGGCCCAAGGGCGTTCTGGTCAGATAGAAGGTTGCCGTCACGCAGATGAGCAACCAGAACGCCACAAGATAGTAGACCTGTATCTGAGGGCCGAAGCTCCAGCCGAAAATAGGCTCGCCGTACACGCGGTTGGTGGAAACGCCACCCTCTCCACCGAAGAAGCCGGGAAACATCAGCGAACTCGCATAAGCCATCTGCCCGATCCCCAAGGTGATCATCGCAAAGGCAACCCCCGAGATTCGTGTAATGACATAGCCTATCAATGCCGCGAAGGCCAGGCCTGTCAGGGCGCCGACAATAGGTATCAATGGCAGGGGCATCCAGAAACCGCCTCCTCCCGCCAGGTTCATTGCATGAACTGACATAAAGGCACCCAGTCCGGAAAACGCGGCGTGCCCAAAGGACAGCATGCCGCTTTGACCCAACAGTATGTTGTAAGACAAAGCCAGTACGATGCCGGTACCCATCTGTATAAGGTGGGAATGGGCCAGCGATGATGTGAACACATGGGGCGCCAACAGCAGCACCGCTGCAAAGCCCAGCCACATCAGCAGTATCCGGTTAGTGTTCAATCCGGCGGCCTTGGTGTCAATCAATGAGTGCGTGGTCATGCTCAGTTCTCCCGTTTACCCAGCAGCCCGCGCGGGCGGAATATCAAGATCAGCACCAGAAGCGCATATGGCAGCATGGGCGCCACATCCGATAAGCTGACCGCCAATACGGAATGCCCGAATGCATCAGGGCCGATGTTCAGGCCGGCGGCTGACAGCACATCCAGTGGCGATATGTCGATAGCAACGGAAAAAGTCTGAATAACACCGATGAGCAGCGATGCCAGAAGTGCACCCATGAGCGAACCCATCCCGCCGGCGACGACCACCACAAATATGATGGTGCCCAATGTTTCGGCCATGCTCGGTTCTGTGACCAGGGAATTACCGCCAATCACGCCCGCCAGCCCGGCCAGTGCGCAACCACCACCAAAGACAAGCATGAATACCCGGGGTACGTTATGCCCCAGCGACTCGACCATATCCGGATGGGTGAGTGAGGCTTGTATGATCAAGCCGATTCTGCTGCGGGTGAGAACGAGATATAAAGCCAGTAGCGTCAGCACAGCAATCAGCATCATGAACGCCTGATACTTGGGAAAAGTGGTGGTGTAGATGGTGAACAGAGAGCCTTGCAGGACTTCAGGGATTCCGTAGGGCACGGCGGAGCGTCCCCATATCAGTTGCACCGCTTCGAGTATGAGATACGAGAGACCGAAGGTGTATAAAAGCTCGGCCACATGGCCGTGCTTATGTACAGCACGCAAGCCATAACGCTCTATAACAATACCCACAGCCCCTACCAGCAATGGTGCGAGGATGAAGGCAGCCCAGTACCCGGCCATGCCGCTGATGGTATAGGCAAAGTAGGCCCCAATCATATAAAAGCTGGCGTGGGCGAAATTCAGTACACCCATCATGCTGAATATAAGCGTCAGCCCCGAAGAGAGCATGAACAAAAGCAGCCCATAGCTCAAGCTATTCAAAAGAGAGATTAGAAAGAACTCCATTCATGTCCCCAACACATCATTGTTTATATTGTTTTTACTGTCGTTGATTCGTGATCATCAGCTCGGCATGATCGGCAGGGCGGCAACGCTTGCGCCCCCTCCTTTTGAACACCTAGAGTGAGATGTGGGCACTGCCTTTCAGGCCGAGCGCCACACGAGCCTCGTCGGCTGTCGCCGTTTTCAGCGAGAGTTCATTGAGGATGCGGCTGATCTTCTGAACCTGCTCGGCGCATGAGGCGGCAAGCTTGCCCGACTCCAGGTAAAGGCTGTCTTCAAGCCCCACACGCACGTGGCCGCCCATGATCGCACCCATCGTGATCAGGGGCATTTGGTGGCGCCCTGCGCCAAGAACAGAGAACTGATAGTTCTCGCGGCCAAAGAGACGATCGGCAGTGGTGCGCATCAGCGTCAGATTTTCGGGATCAGGCCCCATTCCGCCAAGGATGCCGAAAATCATCTGGATGAACAGCGGCCCCTTGATCAGGCCGGCGTCGACGAAGTGCGCCAGGTTGTATAGATGCCCAAGGTCGTAGCATTCGAATTCGAACCGGGTTCCGCAGTCATCGCCAAGCACCTTCAGGATATGTTTTATATCCTTGAACGTATTGCGGAATATGAGATCTTCCATTCCTTCGATATAGGGCTTCTCCCAGGCGTGCTTCCATTCCTTGATTTTTTGCGCCGCAGGGTGGATCGAAAAATTCATCGACCCCATGTTGAGCGAGCACATTTCGGGCTTGAGCTTCAGGGGATAGGCAAGGCGCTCTTCCAGAGTCATGCGCGTGCTGCCGCCGCTCGTTATATTGAGAACCACATCCGTCTGTTCACGGATACGCGGCACGATCATGTCGAATATAGCGGGGTCGGCCGTGGGGCGTCCATCGTTCGGATCCCGTGCATGCAGGTGTACGATGGCCGCGCCGGCGTTCGCCGCATCCACTGCATTCCGGACAATTTGATCCGGAGTCAGGGGCAGATGCTCGGACATCGAAGGAGTATGGACGGCGCCGGTAACGGCGCAGGTGATGATGACTTTGGATGATGGGTTTGCAGCCATTTCATATTTCCTAGACTTGTTGAGCTTGACCGGAGCGGGAAGCAAGTAGATCGTCGAAACGAGTGATGTTGGAGAATGTGGGAACCTGACGCCGGCTCTGCGCCTCGAGGACCAGCTCGATGACGCGGTCGTTGAAGGGGGTGGGTACGCCAAACTGTCGACCCGTATCGCGGACAACGCCGTTGATGAAGTTGATCTCGGTGTCGCGGCCTTTCTCCAGATCCTGGAGCATGCTGGCACGCAGTTGTCGATGCTGACTCCAGATCCGTTCGATCAGTGGGGTCTGGGCAACCGCATCAGCCGACGGCGCCAGTAGAAACTGCTCGAAGTCTTCGCCTTGCATCGGCGCCATGAGGTGTCCCGCGGCATGCGCGGCACGCACCGTCTCGTCGGCGAGGAACGCGATGCAACGCAGGGCGCGCGAGTCGTCCATCACTTCCCCGAAGGTGCAGCCCAAGGCAGCGGACATACCGCTGAAAGTGGCGTTCATCAGTACTTTCGACCAGCGTACTCCCAACAGATCGGGCAAAATCTGCGTGGTTCCTACGCAAGAAAGGTAGGCTTGCACCTGGCTCAGGCGCGAACGTGTCACGCCATCGAGCTCGCCTATCTCGAAGGCAAACTTCCTGACCGCTTCTTCCCGGGTAGTCAATTGCGAGACTCCAGGCCCGATCCAGGTTGCGCCGAAGCCGACCGCACCACCAATGGTCCGTTGCGCGGAAACGAACGAGGCGACCCGTGGCTCGGGGATACCATTTTGCAGGGTGCAGACTATGCTGTCGTCATGCAGGAAGGGCAGCAGGTGCTGCAGCACGGCATCGTTGGCGGTCTGCTTGTTCAGCAGAAAGACCAAGTCGTACTGTCCTGTCATTTCACTGGGTACCAGTGCACGCACAGGAACCAGGAGATCCATTTCTCCGGTGATCCGCGCGCCCACACGATTCATCACCGCAACGTGTTCCTCATTGGCGTCGACAAGGTCAACCTGACGGCCGCCATGGGTCATCAGTGCGCCAATGATGGTTCCCAGTGAACCGGCACCAATAATTGCTGCTCTCATTTCCTTCTCCTCTCCCCTTGTGGGCGGCCGTCCTGACGGCCGAATTCTTTAGCGCAATATTGTTCTGGAGTTTTAATACGCCGAAGTGATAAAATCGATTTCATACTAATAATCGATTTTTTACGATGAATTGTCAAGGGCCGCATTCAAAACAGGCCGTGGTAGTCTTGCCAAACGCAGCACGAACAGGAATAGAACGAGGGTGCACAAGTGACGAAAACCGGTAAAAGCCTGACTGAAAGTGTTTATCTATCGCTGCGCGACGACATACTGACTTACCGTCTTAAGCCCGCGACCAAGCTGAACATTGCATCCATGGCCAAAGATCGGGGTGTCAGCCTCAGCGCGGTGCGTGAAGCGCTGGCCCGCCTGAGCTCAGACGGATTCGTCGTCACTGAACCGCAACGGGGCTTTCGAGTGGCGTCAGTGTCGCTTGCCGACCTGCTCGATCTCACCGAGCGGCGAGTCGCAATTGAAGGGCAGTGCCTGCTACGGTCGATCCAGAACGGCGATTTGGCCTGGGAAGGACGCGTGCTGGCCAGTCTCCACGAGCTGAGCCGCACCCGTGTATACCTTGAGAACGAATTCAATCCAGCATGGATAAATACACACGTGCGCTTTCACGCCACGCTCGTCGAAGCATGCGACAGCCCTTGGCTGATGCGCATTCGAGAGCTGCTGTTCATCCATTCGGAACGCTACCGTGTGCTGTCCATTCACCTAGACCGCCCCCACCTGGATTCCGAACACCACAATATCGCGGAGGCTGCGATTACACGAGACACGGAGCGTGCCGTTGCACTGCTGACGGATCACGTGAAATTGACGGCTCAGATCATTCTGGAAAACGAAGCAAATGAGCAAGAGTCGCCCTTTCTTGCCCACCCGCCGCAAAGCACTTGATCGCGTCACCGCCTGCCGTTAAAGCAAGAGTCCGGCGGTCAGCCACCCATGGGATGTATGCCGCCATCCATGGTCAGCAGTGCGGCAGTCACGTAGCTGGCACGGGCAGACGCAAGGTATAGCGCAGCGTCCGCCACTTCCTCGGGCTTGGCCAAACGGCCCAGCGGTATGCTTTTTTCTTTGGCTTTCAGCACTTCATCCGTCGACATTCCGGTAATTTCGGACTCAGCTTCCAGCGAGCCTTGCACGCGCTCGGTAAGGGTTGCGCCAGGGTTGATTGCATTGATACGCAGGCCCTTGTTGCCCCAGGCATTGGCCAGGCCGGCCGAGGCGAGCATCAACGCTGCATTGGCCGAGCCACCGGGCAAATGAAAGGGGCTGGCCATTTTGCCGCCCGCACCTATGATGTTGACGATGGCCCCATGGCCGCGCGGCACCATTTGCTTGATGACGGCATCCATGGCGTTGATATAAGGAAAATACTTGGCATCCATGGCATCGCGCCAAGCCTGTGGGGTCAGTGTCGCCGGAAGATGGCGCTTGGCCGCCCCCGCGGAATTCACCAGCACGGCAATCGGTCCAACCTGGTCTTCCACTATATCGACCAATTGCTGAGCTGCCTGCGCATCGCTCAGATTCGCAGCGTAGGTATGGACCGCGTATCCGGCCTGCTCGAGTTCGGCCCGGGCAGCGGCAAGGTTATCTGCGCTGCGCGAGGCTATGGCCACTTTCGCTCCTTCGCGGGCAAAGGCATGCGCGCATGCCAGCCCTATGCCTTTGCTGCCACCGGTTATCAGTACGACTTTACCGCCAAGCTCCAGATCCATGCCTATGCCTTTTTTGTTTTCGGTTTACCACTGCCGGCAGGGGCTTAACCCTGCACGGCCATGAGTTCCACGCCGCCCATATAGGGACGCAACGCTTCAGGAATACGAACGCTGCCATCAGCCTGCTGATGATTTTCCAGCACAGCGACCAGAGCACGACCAACCGCCAGGCCGGACCCGTTCAGGCTGTGCAAGTATTCGGGTTTGCCCTTTTCGGGACGATAGCGCGCCTGCATGCGCCGCGCCTGGAAGGCTTCGCAATTGGACACGGATGAAATTTCCCGCCAGGTATTTTGCGCCGGCAGCCAGACTTCCAGGTCGTAGGTTTTGGCTGCGCCGAAACCCATATCGCCGCCACACAGCAAGACGACGCGATAGGCCACGCCCAGTCGCTGCAGCACGGTTTCGGCATGACCGACCATCTCTTCCAGTGCATCGTAGGAGTGATCCGGATGCACGATCTGCACCATCTCGACCTTGTCGAATTGGTGCTGGCGTATCATGCCGCGCGTATCGCGCCCGCCGCTGCCGGCCTCGGAGCGAAAACAAGGCGTATGCGCCGTCATCTTCAAAGGTAGTTCCTCGTTGGCCACTATGGTGTCGCGCACGGATCCGGCCAGTGTGATTTCCGAGGTCGAAATCAGGTAAAGATCTTCTTGTGCAGTGTCATCGTCCTGATCTGCTGAAGCGTCATCGTCCCCGCCCTTGGTGACCCAAAACATGTCGTCCTTGAACTTGGGAAGCTGCCCGGTACCAAACAGGGTCGAGCTATTGACGATATAAGGGGTGTAGCATTCCTGGTAGCCGTGCTCGGTCGTTTGCAGGTCAAGCATGAACTGCGCCAACGCGCGATGCAGGCGGGCCATGGGGCCGCGCAGCATCATGAATCGCGCACCCGACAATTTGCGCGCGGTTTCAAAATCAAGCCCCAGCGGTTCGCCCAACGTCACGTGATCCCTGGCTTCGAAACCCAGGGGCTGTGGATTACCATCGGCGTCGGTCGCGATGCCGGGCGGAATCCAGCGACGCACTTCGATATTGTCATCGCTGTCTTTGCCGGCCGGCACGCTTGCGTGCGGCAGGTTGGGTATGGTCATGAGCCAGCCATTGAGCTCGCCCTGCACCGCCGCCAAATCATTTTCCAGTTCTTTCAGGCGGGCCGGTATTTGCTGGGACTCGGCCATTTCCTTGCTTGCGTCTTCACCCCTGGATTTCAGTTGGCCTATTGCCTTGGACACCGCATTGCGGCGCGCCTGCAGCGCCTCGGTTTCAACCTGAACCGATTTGCGCCGGGCCTCGAGCTGACTGAATCGCTCGGTATCGAAGGTGATGCCGCGTAGCGCCAGCGCCTTGACGACGGCGGGCAGATCTTTACGTAACTGACTGGGATCTAGCATAAATAACCAAAAAAATATGAATTGAACG
Organism: Alcaligenaceae bacterium; assembly: GCA_013416405.1. Lineage (GTDB taxonomy): Bacteria > Pseudomonadota > Gammaproteobacteria > Burkholderiales > Burkholderiaceae_B > Pusillimonas_C. The sequence goes on from JACCET010000004.1 coordinate 49,959, forward strand.
GGACATTAGCCCTTGTCGTGTTGCTTGTCGAGCTCTCGCAGGAAGGCGAGCTTCTCGGAGATTTTACCCTCTAGCCCGCGATCGCTGGGCCGGTAGAAACGTGCCTTCAGGCCGTCGGGGAAATATTGCTCGCCCGCCGCGTAGCCATGCGGCTCGTCGTGCGCGTAGCGGTAGGCATGCCCATGGCCCAGCGCCTTCATCAGCTTGGTCGGCGCATTGCGCAAATGGGCCGGAACAGGCGCACTGCCATTTTCTTCGGCATAGCGCCTGGCCTGCTTGTAAGCGTTATAGACCGCATTGGATTTGGCGGCGCAGGCCAGGTAAACCACCGCCTGGGCCAGGGCCAGTTCGCCTTCGGGCGAACCCAGACGCTCGTAGATGTCCGCACCGTTCAAGGCCAGTTCCGTTGCCCGTGGATCCGCCAGGCCTATGTCCTCGATGGCCATGCGCACAATGCGGCGCGACAAATACCTGGGGTCGGCGCCCCCATCCAGCATACGCGCAAACCAATACAAGGCAGCATCCGGGTCTGAACCACGAACAGCCTTGTGCAAGGCGCTGATCTGATCATAAAAGGCATCGCCGCCCTTGTCGAAGCGGCGCAGATCCTGTGACAGCGATGTTTCCAGCCAATCGCTGTCGACCAATGTGCGCCCTGCCCCGCGCGCCGATTCGGCCACGACCTCGATGGCGTTGATGACCCTGCGTGCATCGCCGTCTGCCCAGCGGGCTAGCTTCTCGCGCGCAACCGGATCGAACTCCAGCGGTTCGCCATCGTGATTCAGGATCAGCATGGCGCGCTCTATCAGCTGCTGCAGCTCTTCCAGAGCCAACGACTGCAGCACATAAACGCGCGCCCGCGAGAGCAAGGCCGAATTGACTTCAAAGGAAGGGTTTTCTGTGGTGGCGCCGATAAAGGTGAACAGGCCGCTTTCCACATAAGGCAGAAAGGCATCTTGCTGTGCCTTGTTGAAGCGATGCACTTCATCGACGAATAATATGGTGCGTCGGCCCTGCCCTTGCGCGACCTGGGCCGCCACGACCGCCTCGCGTATGTCCTTGACACCGCCCAGCACCGCTGAAATGGCCAAAAACTGGGCATCGAAGCCGTCGGCCATGAGACGGGCAAGCGTGGTCTTGCCCACGCCTGGCGGCCCCCAGAAGATCATGGAATGTGGCCGCCCCGAATCGAACGCCACTTTCAAAGGCTTGCCGGGTTCCAATAAATGCGCCTGCCCCACCACATCGGCCAGGGTTTTGGGGCGCATGCGTTCGGCCAGGGGCGCATGCGCATAGGTGCCGGACGCGTTTGAAAAAAGATCGGACGTTGCCATCAAGGCCTACTGCATCTTGACGACATCAACACCGGCAGGTGGCGTGAAGTTGAACTCATCGGCACCCAACTCGGGATTGGAAACAATATTGCTTAAGTCTATGCGTGTGGTCTGGCCGAAGGAATCCAGCAGTTCGAGTCTGGCCGGCATGGAGTTCTTAAAGCCTATGTCGACGTGGGTAAAGCCCGCGGATCCGCCTCGGGGCAGAGCCCGCAGCCAGTCGAACCCGTCTTTGGAAGGCAGGCTGGAAATGGTGAATGTTTCGGCCAGTGAGCCCGAGCCAAACAGTATGGCGGCCGGAGACGTACCTATGGACTGATCCACGCCACGTTCAGTGACCTGCGCCAGGTCGGGATCGTATTGATAGACCTGTTTGCCATTCGAAATGATCAACTGCTCGTAGGGCTTTTCGACGGCCCACTTGAACTTTCCCGGCCGCTTGAACGAGAACTTGCCCGACTGGGGCGATTTACCCTGCTGATCCAGCCTTTGCTGGGTAAATTCGCCTGTGGCTGCCTGAACCTTGGCAATGAACTGCTCGAGTTGATCGGGTGCCTGGGTGGACCAGGCCATCACGGGAGCAAGCGCCATGACCAGCGCTGACGCAAACTGTCTGAAACCAGATTTAATCTTCATTTGAACTATTCCCCGCAGGAGCCAGAATTTCACGATTGCCATTCGACTGCATGGCTGACACTAGGCCCGCTTGCTCCATTTGTTCGAGCAGGCGCGCGGCACGGTTGTAGCCTATGCGCAGATGGCGCTGCACTGACGAAATGGACGCGCGCCGATTCTTCAGAATGACTTCGACCGCTTGATCGTACAAGGGATCGGATTCGGCGTCGGCAAAGCCGGTGACGCTGCCCACCCCGTCGCCGGTTTCCCCTTCCAGGGCGCCTTCCAGCAAGCCATCGACGTAGTTGGGCTCACCTTGCGCTTTCAGCGACTCGACCACCCGGTGGACTTCATCGTCGTGCACAAAAGCGCCATGCACGCGAACGGGCAGGCCGGTGCCCGGCGGCATGTACAGCATGTCGCCCTGCCCCAGCAGCGTTTCAGCGCCCATCTGGTCCAGTATCGTGCGTGAATCGATCTTCGATGAAACCTGGAAGGCAATACGCGTGGGAATATTGGCCTTGATCAGGCCCGTGATCACATCCACGCTGGGGCGCTGCGTTGCCAGGATCAGGTGTATGCCTGCGGCGCGCGCCTTTTGTGCCAGACGCGCGATGAGTTCTTCGATTTTCTTGCCGACAACCATCATCAGGTCGGCCAGCTCGTCGATGACGACCACGATCATGGGCAACGGCGCCAATGGTTCGGGCGCATCGGGCGTGAGCGAGAACGGGTTGGGTATGGGTTCCTCGCGCTTCATGGCTTCGCGTATCTTGTTGTTATAGCCGGCCAGGTTGCGCACACCCATCTTGCTCATCAGGCGATAACGCTTTTCCATTTCGCCGACACACCAGTTCAAGGCATTGGCGGCGTGGCGCATATCGGTGACCACCGGAGCAAGCAGATGCGGAATACCTTCATAGACACTCATTTCGAGCATCTTGGGGTCGATCAGGATAAGACGAACCTGGGTGGCATCGGCCTTGTACAGCAGCGACAGTATCATGGCATTGATACCTACCGACTTGCCCGAACCCGTGGTGCCCGCCACCAGCAAGTGCGGCATTTTGGCCAGATCGGCCACCGCCGGATTGCCCGCGATATCCTTGCCCAGCGCCATGGTCAGCATGGAGCTGCTGGCATGATAGGTTTGCGAACCAATGATTTCTGACAGCTTGACCATCTGACGCTTGGGGTTGGGCAATTCCAGCCCCATCAGATTCTTGCCAGGTATGGTCTCGACCACGCGTATGCTGACCAGGCTGAGTGCCCGGGCGAGGTCTTTGGCCAGATTCACGATCTGGCTGCCCTTCACGCCAGTGGCCGGCTCGATTTCATAACGGGTAATCACGGGGCCGGCCTGCGCCGCCACCACCACGACACTGACGCCGAAATCGGACAGCTTCTTCTCGATCAGGCGCGAGGTGTATTCGATGGTTTCGGGTGAAACCGTTTCGGGATTGTCGACCGGCATGTCAAGCAGGCTGACGGCCGGCAGGTCTCCTGAGCTGCCCGACTCTATGGGCGCGGTAAACAGCGTTTTCTGCTTCTCTTTTTCCACACGCACCGATTTGGGCACCGTGGTAATGGCCGGTTCAATGCGCACGGGCTGTTCGTGCACCAATTTTTCCTGCTTGGCCACCACGGTCTCGTCGCGCTCGGCTTTCTTGGCCTGGCCAACCTTGCGGTCATCGCGTGCCACTTTCAGATCGATAAGGCGACGTATGGCTTTTTCTATGGCCAGCCCCACACGCTCGGACAGAACCAGCCAGGAAAATCCGAAGAACAGGCTGGCGCCCACGGCCACAAAGACCAGCAGCAAAAGCGTGCAACCTGTTTTACCCATGGCCATGGCCATGCCGCTGGCCAGCAATTGCCCCAGTTGGCCCCCCGCGCCTGCCGGCAAATGCGCACCCAACTGTTTCATTTGCAACGCTTCGGTACCCATGACGCCAATGAACAGCAGGAAAAATCCAATGCCGACTTCCCAATGCAATCTGGGCAAGGGCTCTTCTTTGCTGGGCAGAAGGATATGCGTCAGTCGATAAAAGCCCAAAACCACTCGCTGGGCCAACAGCACGACCCAGAGCCAGGCGGAATACCCGAACAAAAACAGGAGGAAATCGGATATATACGCACCCAGGGTGCCTCCCCGGTTCAGCGTGGCCGTGGCATGCACGGAATGCGACCAGGCGGGGTCGGCCGGGCTCCAGGTGGCAAGCACCAGGCCCAGCCATGCGGCCAGCGCGGCGAACACGATCCAGCGTGCTTCGCGAAGCAAACCCGACAGCCTGGACTGCAAGGGAGAAGGTCCATTACGCACGTTGCGTGAGGAGCGTGGAGATGTAGCAGGTAATCTAGCCATGGACTCATTATAATTGGCTGTTCACTATTTTCGGATTTTCTGTAATGACGACTCCAAAACACGCCCAAGTACTGATCCTGGGTTCTGGCCCGGCGGGGTATAGCGCCGCCGTTTACGCGGCTCGCGCCAACCTGAACCCCGTACTGGTAACAGGCCTGGAACAAGGTGGTCAATTAATGACCACCACCGACGTAGACAACTGGCCGGCCGACGCCCAGGGGGTCCAGGGACCAGACCTGATGCAGCGGTTTCAGGCCCACGCAGAGCGTTTCAATACGGAAATGATTTTCGACCACATTGCCAGTGTGGACTTGTCCAAACGCCCTTTCACCCTGACGGGCGATACGGGCAGCCAGTACACCTGCGACGCACTCATCATCGCCACAGGCGCCTCGGCGCAGTACCTGGGTCTGCCCACCGAACAGGAATTCATGGGCAAAGGTGTTTCAGGCTGCGCCACATGCGACGGATTTTTCTATAAAAATCAAGATGTAATCGTGGTCGGCGGCGGCAACACCGCCGTCGAAGAGGCGCTGTATCTGTCCAATATTTGCCGCAGCGTCACCCTGGTTCATCGTCGCGACAAGTTCCGTTCCGAACCTATCCTGACCGACAAGCTGATGGACAAGGTGGCCAATGGCAATATGAAGCTCAAGCTCTTTCACGAGCTTGAAGAAGTACTGGGTGATCAATCGGGTGTAACCGGTGCACGCTTGCGCAACAACCAGACGGACACCTCCGAAGATTTGCCCGTGACCGGCGTTTTCATTGCCATCGGACACAAGCCCAACACAGGTATCTTCGAAGGCCAGCTCACCATGGAAAACGGCTACATCGTGACCAAAAGCGGCTTGAACGGCTTGGCCACCATGACCTCCGTACCCGGTGTATTCGCTGCGGGCGACGTGCAAGATCACGTCTACCGCCAGGCCATCACCAGTGCCGGCACCGGCTGCATGGCCGCCCTGGACGCACAGCGCTGGCTGGAGAATGCCGGCGAATAAAAACGGGCGCCAAAGCCGGCAAGCCCACGGGCTGGCCGACTTGAAGCGCCTGAGCAAAGTAGCTGCCACAGAAACGGCCGCCAAACGGGCAACTGCGGCAACCCCGGCACTACCCCAGACCCCGGCGAAAACCGACGCACCCGTACTTAGCGGCGCCGATATTCAGCTATTTCGGCGCACCATGAAAACGGTCACACCCATCAAGGATACCCGCCGCTTGGTATTGACCTTGCCACCTGTGGCAGGGCGGGAATTATTGCGCCAGCGGCGTGAGCGTGCCGTGGGCAGCGAGCCGTCATTCCTGCCGCAAGCCTCCGATCACTATAGTCCCGCCAAGGTAGATGCCGACGACACACACTATCTGCGCCCTGGCCACGGCCCTGATCTGATCAAAAGCCTGAAACGCGGCAAGTGGCCCATAGGCGCCAGTGTGGATCTGCACGGCAATACACTGGAACAAGCACGCGAACGTCTGGACCGGTTTCTGCAAACCTGTATCGCCCACCAGATCAAATGCGTGCGTATCGTGCACGGCAAAGGCTATGGATCCAAGGATGGAGAATCGGTTCTGAGGCAAACCACAAGGCGCTGGCTAAGCCAGATAGCAGCCGTTATGGCCTATGTGGAATGCAGCGAACAGGATGGCGGCGCCGGCGCGGTTCAAGTGCTGCTGCAACTACCCACAGAAAAACGCGATGCGCCTTGATTGCTGCCGGTAGGGCCGGAAATGACAAAAGCCGACGATTGTGTCGTCGGCTTTTGTACGTTTTTATTTTTTATGGGACCTGCTACTTTTTTATATACCGATTTATCGGCTTTGCCCATGCAGGGCTTGTCTCCTCACCTGCATGAACGGAATTGTGCACCATAACCGCACACATAACACTTAGGGAATGCACTAAGTTAATGCTTATTTAATCCAACTGAGACATTGATGTGCATCGATAGCGATCAATACCAAGCAATATTTCTGGGCGACCTGCCATTGCTGGACGTACGCGCACCGGTCGAATTCAACAAAGGCGCCTTCCCCAGGGCTCGCAACCTGCCCTTGATGAATGATGATGAGCGACACCAGGTGGGCATCCTTTATAAACAAAAGGGCCAGCAGGCAGCGGTAGCTCTGGGGCACCGGCTCGTTTCCGGCAGTCTCAAGGCCGAGCGCATCGCCGCCTGGGAGGCTTTTGCACGTACACACCCTGATGGCTATATGTATTGCTTTAGGGGCGGCCTGCGTTCACAAACGGGCCAGCAATGGCTGAAAAACGAAACCGGCCTGCACTATCCTCTTGTTCGAGGCGGCTACAAGGCGATGCGCTCCTTCCTGATCGAGACGCGCACGACCGCCGTGGCCGAATGCTGCTTCATCGTTATTGGCGGCCTGACCGGCAGCGGCAAGACAGAACTGCTGACGCAACTGGACAATGCCATAGATCTGGAGGGCCATGCCCATCATCGCGGCTCAAGCTTCGGCAGGCGCCCCACACCCCAACCTGCACAGATCAACTTCGAAAATACACTGGGCATTGATTTCCTGAAAAAGCGAAACCTGGGTCATCGGTTTTTTGTCCTGGAGGATGAAGGACGCATGATAGGTCACTGCTCCCTGCCGCTGGAGCTGCGGCAAACCTTGCAACAGTCACCGCTGGTATGGCTGGAAGACAGCCTGGCCAACCGCGCCGAGCGCATTCTGAAGGAATATGTAGTCGATCTATGTGCCGAATTTACTGCCATTTACGGCCATGAACAGGGCGGAGCCCACTTTGCCGCGCAACTGCAGCTGAGCCTGCGCAATATCACCAGGCGCCTGGGCATGGACCGCTACCAACGCCTGGCCGCCATCATGGATCAAGCCCTGGCCGAGCAACAGCGCAGCGGATCGGTGCATGGTCACCGAGGCTGGATTGAAACCCTGCTGGGCGAATACTATGACCCCATGTATGCACACCAGCGCAAAAGCAGCATAGAACGAACAGTGTTCAGCGGTGACCGGCTGGCGGTGTTGGAATACCTGCGGGCGCAGGGCTAAATAAAAAATCACACTGCCACCCATGCCGCACTGCCCGATCACCACTCCAGGGGCGGCTAGGCCTCGCTCATTCCAGCTGCCGGTTCGGGTGCGCCGCCTGCACGAACCTTTTCCTCGATGCGTCTGCCCACCTCGGGATCTATGCTCTTCCAGTACTCGAAGGCACGTTCCAGCACCGGGCTGCGCACACCCCCCAGCAGACTGCCGGCGACAGTCTCGACAAGCTGGCTGCGTTGCTCGTCGTTATACACCTCGCGTACCAGTGTACCGGGCTGGCCGAAATCGTCGTCCCCGGCGTGTAGCGTGTAGGCGCTGCGCACCATATCTCCGTCCATTTCCCAGCCGTCCTCTGCTTTACCCGTAGTGTCGGCCCAACTGCGATCCTGAGAGTTCGGTGCATAAACGGCTTGGTTGCCACTGTGCTCGTACGTCATTTGCCCGTCGAACATATAGGTGTTGACCGGCACCTTAGGCTTGTTCACCGGCAACTGATGAAAATTGGTGCCGATACGATTGCGCTGCGCATCGGCATAGGCAAAGGCGCGACCCAACAACATTTTGTCGGGAGATAGCCCGATTCCCGGCACGGTGTTGCCCGGCGAAAACGCAGCCTGTTCGATTTCGGCAAAGAAGTTTTCAGGATTGCGATTAAGCGTCATAGTGCCCACTTCAATCAGGGGATAGTCTTTGTGCGACCAGGTCTTCGTGAGGTCAAAAGGATTGAAACGATACGCCTTGGCCTCTTCATACGGCATCACCTGCACCGACAGCGTCCAGCTGGGATGTTCACCTTTTGCAATTGCTTCGAAGAGATCCCTGCGGTGATAGTCGGCATCGGCCCCGGCCATATCCTTGGCCTGGTCATTGCTGAAATCTTGCAAGCCTTGGCGGGTATGAAAATGATACTTGACCCAGAATTTGTCGCCCGCTGCATTGACCCACATATAGGTGTGCGAGCCATAGCCGTTCATATGACGCCAGGTTTTCGGCAGTCCACGATTGCCCATCAGATAGGCAACCTGGTGCGCGGACTCGGGATTGTTCGTCCAGAAATCCCACTGCATGTGGTTATTGCGCAGGCCCGAATCAGGCAAACGTTTCTGGCTGCGAATGAAATGTGGAAACTTCATAGGATCACGCACGAAGAATATCGGCGTATTGTTGCCGACCAGATCGTAGTTGCCTTCTTCGGTGTAGAACTTGAGCGAGAAGCCGCGCACGTCGCGCCAGGTATCGGGGCTGCCCGCCTCGCCCGCCACGGTTGAAAAACGCGCCAGCATTTCGGTCTTACAGCCCTGCTGAAACAGGGCTGCCTTGGTATAGGCAGAGACGTCCGAGGTAATTTCAAGCACGCCAAATGCCCCCGCCCCTTTGGCATGCGGTTGGCGCTCGGGCACTTTCTCGCGGTTGAAGTGCGCCATCTGCTCCAGAAAGTGAACATCATGAAGCAAAATAGGCCCGTTGGGGCCTGCCGTAAGGGAATTGCGATCGCTGGGCGCGGGGGCTCCCGCACCGGTTGTTGAACCATCAACAGCGCCATTCTTCGATTCAGTCATTGCCGTGCACTCCTGTCCAGATTAATTGAAAACCATCAGCCGCGGACGGCTGAATAAAGATCAATATACACGGAGCACTTTACTATTAATACACGGCAGGACAAAGACGGAAAAGCTGCAATACCTGAATAGGTCGGAACCTCAGGAAATACGGTGCATTACTTCCTGTGCCCACACTGGTTAAAGCTACTGGTGTTTTGCAGGCAGGTCTATTTTCAAGAGCCGCTCTTTGGAGCCGGCCAGGAAATCTCCGGTGGAAGACCGGGCACTGTACACGTCTTTGAGTCCAACATACAGACGGCGTTCAACGATGTCCAATGCCATCTCGTTGGGCAGGCCGCCCACATTGAACGTACGTTTCACTTTATACGACTGGCCGTCGATGACGCTGATCGTGCCGACACGGAAATTGCTGACGTAGGCTTCGTTCAGTTCCGGGTTGTAGGTAACGCTGATGCTGCCCGTTCCTGTTCGCACAAAGGCCTTTTGCTTGCCACTATCCAGGTCAAACACGTAAATCCCATCGTCGCCGCCCTCGGAACGGAAGATGTTCTGCGCGGCGAAGATACGGCGATGCTCGTTATCGATGGCAAGACTCAGGATATTGCCCGGCTTGGGATCGGCACCCTGCAGCATCAGCGACCGGCTTACGCGGCGCGTGGCAGGATCAATGACATTGACGTAGGTGCCAGATGTATAGATGAGATTCTTTTCTTCGTCATAGGTCAGCCCATAACCCGTGCTGGGAAAGGCACCCTCGACTTCGTCCTGCAACGTTAACGAATCCGCATTCACGACCAGAAGCTTATAGTCACGTTCGCCTTCCTCGCCGGATTGACGTGTGGCGCTGTGGCCAACGAACAATTCGTTGGTGGCCGGCACAAACACCATATGGCGCAGGCCTTCAAAACCTTTAAAATCCGCCGGCTGCGTAGTCAGGCGTGTGCTGGTGGCTTCGAGCTTCCCCGTGGCGATGTCAATTCGACTGATGCGGATGGCGTTGTTCTTTCCATGCGTGACGAACAGCTTGCCATGGGTTCGATCCTGGGCCAGGGCAAAGGCTTGCTGCGGTACCGACAGGCGCCAGCGCTTTTCCAACGTATCGGCATCAAAGGCATACACATAGCCCAGGTCTTCCTTGGCCTGGACGCGATTGATCACTGCGGTCATGACCAGCTTATGGGCATGGTTGTACTGCACCTCATACAGACCTTCCTGGGCGTCATCCAGATAGTTGATCTGCAGTGCGTAGTCAGCCTCCGTGGCCGTCGGCTTGCTGGCCTGGGCGGGCGCCTGCACCAGAACCAGCGCCATAAGGGCGGCATAAAGCACCGGACGGCATATCTGGCTTGCGCGATGCCGGGCGGCAGGGAAAAGTTGATGCATGATGGTGTGAGTCCGGTTATTCATTAAAAGCGCATCTGCAGGTTTGCAAATACGGTGCGGCCGCGTTCGGCATACTGGAAATCAGGCGACTTGTCTTCAAGATTCACATCGCCGATGTTGTCCAGACCGATGCGCAGGGTCACCTGCTTGCCAAAATCCTTGGCCACGCTCGCATTCCACAAGGTATAGCCAGGCAGATTCCCGGACGACGCATATTGCTTGCCGGTATATTCAAGTCCAACGCGCGCCGACCACCCGGCCGGTCCAAACCAGTCCACAGCAGATGAAGCAGACAGCTTGGGGCGATATTCCAGTTGCTCTCCGGTGTCCAGATCCTCGGTCTTGAGCAGTGTCAGGCTGGTGCTCCAGGCAAAGGACGGCGAAATATCCCACACGGAACCGGCTTCTAACCCCATGATGCGGGCGCGATCGACGTTCTGGTATTGATACACACTGCGCTGGCCAGCAGGGCTGATTTTGGTGCTGGCGATCAGGTCTCGCACCTTGCTGTAGAAGACGGTGCCGGTCAATGCCACATCGCCGACTTGCCAATCAGCACCCAATTCAAATGAATCCAGCGACTCGGGACGCAGGTCGGGATTGCCCAGCACATCGTAGCTGGAACCCTCGTAGCGGTAGTTTGGCGAACTCTGTTTCAGAGTCGGCGCCTTGAATGCGTGGCCATAGCCCCCTTTTATGACCAGATCGCTGGAGGCTTCCCAGACCAGGTAGGCACGTGGGCTGATCTCATTGCCGAAGATTTCGTGATCGTCGTAGCGCGCGCCCACAGTGAACGTCAACCCATGACCGAGCTCGATCTCATCCTGCAAAAACAGTGCGTTATGACGTGCGGAATCCTCGCCCCCAACCAGTTCGGCGTGCGTGAGCTCTTCGCGGCGCAACTCGCCGCCTCCCGTCAGGCGATGACGCCCAAGTGTCGTGCTGGCAAAGCCATCGACCACGCCTTCCTTCATATTCTGAGGTTCGGACGGCGACTGTCCGTTGGTCCGATGGTTGGTGATGTCGATTTCACTGCGGTAGGCCCGTAGTTGGCCATTCCATTTTTCAAAATTGCCGTTCCAGACAATGCTGCCCTGATCACGACGAATGTCGTAGTTGTTCTCGTAGTAGGCCCCCCGGGTGGATGCATCGAAAAAACGACGCTCCAACCCACCGGTGTAATCCAGGTCCAGAGTCTGGTTGGCAGTCAAGTCTATCGTGGCACCGATACTTCCCATATTAAGCTTGCTGCCCTCGATCCCGGTAGTGCCAGGGTCGCTTTCGGAAGCAATGGACTGGTTATAGGCTGTCTGACCGCTGACGCGCAATGTCAGCCTTTCACCTATCGGCCCGCCCAAATAGACCATCGCATTCGTTTGATCGCCGCCGGCACTGTTGGCAAGGGTGGCACCGCCCAGATTGAGCTCGCCTTCCCATTTATCCTTGGGCCGTCGTGTGATCACGTTGATTACGCCACCCAACGCTTCGGAGCCATATAGCGTGGACATCGGCCCCCGAATGATCTCTATTCGCTCGACCGACGACATCGGCGTCCAGTTGTACTGATAGTCGGAATGGCCGACGATATCGTCGCTGGCGGCGATACGCCGACCGTTGATCATGGTCAGGACATGACGGCCTTCCATTCCGCGCAGGGTGATGGTCTTGCGCCCCGCCGTACCTTGGCCCGTCATCGTGACCCCTGGCTGGCCGCGCACGGCATCCAGGAGATTGTCCGCATGACGGATATCAAGCTCCTCGCGCGGCACGATGGTGACCGATGCCGGCGCCGTGCGTGTCTGATGAGGCGACATGGTCGCCGTCACCGTGATGGTATCCAGCTCCGCTGCCACAGGCTGCGTGTTTGCCTGGGCCACGCCTGCCAGCATCAGCAAGGCGGCCGCAGGAATGGCGCGCAGGGAATGAAACGGCCTGACAGCATCTGACGATAAATCTGCTGTGCTGCGGCGAGCGCATGAAAAGGAATGGTTGGCTGGCAACTCGGACTCCGTGCAAGGCTCCAGCATGAAAACTGAAGACATTAAAGAAGGCGCGAAGTATACATCAGAATGATATCTATTCTCACTCTCAATTATGAATTTAAGCCTGTCCTTGTTATTTATTTGATAAATGCTTGATATATTTTTGTTGACCCGTGCTCTACCCTGACGCGAGCGCTTATGATTGGATTAAGCCGGCCTGGCGGAAGCCTTCATCAAGCCAAGCAACCTAACCCACAGAACCGGATATGTCTGTAAAGCACACTGTACGAATGCTGATCGTAGAAGATCATGCAGGACTGGCCACCAATCTGCTGGAATTTTTCGCCGACAGCCGTTATATCCTGGACTTCGCCTCCGACGGCTTGACGGCGATTCACCTGATCGCCACGAACGAATACGACGTAATAATTCTCGATGTCATGCTGCCCGGTCTTTCCGGATTCGAGGTGTGTCGTCGCATCCGTAACGACCTTCATTGTTCGACCCCTGTGATTATCATGACAGCCAAGGATCAATTACAAGATAAAGAACAGGGCTTCACCGTTGGGGCAGACGATTATCTGGTCAAGCCTTTCAACCTGCGCGAACTGCAATTGCGAGTAGATGCCCTATATAGGCGCAAAGCCGGATTCTCCAGAACGCCTGAAATTCATATTCCAGGCATCAATTTTGATCCGGGAACTTTCGTGGTGCGTACCGATGATGGAACACAACTGGAGCTCTCGGGCACTGCGGCACGGATTTTTGAGGAGCTAATCAAGGCCTATCCCAATTTCCTTTCATATTCAGAAGTTCAGGACAGGGTCTGGGGTGAGCGGGAAGTCGACATGAACACCTTGCGCACCCATGTCTACTCATTGCGCAAACAGCTGCAGGACGCCTTCCAATACCCAATGATCAAGACCATGCATGGGCGTGGCTACAGGCTGCTGGCGCCGAACACAGGCAACTGATGAAGCCTAAATCCATATCGCGCCGGGTTTATCGGACCATACTCACAGTGAGTCTGATCAGCATGATAGCCATGGTCATGACCGTCCTGCTCGTCAACGAAGATCTTGAACACACCATGCTGGATGTTGAATTCGCGCAAGAACGCGATTTCATCCTGATGAATGCAACTGCCGAAGATGTGCTCGTGTGGGATACACCTAATCTGGCCATTGTATTCGTACCCACAGGCAAGCCACGCCCGGCCGTCCTGCCGCAGGTGTTCCGAGGATTGCCGGATCATCATTCAGCAGAGGTAACGCTGGGAGACCAGACCTATCTGGTCGCAACCGACACCGTTGAAACCGGCCTGCTTTACGTTGCAAAAAATATCACGCACTTCGAGGACAGGGAAGCACTTTTTCAAATAGCGCTGTTGGTGATGACCCTGGTGATTGTTGCGCTCAGCCTGTTGCTGGCCGTGCTGAGCAGCCGCCGCATAGTCAGGCCATTGAAACTTCTGTCGGAGCGGATAAGCGGCACGCCGGTCGGACCCTCCATGCCTAGAATGGAAACTGATTACACCGACGCCGAGCTCCATTCCATTGCCATGACATTCAACCGCTTCCTGGACGAACTGGAGGCTTATGTGCGACGCGAACAATCATTGTTGAGCCTGGCCAGCCATGAACTGCGCACTCCTATCGCCGTGATGTCGGGAGCATTGGATATTCTGGAGCAGCGCGACCAACTCACACCTAACGATAGAGCCACGCTCCAACGGGTGCGCAGAGCGTGCGACGAGATGAGGGATAACGTCAATATTCTGCTTAAACTGGCCCGGCGCGAACCTGACACTCAAGCCCAGGAAATGCTTGATATGCAGGTCGCTGCACGCCAGGTGATTGATGACTTGAAGATCAGCCACACAGCAGGCGAGCGCATCACCCTGAACGTCCAGTCTCCGTTTACAGCGCAAACCGATCCCGTCATGGTGCGCCTGCTGCTGCGCAACCTTATACAGAACGCGCTGCAACACACACAAGGTCCGATCAGGGTAACCGTCACACAAGACATGATCAGGATAGAGGACCAGGGATCCGGCCTGGACTCCGAGCAACAGGCGATACTTCAAGGTCAAAAGAAGTTCACGCCCGACAACACAAGCCTGCACGGCCTGGGTCTATATATTGTCACGCTCATGGCCGAAAGGCTGGGCTGGCAATTGAACATCACGCAGACAGACAGCAACGGCACGAGCATACAGCTTAGAAGGCCTTGAACCAGCCATCAAGGACTGATGCGCTGCGACCCGCAGGCTGAAGCCGGGCGGTATTTCACACTTTTGATGAATTCTTGATTTTTATTTGACAAATCCTTGTTGCGCTTATTTGTATTCTTGCCCTATCGCATCAATACACGCGCCGCATGTCACATTTCAAGTCTCCACCCACAGCAAGCCCTGAGCCGCAATCCGGCTGGCCGGCACGCAGCAGGCCAGCCACGGAGTTATCGGGGGTCACCCAATTCATTCAGTTCCTGATATCGGGCGGCTCGGCAACACTGGCGCATTGGGCTGTCATGGCCTTGCTGCTATGGGGCGGCGCACAAGCGCTGCCCAGCACCATCATCGGTGCACTCGTCGGATCCCTTCTGAACTACTGCCTGCAGTTTCACTGGACATTCAGCGGCACTGGCACCCACCGAAAAGCCATTCCAGCTTATGCAGGCACGGTGGTTTTTGGCTGGTGCGTCAACGCCGGCCTATTTTATTTCCTGACCTCAATTGCGCATGCAGGCAACGGCCTGGCACAGGTTTGCACCAGTGGCACCGTTGCCGTCATTAATTTCATTCTTTACAAAAGGCTGGTGTTCAATGAACGCACTGACTGAGAATTGGCCCTTGGAGTTTCCCCGCAACACCAAGGTCGTGTTGTCGATCGTGATCCCGCTGTACAACGAGCATGAGGTCATAGCGCTCATGTATGAACGATTGGTCGCCGTACTATCCAGCCTTGGCATCAGGTATGAAATCGTTCTAGTCGATGACGGCAGCCGGGACGGCACACAGCATGCCATAAAGCGATTGGCGTCCGAGCATTCAACGGTGACCGCCGTATTTCTAAGCAGGAACTTCGGCAAGGAAGCGGCACTGACGGCAGGCCTGGAACACGCTGAAGGTGACGCAGTCATTATCATGGATGCCGACCTTCAGGATCCTCCCGAGCTCATCCCCCAGATGCTCAGCGCATGGCGGGAAGGTGCGGACGTGGTCTGCATGCGCCGCCGTTCCAGGGAAGGGGAAACCTGGCTCAAGCGTTCCAGTGCGCATCTTTTTTATCGCTTGTTGAACGCCATCAGTGACGTGGACATCCCACCCGATACCGGGGACTTCCGCCTGCTGAGCCGCAAGGCGGTCTATGCACTGAGGCAGTTGAACGAGCGCAATCGCTATATGAAAGGCCTATTTGCCTGGATAGGACTACCCACCACTTTCATAGAGTATGACCGCAAGCCACGGGCGGCTGGTATCACGAAATGGGACTATCTCGGCCTGATTAACCTTGCATTCGAAGGCATCACCTCATTCTCTATCGCCCCGCTACGTCTGGCGATGGGCGCAGGCCTGCTGACCGCGCTGTTCGGCATACTATTCACGCTATGGATAGTCGTCAAGGCGCTGGTTCTGGGCGATCCGGTGCAAGGATACCCTTCGCTCATCTGTATGATTGCGGTTCTCGGAGGCGTGCAGCTGCTGTCCATAGGGCTGCTTGGCGAGTACATCGGTAAAACCTATTATGAATCCAAGCAACGCCCTGTCTACCTGGTGCGCGATGTCGTACGGCGCGGCAAACCAATGGATCATGCAGCATCCCGATCTACGGCCAAATCAGCGAAAAAGGATAGCTATGCAACGCTTTAACAAAAGCGCCTGGCTTACGCTGGCAGCCATCCTGCTGCTGCCGCTGATTCCGATGATGATTATTCCGTTCTATGACACGAGCGAGCCACGCTACGCCGAGATCGCCCGCATCATGGCGCAGTCAGGGGACTGGATAACGCCCTGGTTCAGCCCCGGCATTCCCTTCTGGGGCAAGCCGCCGCTTTCATTCTGGTCACAGGCCTTGTCCATGCAGGCATTTGGCTACACCGAATTTGCCGGGCGTCTTCCATCATGGCTATGCCTGCTCCTGTCGAACGGCATCCTTATGGCCGGCTTGCGCTCGTTGCGAGGCAACCGTGTCGCGCTGTGGGCTTGCATTATTTACAGTACTTGCGCACTCGTCTATATCAGCTCAGGTGCAGTGCTGACTGACCCCTTTCTTGCCCTCGGCACATGCTTGTCCATGGTTTCCTTTGCGGTGGCGATCCAGAATCGCAACGCTGCTGCTGTGCGCTGGTGGCGGTATGGATTCTTTCTGGGCTTGGCCATAGGCCTTTTGGCCAAAGGGCCCCTGGCCGCCGTACTGATTTTTGCTCCGGTAGCCGTGTGGTGGATCTTGAATCGCAAAATGGCCTCTATCAGGGCAGTACTGCCTTGGGGTACAGGGCTGATTCTGGTCGCAGCCATCAGTCTGCCCTGGTATATCCTTGCAGAAATCAAGACGCCCGGTTTTCTGGACTACTTTATCGTCGGCGAACACTTGCGTCGATTCCTGGATCCGGGCTGGAAAGGTGATCTGTATGGAACGGCCCACCGCCAGGCATACGGCACGATATGGCTATATTGGCTGCAGGCGTCTTTCCCCTGGGGCGTGCTGATGCTGGGGGCGGTGCTTGGTGCCGTGCGCAGCGCCCGTCTGCGTCAGGCATTGCACGCCACGGCCGCCGATCAACTGTGCGGCTATTGGCTGGCAAGCGCTCTGTTCACACCATTATTCTTTACAGTATCGGCCAACATCCTCTGGACCTACCTGCTGCCTTCCCTGGCTGGCTTTAGCGTATTGGCCGCTATTTTCACGAACGAAATCGTCAGTCAATTCCAACTTTCCGGACGCAAGCTGCTGTCCGTGGCAGGTGTTGTTCCCGCAGTACTGCTGGTGCTGGGCATTGTCGTGTGGATCAACCCAGACCTGCGCAACACCGAACGCAGCCTGGTTCGCTATGCGATGCAGCAAGATGAGGGCATTCCTTTGCTCTATCTGCCGAAGCCGCCGTTCTCGGCACAGTTTTATTCATCGGGCCAGGTTCGTGCGATTACTCAAGACGAACTGCCTATGGCCATTAAATCCAGAGCTCCCTTCTATCTTGCTATTCCCAAGGATGAACAACAGGCTATTGCACATGCCGTGGGCCAGCGGCTGTACCCGGTTTATGCCAATAAACGATATGTTCTGGTGAAAATACCGTAGAGAGAACCCTGTTAAGCCGCACCTATGCTGGCTTGCGTGCCAGCATGGTTGCAAACTGCAGCCGGGCGCCATTGTGCATGGTGCCTACGTCTTCGTTGTACTTGACCAGCTCCCAACCCTTGTAAGCGGCGCTTAACTGGCCTGGCTCAAAGGTGAACGGAAAATTCATGGGGCATGGATAATCGGCGCTATCCATGGCGCAAACGATCAGGTTATAACCCCCGACTTGAGTGTGCTGCTGCATGTCGGCCAGCACCGCATCGACCCTGGATGATTCGACGAACATGAGTGTTACCGTGCAGGAAATGAAATCGTAGTCTGCATCCAGGCTTGCGCTACTGATGTCATATACACGAGGAGTGATGGTAGCTATGCCCTCCTGGCTGACGATGGACTGCAACTGCCCGAGCGCAGCCTGGTTGATGTCGACTGCGGTAACCGCGAAACCACGCTGACCTAGGTATAGCGCATTGCGCCCATTAGAGCAGCCCATATCCAGAGCGTTGCCAGGGTTGACGAATTCACAGGCCGAAACGACTTCGCTATGCGCCGGGTTCAATCCATATTTTTGATTCAAATCTGCAGACACTTGTGTTCCTTATCCTGAGTTTTGGCAGTGTAGGCCAGCCGTGCCTGACACAGCGCAATAACCATGTTCCCGTAATCCTGCACGCCTGCCTTGCGGGCAGCCATGCTGGCTGCAAAAAAGCCCCACTTCCCGAAAGAAGTGGGGCCTGACGGAAGGTGTTCCTTACCGCAAGCGGCAAGGGCAGAATCCGATTACATGTTTTCGATCATGACCTGGCCAAAGCCCGAGCACGAAACCTGGGTTGCGCCTTCCATCAGACGAGCGAAGTCGTAGGTGACCTTTTTCGACAGTATGGATTTTTCCATGCTGGAGATGATCAGGTCGGCCGCTTCGGTCCAGCCCATGTGACGCAGCATCATTTCGGCGGACAGGATTTCGGAACCGGGGTTCACGTAGTCTTTGCCTGCGTACTTGGGCGCGGTGCCGTGCGTGGCTTCGAACATGGCGACCGAGTCGGACAGGTTCGCGCCCGGGGCAATACCAATACCACCCACTTGGGCGGCCAGGGCGTCGGACACGTAGTCGCCGTTAAGATTCAGTGTGGCAATGACGTCGTATTCGGCGGGACGCAACAGGATTTGCTGCAGGAAGGCGTCGGCAATGACGTCTTTAACCGTGATCTCGCGGCCGGTTTTGGGATTCTTGAATTTGCACCATGGGCCGCCATCGATCAGCTCGGCGCCAAATTCTTTTTGAGCCAGCTCGTAACCCCAATCACGGAAGCCACCTTCGGTGAACTTCATGATGTTGCCCTTGTGCACCAGGGTGACCGACGACTTGTCGTTGTCGATGGCGTACTGGATGGCTTTGCGTACCAGACGCTGCGTACCTTCGCGCGACACGGGTTTGACGCCGATACCGGAGGTTTCGGGGAAACGGATCTTGGTGACGCCCAGCTCGTTCTGCAGGAATTCGATCAGTTTCTTGGCGTTGGCGCTTTCTGCTTCAAACTCGACACCCGCGTAGATGTCTTCCGAGTTTTCGCGGAAAATCACCATATTGGTTTTTTCGGGCTCTTTCACGGGCGAGGGCACACCCTTGAAGTATTGAATCGGGCGCAGGCAAACGTACAGGTCAAGCTGCTGGCGCAGTGCAACGTTCAAGGAACGAATGCCACCGCCCACCGGAGTGGTCAGCGGGCCCTTGATGGAAACAACGTAGTCTTTGACAGCTTCCAGGGTTTCTTCGGGCAACCAGACATCAGGACCATAAATCTTGGTGGATTTTTCGCCGGCGTAGACTTCCATCCAGTGGATCTTACGCTTGCCGTCATAGGCCTTGGCTACAGCCGCATCGACGACCTTGAGCATGACGGGCGTGATATCGCCGCCAGTGCCATCACCTTCGATATAAGGAATGATGGGTTCGTTAGGGACGCTGAGTGAAAAATCGGCATTAACCGTGATTTTCTCGCCCGCAGCGGGGACCTTGATATGCTGATAGGACATGAATGCTCCAGTTTGCTCCGTGAGGAGTGAAAATCTGTCGAATGGAAAATAAACGCTCAGCGCAAAAACGCTCAGTCTTATATAAGAGTAGTTTAGCCTAAATTTGACGACACTGATATGGCAGCCGCACTTACCCAATCCGAAATCGGGTATGGCAACAGGTAAAATAGACATTTTACCGGCAACTGCGCCAGGATGTCGCCTGCCGCAGCGCCTATTGTCATCACAGGAAGTTTTATGTTCAACCCCTCGCGGGAACAGGTTCGGGCGTTCTTTACCGACGCGTGGCACAAGCACAAATCAACCAAGGTTCTGACGCCGCTGGAGACCATGGCGGTCGACTTAATGGCATTGCATCCCGAGTATCACACCGATCTGGAAAGACCCGATGCGGCCGAGGCAGACTTTTCTGTTGAACAGGGTAAAACCAACCCCTTTTTGCATTTGTCCATGCACTTGGCCATCAACGAGCAACTGTCCATAGATCAGCCGCCAGGCATCAAAGCGGCATTCCAAGGCTTGCTAGCCACGCATGAAGCGCATGACGCAGCGCATATCATCATGGAAGCCCTTGGTGAAACCGTGTGGGAATCCCAGCGTCTGGGCACGCCGCTGGACACCGAAAAGTATCTTGAGCTGATCCGCCGGCACGCTACACGTTCATAAAAAAACTCCCTGCGCACTGTCGTGCCAGGGAGTTCTTGGGCAGAACTGCAAGTGTTTACTTGCGTACTGCCAGAGGTGAAGGCAAGCTGGCAAGCCATGCCGCGATATTCTTGATATCGGCAGGCGAAAGCTGGGCCACCATGGCGCCCATAATGGCATTCTTGCGAATGTTGGCCGTGTCGGGAGCGCCGGCAGCGCCGCGCTTGTAGGACTTGAGCGCATGCTCAAGATAGTCTTGATGTTGACCGGCCAGGATGGGGTAGGAAGGCAATGTAGATGTTTTGCCGTCAGCACCATGGCACGTGACACAGGTGAATTTTTCGAATGCAGCTTTGCCCGCTTCCAGGTCGGCAGCGTTTGCGCCAAAGGCCATTGCGAAAACGGCGGAGCCTGCCAAGGCAAGTATCAATTTTTTCATTCAGGCCCCCGATTATTTAAGACTGGAGTAGTAAGCCGCCAAATCAGCCATGTCCTGCTCTGTCAGGCTTTGGGCAATGGCTTCCATAGTGGGGAAAGTACGTGCGCCGCTGGCGTACTCTTTGAGCGCGGCGACGATATATTCGGCATTTTGCCCGGCAATCATGGGTACGTGGTAGACCTCGGGGTAGCTGGACTTGTAGCCCTCGATACCGTGGCAGCCGATACACATGGAGGTTTTAGATAGCGCGGCCTTAGCGTCACCCACAGGCGCGGCGTCGGCCGCGTGGGCTTGGCCCGCAATTGCACAGGAGGCCGTAACGGCTAGCGCAGACAAGGTGCGCGTTAGGTAAGTTCGCAACTTCATAATAGCTCTTATTTGGCGGTGAATAGATGTTGATCTATATCAACAGACCAACGAAAAACTGAGATTGTACGATAATTGTGCTGGGCCAGACACGAATGGCACGGCAACAACGCATTTACATACGATATCCGGAGCACCCGATGACTTCTGCGGCACCCGATTTTTCTTCTGAACGTTTCACTGGCACTGACCGCTATGTCGCTACCGACGACCTGAAGCTGGCAGTAAACGCAGCCCTGGCACTTGAGCGCCCCTTGTTGATCAAGGGCGAACCCGGCACCGGCAAAACCATGCTGGCCGAAGAGGTTGCAGCCGCGCTCAACCGTCCACTGCTGCAATGGCATATCAAGTCCACGACCAAGGCGCATCAAGGGCTGTATGAATATGATGCTGTCTCACGACTGCGCGATTCGCAGTTAGGTGACGAAAAGGTGCGCGACATCGGCAACTACATCGTCAAGGGCGTACTGTGGCAAGCTTTCCTGGCCGACGAGCCCACCGTCGTACTTATCGATGAAATCGACAAGGCCGACATAGAGTTTCCCAACGACCTGCTGCGTGAACTGGATCGCATGGAGTTCCATGTCTATGAAACCCACCAGACTATCAAGGCCAAGCACCGGCCGCTGATCATCATTACTTCAAACAACGAAAAAGACCTGCCCGACGCCTTCCTGAGGCGCTGCTTTTTTCACTACATCAATTTCCCCACCCCCGAAACCATGAAGGAAATCGTAGCGGTTCACTACCCTGACATCCGGGCAGATGTATTGCGAGCTGCGCTCGATACGTTCTTTGCCTTGCGCGATGCGCCCGGGCTCAAAAAGAAACCCTCTACGTCTGAGTTCCTGGATTGGCTACGCCTGCTGACCAACGAGGCCGTATCGGCCGACGAAATCAGCAAAACGCATGGAAATCTGCCTCTGATGGCCGGCGCCCTGCTCAAGAACGAACAAGACCTGACGCTGCTGCAGCGCCTGGCAGCCATGACGCGTGCTGGCCAGCACCGCTAACCGGAGTTTTTGAATGAATTCAACACAAGGTTTTCGTCAGCAGCCCAGTCCCACCACCCTTGCGGGCTTTGGGGTACGGCTGCTCCCTTTGCAGAAATCACATACTGAAGCGCTGGAGCAGGCAGCCGCCGATGGAGAACTATGGAAGCTGCGCGTAACATCGGTACCCGAGCCAGGCACGAGTGCCGCCTATATCGATGCAGCGCTGCAAGGGCAGCAAGACGAACACATGTTGCCTTTCGCGATTTTTGAAGAGGGCACGGGAAAACTGGTGGGCACCAGCAGGTATCACGACATCGTGCCATCTGTTGCCCGGCTGGAAATCGGTTATACATGGTACGCAAAGAGCTGGCAGCGCAGCCATGTCAATACCGCCTGCAAGCTGCTGCTGTTGCAGCATGCCTTCGATACGCTAGGCGCACAGGTGGTGGGCTGGCGCACCGACAATTACAATATCGCATCGCAGCGGGCCATAGAGCGCCTGGGCGCCCATAAAGACGGCGTGCTGCGACATCATGCCCTGCGTCGCGACGGCACGGTGCGCGATACCGTCATGTACAGCCTGCTAGCTGGCGAATGGCCCGAAGTCAGGCAACACCTGGAATATCAACTGCAGAACCGAAATGCTGACTGATTTTTTCTACCATTTGCGGGCTCGCAAGCTGCCTGTTTCAGTGCAGGAGTATCTGACCCTGCTTAATGTACTGCAGGCACGCATCATGCCGCCTACGGTCGATGATTTCTATCATCTGGCTCGCATGACGCTGGTCAAGGACGAGACCCTGTTCGACCGCTATGACCAAGCTTTCGGCGAGTTTTATCGCACGATGCAAGCGGCCTTGCCGGATAGCAAGGAAATTCCGCTGGACTGGTTGATCAAAGAGTTTCAAAAAAACCTTACTCCGGAAGAGAAAGCGGCCATAGAAAAGCACGGCTGGGACAAGCTGATGGAGTTGTTCAAGGAGCGTCTGGAAGAGCAGCAGGAGCGTCACGCGGGCGGAAGCAAATGGATAGGAACAGGCGGGTCTTCGCCTTTTGGTCATGGTGGCTACCACCCCGAGGGCATACGCCTGGGTGGGCCATCGGCCGGCAACCGCACGGGCGTCAAGGTATGGGAAAAACGCGAGTATAAAGATTACGATGACCAGCAGGAGCTGGGCACACGCAACTTCAAGATGGCCTTGCGCCGCTTGCGCCGTTTCGCCAGGGAAGGTGCCGAGATGGAGCTGGATCTGGATCACACCATCAGCAGCACGGCGCGCAATGCCGGCTTCCTGGATCTGCAAATGGTGCCTGAACGGCATAACACCGTTAAAGTACTGATGCTGCTGGATGTGGGCGGCAGCATGGACGATCACATAGCTCGCGTTGAAGAACTGTTTTCTGCCGCGCGCAGCGAATTCCGCCACCTGGAGGTGTATTATTTCCACAACTGCCCCTATGAATCGCTTTGGCGCAATAACCACCGCCGACACGCCGAGCGCTTCGACACTTGGGACGTTCTGCGCAAATACAATGAAGACTGGCGCCTGATCATAGTGGGAGACGCCACCATGAGCCCTTATGAAATCCTGCAACCGGGCGGCTCGGTAGAGCATTACAACAAAGAAACTGGCGCCGCCTGGCTGCAGCGCCTGCTGGAAAACTGGCCCAAGGCGGTATGGCTTAACCCAGAGCCGCCCGCCTACTGGCAATACCGCCAATCCATCGCCGTTATCCAGAACATCATGCACAATCGCATGTATGGCGTCACGGTCAGCGGCCTGGAACAAGCCATGCGGATGCTGTCCAAATGATGTTGCGCCACCTTACTTTTCGGGAAGAATACATGCCGTCCTGCCTGCGTCTGGTTTACGCTCTGTTGCTAGCCAGCTTTCTGCTGTTGCCACCCTCCATAGGCTACGCCAAGCAAACAGCGTCCATAGCCCTGCCTGCGGGTATAACGCAGCAAAGCAGTGTGGAAGGCGTCACCGAATACCTTATGCCCAATGGGCTGCGCATCTTGCTGGCCCCTGACTCCTCCAAGCCCATGACCACGGTCAACATGACTTACCTGGTGGGTTCGCGCCACGAAAATTACGGCCAGACCGGTATGGCACACCTGCTGGAACACCTATTGTTCCGGGGGACACCCAGCATGCGTAACGCATTGGCGGAATTTTCCAAACGGGGCCTGGCAGCCAACGGTTCTACTTCCAGTGACCGAACCAACTACTACGCCAGCTTTGCCGCCGACCCCGAAACGCTGGAATGGTATCTGCGCTGGCAAGCAGACGCCATGGTCAACTCGCTTATCGCCCAGGAAGACCTGGATGCGGAAATGACCGTGGTGCGCAACGAGATGGAGCGCGGCGAAAACAGTCCGCTCCAGGTGCTGATGCAACAAATGCAGGCCTCTGCCTTTCGCTGGCACAATTACGGCCATAGCACCATAGGCGCACGCTCCGATGTCGAGAACGTCGATATTGTGCAGTTGCGCGCCTTCTATCACCAGTACTACCAGCCTGACAATGCGGTCTTGATTGTCTCGGGCCAGTTCGACCCTCAGGCTACGCTGCTGACTATTTCCGATGCATTTCGCACTATTGAACGCCCCACCCGAACGCTCCCCCACGAATATACCGTAGAGCCGGTGCAAGACGGCGAGCGCCAGGTCATATTGCGCCGACAGGGTGGCAGCCCTCTGATTGCCGCTCTATTCCATGCTCCAGCCGCCGGGCATCCCGATTTCACGGCCCTTGAACTGGGCGTGTCGATGCTGGCCGACATCCCATCGGGGCGTCTATACAAGTCCTTGGTCGGCCAACAACTCAGCACCAGCGTGCTCGGCTTTGCCGTCGGCTTGAATCAGCCTGGCTATGCATTCTTTGCCGCACAGCTCGAGGATGGCATGGATCAGAGCCAAGCCCTGCAGGCGATGCAAGAGACGCTGGCCACCACCAGCCAGCAGCCTTTCACAGAAGAGGAGCTTGGGCGTATACGCAATCAGTGGCTGACCGACTGGTCGGAAATCTACGCCGACTCCGCAGACCTGGCCGCAGCGCTGTCCGGCACCGCTGCCGATGGCGACTGGCGTCTATTCTTCCTGCAACGCGATCAGGTCGAGCATATCAAGCTTGAAGAGGTACAACGCGTCACTAGCGCCTATCTGGTTCCCGACAACCGTACCAGCGGCCTGTACATTCCTACGGAACAGCCGCTACGCGCCCCACAAGACGGCACCAGCCAGCTCGACACACTGCTGCAAGACTATCAGGGCAAGGAATCCAGGCAGGCTGTCGACGCTTTCGATCCCACGCCGGCGCACATCAACGAAGCAACACAACGCAGCTCGCTTACACTACCCAATGGCGAGGTCAAGCTTGCCTTGCTGCCCAAGCCCACGCGCGGAGACCGGGTAGAAGCCAAACTGCTGATTCAGTTTGGCGATGTCGAGAGCCTGAAAGGCCAACGCAGCGTCTCGGGCGCCGCGGCAGATTTGCTTGAGTACGGCACCACTAAAATGAGCCGTCAGCAAATTCAGGACCAATACAACAAGCTGCAAGCCAATGTTGGCATAGGCGGTGGCGCCGGTGTGGTGGTGGCCAGCTTATCCACCACCCAAGACAACCTGCCTGCCCTGGTCGAGCTAGTGCTGCATGTTATCCGTGAAGCCAATTTCCCCGAAGCGGAATTAAGCAAATACCAGGCTCGGGCCGGCACATCCATCAAAAACGCCATGTCCGAGCCCAGCGCCCTGGCATCACGCGCACTGGCGCGCCATGACAATCCCTGGCCACAGGACGACATACGCTACACACCCAGCTTCGAAGAAGATCAAAATGAAATTGCCGCCCTGACGCGTGAGCAATTGGTGGATTTTCATGACCAATACTATGGTGCGGGCACCATAGCTTTTTCGGCAGTGGGTGCCTTCGACACCGAGGCCGTCAAAATGGCCCTGACCAACGGCCTGCAAGGCTGGCAGGAAGCGCCTGCGTATCAGCGTGTACCCGACCCCTACCAACCGGTGCCCGCCGAAACCTTCCGCATCAACGCGCCTGGCAAGGCCAACGCCTTCTACCTGTCGACTGCGTCCATATCCGCGCAAGACACCGACCCTGACTATGCGGCGCTGTACATGGCGAACCGTTTGCTGGGAGGAACTGAAACTTCGCGTCTCTGGGAACGCATACGCGTCAAGGACGGTCTGTCGTACGATGTGCGCAGCAGCCTGGATGTCTCGTCCTACGAACCATCCGGCGAATGGGACATCTACGCCATACATGCACCCGAGAACACAGAAAAGCTGCTTGCCGCCGTCAACGAAGAGCTGCAGCGCGCACTGCACGAGGGCTTTACCGAAGAGGAAGTGCGCGAAGGCGTGCAAGCCCTGCTGAATTTCCGCAAGCTGGCTCGCACACGCGACAGCGTGCTGGCCTCGACCTGGATCAATTACATCAAGCTTGATCGTGATTTCAGTTGGTCGGCCGACATCGACCAGGCCTTATCGGCCCTGACCGCCGACAAGGTGAACGCGGCACTACGCAAGTCGCTGGATTCTGCCAGCTTCAGTACGGCGATTGCAGCGGATCAGGGCAGACAGGGTCATTAAGGCAAAACTAAGCGCGGGCAAAACCGCTGCCCGCGCTTAGTGTCCTGTTTGCAGAACGCGTTCTTACGAAAAGAAATTCTTGACGCGATCAGTCCAGGACTCGCTCTTGGGTGAATGCTTTTCACCGCCATCGGCCAGCGAAGACTCGAACTCACGCAGAATCTTCTTCTGATCGTCGCTCAGACGTACCGGCGTCTCGACCACAACGTGACAATACAGGTCGCCGGGATAGCTGGCACGCAAGCCGCGTATTCCCTTGCCACGCAAACGGAAGGTTTTCCCGGTTTGGGTGCCTTCGGGTATGGTGATTTCACCCTTGCCTGTCAGCGTGGGCACCTGAAGCTCGCCCCCCAATGCCGCCGTGGTAAACGGTATGGTCAGTTCGCAGTGCAGGTCTTCGCCGTCGCGCTGGAAAATACCGTGTGGCTGCAGATGGATCTCTACGTACAGATCGCCCGCAGGGCCGCCATTGACGCCTGGTTCGCCATTACCTGAAGAGCGTATGCGCATGCCATCGTCAATACCGGCAGGTATCTTGACCTGCAAGGTCTTGTTTCTGCGCGTACGTCCGACGCCGTCGCAACTCTTGCAGGGGTCGGTAATTTCTTTGCCCGTACCATGACATGTCGGGCAGGTTTGCTGCACGCTGAAGAAACCTTGCTGCATGCGTACAGTGCCGACACCGTCACAAGTGTGGCAGGTCTTGGGTTCGGTACCCGGTTTTGCACCCGATCCGTGGCAGGTATCGCATGTTTCCCAACTGGGCACCCGGATTTCCGTGTCGAAGCCATTGGCGGCCTGTTCAAGGCTGATGTCCAGTGTATATTTCAGATCGGAGCCACGGTAGACTTGCGGGCCACCGCGCCTGCCGCCACCGGCGCCGCCGAATATCTCACCAAAGATATCACCAAACGCATCGGCAAAACCGGCACCGCCGGCGCCACCGCCGCCCATGCCGGCATTAGGATCCACGCCCGCATGGCCGAACCGGTCATACGCGCCGCGCTTTTGCTCATCGGACAGCATCTCGTAGGCCTCTTTGACCTCTTTGAACTTTTCCTCGGCTTCCTTGCTGTCTGGATTTCGGTCTGGGTGATACTTCATGGCCAGCTTGCGATAAGCTTTCTTTAGCTCATCGTCCGAAGCATTTTTTGCCACACCCAGAATTTCGTAATAGTCGCGTTTTGCCATATGAATTGCTTGCGTCTGTGACGTCTGCTCTTTTGCTATGAATAAGAAGGCCCGATTTCTGGTAAAACACCAGAAACCGGGCTCATGCGCACTTGGCGGCGATTATTGATCGCGCTTGACTTCCTTGAAGTCGGCATCGACCACATCGTCGTCAGCGGGCTTGTCGGCACCGCCTTCGGCGGCCTGTTGGGCCTGCATGTCGGCGTACATCTTCTCGCCCAATTTCTGGGACGCCGTGGACAAGGCCTCGACCTTGGCTTCGATGGCGGCCTTATCGCCTTCCTTCAAGGTTTCCTCCAGCTCCTGCAAAGCTGTTTCAATGGCTTCCTTGTCGGCGGCCTCAAGCTTATCGCCATACTCTGTCAAAGATTTGCGCGTGGAGTGCAATAGCGAGTCAGCCTGATTGCGGGTCAGTGCCAGTTCGGCAATGCGGTGATCTTCCTCGGCGTTGACCTCGGCGTCCTGCACCATGCGTTGGATCTCTTCGTCGCTCAAGCCCGAATTGGCCTTGATGGTGATCTTGTTTTCCTTGCCTGTGCCTTTGTCTTTGGCCGACACGTGCAAGATACCGTTGGCGTCGATATCGAAGGTCACTTCGATTTGAGGCGTGCCACGCGCTGAAGGTGGAATGCCTTCCAGATTGAACTCGCCCAGACCTTTGTTGCCGGCAGCAATTTCACGCTCGCCCTGGAAAACCTTGATGGTTACCGCAGGCTGATTGTCGTCAGCCGTGGAAAACACCTGCGAGAACCGGGTGGGAATCGTGGTGTTCTTCTGAATCATCTTGGTCATGACGCCACCCAGGGTTTCAATACCCAGGGACAAGGGAGTCACATCCAGCAGCAGTACATCTTTGCGATCACCGGACAGCACCGAACCCTGAATCGCAGCGCCTGCGGCGACGGCTTCGTCGGGGTTGACATCTTTGCGCGGCTCCTTGCCGAAGAATTCCTTGACCTTTTCCTGCACCTTGGGCATGCGGGTCATACCGCCGACCAGGATGACGTCGTCGATCTCGGAAACCTTGATGCCTGCATCCTTGATTGCGATGCGGCAAGGCGCAATGGTGCGTTCGATCAGCTCTTCGACCAACGCTTCCAGCTTGGCGCGGGTAATCTTCAGGCTCAGGTGCTTGGGACCCGAAGCATCTGCCGTGATGTAAGGCAGGTTGATTTCGGTTTGCTGCGCCGAGGAAAGCTCGATCTTGGCCTTTTCGGCCGATTCTTTCAGGCGTTGCAGCGCCAGTACGTCTTTAGACAGATCAACACCGCTTTCCTTCTGGAACTCGCTGATGATGTATTCAATGATGCGCTGGTCGAAGTCTTCGCCACCCAGGAAGGTGTCGCCATTGGTGGACAACACTTCGAATTGCTTCTCGCCATCGACATCGGCGATTTCAATGATGGAGACGTCAAAAGTACCGCCCCCCAAGTCATAGACCACGATCTTGCGGTCGCCCTTTTCCGTTTTGTCCATGCCAAAGGCCAACGCAGCGGCTGTAGGCTCGTTGATGATGCGCTTGACATCCAGGCCCGCAATGCGGCCGGCGTCTTTGGTCGCCTGGCGCTGGCTGTCGTTGAAGTAGGCGGGAACGGTGATCACGGCCTCGGTGACTTCTTCACCCAGGTAATCTTCCGCCGTTTTCTTCATTTTGCGCAGCACGTCGGCCGACACTTGAGGAGGTGCCAGTTTCTTGCCTTGCGCCTCGACCCATGCGTCGCCATTGTCAGCCTTGACGATGCCATAAGGCATCAGGTCGATGTCTTTCTGCACGGCTTTTTCGTCAAACTTGCGGCCGATAAGGCGCTTGACGGCATAAAGCGTGTTGGTTGGGTTGGTTACCGCCTGACGCTTGGCTGGCGCGCCGACCAGAATTTCGCCGTCTTGCATGTAAGCAACGATGGAAGGCGTAGTGCGTGTGCCTTCAGCATTTTCAATGATCTTGACGCTGCTGCCGTCCAGTACAGCCACACAGCTGTTGGTCGTGCCCAGGTCAATACCGATAATCTTGCCCATAATCTTATAACCCTGCTAAAAATTTTGAATTTGTGAAAACTGCTTGTTGGATCTTAAGTGGGGATTGCAACGGCGTTTTCAAGTCTGGCGCTGGAAATTTTGTCTTTTCCACGTATAAAAGTGCCATTTGCCGAGAAAAACAACGCGAAATCACCCAAACCGCATGTAAATGCTTATGCGGCCGGCTGGCCCGAAGACACCATGACCAGCGCAGGGCGCAATACCCGCTCTGAAATGGTGTAGCCCTTTTGCAGCAACTGGACGACTGCCCCTTCCGGGAAATCGGACGGCACAGCCGAAATGGCCTGATGCAGATGTGGATCGAATTTATCGCCCGGCACAGGAGCAACGTCTTTCAGCACATTGCGCTCGAAGGCGGTATTGAGCTGTCGCAAGGTGACCTCTACGCCTTCTTTCCAGGCGTCTGCCGTTTGTTCGGTCAGGGCTAGTGCAGCCTCAAGGCTGTCTTTGACGGGAATCAGGCTCTCGGCAAAGGACTCCGTGCCAAATTTGCGGGCCTTGGCCACATCATCCTGTGCGCGGCGGCGGATATTTTCGGCTTCAGCCTTGGCGCGCAGCAGTTCATCATGATACTGAGCCACTTTTTCCTGGGTTTCGGACAGCAGCGTGGCCCATTCCAAGTCTGTGCGGGCTTCGGCCTCGGGAAAGGGCTGAGCTGCATCGTCGGATGCAGACTGCTCTTGATTGATCTCCATCTGCTCAGAGGTATCGACCGCTGGATCCTGCTGTTTGGGATCCTGAGGTTCTTGGGGTGCCGGCATAAAAAATCTCCACATCTGAAATCTTGATTAAATTGTTTAACCTCATGAAAATGGGGGCGATCGCCCCCATTTTCAAGTCCTGTGCAGCAGGTTCTTTGCACAGCAAAATATATGTCCGGACCGAGTTTACACCCAACCCCCCAGGGATTTTCTAATCAGCGCGGCAAAGCCGGCTGTCCAGGCGGGGTCATCGTTCAGACAGGGAAGGTAGCGGAACTGCTGCCCACCCTCGGCAAGAAAGGCGTCGCGGCATTGCATCTGGATCTCTTCCAAGGTTTCCAGGCAATCGGCCAGAAAACCCGGGCACATGACGTCGACATGGGTGACACCCTGGCGCGCCCACTGTCTTAGCGTCGGTTCGGTATAGGGCTCCAGCCATCTTTGTGCGCCAAAGCGGCTTTGAAACGCAACGTGAACCAGGTTTCCGTCATTTCCCAGCGCCTGCCTGAGCAGCAGGGCGGTCTCCATGCAATCGCGATGGTATGGATCGCCCTGCTCCACCGTGGTGCGCGGCAAGCCGTGGAAACTGAGCAACAGCCGTTGCGGCTTGCCGTTATGATCCCAATGACTGCGCACTTGCCGGGCCAGAGCCTGAATATAAGCCGGGTCGTCGTGAAAGCGCTTGATGAAACGCAGTTCGGGCTGATCGCGCAACTTGGCGGCATGGGCCGCCACGCGGTCCACCGCCGTAGCCGTGGTGCTGGCGGCATACTGCGGATACATGGGAACCGTCAGGATACGCTGACAGCCTGCCGCCCTCAATTCATCCATTGCCGCGGCAATGGATGGATTGCCATAGCGCATACCCAGTGCCACCCGCACGTTCAGCCCCTGTGTCTGAAGATGGCTCTGTACACCCTGCGCCTGCAGCTGGCTCCAGACCAGCAAGGGTGAGCCCTGTTCCAGCCAGATTTCACGATAGCGCGGTGCAAGCGCGGTCGGGCGCCGCGTCAGGATGAAAACGCGCAGAATGATTTGCCAGAGCCACTGCGGGATTTCAATGACGCGCGGATCGGACAGGAATTCGCCCAGATACCGGCGTATGGATTTTGCCGTCGGTTCATCAGGGGTACCCAGATTGACCAGCAATATGCCCACAGGGCCGGGATCGCGCGGCGGCGGCTCGGTGCTGAACGCAAGTGGATCCGTCTGTTCGGGCAAATAAGAAGAAGCAAACAACTTGGACATGAATGACAGGGGCCAATGGTTGGAATTTGCCTGCGGGCCACAGCGGCCACGCAGAGTGAATGACCGGCCTCAGGACTGATTGTGGCTCAAGGCATTGGAAAGCAGGCGCGCCGTGATGTCGACGATGGGAATGACGCGCTCGTAGGCCATGCGCGAGGGCCCTATGACGCCCAAGGTACCGACGACCGTACCATCTACCCCATAGGGCGCAGTGATGACAGAGACATCATCCATGGGAACCAGTTGGGAGTCGCCACCAATATAGATTTGCACCCCCTGCGCCCGGCTGGACACATCCAGCAACTGAAGAAGGTCGGTTTTTTTCTCGAACAACGAAAACATACGGCGCAGTTTGTCCATATCGGAGGCAATCTCGGAGATATCGAGCAACTTGCTTTCACCGGAAATGACCAGCGACTCATCGGAGTCGGCCGTGGCAGTACCTGCTTCGACAGCGGCCTGCATAAGACGGGAAATGTCGGCCTGCAAGGATGAGAGTTCGTCGGCAATGGAGATCTTTACCTGCTCGAATGACATGCCGGCAAAATGCTGGTTGAAGAAATTGCTGGCTTCGATCAGTTCATGTTCCAGATAATCGCGCGCCACAAACAAAATACGGTTCTGCACGTCGCCATCGGGAGTCACGATGATCAGCAACACTCTTTTTTCAGACAAGCGTATAAATTCGATTTGCCGAAAGATCTGGGCGCGCTTGGGCGCCAGCACGACGCCGGTGAACTGGGACAAATTGGACAGCAAGGTGGCTGCAGCCGTCACGGCCCGGCCTGGTTCGGCGGCCGGCAGCGTCTGGCGCATCTGGCTGGGCAAAGACTGAAAGCGCTGCACGGCCAGCAGGCGGTCGGCGAACATACGGTAACCCTTGGGCGTGGGAATGCGTCCCGCCGACGTATGCGGGCTGTGAATCAGGCCCAGATCTTCGAGATCGGCCATCACGTTGCGTATGGTCGCAGGCGACAGATCGAACATTTTCGAGAGCGTTCGGGAGCCCACAGGCTGACCATCGTCGATGTATTTTTCTATGAGCGCTTTTAAAAGCGCATTAGCACGATCATCCATAACGCCGTTTCAAAATAATGTTGCAAGCCCAGGTTTTTATACCTACAGTCATTCGATCCCAGGGACAATATAATCAATCAGTCTGTATTATTCCATCAATCAACAAGGTTGCGCTTTATGCACTTCAAAACCGTCGCACTTATAGGCCGGTACCAGGACTCCGGTCTTGATGCCCCCTTGCGCAAGCTTGCCGACATACTGCAAGCCAAGGGCTGCAAAGTGCTGATCGAAGCCGATACGGCCCGCAACACTGCCATCACCGAGCACGCCATTGCCTCTTACGACGACATCGGCCGGCAAGCTGATCTTGCCGTCGTCATGGGCGGCGACGGCACTATGCTGGGGGCGGCCCGCCAACTGGCCTACAGCAACATCGCCCTAATAGGCATCAACCACGGGCGCCTGGGCTTCATTACCGACATTCCGCTACACAGCGCCAGCGACGCCCTGAGCAGCGTCATTCTCGGCAATTACGACGCCGAAGACCGGGTATTGCTTGAGGGGCGCGTGGTACGCGACGACGAAACTCTGTACTCAGGGCTGGCCCTGAACGATGTGGTGCTTAACCGCGCAGGTCGTGGCGGCATGATAGAAGTACGCGTCGAATTCGATGGCGTATTCATGTACAGCCAGCGCGCCGACGGCCTCATCATCGCCACCCCCACCGGGTCCACGGCCTATTCGCTATCGGCCAACGGGCCTATCGTCCACCCCAAGCTGGCCGCCTGTCTGCTGGTGCCAGTTGCTCCCCAAACCTTGTCCAATCGCCCCATAGTCTTGCCCGACAACGGCACGCTAAGCCTGACAATCACGGCCCTGGGCCGGGTCGAATCGGGTGCCAGCGTCCACTTCGATATGCAGACCTGGTCCGAATGCCAGCCCGGCGACCGCATCGACGTGCGTCGAGCGCAGAACACCGTACGATTCATACACCCCACCGGCTATAGCTTTTTCTCCACACTGCGTCGAAAACTGTACTGGAATCACATGCCTCAACCCTCAGACGAGGCCGAATAAACCTATGCTGCGATCCCTGCATATACGCGACTTTGTCATCGTTGATCAGGCAGAAATACCGTTCACCACCGGCTTTACCGTGTTTTCCGGTGAAACTGGCGCCGGAAAATCCATACTCATCGACGCCCTGTCGCTGGCTCTGGGTGCCCGCGGTGATGCCTCGGTCATCCGCGACGGTGCGCCGCGCGCCGACATCTCGGCGGTTTTCGAGCCTCCTGTCAGCTTGCACAACTGGCTGCAAGAACACGAATTTGCCACCGACGACGACCTTATTCTGCGCCGAGTCATTGATGCACAGGGCCGCAGCCGCTCATTCATCAACGGCCTGCCCGTCACCCTGGGACAGCTACGTGAACTGGCCGATCACCTGATCGACATCCACGGCCAGCATGCCCACCAAAGCCTGCTGAAAGCCGCCAGTCAGCGCGAGCTACTCGATACACAAGGCGGGCACCTGCCCCTGGCCCGCCAGGTACAACAAGCATGGCAGCAATGGCAGCAAGCCGAAAAGAACCTGGCTAGCGCACTGAGCAACGCCGCTACGCTACAAGCCGTGCGTGAACAGCTCGAGTGGCAAGTGGCTGAACTAGAACAGCTCGGCCTGCATGAAAACGAATGGGAAACGCTAACGGCCGAACACAATCGTCTGGCCCATGCGCAGGCCTTACTCGACGGCGCCACACAGGCACTTGCCACGCTTGATAACGACGGCGAACAAGGCTCGGCCATGCAGGCCCTGAATACGGCCGCCCATGCCATCGCTCAGCAGCTTGGCCACGACCAGCAACTGCAGGGCATATACGATGCCATCGAATCCGCCCGCATCTCGGCCGCCGAGGCAGTCTCCGACCTGAACAGCTATCTTGACAAGCTTGAGCTTGAACCCGAAAGGCTGGCGCTGGCCGAACAGCGGCTGTCCATCCTTTTCGAGGCAGCACGCAAATTCAAGTCCGAACCGGGCGACCTACCCGCCCTCTTGCAGAATCTGGCTCAACAGCTGAACAATAGCCAGGCAGCCGCCGATACCGACGCGCTCGCAAAACAACTCAAAGCCGCCGCCGAACAGTATCAAAGCCAGGCAGATCTTTTAAGCAAGGCGCGTCAGAAAGCCAGCAAGAAAATTTCGCAGCAAGTCACGGTCGCCATGCAAGACCTTGCCATGAACGGCGGCAGCTTCAAGATTCACCTATCGGCCTGCCCGCCCGGCGCCCACGGCAACGAGTCCATCGAGTTTCTTGTGGCGGGGCATGCCGGCACCAGCCCGAAACCCCTGGCTAAAGTCGCCTCGGGGGGCGAACTGGCTCGCATATCGCTGGCTCTGTCAGTCATCGCAAGCCAGGCAGCGCGCGTACCCACACTGATTTTCGACGAAGTCGACACAGGCGTGGGCGGTGCGGTGGCTGAAGTGGTGGGCAAGCTGCTGCGCACACTGGGCGATCGCCATCAAGTGCTGTGCGTTACGCATCTGCCCCAGGTTGCCGCGCGAGGCACGAGTCATTACGAAGTGAAAAAATCCAGCTCCAGCACCGGAACGCTCTCGCAGATCGAAGCCCTTGATGCCGAAGAGCGTGTCCATGAAATTGCACGCATGCTGGGTGGCCTGAAAATTACCGATACCACCCGTCGGCACGCACGCGAAATGCTGTCTGGCTCAGATTGACCTTGATAAATTGAGCGGTGCTTTTACAGACACCGCAGTGTAAGAGTGCCGCCGTGCTTACCGGCCGCCCTTCTCCTTCTGTGAGCAATTTGGGCAGATGCCGTACAGCAGCATGGTATGGCTTTCAAGCACAAAGCCCTGATCCTTGGCCACCTTATGTTGGCGTTTTTCGATTTCGTGATCCGAAAACTCGACAACGGTGCCGCAATTTGTGCAAATCAGGTGATCGTGGTGATCGCCATCGTTCAGCTCGAAGACCGCCTTGCCGCCGTCAAACTGACTACGCACCAAAATACCGGCCTGCTCGAACTGGGTAAGCACCCGATAAACGGTTGCCAGGCCTATGTCGACGTCTTCTGCAACGAGCGTACGGTAAACGTCTTCAGCGCTCTGATGACGAAGATCGGCTCGCCGAAAAATATCAAGAATTTTCAGGCGCGGGAAGGTCGCCTTCAAACCCATGTTCTTCAATTCATTTTGATCGTTCATAGCTAAATATCTCTGGCAGAAATAGTGAAGTGAATCAGGCGTATGTATGGCCTGCGATACGCCTGTCGCTGACTAACGCTATTATGCGTTTATTATCCAGGCTTTATGATAACGGTTTTATCCAAGATGAATAACAGGGGCGCTTCGTGCTGACGACTGCAAAACCAAGATTTTCCACGCTTCGTGCCGGTTTGACGGTAAGTGTGCTGGCTATGGCTCTGACAGCCTGCGGCGGCACTCACTGGGGCTTTCCATATCGTGCAGACCTTCAACAGGGCAACTGGATCACTTCCGATCAAGTTTCCCAACTCCAACAAGGCATGACGCGCGAGCAAGTGCGCTTTATTCTGGGCACGCCAACCTTGCAGGATATTTTCCGCAGCAACCGCTGGGACTATCCCTACTATAACAAGCCTGGCTACGGCGCAGAAGAAGAACGCAAGTTCACCGTCTGGTTCGAGGGCGATACCCTGGTGCGCTGGGAAGGCGACGACCAGCCCAATCGCCAGCCTTACGAGAAAACAGATAGCGGGGCCGGTGCCACGGGATCATCCAACGATGACACCGCCAACGACCAAAGCATCGAAACCGATAAGCAGCCCGCCGACGCCGAACGCCGAGCCATCATAAATATCGAAGAGCCCGTCCCGGTCATCCCAGGTGCACCTGTGCCGGGCACAAGCTCTACCGAACCACTACGCTAGGGGGAAAAAATGCGTATTGCCATCGCTGGCGCTGACGGCCGTATGGGCCGCATGTTGATTGAAGCCATTACCGAAAGCCCCGATCTGGAGATTACGGTCGCACTGGATCGCACAGGCTCGCCCGCCTTGGGACAAGATGCCGGCGCCTTTTTGGGGCGTGACACGGGCGTGCTCATCAGCGACGACCTGGATGCACTGGCCCATGCCGATTGCCTGATAGATTTCACCCGACCCGAAGGCACACTTGCGCACCTACAGGCCTGCGTCAAGCATGGCACCAAGTGCGTTATTGGCACCACCGGCTTCGACGAACAAGGCAAGCAGGCCATACAGGCCGCCAGCCAAAAGATCGCCGTGGTATTCGCGCCCAACATGAGCGTGGGTGTAAACGTCACCCTCAAATTGCTGGACATGGCGGCCAGGCTGCTTAACAGCGGTTATGACGCCGAAGTATTCGAAGCCCACCATCGCAACAAAGTGGATGCACCATCCGGAACCGCTCTGGCCATGGGCGAAACCGTGGCAAACGCCTGGGGCAAAAGGCTCGATGACATCGCCGACTGGGCCCGACACGGAGAAACGGGCGCGCGCGAAACTGGCAAGATCGGATTTTCCGTACTGCGCGGCGGCGACATCGTCGGCGACCACACCGTCTACTTCTGCGGCACCGGCGAACGCATAGAAATCACACACCGATCCAGCAGCCGCGCCACCTACGCCCAAGGCAGTCTGCGTGCAGCGCGCTACCTTGCACGCAAAGAATTCGGCCTGTTCGACATGCAAGACGTATTGGCCACTTGAATACGACCGGGCGGGCCTGCCATAGTGGTAGCCCGCCCGTTATGCCCAGCCTACCTTTACAGGCTCTTGCTCAAGCTCCACACCAAAACGCGCCGCAATATCAGCCGTGATGGCATCAGCCAGGGCGGCAATATCGCCCGCATTTGCCCCACCACCATTAACCAGCACCAGGGCCTGGCGCTCGTGCACGCCCGCTGCCCCCATGCGACTGCCCTTCCAGCCCGCATGATCTATCATCCATCCGGCAGCCAGCTTGTAGGTGCCATCAGGCTGCGGATAAGCCACCAGATCAGAGTGCGTTTTCTTGAGTCCTTCATAGGCTGTTGCAGTAACCACCGGATTCTTGAAAAAGCTGCCCGCATTACCCAGTATCGCCGGGTCAGGCAGCTTGCCTTGTCGAATCTCGCATACGGCGTCGAAAATCTGCCGCGCTGTGACTCGCTCACCCGCTGCCTGCAGGACGGGGTGGCGCTGCAGGTCGGGATAATTCAGCACGGGACGCCACGCCTTCGGCAAGCACAGGCGCACCTGCAGGATCAGCCACCGACCCTGCTCCGCCTGCTTGAAGACACTATTGCGATATAAAAATCCGCAATCCTGTGCGGCCATCTCGACCAGGCGCCTGTCGCGCATATCCCAGGCCACCAGGCTATGAAAGCGTTGATCCAGTTCGACCCCATATGCGCCAATATTCTGGACGGGCGCCGCACCGACCGTACCCGGAATCAGTGCAAGGTTCTCCAGCCCATTCCAGCCCTGCGCTATACAGTGTTCTACAAAATCATGCCAACGTTCCCCAGCCTGCGCCTCGACGATCCACTCATCATCCGTTTCTCTTAACAAGCGCACGCCGGCCGTTTCGACCTTGATGACCAGGCAATCCAGTTCGGGTGCCAACACCACATTGCTACCACCACCCAGTATGAAAACATGCCGATAATCATCAGCCAGATCTGATAGAGCCTGCGCCTGGTCTGCAGACTCGCAGCGTACGAAAGCCCGCGCATGTGAACGCAGGCCCAGCGTATTAAAAGAAGTCAGATCCTGATCTATTACATGCAGCAAAAGCAGCTCCACTCACGACAAGTATCCGGCAACAAACCGGCGAAAAAGCATAAGCATACCCCTGCCCGCTGAAGGAACGCCTTGCGTGGCGCGGTGTGATATTGAAAAACGGCAACTGCTTGACAAGCCTTATGGGTTTCATGCTATTATCTTGGTCTTTCGCGGGAATAGCTCAGTTGGTAGAGCGCAACCTTGCCAAGGTTGAGGTCGCCGGTTCGAGCCCGGTTTCCCGCTCCAGGTTTAAAAAAGCCCAAACTTCGGTTTGGGCTTTTTTGCGTTCAGGCGGTTGTTGCCAAGCAATAACTTGCTCTCTTAAGATTGGTGGTTCAGCCAGCCCTGGATGTCACCCGCCACCATTTCGGCAGCAGCTCGCGCACTTGCGGCCGATCGTAACGGTCATCCATGAGGTACACCACGCCCCGATCATCCTGGGTGCGGATCACGCGGCCGGCGGCCTGGACCACTTTGCGTATGCCGGGGTACAGATAGGCATATTCATAGCCGCCGCCGAAAGCGGCCCCCATGCGTTGCCTGATTTGTTCATTGGCCGGATTGATCTGTGGCAGGCCCAGTGTAGCGATGAAGGCACCTATCAGTCGCTGTCCCGGCAGGTCGATACCTTCAGCGAAGGCGCCACCCAGCACCGCAAATCCAAAACCACTGCCCGTTTCTGTGAAGCGTTGCAAAAACGTCTCGCGCTCGGCTTCGAGCATATGGCGGGACTGTTCCCAAACGGGAATGGCCGGATGGCAGTTTTTGAACAGGGCCGCCAATTGCTGCAGGTAATCGAAGCTGCTGAGAAAGACCAGATAATTGCCCGGCTGTGCAGCGTATTGCCTGGCCATGAGGTCCACCATGGGTTGCAAGGACGCGCTGCGATGCTGATAGCGGGTGGAAATGCGGCGCGCTACCCGAACATCAAGCTGCCCGGACTTGAAAGGGGACTCCACGTCTATCCAGACGCTATCGACCGGCAGGCCCAGCGTATCGCCATAGAAATGCGACGGAGTCAGCGTGGCCGAAAACAAGGTGGTGAAATGGGCTGCGTCAAAGCGTGGTGCGAGAAAGCTGGCCGGGATAATATTTCGTAGACACAATGTAGAATTTCTACCTGACCCGGAAGCAGCGGAAGTCCGGATGGTGATATCGAACAATGAATGACTGCCGAACAGGTCTGCAATATGCAGGAAATGCAGCGCGTCGAAGTAAAAACGCTGCAAGCTATTGTCTACATGCGTAGGGTTCTCAGTCTGGAAATCAATGATGGCTGCAACGGCGCGTTGCAGCGCGCCGATGAGTTTCTGCGGAGGGCTGTCATAGGCCTGATAAGGAGCATCCTGATGCTTCAACAGGTCGTTCCAGTAACGGCCGACACTGTCCAACGTTCTTTTCAGTGCTGCCGGTGCCGAGCGGCGCAGTGCCATGAAGGCCGTCCGCTCCAGCTCGGCGCTATACATCGTGCGCGCCCGCTCGAGCAGATTGTGCGCTTCATCGACCAGCACGCCCGTGCGCCACTGATTGGCAACTGTCAGGCCATGCAGCATGGCATTCGAGTCAAAATAGTAGTTGTAGTCGCCGACCGCGACGTCGCACCAACGCATCAGTTCTTGCCCCAGATAGTAAGGACATACCTGATGTTCCGCAGCCACCTGCTGCAGCGCCTGTTTATCCAGTAACCCGCCATCGAGCGCTGCCTTCCGGGCTTGCGGCAGCCTGTCGTAGAAACCTGCTGCCAATGGGCAGGACTCACCATGACAAGCCTTGTCCGGATGCGCACAGGCTTTGTCCCGTGCCACCAGCTCAATGATGCGCAAAGGCATCCTGTCGTCCATATTGCAAATCTGCCTCAGGGCATGCAGGGCGACACTGCGCCCGGAGGTCTTTGCCGTCAGAAAAAAAACCTTGTCCAGCTTCGCTGCAGGGGCCGCTTTCAGCAATGGAAACAGCGTACCTACGGTCTTGCCTATGCCCGTCGGGGCCTGAGCCGCCAGGCAGCGGCCGCCGCGCGCCGCTTTATAGACCGCTTCCGCCAGGGGGCGCTGGCCATCCCGGAACTCCGCGTGCGGAAAGCGCAGGCTGTCCAAAGCGCGATCACGGCTTTGGCGATGCGCCAGTTCCTGATCGGCCCAATACAGGAATTGCCTGCACTGCTCCTCGAAGCCTTGTCTTAGCACTTCAGCGTGATACAGCTCGCTTATTACGGTTTCCCGCTGGCCGACGATGTCGAAATAGATCAGTGCCAGCCTGACTTCGTGCAGGCCCAGCTTCTGACAAAGCAGATGACCATAGACCTTGACCTGAGCCCAGTGCAAATGACGGTGATTGGCAGGCATCCGGGCCAGGTCGCCGCGAAACGTCTTGATTTCCTCGAGCTGGTTCTGCACCGGATCCCAGCCGTCGGCG
Organism: Alcaligenaceae bacterium; assembly: GCA_013416405.1. GTDB lineage: Bacteria > Pseudomonadota > Gammaproteobacteria > Burkholderiales > Burkholderiaceae_B > Pusillimonas_C. Next base: position 91,020 of record JACCET010000004.1, read on the forward strand.
CGGCCACGAACCAGCAGGTGCTGGAACTCGCCTGTCAGGCTGATCTCGGACTGATAGCCGGCCCCACGGCGCGAGGCGACCAGAGCATGACCTGCGATCCCTTCCTGGGCGGTGGGTGCGGGCGTGAAGCGCAGATCAAGGTCACCCTGCTTGGCCGTGAACTCGCACAGAGTGCGCACCGCAACGGTGTAGTTCATACCCCACGTTCCAACCACTGCACATGGCATACCGCCACAGGCATGGCATGCTCGGCGCAATAATCGAACCAGCGCAATTGATTGTCCTGCAGACGATCGCCAGGCCCCTTGACTTCCATCATGCGGTAGCGCTTCTCCAGCGGCCAGAACTGGATAAGGTCAGGAAAGCCCGAACGATTAGCGGGTATATCGAGCAGGATCCGCTGGAACCATTTTTTGAGATGAGCTGCGGGAATGCAGGCCAGCGCGTGATCGATCAGCTCGTGGGTCAATACTCCCCAGGCCACGAATCCCGACTGGATGCCGGCTTTGTTTTCATAGTTCTGCACGATGGTCTTCCTGTACGCGTCTGAATCCAGCTGAGTCAGACAGGATGCGAACAGATCCTTGCGGCGCGCATGGAAATCCATGCTGTGCAGATCGGCCGGAGTACGCTGGAATGGGTGGAAGAATGCCCCTGGCAGCGCTGCGAAGATGGCATCCCAGCACAACAGGCCAAATAGCGCATTGGCCAATGTATTTTCCACGTAATAGACGGGACTATGCGGCTGTTCAAGAGATTCGCGGGCCAGCTCCTCGACGGGGATGAACGCAGGAGGCTTTGGCAGACTCAACGTCAGTTTGGTCATGACCGTAGTACCCCGACGCGCAGGAAGCGAATGACCAAGCTTGCGCAACAGGCGCGGCATCATGCGCTCGATTTGCTGCTTTTCCGCTTCATTTTCCGGTTGCAGCTGCGCCGCCCGTGCCAATTGCAGGGCCGGTTCGAATTGTTCGCTGAGTTCCAGGACACGTATGCTGCGGCTGCGCGCGCCAGCATGCGAGCATTGCCCATACAGGGCGCAAGCGCCAGCCCAGTCACGGTTTTTTTCGTAGTGGCGCCCCAGCTGGAACAGCAGCTTCGCCCGACGCCGCTCCAGCCACTCATTCAGGTACGGCTCCAACGGAATATCCTGCACGACAAGATCGGCATCCGCCCCCTCGCGAAATCGTTCTGCGCAATCGTGCAGATACATGTAGTCGTCGATATCCTGCCGGCTGTGAAAAATTCGTGACGTTGCAGGAAATTCTACTTTCTCGTAGACGTACAGCCCCAGATCGGCAAGCACAAACTCGGACCAGTCCTGGCGCAAATTGCCAAAGAACATCAGGCGCAGGCGTTCACACAAAGGCATGACGAGCAGCTCATAAACGCTATCGGTAGCTGTGGAATGCCAGGCTTTGAATGGCAAGGCTTCGGTGTACCGGTCTTTCAAGAGCTGGTATTGCGCGTCTTTGCGGGCGTGCTGATCGCACAGTTCCCTGCCGAAAGCCGCAGCCAGCTCGGCTTTGGTCAGCAGGCCGAACAATTGCTCGAGTGTGAGGGCCGGACTGTTGTGCAGCCAGCCATGTTCGATCAGGGACTGCGCTGCCACAGCCACGCCGCCGATCTCGTCGTAGCGCAGCTTGCTGCTTCTGAAAAGCGTGCCCTTGCGCATGATCATCCTGACCAGCAACGCGCGCGAGGCGCGCGGCAGGCCCTGAAACTGAGCGATGAAGTCACGTTCGACATGAGTCAGCAAGTCATCGTAGCGCTGCCTGACCCAGCAAAGGACTATCTCGAAATTGTCGAGATAGTAATAGCGGTTTTCGAGCACTGGGTTCATCTGAACTGATATATAACTGTATTTAAATACAGTATATCAAGCTTTTTTGCCGTGCAATCACGACAAAGGCCGCCCCACTCAACATACCGCACCTATCTGTAGGAGCGGATCCAGTCTGCAACCTGGGCAGGCATGGCAATTGCTTTCGTGAAGAGGCTCGCGAAAAAGGGGAAAAGAATGATTGCCTGGGTAAAAGGCTTGCATATCGCGTGTTTGGTAATTTGGTGCGCCGGGCTTATTTGCCTGCCCTTACTGCTGGCCCGACACGATCCTGCAATGACGTCGGCGCAATTCGATCGTCTGCGCATGATGACGCGCTTTACCTATGCCGTCATCGCCTCGCCTGCAGCCATCCTTGCCATTCTTTTTGGCAGCGCGTTGATTCCCATGCGCGGTGTGACCGCGGATTGGCTGGCCATCAAGCTTTTGGTGGTGGCGGGCATGGTGCTTTTTCATGTGCATTGCGGAGCCTTGCTGTCACGCCTGGGGCACGAAACCGGCAGGCGGGCCTACTCAATCAGTATTGTGCGCACGCTGGTACCCATACTACTCATCGCTATGGTGCTGTGGCTGGTGCTGGCCAAGCCCAACGTGATCCCCGCGTTGGAGCGACCCGCACCGCGTTTGGCGATCACGACAGAGGACGCGTTCAACGCCCGGCGCCCACACCCACCCGGTGCTCGAATACAAGTTTTCCACCTATCCAGCCCGCCACCGCGACCAATGACGCCCCCAGCAACGACAAACCCAAGCCGAGGGGATAGACAGCTCCCACGGGATCTGACGAGCGTATGAACCAATTGAAGAATGCCACCGACAACAAGGTTACTGCAGCAACAAAATGGCTCCAGGCAGCCGCGCGCTGGCGTATCGTCGGTATGGCGAGCAGCTCGGCCATACCGACGATACCCGCCAACCCGCCCATGGCGGCGCCTGCTCCCGTCAACCACAAGGACAAGCGAGCCCAAAATACATCGGCCGTAAGCACGAAAGCCAGATCACTGACGGGTGCCGCCATTAAAAATGCAATGGGAAAGGTTACGACCATGGGATGCAGGGGATGGCTGCCCAGGGTGACCGCAGTCGGGGTACTGTCAGGCAGATGTCGCGAAAATACTCTCATGCTGGCTCCTCTTGTGCGCCGAGTCCGCAAGTACAAGCAATTAGCATACCCCCCCGCAGCGGCCACAGTGCTGTTCACGCTCGCGGGTTGTCAAACACCGCTGTCAACGTTGGATCCAGCCAGCGATCAGGCCGAACATATCGCACGCGTCTGGTACTGGATGGCATGGGGCAGCATGGCTATCGTGATGCTCATGGTGCTGCTCACCACTCTGGCAATACGGGCGCGGCCCCAGGGCCAGGCGCCCCGCCGCAATCTCGGGCTGCTACTTGGCGGCGGCATCCTCTTTCCCCTCACTGTCATCGTGGCATTGATCATCTACGCTTACGGCGCGGCGCCGGCCTCATCCGAGGCTCGCATCCATATCGAGGTCTCTGCCCATCGATGGTGGTGGGATGTTAGCTATTCAAGCCCTACAGGTGAAGACCATTACTCGGTCAACGAGATTCACATTCCGGCGGGGACGCCGGTGCAGATCACACTTACGGCCAGTGATGTCATCCATAGCTTCTGGGTGCCGCGGCTGGGCGGAAAGATGGACGCCATTCCCGGCCGACGCAACCGGCTCACACTGGAGGCGCGACAGCCCGGCGTCTACGAAGGCACCTGTGCCGAGTACTGTGGGGTGGGGCACGCATCCATGAAGTTTCGCGTGGTGGCCCACGATCCTGAGCAATGGCCAAAAACGGTGGCCGCGCTTTCCAAAACCAGGAGAGCGCCATGAGCAAGGTCCATCCGGTCGCCCTGCATCACCAGTTGCTCAAGACGTGGAGTCCGCCGCCGCGCCTGGGCCGACTTGCCGCCGTAAACCACACCGTGATGGGTGTACGCTTCATCATCGCCGCCTTGGTGTTCTTTCTTATCGGCGGCATACTGGCCATGCTGATGCGCGCGCAACTGGCAACCTCGCACAGCGGCTTCCTGGACAGCGAGCTCTACAGTCAGATCTTCACCATGCATGGCACGCTGATGATGTTCCTGTTTGCCATACCCATGCTCGAGGGTTTCGGCTTTTACCTGCTGCCGAAAATGCTGGGCGCCCGGGACATGGCTTTCCCCCGTCTGGGTGCGTACGCATGGTATTGCTATCTGTTCGGCGGCGGCATCATCCTGATCGGCATGGCGCTGGGCCTGGCGCCCAACAGCGGCTGGTTCATGTACACCCCGCTGTCAGGCTCGCAATACACGCCAGGCATCAATAGCGACATCTGGCTCATCGGCATCACTTTTGCCGAAATTTCGGCGCTTTGTGGAGCGACCGAGCTGATCGCCACCATACTGGCCATGCGCGCACCGGGCATGAGCCTGAGTCGCATGCCTATCTTTGCCTGGTACATGCTGGTCACTGCCGGCATGATACTGGTCGGCTTTCCGCCACTGATACTGGGCAGTATCCTGCTTGAGCTGGAGCGCGCATTCAATCTGCCGTTCTTCACAGTCGAGCTTGGCGGCGACAACCTGCTTTGGCAACATTTGTTCTGGCTGTTCGGCCACCCCGAGGTCTACATTATTTTCCTGCCGGCGGCGGGCCTGGTCTCGACCATGATTCCCACGTTTGCCGGCCGACCCCTGGTCGGCCACACCTGGGTGGTAAACAGCGTGATCGTGATGGGCTTCCTGAGCTTCGGCCTGTGGGTGCACCATATGTTCACGGTCGGGATTCCGCAGCTGAGCCTGGCGTTTTTTTCTGCCGCCAGCATGCTGGTCGCAATACCCACCGCCATACAGTTTTTTGCGTGGCTGGCCACATTGTGGTCGGGACGAGTGCGCCTGCAACTGCCCATGCTGTACCTGGGCGGTTTTCTGGTCATCTTCGTGCTGGGTGGCCTTACCGGCGTGATGGTCGCGCTGGTGCCGTTCAATGTACAAGTTCACGACACCCATTTTGTCGTTGCACACTTTCATTATGTACTGGTGGGCGGAATGGTGTTTCCCATCATGGCGGCCACCTATTACTGGATGCCCCTGATCTGGGGGCGCATGCCCTCGGCGGGGCTGGGTACCGCCGCCTTCTGGCTGGTATTCACCGGCTTCAATCTAACATTCTTTCCCATGCATTTGACAGGCCTGCTGGGCATGCCCAGACGCATGCACACTTATAGCCCCGAGTCTGGATGGGACGTCCTGAATCTGGTCTCGAGCGTGGGCGGATTTGTACAGGCCATAGGTTTTGCCGTCTTTGTGCTGGATGTTTTGCTGCACGTGCGCGTGGGCAGGATCGCGCCGCGCAATCCGTGGGGGGCTGGTACGCTCGAATGGGCTTTGCCCAAACCTCCCCCCCCTTATAACGTGGCGAGCATTCCCACTGTATACAGCCGCGAACCCCTTTGGGAGGAGCCCCGGTTGCCTGCAGAAATGGCCGCCGGCGAGCACTGGCTAGGTGGACTCCCGCAGACCGACCGACACACCATGGGCGTAGACATGATCAGCGGCGAGCCCCGGTGTGTCGTGTTGCTGCCCAAGCCCAGCTGGCTGCCGCTGGCCAGCGGCATCGTGACCGCCGGATTTTTTCTTGGCCTGCTGTTCAAGACCTACATATTGAGCCTGGGCTTCGCCGCCATCAGCGTGGCCTTGTTCCTGGGCTGGGCGTGGACACGCTCGCCCCGCGAACCAGAGGCACTGCTTGAAGCCCGTCCGGGCGTGCATTTGCCACCGCATACGGCATGCTCCGGGGCACCCGGTTGGTGGGGAGTCGTCTGCGCCGTCGTGGCTGATGCCACGATACTGGCTTCCTTGATCTTTGGCGGATGGTTCCTGCGTCTGCATGCACCGAACTGGCCGCCACAACACTGGATTGAATTGCCTCTTTGGGCTTTGGGAGGCACGCTTGTCGCCATGCTGCTGCTGGCATGGAGCGGCCACCGCAGCGCAAGATGCGCCCGCCTGAACCAGACAGCCTCCACGCGTCGATGGCTGGTATTCAATGCCCTGGCCGGCGTGATTTGCATGGGCCTGAGCATGGTTCTTGTTTCCTGGCTGCCTCCGGCCAGCACCCACGCCTACTATGCAACCATGTTGGTCATGCTGTGCTATCAGACACTGCATCTGGCCATTGCTTTCATCATGGCGCTGTATGTACTGTGCCGGTCACTGGCTCATGACGGCCGCGCGCCCTTGACGCTGGACACCGCCATCCTGTCGGTATGGAGCCGTTATACGGCATTTACCGTGATCAGTCTTATGGCCACCATGCTTTTGATCAAAGGCACGACATGAAGCCGTACACTCACCGCTTGGACAGAGTTCCCGCGTCGGGCCCGGGCCTGCTACGCGCCATCACCGGACTGTTGATATGGTCGATAAGCTTTCTGACGCTGTATGTGGCGCACGCTCAAGGCTGTCAGCTCATGTCTCCCGGCATGTCGGGGCTGCTGAAAACGGGCTTGATCATCCTGTGGGTGCTGCCCCTGATCGTGCTGGGCGCCATGCTTATGGCAAGCTGGCGTCGAATGCGGCGCACCCGCCCGCCACCGGGCACGGGCGAACCCTCAACGTCAGTCTTCATGGCCGTACTCACCTTGTTGCTTGACCTCTCGTCGTGGTTCGCCGTGTTGGCGACAGGCGTGCCGATATTATTCGTACCGGTATGCGCCGGTCCTGCGTAAAACAGCGCTCCTCACAGCCAAAAAGCACAAATAAAAAAAGCTGCTATAATTCTGCTCTTCTCTGGTTACACCTTTTTGCAGCCAGCGATTTTGCGGGAGTAGCTCAGTTGGTAGAGCGCAACCTTGCCAAGGTTGAGGTCGCGAGTTCGAGACTCGTCTCCCGCTCCAAATTCTAAAAAGGCCCAAGCTTCGGTTTGGGCCTTTTTCTTGCTTGGAACTTAAGGTAAAAAATGGACATTGCATTAATCCTGTTGGTGGCGGCGGCGGCATGGCAAGTATTGCGCGTTCGTTACCAGCGCGCCCATATTGCCTTGCTGGCGCGGCATTTGGCCAATTTGCAGCTTGAGCGCCACATGGAAACCCTGACGCAGGGCTACACCCGCGCCATCCACGAGAAAGATGAAAACCGACAGATCCAGGTACTGGCAAGCTTCGCCCAGACCGAAACTGCGATGGCGGCGAACATACAATCACTGGCACACGCCATGCAGAAAGAAAGCCGGCAGACAGCCAGCGTGGTGGCGCTCCCCTTCTGCCTGCCATATGCCGAACGCTTTCTTCCCGCCTTGACACGGGATTTTCGCAAGTTGCTGCACATTCATGCCGCCGGCCTGCGTCACGTGGTGGATAACGAAGGCGGCTGGAGTCCGAAGGACCGCGCCTACCACCTGTCTGCAGAGTTATATCTGCTGCAGCACAGTTGCCACTGGTTTTGCAAATCTCGTGGCGTGGCCGATGCGCGGCTGATGCTGCGACATAAGATCAAGCACCAGGACGCCCTGGAATCCGTATCGCCGGTGACCCGCTCGGCCTATCAACGATGGCTGCAGGACAGTGATGATCAAGGCTGATATTCTGCCGGCACTGAGGCCCTCGGCACCGAGGCGCGCTACTTTGCCTTGACGTATTGCTGGATTGTGTCGGCAGCACCCGTGGTCCATGCTTCGATCAGTGGTTGCAGGCTGGACAACTGAACACCGCCCTGCCCCTGTGCCGCGTCTGTAATCCGCTCTCCTGTGCCACCACGCACGGCAGCGTAGAGCAACTCACCCGAGACACTGTCCGTCACCTGCGACTCGATGGCAACCCTCGCGTCCTGCGGCAGACCGCCTTGTACGGCAGCCTTGGCGCCTGTCACGGCAAACGCAACAGGTATGAATTGATAAGCCTTCAACGACCGGGTTTCACTGCCTACGGCTGTGATTGCAACGCGCACATGCGCGACACCCGGGCCGGCCTGGTCAACAATACGAACCTTTTGCCCCATTTTCTTGCGCAGCGACTGGTCCAACTCCTGGCGGATCCGCGCCAACGTATCCTTTGAAACATGTTCGGTGGCCTGGGGCTCGGGGTAATACACGACGGGGTCCAGCTTTATCGCACTATATTTGACTGGCGTAAATGCCGGACTCACATAGACCAGGCGTGCGCCGCCATCGGGAGTAGACACTTGCTGCAAGCGCGAGTAATCAGGCATGAAGCCCGACTCCTTTGGAGGCGACGATGTGGCACAACCCGCCACAAGCGCGACTGTTGAAAGGGACAGAAAAATATTTCGCAGCGAATGCTTGGCGCTCATTGTTTGCTCCTGTTGGGCCTGCGTGTGATAAGAAAGCCCGACGCCCGTGCTGTCATTCTTGTTCATCAGCAGGCCATCAGTGTAAGCAAGTGTACCTGCTGCACACGGATGGGCATACCCATGTCGCAACTGCCCAGGCCATGGTGTAGTATGGTTTCTCTATTTATATTGAATGCCCCGTAGCGATTCCCAACACGGATCCAGAATTTGCGGACATTGCCGAACCATGCCAACACCAACACTTCCTGCCTGGCCGGGCCGCTTTGAATACACCTTCAGCATCGCATCCTTTCCCCTGGCCTGGGCCCGGTTTTTCGCTGTACTGACCATGGTCGCCCTATTGGCCGCCTGCGGAACAACCAAGCCCGTCGGGGTGGGCGAGTATAGGGTAGTCAGGGGCGACACCCTGACCAAGATCGCGCAAAAGCATGGCCAAAGCGTCAGCTCGCTAAAGCGCTTGAATAAACTGAAAGATGCCGACCATATCCGTGTCGGCCAGGTTTTGAAAGTAAAGGGTGGGGCCGCGCCCAGTACTTCCGGCACTTATACCGCCCCAGCTCCTGTAAGCGGCCCATCCATTGCTGCGCCACGCTCGATCAATCTGGTCTGGCCCGCCGAAGGAAAATCACATCGTGGAACTTCAGCCTCTAACAGCCAGGCTGTTTATATTGCAGCCGCTGAAGGCACGCCCGTCAAGGCGGCGGCCAATGGCAAGGTGGTGTACGCCGGTAATGGCTTGCGTGGCTACGGCAATATGCTGATCGTCAATCACGACGCAAACTTCCTAAGCGTGTATGCCCATAACAAAGATTTGCTTGTCAAAGAGGGCGCACAGGTCAGGCAGGGGCAAACCATAGCCACCATGGGCCACACAGAAAGCAATACCGTACAGCTGTATTTCGAGTTGCGCTACAACGGCAAAGCCGTTGACGCCTTGCGCTACCTGCCTTAGTCGAACATATCGGGCTGGGTCTCGACCAACTGCCCCCAGATAGCCTGGAAGTGGAGCCAGCCTATATATTCACTGCCCACGTGCTCACGGCTATAGCGGGCACGCTCGGGGGTAACCATACGTGGCTGAATACCGCTGGCATCGATCATAAGCTGCTGCTGACAGCAACGCTCGAGTGCAATAAACCAAAATGCAGCCGCTTCAATGCTGTGACGGCTGACCGTAAACAAGCCATGGTTCTGGTGTATGGCCGCTTTGACACCGGTAAAAGCGAGGGAGATTTTGTTGCCAGCCTTGACTTCAACCGCAACCTGCCCCGCCTCGTCGCCAATAACAACATGGTCCTCGAAGAACACCGCAGCATCCTGCGTAATGGGCTCGAGCTTTTTTCCCAGCGATGCAAACGCTCCACCGTACACCGTATGAGCATGACACATTGCAATAATATCGGGGTGCGCTTCGTGTACGGCGGAATGTAATACAAATCCGGCCCGGTTGATGGCGTGTCGGCCTTCCACCACCTTGCCGGTATGATCCGCCAGGATCAGGTTAGACACCTTGACCTGTGAAAAATGCACTGCCATAGGATTGGTCCAGTACAGGTCGGGACGCTCTGGGTCGCGCACAGTAAGGTGACCGGCGAAGCCATAATCAAGGCCATTCAAGGCAAAAGCACGACATGATGCGACCAGACGCTCTTTAAGATGACGTCGTTCATCAGCAGAATTCGAGAACTTAGGAACAGTCGGAAAAATACGATCCGCCTGTTCGGGCTGATAAATAGACAAGCGCTCTTCCTGGCGTTGGATTTCAGGCATTGATTCAAGTACAGTTTGCATGGTGACTCCGTGGTGCTTTATGCACAAGCAATAATCTTGTTCATGCTTGCATGCGTTGCGCTCATTGACAAACGATGCTTATTCATGAAAGGATGAATCTGCTTCATGGATAGCGGAGGTGACGTGCGGCGCATTCCCAACTTGGCACTGCTCAAGACTTTTGAATCCGCTGCGCGCCTGGAAAGTTTCACGCTTGCCGCCCTGGAACTGCATGTCACGCAATCAGCCGTCAGCCACCAGATACGAAAACTAGAGCAATACTTTGGCCGCGCGCTGTTTATCAGGCAGAATCGACGAGTCGAGCTGACAGCCGAAGGCAGACGGTTGCTGGAAAGCCTGTCACGAATATTCGATGTTATCGAAACTGCCTGCGCCGAGGTTGCCTTGGCGCCCCACACGCAGGTGCTGGCACTGCACTGTTCGCCTAGCTTGGCAAGTAAATGGCTCAGTCCACGCCTGCCCGAATTCATGCAGGCTCATCCTGACATCATCATTCGCCTGACGTCCGGCGCCGAGCCTGTTGACCTAACACGAGCCCGCGAGCTCGATTTGGCGATTTCTTACGGAGCCGTGCGTGAGCGCGCCGGCATTGTTTCCACGCCGCTGGGTACCGAACATATTGCACCGATGTGCTCTCCCCGGCTGATTAAACCCGGCCTGCCCATACAGCACCTGCTGAGCCGCCTGGTTTTAATCGATTCTCAACTTAGCCCCGTAACCTGGGCAGACTGGTTTTACAGCAACGGCATTGAACTTTCCGCCAGCCCTCGTCCCTCGTATGATCGCGCTTCCCTTGCTATTTCAGCAGCCGTCGATGGCTTGGGCGTAATCCTTGAAAGCACCAGATTGGCCAAACTCGAGATAGAAAATGGCGAACTGGTGGAGTTGGGCAAAGACACATTCCTTCCCTGCTACAGGGAAATCCACTTTGTTTCCTATCGAGCCAACGAAAGTCAAATACAAAAAATAGAAAAATTTCGGAATTGGCTTATGGTGAAATTGGCTGATTAAGCCGGCGGAAACTTGGCTGCACAACATTTACAGCGCTACGCAAGGGCTCGTTTCTGAAACCGAAGCAAATCAACACTTGAAGTATTCAGTTATATACTTGTATGATAATAATACTTAAAGGAGACAAAGAGGTTGTCTGACAGGCTGAAACCCCAGACATACTTAGACCTTTTTCAGCCTGGCAAGCAACAACCCATACGCATCGAACATCCTGACCACACAAACGAGAAAAGGGAACGAGGCATGGCATCAGTGCAGATTCGTGGCATACAGAAATATTTTGGTGGTACACAAGTAATTCGGGGTGTCGACATCGACATCGAGGACGGCCAATTTGCAGTGCTGGTGGGCCCATCTGGCTGTGGCAAATCCACTTTACTGCGCATGCTTGCGGGGCTCGAAGAGATTACCGAAGGCGAAATATCCATTGGCGGCAAAGTCGTCAACGATATGCCTCCTAAAGAACGTGATATCGCCATGGTGTTCCAGAACTACGCGCTATACCCACACATGTCGGTATACGACAACATGGCTTTTTCGCTGATGCTGGCCAAGGTCGAAAAATCAGCAGTAAAAGAACGGGTCGACCGGGCTTCCGGCATTCTGGGCCTGAACGATTTGCTAGATCGCTATCCGCGCCAGCTCTCGGGCGGGCAACGTCAGCGAGTAGCTATGGGGCGGGCCATTGTGCGTGACCCCCAGGTATTCCTGTTCGATGAACCCTTGTCGAATCTGGATGCCAAGCTTCGTGTACAAATGCGTGCCGAGATTCGTGAGCTGCACCAACGTCTACGTACAACGTCGGTTTACGTCACCCACGACCAAATCGAAGCCATGACCATGGCCGATCAGATCGTAGTCATGCGAGACGGCATCGTCGAACAACGAGGCCGTCCACTAGACTTATACGACCATCCCGCCAATTTATTCGTAGCAGGCTTCATAGGTTCGCCAGCCATGAATTTTCTACCTGGCGTGCTGCGTACCGAAGGCATTGAAAACCAGATAGAACTCAGCGATGGAACACGACTGTCTGCACCACGAGGTGCCGCATCCGGCGTCGAAGGGCAGCGGGTCATTTATGGTGTACGCCCCGAACACCTAACCATTCAAGCAGGCAAGCAAGGCATCAAAACCACGGTGACAGTGATTGAGCCAACGGGAGCCAATACCGAAGTCCATTGCCGCTCCATCGATGCAGACATCGTTGCCGCTTTTCGCGAACGCCATAACTTTGCTCCAGGTGAAAATCTGGTTCTGGTTCCAGATCACAACAATACACACTTGTTTGACGCAGAAACTGGCCAAGCACTGGCCAAACAATAATCCATGCATAGTGTTTCAGTAGCAGGAGGCAGTCCAAACCTATAGAGGCCACGGAATGTGGTCCCTTTTTACCAAAGGAGCAGGGACATGACGAAGCAGACGAGACGTGATTTTTTGCGATCGACGGCAGCAGTTGCTGCAGTATCCGCATGGGGCATTCCGGGCAGCGCCGGCGCTGCCGGTCCGACACTTGAATACAAGCCCGAAGAAGGGGCTGAGCTACGAGTTTTAAGATGGCGCCGCTTCGTGCAGGGTGAAGAAGATCAATGGATGGCCAACACCAAGAAGTTCACCGAGAAAACTGGTGTCAAAGTAAGGGTGGATCACGAAGGTTTCGAAAATATCCGACCCAAGGCAGCAGTAGCCGCCCGAGTCGGCTCAGGCCCTGATGTGATTCTTGGCTGGTACGACGATCCTCATCAGTACCCAGACAAACTGGTCGACGTTTCCGAGCTGTCTGAATATTTAGGCAACAAGTACGGCGGCTGGTACGACGTCTGCAAAAAATACGGCAAGCACGAGAACAAATGGATAGCCGTACCCCTGGGCGCTGTCGGAAATACGCTGGTATATCGCGACAGCATGATCAAAGCTGCAGGGTTCGAAGCCATTCCCGAAGACACGGCCGGATTCCTGAAACTATGCCAGGCCTTGAAGGCCAAGGGTACGCCAGCCGCGTTTGCACTGGGCCATGCCGTACTTGATGGCAACGCCTGGGTGCATTGGTTGCTGTGGTCACATGGTGGCATGGTCTCTGATCCAAAAGGCAATGTCGTGCTTGATTCCCCCGAAACCGTGGCGGCGCTCGAATACGCCAAGCAGCTATACGACACTTTCCTTCCTGGCACCCTGTCTTGGCAGGATCCATCGAACAACAAGGTGTTTTTCGATGGGCAGATCAGCCTGACCAACAATGGTATCTCGGTGTACTACGCGGCCTTACTATCCAAAGAGCCCGCAATCCACGCCCTGGCTGCCGACATCCAGCACGCGCATTATCCGATAGGCCCCGTAGGCAAGCCCACCGAACTGCCCGGTATTACACAAATGATGGCGTTCAAATACACAAAATATCCGAACGCAGCCAAGGCCTATATACAGTTCATGATGGAAGCCGATCAATACGATCCATGGATGGAGGCATCCATAGGCTACGTCAGCCAATCCCTTAAGGCTTACGAGAAAAACCCCATCTGGACTTCCGATCCGAAACACACTGTTTATCGTGACTCGGCATCGCGGATGCTCGACAACGGATACAGCGGCCCACTGGGTTCGGCCTCTGCAGCAGTCATGGCCGACTACGTAATACTCGACATGTTCGCTTCGGCGGCCAGCGGCAACATGACGCCAAAAGAAGCTGCGAAACAAGCTGCAGAACGTGCCAAGCGCTACTACAAAAGCTAACGGCGCTATGCACTGACGTTGAGTTAAACATGATCCGCCGGGCGGCGAACCGTACAAACGGTACGCCGACCCCAAGTCTATTTTATGGGGGCAACAATGTTGCTGTCGCGCAAGTTGAATAACAGTAATGTGCTGGGCATATTGTTTATGTTGCCCTCTGCAATACTGCTGTTGATTTTCCTGACATATCCACTAGGGTTGGGTGTATGGCTGGGCTTTACCGATACTGACCTGGGCTCATCAGGAAATTGGATAGGCCTGGATAATTATTTATACCTAATCGGTGATCCGGTTACGCAACTCGCTCTCTTTAACACCATTTTCTATACAACAATAGCCAGTATTGTTAAATTCGGCCTGGGGTTATGGCTGGCACTATTACTGAACAAAAACTTACCGTTTAAATCACTGTTCCGCTCAATGGTACTGTTGCCATGGATTGTGCCTACGGCGCTCTCGGCACTGGCATTTTGGTGGATTTACGACGCACAATTTTCGATTATTAGTTGGACACTAGTTAAGCTTGGCCTGATCGACGAATACATCAACTTCCTGGGTGACCCATGGAATGCACGTTTTTCCACGATCGCAGCCAATATTTGGCGAGGCATTCCCTTTGTAGCCATTACCTTGCTGGCCGGCCTGCAAACTATTTCACCGGCCCTCTACGAAGCGGCCTCAATCGACGGCGTCACGCCTTGGCAACAGTTTCGCTACGTCACTCTGCCACTACTGACCCCCATCATTGCGGTGGTCATGACGTTTTCGGTGCTCTTCACATTTACCGACTTTCAACTGATTTATGTGCTGACTCGGGGCGGGCCGCTTAATGCAACCCACTTGATGACCACCTTGTCCTTTCAACGGGCCATCCCGGGCGGCGCATTGGGCGAAGGATCAGCGCTGGCCATCATGATGATTCCGTTTCTGTTGGGCGCCATTATGTTTTCGTATTTTGGGCTGCAACGCCAAGCCTGGCAACGTGGGGGTGATAAATGACTCAGTCGACCAAGCGCAACCTAAGCGCCGGCAAAAGAAAAGACAAGCAAGAATCCCACGGCATGGACTACTTGCAGTCGCTGCCCCGGCGCTGGGTAACCATCTACATACCGCTAGGCATTCTGGTGTTCATACTGCTGTTCCCGTTCTACTGGATGGCAATGACCGCAATCAAACCCAACTCCGAGATGCTGTTAAGCAGCAGCAATCCGTTCTGGGTCATAGCTCCAACACTTCAGCACTTCAAAGACTTGCTGTTTAATACACCGTTTACCGACTGGCTTATCAACACCGTAATCATCTCGGTGGCCGCCACCTTCTTGTCGTTGGCAGCCAGTGTTTTTGGCGCCTATGCCATCGAGCGTTTGCGATTTCAGGGCTCCAAGCAGGTGGGTTTTGCTATTTTCTTTGCCTACCTGGTACCGCCCTCCATCCTGTTCATTCCCCTTGCCTCGATTGTTTTCAAGCTAGGGCTGTTCGATACACGTTGGGCATTGATACTTACCTATCCGACCTTTCTTATTCCGTTTTGCACCTGGCTACTGATGGGGTATTTTCGGTCTATCCCCTACGAGCTTGAAGAGTGTGCACTAATAGATGGCGCCACTCGCTGGCAGATTCTTGTCAAAATCATCCTGCCTCTGGCAGTACCAGGCTTGATATCTGCAGGAATCTTTGCGTTTACCCTGTCGTGGAACGAGTTCATTTATGCACTCACCTTTGTCTCGTCATCCGAAGTCAAGACTGTGCCGGTAGGGGTAGTCACCGAACTGGTCGAGGGCGACGTCTACCATTGGGGTCAATTGATGGCCGGCGCCCTGCTTGGCTCGGTGCCGGTGGCGATCGTGTATTCGTTCTTTGTTGAGTATTATGTTTCAGGCATGACTGGCGCAGTCAAGGAATAAGGCCTCAGGCTCATGCATGAATCAACATGCCACCATTAACGTCAATGACGGCTCCGGTCGTATAAGAAGACAGATCGGAACCCAGGAACAGGAAGGCTTTCGCCACCTCATCGGCGTTACCCAGGCGGTTCATTGGGATGCCTTTTATGATTTCCGCGCGCATCTCGGCGCTAAGCTTGTCGCCGGTGATATCCGTCTGGATAAGTCCCGGCGCAACGCAATTGACACGGATACCATCCGGGCCCAACTCACGGGCCATGGCCTTGGCCAAGCCAATAACGCCAGCTTTGGCGGCCGAATAATGCGGTCCACCGAAAACGCCGCCTCCGCGTTGGGCCGACACCGACGACATGCAGGCAATCGACCCGCTCTGACGGCTGCGCATGTGGGGAATAAACGCCTGGCTTAAATTCAACACCCCACGCAAATTTACGTCCAGGATTAGATTCCAGCTGTCCTGGTCTATATCCATGGTTTTGACTGATTGCGTAATACCTGCGTTATTAATCAGGATGTCGACGCCGCCAAAAGCCTGTATTGCCCGTGAGGCGGCACGCTCACAAGCATCCGGATCCGCCACATCACACGCAATTCCAATATGGCCATCACCGAGTTCTCGGGCGGCTTGAGTACTGGCGTCAATATCCAAATCGATAATGACAACATGTGCTCCGTGCTGGGCAAAAAGCCTGGCCGTGGCCAGCCCAATGCCTCGTGGGCTGGCCGCACCCGAAATAACCGCCGTTTTATTTTCCAGCAACATAATGGATCTCCGGTTTGTTGATGAAATGGCTTATCTGGCTTTATTCACGCATACCATTCAAACGCTGTGCAGCTTCATCCATTGGAGCCGTCCAGGAATCGGTGTCAATCACCTTCAAACGACTGGCTGCACCTTCCATATGTCGCAATGCCGCTGCACGCGCCGCCTCGGGATCTTGGTGAAAGATAGCATCCATAATGGCCGTATGCTCTTCGTGTACCTGCCTGCTGAAGTCTTCACGCTGGGCCTCGTTGGCCCGCGTGACGACGATGGCCGTATGCAAGTACAGACTTAAATAAGACAATAAAGAGGTATACAGAGGATTTCCACAAGCCCGCGAGATCTCTGTATGAAATGCAAGGTCTTCATCGACACCGTCACGGCCGGCGCGCTCGGCCTTCTGTATGGCATTAAGAGCCTTCTTGATACGCACAAACTGCGCGGCACTGCGGCGCTCGGCGGCCAAAGCCGCCATTTCAGCTTCGACCCCGCGACGCAGTTCAATCACGCGCAATACCGCTTTCAGGGAATCTTGCGTATGGGTATCCAGGCGAAAAGGGGTAGCTGTGTTGGGCTCCAGGACGCTGGTGCCACTACCCTGACGGGTATCCACCAGGCCTTCCGCCTTCAAACGTGATACGGCTTCGCGAATAACTGTGCGGCTGACACCAAAACGCTTGGCCATGACCGCTTCCGAGGGCAAACGCGAGTGCGCTGGGAATTTATTCTCGCGGATTTCAGCAAGCAGAATATGAGTTACTCGATCAGCGAGCGTATCTGCTTTCTTTAAATTGTCTGTTGATGGCATTACCGCTTTATTCATGAATATCCTTCAGTGCACATGTGTTCAGAAAGCGCCGTTATTCAACATCAGAATTGGCTTGCGCCAACGCCATCAAAAGTTGTATTGACTTCATATAGATTAATCCATAAACTGGAGTTGTAAACTTGTATGATAACATTACGGGCATAAAAATATGCAGATTGTCATCACGGGCGCCGCTGGTTTTCTAGGCAGCAAACTGGCCAGGCAGCTATTGCAAAATGGCAAACTCGTTGGACGTAGCGGCAAGCCCGAGGCCATTTCCCGCATTACCCTGACCGACGTCAGCGTACCAGTCGGATTCTCTGACCCACGCATCCAGGTGATGGCGGGTGATATTTCCGACCCACAAACGATCGCTGCCATCATCACCCCCGACACGAACAGTATTTTTCATCTTGCTGCCATAGTCAGCGGCCAGGCGGAAACCGATTTCGACCTGGGCATGGCCATCAATTTTGACGCCACTCGCGCCATACTCGACAGAGCGCGCGCCCTGGGAACCCGACCACGCATGGTGTTCACCAGCTCAGTCGCCGTGTTTGGTGGAAACCTCCCCACCAGGGTCCCTGACGCCATGGCCACATTTCCACAAAGCTCATACGGCGCGCAAAAGGCCATGTGCGAGCTTCTCGTCAGTGACTATAGCCGCCGTGGCTTCGTTGACGGGCGCACCCTGCGCCTGCCCACCATTTCTGTACGCCCGGGCACCCCCAACAAGGCGGCATCCAGCTTTGCCAGCGGTATCATTCGAGAACCACTGAACGGACAGGCAGCCACCTGCCCCGTTCAGAGCGGTACTCGCATGTGGCTAATGTCACCCCAACAGGCAGTGCGCAACCTGATCCACGGGCACGAACTTGACGCAAACAAGCTCAGCGCTACACGCACCATCTCGTTGCCAGGACTATCGATTACCGTGCGCGATATGGTTGCTGCTCTAGAGCGCGTGGCGGGTGCTGATGTCACCCGGCGCATCGAGTGGAGTGAAGACGAAGCCATAAAACGCATAGTCAATTCCTGGCCGGGTGACTTCGAAGCCCAAAAGGCCAAAGAACTAGGCTTTAACTCAGACGCCGATTATGACAGCATCATTCGGGCGTACCTGCACGACCAGCAAACGCCATGAGTATTCTGCTTGGATGTATCGCCGATGACTTCACTGGCGCAACTGACTTGGCCGGTATGCTGGTGCAAGGCGGAATGCGAACGGTGCAGATCATAGGTGTGCCCGACGGTCCGCTGCCACCAAGTATTGATGCCGATGCCGTCGTTATCGCCTTGAAGTCACGCACCAGCCCGGCGCAAGACGCCGTGACCGATTCACTGGCCGCGCTGAGCTGGTTGCGTGCAGCAGGTTGCCGGCAGATTTATTTTAAATATTGCTCCACATTCGACTCCACCGACCAAGGCAATATTGGGCCGGTAATCGATGCGCTCATGAAGGCGCTGAACACCTCTTTCACCATAGCCTGCCCCGCTTTCCCCGAAAACGGGCGCACGATCTTCAAGGGGTATTTATTCGTAGGCGACATGCTGCTGGAAGAAAGCGGCATGCGCCAGCATCCTCTCACGCCAATGACAGATTCAAATCTGGTTCGGGTTCTACAGCGGCAAACGACAAGCCGCGTAGGTCTGATCGATCATCTTAGTATCGCGGCCGGCGCACCAGCCATACGCGATCGCATCGAGCAGATGAAAATCGAAGGCCTACGCATCGCGGTTGTCGACGCCACATCCAACGACGACCTGATGCAAATAAGCCAGGCTTGCGCCAACCTGCCGCTGCTGACGGCCGGCTCCGGCGTGGCGCTGGGTTTACCGCAAAATTTCCGTGCACAAGGTTTGCTGGCACAGCACGATGCAGCAACCCAACTGCCACCCACACCAGGTTTACGCGCTATTGTTTGTGGCAGCTGTTCACAGGCCACACAGGCTCAACTGGCCGATCTTGCTACCAAAGGCGTACCCTCTTATGCCATAGACCCCTTGCAACTGACTGGCAGCACAAACGCGCTGAACGACGCAGTAGCCGCTGCCATGGCATGGGCCGCTCCCCTACTTGCGCAAGGGCCTGTCGCGGTGTACGCGACAGCGTCGGCAAGCCGCGTGAAAGTCGTGCAAGAGGCCTTGGGCACGGAACGCGCCGGGAGATTGGTCGAGACCGCACTCGCATCCGTGGCACAACAGCTTGTTGCCCTGGGTGTACGCCAATTGATAGTCGCCGGCGGCGAGACCTCGGGAGCGGTGGTCACGGCACTGAAGATAAGCAGTTTGCGTATAGGTCCACAGATCGACCCAGGCGTGCCCTGGACGGTCAGCCTTAACGACACGCCCATATCGTTGGCATTGAAATCGGGCAATTTTGGCAGCATAGATTTTTTCAGCAAAGCATGGAGCCTGTTGCCATGAGTGAATCGCACCTACGAGAGCAAATCTGCACCCTGGCCGCGTCGTTATATCAACGCGGCCTGACCGCCGGCAGCAGCGGCAATATCAGCGTGCGCACCGATGACGGCTGGCTTCTGACCCCTACCAACAGTTGCCTGGGCACGCTGGATCCGGCCAGGCTCTCGAAAATGGATGACAAGGGCACGCTGATTGGTGGCGACCCACCATCCAAAGAAGCATTTTTGCATCGTGCCATGTACGAGGCCCGCAGCCAAGCGGGTGCCATCGTGCATTTGCACTCTACACATTCTGCCGCAGTGTCATGCATGTCCAACCTTGACCACCATAGCTGCATACCACCTCTCACGCCCTACTTTGTCATGAAAATAGGTCAGCTACCGCTGGTACCCTACTACCGGCCCGGCGACCCAAACCTGGCGGGGGCTATCCACGGACTTGCCGCCAAGCACTGTGCTGTTTTGCTGGCCAACCATGGCCCTGTCGTATCAGGCAAAACGCTGGAAGCTGCCGTGTATGCCATTGAAGAGCTGGAAGAAACGGCCAAGCTATTCCTGCTACTGCAGGGGCATAACCCCCGGGTGCTGACTGAAGAGCAGATTGCCGAGCTTCATACCGCGTTCAAGTCCTGAGCCTTACAGAGAATACCTATGCCGAAGCTTGCTGCCAATATCACCATGATGTTCAACGAGGCACCCTTTCCAGAACGATTCCAAGCCGCCCACGAGGCAGGTTTCGAGGCGGTGGAATTCCTCTTCCCTTACGAATATTCGGCCACTGATATTGCAGCACAACTAGCAAACCACCAGCTGAAAAATGTGCTGTTCAACATGCCCCCAGGAGACTGGGCCGCCGGCGAACGTGGCATCGCTGCGCTACCAGGCCGGGGGGAAGAGTTCCGACGCAGCGTGGATCAGGCGATTGCATACGCTCAGATCCTGAACACACCCAGCGTGCATGTAATGGCGGGTCTTATACCCGCCAACGCACAAAGCCAGCAGTACCGCGAAACCTTTCTGACCCATCTTGAATACGCCGCCGCACAATGCGCACATCACGGCATCAATGTATTGATCGAACCCATCAACAGCCGTGACATGCCCAATTATTTCTTATCCCGCCAGGATCAGGCTCACGCCATTGTTCAAGAAGTCTCGGCGGCCAACCTCAAGGTACAAATGGACTTCTATCATGCCCAGATCATGGAGGGTGACATCGCCATGACTTTCAGGAAATACCAGCCAAAGATCGGGCATATCCAGATCGCTGGCGTACCCGATCGGCATGAGCCCGATACCGGCGAGGTCAACTATGCCTACTTGTTCAAGCTGCTCGATGAGTTGGGCTACAACGGCTGGGTAGGCTGCGAGTACCGGCCAGCGCACGGAACACTGGAGGGCCTGGGCTGGATGCGCACCATGGCAAACGGCTAGCAGCGTGTAGTAGCCCCAGTGGCTACCTGCTGTGAGCCCAATGTTTCCATCTATGGTTAACGGAGGGACTATGGCACAAGAACAACTGACCAGGCTTGGGCAGCACGCTTACAAGATTCGGCGCTACGCGCTGCAAATGGGCGAAGCCCAGGGTCAAGGTTATATAGGCCAGGCTCTGGGCTATGCCGACGTACTGGCTGTGGCTTATTGCCACGCAATGAAACTGAACCCATCAAACCCTGAAAGCGAAGAGCGTGACCGATTTTTATTATCGCACGGGCACTACGCGATTGCTCTGTATGCAGCCCTGATCGAGGCAGGTGTCATCCCCCCAGATGAGCTGGATACCTACGGCACCGATGACAGCCGCCTGCCGATGTCGGGCATGGCCACTTACACCCCGGGCATGGAGATGTCCGGCGGTTCACTGGGTCAAGGTTTGGCCATCGCGGTAGGCATTGCCCTGGGCCTGCGATTAAAGCAAGGACAACAATTTGTCTATAACTCGATGTCAGACGGCGAATTGAACGAAGGAGCCACCTGGGAAGCAGCCCTTTCTGCTGCGCACCATGGTTTGGTCAATCTGATTTGCTTGGTGGACATCAATAACCAGCAAGCCGACGACCGCTCACACGATGTACTGGGTTTTGAGCCACTGCAAGACAAATGGCAGGCGTTTGGCTGGCATGTACAACGCGTTGATGGCAATGATCTGGCCGCAGTGGTCGACGCATTCGACAAGGCCAGGCAATGCGGCGCCTCTCAACCCAGGGTCATTCTGTTCGACACGCTAATGGGCAAGGGTGTGCCTTTTCTTGAAAGACGTAAAAAAAATCATTTCATCCAGGTAGAGCCTACAGAGTGGCAGCAAGCCATCGCTGCACTGGATGAAGCGAACGCTATCGAGGCAACACGATGAACGCCAACTCTAGTGAAAAACCCAGACTGACTACCTCAGCCATGATTGCGTCCATTGCCACAGAGGGACAGCCCGTACGAAATGCGCCTTTCGGTCACGCTCTGGCTACGCTGGCACAACAACGTCCGGACATCGTGGGTCTAAGTGCCGACTTGGCCAAGTACACCGACCTGCATATATTTGCCCAAGCCCATCCCGAGCGCTTCTTCCAGATGGGTATGGCGGAACAATTATTGATCGGCGCCGCAGGGGGTCTTGCCAAAGAAGGCTTTATTCCCTTTGCCACCACCTATGCCGTGTTCGGAACACGTCGCGCTTACGATTTCATTCATCAGGTGATTGCTGAAGAAAACTTGAACGTCAAGATTTGCTGCGCATTGCCCGGCCTGACGACAGGCTACGGGCCCAGTCACCAAGCCACAGACGATCTGGCCATGATGCGAGCCATTCCTGGCTTGACTATCATAGACCCGTGCGATGCGATCGATATCGAACAAGCCATTCCGAAAATCGCCGAGCATCAAGGCCCCGTCTACATGCGCCTGCTACGAGGCAAAGTCCCCGTGGTACTGGATCAATACGATTACCAGTTTGAACTGGGCAAGGCCAAGCTGCTGCGCAACGGCCCCGACGCTCTGATCATTTCCAGCGGCATACTGACCATGCGAGCCCTGGAAGCTGCCCAGCAACTGCAGAAAGACAATATAAACGTAGCCGTCCTGCATAGCCCAACCATCAAACCTCTGGACGAGGACACACTGCTTAAAGAAGCATCTCGAACGGGCAGATTGGTGGTTGTTGCCGAGAACCACTCCATCGTCGGCGGCCTGGGTGAAGCCATTGCGGCCCTTTTGATGCGTGCCGGCATAACACCAACATTTCGGCAGATTGCACTACCTGACTGCTTTCTTGCCGCCGGGGCCCTGCCCACGCTGCATGACCGCTACGGTATCTCTGTCAATGCCATATCCAGACAAATTCGAACGTGGTTGCAGTAAAACAAAACACATAGAACTCAGTCGTTGCGGCGGCTGCTTTTTCCCCAACCCTTCTACAGATGCGAGAACGGCATGACACAGCAAACCATAGGATTCATTGGCCTGGGCGTTATGGGGCGGCACGTAGCCAAACGGTTGGTACAGGTTGGCCACCG
The DNA here is from genome assembly GCA_013416405.1 of Alcaligenaceae bacterium. GTDB lineage: Bacteria > Pseudomonadota > Gammaproteobacteria > Burkholderiales > Burkholderiaceae_B > Pusillimonas_C. Next base: position 114,109 of record JACCET010000004.1, read on the forward strand.
GGTGCAGGCTTACGACATAAACCGGGAACCGCTGACTCATTTCGAAGCCGCTGGCGGCATTGCCTGCACCAGCGCTGCGGCCGCAGCAGAAAATGCCAGCCATATCGTGATTTTTGTTGTCAATGGCAAGCAGGCCGAGCAAGTGATATTCGGACCGGCGGGCATACACGAAACGAACGCGCCCGGGCTCACCATTATCTCTTGCGTGACTATGTTGCCCTCCGAGGCACGCTCTATAGGCGAGCGTTGCCACGAACAAGGATGGTCATTTATCGATGCGCCCGTCAGCGGCGGAGAGGTGGGCGCCCAACAAGGGGATCTGACCGTCATGGCATCTGGCGGGCACTCCGCGATGGACACTAGCCATACGCTACTGACCCAGATAGGCACGCGCTTGAAACGAGTGGGTGATCAACCAGGCCAGGGAGCCCTGGTCAAGACCATTAATCAACTCTTGTGCGGCGTACACTTGGCCGCAGCGGGTGAAGCAATAGCCATGGCGCAGCGCGCAGGCCTGGAGCCGCAAGCTGTATTTGACGTAGTCAGCCAAAGTGCCGCTGGATCGTGGATGCTGTCCAATCGCGGGCCGCGCATGGTGGCCAGCGCTTTCGATACCTCGGCAAGCGCAGTCGACATATTCGTCAAGGATCTGGGTATCGTCATGGACGTTGCCCGTGAGCTGAAGTTTCCGGCATCACTGGCCGCAACCGCTTTGCAAAGCTTTCTTGGCGCCAGTGGTGCCGGCCTTGGGCTCAAAGACGACTCTGCGGTCGTGCAGTACTACAATAGCTTTCAACCAAATAAGGCCGAGTGATCACGCGCTCCAATGAGTCCTGCCTTTGCCATGGCTGCACCCAGACCAGTCTGCCATGGTCAAACGCCGATATCTTCGTTCCAGAGCTCGGGCCTGGCCTTGATGAAATCCCGCATCAGTGCAATGCAGGCTTCGTCTTGCAGCACCTGAAACTCAACGCCCTGAGCGCCCAGTAGCGCTTCGCCACCCATGAAGGTCTGGTTCTCGCCGATCACCACCTTGGGAATGCCGTAAAGCAATATGGCCCCGGTACACATGGGGCAAGGCGACAGCGTGGTATAGAGCACCGATTCTCGATATACGCTGGCAGGCTGGCGCCCGGCATTTTCCAACGCATCCATTTCGCCGTGCAGTATGGTGCTGCCGCGCTGCACGCGCTGGTTGTGTCCGCGTCCGATAATGCGATCCTGGTGCACCAGGACCGAACCTATGGGAATGCCGCCCTCTTCCAGCCCAAGGCGCGCCTCGTGGATTGCCGCTTTCATGAAGTCATCCATGCCGTCTCCTTTTTCGTCAGCCCCATTTATACTGCAGGATTGCATCACCCTATCAATTTCGCCTCGGCATACTGCAATTTCCACATGTCATCAACCAGAACCCGCCACCTGAGCGAGACACAAAGCCATCGGCTGAGTCAAGGCGCCTGGCTGCGCGTGTCTGTCGTTCTGGCCATACTTGCCACCGTTGCGGGCTGCGCAACCGTACCGCCCGAAAACCCAGAAAATATCTGTGAAATATTCCGTGAAAAATCGGGCTGGCACAAGGCCGCTGAACGAACCCAGAAAAAATGGGGCGTACCACCACAAGTCACCTTGTCTGTCGTCTATCAAGAGTCAAGCTTCCGGCACGACGCACAGCCACCACGCCGCTATATCCTGTGGGTCATTCCCTGGGGCCGCGTGAGCTCGGCCTATGGCTATGCACAAGCCAAGGACGAAACCTGGGATGACTATAAACGCGAAGCAGGAGGCTGGTTTGCCAGCCGCGACGACTTTGGCGATGCCCTGGATTTCATGGGCTGGTATATGGACAAGGCACAACGTCTTAATGGCACATCCAAATGGGATGCCTACGGTCAGTATTTGAACTATCACGAAGGCTGGACGGGCTACCGCAACCGCAGTTATGACCGCAAGCCCTGGCTGAAAGATGTAGCCGCCAAAGTACAGGCACGCGCAGAGCGCTTCGGTGCACAATATCGAAGCTGCAAGGATAATCTGTAGTGCCTTGAAACTCCGGCCTTGAACCAGCCGTTATTCACACACTGATCAGGCTTTCCTTGGCCTTGACGATGGCAACGACGACGTCATTGGTCGGGGTGGACACGCCCAGTTCAGCCCCCAGCCTGCTGATCGCGCCGTTGATGGCGTCGATTTCGCCATGACGACCGGCCAGGGAATCGAGCAGCATGGATGGCCTTGCGTTGGGAATCTTGCCACCAAGGTTCTGTACATGAGCTATAGGGTCAGCGATGCCTAGATCAATTCCCTGCGCCTTGCAGACGGCCACCGCCTCCTGTGAACAAGCACGCGCCACTTTCCATGCATGCTCGTTCCCGAGAATCTGGCCTATGGTCAGCCCGGTCACGCAAGATGGACCGGAAAAAGCAACATTCATAATCAGCTTTTTCCAGATCATGCTTTGAACATCATCGTGCAACGCCACCTTGAAACCCGAACTGCGCCAGATCTGCGCAGATTCTTCCAGCAGCCCGTCAGGCAGTCCTGCATGCTTGCCAAACCAGGTGACCTCGAAACCATTGTGATGAACATGGCCGGGCTCAGGCACCGATGCGCCGTAGCCGCCCACCACCCCCACGGCCAATTGATCGGGTGGAACAATCCGGGCAGCCTGCTGCGCAGAACCCACGCCGTTCTGTATGGTCTGCACCACCGTATGCCGCCCTATCAATGTCAGCGCGGCACGGGCCGCTGATTGCACATCAAAAGCCTTGGTGGCAATAATGACCAGATCGCACACACCGATTCCGTCGGTATTCAGGGACACACCGGCAAGCCTCACGGTCTTGTCGCCGCTGATACCCGATACCCGCAAGCCTTTTTCCTGAATGGCCGCCACATGGTCGGGCCACAAAGTAATACCATGGACTTCGTGGCCCGCATGCGCCATCAGGCCCGCATAAACGGAGCCCATGGCCCCACACCCGACAATTGCCACCTTGGCCATGCTCGCTCCTTGCTCCAATGTTTTCAATAAGCGCTACTTGACGTGTTCCGGAAGGAACAATGCCAGATCCGGGAATATGCCGATCAACACCAGCACGATGGCCATGAGGAACACATACGGCAGGGTTCCCCGAATAATCCGCGTCAGCGCTACGTCTTCCACCACCCCCTGAACCACGAACAGGTTCAGTCCCACCGGTGGCGTAATCAGCGCCATTTCCATATTGATCACCATGATGATGCCAAACCAGATCGGATCCCATCCCAGGGCCAAAATGATGGGAACCAGGATGGGCGCCGTGATCACTATGATGGATAGCGTCTCCATGAAGCAGCCCAGGAAGATGAGCAGCAGGTTGATCGTGATGAAGGCGGCCCATGCGGGAACGTCGAGCTCGGCAACCATGCGCGAAATGGTGGGCGCAACGCTGCTGGTCGTCATGGCATAGCCAAAAATCATGGCGCCCGCGATGATCATCAGCACCATCACACTACCCTTGGCAGTTTCGCGCAAAATCACGACTACCTTCGCCCAGGTAAGTTCACGGTAGATGAATACCGACAGCACCAAGCTCGCCAACACCCCCAGTGCCGCAGCCTCGGTGGGCGTTGCGATACCCTGATAGATAGTGCCCAGTATCACCCATATCAGTATCGCCACGGGAATGACATGCTTGAGCGCAGCCAGCCGCTGCGCCATGGTGACCTGTTCAGCAACCGCCGACGGGCGCCGCCTGGCTTCGCGCAGGGCCGTTCCCATTTGATAAGCCACAAACACTACGGCCATCATGATGCCCGGAATGATGCCGGCGATGAACAGCGCACCGATGGATTCCTGGGCAATAATGCCGTACACAATGAGTGGAATGCTGGGGGGTATCAAGATGCCCAATGTGCCGCCTGCCGCCACCGCGCCGCAGGCCACTTCGTCTTTATAGCCGTAGCGCCGCATTTCCAATACGGAAAAGCGGCCGATCGCGCCGGCCGTCGCGACACTGGATCCAGACACGGCAGCCATGATAGTGCAAGCCAGCGTCGTGGCAATGGTCAAACCGCCAGGCACGCCATGCAGCAGCGTGGACAGCGCGCCATACAGGCGCGCGCCCATGCCTGAGGCTGAAATGATGGCCCCCATAAGAATGAACAGCGGCACGGCCGTAAGGGTGAAATTGGCTACGGAGGACCAAAGCGTGGGAGCGACCAGGCCCAGGGCATCGAACCCTCCTCCCAGGATGGCGATGGAAGCCAGCCCTACTCCCATCAAGGAAAACGCTACCGGCACCCCTATCAACAATGTCGCCAATAAAGAAACAAACATCGCCAGGCCTATCCAGACCTCAGTCATGCGCACCCTCTTTATTCTTCAAGCTCAACTGCTGCTGGCGCATTAGAAACAACAATACCAACAGCAGCCAGACCATGCCGATGAAAAAGAAAAAATACGGTATCCATAGCTTGACGGACAGCAAGGTATCGGACACTTCCCCACTTTCCCAGGCTTCCATGAAAAAATCGAAGCTAAGTCGGGCCAGCACGGCAAAAAGCACCAGCAGGAGGATATCGACCACCAGAAGCAAGCAGCGGCATGCGCGAGGCGAAACCCTCTGGACCAGCAAATCGACGCTCACGTGCGAGCCTTCCTTCAGGGCAAAGGCCGCACCCACAAAGGTGATATAGCCCATCATGTACATCGTGACTTCAGTGGTCCACGAATTGGTCATCAAGAACACACTTCTCGCGATCACGTCGTAAGCCACAAAAAGCCCTATCAGGAAGGTAGCCAGGCCCACTGAAAGGCCTGTGATGTCTACCAGCTTATTGAACAGACTCTTGCGCTGCTGAATCTGGCCGGAGGGCATCATTTATACAATGCCAGCATTTCGTCGAGCAGGGCTGCGCTGTCGGGGTTGTCTTGCTTGAATTTGGGGAAGGCATGTTTCTGGAATAGGTCGTGCCACTGATTCCATTGATCCAGCGACATCTGGGAAACCGCTACGCCATTTTCCGCAAACATCTTGGCAACCCGGCTATCTTCCTGACGGGCGCCTTCCAGCGCTTCTTGCTCCAGGCTCTGGCCAACCTCGGAAAGAATTTTCTGTTGTTCGGGCGTCAGCTTGTTCCAGGTTTTCATGCTGACAGCAATGGGATCTATTGTGTAATAGATGCTGTATTTCTCAGGCGATACGTAGAATTTGCTGACTTCGTACAGTCTGTAGGCACCGAACGAGCTGGATGAGGTCCATACGCCGTCGAGCAGGCCCAATTGCATCGCACTGTAATTTTCCGAGGAAGGCATGGATACCGTGCTGGCCTGTGCCTGCTGCAATGCATAGGCCATATACTTGCCCGCAGCCCTGACCTTCAGGCCCGCAACGTCGGCGGCAGAGGCTATCGGGGCCTTCGTAGAGGCTACGCCTCCCGAGATCTGTATCCAGGTCAGTGTCTTGAAACCATAGTCCTGCGCCTTGGCTTCGATTTTCTTCCAGGGCTCGGAGGTACGAAACGCAAAGACATCATCGTGTGACTTCCATATGCCCGGCATCAGCACCAGATTCAGATCCGGAATGGCACCGGCCGCGTATATATATGGGTAAATGGCCAAATCCACGGTGCCATTCTTGAGCGCAGTATGCGTATTGCTGGCCTTGACCAAAGACTCGGCCGGGAAGAATTGAATCTTGATATCGCCATTGGAACGCTTTTCAACCTCGGCAGCGAACTTGATGGCGGTTGCTATAACGTAATCTGACTCGGCTTGGGGCCACTGATGGGCCAACTTCAGCGTAATTGCCTGGGCTGTACCTGGCAGGGTCGCCATGAGCGTCGCCAGACCGGCAATGCTGTAGACAGCGAGGGTAGTTTTACCTAAGGCCATGCTCGTCTCCTTTTAATGCCTATTCTGTATATGGAATAATTAGGCCAGTTAATTCTACACACAGAAAACAAACTCGCGCAAGCAAAAGCGGATGCCGCAATGCAGCACTCTGTATCCCCATTTCCGGTATCTCAATGAAATTTCTGCTGGTTTTTCTGCTAACGTCGTGCTGATTTCGCAATTAGTTGGAGGTAAAAATATGACAAAGCACGCCCAGGCTGGGGACAGCAGTAAACATGAACACGATCAGACCAGCCCAGGCGGGCAATGGCTGCTAGATAATTTTCAAACCCACGATTTTTTCTTTGCTTCGCCTACGCAGCAATACAGGGGCTGGAGTGCAGATGGCGTGCTGTCCGCTTATCAAGCCGTAGACTCGGTCATGGTTCAGTCCCTGTTCGATCAGGCGGCGCAACGCGGCATGGAAGACCCGCTGATGTTCGGGCTGGTTCCGTTCGACGCCTCGACCAATGCCAGCCTGGCCATACCGCTGCAATGGGAAGCGGCAGATATCCCACATGACCTGGGTGCAACTGCAGCAAATAGCGGCGCACGGCCTGCGATCACCAAGCGCGAGCCGGTACCGGCACCCGAGCAATACGGCGATATGGTTCGCAAGGCGCTCGCGCTGTTTGCTCAGGGCGAACTGAAGAAAGTCGTGCTTTCCCGCGCCATGGATATCGAGCTGGACAGCCCGCTGGACTACACCCGCCTGTTGCCTGATTTGCTCAAGCGCAACGCCCACGGCTATACCTTCGCCGTACCCATCTGGGCTAATGGTGCAAATGCGGCCCCCAGTGGTGTAATGGTAGGTGCCAGTCCTGAACTACTGGTTCGCCGCAATGGTGATCGCATCTATGTCAATCCGCTGGCTGGCTCCATAGGCCGCAACAGCGATCCTGAGAAGGATCAAAGCCTTAAAGAAGGTCTGGCATGCTCGGAAAAAGACTTGCGTGAACACGGCTATGTCGTGGCCGATATCGTCCGCATCTTGCGCGAATATTGCGACGACCTCGATGTACCCAGCGGCCCTTCGGTCATTGGCACGGATACTCTGTGGCATTTATCCACGTATATCACCGGCCGCCTGCGCGACCCCGAAGTCACCGCACTGGAACTGTCATGCGCCCTGCACCCCACCCCTGCCATTTGCGGTCACCCGACCTCCGTGGCATTTGGCCATATACAGCAATTGGAAAACTTTGACCGCGGCTATTTCGCCGGCCTGGTGGGCTGGCAACGCGCCAATGGAGATGGAGAATGGGCCCTGGCCCTGCGCTGCGCCCTGCATACCGATGGCAATCGGCTGCGTCTTTATGCCGGTGCCGGCACGGTGGCGGGCTCGGACCCCGACAGCGAAATCAGGGAAACGGCCACCAAGATGGAGACTTTTATGCGGGCCATCAGCTGATGCCCTGCCCGCATGGCTGCAAGCCGCAGAGGCCTGCAGCCATGCCTTTCCAGATTAATTTACACTCAGGTTCAGGCGTTTGATCAGCGGTTCCCAGCGCTGCAGCTCTTCGTCCATGTACTGGGCGAATTCTGCAGGCGTATTACCCACGGGCTCCATGAACTGACTACGCAAACGCGCCTGCACTTCGGGGTTGTGAATAGCCTGTATCAGTGCGTCGCTCAGCTGGCCCTTGATGTCGTCGGGAATACCCGCCGGCGCAACAAAACCTATCCAGCCCGACCCTTCTATACCTGGAATGCCCTGCTCACCGACAGTGGGTGTATCGGGCAAAAAGCTGACGCGGTCGCTGTACACCACGGCCAGGGCACGCAACCTGCCATCGTTCACCAGCGGCATGACGGCAATCGGCGGCAACGCGGCAAAGTGGGTATCGCCCGCGATCAGCGAAGTTACTGCTGCCGGTGAAGACGGGTAAGGCACATGGACGGCCTTGCCACCCGCACGCTCAAGCAGGAGCTCTACCGACAGATGTGAAATGGTGCCCGCCCCCGTGGAAGGAAAGTTATAAGGGGCCTTGGGATCTTTTACAGCCTCGAGCAGATCATCGAGAGACTTGATGGGTGAGGAAGCCGGCACAACCAGGATGTTGGGTTGATGCACACCCAGGGTCAGTGGCGAAATATCTTTCTTGGGGTCGTAGGGCAGCTCTTTGTACAGCACGGTATTATTGACCATAGGGCCCGTGATGGAGACGCCAAAAGTGTAGCCATCGGGCGCTGCCTTGGCGATCACCGACGTACCCAGATTGCCACTGGCCCCCGGCCGGTTTTGCACCACTATGGTTTGGCCCAGCGTCTTGCCGGCCTGTTCTGCAATAATCCGCGCGGCCACATCGGGACTGGAGCCCGGGCCGAAAGGTACGACGAGTGTCAATGGCTTCGCAGGCCATTTTTCGGCGGCTGCCGCTGGCATCGAAATGCCGAGTGCCAAAATGGCCGCCAGACCAGCGTTTATCAGACTGCGCATGTGAAGGTGACTCCTGTGTAGTGTGGGTATTGTGATAGGAGTTTACAGCAGCTATCTGCCCTTTATCAGGTGTATAAGTCGTCGATCACGCTTGGTCGGTCGACCCCCGGCAATATCAAGGGCTGGTTCGGGTGCAAGCCGCCTGGCCTCGGAGGCTTGCTCGCGTGCGGCAATGCTTTCCGGGGTCTCTTCATAGAGCTCGCGTGCAACCGTGGCAGGACCACGGACATTGCTCACGGCCAGCACCCGAACGTGTATGGGAGGATCGTCCTTGCGTACAGTCACAAGATCGCCAGGCCCGACTTCACGCGCCGGCTTGGCTGGCTGCTCGTTTACCGCCACACGCCCCTTGCCGATCTCTTGCACTGCAAGGCTGCGTGTCTTGTAGAAACGCGCTGCCCATAGCCATTTGTCGAGCCGGATTTTGGTCATCATGCAAGCATCACCAGGCAATTTAATATCGGTGGGTATACGTCAACTGGAGAATATTGAGCCCCGGATTGGGCTCCTTGATACCCGCGTTGGAAAAATGCGAAAACCGCAAACTCAGCCGACTGGTGTCCGAGAGGTGAGTGCCTACGCCAATATGATCACCGAACTGGAAAGCTGTGCTCAGCTGCTTATCGGCAAAGCTGGTGCGCGAAAAAACTGTTGCCCCGATACCCGCCTCGACATAGTAGCGATCGCGAAAAGTCCATCGGAACATGGGCGTCGCACTAAATTGCCAGACACTGGATGGCGAGGCCGACCCGTTGGCCCACCAGTACGCGGCGCCCAGCTCGGCCACCAGATCCAGGCGTCCGTAGCCCTCTGAAAATCGGTACGTCCACAACGAAGGTGATTCCCAAGCCAGCTCCGCCCGGTTGTAGTTGCTACTGTAGCCAGCCCTCACGCTGACACTACCGAAGCCCGGTTCAGCTGCGCTGGCGTTGCCCATCAAAAATGTGGTAACCAATACTGCTGTCACGGCACTCGCTTTGATAGTTCGAGTCATCCGATTTCCTTCAAAATACTAGCCAACTGCACTGCAGACACGAAATCATAAACCAAATATCAAATTGACTGCTGCCCATAAACGCTGACTGGGATATGATCTGAACTGCATATCATCGTGAATCGGGTTGATGTTCCCGAGTGCGCCCAACTGCCAGAGGAATAAAACGTGTCTTTTCGCACTACCCGCATGCCTGGCATCTGTCTGATGCTCTGCCTGGCAATGTTCCTTGCCGGGTGTTCACACACAGAACCGAAGCACCAGACCAATACCGTGGCGCTTTCCGCCGAAGCCACCCGCGACACACGGCTGGGCCAGGCCATCACACCGCTTACTGAAAGGCACAAAAGCCTTACCGGCATACACCTGCTGAGCGGACCAAACGATGCCTTTGCCGCCCGCATGCTGCTGACCACAGCCGCCGAACGCAGCCTGGATATTCAGAGCTATATATGGCGTAACGACACCAGTGGCATTCTGCTGCTCAAAGCCCTGCAGGATGCTGCCGACCGCGGCGTGCGCGTACGACTGCTACTTGACGACAACGGCAACGCCGGCCTGGATACGGCGCTGGCAACACTGGACATGCACCCCAATATCGAAGTCCGGCTGTTCAATCCCTTTTACTGGCGAAAACTGAAACTACTGGGTTACCTGACCGACTTCAAGCATGCCAATCGGCGCATGCACAATAAATCATTCACGGCTGACAATCAGGCCACCATTATTGGCGGACGCAACATCGGAGACGAATATTTCGGCGCCAGTCCCGATGCCTCGTTTTCTGACCTGGACGTGCTGGCACTGGGACCAGTCGTGCAGGAGCTCTCGCATGACTTCGATCGATACTGGGCCAGCCAGTCCTCATTTCCCGCAGCGCAGGTACTGCCGCCGGCGACCTCCCAGGATCTTGCCGCACTGACACTAGCAGCCAGCAATACGAAAAAATCGAAAGCGGCGACGTCGTATATGAAAGTGCTGGGAGAATTGCCCACCATTCAACAGTTGATCAAGGGCGAGCTTCCCCTGGAATGGGCGCGTGCCCAAATGGTCAGCGACGATCCAGCCAAAGGCCGGGGCGACGTGCCGCCTCAGGATCTGCTGATTCGTCAGCTCGTCGACATCATCGGCGAACCCACCAGCAGCCTGAATCTTGTATCTTCGTACTTCGTCCCCACCGAAACCGGGACCCAGGCCTTGACAGCCCTGGCACGCAATGGCGTCAAGGTGCAAGTATTCACCAACTCGCTGGCAGCCACCGATGTGGCCGCAGTGCATGCCGGTTATGCCAAATGGCGCAAAGACTTATTGACCGCAGGTATCAAGCTGTTTGAGATGAAGCGCTCTGAATCCAGCGCACCTCGCCCGGACTCGCGACCCGGGCGCTTCGGAAGCTCAGGTTCCAGCCTGCACGCCAAAACCTTCTCAGTGGACGGCACGCACTTCTTTGTAGGCTCATACAATTTCGACCCCCGATCGGCGACGCTGAATACGGAGCTGGGCTTTATCGTTGACAGTCCCGTCCTGGCCAGGAAAATAGATGCTGCGTTCAAGACCAACATACCCAAGAGTTCATATGAAGTACGCCTATCACCGGATGGAAGCCTGTACTGGCTGGAGTACGTCGACAACAAGCTGCAGCGCCACAACACAGAACCCGACACCACCGCGTGGCAACGCGCCAGCGTGTGGTTTGTGTCGCACCTTCCCATAGATTGGCTACTATAGCTGCAGAAATGTTATACTCTTTTGCTTTACAGATTTTGGCGCTATTATTTAGCCCAAAGTTTTACGGCGCAATGGCAGAGTGGTTATGCAGCGGATTGCAAATCCGTGCACCCCAGTTCGATTCTGGGCTGCGCCTCCAGTATTTATGCGGGTTTCAAGAGATATTTTTTCCGATGCTTCGCAGAACCACAAATCAGCCCGCCACCATGCGGGCTTTTTTGCGTCTGCCCGCTATACGTCCCTGGCGGCTTTTCTGCCCTCAACCCGCCGACGCCTCGTAGGTCCAGCTGCCTATGGTCAGCATCTCCTTGCCACCGTCCGTGGTGAAGTGCAGTTCGTACAGGTCGCGTCCGACGTTGACGGGGATCTTGACCGTCATGCCGGCGCGGTCGTCGGCCAACGGCGCCAGCAACTGGTATTCAGGCGAGCCATTGTCGTAGCTGCTGTTGCGCACCAGGATGTAGCCCGGCAACTCGGGCAGGCTGCTCAACGTGGCATAGGGTGTTCCCATCAGAGTGGACGGAACGGTCTCTGAAGATTCGTTGGTGACGATCCAGGCCTTGCCCATTCGTGCCTGCCAGGCGGCGCCCAATGGTTCCAGCGCAAGCAGTTGCTGCCCCATGGGCAGGGTGGTCTCGTTGTAGCCGGCACCGAACACGGAACCACGCAGCATCAAGTAACGGTAACGGTAGGGTTGTCCGTTGGCGTCGGTGCCAGACACGACCTCGAAACGGTAGCTGATGGAGGCATCGTTGCCCCACCACCAGCCGTCGCTGCGGTAGCTGTAGCTGGCGTCGCCGTTCATGGTCTGCCAAGCGCTGCCGTTCCAGGACAAGAGCGAGAAGCTGCCGTCCTGGTTGGCGGTGACGCGCAAGGGCTGGTTATAGTTGGCATAAACGCCCACGGCATCAGTCAGGTCGGGCGATGCCGCCCTGGGCGGCGCACTATGAGCGACCAAGGGTGGCAGTGCACCTATCGAGCCTTCCTCGATCAGGGCGCGCAGCAGTACGCCTTCGGCCAGTGCGCCGGCGCGGTAGGTGTCGGCGCGTTTCGAATCGCCCGTGTTGCCGGTGACCATCAGGGCCAACCGCTGGTCCGGCAGTACGTAGAAGTCGCTGGAAAAAAACGCGGTGCCGCCGTTCTTCTGCCAGGCCTGAACGCCCGCCGCTGCTAGGCCGGGATGCCGCACGCTGTCCCAGCCTAGCCCCCACACCCATTCGGGCGAAGGATTGATGATCAAGTTCGTGGTCTGATCTGTGCCCATCTGCGCAATGCCGTCGGCCGATACGATGCTTCGCGACTCGTAGGTGCCCCCTTCAAGGAACAGACGCGCCAGTTTCATCATGTCGCCCGGCGTGGCAGTCAGGCCTCCGGTGGCCAATGGACTGACGAACTCCTGAGCAAATTGCTGGCAGTCCGAATAAGGCAGCGCAAACAAGCCGCCTGCCGGCACAGTCGTCAGAAAGCCAGAATCGGTCATGCCCAGGGGATCCAGAACGTTGGCCTGGATGAAGGAGACATAGTCCTGCTTGGCCAGGGCCGCCACCACCCGTTCGATCATCGTAAAGCCGTCATTGCAATAGACAGCCAGCATCCCGGGCAGGTGCTTCAGATGCTGATCGGCCAATGCCGCTTCGGCGTTGAGCGCGTAGTCCGGCAGGGGCTCGAAGGTGAAGGCATTGCGCATGCTGGTGCCGGGCAGACCCGAGGAATGCGAAAGCAGCTGCCGGGTCGTGATCCACGCATGCTCGGGCGAAAGCATGGTGAAGCCGGGCAGGTAGCGCACGACCGGCACGTCCAGATCCAGCAGTCCACGGTCCCGCAGAATCATGGCGGCCAACGCTGCCAGCACCTTACTGACTGAGCCGATGTTGAAACGTGTCTGGATGGTAGCAGCGATGTCGTCCTGTACCGAGGCGCGCCCGAAGGCCTCTTGCCAGACCACAGTGTCGTTCTTGAGCAGGGCAATCGAGACGGAGGCCACGTTATCGGGATCGCCGGCCAGGGCGCGCGCGATTTCCTTGCGGCCCCACGCTATCGTTTGCGGATAATCGGCTTGCGACAGGCCACCGTCTGAGCCGCAGCCAGGCAAGACCGCCGCCAGCATGCCGGCAGCGCCATAACCCAGAAATTGCCGCCGTCCGGAGGACGTAAGAGGAGTCGTGTTGGGGACGGACAGTATTTGCATCGGCGCTACTCCGGTTGTGGGAGCTTGGTCGGTCGCATCTCCCCAAGCTAGGCATAATAGCAGCGTATATACCATTGCGACACATTTCGCGCATGCCGCTTATCACTTGCGGCTATTAGCCCCTTCCAAAACAATCGTTCCCTTCCCTGACGGCTATACCTACAATTTCTGAGTCCCATCCAGGAACCAGACCATGTCGTCGACCCTGCCCGACCTTTTTCTTGCCTCATTTGCTGAAACGCTGCTCATGACCGGTGTATCCGGCCTGTTGGGATCGGTGCTGGGCGGCGTCTTGGGCTTGTTTCTGCATCTGACGCACTATCACGTTATTTCTAGCAGCGCGGTATCACGCACCATAGGCCTGATCGTGCATGGCCTGCGCTCCATGCCTTCCATCATCATCTTGGCGGCATCGATTCCACTGACTCACATTTTGATGGGAAGCACGACCAGTCTGATCGCCATCATCATTCCTCTGAGCATTATTGCCACCTCGTTTGTGGCGCGCTACGTAGAAACGGCCATGAATGAGGTCGATCGCCATATTGTCGAAGCCGCCCAGACTATGGGCGCCTCATACTGGCAGATCATCTGCAAAGTTCTACTGCCCGAGGCTGCTGCCAATATCATTGCCGGACTAGGGATCACCCTGGCGAGCCTGGTCGGGTATTCGGCCCTGGCGGGCGCGATGGGCGGAGGCGGCTTGGGCGACCTGGGTATCCGCTACGGCTACGCCAACTTTTTGCCCGAAGTCATGTTGGCGTCAGTGGTCATGCTGATCGTGCTGGCAGAAACCTTCCATGTCCTGGGGCTTACACTGGCTCAACGCCTGAACCAGCGTTAGACTATCCTGACCGGCCAGCCAATAACGCCCGGCTCCTGCCTGGGCTGACTCGGCCTAACCCCATAGATAGTCACGAAACATGGATCAACAAGTAATAGCAGCAATGGCACGGTGGCCGGATGTACCCGATGTATATGGCTGGCTCTCGCTTTCCGAGCGCGGGGAATGGCGCCTGCATCCACAGGGCGATGCCTTGCTTCCAGAGCACTGCGCTGCAGGGGCTGTCAGCCCGGGCGAGGCCATTACCAGCCCCACCATCGTACAGTTCATGAACCGTAATTATGCCGTCGACGGCGCTGGCCAGTGGTATTTCCAGAATGGGCCGCAAAGAGTCTACGTGCGCCTGGATGCCGCCCCTCATATCTTGCGCACAGTACGCGATGGCGCTGCAAGCCAGTTGCGTACTCATACCGGCCAGGATGTTGCCAGCATATCAGCCTGGTGGCTGGACGACACTGGCAAGCTATATGCGCTTACCGATGTGGGCCCGGCGCTGGTGTCAGGTCGCGACTTAGCTGATCTGCTGGCCCAGTTACACCTGGCCGATGGCTCCCCCCTGCTCGATGCCCTGGAGCGTGACTCGGCCGAGGGGCAATTGATTCAATGGGGCAAGCAAAACGCGGCTGCGCCACTGCGTTTTTGCGCGGCATCAGAACTTGCAAGCATACTGGGCTTTGTACCTTGCCCCGCATTGAGTAGAATCACTCCATGACCTCACCTGCCCCTCCTTTTTACTTTCCGGCGCCACGCACACAGAATTTTTGCAGCCAGTGCGGCACCACAATTACGCAGCGCATCCCCCCCGATGACAACCGCACACGCGATGTTTGCGAACATTGCGGAGCCGTTCATTATCAAAACCCGCGCAATGTCGTGGGTGTGCTGCCCGTCATGGATGACCGTATCCTGCTATGCCGTCGTGCCATCGAGCCCCGTTACGACAAATGGACCTTGCCGGCCGGATTCATGGAACTGGGTGAAACCACTGCGCAAGGGGCCATGCGCGAAACACAGGAAGAGGCCGGCGCGCAAATAGAACTGGGCCCGCTGTATACCGTGATTGATGTTCCGCATGCCGAGCAGGTGCATTTCTTTTACCTGGCAAAGGTGTTAAGCGAGGAGCTCTACCCTGGCCCCGAAAGCCTTGAGGCGGCATTTTTTCACATTGATGACATCCCCTGGGCTGAACTGGCGTTCCGCACGGTGGTCACCACCCTGGAGCACTATATAGCCGATCTCAAGACCGGCATGTTCCCCATGCATCACTACGATATTCCCGTCCCCTTTCCCAAGCAGTAGGTTTTTGATGGCAAGCCTGACCTGGCTGGATGATTGCGCGCCTTTTCCCGATCCCGAAGCCGCCCTGCCGGAAGGATTGCTGGCCGCTGGCGCCAGCCTGACTGTCGAGCGCCTGGACCAGGCTTACCGCCGGGGCATTTTCCCCTGGTTCAACGAGGGCGACCCCATTTTGTGGTGGAGCCCGGATCCGCGCATGGTACTGGCCTGCAATGACTTCAAGCCGTCACACTCGCTGTCCAAGAAATTAAGGCAGATCGCCCGCAATGAAGGCAGCGCATCGGCCCGGATCCGCTTGAGCACCAACCTGAATTTTGCGGCGGTCATTCGTGCCTGCGCCGAGCCGCGCGAAACGCAACATGCCACCTGGATTTCGCCTTCGATCCAGGCCGCGTACACCGCTTGGCATCACGCCGGAACCGCCCACAGCATAGAGACCTGGATAGACGGAAAGCTGGCCGGTGGTTTGTACGGCGTTTGCCTGGGCCGGTTTTTCTTTGGAGAATCCATGTTCAGTCGTGCGACCGATGCCAGTAAGATCGCCATGGCTTATTTGATACGCTTTCTATCAAGGCGCGGCATAAGCCATATAGACTGCCAGCAGCAAACCGGCCACCTTGCCAGTCTGGGAGCCAAACCGGTCAGCCGCAAACAGTTTATGGATTTGCTGAATCAGGCGCTGCAATATCCGGCACCGGAATGGGGTCGGGGTGAAATATGGCAGTCGGGCGAGCTTGCGTCACACAAACAGATAACGCCATAATGAAACCCGTGTTGCATTACCAGGCCTTGCCATGAGCCATTTGTCTGAACCGGGTTTGAAAACCCTGCAGTTTTATACGACGGCCACCTATCCGTGCAGCTATCTGCCAGGTTTCGAAGCCCGTTCGCAAGTGGCGGCGCCTACCCATCTTATTACCGCCGACACCTATTCCCATTTAATTGAACAAGGGTTCCGGCGCAGCGGCTTGTTCACCTACCGCCCTCATTGTGACCAATGCCAGGCCTGTCTGCCCATACGGGTTGATGTCAACGGCTTTAATGCCAGCCGCACCCAGCGCAAGACTTGGCAGCGCCACAATATGCTGATGGCCAGCGAGCAGTCCCTACACTGGAATAGCGAACATTTCGAGCTTTATCAGCGCTACCAGTCCAGCCGGCATCCTGGCGCCGGCATGGACGAAGACAGCCGTAGTCAATATACGCAGTTTTTGCTGACCAGCCGGGTCAATTCCAAGCTCATAGAGTTCCGCCTGCCATCCGGCGAGCTGCAAATGGTGTCTATCATCGATGTGATCGATAGCGGGTTGTCGTCGGTCTATACCTTTTTTGAACCCGATGCACCCGGTAGTTTGGGCACCTATGGAATTCTGTGGCAGCTGGCGCAATGTCGCCGCTTGCAACTGCCCTGGCTATACCTGGGTTACTGGATCCAGGAAAGCCGTAAAATGGCTTATAAATCACAATACAGGCCCTTTCAAATCCTCAGGCACGGTGTCTGGGCCCACCCCTCCACAGCCTAAGCCCTTCTATCTGCATGTCCTTTCTATTCAATACCTACGCGCTGGCCCGTCCGGCACTTTTCTCGCTGGATGCCGAAGCCGCGCACGAGCTTACGTTGCGGTCTTTGCAAAAGGCTTACGATTGCAGCCTGACTCGTGGCTTGATGGCCTCGCAGCCCGAATTGCCCACATCGCTGATGGGACTGACCTTGCGCAATCCCGTGGGACTGGCGGCGGGCCTGGATAAAAATGGCGCCCATATCGACGCTCTGGGCAATCTCGGATTTGGCTTTGTCGAAGTCGGCACCGTGACACCGCTGGCCCAACCTGGCAACCCCAAGCCGCGCATGTTCCGCTTGCCCCAGAAACAAGCCCTGATCAATCGCCTGGGTTTCAATAATCTCGGACTGCAAGCTTTCATTGCCAACGTGCAAAAAAGCCAATGGCGCCAGCATGGCGGAATACTCGGGTTGAATATAGGTAAGAATGCCGCAACGCCTATAGAACGGGCTGTCGACGACTACTTGCTGGGCCTCGAGGGTGTATATGCTCACGCCGACTATGTCACCGTCAATATTTCATCACCCAACACGCTGAACCTGCGCACGCTTCAAGGCCAGGACGAGCTGACACAACTATTGCAGCCTCTGCAGGAAAAGCGCAAAGCCTTGGCCGACCAGCATGGCCGCCATGTACCGATGGTTGTAAAGATCGCTCCCGACTTAAGCACCGAGCAGATCGATGTAGTTGCCGACCTGCTACCCCGCTACGATATCGACGGCGTCATCGCCACCAACACCACCTTGTCGCGCGATGCCGTTCAAGGCTTGCCGCATGCCCAGGAAGCTGGTGGCCTGTCAGGCCCACCCGCACACGCGCTGTCTTTGCAAGTTATTGCCCGCTTGCGTGAGCAATTGGGCGCAAGCTATCCCATTATTGGCGTGGGTGGCATAGTGTCGGGCCGGCAGGCACAGGAAAAGATTGCGGCGGGCGCCAATGCCATCCAGCTCTATACCGGCCTCATCTACCGAGGCCCTGCACTGATAGGCGAATGCGTACGCGCCCTGAAGCGCTAGCGCCCGATTTTTCAATCTGCCCGACAGCACACCCGCCTGTTTCGAGCGCCCAGCAAAAAGCCCAGAGCATTGCCCTGGGCTTTTCTACTGCAAGCTCCCGTAAAGGGAGCTGCTACAACTTAGTTGGCAGCGCTGGCACGACGTGCGCGGGGAGCGGCCTTGTTGGCAGCTTCAGCGGCGTCGGTAGCAGCCTTGAACGTTGCCGAAGCAGCAGCGTTAATGTTGGACTCGGCAGCTTCGGACGCCTGGCGGGTAGCCTTGGCAACCGATTCGTAAGCGCTGTTTGCAGTAGCCAGCGACGACTTCAGCAAAGCAACAGCACCTTCGGAGCCGGTAGGCGCATTTTTCGAGATCTGGTCGATAGCGTCAGAAATCTGGCGTTGGCCTTGGGCAACTTGCTCTTCGGTCAGCTTGGTCAGGTCAACCTGAACACCGGAAAGGATGTCGTAGACATGCTTGCTATAAGCCAGGGCTTTTTCAGCGTTAGGCTGAACCAGACCGGACGAGAATGCCACAGCTTCCTGGGCGTCTTTCAGCTCGATGGCTTCTTGCGACTTTTGCGCTACTTCGTCGAAGGTGGCCTTGATCACTTTCAGATTCAGGTCAACCAGCTTTTCGAAGCCGCTGAAAAAAGAGCCCTGAATGGCCAGCAGGTTATCCAGAGAAGCTTTTTGATTGGCCAATACGTGTTGGGGGATCGCGCTCATAATATTTCCTTTATAGGGCAGCCGCTACGCGGCTGCTGATAATTGAACAGGGTTCAAACATAAAATAAAGAAGGCTAAGCAAATCACCTAACTCGTGTGAAAACCTTCTTGCTGCATCGCACAAATTCTATTTTACCTTGAAAAACAATCATGTCAAGAATAATTTGTTGCGTTGCAACATAAAATGGCATTTTGATTTTTATCTAATTTATCTGAAAAAAATTGTAGAGATAAGGGCTTAACCTAAGCGACAAGCAACAATTTTTAACCTAGCATTCAGTGCGTTTTGTTTTGATAGCTTCCATCATCACATCAACACCTTTCCGTTTCATTACAAAGACACCTGGAGTAAACCTTGAAATCCAAATCACTGAAGCTTGGATCAGCCCTGTTTGCCAGCACATTGCTTAGCGCTGGCATGGCCCAAGCTGCCGATTTCCCTGACCACGCCATCAATATGGTCGTGCCCTTTTCCGCTGGCGGCCCCACCGACAACGTCGCACGCTCACTGGGCGAAGCCATGCGCTCCACCCTGGGTGAAACGGTTGTGGTTGAAAACAAGGCAGGCGCAGGCGGCACCATCGGCACCAGCCAGGTTGCCCGCGCAAAGCCCGATGGCTACAGCATTCTGCTCATGCACATTGGATTCTCGACTGCACCATCCCTATATAAAGATCCTGGCTACAACCCCAACACCAGCTTTGAGCCTATCGGCCTGGTGGTCGACGTGCCCATGACCATCATTGCCCGCTCCGACTTCCCTGCCAATAACATCGAAGAACTGGTCGCCTACCTGAAGGCCAACAAAGACAAGGTAGCCCTGGCCAACGCAGGCATCGGTGCCGCCAGCCACCTGTGCGGCACCATGTTCACCAACGCCATTGGTGTCGATTTGTTGACCATCCCCTACAAGGGCACCGGCCCCGCCATGAACGACTTGCTGGGCAAGCAGGTTGATGTCATGTGCGACCAAACCACCAACACCACCCAGCACATCAAGGCCGGCACAGTCAAAGCCTATGCAGTCACCAGCAAGCAACGCGTTCCTACGCTACCCGACCTGCCCACCATGCAGGAAGCAGGCTACGATGGCTTTGAAGTGGGCATCTGGCACGGCATGTGGGCACCTAAAGGCACCCCAAAAGACGTCACCGACAAGCTGACTGCAGCATTGCAAGCCGGCATGGCCAATGAAGACTTCCAGAAACGCATGGCCGGCCTGGGCGCCACCGTGCTTACCAATGACGCCAACGGCGAAGCATTGACCAAAAAAGTAAACCAGCAAGTTCCACAATGGGCCGAGCTGTTCAAGAAATCAGGTATAGAAGCTCAATAATTACCTGACTGCCACAACATGGCATAGTGTCCTGTTTGGCTACAAATCAAGCAAACCGGACACTGCCCCGCTTGAGCGCGCAAGCGGGGTTTTTTATTTAGGGAGCTTCGTAGCCCAAGGCTTCCGATATTTCATCTGCGGTACGCAGCAGTATGGGTATCCATTCGTCCCGCATGCGCTCGGCCGGCGCAGAAATGGACAGACCAGCTTGCATCTTGCCCGTATCATCGTAGATACCCGCCGCAATACACCGCACACCCATTTCCAACTCTTCATTATCGCGTGAGTAGCCGTGGCGACGCACCAGAGCCAGGTCGCGATCCAGCTGATCTGCTTGCGTGATGCTGTTGCGCGTCGTGCCCGCCAGGCCGGTACGTGTGACATACGCCCTGACTTGGCGTGGATCACTGACCGACAGGAAGAGCTTGCCGGTAGAAGTAAGGTGCAAAGGCGCCCGGCCGCCGATGGCGCGCACAACCTGCATGCCCGAGCGCTCGCTCCAGGCCCTTTCTATATAGACAATTTCGTCACCCTGCTGCAACGATAAGTTGATCGTCTGACCCGTTAGCTTGTGCAGTTCACGCATGGGTTCAAGTGCCACTTCACGCACATTGAGCCTGCCCTTGACCAAGGAGCCCAGTTCCAGCAAACGCATGCCCAGCTGATACTGCCCGCTGTCAACACGCTCTACATAGCGGCCAACCACCAAGTCGTTCAAAATTCGGTGTGTCGTGGAAGTGTGCAAGCCGGTAGCCGCCGCCAGGTCTTTCAGCGCAACGGGATCGGCTTGCTGGGCCAGGACATCCAGCAAACGCATGGCGCGTTCGAGCACCTGTATGGTGATGGAAGAGCCGTTGATGGCAGAAATGCCATTCGGCGTCGGATTCATGAGAGAGGATCGTGGCATGGTCTTATTTTGGTGCGACGCAACAATCCCATAATATGAAAAAAACCCACGCTATGGCAAGTGTTATTTTTACGACGGACTAAGCTCGCCACCCGCCCTGGCCACTTCGGCCCTTAAATAGCTTAAGGCCTGAGCGGCGGCATCCGGCTCACCTTTAACGCCAAGATCTATATGTGGCTGGCCTGTTCCACCCATACTGGGCAGGCTGAAAGCCTTGACGCCAGGCCAGCGTCTTTCGATTTCTTCCAGAGCCGGCGTAATACGCGACTCGGGCAGCTTGAACACCAGAAAGGAATGTTCAACTCGCTGCGACTGATGCTGCAGATACCCGTACCGCGTATCAAGCGTCCATTCCATCATGGGCCAGGCCATGACCGGAAAACCGGGCATAAAGGTATGGTCTTTAATAAAGAAGCCCGGTATTTTGTTATAGGAATTGGGAACAATTTCAGCGCCCGCGGGGAACACCCCCATTTGCAGGCGCTGCTGGTTTTCCGGCAGACTCATGTCGGCGCTGCCCTGGCCCCGCCGTTCATTGTCGGCGCATCGCTCGGTTATCAGCCGCTCGGCCTCGGGATGCAGTACCAAATCCAGGGCCAGCGCCTGCGCTGCCGCCTGGCGAGTCTGATCGTCGGGCGTTGCACCTATGCCGCCACAAGAAAAAACCACGTCTTCAGTGGCGAAACTGCGGGCCAACGTAGCGGCGATCGTCTCGCGGTCATCAGAAATGATTTCTGCACCCGCCAGCTGCATGCCGCGTTGTGAGAGCAGCTCAATGAATTTGCTCAAGTGCTTGTCCTGGCGCCTGCCCGACAGTATTTCATCGCCAACGATAATCAGTCGGACTTTGCGTGCTGCCATATTCTGTGTAGCAGTATTCATGTGCTGCGATCTCCGACAAGATGGAGTGGACGTCAGGCCTCGATAACGGTTTGCTCCCGCAAGCGCCTTAAAGACTCCAGTCCAAAATGAGCAAAAACCAGGGCCGAAAACACGGGTAAAAATAGCCAGGCTGGCGGAAACAGATTGATCAGCGCAAGGATAAACCCGATCAGCCACCACTGTCGATTATGCATGCGCCACAACAGCCGCCGCTCTTGCGTGCTGGCATGCTCGATGGTGGCATCGACCCTAAGCATGCGCGTAAAGGCAAACGTCCACCAGAAAATGGGCAGTAATATCGCAAAGGGAGGTATCAACCATAAAGGCATGGTCAGCACCCACCCCACGGCGAAAAGCACGCCCACCCACGCTGCATTCCAGGCACCCACCGGCGTTGCAAAACGACCCTGGCGCGATATGCCCTGGTACTCGCCCTTTTCCAGATGCCGCAAAACTACGGGCATGACGAACACTGCGGCAATCACCAGCCCCAATATGCCTGAAATCGGCAACAATATGCCCACCGCAAGCAAAGGCACCAGATACAGCTTGATGGAAAACAGCCCTATGGCCAGCATCCACTGATCCAGCTGATTCACAAAGCCCCATTCAGATGCCTGCACATTCAGCCACGACGTCAACGGATCCCAGAAAGCCCAAAGCAATATAATTGCGCCTAGTAAGGCAATGATGAATGGCAGAAAAAGTGCCAGCAGCATTTTGGGGTGACACTGCGATACCAGCGCGCGTTTGAATGCCTGCCCCACTGTTGCCATGCCCGACGACGGCCGATTGCGCACAGCAAAATTAGATTGGTTCATAGATACCGCCTTGAATCAACGACACGACTATCATAGTCAAACTAGGTCCCATTTGTCTCTTATGCAAGTATTCGAACCACAACATAATATTTCCACCCTGACTGCCCGATTACGCGCGCAGCAAGGCCTGGCCATAGTCTGTTATTGTGCCGCCTGGTGCGACACATGCACAGAATACCGCCCTGGCTTCGATGCCCTGGCCAACAAAATGCCCGAACATACTTTCATATGGGTTGATATTGAAGAAAATCCAGAGCTGCTTGGCGATGAAGATGTGGAAAATTTTCCGACCTTGCTGATACAAGACCAGCGTGGCAGCCTGTTTTTTGGGACCTTGCTGCCACATATCAGCCATCTGGAACGTCTGATAACCAGCATGGACAATGATGCGCCCCTAGTGGAACAGAGCCCCGGGGCCTTGCTGGATTTGCTGGACGATGCCTGACTGCAGGCACGCCAGGCGATAAGGCCGACTTAACGGCCGCCCAGCAGAATGCCCACCGACTTCTTGGTAGACGTGGCCACCGATTTGGAGCGAACGGCATCGGTTTTACCGGTGCTGGACGACGGCACATAGGGTTTATAGAAGAATTCGTCTACTGGCTTGGCAGGTGCTGTGCTGCTATAGCTGCGTCGCTCACCGCGACCGCCAGCCGGAACCCGTCGTGAAGACGAAGACGAAGACGAAGACGACGCGGGCAAGGCAAGCTGGCCACGAGGTATCTTGGTCTTGATGAGCTTTTCGATATCAAGCAGATACCGCTCTTCTTCGGGCGCAAAGAAGGCAATGGCCTCGCCCGTGTTGCCCGCTCGACCCGTGCGCCCGATACGATGGACGTAGTCTTCTGCGTTATAAGGCAGGTCGTAATTAATGACGCACGGCACACCGGCTACATCAAGGCCACGGGCAGCCACATCGGTTGCCACCAACACTTCAAGCTCGCCGGCCTTGAAGGCTTCCAGCGCTTTCATTCGATCCAGTTGGCTTTTGTCACCGTGTATGGATTCAGCCTTGACGCCATCGCGTACCAGTTCGCGCGCCAGGCGACTGGTGCCTATCTTGGTGTTGGAAAAGACGATAACCTGGTTGAAGCCACGCGACTTGACCAGATGCACCACGGCAGCGCGCTTGTCATTACCCGCCAGAGGATAGGCGATCTGGCTGACCGTATCGGCCGTTGCATTGCGCGCAGCAACCTCGATTTCAGCTGGGGCGGTCAGGTAGCTGCGCCCCAGTTTGCGGATTTCATTGCTGAATGTGGCAGAAAACAGCAGCCCTTGCCGCTTGGCCGGCAGCAAGCGCACGATGCGATCCAGGTCTGGCAAGAATCCCATATCGAGCATGCGATCGGCTTCGTCGAGCACCAATATGCCCACCTGGCTCAGGTTGACGTTCTTTTGTTCTACGTGATCAAGCAGTCGACCTGGTGTGGCGATCAGGATTTCGCAACCTCGGCGCAGGGCTTCGCGCTGCGGACCGATATCGACACCACCAAATACCACCGTGGAACGCAGCGGCGTGGACTTGGCGTAAGTTGTGACGCTTTCTGCAACCTGGTCTGCCAGTTCGCGGGTAGGCGTCAGAATTAAGGCACGTACCGGATGGCGCGCTGGCGATGCACTGGTATTGGCAAACTGCATCAGCCTGTGCAGTATGGGCAAAGTGAAAGCGGCTGTCTTGCCTGTTCCTGTTTGCGCCGCCCCCATGACATCACGGCCATCCATGACCATAGGCATGGCCTGGGCCTGAATCGGCGTAGGCGTGGTGTATCCGGTTTCGGATACCGCCTGCAAGATACTGGGATGCAGGCCGAAATCGGAAAAAGTGGGGGCGGGGGTATCGATATTTATAATGTCAGTCATTGAAGGTGGTCGATGCCCAGCGCAGGAGTATCCGGCGCCCGGCTCTAATAACCCCAGTATTTTAACGCAGCATGCGTCTATATCATGACTTGGCGCTGGATGACGCCTGAATACCTGGATAAAAGCAGCGAAATGTCGCTAAAAGTACACGTTTTTGCCAGCCATATAGGGGCAGGTTTCACGCGACACGGATTTCAGCTTATTTACGGTGTTACAAGCTTCAGGTTTCTTGCGGCGTTACTGGCTTCTGGTTTCTTACGCCATTAGGTGCGCACCGGGCCTCCCACTATGTCGGTACATGACAGCCCCTGATACACACGGCTTGCTTAAGCACTGATTCTAAGGGAGGCCGACCGCTTAAGGCCAAGCACTAAATATCGGGAGACCAGGCACCCAATCAGAACAGCCCCGACAAAGCCTTCAATATCCAGTAAGCAATCATCCCGCCCACTATCACCATGACCGTGCTGCGCGTGCGCCAGAAAACCAATATGGCGGCCAACGCGGCCAGAACCCGTATATCGACTACAGGTCCGGATTCCGTCCAGGGCAATAACTCGGGCACAACAATACCCACCAGTGCGGCCGTCGGCGCGTAGCGCAAGGCGCTGCGTACCGACTCGGTCAGGGGAATATGGTCACCAAACAGGAGATACCCCGCACGGGTCAAAAAGCTGCATACCGTCAACAGGCCTATTGCGCCCAGAACATACAAATCGTATTCAAGATTGCCCGTCATGACTTAGCGCCCTTCAATTTGTTCACCCGGCGTTCAGTCAACACACCCGCAACGATGCCTCCAATGACCGCAGCCGCCAGGCCCAGCCGCAATGGCAGTGGCTGGGCTAACCAGGCAATGACACCCGCCACAAGCAGACACATGACCATGGGCCTGGTCTTGACCAAAGGAATGATTATCGCCATCAGGGCCAAAGTGGCGGCGTACTCCAGGGACCAACTGGCCGGCACGAGCGAACCCAGGTAAATGCCCAACAAAGAAAAAGTGTTCCAGGTAAGCCAGCCCGGAATGATGACACCCAACAGATACCACAGCTGATCCGGGCTCCCTCTGTCGCGGCTCTCGCCGTGGCGTGCCATGAACAGCACAAACGAGAAGTCGGTGGTCAGGTAGCCCAGGAACAAGCGCTTGACCCACGACAGATGACGAAAATAAGGCTGCAGCGCCGCACCGAAAATGACAAAGCGTATGTTGACAACGGTACCGGCCGCAAAAATCAGCCACAAAGGTGCGGATGATTCCAGCAGAGGAAGCGCAGTCAGCTGAGCCGATCCCGCGTAGACCATCAGCGTCATCATGGTAGCCATGCTGTCGGTCAAACCTGATTTGACCAAGGCAATACCAGTCACGAAACCCCAGGTGCCGGTGGCAACCAAAGCCGGCATGACATCAATCAGGCCTGCCTTGATATTTTGCTTTTTACGGGCATCAAGGCGCCTGAAGGCGAACCTGGACTCTTTCACGATGTTAAGACCCTGCACAAAAAACGGCTATTGTAAGCTCCTTGCGCTTGCTACAATCGAACCTCATCTTTGGGAGAGTGCAATGTCCATGTCTGATCGTGATGGCCTAATCTGGTACGACGGTGAAATGGTGCCGTGGCGGAATGCAACCACGCATGTACTAACGCATTCCCTACATTACGGGCTATCAGTCTTCGAAGGCGTACGCGCTTACAACGCAGATATCGGCACGGCTATTTTCCGCCTGCAGGATCACACGCGCCGCCTGTTCAATTCGGCCCACATCTATCAAATCGACATTCCGTTCGACCAAGACGCCATCAACGCAGCCCAGCTTGATGTCGTGCGCCAGAACAATCTGGAATCCTGCTACATTCGTCCGCTGGTGTTCTACGGCTCCGAAAAAATGGGCGTTTCGCCCAAAGGCGCCAAAGTCCATGTAGCGATTGCCGCCTGGCCCTGGGGTGCGTATTTGGGTGAAGAAGCCCTGCAGCAAGGCATACGCGTAAAAATCTCGTCCTATGCACGCCAGCACGTCAATGTGACCATGCCGCGCGCCAAGGTCGCCAGCACTTACGCCAACTCCATCATCGCCAATGCCGAAGCCCTGGATCATGGCTACGATGAGGCCATACTGCTGGACACCGACGGTTTCGTGGCTGAAGGCTCGGGCGAAAATATTTTTATAGTCAAAGACGGCATGCTATGCGAGCCTGAAATTGCCTCGGCCCTGACCGGCATCACGCGCTCAACCATACATGCCCTGGCCGCCGACCTGGGCATACCCGTGCTTACCAAGCGCCTCACCCGCGACGATCTCTATATCGCCGACGAAGCCTTTTTCACGGGAACAGCCGCCGAGGTCACCCCCATACGCGAAGTCGATCGCCGCGTCGTTGGCGCCGGCCATTGCGGCCCCATCACGGCAAAACTGCAAAAGGCGTTCTTTGATGTCGTCAACGGTAAGAACCCCAAATATCATCACTGGCTAAGCAAGGTATAAGCCGCCTACACGCCGCATACCACCTGTTTACATTTATCCGAGGATCCACCATGAGCAGTACCCCCAACACCGCCGTTCCCAAAGATGACACCATCTTCGTGCGAGCCCAAGACCTGCCCTTGTACTGCCCCGGGCCACACTCCCCACTCTGGAGCATGCATCCCCGCGTCTATATTGAAGTGGCCAAGACCGGCAAAGCCCTATGCCCATACTGCAGCGCCGCCTATCAATTGAAAGACGGCGAAAAAGTCCACGGACACTAAGGCCTCAGCGCCTTTGATGGTCGCGCGCCACTACTACCCGGGTTACCCGCTATATGTTTACCACCCCACAAGAGGCCGAGCAGGCGTTTTACGAAGCGCTGCGACAAGCTGACCTTGCACTGATGATGCAGGTTTGGGCTGACGACGAGGAAGTGGTCTGCATACACCCCGGCGGGCTGCGGACCATAGGCCACGACGCCCTGAAAAGCGCCTGGCAGCAAATCTTCGCGAATGGCCCTGTCAACATCCAGCCGATACGGCCCATGCTCATGACCAGTGTCATGAGCTCGATTCATGTGTTGATCGAGCAACTCACGGTCACTGCGGCGCAAGGCAGCCAGACCGCCCACTGCTATACCACCAACATTTTCCACAAGGGCCGCTCAGGCTGGAAAATGGTCTTGCATCATGCGTCCCATGCGCCGCAGGAGATCGACTTGTTCGATTTGCAGGATCGGCCCGATACGCTGCACTGAAGGCGGGTTGTGACAGCACAGATAGATACCTCTCCTTGTCCCTGCCCCACCTGGTTGCCGGGCGGACACATGCAAACCGTATACGGCGTCCTCATGGCGCGCTATCACCATATTGCATTCGCGCGCGAGCGCGTCAACACGCCTGACGGCGACTTCCTGGATTTCGACTGGACAGGCCCTGGTCTGTTTTCAGACCGACTGGCCAACGGCCAGGCCACGCAGCCCGACCTAGCTCTGCAAAAAACGGCTGCGCGGCGCTGGCTGCAGGATGAGGACTGGGGCTCGCTACCCACAACGCCTGGCACACCGGCCCTGATCCTGTTTCACGGACTGGAAGGCAGCAGCCGCAGTCACTACGCACAGGCCATCGCGCAGTATTTCAGGGCACGCGGCTGGGTGGTTGTCATCGCCCATTTCCGTAGTTGCTCCGGTTTTCCCAATCGCATGGCACGTGCTTATTACTCGGGCGACTCCGCCGATATCGAGTTCATGCTTGATACGGTGCGCCAACGCCTGCCGCACGCACGCTGGCATGCCACAGGCGTTTCACTGGGCGGTAATGCCATGCTCAAGCATCTGGGAGAGCAAGGCAGCAAGCTATCGTGGCTAACCGCCTCGGCCGCAGTATCTGTTCCCATGGATCTACTGGCCTGCGGAATACAGCTGTCCGACACCTCGCTGGGCAAGCGTCTGTATACCCGCTATTTCCTGAAAACCATGAAGACCAAGATCGCTGAAAAAGCCAAGCGCTTTCCTGGCAACATAGATGTGTTCAGACTAAGCCAGTGCAAGACTCTGCGTGAGTTCGATACCTTGTATACGGCCCCCATGCATGGCTACAAGAATGCACTCGACTACTGGACCCGCGCGTCAAGCAAGCCTCTTTTGCATGGCATAGCCGTGCCGACCTTGATACTTAACGCCCGCAACGACCCCTTTGTTCCAGGCCCATCACTGCCAGGCTCGCACGACTGCTCATCCAGCGTGCTCCTGCACCAACCCGCCGAGGGCGGCCACGCCGCTTTTGTTACCTCTCCGTTTCCGGGGCATTTGGGTTGGCTGCCGGCCAGACTGGCACGTTTTTTTGAAAGTGGCCGCTAAGACTTGAAACGCTCAAGCAACTGCCGGTCTGATGCCAGGCGTTCTTTAAGCGTACGTATCTGCACATCAAGCTCGGACTGCTCGTAAAAGTCTTTCGACATTCCGCGCGCTTGCTCTAGTTGGGCAACTGCCGAAGGCAAGGCCCCGGTCAGTTCGTAGAAGCTGGCCATCGCGCGCCGGGCTTCAATATGCCGCCCCAGGCGTTCATAGCTTTGCGCCTGCAATTGATGCAAGCGCGGAACATCAGGCCATTTCCCGGTCAACTGCCCCAGTAATTGAACGGCCTGAGCATCCTGGCCGGTTTTCTGCAAAGCCTCGACTCGCGCCAAGGCCACGCCCTGGCTGTCAGGCCAGCGTTGCCAGGCGGCCGCGGATAGCGTTGCAGCCTGAGTGTTATCACCCTGCTCAAGGGCCAGCGCGACCGCCAGACCGGCAATCTCGGGACTATTCAGATTACCTTGCTGGGCCTTAGCCAGGGCCTGCTGGGCACCGGCCCAGTCTTTCTTTTGCCAGGCGGCATAAGCCAGGCCGTACCAGGCGGCAGACTGCTCGACGCCGGTCTTTTGCTGTGCATCAAGACGCAGCTTGTCTAGCGCATTGCGCAAGGCCTGGCTGCCGCGCGCCTGCACAATACGCAGCTTCGCACGTATATACCAGAAGGAATCAGCGCTACGCACAGAGGTCGAAGGCAATCTGGCGACACGGTTCTGAATGTCGGACATACGCTGAATGGACAGAGGGTGTGTGCTGGTATAGCCACCGCCCGAGCCTTCATTGAGCCGCGAGGCATTGCCCAGTTGCTGGAACATGCGCACCATGCCGCGCGGGTCAAAACCCGTCTGACGCATCATTTCGAAGCCTGCACGATCAGCCTCTTGTTCGGCCTGTCGCGAAAACCCCAGTTGCTGATCAACCGCGGCGGCCTGGCCAAAGGCCGCCACACCCATGGCCAGATCTCCACTGCCCGAAAGTGCAGCGAGCAAAGCCGCAGCCAGCGCCGCAATAACCACATGACCACTTTGAGAGCGTTGCGTCATACCGCGTGCAATATGGCGTTGTACAACATGACCGATTTCATGGGCAACTACCGAAGCGAGCTCTGAGTCACTCTGTGCCGACACCACCAGCCCGCTGTTGATGCCTATGTAGCCGCCAGGCAAGGCAAACGCATTGATCTGGGCGTCGCGCACACCGAATACAGTAATGCGCTGCCCCGCGCCCCCGGGCGCATTGGCCACCAGGCGACGGCCCATTTCAGTCAGATACTGGCTGACATCTGGATCGGCAATATAGGTAGGATCACGTCGCCCCTGCTCCATGATGGCATCGCCCAGCGTGCGCTCCA
Organism: Alcaligenaceae bacterium; assembly: GCA_013416405.1. Classification (GTDB taxonomy): domain Bacteria; phylum Pseudomonadota; class Gammaproteobacteria; order Burkholderiales; family Burkholderiaceae_B; genus Pusillimonas_C. The sequence goes on from JACCET010000004.1 coordinate 144,238, forward strand.
GAGCTGGAGAAAGCTCTACCGCCGAGGCTGAGCCCATGCTGGGAATACCCACAGGCTGGCTGACCACCGGCCCGCTCCAGCACATGAATGCTATAAGGCCCGCGCTGATGGCGCGGTGACGAAGCCGGATCCGAGTAGCGGTTTTAGTGGCAGCCATGAGTCCGAAGAAGCGCGAATGTCAGGAAATGGGGGCAACCATAGCCTGTTTACGGCGCAAAAGGTCTTGTTTATTGGGCAATCGATTCTTGGCAGACAAGCGCATGAGTGTTGCCAGGGCAAACAGTAAACCAAACACCTCGACAAAACCTGCCAGCACCCACATGGTGAGTCCGCCTATGGCCTGGTCGGTGAGTGCCGTCATGCCCGGAATGGCCCGTCCGCATAAATCGAAGATAGGGTACAAATCATATTCTGTAAAGGTAATGATCGCCCCCACCACCATTTGAGGCACCATGGTCAGCACGGGAGAAATAATTCTTCCCCCCGGGGACAGCACCGCCGGCGGGCTGGGGCGCCGATCAAGAATCAGGTTCCAGTACATAAAACCGCTGATCACGACCGACCAGTTCATGAAGCGATACAGGCGCCAGTCGAGCATGGAATAGAACTGCACCGTGGGAATCAGGAAGCCGATAACCAACACCACAAATAAAACCGGCACCAGAATTTTATTGGTCAGCACGGCCTCGAGCGCTCGGCCGGTGGTGGTAAGACGAAAATCGCGCAAACGCAAGCGCCACCGCATGGGCAGGCCGGCGCGTAGCACCTGGCCCGGGTAGGCGCCCATGATCAACAAGGGGCCCAGGTGGTGCAGCACCAGATGCTGCAGGCGATGTATGAAGAACATGCGCTCGGCGTAGTAGTCGACACGGGTGTGCAGCGACAAATACAGAAAGACTATGCCGAGCCAGAAAAGCAGCTGACGGGCGAAGCTGACCCGATGAACACGGCAGCCTCGTATAAAGAGCCAGCAACCGGCAAAAAACATCAGTAGCAACGCAGGAGAAAACTCCCAGGGCGTCAGCCAATCAATGACTATCATGGACAAAATTCAGTTAGCGCGAACCTGGCTAGTTTAAAGCAATATGGCGCTGATCGCCCCACTGCACCTGCGCAACACCCGGAAACTGACTGAGCTGTCGGGCTTGCGTCATGAGCACGGAACGCAGTTCGGGCGGACAATGAACAGTGACACAGGTGCGTGCCATATCGTGTTGAAGGGCGTCGTCAACCAGCAGCGTTGCCACGCGCAGCCCCGAGCCTTCGAAACCCAGATAAATTTGCTTGCGCACATCGGCAAGCTGGTGCCGGGGGCAAACCACGGTAAGCCGCGAGGTTGAGCTGGGGACACGAACAGGCACTGACCGCATGCCGGCACGACGCAAGAATAAATTGAAAAGACGCATAGAAACCCCCATTGTTTTATGCGCGCCGTTGGCACGGCGCCTGAACCGGCCGCCCAGAGGCGGCTTGGCTTGCACATTGAGTACGACGGGAGTCTGAATGGAATCAGATACCACGCCCTTGGAAAAACCAGGGCGTGGCATTGCGGAGCTTGGGTGAGCCTGCTGCCTAAACGCGCCTGGTGAACGAATAGTCGATATAAGATCGACTGTTACTGTCGCCGGGGTCGGAATTCACCTCAAGGCTCCTGTAAAATTGACAGTCTTCATTGTAACGTCAGAGCAGGCTAGGGACAACCCTTAGCCGGTTTTAAACGTAAAGGTATCAGTACACATAGCCGTCCAGCCAGCCCATGGCTGTGTACACATGCATAACGATCAGTGCCAGCCCGAACATCAAGACGGTGCCGCCTACAAATGTAGCCATAATGGCAGCCAGCACAGGCCCCCAGCCGGTACGTGTAGTCTGGCCCGAGCCGACGTTGTATTTTTGGTCGAATTTTTCGTCGGGCTTCAGAGCCAGAACCAGCGCCTCGATAAAGCCAGCCGCAATCGGTACGATCAGCAGCAGGAAAGGCGGGCTGTCCCACCATACCGGGTAAAGTTGCGCCAATATCAGCATCAGCACGGTAAAAGATGTCCACAGCCAGGCCCAGGCGCGCCCCATATACCAGGCATGGACGCCCAAAAAACCCAGCAGGCAAGCCAGCCAGGCGGCGACCACCTTGCTGCGGTGGCGTACTGGAACAACAGCAATGCTTTGAGTCATGATTTGGGTCGGGTGATTAAGGCCTACAATTTCAACATTGTAGTCAAGCATGGAAAACACATGGATAGGCCTACCTACGATATCGTCATCAACGGTGCCGGCCCGGTTGGGATCGCGCTCGCGCTGATGCTGGCCGGCAAGTCACCCAGGCCCGAGCGCATTGCGCTGCTGGGTCGGCAGTTTCGTTCCGGCCCCCGCTCCGATGGCACCGTCGACCCGCGCACCCTGGCCTTGAATCACGGCAGCCGAGCCCTACTTGAGCAACTGAACGGCTGGCCCACCGAATCGGCCAGCATCAACACAGTTCACGTTTCGCAGCGGGGCCGCTTGGGGCGCACACTGATCAAGCACGATGAACTTGGTGTGCCGCGACTGGGCAGCGTGGTTGCATACGACGCCTTGCTGCAAGCTTTGCACCAGGCGCTGCAACACTGCGGCGTCACCCTTATCGAATCTACCACCACACCCGCTCCAGGAGCTGGCCATCTCGTTTTCCAGGCCGGCGACTCACGCTTTTCCGCTGCGCTGGCCATACAATCCGACGGCGTCAGGCCCCAGGGTATAGAACGGCATTACCAACAGCATGCAGTCCTGGCCACCGTGCGTGCTACGCAAGCCAGAAAAAACTGGGCATTCGAGCGCTTCACGCGGCAGGGGCCGCTGGCTGTCTTGCCACACCCACAAAGCGACGACGTCTACGGCATTGTGTGGTGCTGTGCCCCAGATCAGGCCAGACAGCTACAGGATTTGCGCCAGGCCGAGTTTGCCATTGCCCTGCGTGCCATGTTTGGCGAGCGCCTGGGCCACTTCGAGTGCCTGGGAGAGCGCCATGTGTTTCCCCTAAGCATGCACGCCGGGCCATCCTTGGTCAACGACAGAACCGTTGCCATAGGCAACGCCGCCCAAACGCTGCATCCCGTGGCCGGACAAGGCCTGAACCTGGGGCTGCGCGATGCGGCACAATTGGGCCAGGCGCTGGCTCCGTGGCTGGTTCGCGCCGACACCGACCCCGGCCCCTTGCTGGCAGGCTTTGCCCGCAGGCGCCGCCCGGACCGCTGGCTCACGGCGGGAATCACCGATTTACTGCCCCGTGTGTTCAGCACAGGCAACCCGCTGGTCGAACACGCCGGCGGGCTGGCCCTGCTCGCGCTGGACATGACCCCGGCGCTGCGCACACCTCTGGCTCGCCATTTGTTGCAGGGTCTGCGCACGTAGGATCGGTTCGGGGGTTAAAATCAATCCGATGCGCATCGGCTCCTGGTCTCTTCCCAACCCTGTTTTTGTCGCCCCCATGGCGGGCGTAACCGATCGCCCCTACCGCAAATTATGCAAAGCGCTGGGGGCGGGTTATGCCGTGTCTGAAATGGCGGCCAGCAATCCACGGCTATGGAATAGCGTTAAAACATCCCGACGCCTGAATCACGACGGTGAAATCGATCCGATTGCCGTCCAGATCGCCGGCTCGGATCCCGACATGATGGCCGAGGCGGCCTTGTTCAATATAGAAAAAGGCGCTTGCATCATAGACATAAACATGGGCTGCCCGGTTAAAAAGGTATGCAATGTGGCTTCGGGCTCCGCGCTACTGCGTAACGAGCAGTTGGTCGCGCGCATCTTGCGCAGCGTGGTCGATGCCTGCAAACCACGGAACATTCCGGTTACACTAAAAACCCGTACCGGATGGGATAGTGAATCGCGTAATGCCGTACGCATTGCGCGGTTGGCAGAAGATATCGGCGTTGCCGCCATCACCTTGCATGGCCGCACCCGCTGCGATCTTTATCAAGGCCAGGCGGAGTACGATACGATACGCGAGGTAAGACAGGTAGTACAGATTCCAGTCATTGCCAATGGGGATATCGATAGTCCCGAAAAAGCCAAATACGTACTAGAGTACACAAACGCCGATGCAGTCATGGTCGGTCGTGCAGCACAGGGCAGACCCTGGATTTTTCGTGAAATCAGCCATTATCTGGCCTATGGCACGCACTTGCCGCCACCCACTTATGGCGAATTGCGCGACTGCCTGCTTGACCACCTGGAAGACCACTACCAGTTTTATGGCGAGTTCACCGGGGTTCGTTCGGCTCGCAAGCATATAGGCTGGTATCTGGCCGACCTGCCAGACGCCCAAGAGCTGTTGCCTCAGGTCAATACAATCAGCAGTACCGGCGAGCAAACCCGTGCCATAGCGCAATGGTTTGACCGCCATCCACCCAACGAGCCAATAATGGCCAGGACAGCAGAGGCTGCAAACCTCTGCATGTCTAAAAACAGAACCACCAAGGATCATGAGTACAACTAACCCCCTGGAGCAGTCAGTACGAGCCCAACTGGAACGCTACTTTACCGACCTGGGCGACGAAGCCCAGCCACGCGATTTGCTGGCCATGGTTGTCAATTGCGTCGAACGGCCCGTGCTGCAAATTGCGCTTGAGCAAACCCACGGCAACCAATCCAAGGCAGCCGAAATGCTGGGCATCACCCGCAGCACCCTGCGCAAGAAATTGCAGGCGCACGACCTCCAACCCTGATTTCAAACTACAAATTTCGATTCCATGAAAATCCAGACTGCCTTACTTTCGGTTTCCGATAAAACCGGTATTGTTGAATTTGCCCAGGCCCTCGCACAGCGCGGCGTGCGCTTGCTGTCCACAGGTGGCACAGCCAGGCAACTTGCCGACGCCGGCTTGGCCGTAACCGAAGTGGCCACGCACACAGGCTCGCCCGAGATCCTCGATGGCCGGGTAAAAACGCTGCATCCCAAAATACATGGCGGACTGCTGGCCCGCCGCGACAGCGACATACACCTGAAAACCCTGGAAGAACACGGCATCGAACGCATTGATCTGCTAGTCGTCAACCTGTACCCCTTTCGCGAAACCATTGCCAAACCAGGCTGCACATTTGCCGACGCTGTTGAAAACATCGATATTGGCGGGCCCGCCATGCTGCGCGCAGCCGCCAAGAACCACGGCACCGCAGAAGGCGGGGTTACTGTCGCCATAGACCCGGCCGACTACGCCCGCATCCTTGCCGACATGGACGGCCCTCAGTCAGGCCCCTCGTATGCCTTGCGCCTTGAGCTGGCCACCAAAACCTATGCGCATACCGCTGCCTACGATGGCGCCATCGCTTCTTATCTAAGCAGCCTGGCCAGCGCCGAACCGACCCAAGAGCAAGAGCCCGAGCGCAACGCGTGGCCGCAAAACCTGACCGTGCAAGTCAAGCGCCAGCAAATTCTGCGCTACGGCGAGAACCCACATCAGTCGGCGGCCTTTTACATAGACCAGCCCTTGAAAGATGGCCTGCTGGGCAGTTACCGGCAGCTGCAAGGCAAAGAGCTGTCCTACAACAACATCGCCGACGCCGATGCCGCCTGGGAATGCGTACGCAGCTTCCAGGCCAGCGCCTGCGTGATCGTCAAACACGCCAACCCTTGCGGTGTCGCAGTGGGCGACGGCCCTTTGCAGGCCTACCAGCAGGCCTTCAAGACAGACCCCACTTCCGCATTTGGTGGCATCATCGCCTTTAACCGTCCGGTCGACGAAGCGACCGCACAAGCCATCAGCGGCCAATTCGTCGAAGTTTTGCTGGCGCCGGCCTATTCACCCGAAGCGCTGGCCGTTTTTGCCGCCAAGAAAAATGTCCGTGTACTTGACGTGCCGCAAGGCAATGGCCATAACGAATTCGACATCAAGCGCGTCGGTGGTGGCTGGCTGGTGCAGAATCCCGATGACTATCAAGTACCTGAAGAGTCGTTCAAGGTGGTCACCACACTGGCGCCTACCGCCGCTCAAATGCAAGATTTGCAGTTCGCATGGAAGGTCGCCAAGTACGTCAAGTCCAACGCCATCGTGTTTGTAGGTGGCGGCATGACTCTGGGTGTCGGTGCCGGTCAAATGAGCCGCATAGACTCGGCCCGCATTGCCTCCATCAAAGCCGAAAATGCTGGCCTGAGCCTGATTGGTTCCGCCGTGGCCTCCGACGCCTTCTTCCCGTTCCGCGACGGCCTGGATGTCGTGGCCGAGGCGGGCGCTACTTGCGTCATCCAGCCCGGCGGCAGCATACGCGACGATGAAGTCATCGCAGCCGCGAACGAACGTGGCATTGCCATGGTCTTCACGGGTGCCCGGCATTTCCGCCACTAAGCGCGGCTTCTCATGCGCATACTGGGCATAGATCCGGGCCTGCGTCGCACCGGCTTTGGCGTCATCGACGTCCAGGGCTCGCGCCTGGTCTACGTAACCAGCGGCACCATCGTCGTACCGTCCGACCAGGCCCTGGCCGGACGGCTCAAGGTCATACTGGACAACATCCGCGAGGTCGTCCAGTCCACGCGGCCTACGGTCTCGGCGCTGGAAAAAGTATTCGTCAATACCAATCCGGCGTCCACGCTGTTGCTGGGGCAGGCACGTGGCGCAGCCATGTGTGCGCTTGCCGACAGCTTGCTGGAGGTGCATGAATACACCGCCCTGCAAATCAAGAAATCGGTCGTGGGCAATGGGCATGCCGCCAAGGAACAGGTGCAAAAAATGGTGCAGCACCTGTTGGGCTTGAATGGCATGCCAGCCGCAGATTCGGCCGACGCACTGGCCTGCGCCATCTGCCACGCACATTTTCATCCGCTTACCCAACGCCTGCAAGACACAGGCCAGCTTGCGCCCGGCCGGGCCAGCCGCATACGCGGCGGTCGCCTGCTGGGCTAGCTGATGACAAGGATAAACCATGATCGGTCGCATTACCGGCACGCTGATTGAGAAAACCCCGCCCATCGTCTGTATCGACGTAGGCGGCGTCGGCTACGAAATCGACGTGCCAATGAGCACGTTGTATGACCTGCCCGAGAACGGTGCCACCGTCACGCTGTACACCCACCTTGCCGTACGCGAAGACGCTCATACCCTGTACGGCTTCTTGTCCCCAAAAGAGCGCAGCGCGTTCCGGGCGTTGATCAAGGTAACCGGCATAGGCGCACGCACGGCACTGGCCGTGCTGTCGGGCATGAGCGTGGATGACCTTGCCAATGCCATTACTCAACAGGAAACAGGCCTGCTTACCCGAGTGCCCGGCATAGGCAAGAAAACAGCGGAACGCCTGCTGCTGGAGCTGCGCGGCAAGCTGGGCGCAGACTTAGGACACACAGGCGGCGCACCTTCGTCTGGTCGCGACGACATCCTGAACGCCCTGCTTTCGCTGGGCTATTCCAACAGTGAAACCCAGGCCGCACTGAAGGGGCTGCCCGAAGGCATTGACGTTGCCGAAGGCATACGCCTGGCTCTTAAATCACTGGCCAGGGCATAGCACCGGACCAGGCTCAGGCAGTCTTCAAATAGTCCGAATAGGCGGCAAGATCGACATTGCCGCCACTAAGCAGCACGCCAATTCGCTTGCCTCTGACGGGAGCGATTTCGTTGAAGGCTGCAGCAGCCCCCAGGCATCCGGTAGGCTCAACCACTATCTTCATGCGCTCAGCAAAAAACCGTAGCGCTTGCAGCAACTGCTGATCGCTGACGGTCAGGATGTCACGCGCATGCTGGCGGATGATGGGAAAGGTCAAAGATCCAAGCGCCTGCGTCAGGGCTCCATCGGCGATGGAGTCGGGTGCTGCTATACGTATGACTTCTCCCTTGCGGAAAGACTGCTGACCATCATTACCCGCCTCGGGTTCCACACCGTACACAGCGCAGTCGGGGTTGATCGCATGGGCAGCCAGCAAGGATCCTGACAATAGCCCGCCGCCGCCCAGAGGAATGAACAAAGCATCCAGGCCACCAGTTTCTTCCAGTAGCTCTTTGACCGCCGTACCCTGCCCTGCTATGACGTCCGGATGATTGAAGGGCGGGATCAGCGTCAGGCCCTGTGCCTGCATCAATGCGTGTGCAACCTCTTCCCTGTCCTGATTGTGCCTGTCGTATTCCACCACATGCGCCCCATAGCCTTGTGTCGCCGCCTTCTTGGCTGCGGGAGCGTCATGCGGCATGACGATGGTGGCCTTGATATCCAGCATACGCGCAGCCAGTGCCACAGCCTGGGCATGGTTGCCCGACGAAAAGGCCACAACCCCCGCCTGTCGCTGCTCGTTGTCGAGCTTGGCCAGTGCGTTATAGCCTCCTCGGAACTTGAAGGCGCCTATACGCTGCAGGTTCTCGCATTTGAAAAACACTTGCGCACCCAGACCGGCATCCAGGCTAGATGAGGTCAGTACGGGCGTACGATGGGCGATGCCTTCCAGCCGCTGGCTGGCCTGCACAACGTCTTCGTAGGTGGGTAAGCTTGAGTTCATGGGCTTCACTAAAGTTAAAAGATAGATAAGGGCAAGACGCTGGCGGACATCCAGCAGCAATTATGCTTGAATCGTCACAAAGCTGCGCAGACGGCCGCCCCCAATGCCTTGTAGTTAGGGTACGATTACCACTGTAAATTTAATCAGCTAGATAGTCATGGCCATTCATTCCGACTCCCTCTCCAGTCTTCCTCCACCCGAACGGCTGGTCACCCCGCACAGCAGCTCGCCCAACGAAGACTCAGTAGAGCGGGCGCTGCGCCCGCGCGAGCTCTCGGAATACATAGGCCAGCACAGGGTGCGCGAGCAACTCGAAATTTTCATTACCGCCGCCAAAAATCGTGGCGAAGCACTGGATCACGTATTGCTGTTCGGCCCTCCGGGCCTGGGCAAGACTACGCTGGCCCACATCGTGGCACACGAAATGGGCGTGCAAATGCGCCAGACCTCGGGCCCCGTGCTAGAGCGTGCGGGCGACCTGGCCGCACTCCTGACCAATCTTGAAAAGAACGATGTACTGTTCATAGACGAAATCCACCGGCTGTCACCCGTGGTCGAAGAAATCCTTTATCCGGCACTGGAAGACTTCCAGATCGACATCCTGATTGGCGAAGGGCCGGCCGCCCGCAGCGTAAAAATCGACCTTCAGCCCTTCACCCTGGTCGGTGCCACCACCCGTGCAGGCATGCTCACTAATCCTTTGCGTGACCGCTTCGGCATTGTGTCGCGCCTGGAGTTCTACAACACCGAAGACTTGACCCATATCGTCAGCCGCAGTGCTCATCTGCTCAATGCACAGACCACCCCCGAAGGCGCAATCGAGATTGCCCGCCGCGCGCGCGGAACGCCACGCATCGCCAACCGCCTGCTGCGCCGTGTACGGGACTACGCTGAAGTTAAAGCCGATGGCAAGATAGACGCGGCCGTCGCCAACGCTGCACTATCCATGCTGGAAGTCGATCCGCAAGGTCTGGATCTCATGGACAGAAAGCTGCTGGAAGCCATCATCCACAAGTTCGACGGCGGCCCCGTGGGCGTAGACAGCCTGGCAGCCGCCATAGGCGAGGAGCGGGACACCATAGAAGACGTGATCGAGCCTTTCCTTATCCAACAAGGCTATCTGCAGCGCACGCCACGCGGCCGTATGGCTACGCAGACAACCTGGCGGCACCTGGGGCTGACGCCGCCTTCGGGGGCTAATGGCGGAACATCTGATTTGTTTGGCTGATCATCCTTGGTGATGCGTTGCTGCCATGTCGTGCCAGAATGGGGTCCGATGACATTGCCTGGGATATGTGGGGCTAATCCGGCACGGCGTGCTTGTTTCCGCCTCTTCCTCGTCCTGCCGGGCGTCGGGCGAACTCGTTCGCTGCGCTCACTCAGACAGCGCCCGACGACACCCCCCGGCCCTCCTTCGGAAGCAGTCGGCGCACGCCTAACCGCCGGCTTAGCCCCACATACCCCAGGCAATGCAGCATGGCAGGCGGACCCATCCTGGCATGACATGTCATGCTGGCCAGACCAGAGCAGCGATGTGAGATGGCATCCACCAGCAAGAAAAGACACACCCCGAACATGCGTCTCTATAAAAAAGGGGGTATGTCCAGGGCTGCGCAGGCGCCTCGCGCACGCCGTTTTATTTGCGCCAAGCGAGGATTCAAGGTTGCGGCTGCTTGAGCCCGACCGGGCGAGTTCCGCAACCGCCTCGCTTGGCGCAAATAAAACGGGTATCCCTGGCAACGCCAGGGACGGGGCGCGTGAAGCCGGAGCGGCCCTGAACATACCCCCTTTTCTAAAGAAACCAGAGGGGTAAGTCTCTCTAAAGAAATCAAGAGAGGTAAGTCACTCTAAAGACGAATGAAGTCAGCCAAAGAATGAGGCCGACTCAACCCCTAGCACACCGCAACAACTCCTCGCCATACGCTTCCAGCTTGCGCACCCCCACGCCACTGATGCCACCCAGATCCTCCAGCGACTGCGGACAGTTCAAAGCCACCTCTCGTAACGTCGCATCATGGAAAATCACATAAGCAGGCACCCCATGACTACGGGCAACCTCGGCTCGCCAGGTACGCAAATTCTCGAAACGCTGCTGGGCATCGGGCGGCAGCACAATACCCGCATCCTTACTTCGGGTGCCAGCAGAGCGCCCATTACGTGATTTCTTCTCGGGCTCGCGCCTGAACATCAACTGCTTTTCACCCTTCAGCACCGCCCGACTACCTTCTGTCAAAGCCAGCGTACCGTAGCCCTCGTGATCCACAGCCAGCAAGCTTTGAGCCAGCAGTTGGCGCAACACGCCGCGCCAGGCCTGCTCCGAAAGGTCATTGCCTATGCCGAAAACCGTCAGGTTCTCGTGCTCATACTGCTTGACTCTTTCCGTGACCTTACCGCGCAGAATATCAATCAGATGCCCTGCTCCAAAGCGCTGGCCGCGCTCACGCCAGAGCCGGTACACCGCAGACAGGATCTTCTGGGCGGCCACCGTGCCATCCCAGGCCTGTGGCGGCTCCAGACAAGTATCGCAATTACCACAAGGCGTAATGCTCTGATTAAAATAAGCCAACAGGCGCTGACGCCGGCAGTTGACGGTTTCACACAGGCCCAGCATGGCGTCCAGCTGCGCGCCCAATCGCCGCCTGAACGCCTCGTCGCCGGCCGACTCATTGATCATGCGCCGCTGCTGCACCACGTCTTGCAGGCCATAAGCCAGCCAGGCAGTCGCCGGCAAGCCATCGCGACCGGCCCGGCCCGTTTCCTGGTAATAGCCTTCCACCGACTTGGGCAAGTCTATATGGGCCACAAAACGGACATCTGGCTTGTTGACCCCCATGCCGAAAGCGATCGTAGCCACCATCACGACACCCTCTTCCCTAAGAAAGCGGGCTTGATTGGCCGCTCGCACATTGCCATTCAGGCCAGCGTGATAAGGCAAGGCCTCGATACCGTTTTCACACAGGAAATCGGCGGTCTCTTGCACTCTTGCCCGCGAAAGGCAATACACAATGCCGCAGTCGCCCTCGTGCTCCGCCTTGATGAAGGCCAGCAATTGTCGTTTGACCTCATTTTTTTCAATGATGCGATAGTTGATATTGGGCCGGTCAAAACTGGCTACGAAATGTGGCGCTTCGTCCAGATCCAGCCGCTGGGCAATTTCACGACGGGTGACCGACGTGGCCGTGGCCGTCAAGGCCAGGCGCGGCACCTCGGGCCATCGTTCGTGCAAGATAGAAAGCCCCAGATACTCAGGGCGAAAATCGTGGCCCCACTGCGATACGCAATGTGCTTCGTCGATGGCGAACAGCGACACCCTGCCCTGCTCCAACAGCTCTATACAGCGATCCGTCAGCAAGCGCTCGGGCGCAACATACAGCAAATCGAGATCGCCTCGCAGGAAAGCCTGCTCCACCTCGCGGGCAGTGCGCCAGTCCTGGGACGAATTCAGGAAAGCCGCGCGTACCCCCAGCTCGAGCAGGGCATCGACCTGATCCTGCATCAGGGCAATCAAGGGCGAAATGACAACGCCCACACCTTCTCGAACCAGCGCAGGTATCTGGTAGCAAAGCGATTTTCCGCCACCCGTAGGCATCAGTACCAGGGCATCACCGCCTTGTACGACGTGGTCAATGATGGCCTGCTGATCGCCACGAAAAGAGTCATAGCCAAAAACTTGCTGCAGGGTTTCCAGAGAGGATAAGGTCATGCTTAGTAAATAGGTACCGAAAAACGAATACCTATATCATAGTCGCCACTGTCCAGCTCCCGCTGCGCAGCCAGGCCTACGCGCAGATTCGGGCTGTACCAGAACTGCTGAGTGAACCCGAACCGGCTCCGGGACTCCCCCAAAGACGTTTGCTCATTTTCAAACTTGCCGCTCAGATCTCCCCAGCGCCCCAACGGCACGGTGGCCGTCCATTGCTGGCGCACGCCTCCGACAGACGAATCGGCCGTATACCGGCTAAGATCGGCGTAGCCCGGATCGCGGCGCTCGCCCAGCCAGGAAAGTTGCAAATCCTCAAATACGTCCAGCTCATAGGCGGCCTGATAGCGCCAGCCTTGATAGGCACCGGCATTGGCCCGCGCCAGGCCAGCACTCCATTTCCCCCAGTCGGTCTGATACTGGCCGCCCAGTCCGGTAGACATCAGGTCAGGTGCCATCTGCAGCTGCGACTCCAGCACCAGACTTGGACTTACGCCATAGCGAAGTACGGAATTGGCAGCGGTAGGCCCCAGATCCAGGTCGCCGACGGTGCCAGAAGAAAAATCAAGGGCGCCTATAGCCAGGGCATACTGCCAGTTGCGCTGCTCATCCTCGGCATTGACCAACGACGATTGCGAAATGCTGATGCCACCCAGCCGTGCCGTGTTGCCCCAGGCCGGCGTCGCAACATCGTTGCTGCCCAATGCCACGTCCAGCCCATCGTCACCGGCGTAGCTCCAATTGCTGGAACCCAGCGTCCAGGGCATACCTGCCGCCGCAGGGGGCGGCGCAAACTGCCTGACACGAACTGTATCGAGCGCTCCCCACAAACCTGGGGATGAACGCGAAAGGCCGCGATCACGCCATGCCGCCGAATCATTGGGGCTCCAGGAAAAGCTGTAGGAAATATCGGGAATACTGTCGGCGTCGTCGGTGAATACATATTCGTCATCGTCATCAACGGATGCAGTCCCGATATCCGGCAAAGGCTGCGGCGGCGCCACCTGGATCTGCGGTGCGGCAAACACCTGAGTTGGCGCCAGATCGCGTAACTGAACGCCATGGGCCAGTACCGGCCAGCCCAATGGCGCGCAGACCAGGCCGACACACTGCACAAGCATCGCTGCACGCGCCAGTCCGATCAAAGTAGCCCTCATAAACAACCACCAAACAAAAACCGCACCGGCCAGTAACAAATATCAGCGCGGGCGCCTGCCCGACGGAAAATCCAGCATAGCCTCGCTGCTGGCATCGAAAGACCTTTTCAAGGCGCTATATTTTTCAAGCAACGCCGACTTATATACAACGCCCAGCAATTGCGGCTGTTCGTCGCGGCTGACCACGGGAAGGCGTTCGCCCTGGAAATGCACAAAGTACTCTTGCGCCTGATCCAGCGTCATATCAGGATGCAAGGTCTTGACAAAATCCAGGCGCAAAACCTCGCCAGCCAGCTTACTTTGCACATCGCCCTGACTCAACAATAAACTGGTCAAATCCTGTTGGGCAATCACACCTTGGTAAATATTCTTTTCATCGACCACGTATAGATACTTGACCGGGTATTCCAGAAACATTTGCAAGGCATCACGCACCGGCGCCGTCGTGGCAACCACCGTATCGGCTGGGCGAACCAAATCTTGAATGACCGTATGCCTGAGTCGATAACGAAACCAGGCATCGCGCTCACGCACAACAGTCACGTCGTACATGGCAACTTCAGCTACGGCTCGGGAAACAAAATGGGCGATCACGCAAGCCAGCATCAATGGCAAGACTATCTGATAACTGAGCGTCATTTCAAAAATCATCAGTATGGCCATCAACGGCGCACTGGTGGCCGCACCTAGAAAACTGCCCATGCCAACCAGCACAAACATATAAGGTCCGACCGTCATACCCGGCCAAACCAGCGCCATGATCATGCCAAACAGCGCCCCCAGGCCTCCGCCCACAAACAGCGCGGGTGTAAATACCCCGCCCACCGCCCCCGATCCGACGGTCAGTGCGGTGGCCAGTATTTTGAGCAGCAGAATAGTCACTACGGCATACCATGTCCATGAGGCATGCAACAGGGAATGCACCACGCTATAACCGTTGCCGGCAACCTCCGGCATGACGATAAGCAACAGACCCAGCAGACCGCCACCCAGCCCCAGCCGGGCAGGCAAAGGCAATTTGCTGCGCTGGAACTGGCGTCGGGAAAAGTCCAGCAGCTTCAGGAATAAGGGCGCGCCCAACCCCGCAATAACGCCCAGTAGCAGGAATGGCAGCACTTCCAGACCCGGAACCTGCGGCATATCGGTCATGGCGTAGGTCGTGTGGTATTGACCAGACAGGCGCATGACAATATTGGCCGAAGCCGCCGCAACCAGCAAAGGCCCCAGGCTTTGCATGCTCATGGTGCCCAGTACGATTTCCGCCACAAACAAGGCGCCTGCAATGGGAGCACCGTAGGCCGATGCCACGCCCGCCGCAGCGCCGCAAGCCACCAGCAAACGTAAACGCGCCGTGCTGAAGCGTGTAAAACGACCTATGACCGATGCACTCAGCGAGGCCAGGTGCACCATTGCCCCTTCACGCCCTATGGAACCCCCTGACGCAACTGAGCTTAATGAAGACAATGAACGCAGCAAGCCCTGGCGCAGGGACAGACGGCCATCGCCAATGGCAACTGCTTCCATGTAGTCGGAATTGGTATTGCCGCCCAGCCGCTTGGATGCCCAAAGCAGTGTGCCGGCCACCACGCCGCCGGCCAGCGGAAACAGCAGGCGCCCGTACCAGGGCAGCTCGCGCGTAACGCCTACGATAGAGCCACTATGACCGGTGGCCACATATTGCACCAGGCGCATGCCCTCGTGGAAAGCGATGGTGGCATAGGCCCCAAGCGCACCGACCAGCACAGCCCAGCACAGCATGGCAGGAAGATCCGACAACCAGGAGTAGCCGGCCAAGCGTTCACGCACTGACTGCACGGAGCTGTGTAACATATTCATTCTGCTTCCGACGAAGCACAAACCATAACGCAAGACGCTGACATATTTCAATCCATTTCGGAGACTTGCCTCACAGCGAGGCACAAGGCACACTTTCGAGCTATGGAAAAAACTCTGGTTAAAGTGTTGGTCGTTGACGACGACCCTGCCCTACGGCAGTTGCTGGCCGACTATCTGAATCGCCACGACTATGACACATTGCTTGCGCCCGACGCCAGCGATCTTTCTGCGCGCATACAGCGCTACTCACCCGATCTTATTGTGCTTGACCGCATGATGCCAGACGGAGATGGCGCAGAAGCCTGCCGTCGCCTGCGCCAGCAAGGTGAAGACATTCCCGTTATTTTACTGACAGGCCGCGACGAAACGGTTGACCGTGTCATTGGCCTGGAAGCCGGCGCAGACGACTACCTGGGCAAACCCTTCGACCCACGTGAGCTATTGGCCCGCATCGAGGCAGTGCTGCGTCGCAAGAAAGGCGCCTCGGCCCTGACCAAGGATCAACCGGTCTCCTTCGGCCCGTTCATCTTCAACCCTGCCACCCGTCAGCTGTCCAAAGATCAGGAAGTCATCAAGCTGACCGGCGGCGAAGTGAATTTGCTGGAAGCCCTGATCAACAACTCCGGCAAACCGCTATCGCGCGAGCGCCTGCTGGCATTGGCACGCGACGACGACGAAGGCGAACGCAACGACCGGGCCATAGACATCGCCGTATTGCGTTTGCGCCGTGCCATCGAAGACGATCCCAAGCAACCACGCTGGATACAGACCGTATGGGGCGTGGGCTATCGGTTCTCTCCGTAAGAACCACCATGTTGCGACGCTGGCTGCCAAAATCACTGAGCACACGCATGGTGCTGCTTACGCTGGGCACCATCCTGTTGGTGCAGGCCGCCACGTTTGCGTCCGTTTCCTACTACAGAAAAAAATATACTGAAGAAGTAACGGTAGCGTTCACGGCAACAACCATACGCACCTTGCGGGCCGCGCTGGCCAAGATCCCCTCCGAGGAACGCGACGAGTTTGTTCGCCAGGCATCAGGCAACGAATGGCGCCTGTGGGCGCGCAGCCTGCCCTCGAATACCAGCCTGGAGCACCGACGTCCGCCGCGCAACCCGCCCCCGCCGCCGCCCGGAGACATCCGCCATTCGCTGCGCACCTTCGTCCAGGCACTGAACCTGCGCCTGGATGATGATACCCGTGTGGCACTTTCGCGAGGCACCGAGCCTCGCTTGTATATTTCACTGCCCTATCCCGTCGAAAGCGCAACACCGCCAAATCGGGAATGGCTGGTCATTCCGCTGGATCGTATCGCCCCGCCAGTCGCCTCGCCCATGATCATGGTCTGGCTAGGTGGCATGGGCATGTTGCTGTTGCTGGCTGCCGCCTTTTCCTGGCATATCACCCGGCCACTCACACGGCTGGCCAAGGCAGCAGACCAACTGGCCGCCGGCCAACCCCAACGAGTTTCGCCCTCCGGCCCCTCTGAAACCCGCATCCTGGGTGAACGCTTCAACGCCATGCTGGACACTCTGGCTGAATCCGCTGCCGTTCAGCGCACACTGCTGGCTGGCCTGCCGCACGATCTGAAAGCACCTTTGTCACGCATGTGGTTGCGCATAGAAATGGTCGAGGACACCACCTTCAAGGACGGCATGCTCAAGGACGTCCAGGACATGCAGCGCATGGTCAACCAGTTCATTGGCTTTGTACGCGGCGCCGACCCAGGCTCTTACCAGTTTTCTTCACTGTCGCTCAATACCTGGCTGGACGAGCAGGTAGCCGCATGGGAAAGCGCCGGCAGCCCGGTCAAGCTGGTGCGCATGCACACGCAGACCCTTACCATTAACGGCGACAAAATGGCCCTGGCACGCCTGCTGGACAACCTGATCACCAACGCCCTGAATCACGGACAGCCGCCTGTTGAAGTGGCGCTGCAAGCCGATAACGGCAACGCAGTCATTACTGTGTCGGATCACGGCGCCGGCATCAGCGCCGAACGGCGCATCGAGGCACTACGGCCATTTTCACGCCTGGATGACGCCCGCACACGCACAGGCTCTGTCGGCCTGGGGCTGGCGCTGGCCGACAATATTGCCCGCGCCCATGAAGGCTCTCTGGCACTGGAAACGGCAAGCTGGGGCGGCCTGCAAGTACGATTAACCCTGCCCGTGCTGGAAAATGCTTAGCGATCGAAATTGGGCTGTGCAGGCGGCATAGATAAGCCGAACATCCGCCAGTACACTCGCAGATTGAAAATCAGCGCTACCGGAAGCGCTATCACGGTGCCCGACAGTAGCAGCCGCATGGAATCGACCGAAGCCGCCGCATCCCACAAAGTGATCTCGTCTAGCACCAGATAGGGGAAAAAACTGTATCCCAGGCCACCGAGCACCGTCAGGAAGATCAGCAAGGTCATGAAAAACGGTAGGGCCGTTGTGCGATAGCTGCTGTTAATCATGCGCTGCAGGCACATTTCTACCGAAACAAAGCACACCAACAAAAAACACCATAAGGCCACCACCACCTGCCAGTGCGGCCCATCGCTCCATTTGAGAAACACGCCCGGATTGGCAAAAGCCAGCACCACCGAAACTGCCACCGCACCGGCGGCAGACCAGCGCACGGCACGTCGCCCCCACATCACTGCGCGTGCGCGTAGCTCGCCCGACACCCGCATGATCAGCCACGATGCTCCCAGCAAGCAGTACGCGGCCACCGTACACAAACCGATAAACAGCGAATACCAGACATAGCCTGCATCGGACTCATACGACACCACGACTTGCGCCAGGAGCAGGCCATGTGAAAACGCCGTCAGGAGCGAGCCCAGCCCAAAGCCAGTCACCCAGCGCCCTTGCAATTCGCGAGGAGCACGCAAACGTATCTCGAAAGCGGCTGAACGCAACAGCACGCCCAGTCCCAGCAGACTCAAGGGCAGATAAAGCTGCCCCATGACATGACCAGCAGCCTTGGGAAAGGCGCATATAAACAGGCCCAGGCCCAGGAACAGCCAGAATTCATTCGCATCTCGCCAGGGGCTTAGCAGTGACAGCATGCGCGGCCGAGATTCAGCGGGCGCAAACACCGCCAAGCAGCCCACGCCGATATCAAAGCCATCCAATACCGTGCCAACCACAATAATGGCGAAGAAAATCATCATGAATGCCAAGGGCATCCAGAAAGAGGGGTCTTGCACGCTCAGGCCCAGTGCCATAGCCAACGCATCTATCATGCCCTGCCCCTGCGCCGCGCAACCGGCACAACACCATAACGCGCAATATGACGAAGCAACTGAAAGAAGCTGATGAGCAACAAAAGGTACAGCACCATATAGACCATGTATCCACCCAATAACGCCTGTATGGATGCGGAACCGAGCACCTCAGTCATGGTGACTGTGCCATTGACTGCATACGGCAAGGCACCCAGCAGAATGTGGGCCAAGCCTGCCAGCAGGAGCAACCAGCCCGAGAACGTCATGCCCTTCAGCATCTGACGCCCCCACCGCGACAATGCGCCAGGGTCGTATTGAACCCGCCGGACGCGCCAGATAGTCAGCCACGCCGCAGCCATCATCAACAGGCCTATCATCATGGCCAGTCGGAAAGACCAGAATGTGGCCCGCACCGGAGGACTCATGCCTGAAAACTGATCCAGCCCCTGCAAGGTACCAGCCTGATCCCGCCCCAGCCAGATATCACCCATCCCCGACCACCGCCAGGCATGGCGATTGATTGACGCGCTGGAGTCGGGCCAGGCGAACAGCACCAGATCGGCGGGCTGGCCGCTATGCCAATAAGCGGCAGTAGCCGCCGCCTTGGCAGGTTGATGGTGCGCCGTCATATAACCAGATCCCGCCACGGCCAAACCCTGCAGCACGACGCATACGGCGGCCAGCCATACGGCAGACTTGAACACCAGACGCTCGCTTTCATCGACGGGCCGGCGCAAACTTTGCGCCGCTATGAGGCCTATCATGAGAAATGCAGTGGTCAGAACCGCTGCCAGCACGAAGAGTGCGGCATACCAGGGCAGCGCCGGATTGAACAAGACCATCCACCAGTCCAGCACCTGGTATTGCCCATCGATAAAGAGCGCACCTGCCGGCGTGTGCATCCATGACAGCAGCGCCAGCAACCAGAAAGCGCTTACCGCCACGCCCACCGCAACCATGAACACCACCAGGGTATGGGCCTTGTCTGACAAGTAGCGCTGCCCAAACAGCATGGCGCCCAGGAAACAGGACTTGAATACAAAAGTGGATAACACACCCGCCGCTAGCAAAGGTCCGGCGATATTCCCGATTTTTTCCATGAGCGCCGGCCACAAGCTGCCAAATTGAATCAGTACCGGCAGACAGGACGCAAAGCTTAGAACAAAGGCGAGCGCAAACACACGCACCCAAAAACGGTACGCGGCTGTCCAGGCGGCATGGTCTGGCCCCCGCCATCTAAGCTTAAAGTACAGCAGCACCCACGCGAGACCAAGCTCTATGGTCAGAAAGAGCAGCATAAACCCCAAGCTGGAGAAAAACTGTATCTGCGATAACCACAAGGTTGTGTGCGTCATAATGTGCGCTAGTTTAGAGCCTCATCAGCATTTGTAAACCCGCCGGGCGGGCAAATAAGCCCGAACGTGGCAAAATGCATACTTCATCCGATTATTTTTGCTTCTTATTTTGTATGACCTCTGCGCCTTCTCCCGCTCCTGTTTCCAACTTTCTGCGCACCATTATCGATAACGACCTGGCTCAAGGCCGCTATGCCGACAAGCGCTGGGCAGGCAAGCCAGGACCGGCTTCCGTGCAAGCCTCGGGCGACAGCGATCCGGCACGCATACGTACCCGTTTTCCGCCCGAACCCAATGGCTACCTGCATATCGGACACGCCAAAAGCATATGTCTGAACTTCGGTCTGGCACGTGACTACCTGGGTGCCTGCCACCTGCGTTTCGACGACACCAATCCCGAAAAAGAAGAAGACGAGTACGTCAACGCTATTATCGAAATGGTTGAATGGCTGGACTTCGACTGGAGCTACGGCAACGAAAACAACCGCTATTTCGCCAGCGACTATTTCGACTATATGTATCAGTTCGCCCGGGCACTGGTGCAGGCCGGGCTGGCTTACGTCGACGAGCAAAGCGCCGACGAGATGCGTGCCACGCGTGGCACTCTGACCGAAAAAGGCAGCAATTCGCCCTGGCGCGACCGGCCGGCCGACGAGTCGCTGCGTCTGCTCGATGAAATGCGCGACGGCAAGCACCCCGATGGCAGCATGGCCTTGCGCGCAAAAATCGATATGGAATCGCCCAATATCAATATGCGGGATCCTGTGATGTATCGCATCAGGCATGTACCGCACCACCGTACAGGCGACCGCTGGTGCATCTACCCCATGTACTCATGGGCACACCCGGTCGAGGATGCCCTGGAAGGCATCACACACAGCATCTGCACGCTGGAATTCGAAGACCAGCGCCCCTTTTACGACTGGATACTCAATCACCTGGCCGACCTGGGCCAGTTGCAAAGGCCTCTGCCACGACAATACGAATTTGCTCGGCTGAATTTAAGCTACGTCGTCACCAGCAAGCGCAAACTGCTGCAACTGGTGCGCGAGGGCTACGTCAATGGCTGGGACGATCCACGCTTGCCCACTTTGGCCGGCCTGCGCCGACGCGGCTATACACCGGCTTCCATACGCCTGTTCTGCGAGCGGCTGGGCGTATCGAAAGCCGATTCGCGCATAGACTACAGCATTCTGGAACAAGCCCTGCGCGACGATCTCGATCCTATTGCAGCGCGCAGCGTTGCCGTGCTCGACCCCGTCAAGCTGGTGCTGACCAACTATCCGCAAGGAAAAACCGAGATTTGCCATGCACCTCGTAATCCCCACGACCCCGAGGCAGGACGGCGCGAGTTTCCGTTAAGCCGCGAGCTCTGGATAGAGCGCGATGACTTTCGTGAAGAGCCTCCCAAAAAATACTTCCGACTTTTCCCGGGCAACACGGTACGCCTGAAGTATGGCTACATCATCCACTGTACCGGCTGCGTCAAGGATGAAAGCGGCAACATCATCGAAGTACATGCAGAATACCTGCCTGATACCAAAAGCGGCACACCTGGTTCGGACTCGGTCAAGGTCAAGGGCAATATCACCTGGATCAGCGCCGACCATGCTATTTCCGCTGAAATCCGTCTCTATGACCGCCTGTTCAGCGACCCGCACCCCGATTCGGGCGACAAGAACTTTCTGGATGCGATCAACCCGGACTCCTGCTCCACCATTCAAGGTTGGCTGGAACCGGGCACACAACTGACTGTCGATACCCCCCTGCAATTCGAGCGCCTGGGTTATTTTGTGGCTGATCGCAAAGACTCCACGCCCGAGAAACCGGTGCTGAACCGCTCGGTTACGCTCAAGGATTCCTGGGCTCAGAGAAAGTAGTGCATCACCCATGTTTGTAAATTTTTATTATCGAAAGAAGAACCTGTGAGCGACACAAACACTAAAAGCAAAAGCCCATCGGCGCTGGATTTCAAAAGCGCCACCCTGTATGCGCTGCGTGTCGTGCTGCGTAGTCACGACGACGCCGAGCTGCTGTCAGCGCTCAAGCAGCGCATGACCGACGCGGGCTCATTTTTCGAGAATGAACCGGTTGTCATTGATGCCAGCCTAATCACCGAAACCATAGACTGGACCGCGCTGATACTGGCCTTGCGCAGCCACAGCCTGCATCCGGTAGGCGTGGTTGCACAAGATGCCAACCTGCAAGCCGCTTTGGCGCAAGGACTGGCAGCCGTAGATTTGGGCAGCCCCACCCCACGCCCGGTAGCTCAGCCGGCACCTGAGCAAGAGGTGCCTGTGGTTGCGCCACCCGCCAACTCATCAGACAGTCCCGGCAAAACCAGCAACGCCGGCGCGCCAACACCCGCAACAACTGCGGCCACACCCGAAATCTCACCAGCCGCCATGGTCATTAACCGGCCGCTGCGCTCGGGGCAACGTATTTATGCCCGTAACACCGACTTGATCGTTATTGGTGTGGTCAGCCAGGGGGCTGAAGTGATTGCCGATGGCAATATCCATGTATATGGGCCTTTGCGTGGCAAAGCCATGGCGGGCGCCCGAGGCGACACCAGCGCCCGCATTTTCACCACGCAACTTGATCCCGAACTGCTGGCCATTGCCGGCGTATACCGCGTTATTGAATCCAAGCTAGAGGCAACCCTGCACAACCAGCCCACTATTATTCACCTAGACGACGATACCCTTAAAATTACTGCACTCAGCAAGTAGCAGATATTTTTTGTTGCCAAGATATAGTCAAATTAGCGTACGCTTGTACAGTTTTGATGCGATTTTGCATTACGATTACGTGTTTTATCATCAATACCTAAAGGAATTCTATCGTCATGGCGAGAATTGTTGTGGTGACTTCCGGCAAAGGCGGTGTGGGCAAAACCACCACCAGTGCAAGCTTCTCCTCCGGACTGGCGATACGCGGCCACAAAACAGTCGTTATCGACTTTGACGTAGGGCTGCGTAACCTGGATCTGATCATGGGTTGCGAACGCCGCGTTGTATATGACTTTGTCAACGTCATCCAGGGTGAAGCCACGCTGAACCAGGCGCTCATACGCGACAAGCAGCTTGAAAACCTTTTTATTCTGCCCGCCTCCCAAACGCGCGACAAAGACGCGTTGACCAAGGAAGGGGTCGAAAAGGCGCTCAATGATCTTGCCGACATGGGCTTCGAATACATAGTCTGCGATTCGCCAGCGGGTATCGAAACCGGTGCATTGATGGCCTCTTACTTTGCCGACGATGCGCTGGTTGTCACCAACCCCGAAGTCTCTTCGGTGCGCGACTCCGATCGCATTCTGGGCATACTGTCGGCCAAATCGCGCCGCGCCGAAAAAGGCGAGGAACCCATCAAGGAATTCCTGCTGCTGACGCGCTACAACCCCAAGCGCGTGGCAGAAGGTGAAATGCTGTCGCTCCAAGACATCGAAGATATTCTGCGCATCAAGCTTATCGGCGTTGTTCCCGAATCTGAATCGGTGCTGCAGGCATCCAACCAGGGCATTCCCGCCATTCACTTGCGCGACAGCGATGTCGCCGTTGCCTACCAAGACGTCGTGGCCCGCTATCTGGGTGAAGAAAAACCGCTGCGCTTTGTCGACTACGAAAAACCAGGCCTGTTCAAGCGTCTGTTCGGGGGGAAATAATATGTCCCTGCTGTCTTTTTTTCGTGGCCAGAAGAAAACCTCTGCCAGCGTGGCCCGCGACCGCCTGCAGCTGATTCTGATCAACGAACGGGGCGATGGCGTCACTCCCGACTACCTGCCCCAGTTGCAGAAAGAACTGGTCGAAGTCATTTCACGCTATGTCAAGATCAATCCTGACGATATCAAGGTCAACCTCGAAC
Organism: Alcaligenaceae bacterium; assembly: GCA_013416405.1. Classification (GTDB taxonomy): domain Bacteria; phylum Pseudomonadota; class Gammaproteobacteria; order Burkholderiales; family Burkholderiaceae_B; genus Pusillimonas_C. The sequence goes on from JACCET010000004.1 coordinate 167,825, forward strand.
GCCAGGATTCGCTGGAAATTCTTGAAGTCAAGATTGAAATGCCTCAGGCAGAGCCGCGCTGATTCCTGCTTTCTGAATTTACCCAGGCAAGCAGTCAAACAAATGCCCCAGGCAGCTAAGCCTGGGGCATTTCTACAGAAACAGATTGTCGTTGCAGCGGCGAAGAGCAACTGCGCCGCAATACGGAAGTTATTTGTTCTTGCCTACCTGATCGCCAATCACACCACCTATGGCTGCACCACCAACCGTGCCCAGTACGCCGCCGCCAGTGATCACCGCACCCGCGACGCCGCCCAGGCCCGCGCCGGTTACCGTACTTTTCTGACGGTGACTCATATTGTCCCAAGACGAACAACCGCCCAGGGCCAAAACCAGAATACCCATAACACCCAGTTTGCTTAAAGTAGCTGCTTTCATTTTTTTCCTTCAAAATATACAAGCGTTGACATTTACAGTAGCCGATTTCAGCGTTCCAAGGGTTGCCAAGAGTTATTCCCTTGTGAACTTACGCAACAAATGTTTCGGGCGCGCCCTGAATGGCACTAAGCAGATTTGATCAGTGTCAGTACTTCCTTGAATTGCGGGTGTGCTGGCGTTTCCAGCCATTCGAACATGGCCATTTCAGCGCTGATCCGCTCTAGGCCGTAATGTTCCCAGCGTGCGCAGGCCGAAGCAAAATCATGAGCGCGACGCGACCCTATGCAATCGGTCACTAAAATGGGGCTCAGCCCCAAGCGGGTCATGCCCAGGCCGGTTTGTAACACGCATACGTGGGCCTCGGTGCCTAACAACAACACCCTGGTGCGATTGCGCGGCAACTCGGCTAGAAAATGGGATTCCCGCGTGGCATCGAAATGCTTTTTATGAATGACATGGTCGACCCAGCGTCGCAACGCCGGGTCGGTAGCGCCAATCTTTTCGGCGTAATGCTCGGTGGCAATGACCGGTACACCCAGCAACTGAGCCGCCTGCAGCAAGCAGGCAGTCTTTTGTATCAGTGCCGGATGGTCGTCTATGGCGGGCAACAACCCCGTTTGCATATCGACCAACAAGACCATCGTATCGTGTGTACTCAGGACTGGCATGGCACCTCCCGGCTAACAGACTATTTAAGTGCTTTATAGCGCAAACGCTTGGGTTTGGCACCTTCTTCGCCCAGACGACGCACCTTGTCAGCCTCGTATTCCTGATAGTTGCCATCAAAGAACACGACCTGTGAGTCACCTTCGAAGGCCAGTATATGAGTTGCAATACGGTCAAGAAACCAGCGATCGTGGCTGATGACCATCACGCTGCCGGCGAATTCCAGCAAGGCATCTTCAAGCGCGCGCAATGTTTCGACGTCAAGGTCGTTAGAGGGTTCATCAAGCAGCAGCACGTTGCCGCCGGCAATGAGGGTTTTGGCAAGATGCAGTCGCCCACGCTCACCACCTGACAGCTTGCCCACCAGCTTGTTCTGGTCACCTCCCTTGAAATTGAAGCGTCCCAGATAAGCCCGCGACGACACTTCAAAGCGGCCCACCGTGAGCAAATCGGCACCATCGGATATGGTATCGAACACGGTCTTGTCATCGGGCAGCGACTCGCGCGACTGATCGACAAACGCCAGCTTCACGGTCTGACCGACTTTAACAGTGCCACTATCTGGCTGCTCTTGCCCGGCAATCATGCGGAACAGGGTTGATTTACCCGCGCCGTTGGGGCCGATGATACCGACGATAGCCCCAGGCGGGATCTTGAAGCTGACATTATCAATTAACAGCCTGTCGCCGTATGCCTTGCTGACATTTTCGAACTCAATGACTTCATTACCCAGGCGTTCACCCACCGGTATGAAAATTTCCTGAGTCTCGTTGCGCTTCTGGTATTCATGCGAGGATAGTTCTTCAAACCGCGCCAACCTTGCCTTGGCCTTGGCCTGGCGGCCTTTGGGATTTTGTCGTACCCATTCCAGCTCTTTCTTGATGGTGCGCTGGCGGGCCGACTCAGAGGCATCTTCCTGCTTGAGCCTGTCGTCTTTCTGCTCTAGCCAGGAGCTATAGTTACCTTTCCAGGGAATACCGTGCCCCCGATCAAGCTCAAGTATCCAGTCTGCGGCGTTATCCAGGAAATAGCGGTCATGGGTCACACCTACGACTGTGCCCGGAAACTTGCGCAGGAACTGTTCCAGCCATTCGACGCTTTCCGCATCCAGGTGGTTGGTGGGCTCGTCCAGCAACAGCATGTCGGGTTTGGATAGCAATAGGCGGCACAAGGCCACCCGGCGTTTTTCTCCGCCTGACAAATTGCCGATGACGGCGTCCCACGGCGCCAGGCGCAAGGCATCTGCCGCGATTTCCATTTGATGCTCGATGTCGTCTGCGCCGCTGGAGGCCGCTGCCGCAATAATGGCTTCCAGCTCACCCTGTTCGGTGGCCAGTTGATCGAAATCGGCATCAGGCTCGGAGTAGGCGGCATAGACTTCTTCCAGCCGCTTGCGTGCGCTGAACAGCTCGCCCAGGCCCTCTTCTACAGACTGGCGCACAGTGTGCTCGGGATTTAAAACGGGCTCTTGGGGCAGATAGCCGATATTGAGCCCCGGCATAGGAAATGCCTCGCCCTCGATCTCGCGATCGATACCCGCCATGATCTTGAGCAGGGTCGACTTGCCCGAGCCATTCAGGCCCAACACGCCAATCTTGGCGCCTGGAAAAAAAGACAGGGAAATATCGCGCAGAATCTGGCGTTTGGGAGGCACAATTTTGCCAACCCGGTTCATCGTATAAACGTATTGGGCCATAACAAGCAAGTCAAAAAATGAACAATCCCCGATTGTAGGCTGTAAGGGAAATTAAAACTCAGGGCCAGCCGGCATCGGTTGAAAAAGCAGGCACGGCAGCCTGCCGGCCAATGCTTTAAAATCAAATATACCTACTTACCCTGACGGCAGCCATGTCTACCAACGAAACTTCACCGCTAGTCTTTACCGACGAAGAACTTGATCTACTGGGCCGCACCGCCGACGCCATGAGCGCCTATATGGGCAAGCCCGTGCTGGCCGAAATTATGGATGCGGACGAAACCGGCTTCGAATGGGTTATTTTTGCAGTCCCGCTCGATATCCAGGACAATCCCGACGACCATGTCGTTGTCGAAATCGGCGGTGCCAACGCACGCTACGCAGGCAATACCGGCGGCATGACCATGAAAGAGGGCGACGTCTTCGACTGCGAATATCTTTGGGCCATCCAGCTATCCGATCTCGAAGGCGTCCGGTATATCAAGGTCGACCACGAAGGCGATGAAATCGCCTGGACAGACAGGCTGCAAGACATTCTGCCCTTTATCATGACCGATGAAGCTATTGCCAGCGACGACGAGGATGACGACCACGACGACATGCCCGACACCGAGGATCCGGATAAGCCACGTATCCTGCACTGAAAATTGCAGCTTCAGGCCTGGCGCGCCCGGTCTCGGATATACAGCAAGCAACCCAGCGGCCACATCAGGCTAACCAACATGCGCGGCGCCCAGCCGCTCAATGAGCGCCCCTTGGGCAGGGGCTGCTTGTTGCGCCTGAGATGCAATGAGAAACGCGTATAACGTGCTGCCGCCATCAGGAATGCCTGAGGCCGATAACGGAACCAGGGCAAACACTCGACCACCGTATCTTGGGCCAGCAGCCATAAACCCAGCGCATGCTGCTGCCCATCCCTGCCCTGGCCGGAAAGCGCATCATGGCTGTCGTGATAAACCCTGAAAACCTGATTGACAAAACGTGTCAGGTAACCGGCACGGGCAATGGCCCGCCACACCAGACTTTCAGGTACGAAACCGGCAATTTCTTCGGGAAAAGGAAAGCGCAGCAACACATCGGTGCGCAGACAGCCGAATTTTTCACCCTTGACATGGTATTTGAAGGTCATGTCTAGCGACGAGGCGTCAATCAGGTCGCTCGGGAACATATCGCCCACGATGTGCCCGTTGGGGCGCGCGCACAATCCGGTAATCGCTACAAAACGGTCACGCTCTTCAAGCGGGATGTCACGCCAGACTGTGGCCATGGCGTAAAGCGCATTGGTATCCAGGCTGTCATCACTGTCCAGCGCCACTACAAGCTCACCACTGGCTTTTCTGACGCCCCGGTTGAATGCGGTTTTCTTGTGCTGGTTGCTTTGCCACATATAGTGGATGGGAAAACTGGCTTCTTGCTGCCATACCATTACCATTTGGCGCGTTTCGTCGGTGGATCCATCATCAACGATCACCCACTCGAAGTCCTGGAACGATTGCTCGCGCAAAGATTGATAGACCCGCTCCAGCGTATGGGCCCGATTATAGGTGGGTGTCACAACCGTAAATAGATGGCGCCAATTGGACATGACTAATATTCTTTAATTAAAGGCGGGTCTTGGTGCCGCGCCGTTTTGCCCTACTCCATGGATCCATCATAGGACAAAAAAAATCCGCAGACACAGGTTCTGCGGATTTCTTGCCATCTTTACGTCTTGATACCGGAAAGGCCGGCCAGCCCTTACCGATAGGGCAGCGCAATCAGGCGCGCTTAACTTTTTCCAGCATCTTGAAAATGCCTTTGGGCGAGCGCACGAAAAGGCGCTTGAAGGCCTTGCCCAGGCAACGGCGCTCAAGGGTATTACGACGCGTACGTTTGATTTCTGCCATGATGATCTCCGATCTGTGTGTAGAAGGCACGCAAAGACGCGGTCTTCAAAATTCAGTTAACCCACGATTCTACCTCAAAATGCCATAACTCCACAAAAATATGGGCGAATAAGCCACAGCAGAAGAACGATTATCATAGTGGAATGAGCTCACATATCCGCATCTTCGGCGCGCGCCAAAACAACCTCAAGAATCTTGATGTGTCCATCAATACCGGCGAACTGCTGGTGGTAACCGGCGTTTCGGGGTCCGGCAAAAGTTCGCTGGCTTTTGATACCCTTTACGCCGAAGGCCAGCGCCGCTATGTAGAAACCTTTTCGCCCTATGCCCGACAGTTCCTTGACCGCATGGACAAACCGCAGGTCGAGCGTATTGAAGGCATACTGCCTGCAATTGCCATAGACCAGGTCAATCCGGTACGCAATTCACGAAGCACGGTCGGCACCATGACCGAGCTGAACGATCACCTGAAATTACTTTTTGCCCGCCTGGGCCGGATCTATTGTCAGTGCTGCGGCCAGCGTGTGCAGCGCGACGACCCTCAATCTGTGCAGCAGCAACTAGCCACGCTCGCGCCACAGGCTGGCGATCCTCGCCTGGTCATCACCTTTCCCATCGTCGTTCCGGCCAACTACACCGAAGACGAAGTCCGCGGCTTTCTGGAGCAGCAGGGCTATACCCGCATCCATCATGAAGAGATGCGCATGCATACGCCAGCAAAGGCCAAGGGTAAAGGCAAGCGCGTGCCCAAGGCTGAAAAACTGCGGGTGCTGCATGTGGTGCAGGACAGATTCCGCCATGGCTCAGCCGAGCCCGAACGCATCATGGAAGCGCTGGACACGGCGCTCAAGCAGGGCGACGGCCACATCGCCGTTCACGCCCTACCCAACACAGACGACGGCCAGGAAACCGTATGGCGGTTCAGCAACCGCCTGCACTGCGCCGCCTGCAATATCGAGTACAGCACGCCGCTGCCCAGCACGTTTTCCTTCAACTCGCCTCTCGGCGCCTGCGAGTCATGCCGGGGGTTCGGCCGCGTCATGGGCATAGACTACGGGCTGGTCGTCCCGGACGAAAAGAAAACACTGCGATCGGGCGCCATCAAGCCCTGGCAAACCAACAGCTACAAAGAGTGCCAGGCCGAAATGGAGCAATATGCACCAGCCGCTGGCGTTCGGCTCGATACGCCCTGGCAAGACCTGACCGAGCAGGAAAAAGCATGGGTCATCGGTGGCACCCCTGACTGGAAAGGCGGAAACAACGCTTGGAAAACTCAGTGGTATGGCGCGCAGCGGTTCTTTGATTGGCTGGAATCACGCGCCTACAAAATGCATGTGCGCGTGCTGCTTTCCAAGTACCGCAGCTACACACCCTGCCCCGCCTGCGGCGGCGCCCGACTCAAGCCAGACGCCACGCTATGGCGCCTGGGCAATCAAACTACGCACGCCGATGTAGCCTATCCGCGCTTCATGCCGGTACACGTCCAGTGGAGCAGAGAACAACTGAATGCCCTGCCCGGGCTGGGCATACACGACCTGATGCGCCTGCCCATCAGCGGCGTACGTGATTTCTTTGCCGACATCAGTTTTGGCGCCAAGATGGACGCCGCTATCGACTTGCTGCTGGATGAAGTCCGCACCCGCCTGAAATTTCTATGCGATGTGGGCCTGGGTTATTTGTCGCTGGATCGTCAGAGCCGCACCCTGTCGGGCGGCGAAGTTCAGCGCATCAACCTGACCACGGCCTTGGGCACCTCGCTGGTCAATACGTTGTTCGTGCTGGACGAACCGTCCATAGGCCTGCATCCGCGCGATATGCATCGCGTGGTCGAAGTCATGCATCGCCTGCGCGCCAACGGCAATACCCTGGTCGTGGTCGAACACGACCCGCAAGTCATGATTGCCGCCGACCGCATCATGGATATGGGTCCCGGCCCCGGCGAACGGGGTGGCCAGATCGTGTTCGACGGCACACCGGCACAACTGCGCAACGCCAACACCCTGACCGGGAACTATCTGGGCAGCCGCCTGCGCGTCGAAGCACCGCGCCCCATGCCGGTAGCGGCCAACACCCCAAGGCTGATCCTGGAAGGCGCCAGGGCCAATAACCTGCAGAATGTCTCCTTATCCATACCGCTGGGGCGGCTGGTCTGCGTTACCGGGGTATCGGGGTCCGGCAAATCGACGCTCATCCAGGATGTGCTCTATCCCGCCCTGCTCAAGCACCAGGGCAAGCCTACCGAGGCTCCGGGTGAATACGAGCACCTGCTGGGCGCGGAACAATTGGCCGAAGTCGTCATGGTGGACCAAAGCCCCATAGGCAAGACGGCACGCTCGAATCCGGCCAGCTATGTCGGCGCCTTCGATGCCATACGCAAGCTGTTCGCCCAGGCCACGCTGTCCAAAGAACGCGGCTACACAGCGGGCACCTTCAGCTTCAACACGGGTGATGGACGCTGCCCCACCTGCAGCGGCACCGGCTTCGAACATGTTGAAATGCAGTTTCTGTCAGACGTCTATCTGCGCTGCCCCGACTGCGATGGCAAGCGTTTTCGTCCTGAAATACGAGAAGTTCGTGTCGAGCATCTGGGCCGCAGCGCATCGATAGACGAAGTCCTGGAAATGACCATCAGCGAAGCCCTGGCTTTTTTCAGCGGCCTGCGCGATGTCCAGTGGGCGCTGGCGCCCCTGGCCGATGTGGGCCTGGAGTACGTGCGCCTGGGCCAACCCGTACCTACACTTTCGGGCGGCGAGGCACAGCGGCTCAAGCTGGCCGGACACCTGGCCACGGCCGCGCGTAGTGGGATATCGTCGGCCAAAGTGGCCAAGAAAGGCAGCCTGTTTCTTTTCGACGAACCCACGACAGGCCTGCACTTCGATGACGTGGCACGCCTGATGCGCGCCTTCCGCAAGCTATTGGCCGCCGGCCATTCACTGCTGATCATCGAGCACAACCTGGATGTCATCCGCGCAGCCGATTGGCTGATAGACCTGGGACCCGAAGGCGGCGATGGCGGCGGACGCATTGTGGGCACCGGCACGCCGCAGGACCTGATGCTGAACAAGGAGTCATATACAGGCCAGGCACTGGCCGACTACACGAGCGCCATCGTCTACGAAGACAAATCACAGCAGGCCAAAGCGCTGGCCGAGCCTGCGCCGCGCTATCAGGACACCGCCGGCACACCGCTGCAAACCGCCCTGAGGCGCAAGCGCGGCCAGGGCTCGAGCATAGACATGGTCAATGCGCGCGAGCACAATCTGAAAGGCATCAACGTCAGTATTCCGCACGATACCTTTACCGTGATTACAGGCGTGTCGGGGTCGGGCAAATCGACACTGGCCTTTGACATACTTTTCAATGAAGGCCAGCGCCGCTACCTGGAATCGCTCAATGCCTATGCCCGTGCCATTGTGCAACCCGCGGGCAAGCCTGATGTGGACGCCATTTACGGCATACCGCCCACCGTGGCCATCGAACAGCGCACCAGCCGTGGAGGCCGCAAATCGACGGTCGCCACCATGACCGAGATTCATCACTTTCTGCGCTTGCTGTATGTGAAGCTGGGCACGCAAATGTGCCCCACCTGCAACGTGGCCGTCGAGCCCCAGAAGGCCGAACAAATCGTGGCACAGATACTGAAGGACTGCAAAGGCCGCCACATAGGCATACTGGCGCCGCTGGTCAACGCACGCAAAGGCTATTACACCGACCTGGCCAAGTGGGCCGCCGGCAAAGGCCATACGCATCTGCGCGTAGATGGCGAGTTCATACCGGTAGCGCCCTGGCCCAGGCTGGATCGCTACAAAGAACACACTCTGGAACTGCCCATCGCAGACTTGATGGTCGACCCCAGACATGAGCCAGCGCTGCGGGAAGCCGTGCGCAGCGCACTGGAGCATGGCCAGGGCTCCATGAGCATATTGCTGGACCTGTCCGCGCCCCAGGCCGCCAGCCTGGACGAGCGCCGCAGCGCGAGTCCCGACGCCGGCGCCGAACAAAGGCATTTTTCGGTCAAGCGCGCCTGCCCGAGTTGCGGCACAAGTTTCCCCGAGCCGGATCCGCGCATGTTCAGCTACAACTCCAAGCATGGCTGGTGCAACAGCTGCTTCGGCACAGGCCTGCAACTGGCAGGCTTCGACGCCGAGCAAACCGGCGAAGAAACCGCCTGGAACGCCTGGTACGAAGGCAGCACCATTGCCTGCACCAGTTGCCATGGCGAACGCCTTAACCCCGTATCCAGGGCCTTTATCTGGCGTGAACGCTCTATTGCCGAGCTGGCCGCCATGCCCGTATCTGACGCGCAGAGCTTTTTCGACGGCCTGATCATCCGAGGGCGCGAAGGCGAAATCACACGCGACATACTTGCCGAAATCAAAGGCCGGCTGAGCTTTATGCGTGAGGTCGGCTTGGGCTACCTGGCGCTGGATCGCGCCGCACCCACTTTGTCGGGCGGCGAAGCGCAACGCATACGGCTGGCCGCTCAACTGGGCTCCAACCTTCAAGGCGTATGCTACGTGCTGGACGAACCCACCATAGGCCTGCATTCGCGCGACAACCAGATACTGCTCAACGCCCTGGCAACGCTCGAGGGCAATGGCAATACCCTGGTCGTGGTCGAACACGACGAAGACACCATACGGCGGGCATCGCACATTATCGACATAGGCCCGGGGGCCGGCACACGCGGCGGCATGGTGGTGGCCCAAGGCACGGCCCAAGACCTGATGGACAATCCCGCATCCGTCACGGGGCGCTACTTGAAGCATCCCTTGACACACCCCTTGCAGGAACGCCGCACGGTCAACGACGACACACCCATGGTCACAGTCCGGAGCGCGCATTTGCACAATCTGCACAACGTCAATGCACAGATCCCAGTCAAGCGGCTAAGTGTCGTGACCGGCGTCTCGGGATCGGGCAAGTCCACACTGGCCCGCGACGTGCTGCTTGATAACCTGGCGCTGGCGGTATCGCAGCGCAAAGACCCACCATGGCAGGGTTGCACGGGCATTACCGGCTGGGAAGCGATCGACCGTGTGCTGGAAGTCGATCAAACACCCATAGGCAAGACCCCACGATCCTGCCCTGCCACCTATGTGGGCTTCTGGGATGACGTGCGCAAGCTTTTTGCCGATACCCGCGAAGCCAGGATACGCGGCTGGACTGCCACGCGCTTTTCCTTTAACACCGGCGAAGGACGTTGCCCGGTGTGCGAAGGCCAGGGCATGCGCACCATAGAGATGAGCTTCCTGCCCGACGTCAAGGTGCTGTGCGATGGCTGCAACGGCGAGCGCTTCAATCGCGACACGCTGAACGTTACGTGGCGCGGCAAGAGCGCTGGAGAAGTCCTGCGCATGGAAGTGGATGAGGCGGTGGAATTCTTCGCCGCACATTCCAGAATTTCACGTATCCTGCAGCTGATGCAAGACGTTGGGCTGGGCTACCTGACGCTGGGACAGCCGTCGCCCACCTTGTCGGGCGGCGAAGCGCAGCGCATCAAGCTGGTGGCGGAACTGGCCAAGGCGCGCCTGACGGAAGGCGTCATCAAGACCGGCCGCGCTTCCCGCATTCCACACACGCTATACGTGCTGGACGAACCCACCGTGGGCCTGTCTACAGCCGACGTCGAAAAGCTCATACATGTGCTTCATCGTCTGGTCGATGCCGACAATACCGTGCTGGTCATCGAGCACAATCTGGACATTGTTGCCGAAGCCGACTGGGTGCTGGATCTGGGCCCGGAGGGCGGGAATGGCGGCGGACGCCTGGTCGCGCAAGGCACACCCGAGCATGTCATGAGCTTGAAAGAATTCTCGCACACCGGCGCCGCACTGGAAACATTTCTAAAGCAGACAACGAACTGACATGCTTTGCCGATTCGAAAACCGCCTGTCGGGCCAGGCACTGGAGCTGACCGGGTTCAGCCATCGCATCGCCGCATGCTCGGCAGCACAGCTTGATGCCGCCTTTGCACAAATCGTCGAGGCCCAGGCGCAGGGCTTATGGATAGCCCTGTTGCTGGACTACGAACTGGGCGAATGGCTGGAGCCTGCTGTCCCGTCTGACGCCACGACAATCCCTCCCGCGGTGCCCTCTTATCCAGGCCCGGCAGTGCGGCCTCGTTTTACTGCACTGGTCTTTGAGCAGGCGCAACAACAAGCCGTATGGGGTCCGCCCGAAGCCGACTCAACTGTCATGCTGGCCACGCAACCGTTGATAGACACTCAACGCTATCTGGCCGATATACACACGCTGCGAGCCTGCATAGCAAGGGGCGAGCTCTATCAGACCAACTACACCTTCCCCATTGCCGTGGAAAGCCAGGTGCCTCCCCAAGACCTTTATCGACACATCGCAGCGCTGCACCCTGCTGCCCATGCTGCCTATGTCGAAGATGGCCAGCGCAGCGTGCTCTCGTTTTCGCCTGAGCTTTTTCTTGCTCGTCAGGGCGCAACACTGACGGTACGCCCCATGAAAGGCACGGCGCCACGCCATGCCGATGCCGCGCAGGACGAGGCTTCAGGCCAGGAACTGCTGCACAGTGAGAAAAATCGCGCCGAGAACCTGATGATCGTTGACCTGTTGCGCAATGACCTGGGCCGCGTCGCTACGCCGGGCTCGGTCAAGGTGAAAAAGCTGTTCACACTGGAACAATACCCTTCAGTGTGGACATTGACGTCGACCATCACCGCTCAGGCACCTGATGCCAGCCTGGAGCAGCTGCTGCGTGCCTTGTTTCCCTGCGGGTCCATCACCGGTGCGCCCAAAATCGCGGCCATGCAAAAGATAAAACAACTGGAGGACCAGCCGCGCGGCATTTATTGCGGCAGCATAGGCTGGCTGGCTCCCGATGGGGACTGCTCACTGAATGTAGCCATACGCACCATAGAGATGCATGATAGCCGGCACGGCATTTTCGGCGTGGGCGGCGGCATTGTGTACGACTCGGTGCCCGAACAGGAATGGCAGGAGTGTCTTTGGAAGGCACGCCTGCTAAATACCGCAAACATAGCCGGGAATGCAAATACGCCATGACAGAACGCCAAAACATACAGTTGATAGAAACCATGCGCGTCGAACCCGACGGCACCCTACCCTTGCTGGCCTGTCATATGCGGCGGCTTGCTGCCTCTTGCCAAGCGCTGGGCCATGCGCAACCCGGCGCTGCCCTGGACGCCGCCCTGCGCCAGCATATAGCCGGCCTGGATGCCGACCAGACCCACCGTTTACGGCTGTTGCTCAGCCAGGATGGCAGTTTTACGCTGACTTCCAGCGTCTTGCGGGGCACGCAGGAACCTGTAAAGCTGGCATTGCAAGCAGACGTGCTACAGGCCGACCATGCCTGGTTGCAGCACAAGACCACACACAGGCCCTGGTACGACGCGGCACAAACCTGGCTTGCCGAAAACCCCAGCTTCTTCGACCTTGTGTTCTGCAACGCCCATAACCAAGTCTGTGAAGCCAGCCGCAGCAACGTGTATATACAGGATGCATCGGGCCGCTGGCTGACTCCCCCGCTGTCCTGCGGGCTGCTGCCCGGCGTGCAAAGACAGGCCTTGCTGGATCAGGGACGTGTTGAGCTAGCCGTCATCAGCCGCCAGGACTTGTTCGATGCACCCGCTGTCCGGGTGTCCAACGCTTTGCGTGGATGGCTAGCTGCCGAGCTGCACCGTGATGGGCAAGTCTGTGGCGGCAACGTGCCATAATCCTCACACCGCTGCATTGGGACTCAAAACGTTGGAAATTCTGCGCATTTCTTTACTGTTCGCCATTACCGCTGTTGCGGAGATTCTGGGATGCTACCTGCCGTGGCTGGTTATCAAGCAAGGTAAAAGCGCCTTGCTGCTGATACCGGCCGCCTTGGCACTCGTCCTTTTCGCCTGGCTGCTCACGCTGCACCCCACCGCAGCAGGGCGGACCTATGCGGCCTACGGCGGCATGTACATTACCGTTGCATTGCTGTGGCTGCGTTTCGTCGATGGTGTGCCGCTGACACGCTGGGACATTGCGGGTGCCGCACTCGCCCTGATCGGCATGGCGGTCATCGCCTTGCAGCCGTCAACAAGTTAAGCTTATAACTTATTCCATTAAACAGGAATTTGCATGCTGAAGGCACACATAGACCACATCGTCATTACCGCGTCGTCATTGGCCGCAGGATCAGAATATATCTACCGTACCCTGGGCGTTCCGCTGGAAGCCGGTGGCGAACACCCCCGCATGGGCACACATAATTTGCTGCTGCAGTTGGGCCAGGATGTCTATCTGGAAGTAATAGCCATCAATCCCGAGGCCCAGCAGCCTGATCGGCCCTGCTGGTTTGCACTAACCGACCACTATAACCAGCCTATCGGCTTGGCAACTTGGGTCGCCAGAACAAACAATATCGAAGCCGCCACCCAGGCGTCAACACTGCCTTTGGGGAAGGTCGAAACCATGACGCGCGGATCGCTGACATGGCAAATCACCATACCCGATGACGGCAGCCTGGTCATGCAAGGCACTGCCCCGACACTTATACAGTGGTCGGGCGATCAGCATCCGGCCCGACGCATGGAAGACATGGGCTGCTCACTACTTGGCCTGGAAGCCTTTCATCCCGATGCAGCAAGCGTTCAGCAACTGCTGGATCAGATTGGCTTTGAAGGCCCATGCACTATCGTGCCCCTGGAGGCCGGACAAACGCCCTATCTGGTCGTGCATATCCAGACACCGTCAGGGCCACGTCAGCTGGACAGCCGAGTCAAGCTCTGACTAGTTCGCAAACTTGCCGTTCAGCACATACTGTATGGCTTCATTAGCAGCAGCCATGCCCATGGCCGCAGTCACGGTGACCGCCGAGCCATATCCCGCGCACGACAAGCCTTGCAAAGCGCCAGCCTCTGCAGTCTGTGCCCCCGCCTGTTGCCATTGCGCAGGCAACAGGGCGGGCTGATCGAACCACAGGGCGCGCACGCCCATTTTAGGTATGCGCTTGCGCACCTTGCCCGCCTGGTCGGCTGCCTTGGGATAAGCATGCTGACGCCTTAAAGTATTTCTTAACTTGGACAGCAAGGCATCGTTGACGGCCGTGCACAAATCGCCGGCCCGCAGAGTAAGCGGATTGGTCTTGCCTCCTGCACCACCACACACCACTATAGGCACTTGGCGCCGACGCGCCTCAAGAATCATGGCGATCTTGGCCTGCGCCTGGTCGGTGCAATCAATAATGACACTGACGTCATCGGCCAGCAGTTCCGCCACATTCTCCGGACTCACGAAATCATCAATGACCTGCAGGCGACACCCAGGGTTGATGCCCCTCACACGCTGGGCCATGGCGTTTACCTTGGCCTGGCCCAGCGTAGCACTTAAGGCATGCAACTGACGGTTGATGTTCGACTCGGCGATATGATCAAGGTCGATCAGGCCTATTGCACCTATACCCGTGCGGGCCAGTGCTTCCGCACACCAGGAACCCACCCCGCCTATGCCGGCCACCACCACGTGCGCGCCGCCCAGTCTTTCCAGGCTAGCCGGACCGTACAAACGCTCCAGCCCGCCAAAACGGCGCTCCGGATCAACAGAAACAGCATCGGACATCGTGGACTCTAAGATAAAGTGTGTAGTGAAAAAAACAAACGGGCAGGGCAGGTCACGACACCGCCATGCTCAACCGGCAGTTTACCTTCTCGTGCCGCCTGCCTTCGGCTTTGCATGCGATCTCTCACAAAAAAACCACAAGCAGCACGTGGGCCTCAACGGCATGCCAGGACGGGCTAAAATATAGGCATCCACCGACCCTTGGAGCCGCCAGCAAGTGACTAGGTTTTCGACAGATCCATATTCAATACCTGCCCCCAGCAATTTCCGACTCCTTACCGATGCCGAGCGCCGTGCGTCATTACAGGGGGCCCTATCCGACTGGAGGCCAGATCAGGATCTGTGGGTATACGGCTATGGCTCACTGATATGGCGCCCCGAATTCGACTTTGCCGAAAAACGTATAGCCTTGCTGCATGGCTATCACCGTGCGCTATGTCTATGGTCCAGGGTAAACCGGGGCACGCCTGATCAACCCGGACTGGTCTTTGGCCTTGATACCGGCGGATCTTGCCAAGGCGTGGTGTTTCGCATACCGGCCGGCGACGTCCCCACCACCATGGAGGCACTCTGGCGCCGCGAGATGCCCAGCGGGGCCTATATCCCAAAATGGCTGAACTGCCGTACCAACGACGGATTGATTTCCGCCCTGGCCTTCACCATGAATCGCAATACAGATGCCTACGTCAACGGGTTGCCGGTAGACCGCCTGGTGCAAATCGTACGCAATGCCCATGGCAGCTACGGCCCCTGCATAGAGTACGTGCTGGAAACCGCGCAAGCCCTGCAAGAATCCAATATCCACGACAAACGGCTGCAGGATCTGGTCGGCGCGCTGCGCACATCCATGAACCAGCACAATTAAGTGGACGCCGGCCGGCGTCACTTCAGCGCGACATCCGGTAAACTAGTATCTTCTTCGATATCTCATTCTTGCTGCCACCATGACTGTTGCCGATATCCGCCAGAGCTACGAAAAATTCGACTTGCTCGAAGCATCGCTCGCTACTGATCCCTTCGAACAGTTCACCCTGTGGTTCAACGATGCCCTAAAGGCCAACGTGCCCGAGCCCAATGCCATGACGCTGGCAACCACCACGCTGTCCGGCAAGCCTTCGGCCCGAATCGTACTGCTGAAGGGGTTTGACCCACGCGGCTTCGTCTTCTTTACCAACTACCTGTCTCGCAAAGGCCATGAACTGGCAGAGAACCCCAGCGCCAGCCTGCTGTTCTTCTGGCCGGCCCTCGAGCGCCAGGTTCGCCTGGAGGGCACCATAGAAAAAGTGTCTAATGCGGAATCCGACGAGTACTTTCACAGCCGCCCCCTGGGGTCACGCGTAGGCGCCTGGGTGTCGCCGCAAAGCCAGCCCATCACCCGCGAAGAACTCGAAGAACGCAAAGAAAAGCTGACTGCATCGCTAGGCGACGATCCAGCGCGACCTGAACACTGGGGAGGCTACCGCCTTGATCCACAGCGCATTGAGTTCTGGCAAGGACGCCCATCCCGACTGCATGACAGGCTGGTATTCCAGCGTGATGCACACCAGGCCTGGACGCATATACGGCTAGCGCCGTAAGCGCCGGCATCAGATATCACTATGGCGCCCACACGTCCCGATTTCGATTCGCTTTTTTTTCGCTCTGCTCTAGGCCGATTCGCAACCGGCGTCACGGTGATCACCACCGACGACCAGACCGACCACAAACCACTAGGGCTCACCATCAGCTCCTTCAATTCGGTATCGCTGGAACCGCCCATGGTGCTGTGGTCATTGTCGCGCAGCGCATCGTCGCTGGCTCATTTCCAGGCTGCACGGCGCTACGTCGTACATGTGCTGGCCGCGCCACAGCTACGTCTGGCGAAACAATTTGCCTATGGCCCACAGGCGCAACGCTTTGAAGGCCTGGCCCTGACACGGGCACCGGGCGGTACACTAATGCTCGATGACCACGAATGCACCGCCTGGTTCGAATGCTTCAACCTGACGCAGCACGTGGCAGGCGACCACATGATATTCGTCGGCCAAGTCGAGCATTGTCATCGAAACTTCAATCAACCACTGGTGTATCATGCCGGCGATTTCGATTTGACCCCGTCGACCGAACCCTTATCAAGCAATTAGCAAGCGGCTGGCGGAATTAACAACCATGCAGGACATATTATGGCAGCAGATATAGACTGCGTCGTACTGGGCGCCGGTGTCGTCGGACTGGCCATCGCACGTGAACTTGCCCAGGCAGGACGAGAAGTATTGGTGATCGAGGCCAGCGAGGCCATTGGCACAGGCACCAGTTCACGCAACTCGGAAGTCATACACGCAGGCATCTATTACGACGCAGGCAGCCTCAAGGCGCAACTGTGCGCCGCCGGCAAGCACATGCTTTATGAATATTGCGCAGAGCGCGGCGTAGCCCACGAAAGAACCGGCAAGCTCATCGTGGCGGCCACACCAGAGCAAAGCGCGCAACTGCATCTGATCGCCGAGCGCGCCCAGCGCAACGGTGTCAACGATCTGTATCAGATTAGCGGCCAACAGGCTCGTGAACTGGAGCCGGCGCTAGTCTGCGACGCGGCCCTGGTTTCTCCCTCGACCGGCATAGTGGATAGCCACGGCCTGATGCTGGCCTTGCAAGGCGATGCCGAAAACTATGGCGCCCAGTGCGTATTCCATACCGCTTTCCGTCAGGGCAAGATACTGGACTCAGGGGAATTCGAACTGGAGTTCGATGGCGACGAGCCCATGACACTGACGGCCAACTGCGTCATCAATTCAACAGGTCTGCATGCGCCATCAGTTGCCCGCAAGCTGCAGGGCCAGCCAGCGGAACACATACCACAGGCATACTTCTGCAAGGGCAGCTACTTCACCTTGTCGGGCCGCTCGCCCTTCAGCCGTTTGATTTACCCCATGCCCAACAGCGCCGGGCTAGGCGTGCACCTGACCATAGACTTGGGTGGCCAGGCCAAATTCGGCCCCGATACGGAATGGGTGGACGGCGAAGACTACACCCTGGATCCCGGTCGCGCCGATACCTTCTATGCCGCAGTACGCAGCTACTGGCCGGCTTTGCCCGATAACGCACTGAATCCGGGCTACACAGGCATCCGACCAAAAATTGTCGGCCCTGGCGAACCCGCCGCTGACTTCGCCATCGTGGGGCCTGCCACACACGGCGTCCCCAACCTGGTGAATCTGTTCGGCATGGAATCACCCGCACTGACCGCCAGCCTGGCCATCGCCCAGGCTGTACGCGAGGCGCTGAACGACGCGCCCTAGCCTTGATGGAACACACAATCATGAATGACTACATCCTGACCCTGTCCTGCCCCGACCGTATCGGCATCGTACACAGTGTCACCGGCTGGTTGCTGGATCTGCACGGCAACATTATTGATGCTCAGCAATTCGGCGAATTGGAAACCGAACGCTTCTTCCTGCGCGTGCACTTCGCCTTGCCCAAACCCGCCGATGTCACCGAGCTCGAAGCGTCTTTCAGGAACACAGCAGAAAAATTTGATATGCAGGCCCATATCTATGACGCGCAACGCAAAGCCCGTCTATTGATACTGGTCAGCCGCCAGGGCCATTGCCTGAATGATTTGCTATTCCGCATGCATAGCGGCCAGCTACCGGTAGAGATTGCAGGGATAGTGTCCAACCACCAGGACTACGCCGCGATGGCCAAGGCCTACGGGATTCCTTATCACTATCTGCCCGTTAGCCCCGAAACCCGGGAAGCACAGGAGCAGCAGATTCTCGATCTGGTGAAGCAGGAAAACGTTGATCTGGTTGTGCTGGCGCGCTATATGCAGATTCTGTCGAACAATTTATGCCAGGCGCTGTCAGGCCGGGCCATCAATATTCACCACAGCTTCCTGCCCAGCTTCAAGGGTGCGCGTCCTTATCACCAGGCCCATGCACGCGGTGTCAAAATCATAGGCGCAACCGCACACTATGTGACCGCCGACCTGGATGAAGGCCCCATCATCGAGCAGGACATCGAGCGCGTGGACCACGCCCTGGGCGCACAAGACCTGGCTCAGGTCGGCAGCGATATCGAGTCCCTGGTGCTGGCACGGGCCGTGCAATCGCACGTAGAGCACCGGATTCTGCTGAATGGGCAGCGGACAGTGGTATTCCGGTGATCGCTCGTCTTCGCAGACATGTATTGAGCCGGGCGTAGCGCGTGATCACCCCCCAGCCGCCACACCCTCCCGGCGAGGATCAGCCCCGCCCTCCAGCCCATCCGGCAACAACCGTATCCCCTGCACGCCACTCGGGAAATCAATCTGCCGCACATCGTGCCCCATAGCCCGTAACTCATCGGCAACCCCGCGCAAACTCGTAGACCTTTCCAGATCCGTATAACGATTGCGACTGCCGAAATTGGGAAAATCAATCGCCTCTTGCAGAGTCATATTCCAATCCAGCACACCCAGCAACACCTTGGCCACATAATTGACGATAGCCGCCCCACCCGGTGAGCCCAGCGCCATATAAGGCTTGCCATCCTTTAGCACCAGCATCGGCGACATCGAACTGCGCGGACGCTTGCCGGGCTCCACACGATTGAGCACAGGATTGTTGTCCGCATCAACGTCGGACAAAGAAAAATCAGTCAGCTGATTATTCAGCAAAAATCCATCTACAAATATTTTGCTGCCGAAAGCCGACTCCACGCTGCTGGTCATGGACATCACATCGCCGTCTTTATCCACCGCTACAACATGCGTAGTGGAAGGCAGCTCGGGCGATGTGTCTGCTCCGAGCACGGCAAGCATGCCTATGGGATCACCCGGTGGCGCCCGACCTATGGATCGCCTGGGCAAAATCAAATCCGCCCGCAAGCTCAGATACTGAGGATCCAGCAAAGCCTGCACCGGCACATTGGCAAAGGCCGGATCAGCCACATACACAGCCCGATCTGCGAAAGCCAAGCGCCCCGCCTCGGAAAAATAATGCACAGCACCGGCTGATTCTGGCGACAACGTGGCAATAGGCGTGTGCGACAGTATCGTCAGCATCTGTATGATCGCCAGCGGCCCCGAGCTGGGCGGCGGAGCACCGCACAGCACATAGACCTTATACGGCGCACAGAGCGGCTCTCGCTCTTGTGCCTGGTAGGCTGCCAGATCATTCAGGCTTAGATCGCCCGGAACCACATGCGCGGCTACGGCGTCCACGATATGGCCTGCTATCCGGCCACTATAGAACGCATCTGCTCCCTGATCGGCAAGCTCACGCAGCGTTTGCGCCAGTGCCGGATTCTTCAAAACATGCCCGACAGGCCAGGCGTGCCCCTTGTCATCGTAAAAGTAAGCCGCCGATGCTTTTTGCCGGCGCAGCTCGACATCATTGACCAACATGTCGTGCAAACGAGGAGATACGGCAAAGCCTTGTTCCGCCAGGCCTATGGCCGGCTCAAACAGCCGTGCCCATGGCAGCTTGCCTTGTTCATTATGGATCTGCTCAAGCATGCGCAGCACGCCCGGGGTGCCCACCGACAATCCGCTATTGACGGCACTCTTGAAGTCAATCGCCTTGCCGGCCAGCATGAAACGATTGCTGCGCGCCGCTGCCGGTGCGGTTTCACGACCATCGTAAGCCTGAACTTTCTGCGTGGCGGCGTCATAGCCAATCAAGAAAGCGCCGCCTCCTATGCCCGAAGACTGCGGTTCAACCAGCGTCAGCACCAGTTGGGCGGCGATAATTGCATCAGCGGCGCTGCCGCCTTCGGCCAATACATCGACACCAGCCTGTGTCGCCAACGGGTTGGCGCTGCTGACCATGTAATGATCGGCATACGCCGCTTGCGAACGGCCTCGGCCTGTGGCGATTTCGGGCTGAATATCTTCCTTGGCCTGCACACTGCCTGGTTCAGGATCACCCCGCAGCAATAGATCGGAGACATCCGTCGCCTGGGTGATCGGCCACACGCACAACAGGGCTACCGCCACGAGCAGACCTTTAAACTGAGCCTGAACGCTATTCATCAAGCAAACTCCTTGCTGGAATGGGCTGCTGCTGCCAGCCACGACTCAAAAGCAGCCAACGCCTCGGAGCGCTCGCTGACCAGAGGATAGCTAAAAAAATACGCTTCGGACACTTTCAGCATGCCTTCTGCGGGCGTAACCAGCACACCCTCTGCAATTTCTTGCTGAACCAGAAAGCGCGGCACCAGGGCAACCCCCAAACCGGCTTTGACCGCCGCCAGTGTCATGGTAAACAGCTCATAGCGCGGCCCGGCGCTGATGGTGGGAATGTACTCTTTATTTTGCGCCTGATACCAATGCCGCCAGGCATCGGGGCGCGAACTCATGTGTAAATGAACCAGACCCGCTATGCCCTGCCCTGCGTCTTTCCGACGATTCAAGAGCCCGGGGATACACACGGGCAGCAACTCACCTTCGTCAAACAGCTTGACTCCCGCCGTATCCGGCCATATCTGCGGGGCATGATAGATGGCGGCATCGAAGGGATGATCCCTGAACTGAAACGGCAAGGTGCGCACCGACAGGCTGATGACTATGTCTTCATGCTGCCGCTGGAAATCGGGCAGACGCGGTAGCAACCACGTGGTTGCCAGGGTTGGCAGCACAGCAATGTGCAGGCTGCGGCCCATGCCTGAGCGCGATATCAAGCCAAACGTATCTTTTTCAAGCTGCTCCAGATGATGGCGCACCCGTGCTGCATATTCCGCCCCCGCATCGGTTACCGCCACACGTCTGCGCACGCGAGTCAGCAACTGAACACCTAGTCTTTCCTCCAGCCCCGTCACTTGGCGATAGATGGCGCTATGTGTCAGCGACAATTCTTCGGCAGCCCGGGAAAATGAGCCTAACCTGGCGGTCGCCTCGAATGCCTGCAAAGCGCCCAAATGGGGAATACCGTTTCTCATATACCTTGATACCATGTGGCATGTCTTGCGCAAAAGGCAAGACATTGTGCAATTTTATCAATTGCGTTGTGCATGCAACGCACATTATCCTCATTCATTATGACATCCAGCGCTCTCTCCACACCGCGTCCACGCATGGGCGGACACCTACTTGTCGATCAACTGCTTGCACAAGGCACTGAACACGTATTTTGCGTGCCTGGCGAAAGCTATCTGGCTGTCCTTGATGGCCTGCACGATGCCGCCATACAAGTAACCGTGTGCCGGCAGGAAGGCGGCGCGTCCATGATGGCCGACGCCTATGGCAAGCTCACTGGCAAGCCCGGTATCTGCATGGTAACGCGTGGCCCGGGTGCCGCCAACGCCTTGGCGGGCGTGCATATCGCCATGCAAGACTCCACGCCACTCATACTGTTCGTCGGCCAGATTGAACGCGGCATGCGCGAGCGCGAAGCTTTCCAGGAAATGGACTACCGCGCGGTGTTTGGCACACAGACCAAATGGACGACTGAAATAGATCAGGTTGAGCGCATACCTGAAATCATTTCACGTGCCTTTCATGTTGCTACCTCGGGTCGTCCGGGCCCGGTGGTCATCGCGCTTCCTGAAGACATGCTGGTCGAGATGGCCAGTGTGGCCGACGCACCGCATTACGAAGTAGTTGAAAGCGCCCCCACCACTCAGCAGCTCCAGGCACTGACACAGCAGTTGGCACAGGCCCGCAAACCGATTGCGATTCTGGGCGGTACACGCTGGAACCAGCAAGCCGTTGACCAGTTTGCCGACTTCTGCGCCAGCCATCAACTGCCCGTTGCCGTGCAATTTCGCCGGCAAATGCTGTGCTCCACCGCCCATCCCTGCTTTGTCGGCGATGTTGGCCTGGGCAGCAACCCCGAACTGATGCGCTACATCAAAGAGGCTGATCTGGTCTTGCTGGTGGGCGGACGCATGCCCGAAGTGGCCAGCCAAAGCTACAGCCTGTTCGATATCCCGGTTCCTGCCCAGACTCTGGTCCATGTTCACCCCGACGCAAGCGAGCTGAACCGTGTTTATCGCGCAGACCTGGGCATTAATGTATCGCCCATGGCCTTTGCACAGGCTGTGTCTACACTAAGCGCTCCACAAGCGTCTGCCTGGTCTGGCGAACGCGACCGCCTGCGCGCCAGCTATCTGGCCTGGACTGACCCGCAAACCATCACTCACCCTGGTCAGTTGCAAATGGGCCAGGTCATGAACTATCTGCGCTCGGTCTTGCCCGACGACGCGATCATGTGCAACGGCGCCGGCAATTATGCAACCTGGCTGCACCGCTTTCATCCCTTTACACGCTACGGCACGCAGCTGGCCCCCACCTCAGGATCCATGGGCTACGGACTGCCCGCTGCCGTGGGCGCCAAGCGTATCGACCCCTCGAAAACCGTTGTATGCTTCGCCGGAGATGGTTGCTTCATGATGCATGGCCAGGAATTCGCCACAGCCGTGCAATACCAACTGCCCATTATCGTGCTGCTAATAGACAACGGCATGTATGGCACCATACGTATGCACCAGGAACGCCATTACCCGGCGCGTCTGTCGGCAACCGCGCTGCAGAATCCCGATTTTGCCGCCTATGCCCAGGCTTTTGGCGGTCATGGCGAGCGCGTGGAAACCACCGAACAATTCGCTCCGGCTTTCGAGCGCGCCCTGACCAGCGGCAAACCCGCCATCCTGCATTGCCTGATCGACCCGCAAGCGATTTCCCCCACGACCACACTACAGAAGATACGTGAACAGGCTCAGGCGGCGCAGGCCTGACGACTTGCACGCATCGAGCCTGGCATCCATTTTTTTAATTCAATCTATCAACGGAGCCCCATTATGTCGGCAGCCCCTACTTTTCACTGGCAAGACCCACTGTTACTGGACGCCCAGTTAACTGATGAAGAACGCATGGTGCGCGACGCTGCCCTGGCTTATTCGCAAGACAAGCTGGCCCCCCGCGTACTCGAAGCCTTCCGCCATGAAAAAACCGATTCCGCCATTTTTGCCGAGATGGGCGAACTTGGCCTGCTGGGTGCCACCATCCCCGAGGAATACGGCGGCGCCGGTCTGAATTACGTGAGCTACGGCCTGATTGCCCGTGAAGTCGAACGCATCGATTCCGGCTACCGCTCTATGATGAGTGTCCAGTCCTCGCTGGTCATGGTGCCCATCAACGAGTTTGGCAGCGAAGAGCAAAAACAGAAGTATCTGCCCAAACTCGCACGCGGCGAATGGATAGGCTGCTTTGGCCTGACCGAGCCCAACCACGGATCCGATCCCGGCGGCATGGAAACGCGTGCGGTCAAGACGACTGACGGCTACAAGGTCAGCGGCAACAAAATGTGGATCACCAACTCGCCTATCGCCGATGTGTTTGTTGTATGGGCCAAGGTAGTAGGTGGCGAGGATGACGGCAAGATCCGTGGCTTCATTCTTGAAAAGGGCATGAAGGGCCTGTCAGCCCCCACCATCCATGGCAAAGTAGGCCTGCGCTCTTCCATCACCGGTGAAATCGTCATGGACGAGGTCGAAATCAGCGCTGAGCAGATGCTGCCCAAGGTCACGGGCTTGCGCGGTCCATTCACCTGCCTGAACTCGGCACGCTACGGTATAGCGTGGGGCGCCCTGGGCGCCGCTGAGGCATGCTGGCACACTGCCCGCCAATACACCATGGATCGCAAGCAGTTTGGCCGCCCGCTGGCTCAAAACCAGCTTATCCAGAAAAAACTGGCCGATATGCAAACCGAAATCACCATGGCGCTGCAAGGTTGCCTGCGTCTGGGCCGCATGAAAGACGAAGGCACGGCCGCCGTTGAAATCACGTCCATCATGAAACGCAATTCCTGCGGCAAGGCACTGGACATTGCCCGCCTGGCCCGCGACATGCTGGGCGGCAACGGCATCTCCGATGAGTTCGGCGTTGCGCGCCACTTGGTCAACCTGGAAGTGGTTAATACCTACGAAGGCACGCACGATGTACACGCCCTGATTCTGGGTCGTGCCCAGACAGGACTACAGGCATTCTTCTAGGCAGCTAAGTGAACCGTGCATAAAATCAAGGGGCAGTTCGCAATGAACTGCCCCTTGATTCTTATGCTAGCGAGGCTCGGCTTCAAGGTCGAACAGGCTGGTGGCCTCGACCTCAAGGACTTGCTCATCCTTCTGGTTGAATACGCGCCATGTCCAGCGCAGTATGCCCAGGTCGCTGCGGGTCGACGACGTACGTAGCGAGTCTATCGTTGCCTCAAGACGCAGGGCGTCGCCAGCCCGCACGGGCAAAATCCAGCGCAGGCGCTCAAGTCCGGGCGAAGCAAATGACTCGGAGTTGCGCAATGCTGCGTCAACAGCCATGCGCATGGCCAGACTGCAGGTCAGCCAGCCACTGGCAATCAGCCCATCCCAGCGACCTTCCTTGGCCTGCTCGGGATTGACGTGAAACCATTGAGGGTCGTATGACTTGGCAAACTCCAGCATTTCCGTCTCGGTGACCACGACGGGGTCATGCTTGATGACCATCCCTACTTTAAACTCGCTAAATTTCATGGTAAGGCCAGAACCTTTGTGATAAGCAACAAACCCTACAGTTTACCCTTAATACACATTACAGGGCCTGACTCGGCGCGATCAGCCCAAGCGCGTAATCGGCGCCGTAAGAAAGTCATGAATTTTTTAGGAAAAGGCGGCTGACGCGCGGCCTATGCGATCGTTGACCGCCTGCCAGCCGGCATCTTGCGGGGGCCGCTCCATCAGGATACGGTCGTAGCCCTGTCCATCCAGCCGACGCAGCAAAGCATACAGATCTCGCGCATAAGCGACCGGCTCGCTGGCGCACTGCAGCCAGTCCACACCTGGTATATCGATCAACTGTTCCGGTTTGAACACCAGGGCTGCCGTGCGTCCTGAGTGACTGGGTGCACCTTGCCGGGCGGCTTCCAGCAATTGCTTTAAAGGCAAGACCTGCAAAGGCGTGTGCGGCGCATAATGCGCCTTCAAAGATCCAGACACCCGAGGAGCATCCGTGTCGGGCAGTGCCGGCAATACGCCGAGCACCTCGGCAATCTGCGCCGCTGAGATATGCCCAGGCCGCAACAACTTGGCACCAATACCTTGATCCAGCCGGGACACATCCACAATCGTGGACTCTATGCCGACTTCGGACGGCCCGCCCTCCAGTATCAACAGGCGGTCAAAGCCCAACTCGGGAAACTCGGCGCGCACATGTGCTGCGTGCGTAGGCGAGACTTGCCCGAACTTGTTGGCCGACGGCGCGGCAACCCCACCCTGGCCATTGGGCTTGCCGCGTGCGAATTCCCGCAACAAGGCCTGCGCCACAGGATGCGAAGGACAGCGCAACCCTATGCTGTCCTGCCCACCACTGACTGCCGAAGATATGTGCGCAGCGCGTGGCAAAATCAAAGTTAGCGGGCCAGGCCAGAATGCCTGTATCAATGCGTGCGCCTGAGCCGGCACCGAAGCAGCCCAGTAGCTCAGGTCGGCTTCAGGCGCCACATGCACAATCACGGGATGATTGACTGGACGACTCTTGGCAGCATAAATACGCGCGATGGCTTGCGGATTCTCGGCGTCTCCACCCAGGCCGTAAACCGTTTCGGTTGGAAAAGCGACCAGCCCGCCATCGAGTAATCGCTGAGCAGCCTGCGTCAGTTGACTATCCATATTGGGCACCGCAAGCGATGCAGGCTCGCTCATGCGTTAAATTCCAGGCCCAATACCTGCGCGACCTGCGCCGCTCTGGTGCGTGCCTGCTCCAGCGTGGCGCCCAGCACATTCACATGGCCCATCTTGCGTCCGCGCCTGGCCTGAGACTTGCCATACAGGTGCAACTTGGCACCCGGTATCGACAGCAAACCGCGCCAGTTGGGTTCACGTTCGACGCCAGTGGAGTCGAACCAGAGATCGCCCAGAAGATTGAGCATAACGACGGGACACAGGCTGTCGGTATTGCCCAGGGGCAAGCCGGCCATGGCCCGCGCCTGTTGCTCGAACTGGCTGGAGGCGCTGGCATTCATGGTGAAATGACCACTATTGTGCGGGCGCGGCGCAATTTCGTTGGCGACCAGACTGCCGTCTTGCAAGATGAAGAACTCGACGCACATCACTCCTACGTACTCAAGAGCCTGGGCAATCGACACAGCAGCATCGGCCGCCTGGCGTGCCAGCGCGGCATCAAGCAGCCCCACATCGACGGTCGATACGGCCAAAATGCCATCGCGATGCTCGTTCTGGGCCGAAGGATACAGCACGACTTCGCCATCATGGCCACGCGCCATGACCACCGACAGCTCGCTGGCCAAAGGCAGCATAGCTTCAAGTACGCACTCGGCATGCTCGAAGCCATCAAAAGCGGTGACAGCTTCTGCGCGGCTGCTGACCCGGGCCTGGCCCTTGCCGTCGTAACCCAGACGAGCCACCTTCAGGATGCCAGGGAAAAGCGCGTCGGGTGCGGCAGCAATATCTGCCTGGCCACGCACAGCAATATAGGGTGCGACCGGCACACCCGCCGACAGTATGAAGGCTTTTTCCTGAATGCGATCCTGCACGACGGCCACGGCTTCGCCGGCAGGGCTGACGCGTGCCTTGTGCGCCAAAGCCTTCAGGCTGAGCGCCGGCACGTTTTCGAATTCGGTCGTGATGGCCTTGCAGCGCTCAGCCAGGCGCGACAGCGCCGCTTCATCCTGGTAGCCTGCCTGGATATGCAAGTCGGCCACAGCGCCGGCCGGGCTGTGTTCATCGGGATCCAGCACCGCCACCTTATAGCCCAGGCTTTGGGCGGCATGACAGAACATGCGGCCCAACTGGCCTCCACCAAGTATTCCCAGCCAGCCACCTGGCGCAATGGAAGAATCATGTGAAGTTGGGCTCATGGAAATACGACCTGTAGTCAGTAATGCAGAAAATAAGTTGTTGGCATAGACCCGCAAACCGGACTATGCAATTTACAGCGTAACGTGCGGAGGCACCACCATGGCCCGCGCCGCCTCGGTTTGCCTGGTTCGAAAGGCGATCAGGCGCTGCTGCAGGGCCGCGTCGGTAGTAGCCAAGCAGGCAACGACATGCAGGGCCGCATTGGCCGAGCCCGCTTCGCCTATGGCAAACGTGGCTACCGGTACACCTTTGGGCATTTGCACGATGGACAGCAGCGAATCTTCGCCCCTTAGGTAGCGCGATGGAACGGGTACGCCGAAGACTGGTACCGGCGTCAGGGCTGCCATCATGCCGGGCAGGTGCGCGGCACCGCCGGCGCCGGCAATAATCGCCCTCAGGCCACGCTCGGTTGCTCGGGCGCCGTACTCAGCCATGTCGTGCGGCATGCGATGTGCCGAAATAACGAGAATTTCGTGGGCAATATCGAATTCATCTAGCATCGCCGCCGCATGCTGCATGACATCCCAGTCACTGGATGACCCCATGATCAAGCCCACAATGGGCGAGCCCTGCTCGCCAGACTGCGTCGTATCGCTCATGTTGAATTCCACCATATCAGTACAGAGCCTATGCCATCAGGCGGGTAGCCGCTTCGCGATATTTGGCGGCGGTTTTTTCTAGAACCTCGGCGGGCAGACGTGGCGCCGGCGGTGTCTTGTCCCATGTTTGGGTTTCGAGCCAGTCGCGCACGAACTGCTTGTCAAACGAGGGCGGGCTGATGCCGACGGCATAACCGGACGCCGGCCAGAAACGCGATGAATCAGGCGTCAGGACCTCGTCCATCAAATGTAATTGACCTTGAGCATCCAGCCCGAACTCGAACTTGGTATCGGCAATGATAATGCCCTTGTCGGCAGCAAACTGCGCAGCCTCGGAGTACAGACGCAAGGTGACCGAGCGTATGGCCTGGGCCAGCTCGCTGCCGACCTGATTCACCACATAATCAAAATCGACGTTTTCATCGTGCTCGCCGAACTCGGCCTTGGCGGCCGGCGTAAAAATGGGCTCGGGCAGGCGGCTGGCCTGCTGCAAGCCTTGCGGCAAGGCAATTCCGCAAACGCTGCCGGTATTTTGGTAGTCTTTCCAACCCGAGCCTATCAGGTAGCCACGCGCCACGGCTTCAACCAATATGGGTTTGAGCCGCTTGACCACGACCGCCCTGCCCTGAACCTGATCGCGTTCTTGCGGGGCAACGACATCGGCAGGGTCGATACCGGTGGAATGATTGGGCAGAATGTGGGCCAGTTTCTTGAGCCAGAACTCGGTGAGTTCGGTCAGCACCTGGCCTTTGCCCGGAATAGGGTCATCAAGAATGACATCGAAGGCCGAGATGCGGTCTGACGCCACAATCAGCAACTTGTCATCGCCCACCGCATACATGTCGCGTACCTTGCCTCGGGCAAGCAGCGGCAATGAGGTGATGCTGGATTGATGTAGAGCCTTAAGCACGATGTATCCTTGAAAAGAAAGGGCCTGCTGACAGGCCCTGGCAAAACTGGCGGCGAAATTTATTGAACGACCTGGGCCAACTCGCCCGCAGCGTAGCGCTTTGCCATGTCGGTCAAGGGAATGGCCTTGATCTTGCTGGCGTTGCCGGCCGTGCCGAACTGTTCGTAGCGCTGCTTGCAAATCAGCTTGGCGGCTTCGCGGGCGGGCTTCAAGTATTCGCGCGGATCGAACTTGGATGGGTTCTCGCCCATGAACCGGCGAATCGCACCCGTCATGGCCAGGCGGATATCGGTATCGATATTCACCTTGCGCACGCCAAACTTGATGGCTTCCTGAATCTCTTCCACAGGCACGCCGTAAGTTTCTTTCATGTCGCCGCCGAACTCGCGGATTTCAGCCAGCAGGTCTTGAGGCACGCTGGAGCTGCCATGCATGACCAAATGGGTGTTGGGCAAGCGCTTGTGTATTTCTTTGATGCGTGAAATGGACAGAATGTCGCCCGTGGGCTTGCGCGTGAACTTGTATGCGCCATGGCTGGTGCCGATGGCGATAGCGAGCGCGTCGAGCTGGGTGCGGCGAACGAAATCAGCGGCCTGCTCGGGGTCGGTCAGCAATTGATCCATGGTCAGGGTGCCGTCCGCGCCGTGGCCATCTTCCTTGTCGCCCATCATGGTTTCCAGCGAACCCAGGCAGCCTAGCTCGCCCTCGACGGTGACACCCAGCTTGTGGGCCATTTCGACCACACGGCGGGTGACATCAAGATTGTATTCGTAGTCGGCAATGGACTTGCCGTCTTCCTCAAGCGAGCCGTCCATCATGACGCTGGAAAAACCCAGGTCGATGGCGCCCTTGCAGATCGCGGGCGACTGCCCGTGGTCCTGGTGCATGACCACGGGAATGTTCGGGTAAGTTTCAACGGCTGCCTGAATCAGATACTTCAGAAAGCCCTCGCCCGCGTACTTGCGAGCGCCGGCTGAAGCCTGCATGATGACCGGACTGTCGGTTTCGGCAGCGGCTTCCATGATGGCCTGAACCTGTTCAAGGTTGTTAACGTTAAACGCGGGGATGCCATAGCCGTTTTCTGCTGCGTGGTCGAGCAGCTGGCGCATGGAAACAAGGGCCATGAAGAGACTCCTGAAATCAGTTGATAGGGATGGTCGTCATTTTACCCGAATGTGGCGAAGGCTATGCTTGGTCACGTATCCATGAGATACAAGGTAATTCAAAGCCCTGATTCCCCCGCCGCACCCGGCACGGCCCGAATTGCCGACTTGGGTCGAAAAGCTTTAATGACGTCGGCGTGTGTTTCGGCGTAAGGCCCGCCAATCAAGTCTATGCAATAAGGAACAGCGGCAAAAATTCCGGGCACCCGGATCTTGCCATCGGCATCTTTCAGGCCTTCCAGGGTTTCCTTGATCGCCTTGGGCTGGCCCGGCAAATTGATGATGAGCGCCGCATGACCTGCGGTTTCGCGTATCACGGCGACCTGTCGTGACAATATCGCGGTAGGCACGAACGCAAGGCTAATCTGGCGCATCTGCTCGCCAAATCCCGGCATTTCCTTGCTGGCGACCGCGCGCGTGGCGTCGGGGGTGACGTCACGCGCGGCAGGCCCCGTACCGCCTGTGGTCAGCACCAGATCACAGCCTAGTTCATCAACCAGTTCGGTCAGGGCCGCCGAAATCTGCTCGGCCTCGTCGGGAATCAGGCGCGTCGCAAACTGAGGGCTTCGTGTCAGGGCCGTGCCTAGCCAGTTCTGCAGGGCGGGTATGCCTTCATCTTGGTAAGTGCCGCTAGAGGCCCGATCTGAAACAGACACCAGGCCCACGAGCAACTCATCGGGATGACGACGGACTAGACGGACTGGACTGGACATGCTTTCCCCTGCTGATCACCCGCAGGCGACCCTGGTATCGAAATTTCAATGTTTAATGGCAATGGTCTTGAGCACGGTAAAGCCGTACAGGGCCTCGAAGCCCTTCTCGCGCCCGTAACCCGATTGGCCCGCACCGCCGAAAGGCAGTTCCACCCCGCCACCCGCACCGTAGTTATTGATGAACACCTGTCCGGACCGGATCTTGCGGGCAAACCGCAGTTGCCGGCCTCCATCCTGCGTCCAGATACCCGCCACCAAACCAAAAGGCGTGCCATTGGCTATGCTTAGGGCTTCTTCCTCGGTGTCGAAAGGGATGGCAGCCAGCACAGGCCCAAAGATTTCTTCCTGAGCCAGGCGATGGGTAGGCGGCACATCGCCCAACAGAACAGGCGGCTGGTAGTACCCGCCCTTGGGGGCATTGATATCCAACTGACCTTGCGCAACCACGCTGATGCCCGCCTCGTCGGCCTCTTTTAGAAACATCTTGACGCGATCCAACTGCTTGGCATTGATCAAGGGGCCGCAATCGGGATCGTCTGCCGCCGCACCTGTGCGGGTAGCCTTGAACTGTTCCGCAAGACGCCCCATCAGATCGGCATAAATGGCACGCTGCACCAGCAGACGACTGCCGGCCGAGCAGGTTTGCCCTGCATTCTGAATGATGGCGTTGAGCAGTACCGGTACGGCCGCATCAATATCGGCATCTGAAAACACGATCTGGGGCGATTTTCCGCCTAGCTCTAGTGTGACCGGCGCGAAATGGTCGGCGGCCGACAATGCCACCTGCTTGCCCGTCTGGGGCGAACCCGTGAATGAAATATGGGCAATGCCCGGGTGAGCCGAGAGCGCTGCACCGGCTTGCGCACCCAGGCCGGTGCAGATGTTCAGCGCACCCGCCGGCAACCCGACTTCGGCTGCAATTTCAGCCACTTTCAATATCGACAGACAGGCGTCTTCGGCAGGCTTAACCACGCAGGCATTGCCTGTTGCCAGAGCCGCCCCCACGCTGCGTCCGAAGATCTGCAGGGGGTAATTCCAGGGAATGATATGGCCGGTGACCCCATGCGGTTCACGCACAGTCAGCACGGTGTAGTCGCTGGGATACGGGATGGTCGTTCCATGCAGCTTATCGACTGCGCCGGCGTAGAATTCAAAGTAGCGGGCCACAGCGGCCGCATCAGAGCGGGCCTGCTTCAGTGGCTTGCCCGTATCGCGGGATTCAATCTGGGCCAGCGTCTCCTGCTGATCCAACAAAGCCTGGCTTAAACGCAGGAGCAAACGGCTGCGCGCTGCCGGCGCCATCTTGCCCCAGGCTCCTGTGCTGGCGGCATGCGCGGCCTGCACGGCTGCGTCAATGTCGGCGGCATCGGAACGGGCAATTTCGGCATAAGCCTGGCCCGTAGACGGATCAACCACTTCCACATGCTGCCCAGATAAAGCGTCAACCCATTGATTTGCGATGAAATTCTTGTATTTCATGGTGTTTAATTCCGTAATGACAGGCCAGATATGCAAGAAGACCTGATGCAGGTCTCCGGATATTCAGTCTTGCGATCGTTGCTGCAATATATCGACGGCCGGCAAGGTCTTGCCTTCAAGAAACTCAAGAAAAGCGCCGCCCCCTGTGGAAATATACCCTACCTTGTCGGCAATGCCATACTTGGCAATCGCGGCCAAGGTATCGCCGCCACCCGCAATCGAAAAGCCTTCTGATTCGGCCACCGCCTGCGACACAACCTGAGTGCCATGGGCAAATGCATCGAACTCGAACACACCGACCGGGCCATTCCAGACTATTGTGCCTGCCTGCGCCAGGATTTCGGCCAACTGCTTTGCGGTGTCGGGGCCGATATCAAGTACCTGGTCATCATCGGCCACCTGATCGGCGGGCTTGACCGTGGCCACTGCCGTGGGACTAAACTCTTTGGCACAAACCACATCCGTTGGAATCGGCACCGCGGCACCACGCTCCTTCATCAGGTCGATAACGGCTTTGGCCTGATCCAGCTGATCGGGTTCAGCCAGCGATTTTCCTATGGGCAGGCCGGCAGCCAGCATGAAGGTATTGGCAATACCGCCACCTACGACCAGTTGATCTACCTTGCCCGCCAGCGCCTGCAAAATCGACAGCTTGGTTGACACCTTGGAACCACCCACGATCGCCACCAGCGGGCGCTTGGGTTCCTGAAGCGCACGACCCAGAGCAATCAGTTCGGCTGCCAGCAAAGGGCCGGCGCAGGCTACCGGCGCAAATTGGGCAATGCCATGCGTGGTGGCTTCAGCACGGTGCGCCGTGCCGAAAGCATCATTAACATAAACATCGCACAGGGCCGCCATCTTGCGCGAGAGTTCCGGATCGTTTTTCTTTTCACCGACATTGCAGCGGCAATTTTCCAGCAGCAGCACCTGCCCGGCTTCAGCCTTCACGCCGTCGACCCAGTCTGTCACCAGGGTGACGGGTTGGCCCAGCAATTCGGACAGACGACGGGCAACAGGCGCCAAAGTATCGTCAGGCCCCACCGTGCCTTCAGTGGGACGACCCAGATGCGAGGTCACCATGACAGCCGCAGCACCGTCCAGCGCCATACGTATAGCCGGGACCGATGCGCGTATGCGCGTGTCTTCGGTAATTTGGCCATCTTTCAAGGGCACATTCAAATCAGACCGGATAAAGACGCGCTTGCCGGCCAGGGAATTGGACTTGACCAGCTCGGACAGTGTTTTGACAGTAGACATGTTTCTTCAGGGGAAAAAAGAATAAAAAAGGCGGGTCACCCCGCCCACTTCATGCATGGCTTACGCCAGGGCCTGTGCCAGACCTTCAACTGCCGACACAGGCTGACCCGGCACTTACTTTGCCGACATCAGGGCCACGGTAGTATCGAGCATGCGGTTCGAGAAACCCCACTCGTTGTCATACCAGGATGCAACCTTGACCAACGTGCCAGACACTTTGGTCAGGCCTGCATCGACGGTGCTGGAGGCCGCGTCGTGGTTGTAGTCGACCGACACCAGAGGTTCTTCGTTGAACTGCAGTATGCCTTTCAGCGGACCCGATTCAGCGGCCGCCTTCAAAATGCCGTTGACTTCGTCTACCGTTGTTTCGCGCGAAGCGATGAAGGACAGATCGACGATGGACACGTTGATGGTGGGAACGCGGATGGCGTAGCCATCGAGCTTGCCGTTCAATTCAGGCAATACCAGGCCAACTGCAGAGGCCGCACCGGTCTTGGTGGGGATCATGCTTTGCGTGGCCGAACGGGCGCGGCGCAAGTCTTCGTGATAAACGTCAGTTAGAACCTGATCGTTGGTGTAGGCGTGAACCGTGGTCATCAAACCGCTGACCAGACCCAGTTTCTGGTGCAAGGGCTGAACCAGCGGTGCCAGGCAGTTGGTGGTGCACGAGGCGTTCGAGATAACGGTATCGCTGGCCTTGAGCACTTCGTGGTTGACGCCGTACACGATGGTGGCATCGACATCTTTACCGCCAGGGGCCGAGATAATGACTTTCTTGGCGCCGCCCTTGATATGGGCACTGGCTTTTTCCTTGCTGGTAAAGAAGCCCGTGCATTCCAGCACGACGTCTACACCCAGCTCGCCCCACGGCAGGGCTGCGGGATCACGATTGGCCAATACACGGATCTTGTCGCCGTTGACGACCATGTAATCACCATCGACAGTCACCGTGCCGGGGAACTTGCCGTGCGCCGTGTCAAAGCGGGTCAGGTGGGCATTGGTATTGGGATTGCCCAGATCGTTGATTGCCACGATTTGAATGTCGTGCTTCTTGCCGCTTTCGTAATGGGCACGCAAAATATTGCGGCCGATACGACCATAACCGTTGATGGCAACGCGAATCGTCATTGCTACTCTCCTGTTTATAAAACTTGTTCGACAGCCGCAGCAACATGCTCGGCAGTCAGGCCAAAATGCTTGAACAATGCGCCGGCCGGGGCTGACTCGCCGTAGGTATCCAGACCCACAACAGCACCTTCCAGGCCAACATATTTATACCAGCCGCCGGTTGTGCCGGCTTCGACGGCAACACGCGGCAAGCCTTTGGGCAATACGGCATCACGCCATTGTTGGTCTTGAGCATCGAATACATTGGTGCAGGGCATGGAGACCACGCGCACCGCGATTCCCTTGGCCGCCAGTTGTTCTTGTGCGTTCAGCGCCAAGGCAACCTCGGAACCCGTAGCAATAATGATGGCCCTGGCACCAGATGCGTCGCGCAACACATAGCCGCCGCGCTGGATGGCGTTCAGGGTTTCGGCATCGCGGGCCACGAATGGCAGGTTCTGGCGCGACAACAGCAAGGCGCTGGGGCCGCCGTCGCGTACCGTCATGCCCGTACTGACCGGCCGCTGTATGGCATGGGCCCAGGCGGCGGCGGCTTCGGTGGTGTCGCAAGGACGCCAGACGTGCAGGTTGGGGATAAGCCGCAGGCTGGCCGCGTGCTCGACAGACTGGTGCGTGGGGCCGTCTTCGCCCAAACCGATGGAATCGTGGGTGAACACATGCACAACGCGCTGCTTCATGAGCGCAGCCATGCGCAAGGCATTGCGGGAATAGTCGGAGAAGGTCAGGAACGTGCCGCCAAAAGGCAGGTAGCCCCCATGCAGGGCCACGCCGTTCATGATGGCTGCCATGCCAAATTCACGTACGCCATAGTTGATGTGGCGGCCGAACTGCAGGCCCGCCTGGCCCGCGCGCACGGGCTGCACACCTTTCCAGTCTGTCAAGTTGGAACCGGTCAGGTCGGCGGAGCCGCCCAGCATTTCCGGCAACAGCTCGACAAAGGCAGTGATGGCCAACTGCGACGCTTTGCGCGTGGCCACGGTTTCGGCTTTCTGATTGGTGGCTTCGATGAACTGGCGCGCCTGCCCCGAAAAATCGGCAGGCAGATCGCCCTTCAGGCGGCGCAACAATTCGGCGGCTTGCGCTGGGTAAGCCTGTGCATAGGCATCGAAGCGAGTCTGCCATTCGGCTTGCTGTTGCTGGCCTTTTTCCTTGCAATCGCAGCGGGCATAGACATCGGCGGGCACAGAAAATGGTTCGTGCGGCCAGTTCAGGGCAGCGCGGGTGGCTGTAATTTCATCTGCCCCCAGCGGGGCGCCATGCACTTTTTCACTGCCGGCGGCATTGGGCGCACCCTTGCCGATGACTGTGCGACAGCAGATAAGCGTGGGGCCATTGCCCTGCTGAGCCAGCGCCTTGGCTTTGACCACCGCCGCATCAAGCGCAGCAATATCGTGACCATCGACATCAGTCAGTACATTCCAGCCATAGCTTTCAAAACGCTGCGGCGTGTTGTCGCCAAACCAGTTTTCAACCCGGCCGTCTATGGAAATGCCGTTGTCATCGTAAAAAACGATGAGCTTGGAAAGTTTGAGCGTACCGGCCAGCGAGCAGGCCTCATGCGAGATCCCTTCCATCAGGCAGCCGTCGCCCACGAAAGCATAGGTGTAATGATCGACGACCGCATGCCCTTCGCGGTTGAATTCCTGAGCCAGCAATGCTTCGGACAGCGCCATGCCGACCGCATTGGCCAGGCCTTGGCCCAATGGACCCGTAGTGGTTTCAACCCCGGCGGTAATGCCGACTTCGGGGTGGCCAGGCGTGCGCGAATGCAGCTGACGGAAATTTTTGAGCTCGTCTATGGGAAGATCGTAGCCGGTCAGGTGCAATAATGCATAGATCAGCATGGAACCATGGCCGTTGGACAGCACAAAGCGGTCACGGTCAGCCCACGACGGGTCAGCAGGGTTATGGCGCAAATGCTGCGTCCAGAGAACCTGAGCAATGTCTGCCATGCCCATAGGGGCACCGGGATGGCCCGAATTGGCTTGTTGAACCGCGTCCATGGACAGCGCGCGGATGGCGCTGGCCATGGAAGTATCTGGGGCAGGCGTAAGGCTCATTTAAAACTCGCAGGAAGCGTCAGCCGAAAAAGGCTGCTTAAGTTTGCAAAGCTTCCGATTTTACCATCGTAGACGGAGTTATGATCTTAAGGTCATCACCTGTAACGCATCCGTCCACTATGGCCATTTCTCGCTTTTACTGTGCTACACCGCTTACGCCCGATACCACCATCGAGCTGCCGGCCGCGCTTGCCCACCACGCGGTGCGTGTACTGCGTATTAAAACGGACACCGAAATTATTCTTTTCGACGGCCTCGGCGGCCAGTACACCGCAACCTTGCTCATAGACGGGAAAAAAGCCTGCGCCCGTCTGGGCCGACACGAGCCCATAGAAGCCGAGCTGGCGGGGCAAATCACGCTGGTGCAAGGCATGGCCTCGGGCGACAAAATGGACTGGGTGATTGAAAAGGCAGTCGAACTGGGGGCGACCCGCGTCGTGCCCCTGGCCGCCCAGCGCAGCGTGCTGCAGCTTTCAGGAGAACGGCTGAACAAGCGCCTGGATCATTGGCGTCGAATCTCGCAAGCAGCCAGCGAGCAATGCGGCCGCAACCGCATCATGGAAGTTGCCGTGCCACAAACCCTGCAACAATACCTTGCGACATTAACCTTACCCCCCACGTCCATCTTTTTCTGCCATCCTGGCAGTACCCAGACGCTGGCACAGGCGGCGCAAGCCGCCGGCAACGCGCTGGCGCTGGTAGTTGGCCCGGAAGGCGGCTGGTCAGATGAAGAATTGGCGCTGGCAAAAAAACACAAGCTGACGACAGCAGGTTTTGGCACGCGGGTGCTGCGTACGGAAACGGCCGGCCTGGCCTTGATTGCCGCTGTCAGCGCCCTGCGCGGCTGGAACTGACCTTACGGTATGTCATTCGGTTTCGGCGGCGCCTGAATAAGGCGTGGGCTCTACGCCGGGCTCGGGATCGGGATGCTTGCCGGCATGCACAACAAAGTACGCAAAGCAACGCTCGTTGTTGATGGCGAACTCTGTCGCATCGTCGCACACCTGAAGTATGGCCCCGGCATCTTCGGTCAGGGCTGGATCGCCCGAATGCAAGTTATGGAACCACAAGAATAGCCCTTGCTTGTGATCCAGAATGGTGTCGCACAGGCAATCGTACAAGGCGTCAAGATTTCCGCCAAAATACTCGGGGAAATCGACCGCCTTGACCACTGCGCGCAAAACGGCCGAGCGGCTTCTGGCGCGATCGCAATCAACCACATAAGCAGCCATGCCAGCCTCGCGAGCCGCATTGACCGCCTCGTCTTTGGAAATATCAGGCAACTTGATCAAACCGCCTTTACGCAATTTTTTTTGCAATGACTGCACCTGGCTCATGCTGGCGTCTCCTTGAAAAACGCTTTCACTTCGTCAATACGGTTCAGACTGTCGGCTCTTCCAAGACGGATGAGTTCTTGTGTGTAGCTGGCCTCGAAGAGCAAATATGAGACCAGGGCACCGCCTGTCGTAGCTCTGGAGGCTGACGATACACCAAGGACGCGAAAAAGGGTACGCGCAGCGCGCGGAAGTTGTTCCAGGTGCACAGTTGCCAAATCGTCCAGCGAGCGGCTGGGCGTTACGACAAAGGTACGAACCGGCTGCAAAGAAAGGCCTTGCGCCTGCTCTTCAGACAGCAACTCAAGCAGTTCATTGATGCGTTGTGTGCGCTCCACATCCATGGATACGCTATCCAGGAAAATATTGGATAAGGCGTGGCCACCGATCTGAGCCAGGGTGGGGTACTTTGGATTGACATCCTTTTCTTCAGGATGCGTATCGTCCTTGTAGCCGGTACCGATCACCACGATTTTCTTGGCACCCAGATGTATGGCCGGACTCATAGGTGCCAATTGCCGCATGGAACCATCGCCACACCACTGCGTCTGACCGCGCACCAGTATGGCTTGGGCGGGAAAAATAAAAGGAATGGCGCTGGAAGCCAGCAAATGGTCAACGCCTATGGTGCCGGGCACGGCTTGCCTGAGCGAGCGCTGCCAGGGCTTAATGACGCCATCCGACTGATAAAAGGTCAGGTGCTCGCCCGTGGTGTAGGCCGTGGCCGTAATGGCCAGGGAGTGCAGCATGCCATCGCCCAGGTTGGCTTTCAGGCGATCAAAATCCAGCGTGTTCGACAACAGTTTGCCCAAGGGCTGGTTATCCAGCAGCGAACGCGGCTGCTGATTGCGCAGGTGAGGCAGCAACCAGCCCAAAGACATCATGGCAAACCAGCGCAGGCCTGTGCGCAGCAGACGCGCGGCATCGGCATGGTAGATATCTCCGGTATGCAAATTGCCCCATAGATCCTGCAGACCATCCACGGCACGATGAGGATCGTTGGCGCGACAGGCCAGTGCCGCCGCGTTGATCGCGCCCGCCGACGAACCGCAGATAATATCGAAGGGATTGACAAACCCTGGTGAACGGTCGGGGTCAAGGATTTCAAGAATACCTGCCAGAACCCCCACCTGATAGGCAGCACGCGCCCCACCGCCAGTCAGCACCAAGCCTACGGGTTCGCGTTGCTTTTCTTCCATGTTTACCTAGGGTCTGTTAACACTATTCAAGGAGTCGCGAAGGCATAAAAAGTTCGTGAACCTTATTTTATATGTCTGATCTTGCATTAAGGCTTGTGTGAATATACCGCCTGCTACAGATTCTGACCCGGGTAGGGGTAATACTCGTTTTCGTCGAACAAGTACTTCATACGCATGTCTAGGTCACCGGTTTGCGTGGCCAACCCAGCGACCTGCGCCCTGCCCGCGGTAAAACGCTGGGCGAACGGCAGCTCAACCTGCGGCTGAACCAACTGCTCATCGAATACCAGCCAGTCAACCCAACCCAAATCACCTCCGTGGCCCAGCAACAAATGTGCCAGATTCACCGTTTTCCCATCGGCAGGAAACAAGGCATCCATGCGATAACGCGCTGGCCAGCGGGACTCCGCACGGCAAGCC
This sequence comes from Alcaligenaceae bacterium, assembly GCA_013416405.1. Classification (GTDB taxonomy): domain Bacteria; phylum Pseudomonadota; class Gammaproteobacteria; order Burkholderiales; family Burkholderiaceae_B; genus Pusillimonas_C. The sequence goes on from JACCET010000004.1 coordinate 207,147, forward strand.
TGCGCCTCGGGACCCGCCGACAGCTGAAATAGCGAGGCAACCAGCTTTTGCAGTCGCGCTCCTTCGAGCGGCTTTTTGTTCTGCTCGCCAAAGGGCCCCAGACTGGCCACGGTGCCGTCTGCCAGCAGCACTGAAGCGTGCACCAGACCGGAAGCGCCTGTTGCGCCGGTATCCCAATCACACAGCACACGATCAGCCAGCCACGCGGCTACGGTGATATGACAGGGCAAGTCGGCAAACTGGCTGAACCCGACCGCGTCAAGCTCACCCAGCAGGCAGCCTGGCTGCACAAACCATCGTGTACTGCCCGGCTCCAACCGCTGGCACATACTCATATCGCGGCCTGGATCCACCCACAAAACAGCCTGCTCATCGAGACGGGCAGCATGAGGTACGCCATCAAGCGCCATCAGCACACCATGTTCGGCGCAAAGCGCGCGAGCCTTGTGAACATCAGCAGCCTTCTTGGGCACCAGCCGCGCGCTGCCTATGTCTTCGTTCCCATCAAATTCATAAAAATTGCCTTCGACAGTATTGCGCAGACGCTGGCAAAAAGCCTTCCAGGGACTCTGTGCCGTGCGCCGACCAGTCAGAAATGCTCGCCGGGAATTAGACTGCATAGATGCTTCCTTACCGATACGTTCCAAAACACTCTTGCGACTCAACGATTACAATCTCGCTTTTCGCCTGAGATTCTTGCCTTATGCCCCGCCTAGCCAAGCGTACTGAACAAGTGATGCCATTCTACGCTGTGGAATTATTCAAACAGGCCAGTGCGCTGAACGCACAAGGCCAGGACATCATCAGCCTGGGTATAGGCGAGCCTGATTTTACGGCCCCTGCCCAAGTTATCGAGACCATGCACCGGGCCGCCCAGGCCGGCCTGAGCGGCTACACACCACCCGCAGGCATTTCTCCGCTGCGCGCCGCCATCGCCGACTATTACCACCAGCAGTTCGGTGCAAACGTCGACCCGTCCCGAGTCATGGTCACATCGGGAGCCTCGGGCGCCCTGCTGCTGGCCAGCATGGCACTGATCAATCCAGGCGATGAAATCCTGATGCCCGACCCTTCTTACCCGGCCAATCAGAATTTCATCACCGGCGCCGGTGGCATACCGCGCCTTATTCCATGTTCGGCCGATCAGCGATTCCAGCTCAGCGCCGAAACCGTAAGTAGGCACTGGGGGCCGGCCACACGGGGTGTATTGATTGCGTCGCCCAGCAATCCCACCGGCACCAGTATCGCTCGTGAAGATCTTAAAGCCCTGATAGCCGAAGTAAAGCGGCGCGACGGTTTTGTGATCATGGACGAGATTTACCTGGGGCTCTATTACGATGGGAAACCGCAAAGCGCGCTGACGCTGGACGATAACATCGTCATCATCAACAGCTTTTCCAAGTATTTTCACATGACAGGCTGGCGTCTGGGGTGGCTGATTGTTCCACCTCATATGGTGGCAGCCATTGAAAAACTGGCGGCGAGCCTGGCCATTTGCGCGCCGTCGCTGGCACAGCACGCCGCCCTGACCTGCTTTGACCCCGAGGTCATGCAAATCTACGAGAAGCGGCGCCAGTCGTTCAAGCAAAGGCGCGACTACCTGCTGCCTGAGTTCGAGCGCCTGCGCCTGCATGTGCCGGTGGCACCGGATGGCGCGTTTTATATTTATGCCGATATTCGCGAACATAGCCAGGACAGTGATGATTTTTCTCATCGTCTGCTATACGAGGCAGGCGTTGCCGCTGTGCCAGGCCGGGATTTCGGGCCGGCACACGCGGCTTACTCGATGCGGTTTTCGTATGCCACGGGCCTGGACAGACTGCAGGAAGCGGTGGCAAGGATAGAACGCTTCCTGGGCTAACGCCCGATGGGAATACCCGACGCCAGCGCAATGCGCCGGCGCTCGGCAAGCACCTTGGCGCCGTAGCCGCCATCGCTAGGCCCGGTGGCCCCAACATAACAGGCCAGCCCGCCCTCGATGGAGCGCCTGCGCTTGATGCAATCGTACAGAATCTGTGTTCCAACCCGAATATTGGCAATCGGGTTCAAGGCCGCGATCGGGCCATCGCTGAAAACCTCGAACTTGTCTTTGTGCACCTTGGTCATCACCTGCATCAGACCCTGCGCACCTACATGGCTTTCAGCATAAGGGTTGTAGCGTGACTCGATAGAGATCACCGCCAGCACCAATTGTGGATCCAGATTTTTCTCACGTGCCACAACAAACACCGTATTAACCAGCGCCCCCGCCACACTATGGGCTATCCGGTACTTGCGCGCCAGATAGCTGCGCAAAGCCTGGGCCTGAGCAGCCGTGATGCCTTCGACATGGCGTCCTGCAACAGAGGCCTGCAAAGCCCGGCTAAAACTCAGCTGCGGCGCCTCGGGCGACCGCGTCTCTGATTCGGCACGCTTTTCGGCCTTGGCATCTTCGGGCGGCAAGGCTCCTGCATCGGGGTCGACCGTAGAAGCCGGCGAGCCACGGTCATCCACGCCATACGAGGCATACCAAATCTGATTCAGATCCTGCGCGGGACGCAAGGCAATCAATAGAGCCTCGTGCACCTGTTGCGCCTGCTGGCGCAGCGATGGCACAGTGGCCCCGAGCACTATGGTGATCAGCACCGCTATGCCCAGATAGATCGCGCACACATAGATGAACTCACTGACCTGGCGCGACAAACCCAGGGCAGAACGTCCAGCCATGCTATCGGAAGAAATGACCGGCATAGTGCCCCTTCCATACAAAATGAAGAAAGTCGATGTTAACCTTCTATTCCTGCCCGAATGTAACCCAACTGGCCTATCGCTGTGAAATATCGTGATCTAAGAGACTTTATCGCCCAACTCGAACAAGCAGGCGAACTCAAACGCCTGAAGGTTCCCGTTTCGACCGACCTTGAAATGACCGAGATCAGCGACCGCGTCCTTCGCGCGGGCGGGCCTGCCCTGCTGTTCGAGCAAGCCAGCCACAATGGCTCGCCATCGAGCATGCCAGTGCTGACCAATCTGTTCGGCACGCCCAAGCGGGTAGCCTGGGGCATGGGCGCCGAAGACGTCAGTGCCCTGCGTGAAACCGGCGAATTGCTGGCGTCGCTGCGCGAACCCGAACCTCCGCGTGGCCTACGCAGTGCGCTGGCCACCGTATCCATGCTCAAGAATGCCTTATGGGACATGAGCCCCAAGACCGTCAAGAACGCACCCTGCCAGGAAATCGTGCTGGAAGGCGATGACGTCGATCTGAATCAGATTCCTTTGCAGCGCTGCTGGCCGGGCGACGTGGCGCCATTGCTGACCTGGGGCCTGGTTGTTACGCGCGGACCCAATGCCAAACGGCAAAACCTGGGCATTTACCGCCAGCAACTAATAGGACGCAATAAGCTGATCATGCGCTGGCTGTCGCATCGCGGCGGTGCGCTGGACTTTCGCGATCATGCACTGGCTCATCCGGGCACGCCGTTTCCCGTTGCTGTCGCGCTGGGCGCCGACCCGGCAACCATACTGGGGGCGGTCACGCCGGTACCCGACAGCCTGTCTGAATACCAGTTTGCGGGCCTGCTGCGCGGATCCAGAACGGAAGTCACCCAGGCCATAGGCAGCACGCTGTCTGTACCCGCCTATGCCGAAATCGTACTCGAAGGGCATTTGCTGCCCTCTTCCGACCCACGGGCCATACAGCCGGTACCACCGGAAGGCGTAGCCGGCCCGGCCGATAGCAGCTATGAAATGGCACTGGAAGGCCCTTATGGCGACCACACGGGCTATTACAACGAACAAGACTGGTTTCCCGTTTTTACGGTCGAGCGCATCACCATGCGTCGCAACCCCATTTACCACAGCACCTATACCGGCAAACCCCCCGACGAACCCGCCGTACTGGGCGTAGCGTTGAACGAGGTCTTCATCCCCCTACTGAAGCGCCAGCTGCCCGAAATCATTGACTTCTACCTGCCACCCGAGGGCTGCAGCTATCGCATGGCTGTGGTTTCCATGCGCAAGCAGTACGCCGGCCATGCCAAGCGCGTCATGTTCGGCATCTGGAGCATCTTGCGGCAATTCATGTATACCAAGTTCATCGTAGTTGTTGACGACGATATCGATGTACGCGACTGGAAAGAAGTCATCTGGGCCATGACGACCCGCATGGATCCCGTACGCGACACCGTACTGGTGGAAAACACGCCTATCGACTACCTGGACTTTGCCTCGCCCGTGTCAGGTCTGGGTGGAAAAATGGGGCTGGACGCCACCAACAAGTGGCCAGGCGAAACCTCGCGCGAATGGGGCACACCCATCATTATGGACAAGCAGGTGTCAACGCGAGTAGACGCTTTATGGAAGGATCTGGGCCTGTAGCAAAGTGCTATTGCAGCAGCATTAATCTTGCTTGCGATTCATGCTGCGTGCCACTTGCCAGCTTAGCAGCAGGCCGGCCCCTATACGCCACCAACGGCGGCGCTTGCCCACGCCCGACAAGAGCGCCGATGCGCTGGATGCCAGCAACGGATACCGGCGTGTCAGGGTAAATAACTGGAACAACCAGTCGGAGGCAGATTTGGATGCGGCGCGCGGAAAGGCGCTGCGTAACACGGCACCCGGAGTGAGCGCATTGCCCAGGTCGCGTACCCCACGCAGCATGGCCTGTCGTTCAAGCGCGGCACGAGTCCTGACCAACTCAATCTGCAAGGCCCGCTCTTTTGCTGTCAAAGCCTGTTGCTTCATGGCCGATCCCTGCCTATGTCAGACCTTGTCAGGACACTGTCTGGTTCACGTAAACGCTCGGCCAGAGCCAGGTCGCGGCGCAGCTCGTCTATGGTGCCCGAGAAAGGCATGGGCGAGAACAAGAGCTTGCTTCGCACACACCAGAACAGGCCACCACCCACCACGGCATAGAAAAGCGCCAATAGGCTTAAAGCCAGATAGCGATGCTCGGTAGGCCAAAAGAACAAAGCCACCGTCAGGGAAAATACAAGCACGGCCAGAGTGAGGAACAGCAACGCCCCGAACGCCATGCCAAGCATGGAGATCAACTGCGACTTCTGTTCCGATGCCTCGAGTGAGAAAAGCTCGAGGCGGGTGCGCACGATGGAAAGCAACGTGCATGCCAGGTCACCTACCGATTGCCTTAGCGCCATAGTTCTCCCTTGACGGTGATTAAGTGGTTAAGACTGGATCAGCGACGGCCAATCAGGGCGCCAATCAGCACGCCCGCCAAACCTGCCATGCCTATGGCCTGCCATGGATTGTCGTGTACATAATCATCGGTGACCCGTGCCGCCTTGCGTCCACGTTCCAGCAAGGCGTCTTGCGTATCGTACAAGGCTTCGCGGGTACGCCGCAGGGAGAGCATGGCACTTTCGCGTAATTCAGCCGCTTTTTCGCCCGTGGCGCCAGCCGCTTCGCGCAAAAGCTTTTCGGCATCGTCGAGGCTGTCCTTGACGCTTTCAATGAATTCTTCTTCACTGGTTTGTACACTTTTCTTCGTTGCCATCATTCAGCTCCTTCATGAGTTTAAGAAAAGAAACCTCTAGCATGCCTAGAGCATACTACTTGCTATTGAATCTTGGTGACCTCGACCACGGAGGCCACTCCGCTTTGCGTACTTTCCTGACGCATGACCATATTCAGATCGGGGCAGAACCAGTCGGTGACCGACGATGTCATGGCCGGAATGGGTAGCACCAGGCCACTGAACGACGCCTGCGTGGCCTCGGTGTGACGGGTATAACGGATAGGCCAGCACGACTGGTCGCCCGCCGCTGTTTTTATGGTTTGGCGCTCGCCCACTGTTTTCACACCCGTCTGCACAACAATGGGCTGAGTCTGCACCTGCTTTTTGTCGAGATTGATCTGGAAGCGCAGTTCGGGGAACGTCTGGCCGCTGCGCGTAACGGGCTCGCCGTATGAAAACAAACCGATCATGCGCAAATCGAATCTGCCCTCGGTCGGCTCGCTTTTACCGCCGGCACCCGGGCGCTCGAATGACGCCTTGCCGTTCCGGATCTTCATTCGATAATCGAGCGTGGATTTGCCCGGCGGCAAGCCGGCTAGCCCGTAGGTGGCCGTACCCTGCACCCGGGCGTCGCAGTTGTGGGCACCCTGCTGACTGACTTCGGAGAAAGACAGGTCAGCACCCAGCTGCAACCCTCCGGAACCGCTCAGCTGGACTTGGCCTCCGTCGTGCATGAAGGGCGCCTGACACAGCCCGGCGCTGGCTGGTCCCGCCAGCAGGCCGGTCAGTAAAGCCATCAGGCCCGAACACCAGAACATTCGCATACTCGTCGCCCGTCTAATCATCAAGCTTTCATACTACCTGATTTACCAAGCTCACTTTTCTCATTTCACGAGCAAACGTTAGCAAATCTGACGCCCATAGATGTTTTGTGAAGCGATCCGTCAGACATCTTTCTGGCGCGTGCCAAAAATTCGGTCGCCCGCATCGCCCAGGCCTGGAATGATGTAGCCGTCTTCGTTCAGGTGGCTGTCTATGGATGCCGTGTAGATATGCACGTCGGGATGACGGCTTTCGACGGCCTTGATGCCCTCAGGCGCAGCCACAAGAACCAGCGCCCGAATATCGCGGCAACCCGCCTTCTTGAGCAGATCTATCGTGGCCACCATGGAACCGCCGGTCGCCAGCATGGGATCAACAATAAGGGCCAGACGCTGGTCCAGCTGCCCCACCAACCGCTCCAGATAGGTTTGCGCTTCCAGTGTTTCCTCGTTGCGGGCAATGCCCACCGCACTAACCTTGGCGCCTGGAATCAGGCTAAGCACACCATCAAGCATGCCTATGCCGGCACGCAATATGGGCACGACCGTCACTTTCTTGCCGGCCAGCTTTTCCACATGCAAAGACCCAGACCACGCCTCAATCAGCGAAGGCTCCAGCGGCAAGCCTTTGGTTGCCTCGTAGGTCAGCAGCGCGGCAATTTCCTGCGACATCTCGCGAAAATTCTTGGTGCTGAGGTCTGCCCTGCGCATCAAGCCCAGTTTGTGGCGTATGAGAGGGTGACGAATTTCATGTATAGGCATGGTACTTCCTTGTTTCCTGTGCTTTCTGAGTGAGGCTTGCGTTAGCGCGCAGCCAGCCAATTGACCAGCGCGTCGTCAAAACTGCGTATGGCGGCCGAACGCTCGCCATTTGCGATACTGACGAGAATATAGCGCTTTCCACTGGCACCCAGCACATAACCGGCCAATGCTCGCGAATCGCGCAAGGTGCCTGTTTTAAGATGCGCCATGCCTTGTGCATCGCCATTACGTAGACGACGTTTGACGGTGCCATCGACGCCTGAGATCGCCAGAGATGACACAAACTCAGGCATGAGCGGCGATCGCCAGGCGGTATCCAGCATATCGGCCAGCCCCAGCGCGGTAATGCGCCCCGTACGCGACAGGCCTGAACCATTATCCAGCACCCAGCCCCGTGTATCCACTTGTTGTTCCTGCAGCACGGTCAGCACCGCGCGGCCACCGGTGCCAGTCGTGGCACCGGGCCCAAACTTTTCCGCACCCAATGTCAGCAGCAATGTACGAGCCATGACATTATTGCTTTGCTTGTTGATCTGCCGGATGGTGTCGCCCAGGCTGTCGGAGTCGTGCCAGACTACCGGAGTGGCGCCCGACGGGACTTTTCCGGACGACACACCCTTGGCCAGCGTGCCGCCCAATTCCCGCCACAGCATCTGGAACAAGGCTGAAAAATATTCCGGTTGTGATTGGGCCAGGCGATAAACGCTGAACTCCCCACAGGACCCCACCGCCGTTCCGCTGACCTGTACGACGATTTCCTTGCCTGTTTGAACCATGTGCGTCGCGACGGAAGGCGAGCCAGGGCAGACGGCATTGCTCCATTTGACTTCGCCATCGATACGCACCCCGTGGACCGGAGGATCGACAATGGGCACCCATCGCTTGGCCTGCTGATCCGGATGAAAGACCAGACGCACGGCACCCAGGCCCACCATCATGGCATCCGGACTGGCGTTGTACGGGCGATCGGCGGCGCCATCGAATTCACCGGGGTCAGAGGCTACTGCCCCAAAAATAGATCGGTCGACAATGACCTCACCTAAATTCTTGATGCCGCGCAAGCGCAATTGACGCAACAAACCCCAGAGCTCCTCGACCGTCATGAAGGGGTCTCCGCCCGCTTTCAAGTACAGCGGCCCGGCCAGCGTGCCGGCGTCGTCAACCTGCCCCCCGCCACGCGCATAGAACGTGGTGCGCCACCGGTAATCCGGCCCCAGCCCCGACAGCGCACTCCAGGTGGTGATCATTTTCATGACCGATGCCGGATTGCGTGGCTCGGTCGCATTGACGGACATCAGCACCGGGCCGCCAACCTCTTGTACGTGCAGGGACAGTGCATTGACAGGCACCCGCGAGGCGCGCAATGCCTGATCCAGTTCGGCAGGCAAAGCCTGCGCCTGTGCCAGACCGCCCAGCAAGGCGGCCAGCAAGCCGACCACAATCCGGCCTGTAAGCCGCATTCCGCCGCAACCAGCTCCCGGTCGAAATTGCCGCAACATCATGAGCAGATCCTCAGGAACAAAAAACGTCAGCATAACCAAACTGTGCCCGGCCAGGGGTCGCGGCAACACATTTTTTACGATACGGAAGGCGGCCATCCGAAGCGCCGCTCATCGAGGCGCCAAGCAGGGATACGCCGCAACAGCTTAAAATACCGCACAAGATGTCCCCAGGCGCCGCCTGGACAGTAGCAAGCCGCCCTTCAAAGATCCATTACGTGAACCCTGACCTTGAACTTTCCCAGTTCGACTACGAACTGCCCCCGGAACTGATTGCCCAATCTCCCGCCGCTCGCCGAACCGGAAGCCGCCTGCTGCACCTGGATCAGCAAGCCGGCCTGCATGACAGACAGTTTGTCGATCTGCCCCAACTGCTGCGGCCCAACGACCTGCTGGTATTCAACAATACCCGCGTCATCAAGGCGCGCCTGCTGGGACGCAAGGAAAGCGGCGGCAAGGTTGAAGTCTTGATTGAAAGGGTAACCGGTCCGAACACCGCACTTGCCCACGTCAAGGCCAGCAAATCACCCAAACCGGGCAGCAAGCTGATTCTGGCAGAGTCCTTTACCGTGACCGTACCCGGCCGTCAGGACGAGCTGTTCGAGCTGGAATTTCCCGAGCGCGTGCTCGATCTGCTGGATCAGTTCGGTGCCACCCCGCTGCCGCCCTATATAGAGCATGTTGCCGGGCAAGAAGACGACGAGCGCTATCAAACCGTCTATGCCCAAGAACCGGGCGCGGTGGCGGCACCGACAGCAGGACTGCATTTCGACCAGGCCATGCTGGAGCACTTGACGGCCATGGGTGTTGCCCAAGCCTTCGTCACCCTGCACGTAGGCGCAGGCACTTTCCAGCCCGTGCGTACGCAAAAACTGAATGAGCACATCATGCATGCCGAACGCTATTCGGTGCCGCCCGAAACCGTGGCGCTGATCCATGCAACACGGGCGGCGGGCGGACGTGTGATCGCAGTAGGCACCACCAGCGTGCGTGCGCTGGAATCGGCGGCACCGTATGCCCCACAGGCCGGTATCATCGAAGGCGACACTCGCCTGTTCATTACCCCGGGCTACCGCTATGCCTGGGTCGATGCTCTGCTGACCAACTTCCACCTACCACAATCCACCCTGCTCATGCTGGTTTCAGCACTGGCAGGCATGGAACCCATACAGCGCGCCTATACACACGCCGTCCAATCCCGGTATCGCTTCTTCAGCTATGGTGATGCCATGTTTATCGAGTCTCCTGCCCAGCCATGACAACAACTGGTTTGCAATTCAAACTGCTGGCCACCGACGGCGCCGCCCGCCGTGGCCAGATCACGCTCAACCACGGTGTGGTTCAGACCCCTATTTTCATGCCGGTAGGCACCTACGGTAGCGTCAAGGCCATGCTGCCCCATGAGCTGAAGGAAATCGGCGCCCAGATCGTATTGGGCAATACGTTTCACCTGTGGCTGCGCCCAGGCACCGAAGTGATGCAAAAGCATCAGGGCCTGCATGGCTTCATGCAGTGGGACAAGCCCATATTGACTGACTCGGGTGGTTTTCAGGTCTTCAGCCTGAAGGGCTTGCGCAAAATCACGGAAGAAGGCGTGAAGTTTGCCTCGCCCATAGACGGGGCCAGGCTATTCCTGACGCCCGAAGAGTCCATGCGCATTCAGCACGCCCTGAACTCCGACATTGCCATGGTCTTCGACGAATGCACGCCCTATTCCATAGACGGGCGCCCGGCCACGATGGACGAGGCGGCCAGATCCATGCGGATGTCGCTGCGCTGGGCCAAGCGCTCGCGCGATGCCTTCCACGCACTGGGCAACCCCAACGCTCTGTTCGGCATCGTCCAGGGCGGCATGTACGAGACCCTGCGTGACGAATCACTGGCCGGCCTGGTCGATATCGGCTTCGAAGGCTACGCCATCGGCGGACTGTCGGTGGGTGAACCAAAAGAAGACATGATGCGTGTGCTGGCCCATGTAGCGCCCCGCTTGCCCGAGCAGGCGCCCCGCTACCTTATGGGCGTAGGCACCCCCGAAGACCTGGTCGAGGGCGTCAGCCGCGGGGTAGACATGTTCGACTGCGTCATGCCTACTCGCAATGCGCGCAACGGCTGGCTATTTACCCGCTACGGCGACATCAAAATGCGTAACGCCCGCTATCGCGACGATACCCGCCCGCTAGACCCGTCGTGCCATTGCCACACTTGCCAGCACTTCTCCAGGTCGTATCTGCATCACCTGCAGCGCGCCAATGAGATTACCGGTTCACGCCTGAATACATTACATAATCTGCACTTTTACCTGACCATCATGCAGGAAATGCGCACAGCCATCGAGGCGGGCAGTTTTCAGGAATGGCGAGAGAATTTTGCCCGTGATCGGGCCCGTGGTATCGAATAGCCCAGATATCGCTACAATACAGAGTTAACCAAAAATATTTCAGGAGCTCAGCCCGATGGTTGCAATTGATACTTTGACACTGATTACCGCTCAGGCAGCCGCCGGCGGAGAGAACGCCTTGATGGGCATGTTGCCCATCATCCTGATGTTCGTCATTTTGTACTTCCTGATGATTCGTCCTCAGATGAAGCGCCAGAAAGAACACCGCAACATGGTGTCGGCACTCGCCAAAGGCGACGAAGTCATCACCACGGGCGGCCTGCTGGGCAAAGTCACCAAAGTCAGCGACAGCTACATTACTGTGGAAATCAGCATGCTGGGCGACAAGCCGGTAGAAACGGTTGTGCAGCGCACCGCCGTTACCTCGATTCTGCCCAAGGGCACCATCAAGGCTCTTTGATCCCCTGCGCACACCCTGGAACAGTTCCAGGGTTTCTTTTGCTTTAGCACACTGATCGATAATGAACCGCTATCCTCTCTGGAAATACCTGCTCGTACTGGGAGCCGTGCTTATAGGCCTGCTCTATACGTTACCCAATTTTTTCGGGGAATCTCCCGCAGTTCAAATAGCGGGGGCAAAATCCACAGTCAGAATCGATCCCGCTGTGCTGAGCCGTGTCGAAGACACACTCGCAAAGAACAACATCAGCTACACAGGCGCCTATTTTGAACAAAATGGCCCTGTCGGTGCGGTGCGGGTCAGGTTTGAAACCACCGATGTCCAGCTCAAGGCCAAGGACATCATTGAAAAAAGCCTGAATCCCGACTCGTCTAACCCCGACTTCACGGTTGCACTGAACCTGCTGCCGTCATCGCCAAACTGGCTGACCGCCCTGGGTGCGCGCCCCATGTACCTGGGTCTGGATCTGCGCGGCGGTGTGCACTTCCTGCTGCAAGTCGACATGCAAGGCGCCCTGACCGGCCGCTACGACTCGCTGGCCAGCGATGTGCGCAATGTCCTGCGCGAAGGCAAGGTTGCCACCAGCAACGTAGAACGCTCCGACATGTCTATCGTGGCAAGTTTTGGCAGCGCCGACGCGCGTGACAATGCCGTTTCCGAATTACGGCGCGGCATGCCTGACCTGGTTTTCACCAATAGCGGTGAAAACGGCGGCCAATTCCTGCTGACCGGCCGGCTGACCGATACGGCCGCCACGCAAGTACAAAGCCATGCCCTGCGCCAGAACATGACCACGCTGCACAACCGCATCAATGAGCTGGGTGTGGCCGAACCCATCATTCAGCAGCAAGGTGCCGACCGCATCGTGGTGCAATTACCCGGCGTGCAAGACGTAGCCAAGGCCAAGGAAATCCTGGGCCGCACGGCCACGCTGGAAATCCGCATGGTTGACGACAGCCCTTCGGCCATGGCGGCACTTGCTTCGGGCACGGTGCCCTTTGGCCTGGAGCGCTACAACGACCGCGACGGGCGCCCCTTGTTGCTGCGCCGCCAGGTCATCCTGACCGGCGAGAACCTGCAAGACGCCCAGCCCGGACGCGACCAGCAGTCCCAGCAACCCTCGGTCAACCTGACGCTGGATTCGAAAGGCGCGCGCATCTTCCGCGACGTAACCCGCGACAACATCAACAAGCGCATGGCCATTGTGTTGTTTGAACAAGGCCAGGGCGAAGTCGTTACCGCGCCGGTCATCCGCAGCGAAATTCCAGGCGGACAAGTACAGATCAGCGGCAGCATGACCGCCCAGGAAGCGGCCGACACAGCCCTGCTGTTGCGTGCCGGTGCGCTGGCAGCGCCCATGGAAATCATTGAGGAACGCACCATAGGCCCCAGCCTGGGTGCCGACAACATCAAACAAGGCTTTGACTCCACCTTGTACGGCTTCATAGCCATCGCCATCTTCATTATTCTCTATTACCATCTGATGGGCGTGTTTTCGACCATAGGTCTGACGCTCAACGTACTGTTGCTGCTGGCCGTGTTGTCCATGTTGCAGGCCACCCTGACACTGCCGGGCATCGCCGCCATCGCCCTGACGCTGGGCATGGCCATCGACGCCAACGTGCTGATCAACGAGCGCATACGCGAAGAGTTGCGCAACGGCGCCAGCCCGCAACAAGCCATACATCTGGGCTTCGACCGCGCCTGGGGCACCATTTTTGACTCCAACCTGACCAGCCTGATCGTGGGGGTGGCCCTGCTGGCATTCGGGTCCGGTCCCATACGCGGCTTTGCCGTCGTGCACTGCATAGGCATCCTCACATCGATGTTCTCATCGGTCGTGGGTGTACGTGCGCTGGCCAATCTTTGGTATGGCAACAAGCGCCGTCTGCAAAGCATCTCTATCGGCCAAGTCTGGAAACCCGGTCAAAAATAATGCAAGCCGCCGGGGGGCACATGCCCTTCGGCCTGTCAAAACTACAGGCACAGCAACATGGAATTCTTTCGTATTCATCGCACCATCCCGTTCATGCGGCATGCACTGGTGCTCAATCTGTTCAGCTTGCTCACCTTCATAGCAGCCGTGGCCTTCATCGTTCTGAAGGGCTTCCACCTGTCGATCGAGTTCACCGGTGGCACCGTCATGGAGGTGCATTACCAGGAGTCGGTTCAGGTCGATGAGGTGCGCACCGCGATCAACAGCCTGGACTACACCGACTTCCAGGTTCAGAATTTCGGCACCTCGCAAGACATCATGATCAGGCTGCCAACACGCGAGGGCCAGGATGCCAGCCAGCAAAGCGCAAGCGTAATGCAAGTGCTGCAGCAACAGCATGGCAACGCAGAATTACGCCGCGTCGAGTTCGTAGGCCCGCAGGTCGGCCAGGAACTTCTACATAACGGGCTCATGGCCATGCTGTTCGTGGTGGCCGGCATACTTATCTACCTTGCCTTCCGCTTCGAATGGAAACTGGCACTGGCCTGCGCCATTGCCAACCTGCACGACGTGGTGATCATTCTGGGCTTTTTTGCCTTTTTCCAGTGGGAGTTTTCGCTATCGGTGCTGGCCGGGGTGCTGGCGGTGCTGGGCTACTCGGTGAACGAGTCGGTGGTGGTCATGGATCGTATCCGTGAAAACTTCCGCAAGCAGCGCAAGATGTCGGTGGCCGACATCATCGACCTGTCGATCACACAGAACATTTCACGAACCATCATTACCCATGGCTCCACGCAGATGATGGTGCTGTCCATGTTCTTTTTTGGTGGCCCCACACTGCATAATTTCTCGCTGGCGCTGACCATCGGCATCTGGTTCGGTATCTACTCGTCGGTATTCGTGGCGGCCGCCCTTGCCATGTGGCTGGGCATCAAGCGTGAAGACCTGATCAAGCCCATCAAGAAAGACGACCCGGCAACCGAAGTAATGTAGGGCCGCCGGGCCTGCTTACAACCAGCAGCGCGCTTACTGCCCGCCGCTGGTTGCGTGGACTACATAAGCAACGATGGCATCAATTGCTTCCTGATCCAGGCTGTCGGCAAATGAAGGCATGGCGCCCATGCCTTCATGAAGTACCTTCTTTATACGCTCGGCATCTGGCTTGAGCTCATCCAGATCCGGCCCGATAGCACCCGTGGCATCCGCATCTTGCAGGGTGTGACAAATGGCACAGGCCGGCACTGCCTCGGTGCTGAACAAGGTTTTACCCCTTTCCAGCAGTTGGCTGTCGGGCTCTCCCGCCCAACAGGCACCCGCCGTGCCCAACAACAACATTCCTACTATCCGCGATACTGCAAACGTCTTCATTCTTATCCTTGATGTTTCAAAGCAGACATGCCCACTCAAGGGCATGTCGGTTGACGAGTCAGTGTGATCAGGCAACCTTGATGGCCACCATATGGTCACGCCAGCTGTTGTTGATATAGCCCCGATTATTCTCGAGACGCTCTTCCGGTTGCGTATCGCCAGCCTCGTTGGTGGCCCGGCAGGCCAGCTCGTGGGTGCCGGCGGCAAGGTCGGCCGCAAATACGAATTCACGCCAGGCATATTTGCCCAGATCCGGCCCGACAAACTCGGCCTTTTTCCAGTCTTTTCCGCCGTTGACCGAGACTTCTATGGATTTGGCGGCGGTCATGCCGCCCATGGCCACGCCGCTGATCTGAACCTTGCCCGCCTTGACGGTCTGGCCTGGATCAGAGGGGTAGTTGATCCAGGACTTGACCGGCATTTCCCAAATAGAATCTTCGCTGGGGCTGGGCTTGCCACCCACCGGCGTCCAGCGGTAACTGGTTTGCTGGATCTTGGCCGGCGACTGCTCTTTGGTAAACGCCAGATGCTTGATGTATTTGATCGAATTCACGCCGGTATAGCCGGGCACGATTATGCGCAAGGGGCCGCCATGCGCCAACGGTAACGGCTCGCCATTCAATTCCCAGGCCAGAATGGCATCTTCAATGGCCGAGAGCGGAACCGAGCGTTCGATCCTGACCGTATTAGGATCCAGGCCGGCCGGAATTTCTTCACCACCGGTGCTGGTCATGTAAACCATGCCGTCAGCCATACCGCCAACAGCTTCCAGCAATGCTTTGACGGGCACGCCAGTAAATATCACGCACCCTGCAGCGCCTACCGTCCATTGCGTACCGCTGGGTTTATGCGGAAACCAGCCACGACCATTGCCCGAACACTGCAACACCATGGGAACCGCAGCAAGACCCAGCTCTTTAAGCTCAGCCACGGTAAAGCTGCGTGGCTTGGCCACACCGCTTACCTCCATCTTCCAGCTATCAGGCTCTTTGACCATGCTGGCATCTTTAGGCGGGGTGACGTTGTTGCGCACAAAAAGTCGGTCAGTCGGCGTAATCACGCTGCTACCAAACGCGGTGCGCTTGGTTTCAATCGTGTTGGCACTATGCACGATCAGGCTGTCGGCATCTTTCCAGCTGGCATAGTCAGGCAAAGACTTGACCGCCTTTGCTGCCGCAGAATCAGCACCACCGGTATCGGCCCGGGCAACACCGCCCAGACCTGCCAGGGCCACCATGCCGCCAGTCGAGGCAAGCATGCGGCGTCGGCTCGCATTAGTGAGTTCTTTCATTCCTTTCTCCTTTGATATGGGCATGAAAAACGGTGTGACCGACTAATGGATACGGGTACAGCAAAGGCCGCGCCACTTCCGCTTATATTTTTGATGTATATCAATATAGCGCAAAGCGATAAAGAACGCCTAGATAATGACGCACCAAAGCCCGACTCAATAAGTCCCGATCAGGTAAAGAACGTTACAATGCCCGTTTTACCTTTGGCCCCCGGGATATACACCCGTTACGGCACCCGTCATGCAAGAAACCACTCTCAAGCGAAATCGCCCCGCTGCCGCTACGGCGCCTGCAAATTCCTCTGCCCTGCTCATTCCAAGCGAACCCCTGGCGCCCAGCCTGCTACTAGTTCCGGAAGAACCCGAGCAAAAGCCAAAGAAAACACGCAAGCTGTTCATACGTACCTTCGGCTGCCAGATGAACGAATACGATTCCGACAAAATGGCGGATGTGCTGCGCGAGGATCAAGGCGTAGAAATCACCCAGACGCCCGAAGACGCCGACATCATTCTGTTCAATACCTGTTCGGTGCGCGAGAAAGCGCAAGAAAAGGTCTTTTCCGACCTGGGTCGTGTCCAGCACCTGAAGCAGAGCAATCCCGACCTGATCATCGGCGTTGGCGGCTGCGTAGCCAGCCAGGAAGGCGAGGCCATCATCAAGCGTGCTTCCTATGTAGATGTGGTGTTTGGCCCGCAAACCTTGCATCGTCTGCCCGACCTTATCGCCCGACGCCGCGAATCCGGGCGCGCCCAAGTCGACATCAGTTTCCCCGAAATCGAAAAATTCGACGCCATGCCTCCC
The DNA here is from genome assembly GCA_013416405.1 of Alcaligenaceae bacterium. Taxonomy (GTDB): domain Bacteria; phylum Pseudomonadota; class Gammaproteobacteria; order Burkholderiales; family Burkholderiaceae_B; genus Pusillimonas_C. Next base: position 223,876 of record JACCET010000004.1, read on the forward strand.
GCCCGCGTCGAGGGTTACACGGCCTTTGTTTCTATTATGGAAGGCTGCAGCAAATACTGCAGTTTCTGTGTCGTGCCTTATACACGGGGCGCCGAGGTATCGCGACCTTTTGACGACGTACTGATGGAAGTGGCCGACCTGGCTGACCAAGGCGTCAAGGAAGTGACTCTGCTGGGTCAAAACGTTAACGCCTATCGCGGCCCCATGGCAGACAGCACCGAGATCGCCGACTTTGCCATGTTGCTGGAATACGTACACGAAATTCCCGGCATTGAACGCATACGCTACACGACCTCGCATCCCAAAGAGATGACCAGCCGCCTGATCGAGGCGCATGGCGCCTTGCCCAAGCTGGTACCTTTCCTGCACTTGCCCGTACAAGCCGGAAGCGACCCCATACTTGCCGCCATGAAACGCGGCTATACCACGCTTGAGTTCAAATCCATCGTGCGCCGCCTGCGCGCCGCGCGCCCTGGCTTGACACTGTCGTCCGACTTCATCGTTGGCTTTCCCGGCGAAACCGAAGCCGAGTTCGAAAAGACCATGAAGCTGATACGCGACGTGGGTTTCGATCAATCCTTCTCCTTCGTTTATTCGCGTCGTCCGGGCACACCAGCCGCCGACCTGGAAGACAACACGCCCAAAGAGGTCAAGCTGGAGCGGCTGCATCGCCTGCAGGCCCTGATCAACGAACAAGCCGACGCCATCAGCCAAAGCATGCTGGGCACGACCCAGCGTATCCTGGTTGAAAAGCCCTCGCGACGCGACCCCAACGAGCTATCCGGACGCACTGAAAACAACCGCATCGTCAACTTCGTGGGCCAACCACGCTTGATCGGCCAAATGTTGGACGTGCGCATTACCCAGGCCATGACCAATACACTGAAAGGCGAAATCGTAACCCGGGTATCCGACAGCGGGGAACACGCATGACGCGTGCCGCCCGCAACAAAGCACCCATCGTCGTCACACTGGACGGCGACAATACCAATCTGGCCAATCTATGCGGCCCGCTGGACGAAAACCTGCGTCAGATTGCCGACGGCTGGAATGTCACACTAAGCCGACGCGGTGATCGCATATCCATTACTGGTGACCAGGCCAGGGCCGCCGCCAGCGCCCTGCGGCTTTTCCACCGCCGCGCGGTGCACAAGGCCTTGTCTATCGATGATATCCAGCTAGGCATGGTCGAGCTGGGCGCAGGGCGTTCGCAAGCCTCTGCTGAAGTACAGCCCGCCTCTGCTGAATTGCCCGAACTGCCGCCGGTCGATGACCTGAGCCTTAGCCTGCGTACCCGCAAGTCAGATCTGCGTCCACGCACGCCCAGACAGCGCGACTACCTGAACAATATCCTGCGTCACGACATTACCTTTGGGGTGGGGCCGGCCGGCACAGGCAAGACCTGGCTGGCAGTTGCCTGCGCCATTGACGCCCTGGAACGCGAAACCGTGCAAAGGCTGGTGCTGACCCGCCCTGCGGTGGAAGCAGGCGAGCGCCTGGGCTTTCTGCCCGGAGACTTGGCTCAAAAAGTCGATCCGTATTTACGCCCGCTCTATGATGCCCTGTACGACCTGATGGGTGTAGAACGGGTTCAGCGTCTGTTCGAGAAGCAAGCCATAGAAATCGCTCCATTGGCCTATATGCGAGGGCGTACGCTGAATCACGCTTTCGTCATTCTGGACGAAGCCCAGAACACCACGCCTGAACAAATGAAAATGTTCCTGACCCGCATTGGCTTTGGCAGCAAGGCGGTCATCAACGGAGACCCATCGCAAGTGGACCTGCCGCGCGGCCAGGCCAGCGGTCTGGTACAAGCGGTAGACGTACTGGAATCGGTTCAGGGCATAGCCACTACACACTTTACCAGCCGCGATGTCGTGCGCCACCCCCTGGTCGCCCGCATTGTCGATGCCTACGACAAGGCCGCTGACCATGCCGCCTGAGCTTTCTCTATCGGTTCAATACGCCACACCAACGCCCGAACTGCCACGCTGGCGCCTGCGCCGCTGGGTGCTGCATGCCTTGTCAGGCGCTCAAAAAGCCGAGGCCTCGGCTGGCGTACCCAACCGCTTTCGCGCCGCCTCGCTGACCCTGCGCCTGGTGGATGCCGACGAAGGCCGCCGTCTGAACCACGAGTTCCGCCAGAAGGACTATGCCACCAATGTCCTGACTTTCGAATACGGCATAGATACGGACGGCGTGGCTCGCGGCGATATTGTGTTATGCGTGCCTGTACTGCACAGCGAAGCGCTGGAGCAAAAGAAAACCGTGCTGCACCATGCCGCACACCTGACCGTGCACGGCGTGTTGCATGCCTTGGGCTATGACCATGTCGACCCCGACGAGGCCGCCGACATGGAAGCGCTGGAAACCGCCATACTGGCCGAAATGGCTATCGCCGATCCTTACCAGGACGACGCGGCTCAACACCTAGGCCGATAATATCGGTTATGCTAAAACCTCTTGTATTCAGTCCCATGGACAATGTCAGAACCTAACCCATCCGATGCCGAGCCTCGCCCGGCAAAAAACAGTTCCAAATCCCTGCTCCAAAGGCTAACTACTTTCATGCGGCGCTCCGAGCCCGAAGACCGTGACGACATCAAGGCCGTGCTCGAAGCCGCACACGACCGCCAAGTGCTGGACGGCGAATCCTATGCCATGATTTCCGGTGCGCTCGAGGTCGCCAACCAAACCGTCGCTGACATCATGGTGCCCCGATCCAAAATGGACATGCTGGATGTCGGTAAACCCCTGGCTGAAGTGTTGCCCGAGATCATAGAAACTGGCCACTCACGTTTTCCCGTTTATGAAGACGACCGTGACAACATCGTGGGCATATTGCTAGCCAAGGATCTGCTGCTCTCAATCTCGAACCCAGCCATAGACCTGCGTCCGCTGGTTCGCCCGGCCGTATTCATTCCCGAAACCAAGCGCCTGAATGTACTGTTGCACGAATTTCGCAGCAGCCGCAATCACCTGGCCATCGTGGTGGACGAGCATGGCGGCATATCCGGCCTGGTCTCCATGGAAGACGTACTCGAGCAAATTGTTGGCGACATAGAAGACGAATACGACGAAGACGCCGAGAAAACCATTTTCCAGACCGGCACCAATAGCTGGCGGGCCATGGGCATTACCGAAATAGACGTCTTCAACCGCAGTTTCAATACCGAACTGCCCAACGACGACTACGACACACTGGGCGGCTGGTTGGCCGCCGAACTGGGACGCATTCCCCGGCGCGGCGACAGCATCAGCCACCAAGGACTGAACATCACCGTGGTTGGTGCCGATGCCAAGCGCGCACTATGGTTACACTTGCAGCACGACATCGCTGACCCCCTGGCGCCCTCCAACCCATCCGAGTAAAGCCTTGAAAAAGATCAAGCACATAGACCGGCGCCTGGCCGGCTTGCTGGTTCTGGGCGCGGCGCATGCGCTGTCTTTTGCGCCCGGCCCCTTGCCACACTGGATACTGCCTTTCGTTCAAATATTCACGCTGGCAGTGCTGGCGTTTTTTGTTTTCAAGGCCAACACAACCGTCCAGGCCGCACTGGGCGGTTTTCTTTTCGGCCTTAGCCACTTCGCGGTCGGTCTGTACTGGCTTTACATCAGCATGCACGAGTACGGCGGCATGGCGGCGCCCCTGGCAACTGCGGCGGTGTTGCTGCTCGCAGCCGTCCTGGCCCTGTACATAACGCTGGCATCGGCGCTCACACGGCTGCTGGCCGGATATCAAGCCCATACCCTGGCCAGTTATCAGCGGCAGGTGCTGCTGGCTGCCGTCTGGGCTTCAAGCTGGACCCTGTTCGAATGGTTGCGCGGCACGATGTTTACCGGTCTGCCCTGGCTCAACATAGGCTACGCTCACGTTGAAGGCATGCTGGCATCATGGGCGCCTATTCTGGGCGTATACGGCCTGGCCTGGCTAGCCGCATTTGCCGCCGGTGCCATCGCACTGCTGGCGTGTTCCAAAGACACTGCCAACGATGCCAAAGCCGCAGTAGGCGTAGGCCTGGCCATCGTATCGGGCCTGATCGGCATAGCCCTGAGCCATATCAGTTGGTCAGAACCGCAAGGCGAACCCTTGATGGTACGGCTGGTGCAGGGCAATGTACCGCAATCAGAAAAATTCGACCCCCAACTGCTGCAGAGCGGACTGAATACCTATCTGGAACTCGCTGCCCTTCCTCCCAGAGAGCCCAACGGCGCCCCCGGACTGATCGTCCTGCCCGAAACCGTCATCCCCTTGTTCCAGAACAGGATCGCCCCCCAGGTCTGGCAGCGCTGGCTTACGGTCGCACACGAGCGCAATGCCCAGATCCTCATGGGCATTCCCCTGCATGACCGCCACGACAATACCGACCGCTACACCAACAGCGCCATCGCATTTGACGCCAATACGCCTTTGCAGTCACTGATCAGCGGCGCCATAGACCTGCGCTACGACAAACACCACCTGGTTCCATTTGGGGAGTTCGCACCCACAGGCTTCCGATGGTTTGTCGACAGCATGCAGATACCGCTGGGCGACTTCAATAGAGGGCCAGTCAGACAACCCCTGTTCCCCATCAAAGGCCAGATCATTGCGCCCAACATCTGCTATGAAGACGTCTTCGGAGAAGAAATCATACAGTCCGTGCGCAACAGCGACGCCGCAGGACCGGGCGCCAATATATTGGTCAACCTGAGCAACCTGGGCTGGTTTGGAGATTCATGGGCCCTGCGCCAGCACCTGCAGATATCCCGCATGCGCTCGCTGGAAACCGCCCGCCCCATGCTGCGCGCCACCAACACAGGAATGACCGCTGCCATAGATCCCAACGGCTACGTACGCGCGGCGCTGGAACCGATGAGCAAAGGCGTGCTGGATGTGGAGGTTCAAGGCATGACGGGGCTTACACCCTATGTGCGCTGGGGAAACTTGCCTGTGCTGATCGCATCGGTGCTGTTGCTGCTGCTGGGCTTTTCATTCAGAAAAAAGATAAATAGCTAAAAACAAGGTAGAAAAGGGTGCTGACAAGACTCTGACTTGCACACATTAAAAAAATGGTGCATAATCTCGCTTCTTCGCTAGACAAGCCAGTACGGGGGTATAGCTCAGCTGGGAGAGCGCTTGCATGGCATGCAAGAGGTCAGCGGTTCGATCCCGCTTACCTCCACCAGTTCTACGAAGAAAAGTCTGTTCGATAACGGCAGATTGCAGTAAACAGCGTGTTAAATATGCTATGATACGCAGCTTGTTTTGTCCGGTCCCCTTCGTCTAGAGGCCTAGGACACCACCCTTTCACGGTGGGTACAGGGGTTCGAATCCCCTAGGGGACGCCAGAAATTCTGGCATAAGTAGTACACCGCTGCGGAGCGGTAGTTCAGTTGGTTAGAATACCGGCCTGTCACGCCGGGGGTCGCGGGTTCGAGTCCCGTCCGCTCCGCCAAGATTAAAAAAGCCTGTTAATTCAATGAATTAACAGGCTTTTGCTTTTTAGGGTGATAGCAAATTTGGTAGCAACGCAGAGATTCCCTACCGGACTTGGCGGAAACGCCTCTAGAGCACCCGTCCTTGGAAGATTTACAGTTGGGTTTCACGCCCTGACAAATTCTTCAAGTAGTCGATGAGCCATCTTCCCGCTGGCCCAGGTGGCGCCGACGCCCGGTAACAAGCAGACATGGTTAATGCGAAATCATCGCGCACATTCAGGAGCATCAGGCCTCCCAAGGCGATGTCGGACGCCACCATGTGATAAGGCATGCTACCCCAGCCTACGCCATCCTTGAGGAAGGCGTGCTTGGTTGAAAGGTCTGCCAACCGCCACGTCAACGGGGACAGGACGCCGTAGTCTTTGCCGGACATCAGACTCGATCGGTCGGTAAGCACGAGTTGCACATGCTTGGCCAGTTCGCGCTTGGGTATCCGGCCACGAAATTTGGCCAGTGGATGCTGCGGTGACGCCACCATGACCAAGGGAATCTCGTTCAGGCGTTCGCTGACCAGTGAGGGAAACTCGACAGGCAGCGATGCCAGAACGCCCAAACTGCAACGTTCGTCCAGCACGGGCTGGTATGCCGCGCCCAATCCCTCCACAAACAGCCGTAGTGGGGTCAGCGGAAACCGTTCCGCGAACGCCTTTGCCGCCGCAGCGATGGTGGTGGTCGGGAAAAATACATCGACGACTACCGACAATTCCGCTTCAAGCCCTCCGGCCATGAGCTTGGCGCGCGCCTTCAGTGTATTGACCCCGGACACGATATTGCGTGCATCGGCGAGCAACAACATGCCCTCGGGCGTGAGCTTCGGAGAGCGTGCCGTGCGATCAAACAGCACGACGCCGAGTTGCGCCTCCAGGCCGCCGATCCACCCACTTACCGCCGACTGCACGCGATAGAGCTTGCGTCCCGCAGCCGAGAAGCTGCCCTCATCTACTGCCGCGATAAAGGCCCTGATTTGGTCCAGCGAAACACCGTCCAGCATAGCAATCCATCTCAAATTCAGATAGCTAAAATCTTATTTTATCGTCTTTTAAGATTAAACGGGAAGCCCTATATTGGTTCCAATCTCACCATAAAAGCATCGACATGAACCTTCCAGAAATTGATTCCGATGTCCTTGGCGCAGCTGCGGGTCGCCTCCCGCTTCCATACACATCACTTGGAGAACACTCATGAACACTCAATACAGTATCTTAGGGTCCGGCCCTGTTGGCAGGACGTTGGCAGGCCTTTTCGCGAGGGCCGGAATCGATGTGCAGATTGCCAACTCGCGTGGGCCAGAATCTCTGGCGGCAATCACTGCCGAGCTGGGACGACACGTGGTTCCGGCCACGCTGGAGCATGCACTCGAAGCGGACATCATGTTCCTTGCGGTCGGATTCATGCAGGTCGAGTCCGTGGCGATGAAGCTCCCCGACTGGACCGGCAAGATCGTGGTTGACGTGACCAACGCCCTGCAGCCGGCCGAGGTAGGGGAAACGAAACTGCGCGGCCTCCTGTCTTCCGAGATCAATGCAGGCTTCATGCCAGGAGCAAAGCTGGTCAAAGCCTTCAATCACCTGCCTGTGCATCGGCTTGGGACGAATCCCCCGGCTAGCGGCCAGCGCCAGGTGGTCTTCGTATCAAGCAATGACGCGGATGCCAGCACAACGATCGCAGCGCTTGTCGCGCGACTCGGCTTCGCTTCGGTTGAACTCGGAAGGCTCGATCAGGGCGGTGCAGCCCTGCACGTTCCGGACGGCAAGCAGGGCGGACTTCTGTTTCAGAACCTGGTAAAGCTCGATTAGTGAAGAAACCATGAATGAGCAACGAGCGGGCTCCGGGGATACGGTGCGCGCTACATGAACATTGAAAACAACAGAAGTGAGGTTTATCATGATTATTGATCTGAGAGGACGAAAAGCCATCGTTACTGGCAGTACCGCTGGCATCGGCCGGGCGGTTGCGGAGTTGTCGCGCAGGTGGCGGACACCGACATTCTGATCAACAATCTTGGCACGGCCAAGCCGAAACCTTTCCTTGAACTCACCGACAGTGACTGACATGGTCATCTATGTTTGCTCGGAGCAAGCTTCCGCCACGACGGGCGCGGCCCTGCGTGTTGATGGCGGCGTGCTGCAACAGATTGCTTAGGGCAACGATGGGCCGACTCGAAAAGGAACTCCGCTACGACCAGATAGAACAGGTCCGCGAATCTGCCACCAGGTTGCCATTTTCACACACGTTGTGCTAGATCTGAGCGATAAATCATGAAACTCCGCCCGCTTTGCCTATGTTCCTCTATCTTCGCAGCGGCATCTGACCGCTGCGCAGTACCCTCAGAGCCAACCATTGCTAACTCCATAACACCAATGCTACGCGCGCAGGCGCCCGGCTTTTATCGGATGGCGCTTGGCGATTTTGTTGTGACGGCGCTGTCCGACGGTACCGTTTCCCTCGCACTCGACAAAATTCTGAACAACATCACGCAAGCGCAGATCCAAGCGTTGATAACGCGCAATTTTCAATCGTTGCCTGTCGAAGTATCGATCAATGCTTTTCTAATCGATACCGGGACTCGCGTCGTGTTGGTAGATACCGGCGCTGGAGAGCTGTTCGCATCACGAGGTGGAGGAGGACAACTGCTCGCCAACCTTCGCGCAGCAGGTTATCAGCCAGGGCAGATCAACGATGTGTTATTAACCCATGTGCATGCTGATCACTCAGGCGGGTTGATGATCGATGAAAAAATAGTATTTCCCAACGCGCTCGTTCACGTGCATCAGGCCGAACTCGATCATTGGTCTGACGCTCAGGCCGAGGCAAACGCGCCAGCGCATCAGCAGCATTCTTTTGCACAGGGGCGCGCATCGATGGCGCCCTACCATATCTCTGGCAAGGTGGCGCCCTTCAATGGCGCAACCGAACTTTTTCCCGGGATTCGAACTATTGAGGCGCCGGGCCACACACCAGGCCACACCTTTTATTCGGTGGAAAGCAAAGGGCAGACGCTGGTCATATGGGGCGATACGGTTCATTTTGCCCCGATCCAGCTTGCCGACCCGTCCGTTACCATTCAGTTCGACAGCGATGCCGAGCGCGCGCGGACGCAACGCGAAACGGCTTTGGCCGACGCGGCGCGACAAAGATACATGGTTGCCGCAGCGCACATTTCTTTCCCGGGACTCGGCCATGTTCGACATACGGGAACGGAGTATGAGTGGATACCGGTGAACTACAGCGCCGCTTAATTCTTTGTTGTCGCTGTACTTACTCCCGGTTGCCCGGTCAGCATCTACAAGCACGCACCTGAGCTGGGTGAGCATACTCAGGAAATACTGGATGAAATCAAGCCGCCTAGTCCCGGTGATACGTCACGAACTCGTCCAGCCCCATGCGTGAAGGCTGGAATTGATTGACCACATTCGTGGTGTCTTCGTACCCCAACGACAGGCCGCACACCAGAATCTTGTCATCCGCTATGTTCAGATGTTTTCTGATGATGCGCGGATAATTCACCAGCGCCGCCTGAGGGCAGGTATGCAGCCCGCAGCCGCGCGCCGCCACCATGATGCTCTGCAGGAACATGCCATAGTCCAGCCAGCTGCCGGTCTCCAGGTCATTGTCCATCGTGAAGATCATGACCACGGGCGCATCGAAGAATTCGAAGTTCCTGCCGTGCTGGCGGGCTGTTGCCTCGTGATCGCCTTTGGTGATATTCAACAGGCCGTACAGTCCCCAGCCAGTAGCCCGGCGCCGCTCTATATAAGGGCTGCGCCACTTCACAGGATAGTATTGATACTCTCGTTCCTCGGGAGTCTTTTGCTGATGGGCGACCAGCAGATCGGCAGACAGGCGGTCGCGCGCCTTGCCGGTAATCACATGAACCTGCCAGGGCTGAATATTGCTGCCGCTGGGGGCCATGCCGGCCGTCAGCAACAGCTCGTCGATCAAGGCCGGATCAACGGGCTTGGGTAAAAAAGCACGCGTGCTTTTTCTTGATGTAATCGCATGTTTGACCGTTTGGAATGTCTGGTCTGCGGAGGCGTCCGTAGCGGGTCTTGTGTCCATTTTCACGATATCCTAGGGCTGAATCTATGCATTGGTGTTCCTAACAATAACAAAGAACACCCGGCTCCGCAGCCATCTTCACTTCAGTGCCTTCACCCACAAACGCAGTCGCACATAGGCAATCACTACGCCAGTCACCGACACCAGCAGGCCTCCTAAACTCAACAGTATCAGGACGACATCGCGCCAGGCCGTCGTCGACAGCATCGCAGGGGTGTCCCAGCTATGCAGGAAATTGAACAGCCAGCGCCCGATCCGCTGTCTATGGTCAAGAGAGGCAGCTAAATCTCCTGTATGCAGGTCTATATAAACCCGGGTCTGGCCAGGATCGTCAAAATCCAGTCGCAGAGCGGGCAAACGGCGTTCTATTGCACCATTCATGGCCTCGGGCTGGCGTCCATAGTAGTAGCTGTCGTATTGCGTCATAAGCTGGCTGTCCACTATCGGATACGGCAATAGCTGAGCAGCTGCTTTCAAGATATCAGCCTCTTGCCAGCGGTCGCGTATCTGCAGCCCGCCTGCCCCGTCATCCATGACCAGGCGCGAGTCGCCCGCAGCATTGCGCGCCAGTATGTAAGGCCGCCCTTTCAGCCTGCGCCATTCCATTTCAACCACAGCAAAGTCTTGCTGGCGCAAGCTTGCAATGACGCCTCGCATGTCGCCCAGCATACCTCCCGCCCCGGGTGCACCGCCGTAGTAAAGCATCGTGATGGGGCGTTCTCCCGCTGCGCTGAAGACGCTCAGCGGATTCATGGACATCAGACCGCTGAAGATCCAGGTGAAAACAAAACCCGAGAAAAGCAGGCCGGCGATATGATGCCAGCGCATCCATGGCGCGCGATACGGTGTCCTGGATCCGGTCTTGTAATGTCCATTGAAGCGCCAGCGTCGCAGCCCCACGTATATGCCCGTCAGGGCACTGACCGTCCCGACGGCGGACAACACAATGACCAGCCAGCTCCAGACCGGATCACTCGATTGAAATCGGAATATGTATAGCCAATGCAACCACGCTCCCACGTAGTTCCAGCGCTGCTGCGATAGTGGCGCATCCATCACGACCTGGCCTGTGGTCGATGACACATATAGTGTCGCAGGCTGCTCACCTTGCATCTGCACCACATGCAGCGGTCTGTGCGCATTCAACCTGCCTGAGTGCGTCCAGCGATCTTCGTTCACAAGCCCGTCGTAGCTAGCCGTGGCGGTTGGCATGAAGGACAGTGCTTCGTCCTGTGCCGCCTGCGCATCTACGTCGCTGACCAGCCTGCTCGTGCGGGCATCGATCACGCGATAGGCCCCGCCGTGATCCCGGATTAGGAAGTGCGCTTGCCCACGTATCGAGGTCAGCGTCATGGACTGCGCCGGCAATTTCACCCCACTGCTCGCCAGTGCCGCATCCAGCGGCAGACAGCATTGCTCAGCACTCAATGCTGGCAGCGCTCCAAGGCGTTCCCAAGGGGTTAACTTGGGGTAGCCCACATAGAGCATCACTATCCCACTGACAAACCACAAGACCATCAGCAGGCACCCGCCCACCCCCGTCCAGCGATGCACCAGATAGGTCAGGCGCCGGGCACGTGCTCCAACAGACATGCGTCTTCCCCCTCTGGTCAGAATCTATGGTTCAGCGTTAGTTCAAGACGGCGGCCAGGGCCATACAGCCACTGCGTGGGTGTATGGTAGGCCGTAGTGAAGTACGCTTTATCGAACACATTGTAGCCACGCGCAGTAATCGTCGTGTCTTTACCGACATCCCATCGCAGGGCCAGATCAGTCGTTGTATACGACGGCAACTCCAGGCTATTGGCGTTGTCCGCAAACCGCTTGCCCACATAGCGCAGGCCCGCCATGGCCGTCCAGCCAGGCTGGAAGTTCCAGCTTACCCATACATTAGCCAAACGCTGCGCCACATTGGGTGGCACATTGCCTTCCCGCGAGACTGCCACGCCACCCGCCGCCTCCTGGAAATCGTCAAACCTAGCCCGCAAGATGCTGGCATTGGCCTCTATCCTCCAGCCGCGCGCCGGTGAAACAGCAATCGTTGCCTCTATCCCACGGGAAGACTGCTCGCCAACCTGTACCCGCAATGCAGGATCGACGGGATCGCGACTGAGCATATTGGTTTTCTTGATCTGGTAGGCAGCCAGAGTCCATTCACCGCTACCTTCCCAGAAGGTCTGTTTAAGCCCAACTTCCAACTGCTTGCCTTGGGACATTTCAAACTCGCTGTTTGCCGGGCTAAGTAATAGCATGCCACCCACGGGATCTGCCGCTACCGAATACTGCGCGTACACAGCGAGATCCGGCGTCAGGTCATAAACTGTACCGACCCGCCAGCCGAACTCGGCATAACTGCGCTCAAAGGCCGCGCTGTCGGCCACCAGATCCTGGCGCTTAAGCTTAGTATGGTCGTAGCGCAAGCCTGCCAACACCGACCATGCGGATGTCAGAGCCAAGCGGTCTTCGATGAACAAGGCATATTGGCTGGCCTTATTGCGATAGCGTGGAATGGTGGGCTCGTCGCTATGAAAATAGCCCGGCTCCGGATGGTAAGGATCGACGGATGGCGATGAGCCTGCATAGGTATTGTTGCTGTGCCTGAAGCTGCTGGCGCTTACATCGAAACCTAGCGACACTTTGTTATCCAGGCCAAACAGGCTGCCATCGAAGGCTGCATCGGCGGTCAGGCCTGACTGCTTCTGATCATGATGTATCTCGGTGTTGTCAGACCTGTCTACCAGCCCACTGGCCTTGTTATAGATATAGCGCTCGGCATTGCGATAATCGCGCTCGCTGTCTATATGATAAAGCCGCGCGCGCACGGTGGTCGCGTCATTGGGTGTCCATAAAGCATGCAGATCAGTCCATTGATCCCGATAGCGGATCTCGCTGTCCGACACGTTATAGTTTTTCTCACGCAAGCCTTCCTGGGGCACACCGTCTAGCAATGGGGTGCCGAAGTACTTCATGGGCTTTTGATAGCCATAAGCATGGCTTAGTCGCAGGCTCAAGTCGTCTGTGACATCCCACTGCAGAGCACCCGAAAAACTTGCATCGCGCGATTCGCCATGGTCAACCCAGCCATCCGATCGCATACCGCTCAGATCCACGCGATAAGACCAGCGCTCGCTCAAGGCGCCACCGCTGCCCAAGCCTAGCCTGGCGGTATCATCGGTGCCCAGCGTGGCTTCCAGCTCATTTTCTATGGGGCCGCGTGTAGGTTTCTTGGGAATCACATTGACGACCGCGCCTATGGCGCCATCGCCATAAATCACCGACGCGGGACCGCGCAAAACCTCTATCCGTTCTATGGGCCAGGTATCGAAAGGAAAGGTCAGGCCCACGCCACCGTACTGGCGCATACCATCGTAAAGCCGCATGACCGATGTAGTGTCCGTAAAGCCGCGCGCCGACAGCGAGCTGCCGCCGTTGCCCGGATGCCCCATGGCACTGATGCCGCCCGCACGGGTAATTGCATCGACAACGCTGTGATCACCTCGCTCTTCCAACTGGTCGCGACTGATGACCTCTAGGCTGGCCGGTGTCTGCATGGGAGTCAGATCCAGGCCCGAGCCCGTTGAAACGGGCGCGGTCAGGCCGGCTTGCGCTCCCGAGCCGGTAACCGTAATGGCGGGCAGTGTAGACGCAGATGTTTGCGCCTGCACCGGCGCAATGAAAGACAGCAGCAATAGTGGAGCGACGGCCAAACGGGCCGCCCCGTCCAGGCCAACAAGCCTGACTTGTTCTTTTGAATACATGTGGATTTCCCTGCTTTGCAGGCATAGCCACCACAAATCAAGAGCACGTCAGCATACGCCGACACTCCCGTGGCCAGACCCCAGCGTTAATGACCATTGCCCGCCAAGACGGCGGTACAGCATAAAGTCAGAAGCTCAGATTGCGTGCGGAGGGGCCCGCGCCAGGGAAACTGCCCAGGCAAACAGCTGGCTGGGAGCACGGTAAAAGAGAGGTGGCGCGCCAAAATGCTGGCCATCAAAATGGGCACTGGCGCTTACGCCTGCCCTGGGTGGGCAAGCCGGATAAAAACACAATACACAATGGCCGGATTTGACGGTGGTGCTATCCAGATCAACGGGATCAGTATCCACAGACGTATCCATCTGTATGGATATTGGGCCATTCACGGTACATAGCTGCATCCACACAGCCCTGGAGGCCGTATCATCTGACACCGCCAAGGCAACCGAAGGCATGAGCGTAGCCAGCAGGAAAGCAATCAATGCTATCCAGCCGGCGTTGCGTTGCGCCTGGTGGCTTAGTCTCATGGGTGTCACGCTGCTATTAGAGTTGGCGGCGATTTTATCACCGACAGGACACTAACGGTTGGCGTCAATCACCGTTAGGGCAGCCATGTTGATAATGCGCCGCACCGACGAGCTGTTGGTCAGGACATGCACGGGCGCATTGGCGCCCAACAGGAAGGGCCCAACCGCCACGTTGCTGCCTGCAGCCGTCTTGAGCAGGTTGTAGGCAATATTGCCGGCGTCGACATTGGGGCACACCAGCAGGTTGGCGGCGCCCTCGAGTCGGGACTGGGGCAAAATGCGTGCACGCAAGGCGGCATCCAGGGCGCAATCGCCATGCATCTCGCCATCGATTTCAAGTTCGGGGGCACGCTCGCGTATCATGACCAATGCCTGCTGCATTTTGCTTCCTGACCTGGAGCTGCCGGAGCCGAAGTTGGAACGTGAAAGCAGCGCGGCTTTGGGCGTCATGTTCAGCCATTTCATTTCGTCGGCGGCGGCGATGGTGAACTCGGCAATTTGCTCTGCCGTGGGATCGTCGTTCACGTGCGTATCAACCAGCGCCACCGTGCGCTCGTTCAGCAAAAGCACATTCATGGCGGCATAAGTCTGTGTGCCCGGCTTTTTACCTATCACTTCGTCGATAAACCGCAGGTGCTCGTGATAGCCACTGACCGTACCGCAAATCATGCCATCGGCATCGCCCAGGTGCACCATCATGGCGCCAATCAGGGTCAGCCGGCGACGCATTTCGACGCGGGCCATTTCTTTGGTTACGCCCTGGCGGCAACGCATTTCCCAATAGGTGGTCCAGTATTGATGAAAACGCTCGTCATACTCGGGGTTGGTCACTTCAACGTCCTGACCCAGGCGTATGCGCAAACCATATTTTTCAATACGCGAGAGCAATACCTGGGGCCGGCCGACCAAAATGGGACGTGCCAGTTTTTCATCGACTATGACCTGTACCGCCCGCAACACGCGCTCTTCTTCGCCTTCTGTGAACACAATACGCGCCTTGCCGCCGTCGCGCACCAATTGCTTGGCAGCCGAAAACAAAGGCTTCATGAAGGCGCCCGAGTGGTAAACAAACTGCTCGAGCTGACCCACATAGGCCTCAAAGTCGGGCAAAGGCCGAGTTGCCACGCCGCTATCCATGGCGGCCTTGGCCACCGCGCTGGCAATGCGTACGATCAGGCGCGGATCAAAGGGCTTGGGTATAAAGTATTCGGGCCCGAACGACACATCGTAAGTGCCATAGGCGGCTGCCACGACTTCGTTTTGCTCTTCTTCGGCCAACGATGCAATGGCATAGACGGCAGCCATTTCCATTTCACGGGTAATCGTGGTGGCGCCCACGTCGAGCGCGCCCCGGAAAATGTAGGGGAAACACAGCACATTGTTTACCTGGTTGGGGTAGTCGGAACGACCCGTGGCCATAACAATATCATCGCGCACCGCATGCGCATCTTCTGGCAAAATTTCAGGGCTGGGGTTGGCCAGGGCCAGAATCAAAGGCCGGGCAGCCATCTTGGCAACCATGGACGGCTTGAGTACGCCGCCGGCGGACAAGCCAAGAAAGACATCGGCCTGATCTATGATTTCATCTAGTGTGCGCGCCTCGGTATCTTGGCAGAACCTGGATTTTTGCGGATCCATGAGCTTTTCTCGCCCGGTATAGACCACGCCTTCTATGTCGGAGACCCAGACATTTTCCAGGGGTAGGCCCAAATCCACGATCAGATCCAGGCAGGCCAGCGCTGCTGCGCCCGCGCCCGAAACCACCACCTTGACCTGCTTGATGTCTTTTTCAACGACCTTCAAGCCATTAATGAAGGCGGCTGACACACAAATGGCCGTACCGTGCTGGTCATCGTGAAAGACGGGAATGCTTAGGCGCTCGCGCAATTTACGTTCGACAATAAAACATTCAGGCGCTTTGATGTCTTCTAGATTGATGCCACCAAACGTGGGCTCAAGGCCGGCAATGATCTCGACCAGCTTGTCGGGATCGTTTTCATTGATTTCGATATCGAATACATCGATGCCGGCAAACTTCTTGAACAAGACAGCCTTGCCTTCCATGACCGGCTTGGACGCCAGCGGACCGATATTGCCCAGGCCCAGCACCGCCGTGCCATTGGTGATGACGCCTACCAAGTTACCCCGCCCAGTAAACCGGAACGCGTTCATGGGATTGCTGGCTATCTCTTCACAGGCCGCCGCCACTCCTGGCGTATAGGCCAGGCCCAGGTCGCCCTGGGTGGCCATGGGCTTGCTGGCCATGACCGACACTTTTCCCGGGCGAGGAAACTCGTGGTAATCCAGAGCCGCTTGCCGATCTGCTGTAGCCATTTTCAACCTCTTTCATATGTAATGCCCACTATTCTATGCCTGCTCCATAACTTAATTATTCTGTTTTAGTATGGTTTAATATTAAAAAGGTTATTTTGTTAAGATTATGGTTTATTTCAACCCAGATGAAGTCCTGCACAAACTGAGCCAGCGCTTCAAAATTCGTCACTGCGTGTTGTTGCTAAGCATTGAAGCGCTGGGCTCGCTGACGCGCGTCGCCGAAGCCATGTCAACCAGTCAGCCGGCAATTACGAAAACCTTGGCCGAACTTGAAGCCATGTTCGGTGCCGAATTATTCGACCGCTCGGCACGCGGCATGGCGCCCACGCCTTTGGGCCGCGTGGCACTGTCCCACGCCCGAGCCATGGTGAACGACCTGGATCGCCTGACCCGCGACATGGAAGCCGTTGCAGCAGGACACACTGCTCGCCTGCATGCCGGCATAGTGCCGTTTATTTCCGGCCAGATTCTATCCAGTGCCATTCAGCAGGCCACGCAGACGGGCGACCAACGACTGGTCATGACTTTGCGCGAAGCAGACAGCCACGAATTGCTGGCACTCCTTCGCAACCATACGCTGGATCTGGTTGTGGGCCGCAGCGCGGCAACCCTGGATATCGACGGGCTGGACTTTGAAGTGCTGTACACCCAGCAGCCTCGCGTGATTTCCAGCCGCCGCCTCGCCGCCCAACTTAGCCGCCGACCAACCGATTGGCAACAACTGCTGGGGCTGGACTGGATACTCGGCACTGTGCACACCCCTGAGCGCGAGCAGGTCAATACCCTTTTCCTGGAAGCCGGCCTGACGCCCCCCACGCCTATTGTGGAAAGCGACTCCACCAAACTGACGGGCGAGCTGATCGCCGCCAACGACCAGGCCATATCGATAGTCCCGGCCGACGTAGCCGAAGAGCTGGTGCGCATTGCCGGCGTGGCCATCGTGCCCTATTCATTCAGCTGGACACTGCCCCCGATTACCTTGTTTACCCGCAAAAGAGACGCTCGCCGCCCAGCCTACGCTCTGTTGGCCAAAGCCCTGCGCGAAGCCGGCCGAAGATTTGCCGGCTTGCGTACAAGACCAGGCCCCTGACGGGCATACTAAGCGCTGCAGTCTAAGTTACAAAATAATACAACTATGGCTACACCAAGGCTTTCCGTGCGCGCCCACTCAGTTAAACGAAAATACCCCTTCGTTCGTCAACAATAGACTAACGTCGCCCAATATTCAGTTTAAAACCAGATTTCTTGTGCTTGCAGCCACTAAGCCGGGCTTCTAATATGGCTGCCATGAAACCCATTACTATCACTGAGAAACACCGCCGCCCAGCTACCCAAGCAGCCTGGAATACCGCCCGGATATTGCAACTCTATGAGCTGCCCTTCATGGATCTGCTGCACCAAGCGCAAACGGTGCATCGAGAACACCATCAAGCCAACGCCGTACAATTATCCAGCCTGCTGTCCATCAAAACCGGCGCCTGCTCCGAGGACTGCGCCTATTGCCCGCAGTCGGCGCAGCATGACACCGAAGGCAAGCAGGAAAGCCTGATGGCCCTGGACGCTGTATTGGAAGCCGCAAGGAAGGCCAAGGCCAATGGGGCGCAGCGCTTCTGCATGGGGGCCGCATGGCGCTCCCCCACTGCCCGGCAACTGGACAGCGTGATCGAGATGGTGGGCGCCGTCAAAGCCCTGGGACTGGAAACCTGCGTTACCTTGGGCATGCTCAAGCAGGGTCAGGCAGAGCGGCTGCACGACGCAGGGCTGGACTACTACAACCACAACCTGGATACATCGCCAGAGTTTTACGGCAACATCATCACGACACGCAACTATCAGGACAGGCTGGACACCCTGGAGCGCGTTCGTAATGCCGGCATCCATGTCTGCTGTGGCGGCATAGTTGGGCTGGGTGAATCGCGCACGGATCGAGCCGGGCTGCTCGCCCAACTGGCCAACCTGACGCCCTACCCCGAGTCGGTTCCCATCAACAATCTGGTGAAAGTTGCGGGTACGCCGCTGGAAAATACGCCCGGCATCGACCCCTTTGAATTCGTGCGCACCATTGCCGTGACACGCCTGGTCATGCCGCGTGCCGTTGTCAGGCTATCGGCCGGCCGCGACGCCATGAGCGATGCCATACAAGCCCTGTGCTTCATGGCGGGCGCCAATTCCATTTTCTATGGCGACCAGCTACTGACCACCGCCAACCCGCAGTTCAGCCAGGATCAGCAGCTTTTTGATCGTCTGGGCCTGGTGGCCGCCAAGACCGAAATCACACACAACACCCCGCTCGAGCACAACACCCAAGCCGCCCTGGCATAACCCACAAAACCGGCCTCACGCCCTCTTCCATGTACACACTCATTATCAGTATTGCTTGCAGTGTTGCCGTATCCATACTGCTGAAAGTCGCCAGACGGAAAGATATTCAGATAGATCAGGCCATTGCCGTGAATTACGTGGTAGCAGCAGGCCTATGCCTGTTCATACTACGGCCTGAACCAGCCACGCTGCTCAATCCGGCGACGCCGTGGTGGATACTGATCGCGCTGGGCGTGCTGCTGCCCACCATCTTTCTGGCCATGGCGGCTGCGGTGCGCCACGCAGGCATAGTGCTTAGCGACGCTGCCCAGCGCCTGTCGTTGTTCATTCCGCTGATCGCCTCTTTTGTGCTGTTTGGAGAAGTACTCTCGGGCAGCAAGCTGGCGGGCATAGTCGTGGCCTTGACCGCTCTGGTATGTTTGCTGATTCGTCCCCGGGTGCAGGGCGGCTCGGGCGATACCGCCAAGACCGTGCTCTTCCTGCTGGCGGTATGGGTGGGCTACGGCACCATAGATATTCTTTTCAAACAGATGGCCAAGAGTGGTGCAGTATTTTCCAGCAGCCTGCTGGCGGCTTTCACCCTGGCAGGCATAGTGATTTTTGCCTATTTGATCATTCGACGCAGCGTATGGAAACAACGCAATATCGTGGCGGGCGTGCTGCTGGGCCTGCTTAACTTCAGCAATATCTATTTTTATATTCGGGCGCACCAGGTTTTTCCGGAAAACCCCACCCTGGTTTTCTCGGCCATGAATATCGGCGTCATTTCACTGGGCACGCTGGTCGGCGCCGGTTTCTTCAAAGAGAAACTATCGCTGATCAACGTGCTTGGGATCGTCCTGGCCATTAGTGCCATCGTGATCCTGATTCCCCGCTAATGGTTCAGCGGCACTGCTTTCGTCAGTAGCCGCAGGAGAAACAGCCGCCTGAGACTCGGCCCGTTCCTCTTGCGGGGCGATGTCCTCGGGTTCGACCGGCACAAAGGAAATATCAGTTTCCACATCTACCCGTGGATCCAGGGTAGCCACCACATCAGAGGTGTGCAACGTATCGGACATGGGTACAAACTGCGTGGGTGCGTCTTCGCTTAGATTGTCTCCCGTGACGCGCTGTGGACGCACCAGAGCCACCAACACCACTGCGCAGGCCGACACAAACACAAAATAAACGCCGCTTTCCAGCTCGCGCATCAAGATGCCGGCCACTAACGGCCCTATACAAGCCCCTATGCCGTACACCATGTAAAGAATGGCGCTCAAGCCCACGCGTCGATCCGGATCGACGTTGTCATTGGCAAAAGCGGCCCCCAGCGGATACAGAGTGAACTGCAAAGCGCCGAAAATACAGGAAAAAACCACCAGCACCCAGTAAGGTAGTGTCCACCAGCCCCATAAAGGAATGGCCAGCAAGGCCAGCAACAGCGCGTTGACGCGTATCATGCCCACCCGGCTGATGCGATCGGCAAGCCAGCCCAGCGGCCATTGGGCCACTACGCCTGATGCCACCGAAGCAGCCAG
The DNA here is from genome assembly GCA_013416405.1 of Alcaligenaceae bacterium. Lineage (GTDB taxonomy): Bacteria > Pseudomonadota > Gammaproteobacteria > Burkholderiales > Burkholderiaceae_B > Pusillimonas_C. The sequence goes on from JACCET010000004.1 coordinate 243,875, forward strand.
AAACACGGCAACCTGACTGCTGCTCAGGCCCTGCTTAGACGCATAGACCGGCGCCAGGCCGTAAAACGCACCCGTAATGGCGCCCGCCACAAACAAGACAGTCAGTGACATGGGCACCCGCGATACAAAGTATTTGATGTGCAGGGGGGCCGGCAATTGCAAGGCGGGGTGCAGGCGCCGGGTCAGTGCCACCGGCACCAAACACAGGGCCGAACACATGGCCACAAAGATGAGCGGTTGATAATTCAGTGACGGGAACAACGTTAGCGACAGTTGCCCCAGCACCGTACCCAGGCTGGAGCACACCATGTAAAAAGCAAATACTCTGCCGCGCTGATGGTTTTCGGTTTGCTCGTTGAGCCAGCTTTCTAGCACCATGAACTGGGTGACCATGGCAATACCGGCCACGAAACGAAAGCCTAGCCACACCCACAAATTATCTACCAGCGCCAGGGCGAGTACGGTCACCGTGACGATAGCGGCGGTTGCCGCATAGGCGCGTATGTGGCCAACCTGTATGATGACCTTGTGCCCTATCCGGGCGCCAAATACCAGTCCCAGGTAATAAATGGCAATTAAGCCACCCACCCACAACTCGGAAACCGATAGCGCCGTCAGGCGCAGGCCCAGATAGGTATTGAACAGCCCTGTGCCCAGCAGCAACAATATCGTTGCCAGATACAGGGAAAAAAAAGCGCCTATTGTTTGCACCATCTCGGGTACCAGAATCTTCCAGCAGGTTTCAGGAAACCTGCTCAAGTAAAGTTTGAGCGTCGCTGACCTTGAACTGGCCGCCTTCTTCGACATTCAGCTGAGTCACCACGCCATCGTCGAGTACCGCCGAATAGCGCTGCGAGCGTATGCCCATGCCACGGGCCGTCAAGTCGAGCTCCAAGCCCAGATCACGCGTCCAGTTGGCACTACCATCGGCCAGCATGCGCACACGTCCGTCTGCGCCCTGATCCCTGCCCCAGGCGCCCATAACGAAGGGGTCGTTGACAGCCACGCACCAGATCTCGTCCACACCCTTGGCCTTCAGTTCATCGTGCAGGGCCAGATAGCCAGGCAAATGCTTGGCCGAACACGTGGGAGTAAAGGCTCCGGGCACCGCAAACAAGGCAATTTTCTTGCCTTTGACCAGATCGGCGACCTGGAAATTATTCGGCCCTACGGCGCAAGTATCGGTGGCGGTTTCGATAAACTCGGCCAGAATACCCTCGGGTACCCGATCACCCATTTTAATCGTCATCGTGTTCTCCTTTGAAATAAGCCATCATCATACGACGGCGCCCCCAACCCTGTCATGGCTTGAACCGTCATATCGACGTTTGATACACATCACTACTTTTTATTCACACAGATGCAAAAATTGTCCTGCACAATAAGAGTCCGGCCTGAATCAAGGCCATGCACCACCAGGAGCCATCTTGATACTGCCCAAACTATCCGCCGCCATACTGGCCATGTCGCTGCTGGGTAGCGCTTTTGCCGCCAGCAGCCTGGAACGCAATATTTCTCTGAATCAGTGGGTCATGATGTGCGGTGCCGTGAACGGCGCAGCCGACGAAGTCGGCGTCACCGACGCGGAACGACACAAGCATCGCCTGACATCAAAAACACATTTGATGCGTTACGCGCTGGAACAGGGCTATTCCTTGAATGAGTTCGATGCCTTGTTCGATCAGGGCATTATCGAGGGCAGGAAGCTTACTGCTGGCCGCCTGGGTGCTGATCCAGACAAACTGGCCAGGCTGATGAACGGCTTCCAGCGTGACACCAGCATAGACTACCAGCACGTCAAGGATGCGCTCGACACCGCCTGAATTGCGTATATGATATAGAGCTGCAGTGTCAATAGCCTATACATAAACGCCATGAGCCCTAGTTCCACCGAAACACCCGTTCTTAGTCACCTTGATGAGTCAGGCCAAGTCCGCATGGTCGATGTCAGCGGCAAGCAGTCCACCCAGCGCACGGCTGTAGCCGAAGGCCGCATCCGCATGAGTCCTGCCGCCTATCAATTATTGTCCAGCCGCGACAATGCCAAAGGCGAAGTGCTCAATACGGCTCGGGTGGCGGGCGTATTGGCTGCCAAGCGCTGCGCAGAGCTCATACCGCTATGCCATAGCCTGCCTCTGAGCTTTGCCGGCATAGATTTCCTTCCCGACGATGACACGCACAGCATCACCATTACGGCCACCTGTCGCACCGACCACACTACAGGCGTCGAAATGGAAGCCATGACGGCTTGCAGCGTGGCCGCCCTGACCATCTACGACATGTGCAAGGCCGCCGACAAAGGCATCGTTCTGGAAAACATACGACTACGCTACAAATCCGGAGGTAAAAGCGGTGAATGGCGCAACGATTAAAGTAAAGTATTTCGCACAAATCGCAGAGCTTACCCAGGTACGCGAAGAACTGTGGCCATTATCCGAACCCATAAGCGGGTCAGACTGGCTGCTTGCGCTGGGCCAACGCTACCCTCAGCTTGCGCCCATGGAACGCTTGAAACTTGCCATCAATCAATACCATTCGCCCCACAGCAGTTTGATTCACCCCGGTGACGAAGTCGCCGTATTCGAACCCGTCACCGGAGGCTAGGGCATGGTTATCGTGCAAGAAGCCGACTTCGATGTCGCCCGCCTAATGAACGACCTGCGCGAACGCTGCGCAGGCAAGGCCGGCGCCGTGGTGACCTTCACCGGATATGTGCGGGACTACACCCCCGATACCGCCACGCAATCCCTGTTTCTGGAACATTATCCCGGCATGTGCGAGCGTGAGATCGAAGACCTGTGCGACAGTGCCCGATCACGCTGGGAAGTCGACGAATGCCTGGTCGTCCATCGCGTCGGCGAGCTTCAAAACTCGGATCAAATTGTGTTTGTTGCCGCCGCCAGCGCCCACCGCGGCGATGCCTTCAAGGCCTGCGAGTTCATTATCGACGCCTTGAAAACACGCGCTCCATTCTGGAAACGCGAAACGCTGGCCAGCGGCGAGCGTTTCTGGGTGCAGCAGCGCGAAGCCGACGCAAGCAAAACATCCGCATGGGACACTTCCCATACAAAAAATTGAATAACAAGGGTTACCATGAGCAAAGCAGCCCCCAATCTTCCACCGGTTTCACTGAACTGCGCGGTTCTGACCATTTCCGACACGCGCAACAGCAGTAACGATACTTCCGGTGACTACCTGGTTGATAGCCTGCTTGCCAGCGGTCACCGCTGTGATACCCGCAGCCTTACATCGGGCAACCTGTATCAGCTGCGCAAAATCATCAGCGACTGGATCGCGAACGACGATCTGCAGGTCATCATCACCAATGGGGGTACCGGCTTTACACACGGCAAGTCCACCGTAGACGCCATCGCCCCCCTGCTGGATCAGGTGATTACCGGTTTCGGCGAGCTCTTTCGCCATTTGTCGTATCAGGACATAGGCAGCTCCACGCTGCAGTCAGACGCCTTTGCGGGCGCCGCCAATAACAAACTGGTATTTTGCCTGCCCGGTTCCACCGGCGCCTGCAGAACCGGCTGGGAAGGCATCATCAAAGAGCAGCTCGACAGCACGCACGCACCCTGCAATTTTGGCAGCCACTACCATGCTTGATTTCGATTCCGCCCAGACACGCCTGGCCGCTGCCGGAGGCCACCCATCGGTTACGGAAACCTGCCCCCTGACCCAGGCGCGTGGCCGCGTGTTGGCTCAAACCCTATTTGCCGCACTAGACCTGCCCCCTGCCGACAATAGCGCCATGGATGGCTATGCCATACGCCATGCAGACTACGCGCCGGGCCAGAACCTGCCGGTGCAGCAGCGCTGCTATGCTGGCGTCAAGCCGCAAGCCCTGCAACCAGGCAACACCATACGCCTATTCACAGGCAGCCTGCTGCCCGAACACGCCGACACCATCGTCATGCAGGAAGACGCCGACGAAATCGATAACGCGTTGACCATACAGCGCGCGCCGGTAAAAGGCGCCCACATACGATACCGGGGTGAAGACATCCGCGCCGGCGAGCAAACTTTTGCAAAAGGCACTCTGCTGGGCGCGGCCCAAATTGCTATGCTGGCTTCGCAGGGCTATGCCGAGCTGACCGTTTACGCTCAGTTGAAGGTCGGCATACTCACGACCGGTGACGAACTGGTCAGCCCCGGACAGCCACGCGGCGATGAACACATCTACAACTCCAACGGCGCCATGCTAGCCGCTCTGGTCGAGAACATGGGCGCCAAGGCAGTACATGTTCTGCACGCCCTGGACACCGAGGCATCGCTGCAATCAGCCTTCGAGACCTTGCTGCAGGACTGCGACCTGGTGCTCACTGTGGGGGGCGTATCGGTAGGTGAAAAAGACTTGGTCAAGCCAGCCATAGAACAGTTCGGCGGCACGCTGGACTTATGGCGAGTCTGCATGAAACCCGGCAAACCTGTCGCTTTGGCGCATGCCGCCAACAAACCCATAGTGTGCCTGCCCGGCAACCCGGTATCAGCCTTTGCCGTCTTTACCACCCTGGTCAGCACCCTGATACGCAGCATGCAGGGGCGAGTGCAGATCATGCCGGTACTGCAGTATGGGCGGCTGTGCACCCAAAAAATATTCGATGACAGCCGTGAAGAGTTTTTGCGTGTCAGCGCTCAGCCTGATGCCGGCGGCATAATGCAACTGACGCCCCACACGCAACAGGGCTCGGGCATTATCAGCTCGTTGGCATGGGCCAGCGGCCTGGCCCGTATTCCGGCGAACACACCGATACAAGACGGGGCTATCGTGCCCTACTACGACTTCCAGCACTGGTTGGCGTAGCGCAGATCCTCGGGCGTATTCACATTAAAGAATAGCTCATCGCCCTCGAACAAAACCGGCACCGCGTGATGCCGGTTTTGCCACAATTGCACCTTGCGATCACCCGCTATTAAATAACGGCGCAAACTGTCTGCCAGGCTTACATGCAACACCATGCACAGCGGATGCGCGCGTTGCACAGTTCGTGCGTAGGCTATAGGTGCGGCTTGGTCATCGACCACATCGAGCAGGCGAGGCACAAGGTCTGGTGGCAGACTCACCACATCAACTGGCAACACCAGCAGCCAGGGCGTTGAGGCCAGGGCCAGCGCCCGCTCTATGCCCGCCAACGGCCCCAGACTGTAGCCCAGCGCGGCATCATCGGCTATGACTTTGCCATACGCGGCATAGGCTGCTTCATTACGATTGGCGCTGATCAGCACGGTCTGTACATGCGGCGCAAGAAAGTGCAGCGCATGCGCAACCAAGGGTTCACCGCGCAAGTCCAGCAGCCCTTTGTCCGCTTGATCCGTGACGGGCGACAAGGGGTTGCCATAATTGGTATCTGTCTGCATGCGCCTGGCCTGGCCCCCCGCCAAAATCAGTCCCGTTACCCTGTCAGTCGCGATCATCCGCCTATATAGCTCATTTCTATTTTGTCACGACCGACCGTTTCCTGCCCGCGCTGCTCAGAATAGTGGTCGTTTCGCCCAGACCAGATGCCCGCCAAGGCAGCGGCAATCTGCGCATCGCTAGCCCCGGTATTGCGTACCAGCGCACGCAAATCGTGCCCTTGCCCCGCAAACAGGCAAAGAAAGAACTTGCCCTCGGGCGACAAACGCCCGCGGGTACAGTCGCCGCAAAATGGCTGGGATACACTAGTGATCACGCCAATTTCGCCAGCCTGGTCGGTATAGCGCCAGCGTTTGGCCACCTCGCCGGAATAGCCCGCCGCCACGGGCTCAAGGGGAAAGGCCTCGGTGAGGCGCTGCAGAATCTGGGCGCCGGTAAGCACTTCGCTCATATTCCAGCCGTTGGTCGTGCCAACGTCCATGAACTCGATGAAGCGCAGAATATGGCCGCTATGCCGAAAATGACGGGCCATGGGCACAATCTGTTCGTCGTTCATGCCTTTGCGCACCACCATATTGACCTTGACCGGCGCCAGGCCCACGCGCGCGGCCTCGTCGATGCCACGCAGCACGGTACTGACGCTGACCTGGCTATCGCTCATGCGCTCGAACAAGGGTTCGTCAAGTGCATCAAGGCTGACCGACACGCGCGACAAACCAGCCTGCTTCAGGGCCAGGGCCTTTTTTTCCAGCAAAGTGCCGTTGGTAGTCAGGGTGATTTCAACCGGCAAGCCTTCGAGCGTGCGCAATTGCGCAAGCATGGCGATCAGCGCTTCTATATTTTTGCGCAACAAGGGCTCGCCGCCGGTCAGCCGAATTTTTTGCACGCCCAGCCCAACGGCTACGCCTGCAATACGCGTGATTTCCTCGAAGCTGAGCAAGGCAGAATGGGGCATGAACTTGTGGCTGCTGCCGAACACCTCGCGCGGCATGCAGTAAGTACAGCGGAAATTGCAGCGGTCGGTGACGGATATGCGCAGGTCGCGCAGCGGCCTGTGCCGGGCATCAAGCACAGGTGCACCCGAGACGGAAGGGTGATCTGCCGACCCGCCCTGCGACATGCTGCCAGCCCCTTGCGGCTGATGGAAAATGACTTTGCTCATGTTGTAATCATAAAGCTATTGATCTATAAATCTATTGATCTATCTACCCAAAGATGCAACGAATTCGGCACCAAAGGCCTCTTCCAGCGTCTGCACCTGCCCCATTCGACTGGCATCATAGCCCACCAGTTGCATGACGTAGGCCTGGTATTGGTCTCCGTTCATCAAATTCAGCAATCGCTGCATGTTGGGCGTATCCAGCGTATCACGGTGCACTGCAAAGAAGTAGCGTTCCTTGACCAGCGGAATGAATGACAGGCCGCAGCGCCAGGCCGCCGTTTCAACACCGATGCCCACATCGGCCATGCCGCTGGCAATATGCGCGGCAATTGCCATATGGGTGAACTCGCTGCTATCAAAACCCAGCACCTTGGCGGTATCGACCTTGAGCTGCTCCAGCATGAGCCCCACCAGAAAACGCGTGCTGGATCCTATCTGACGGTTGACGAAACGGACGTCCTGATTCTTCAGATCGGCAACCGAGCTGATGCCCTTGGGGTTGTCAGGTTTGACGAACATGCCTGTATTGCGCACAGCCAAGTGTATAAGGCGATGACGGTCGGGATCGAGCCACTGCGCATAACGCCTTAGTATGGGCCGTTCGAACTCACCCACAGGCACCTGAAAGCCCGCCAGGTCACATTCGGCACGGTCCAGCGAGGCCAATGCCTCGATGGCAGTGCGATAACGCAATTCCAGCGGCGACATATCCATGCCATTGGCCAGTTGCATCAAACCTTCAACAGCAAAACCGTGGCTGGCGTGCAAACGCAGGCGCTGCGTGCTTTCGGGATACAACCGTTCGAGCTCTTCCTGCAGCTCCGAGGCCATGCTTTCAAGTGTGGGCATCAAGCGCGCATCGAGCCGACGATTGGCCCAGATAAGGTGCTGGCCAAAAGCCGTAAGCTTGGAGCCTTGTCGGCGCGAGGTTTCAATGAGCGGCGCTTCAAATTCCTTCTCGGCGTTGCGCAAAAGACCCCAAGCATGCCGATACGACAGCCCACAAGCCTTACAGGCACCGGAAATATGCCCGGTGGCATCAACGGCCGCCAGCAAACGCAGCACCTCGCTTAGCGACAGCAGTGTGCCCGAAGGCTTTTCCAGCACCCACTCGGAGCTTAAACGCGCCTTGAACTTGTACGACATATGTCACCTCATACCGCTATTTATACGGCTTTATATGTTTTTAATTTCCTATAAGTAAAATAGGAAAAACATCTTATATGTGATTTATTTCTTATTGATTGATTGGTTTGTCGCGTGTAGATTACCTTAAATCAAACAATTACATATATGCAATTTAAAGCATATAAGAGACAAAAAAATATAAAAGACTATGCAAAGGAAGGAAAGCGTCATGCATACGCCATCAGATACAAATGAGTTCAATCCCTCCGATGAAACAGTGCAGCAAGTCACACTGCAGGCGCTGCAACAGTACGAGGGCCAGTTGGGCAGCCTATTGCCCATACTGCATGTCATACAACGTGTGCTGGGCTGTATTCCCGCGTCGGCAGTGCCCCTGCTGGCGCAAGCTCTGCAACGATCACGTGCCGAAATACAGGGCGTCATCAGCTTTTATCCGCATTTCCGCGCAATGCCCGCCGGCGCTGTCGTACTCCAGGTTTGTCGGGCCGAGTCCTGTCAGGCCATGGGCGGCACTGCGCTGGCTGAGCACGCCCGGGCTAGCCTGGGCTGTGATTTCCACGGCACCACCGCCAATGGCACTGTCACGCTCGAGCCGGTTTATTGCCTGGGCCTCTGTGCGCAATCTCCCGCCGTCATGATCAACGGGCAGCCACATGCACGCATGACGCCCGAAAAACTCGACCGATTGCTGCAGGCCGAAGGGGGTATGGCATGAGCACGCCGATAAAGATATTTGTCCCTAAAGACAGCGCTGCCATCGCAGTAGGCGCCGATGCGGTCGCCACGGCCATTTCCCAGGAAGCTGAGCGTCGTGGCCTGGCCATAGACCTGGTGCGCAATGGCTCACGTGGCCTGCTCTGGCTGGAAACCCTGGTAGAAATTCAGACGGCAGCCGGCCGCATGGCCTACGGCCCTGTCGAAGCACAAGACGTAGTCGGGCTTTTTGATGCAGGCTGGCAGGAAGGCAAACCCCATGCGCTGGCCCACGGCCTGACTGAAGAAATTCCCTACCTGAAACAGCAGGAACGCCTGACATTCGCCCGGGTCGGTATCACCGATCCCTTGTCGCTGTCCGACTACCAGGCTCATGATGGCTTCAAAGGACTTGAGCAGGCGCTGGCTCTGTCACCCGCTGCCATAGTCGAACACGTCACAGAATCGGGCTTGCGCGGGCGCGGCGGCGCCGCCTTCCCTACCGGGATCAAATGGAAAACCGTACTGGCTACGCCTGCCGACCAGAAGTACATAGTCTGCAACGCCGACGAAGGCGACTCGGGTACCTTTTCCGATCGCATGCTCATGGAAGGTGACCCCTACGCACTCATAGAAGGCATGACCATCGCGGGCCTGGCCACTGAAGCCACCTACGGCTACATCTATGTGCGCTCTGAATACCCTTACGCCATTGCCACCCTTGAAGCAGCCATAATCCGCGCACGCGAAGCAGACTGGCTGGGCAGCAATATCCGCAACAGCGGGCATGCCTTCGACCTTGAAGTCCGCACCGCCGCCGGCGCCTATATATGCGGAGAAGAAACCTCGCTGCTTGAAAGCCTGGAAGGCAGACGCGGACTGGTTCGCGCCAAGCCGCCGCTGCCGGCCATAACCGGCCTGTTCGGCAAACCCACCGTCATCAACAACGTCATATCGCTGGCTTCGGTACCCATCATTCTTGCGCGCGGCGCCAGCTTCTACCGCGACTATGGCATGGGTCGGTCCACAGGCACCTTGCCTTTCCAGCTGGCCGGCAACCTGAAACAAGGCGGTCTGGTTGAAAAGGCGTTTGGCCTGACGCTGAACGAACTGCTGTATGACTTCGGCGGAGGTAGTGCCAGCGGCAAGCCCTTGCGTGCTGTGCAGGTTGGCGGGCCTCTGGGCGCCTACCTGCCCGAGTCGCAATGGGACACACCCATAGACTACGAAGCTTACGCAGCCATACAGGCCATGGTCGGACACGGCGGCCTGGTTGCCTTCGACGAAACCGCCGATATGTCTGTCCTGGCTGAATACGCCATGGAGTTCTGTGCCATCGAATCCTGCGGCAAATGCACCCCCTGTCGCATCGGCGCCGTACGCGGCACCGAAGTCATCGCAAAAATACGCCGTAACGAGCAGCGCGAAGCTCAGGTCGTTCTGCTGCGCGACCTGTGCGACACCATGTTGGCCGGCTCCCTATGCGCATTGGGCGGCATGACGCCCTACCCTGTCCTGTCGGCACTTGAGCACTTCCCCGAAGACTTCGGCCTGCCTTCTCCACAAACCAACAACGCGCAAATCGCCTGACGGAGCCCAAAATGCTAGAGACTATCGCCAAACGTGAACGAGATTTCGGCACCCCGGCTTCGACCAGCACCGAAACCGTTCAGGTCACCATAGACGGCACCGACATGGAAATACCCGCAGGTACGTCCGTCATGCGTGCCGCCGCAGAAGCCGGCATTAATATTCCCAAGCTGTGCGCGTCCGACAACCTCGATGCCTTCGGCTCCTGTCGTCTGTGCCTGGTGCAGATCGAAGGCCGGCGCGGCTATCCGGCCTCGTGCACCACACCCGTCGAGAACGGCATGGTCATCTGGACGGAAACGCCCAAGCTGCACGAGCTACGCCGCAATGTGATGGAACTGTATATTTCCGACCACCCTCTTGACTGCCTGACCTGTCCCGCCAATGGCGATTGCGAACTGCAGGACATGGCTGGCGTGGTGGGTCTGCGCAATGTGCGCTATGGGTTCGATGGCGAAAATCACCTGAACGACACGGTGGATGAGTCCAACCCGTACTTCACCTACGACCCCAGCAAATGCATAGTCTGCAGCCGTTGCGTGCGCGCCTGCGACGAAGTCCAGGGTACTTTTGCGCTGACCATTACAGGAATGGGCTTTGATTCCCGCGTGACAGCCGGGCAGCACGATTCTTTTCTGGACAGCGACTGCGTCTCCTGCGGCGCCTGTGTGCAAGCCTGCCCCACCTCTTCGCTCATGGAAAAATCTGTCATCGAGATGGGCCAGGCCGAACATTCCATCATCACCACCTGCGCCTATTGTGGCGTGGGCTGCTCCTTCAAGGCCGAAATGAAGGGCCAGGAAGTCGTACGCATGGTGCCCTGGAAAGACGGCCAGGCCAACCGCGGCCACTCCTGCGTAAAAGGGCGTTTTGCCTGGGGCTACGCCACCCACGAAGACCGCATGCTCAAGCCCATGATACGCGCCAGCATCACCGATCCGTGGCAGGAAGTCAGCTGGGACGACGCCCTGAACCATGCTGCATCGGAAATCAAGCGCATACAGGCCAAGTACGGGCAAAACTCGGTAGGCGGCCTGACTTCCTCACGCTGCACCAACGAAGAAACCTACCTGGTTCAGAAGCTGGTGCGCGCCGCCTTTGGCACGAATAACGTCGATACCTGCGCCCGGGTCTGCCACTCGCCCACCGGCTACGGCCTGAAAACCACCCTAGGCGAATCAGCCGGCACCCAAACCTTCGATTCGGTCATGCATTCCGACGTGGTCATCGTCATGGGGGCCAACCCCAGCGCGGCCCACCCGGTCTTCGCATCGCGACTGAAACGGCGCCTGCGCCAGGGTGCCAGGCTCATAGTCATAGACCCGCGCCAGATCGAACTGGTCGACTCTGCGCACATCAAGGCCGACTATCACCTGCCTGTGCGCCCCGGTACCAACACAGCCGTACTGACCTGCATGGCACACGTCATTGCCACAGAAGGCCTGATCGATGAAGCCTATGTAGCCGAGCGCTGCGAAACGCTGGCCTTCCAGCAATGGCGCGACTTCGTGTCATTGCCCGAAAATTCTCCTGAAGCCATGGAAGCCGAAACCGGTGTGCCTGCGGCCGACCTGCGTGGCGCCGCCCGCTTATATGCCACGCATGGCAATGGCGCCATTTATTATGGTCTGGGTGTCACCGAACACAGCCAGGGTTCGACCACTGTCATGGCCATTGCCAATCTGGCCATGGCCACCGGCAATCTGGGGCGCGAGGGCGTGGGCGTCAACCCCCTGCGTGGCCAGAATAATGTACAGGGATCCTGCGACATGGGCTCCTTCCCCCACGAATTGCCTGGCTACCGCCACATTTCCGACGACGTCGTACGCGGCCAGTTTGAACGCGAATGGGGTGTCACGCTGCAGGCCGAGCCTGGCCTGCGCATCCCCAATATGTTTGATGCAGCCATCAGTGGTTCGTTCAAGGCTCTGTACTGCCAGGGCGAAGATATCGTTCAGTCCGATCCCGATACCCAACACGTTGCCGCAGCGCTGGCCTCCATGGAGTGCATCATCGTCCATGATATTTTCCTGAATGAAACGGCCAAGTACGCGCATGTCTTCCTGCCCGGCTCATCCTTTCTTGAAAAAGACGGCACGTTCACCAACGCCGAGCGGCGTGTGTCACGGGTACGCAAAGTCATGGAACCCAAAGCCGGCATGGCCGACTGGGAGGCAACCTGCGCGCTGTCCAACGCGCTGGGCTACCCCATGCACTACAAGCACCCCAGCGAAATCATGGACGAAATCGCCCGCCTGACACCCACGTTCCAGGGCGTCTCGTTCAAGAAAATCGATGAGCTGGGCGGTAGCGTACAGTGGCCTTGCAATGCCGATTCCCCCGATGGCACGCCCACCATGCACGTCGACGAGTTCGTGCGCGGCAAAGGCAAGTTCATGATCACCAAGTACATACCTAGCGACGAACGCAGCACACGCCGTTTTCCGCTGCTGCTCACCACCGGCCGCATACTCTCGCAATACAACGTGGGCGCACAAACCAGGCGTACGCCCAACGTCATGTGGCATAACGAAGATCTGCTTGAAATGCACCCGCAAGACGCCGAAGATCGCGGCATACGCGCGGGCGACATGGTTGCAATCCAAAGCCGTTCGGGCGAAACCGTATTGCGTGCCGACGTAACAACCCGTGTGCAGCCAGGCGTGCTTTACACCACCTTCCACTTCCCGGAATCCGGCGCCAACGTCGTCACCACCGACAGTACCGACTGGGCCACTGATTGTCCCGAATACAAAGTGACTGCGGTGCAGGCCAGGCTGGTAACAGAGCCCTCGCAATGGCAGGCCAGGTGGTCGCGCTTCAGCGATATCCAGATGCAGCTGCTGGAACAGCACAAGCAAGATGCCATGGCAGTACAAGTGCCTGAACCCGGGCAGCCCAAGGTGCCGGCCGAACCCGCCGAGGCTTCCGCACAAACATTAACCCCCGCCCAATAGGATGACAGGCATCATGACAGCAAGCGATCAGCCTGACACCGCAACGGTGTCGGCTGGCCATAAGCCTTACACGGTCTGGCGCACGGGCGCCGACAAACCCATACTCGCGGAAAATGATGAGATCGCCCAGGAAGTCCCTGTGGCGCTGGAGTTCAACGGCATCAGCCACGCCACGCTGCTGCTGACGCCCGCCAATCTTGAAGACTTCGCCGTTGGTTTCGCATACACCGAAGGCATTATCCGCGCGGCCCGCGACATCTACGATCTGGATATCATCGAGCGCACACAGGGCCTGGTCGTACAAGTCACCATAGCCAGTGCCTGCCTGAACGAACTGAAGCTGCGTCGGCGCAATCTGGCCGGGCGCACGGGCTGCGGATTATGCGGCATAGAAAGCCTGGATGAAGTACAGCGGCAACTCGACCCGCTGGCCCCGCAGCCTGGGCGGTACTCGGCACAGGCCATCGCAAGCGCGGTAGAACAGTTGCGCACCATGCAGATGCTGCACCAGACCACGGGCGCCACCCATGCGGCCGGATGGGCCAACAGCTCAGGCAATATTGAATACGTGCGCGAAGACGTGGGCCGCCACAATGCCCTGGACAAACTCATAGGCCATCGCTTGCGCCTGTCACCGCAGCGGCCAAGCGCCGACGATGCCGGGTTTGCCGTAATTTCCAGCCGCGCCAGTTTCGAAATGGTTCAGAAAGCTGCCTCGGCAGGCATTTCCGCCCTGGTGGCAGTATCCGCCCCTACTTCTTACGCCATCGACATGGCGGGTCAATTAAACGTAATGCTGGCGGGCTTTGCACGCGGCAGCCTGTTTACCGTATACAGCCACCACGAATTCCTGGACAGCGGGAGCGCCTCTTGAACAACATCGACCACCTTATAAAACTGGCCAACCGCATAGGCGATTTTTTTGAAGCCCTGCCAGACCGCGAAGAAGGCCTGGCCGGCATAGCCAACCATATCCAAAAATTCTGGGAGCCCCGCATGCGCATCGCCATGCTGGATTTCCTGGAACAGCAGCCCGATGGCCAGGCAAGCACGATTGCACTCAGCGATATTGCCTTGCTGGCCATTACCCAAAACAAGGAGCAACTGACTCCCAAGTCCCGTACCGCGCCCTGACCCACCCTTCCTCGCAGCACTCTACACACAACGCCTCTTGAGCGTTGCGGGGGACTTTTTTTTCTTGCTTCTGCACATCAGTAATGAAGGCCGCTACCAAAGCCGCCATTAGGAGACAATATGAGCACAGCTTCAAAAGACAACGGTTTCTTCAGCAAGGAACGCATTACCGCTCCGCCCGGCTTCAACCGCTGGATGATTCCCCCCGCCGCCCTGGCAGTCCATCTATGTATAGGACAAGCCTACGCCTTCTCGGTATTCAATAATCCCATGACCAAGCTGCTGGGCATTACCGAGTCCACAACGGGCGACTGGGATCTTCCTACTCTGGGCTGGATCTTCAGCCTGGCCATCTTTTTCCTGGGGCTGTCGGCCGCCTTCGCCGGAAAATGGCTGGAAGAAGTTGGGCCGCGCAAGGCCATGTTTGCTGCCGCATGCTGCTTTGGCGGCGGCTTCATGGTGGCGGCATTAGGGGTGCAGTTGCACCAGATATGGCTGGTCTATCTTGGGTATGGCGTGCTTGGCGGCGTGGGCCTGGGCATAGGCTATGTTTCTCCTGTCTCCACGCTGATCAAATGGTTTCCCGACAAGCGCGGCATGGCCACCGGCATGGCCATCATGGGTTTCGGTGGTGGCGCCTTCATCGCTTCACCCATGTCGGTTGCGCTGATGAAGCACTTCAGCACGCCTACATCGGTGGGCGTGGTTCAGACCTTTGTCATCATGGGTGCACTGTATTTCTGCTCGATGATGATAGGCGCATTTGCCATACGCATTCCTGCTGCTGACTGGAAGCCCGACGGCTGGGAGCCAAAATCCAACCAAAGCGCGATGATTTCACGCAATCATGTGCATATCGACCAAGCTTTGAAGACACCTCAGTTCTGGCTGTTGTGGTGGGCGCTGTGCCTGAACGTCACAGCCGGTATAGGCGTGCTGGGGCAGGCATCCGTCATGATTCAGGAAAGCTTCAGAGGTGCCATCACACCGGCCGCAGCCGCCGGCTTTGTAGGGGTGATGTCGCTGGCCAATATGCTGGGCCGCTTCTTCTGGTCGTCGGTATCCGATTATGTGGGCCGCAAGACGACCTATTCCATATTTTTCATACTAGGCACCGCGCTTTACTTCCTGGTGCCGGGCATGGGTTCGGCGGGTAATGTGGCCTTGTTCGTGTTGTTCTACTGCATCATTATTTCCATGTATGGCGGCAGCTTCTCGACCGTTCCCGCCTACCTGGCCGATCTGTTCGGCACCCGTTATGTAGGTGGCATACATGGCCGCCTGCTGACCGCCTGGGCGGCTGCCGGTATATTCGGCCCCGCACTGGTGAACTACATCCGGCAATACCAGGTCGACCACGGTGTGCCCGCTGCACAGTCGTATACCGCCACCATGTACCTGATGTCTGGCCTGCTGGTTATCGGCTTTATCTGCAACCTGATGGTACGCCCGGTTGCCACGCGCCATCATATGGGCAACGAGCAACAGGGCGGCTTGACGCCGGCCATGGCCACCAAATAAGGAGTCGAAATGGAACAGTCCACTACCACCACAGCCGTGCGCTCAAATCCGTCGCCCGTCATAGTGATTATCTTTTGGCTCTACGTGGGCATACCCCTGGCAATAGGGGTATGGGAAACACTGCTTAAGGCCAGCGCCTTGTTTAAATAGGCGTCATAAAAGCAGCGGCCCCTGGCGTTGCGAAGGCGCCAGGGGCCGCTGCTTTTTATCGCCGGTTCAGGCTGATTATTCGGTATTTTCCTTGACACGATAAACCAGCACGGCCGTCTTGGCCAGGCTAAGCACCTTGATGGTGACGCTGCCCAGC
This sequence comes from Alcaligenaceae bacterium, assembly GCA_013416405.1. Classification (GTDB taxonomy): domain Bacteria; phylum Pseudomonadota; class Gammaproteobacteria; order Burkholderiales; family Burkholderiaceae_B; genus Pusillimonas_C. The sequence goes on from JACCET010000004.1 coordinate 259,750, forward strand.
AATAAACGCGACAAGCCACTGCGACCATGGCTGCCTATGAAAATCATGTCGCAGCCTTCTTCTTCGGCGGCCTGCACCAGGCCATCGGCCACATTGAAATTGGATACTGCCTTGCCACTGGCCTTCACGCCGGCTGTTTCGGCGCGATCGAGCACAGCCTTCAGGTATTTATTGGCCTGTTGCTGGGCCGTTTTATCGTAATCTTCATCGGTAATGGCGTAAGCCGCCGCCATGCCATCGAAGCCGACAGTTGCCGCAAACGGCTGCGTAACGTACAGGGCAACCACTTCGGCACCTATTTGGCGCGCAAAGCATACGCCCTTGTTGGCCGCCTGTGCCGACAACTTCGAACCATCGGTTGGAATAAGTATTTTCTTGAACATGGCATTTACCCCCGTGTGTAATAGATGAGGTCAAGCTTAACCGCACCATGCAGAGAATATAACTGGTATATACACTGCCTGATTGATGGAAGTCAAAGGCATCACAAGGTGCTGGCGGCCTGAAACAAGTGCGTGCAGCGGGTGCCCGTGCGACAAAAAGCCAGTACGGGCGCAGGCAGCGTATTCATGTTTTGTGCAAATTGCACCACATCCTCGTGGGTCATGGCTCCGCTGACGACAGGCTGATAGACGACCTCGAGCCCTGCCACATGGGCCGCTGCCATGATTTCGCTGGACAATGGCTGATCAGGCCCGCCTTCCAGGTCGGGACGATTGATGATGACGCTGCGAAAGCCGGCATCGGCTACTTCCTGCATATTTTCAGGAGCCAGCTGAGGCGCAACGGCAAAGTCTTCGGTAAGAGCATTAATGGGAACAGACATGGTGACCTCCGGATGTATATACTTGAGACAACGTACCTCGCATTTTGCCTGAGGAAATAGTATGACTGGCGCCCGTCACGCGCAAGCCCCCCGCCCTGACGCAGTCACCAGCAGGGCCGCCGACGACAACATCATAATACGCGATGCCACAGCCGACGACATGGACGCCGTACAGGCGATTTATGTCCGGCATGCTCTGCAAAGTACGGCAACCTTCGAGGAAACGCCGCCATCCATCCATGAAATGCAGGATCGCCTGACGCAGATCGTGTCTTTGGGGCGGCGCCATGGCATTGACGCCGCAGCAGATTTTTTATAAGATTACTATTAAATGAATCTTTAAGAAAGCGGCGCCTCGTCGACTCAAGCGCGGCCTTTCTTTTTAACCCCCTGCTGGAAAACCACATGGCTAGAGGCGAACTCTGCACAGAAGAAGAAATCACAACGCTGGTCTACAACTTTTATGACCGCGTGCGGGCAGATGCGGTGCTGGGCCCCATTTTCGACGCCCATATCGACAACTGGGACAAGCACCTGGCCATCATGGTGCGGTTCTGGTCTTCGATGCTGCTGGGAGCCGGCACCTATGACGGTACCCCCATGCCCAAGCATGTTGCGCTACCTGAGTTGAAGGCCGAACTGTTCTCTCAGTGGCTGACGCTGTTTCGGCTAACCACCCAGGAACTTCCCAATCAGGCGCTGGCCGAACGTGCCGACGAATACGCGCAGCGCATTGCACGCAGCCTTTGGTATGGCTATCAATTGAACAACAACCCCAACCAGCCTCTGACGGAGATTAATCATGGCTGAAGTCTTGCAACCCACCTCAGCCAACAAAGCAAACCCTAGCCGACCCAATATGCAAGCTTTTCTTAGCCTGGGCTTCAGGCCGTTGTATATTGCCGGCGGCAGTTGGGCGCTAATCTCCATTGCAATCTGGATATTCGCACCACAGTGGCTCAACGCCCCTCTAGTCGGTATGGCCTGGCACGCTCACGAAATGCTGTGGGGCTTTATCGCCACCATCGCCGTGGCCTTTTTGCTCACGGCCAGCGCTACCTGGACAGGCTTCAATCCCCTGAAGGGCACACCCCTGGGCCTGGTATGCCTGCTTTGGGTCGTGGCACGCATAGGTTTTCTGATCGGTGGCGACGTCGCCACGCATGTCGCCTGCGCAAGCGAGCTTGCCTTTTTCGGCATTAGCGCAATCAGCCTGATGCGCGTCATGGTCAAGGGAAAAAGCCGCCGCAACTACGGTCTTCCCTTGCTGGTGCTGGGGTTAGGCGTAGCCGACGCCCTGTATCTGCGTGCGGCACTCAGCGGCGACTACCTGCTGCTTATGCAACGTTTCGACCTGGGCCTGATCTGCATGGCGGTGATCGCCCTGCTTATCGCCCGACGAGTCATTCCCTTCTTTTCCATGCGCATGGTGCCAGGGCTGGAATTACCCATGCAGGTACGCAGCGGCCATATACAAATGGTCATCAGTGTCCTGGCCATTGTTCTGGGCATTATCGGCCAGACGCAGCTCATGGCCGCCGCACTGGCCATAGTCGGAGTCATCAGCCTGTGGCAAACCCTGCTCTGGAAACCCCTGGCTGTATTGCATAAACCCATGTTGTGGATACTGTATTTAGGCTATGTCTCTATGGGCGTGGGCCTGCTGTTCGCTGCCTGGCACGCCAGCGGACTGGCTACCGGCGTGCTTGCCCGCTCGGCCGTGCATGTACATATCATAGGCATGGGTGGCTTTGCCATCCTGATCATAGGCATGCTTACACGTACCGCCCTAGGTCATCTGGGCCACCCCCTGAAGCTCGATGGCAGCATGCTGCTTAGCTATTACCTGATGATGGCCGCCGTTGTGCTTCGGCTGGCCGCGCTCTGGCCAGGCAATTTCAGCCAGATGCTGCTGCATGCCAGCGCCCTGTCTTGGATAGTCGCCATGGCGCTGTATCTGTGGCGCTTTGTTCCCATGCTTATACGCCCTCGCGCGTCCTGATCGGGCCTCATCATGCGCCTGACGACCATGACCGATTATGCAATGCGTCTGCTGATGTACGTCGGGCGCCATCCTGATCGTCTGTGCACCATTGCAGAAGTCGCCCAGGCTTACGGCATATCCGAGCCTCACCTGATGAAAATCACGCACCGGCTGGCCCAACGCGGCTGGCTGGAAACCATACGCGGAAAAAATGGCGGCATGCGTCTGGCGCATCCGCCTGAAGAAATCAATTTGGGCGCTGTCGTGCGCGATACGGAAAACGACCTGGCCCTGGTGGAGTGTTTTCTGGATGACAACAGCTGCACCCTTAGCGGTCAATGCATGCTAACGGGAATAATAGAAGGCGCCTTGCAAAAATTCATGCAACACATAGACCAGTACACACTGGCCGACATCATTCCCCAGCCATGCTCAAGTACCGCGCTCCAACCGGCTTTAATTAAGTTTCACAAACCCAAGGCGACTGAAGACAGCTTATAGCTACAAGCCGCTGCCCAGGCTGTTAAGCCGGACAGCCTGTTTCAGGCTTGCCGTGTTCAGGCCGGCTTATGAAGATTGCGCAGCAGCTTCATAAGCAATGGCCGCAAGGACTCCAGTTCTTTCAGGTGCGCAACCGACAGCATGGCCAGTATTTCCTCGGCCCGCGGCTTCAGGGCCACCCGCACCTTGCGCCCGTCATCAGCGTCACGAACACGCCTGACCAGCCCCATCTGCTCCAGTCGATTGATAAGTTCCACCGCGCTGTGGTGGCGGATCAACATCTGTTCGGCCACATCCCCTATGCTGGGCAGGGATGTACCGCTGATGCCCTTGATCGCCAGCAGCGCCTGATGCTGCTGGGGCGTAAGCCCCTCTTGAATGGCGGCAGCCTCGCTGAAGGCGTAAAACCGCCGCAGCGTCAGGCGAAACGCAGCCAGCGCCTGGTAGTCGGCCTGGGTCGGAATGCTTCTTGAGCCGTCGATGGGCAGTTTGGAGGCGGTCATGCCGGGTCTACACCACACGCAGAAATTGAAACAATGTGATACTACACCACGTCGCAGCGTACCGTAATAGGATGCGCCCGCAATACCGACATGACCGTATCGTCGACCTTGCCTTCAACGTCGGAAATTACATAGCCGATTTGCCCGCGGGTTTGCAATTGCTGGCTGACAATATTAAGCCCGTGCTCGGCCATCATATTGCTGAGCGTACCCATGGCGCCCGGCAAGTTGCGGTGCACGTGCAGAATGCGCGCCTGGCCCAATGCTTCCTGATAGGCGATCTCGGGGAAATTGACCGCGCCCTTGGTGATGCCCCTAAGGCAATACTGGACCAACTTTTCAGCCACTTCACGCCCGATATTTTCCTGGGATTCCTGTGTGCTGCCGCCGATATGAGGCGTGAGAATCACGTTATGCATGCCGATCAGGGGGCTGGCCAGCGGCTCGTCGGTGCTTTTTGGTTCGGTGGGGAATACATCAAGCGCCGCGCCCGACAAATGGCCGGACTGCAGGGCAGCGTACAGCGCATCGATATCAACGACGGTCCCGCGTGAGGCATTGATAAGTATGGCGCCGGGTTTCATGGCAGCAAGGGCTGCCGCATTCATGATGTTGGCCGTGCTCTTGCCGCCCGGCACGTGCAGGGTTACGACATCGGACTGAGCCAGCAATTTTTTCAGCGAGGTAGTGGCCCGCGCATTGCCCAGGGGCAGCTTGGCTTCGACATCGTGAAAAACAACACGCATGCCGGCCGCTTCGGCCAGTGTTCCCACCTGCGAACCGATATTGCCATAGCCTATGATGCCCAGCGTTTTCCCACGTGCTTCGAAAGCCCCGGTGGCAGTTTTATCCCAGTGGCCCTGATGCACACGCGCATTTTTTTCAGGAATGCGCCGCAGCAGCAAAATAGCTTCACCCAGCACCAATTCGGCAACCGAACGCGTATTGGAAAATGGCGCATTGAAGACCGGTATGCCATGCATCATGGCGGCGTCGAGATCGACCTGATTGGTGCCTATGCAAAAACAACCTATGGCCCTAAGGTCGGGTGCATTGGACAGCAAAGCGGCATCAAGATGCGTACGCGAACGTATACCCACAAAATGCGCGCCGCTTAGGGCTGCTTGCAATTCACTGGGTGGCAGGGATGCGGCATGGGTGATGACGTCGTCCATGCCTGCGTTGATAAAGACTTCTTTGGCGCTAGCATGGATATTTTCAAACAGGACGATACGGCTCATGAATCAGGGGCTCCGGCACATTAAGGCATAAATAATCATTGTGGACTATTTTAGGCCTTGATGCCGAGAAAACCCTGAGTAGACCCCGACTATTTAGAATCCCACCGCCTGCCCGTCACGACGCGCGTCGCTGGCCGCCACATAGCCATGTTCGTTATTGTCTTCAGACAGTCGCCATATGAATTGCCCGGCACCGAAATCCATATAGGGATCGTTCACCGATTGCAGCTTGTGACCCAATGACGACAAGCCTTCGACGACTGAAGCCGGCATGCTGGACTCGAGATCGAGCGTGAAGTCACGATTCACCTTCCATCGCGGAGCGCAGCACGCCGCCTGCGGCTGCTGGTCGTAATCCACCATGCGCACCAGGGTTTGCAGATGCCCTTGCGGCTGCATATCGCCACCCATGACGCCGAAACTCATGACGGGCTTGCCCTGGCGGGTGACGAAACCGGGAATGATCGTGTGGAAGGGGCGCTTGCCGCCCTCGACCACGTTGGGCGACGCCGGATCCATGGAGAACCCCACACCTCGGTTCTGCATGCTGATACCGGTATTGGGCACCACCACGCCAGAACCAAAACCCATGTAATTGGACTGGATAAACGAAATCATCATGCCGCTTTCATCGGCCGCCGACAAATAAATCGTGCCCCCTGCATGCGGGCGCCCTGCCTGGTGTTGTACCGCCCTGTCTAGCCGGATCAGCTTGGCACGGCTGTCCAGGTAATTGTCGTCGAGCATCTGCTCCGGGGTAACCGGCATGCTGGATGGATCCGACACATAGCGATAGATGTCGGCAAAGGCCAGTTTCATGGCCTCTATTTGTATATGCTGCGAGCGTACAGAGTCGACAGGCACATTGCGCAGATCGAAGCGCTCGGCAATACCCAGGGCAATCAGCGCGGCTATCCCCTGCCCGTTCGGCGGGATCTCGTGCAGCGTATACCCGTGGTAATCCTTGGCGATGGGTTCCACCCACTCGGGCTGATAGCTGCGCAGATCTTCCAGCGTCATTGCACCGCCGCACTCCCGGCTGAAGGCAATGATTTTTTCAGCCAGTTCACCCTCGTACATATCGCGCCCCCGGGTCTGGGCAATACGCTTGAGCGTTTCGGCGGCACCCGCAAGGCGAAACTGCTCGCCTATGGCTGGTGCACGGCCCTCGGGCATAAAGGCCGCGGCAAAGCCCGGCTGGTCTTTCAGTTCGTCGGCGGCACGGGCCCATTTCCCCGCCACGACAGGCGGCACGGTGTAGCCACGCTCGGCAATTTCAATGGCGGGTTCAAACAGATCTTCGAACGGCAGCTTGCCGAATTTTTCGTGTAATGCCGCCCAGCCAGCCACCACACCGGGCACGGTGACGGTGTCCCAGCCACGCTTGGGCTGCTGGGCCAGGCCGGCGCTATCGGTGCCGTACTTGCGCTTGAAGTATTCGACATTCCAGGCGGCAGGCGCCGGTCCCGACGAATTAAGCCCATGCAGCTTGTTGCCGTCCCACAAAATGGCAAAGCAGTCGCCGCCTATGCCGCAGGACACGGGCTCGACCAGCGTAATCGTTGCCGCTGCGGCAATGGCCGCATCAACCGCGTTGCCCCCCTTGAACATGATGCGCAAGCCTGCCTGCGCGGCCAATGGATGCGAAGTAGACACCACATTGCGGGCGAACAAGGGCGTGCGGATCGAAGGATAGGGGTTGGCCCAGTCGAAGTTTTTCATTTGTAGACACCAAAAACAGAAGCTGTAGTTAACCTCATAAGCTACTATCTTTCTTTCATTAGATCAATTTAGTTTTCTAAACAACTCACAAGTATTTCTTATGAGTAACATTCGTTTCTTGCGCACTTTTGTGGCTATTGCCAGGCTGGGGTCCTTTTCCGAAGCGGCCGAAGCGGTCGGCCTGACGCAAGCCGCCGTCAGCCTGCAAATGCGTTCACTGGAAGATGAGTTCGGCCGCGTGCTGTTTGACCGCAGTGGCCGCCTGGCTTTGCTCAATGCCGCCGGGCAGGAGCTGCTGCCCGAAATCACCGCCCTGCTTGAACACTACGACCGCATACGCCAGCCCAAACCGCCGGCGGGCCAGTTCATAGGCCAGCTGACCATAGGCGCCATCGTATCCAGCATGGGCATACTGGCCAAAGTCGTGTCGCAGCTGAAGAAAGAACATAAGCAACTGGGCATACGCCTGGTATCGGGCAAGTCCAGCGAACTGACTCACAAGGTGGTGCGCGGCGAGATTGATGCCGCGTTCGTGGTGGGCACCGGGCGGCGCTACCCGGGCACGCGCTGGACCATGCTGTATCAGGAGCCCATCAGCCTGATCACCCATACCAGTATTACCGACAGCGATCCCTATGCCATTCTGACGCAACAACCCTTCCTGCGTTTCGACCGCAGCCAGCACACTGGCCGCCAGATAGACCGTGTGCTTCAAAAAATGAGCATAGTCCCCCAGGATTTCCTGGAACTCAATACGCTGGAACAGTTGTTGGGCCTGGTGCGGCGCGAAGTGGGCGTAACCCTCCTGCCGGTGCTGAATTCACTGCAGGATGCCGAGCTTGATGGCCTGAAGGTGCTGCCCCTGCCCGCCACGCTGGGTGCACCGACCCGTGACATAGGCCTGATGGAAAAACGCGACAATCCCAGGCAAGCGATCACGCAGGAACTGCATAAACGCTACAAGGCCCTGGTAGTCAAGTAGAATTAAAATTCATAAGCATATGACCGGAGACAGGTAAAGTGGCACAAAATCGCATGGGCAATTGGTATTTTGGCTGGAATATCGTTGCCGCAGCGGCGTTTCTGACCATGCTGACAGTAGGGCTGCGCATGAGCATAGGCCCTTTCTTTCTACCCATCGCAGCCGACCTTGGTTTCAGCCGCAGCATGCTCGCCACCATTGTTGCCGTCGGCATGCTGTTCTACGGCCTGGCCATGCCCGTGGCCGGGCATCTGGTCGCCGCCCGCGGAACACGATTCGTGCTGCTACTGGGCATGGCCATAGTATTGGTATCTTCCGCCTGGGCCGTCGTCGCCGACGGGCCAATCAGCTTCATGCTGTCTTTTGGCGTGTTGTTGTCGATAGGCTTGGCCTTTGTCAGCCCCGTTACCTTGACCCCCGTCCTCAGCTGCTGGTTCACACGCCGGCGCGGCATGGCCCTGTTCTTTCTGTCTACAGGCGCCATGGCCGGCATCGCCATCCTCACGCCCGTACTCAGCTTTCTGATCGACACCGTGGGCTGGCGCACCAGTTTGCTGGGATTTGCCATTTTCCTGACTGTCGTGACGGTGCCGCTGGCATTTCTGATCATTCGCGACGATGCACCGCCCAAAACAGACCTGATCCCCGGCGATGAAAGCAAACCATCAGGGCGCCCATCCCGCGTTATGCCGGGCGCAGAGGCCTACGCCAACCTCAAGGTCCATGACGCCTTCCATTCGGTCCCGTTCTGGAAAATCGCCTACGGCCTGTTCGCCTGCGGCTACAGCATGAACCTGCTGGGTGCACATGGCGTACCCATGCTGGTGGACCACGGCTTTGACCACATGACCGGCGCCTTCGGCATCGGGCTGATAGGCTTTTCCGCCATCTTCAGCACCCTGGTGCTGGGACGCCTGTCCGACATCATCCCGCGTAAAAACATACTGACCGCCATCTACCTGATACGCGGCCTGGGATTCTTCGCCCTGGTCATGGTGGGTACGCAATGGGAACTGTACCTGGCCGCCACCATAGGCGGCATAGTGTGGGCCGGCAGCGTGGCGCTATCATCGGCCATATTGGCCGACGTCTACGGCGTACGACTGGTGGGGGTACTGTATGGCTGGGCCTACCTGGGCCACCAGATAGGCGGCACCATCAGTTCATGGCTGGGCGGATGGGGCTATGAAACCTTCGGCACCCACTGGGTGTCCTTCGGCAGCGCCGGCGTACTGCTGTTGATCGCCAGCCTCATATCGATCACGCTCCCCAGACAGGGGTACAACCTGGCTAGGCCGGTTGCGGTGGGCGGGGGCTAAGGTAGGGGTGGGTTTCCGCGCCGGGCAGTTTGCTTAGCAGTGCCAGATGGTGAGACAACGGGGAATTGTGCAAGCGGCTTGCACAATTACGGCGCGTAGCAAACATCAGCCTGTACTTAAAACTACTAATTCAAACGTCAGTTGAATCAGATGCGTTCCGTCTGGTGCTTGTAAAGATGCAGGGGTTCTGGCGCAGGTGCAGCGATGCAAACGAAACTGCGGGAAAAGCTGCCGTATCGTTCGATGAGCTAATCGCGGAATTGGAAAACGTTATCCATGTAGAGTCCTCACTGATCCATCTTGTGGCCAATCGCCAGAACCGCTGTACTACCGGAGGTGCCTGCTGTGATGCGCTTCCATTTCGCACCTCGCCCTTTGCCCGTTGATTCAATCAACCCCTCTGATTTCATCGCCCGCAGCACTAGTCGAACCATGTCCCGGCTCACGCCCGGGCAGGCTTCTTCAATCTCGGAAATCGAGAACGGCAAGGTGCGCCCCAGAACTTCCGTCCGCACCCGGTCGCCTTTACTGCCGCGGCCACGCTCGATGGTGCCGACACGCTCCTCGAACTCACGGTAGGCCCGCAGCAAGGCCCCCCAGAAGTAGTCGAGCCAGGGCTTAACATCGTGCCGCCCCTGGTGCCATCCCTGCGAACTGGCTTCCAGCGTCTCGTAATAACCTTCCTTGGTGTCCTCGAAGATGCGTTCCAAGCTGATGTAGCGGCCCACGGCATAGTCGAAGTGGTAGAGCAGCAGCAGGGTCAACAAGCGGGACATGCGACCGTTGCCGTCCGGGAAAGGGTGGATGCACAGGAAGTCGAGCATCGCCAGCGGCACCAGTACCAACGGGTCGGCCAGGTGCTGGTCCAGCGCGGTGGCGTAGCGCCCTGTCAGATCAGCCATGGCCATCGGCGTTAGATGCGAAGCCACCGGCTGGAAGCGCAGACGCGAAGTACCATCCGGGTAACGCTCGACGATGTCGTTATTGGTGGCCTTCCAGCGCCCGCCCGCCTGCGGCATATAGCGGTACAGCAGGGTGTGCAGTTGCAGCACTACGCCCTCGCTGAAGGGCATGTGCGTGGCGGACTCGTGGATCAGCGCCAGGGCATCACGGTAGCCGGCGATCTCCTGTTCGGAACGGCTCTTTGGCGTTGCGTTGCGGATGACCAGAGACTTCAACCGCGAGGGTGCGACGACAACGCCTTCCAGCCGGTTGGAGGACTCGGTGGACTCCACCACCGCGATCTGGCGCAGGCCCTTGAGGGCTTCGGGCGACTGCGCGGCGTAAAGTTGCTGCTTACCCTGGTACTCGCCCAGCGAACGCAACGTGGCGGCCTGAGTGCCATCGAAGCGAAGCGCGGCAAGGTACTCGGGCGTGAGTGAGTGCATGAAAATGTAAGTCTATGCTATCTGAATGGGGTAATTGTAGCCATTAAATGGGGTATTGTCTCTAAGAATACCTCATTAACGGTGTTTGACTACCCCATTTCCTGAACACCAGACCGGTCGATCAGTCGGTTTGGCCGACCTGACCTTGGCATCAGTGAGTAGATTCTCGGGCATCGTTGGACTCCACTGAAGGGAAAGGCACCCCCACGGTTGAACACGAGTACCCCCAACCTGTCCACCAAGCACAACCGAGCGCCACCGGGATCCAGAAAAAATCGTCAGACATTAAACAGGAAGTTCAACACATCCCCGTCCTTCACCACATATTCTTTCCCTTCGGCCCGCATCTTGCCGGCTTCCTTGGCGCCTTGCTCGCCCTTGCAGGCGACGAAGTCATCGTAGGCTATGGTTTGCGCACGGATGAAGCCGCGTTCGAAATCAGTGTGGATGACACCGGCTGCACGTGGAGCCGTATCGCCTATCAGTATGGTCCAGGCGCGCACTTCCTTTACACCAGCGGTGAAGTAAGTTTGCAGGCCCAGCAGGCCGTACGCTGCACGAATCACGCGGTTCAGACCGGGTTCGGTCATGCCCATGTCGGCCAGGAACTCGGTTTTGTCTTCATCATCGAGCTCGGCAATTTCTGCTTCAACGGCGGCGCACACCGCCACGACGGGCGCGTTTTCGGCCTGGGCGTATTGTTGAACCGCAGCCAGGTATTCATTATTCTCGAAGCCGTCTTCCTTCACGTTGGCCACATACATGCTGCGCTTGGCAGTAATGAAGCAAAATGACTTGATCAGCGCCAGATCATCTTCGTCCAGGCCCATGGAGCGTATCGGACGAGCCTCGTTCAGCACAGGAATGATTTTTTCCAGCAAGGCCACCATCTTGATGGCTTCCTTGTCGCCGGCCCTAGCGGTTTTCTGATTGCGTTGCAGCGCTTTTTCAGCCGAAGCCAGATCAGCCAGCGCCAATTCGGTGTTGATGACTTCAATGTCGGAAACGGGATCGATGCGGCCGGCAACGTGAATCACGTTCTCGTCTTCAAAGCAGCGCACCACGTGCACGATGGCATCGGTTTCGCGAATATTGGCCAGGAACTGGTTGCCCAGGCCTTCGCCCTTGGACGCGCCGGCGACCAGGCCCGCGATATCCACGAACTCGACTACGGCCGGCAGAATACGTTCGGGCTTGACGATGTCAGCCAGCGCGTTCAGGCGCTGGTCGGGCACTTCGACGACCCCCACATTGGGCTCTATGGTGCAAAAAGGGTAGTTCTCTGCTGCGATACCCGCCTTGGTCAACGCATTGAAAAGGGTTGATTTTCCGACGTTGGGTAAACCAACAATGCCACATTGCAAAGCCATGAGAGTCCTGAAATTTAAAGATGAAATCGAAAGTAAACGTATTGTAGGCGATGATGCCGCTACCGCCGGGCTACAAGGCGTTGACCATGTCCGGCGCCCACTGAATCACTATCCAGACCACCAGCAGCGGCCCGCCATTGAACATGCCGTGCAGCAACATCGACGCGCCGATACCGCGCTTGACGCGCAGCCAGCCCAACACCAGTCCGGTAAGCCACTGCGGCAGCACCAGCAACGGCAATAGCCACCAGGGTGTGCTGTGCAGCTGGAAGTTATACAAATGCACTGCGGCGAACGACAGCGAGGCTGCATGGAAAATCCAGGGGAAGGCGCGACGAAACACCAGGCGATAGCGCCAGGGCAATGGTTGGCGCGCATACTGCGGCCCAATCAGATGCGGCAGCCAGCAGATCAACAAAATACCAGCCACCATCAATGCCCCACTCCACTTGGGGCCCATCAGCATGGCGGCAACGGCAGCTGGCACCAACCACCACAGGGCGCCCGGGCGTCGCATGCCGTAGCGGAACACCAATTCTTCCACGATGGGCGCCCAGAGCAGCGCAGCCATCCAGGGAATATCATGGACATTCAGTCGGTGTGTCGCGCCCCCTGCAGTGGCTGCCGCCACGGCGATAGGCCCCAGGAATACCAGATTGATGGCCCAAAGAAACAAAGCCCACTTCAGCAGGCTCCCCACCGACAATGCGGGAAACCAGTCTTCCCACCAGCCTCGGGTGGCATGACGGCCGGGCAGTCGCGGCCCCAGGCGGGGACGCACAATGAATCGAAAGAAATCACGCAGTTCATCGCGAAATCGCAATCCGGTCGGCTTGGCTCCGTAGCGGCCTTCAGCCACGATTGGCCTCGTGCAGCTGGTTCATTGCCTGTGTAAATTCACCGCGCAGCAGCGCCGGTGTTATGGCTCGGCAACGGTCTATCACGCCTTCGATCTGCGTCAATTCGTCGCGACGCGGCGGGTTCAGGACAAACGCAGCCACTTGCTGCGCCAATCCCAATGTGCGCGGATGCCCTATGCCCATGCGCAGGCGCCAAAACCCCGGATCGGAAAACGCGCTCTGTATATCCCTTAAGCCATTATGACCTGCATGCCCGCCCCCTTGCTTGAGCTTGGCCTGGCCCGGCATCAAATCCAGCTCGTCGTGCAAGACCAGCACCTGCTCGGGAACCAGCTTGTAAAAGCGCAGCAAGGCACCCGCCGCCTGTCCGGAGCGATTCATGAAGGTGGTGGGTTTGGCAATGATGATAGTCTCGCCATCATGGCGCCCCTTGGCCACCCAGGCCGAGAAACTTTTTTCCATGTTGAAGGAAGCTTTCAGGTCGTCAGCCAGGTGGTCTGCAAGCCAGAAGCCTGCATTATGGCGCGTAGCTTCGTATTCGGGGCCAGGATTACCCAGGCCGATGATCAGGTGTATAGGAAGAGTCATGGGCAGAGTCTACACAAGAAAAACCCCCGCCGGCATAACGCCAGGCAGGGGCTGGAAGGCTGGGGGAACAAGTCCTTATTCAGCGGCTTCCTGGGTGCCTTCGGCGCTGTCGCCGGCGTCGTCGGTGTTGTCACCGCCACGCTTGGCCAAGGCAGCTGCCAAGACCAGGTCGGCTTCCGCACCGTGTACCGTGTGCACTACGCCCTTGGGCAAAGTGATGTTGGACAGGTAAACGTTGGCGCCACCAGCCAGCTCGCTCAGATCAACCTCAATAGCTTGCGGCAGGTCTGCAGGCAGGCAGGTCACTTCGAGTTCGGTCATGACGTGGCTGATGATCTGGCCATTGATCTTGACTGCGGGCGAAAGGTCACCATTGATGAAGTGCAGAGGCACTTTGGTGGTGATGGTTTGCTTGGCATCGACGCGTTGGAAGTCAACGTGTAGCACTTGCTGCTTGTAGGGGTGCCATTGCACGGCGCGCAGCAATACTTGCTGGCCTTTGCCGTCAAGTTCCATGTCGAGTATGGATGCGTGGAAGGCTTCCTTGCGCAGCGCATGGAAAATTTCGTTGTGGTCAAGCTCGATGCTCAGGGGATCGGCTGTACCGCCGTAAACAATAGCGGGAACACGGCCAGCGTGGCGCAGGCGGCGGCTCGCACTCGTACCCTTATCGCTACGCGAAGTGGCGTTGAATTTCATGTGGAACTCCAGTTACATATAAGCCGGCGCGGCTAGTAAAACAGCGCAGACCCAGTTGGTAAACGCGGTGCGAAATTGCGCCGCGAACGACTGTTGCCTGCCGCGACCAGCAGGCAACGAGTGTATTAATCGACGAAAAGGGAACTGACCGACTCGGCGTTCGAAATACGCAGCATGGTTTCGCCCAGAAGCGAAGCGCAAGAAAGTTGACGGATCTTCTTGCAGTCACGCGCGGACTCCGACAAGGGAATCGTATCAGTCACGACCAGCTCGTCGAGTTCTGATTCCATAATGCGTTGCACCGCGCCACCCGACAGCACAGGGTGGGTGCAATACGCATAAACCGTGGTGGCGCCACGCTCTTTGAGCGCTTGTGCAGCCTTGCAAAGCGTGCCGGCGGTATCGACCATGTCATCCATAATGATGCAGGTACGACCATCGACTTCGCCGATGATATTCATAACTTCCGACACATTGGCACGCGGACGACGCTTGTCGATAATGGCCAGGTCGGCTTCCAGCTGTTTGGCCAGCGCACGGGCCCGTACCACACCGCCAATATCGGGCGACACCACAACCAGGTTCTGATAGTTGCGGCGCCAGATATCGCCCAGCAAAATCGGTCCGGCATAGATGTTATCGACGGGGATATCGAAAAAGCCCTGGATCTGATCGGCATGCAGATCCATGGTCATGACGCGATCAACGCCCACCACCTGCAGCATGTTGGCAACGACCTTGGCCGATATGGACACACGCGCGGAGCGCGGACGGCGATCTTGGCGGGCGTAGCCAAAATACGGGATGGCAGCGGTAATTTTTCCTGCCGAGGCACGACGCAACGCATCGACCATCACCATGATTTCCATGAGATTATCGTTCGTGGGTGCGCAAGTGGGCTGCAGGACGAAAACGTCTTGACCACGGACATTTTCATTGATTTCCACCATGACTTCGCCATCGGAAAAACGGCCAACGGTCATTTTCCCAAGCGACATGTCTAAGTGATTTGCAACATCGACCGCTAAACGTGTGTTAGCTGTGCCGGTAAAAATCATGAATCTGTCGTTTGCCATGGCGGAGTAGTATGCGTAGCGTTAAACAACAAAGCTGTTGACCAGCACCGCCGTTAGGGGCCGACTCAACAGCTTTACGTTAACTGCACAAGCCTTGCAGCTTGAAAAGAAGTGGCTGGGGAAGAAGGATTCGAACCTTCGCATGCTGGAATCAAAATCCAGTGCCTTAACCAGCTTGGCGATTCCCCAATTTAACTGCTTATCCAGTGTCGAAGCGGATGATCAATCAAGCCCGAACAAGCCCAGCTTTCTTGAACAAACGCATCACCGTGTTCACGAGATAGTTTACTAATAATTTGCTGCCGCGACACCTGAGCCTGTTGCAAAGTTACAAACTCAACAAAAAAACAGGCGCCTGATCCGCTCATTCTTGCGCTGAACCCTTGTTCGCACAGCCACTTGGCGGCGTGCCCAACTTTGGGATACTTCGCAAAAACGACTGACTCAAGATCATTACTGCCAAATAAACCGTCTTGAATAAAACCATTATTTGGTGCATTGATTTTTTGCCAATCAGCAAAGACCGATATTCTGACGCATGCTGTATTTCTTGTCAAATCGGGCGCGGAAAAAACCTCTGCAGTCGGGACATGTTGCTGCGGATGTACAACAAGATAAGCACGTTCGGGCAGATTCACCGGGGCAAGGATATCGCCTATGCCCTGGGCAAATGCAGGACGTCCGAATATGAATACCGGCACATCGGCGCCCAGCGGCCGCGCCAGCGCCATCAACTCGTCGCGGCCCAAGCCTGTCTGCCACAGCCGATTCAGGGCGATCAGCGTAGAAGCGGCATCGCTGGAACCTCCGCCCAATCCACCGCCGGCCGGAATGCGCTTTTCGTAACGGATCTGGGCGCCCTGCCGGGTACCGGTCGCTTTTTGAAGGGCGTGCGCCGCACGCAGCACCAAATCGTCCTCAGGCGCCAAACCGGGCAGCCCAACGCCAGCTTCACGCTCTATTTTTCCGTCCTGGCGCAGATCGAAGCTCAAACTGTCGCACAGGTCTATGAACCTGAATACCGTTTCCAGCGAGTGATAGCCGTCGGCCCGTCGGCCGGTGACGTGAAGGAAAAGATTTATTTTGGCCGGTGCAGGCACATCGTACAAAGCCACTTACGCTTTCCTTTTGCGTATCAGTCGCCGTCGACAACCAGCCGCAGACTGATGTTGCGATGCGTATCTTTGCGGCTTAACTGAAGCAAGCGCGGTCCCTGACTATCGTAGCGCGACAATTGTGCACGCCAGCCGTTCTGGCTGAAGGCAGTGATCTGGCCAGCTTCGTTCTTCTGCAGGCCGTCAACTTGATCGCTGCCTGTTTTGCCTTGCAGCCAATCACGCAGGCCGGCTACCGGCATGGGACTGCCCAACACCAGCTCGACTAAGGCATCGGGGTGCTGTGCCCGCTCTTGCCGGCCATCGCTATGCGTCAGCAAGGCCTGACCAGGCGACACATCAACACGCGCCAGGGTGCTGCCCAGCGGATTGGCCAGGTCCAGTCTTAGATGATTTCCGTCATCTTGCCAGGCAAACCCGCCCTGAACCGCATCACGCTTGCCATCGAAGTATTGAACGTTCAGCGCAAACCGCCCGGTACGATCAAAGGCGTCTGCAGTGCCGCCGCCTATGCGCTGGGGTGTGGCGCAAGCCGTCAGCAACAGCCCCACAAAAGCTGCGCACCACCACAGACGACCGTGTTTGAACCACATGCCCATCATTTAAGGATCACTCCTAATCTTTGCAGGGTTTTCAGCAGCGTTTCGTTCTCGGGCTCCTGGTTCAGGCCTTCTTTCCAGACCAACCTGGCTTGGTCGTGGCGCTGGGTGAACCACAGCACCTCACCCAGATGTGCCGCCACATCGGCCGACGGCAGCTGCCGATATGAGCGCTGCAGATACTCTATGGCCGCTTCGTGATCGCCAACGCGAAACAAGTACCAGCCCACGCTATCCAGGATATAAGGATTATCTGGATCGAGATCCAGGGCACGCTCAAGCAGGTCTTCGGCTTCGTCCAGCAAGCGGTTCTGATCGGCATAGGTATAGCCCAGTGCGTTGTAAGCATTGGCGTTTTCCGGATCGATTTCTATCACCCTTTTCATCAGGGTCTCGAATCCTTCGATATTGCCCTGACGCTCTTGCAGCATGGCCAGGTCGTACTTGATCTCGGCCGAATCGGGGATGTCTTTATCGGCTTTTTCCAGGATCTGGACAGCCGTATCCGTGCGGCCAGCTTCGCGATAGATGGATGCCATCGTCAGGACAGCCACCGTACGTTCGTGGATATCCTGGGGCTGCAGGGCGTCGATGGCGACCTTGGCCTTGGTCAGGTCACCCTTGCGCGCCAGCAAGACGGCCTTGTGAACTTGCGCCTGATAGCGCAACGCGCCGTCGTCTATCAAATCCAGCTGCTTAATGGCATCGTCGAGCCGGCCTTGCTTTTCCGCAATCTGCACCAGCAACAGGCGAGCATCTGAAGCATCGGCCACCGCACTGCTGGCCTTGTCGTTAATGGTCTGCCTGCGCTGAGTCTGCACATTGATGTAGTCATGCAGCAATACTTGCGCCTTCTCGTAGTTGCCGGCGCGAATATTGACTTCAGCCTCGGAGTAAATCAGATCGAAATCCTCGGGAGCATGCCTGCGCATGGCGCCAACCTGATCCAACGCCGCCTGATAATCACGCCGTTCGACCAATCGGTTGACCAGCATCATTTGCAAACGACGGCGTTCGGGATTACTGACCAGGTACGCGCGTGTCTGGCTGATGGCCGCATCGGGGTCAACCTTAAGCCCATATTCAAGCACACGCTGGGCCGCATCTTCTGACTCGGGTTCCAAACGCTGCGCCTGCTGGGCCTCGCTCAATGCGCGCCCCGCATCCATGGCGGCCCAGGCCGCATCCGATAGGGCCAAGTGTGCTGCAGGCAACTTGCGCTGCTCGGCAGGCAGGGCCTGCTCCATGACCTCGAGCGCTACCCGCTTATCGGACATTTTATTGACTATTGCCGACGCCTGCGCAATCGCCTGTTCCTTATCTTCGGCCTTTTCAATGCGGGCCTTTAGCGCTGCGGCCAGCCCGGCTGTCTGGCCATTCGACGCCGACAGAGCCAGCGACGAAGCAACGGCTTCCGGGTCTTGGGGCGAGAGCATGGCCCAAACCCGCGCAGAAGCCAGCGCGCGCGACAAGTCGCGCGCCACCATGGAAAACTGGAAGGCCCGCTTGGCCAACCGCGGATCGGACGTTTCACGGGCCAGATCAAGCAGCGCCTGGCTTGCCATGTCGTAGCCACCGCGAGAAGCCGATAGCTCGGCAGCCACCACACGATACAGAATATCGGCGGTAAGCTTGACGGCTGGGAGTTCGCCCGCCCTTAAGCGGATCTGTTCGCCTTGTTCACGCCCGTTAGTGTCCGTAGCCGCCAGTAAAGGGGGGGACCAAGCCGCACAAACCGAAGCAAACACCGCAAACAGCAAAGGAATGGAGAGTTTCATTCAGGAGAACCAACGCCGCTGCGCCTACAAGCAGCGTCAGATGGCAAAATTACACAATCAGATTTAGGATGTTATCACCCCCTTATGCCTGAACTACCAGAAGTCGAGACCACGCGTCGCGGAATTGCGACGATTATGACTGGCAAAGTGCTTGAACGGTTTGTGGTTTACGAGCCTCGCATGCGCTGGCCCATACCAGACACACTTGCCGCGACCATCAGCGGACGCAGGGTGCTTTCCTGCGAGCGTCGCGGCAAATACCTGCTGATCAATTTCGAGCACGGAACACAGATCATCCACCTGGGCATGTCGGGCTCTTTACGCCGCGCGCCGACTGACGAGGCCCGACGCAAGCACGATCACGCCGAGTGGCTGTTTCACGACGCACGCTTTCTGCTGCATGATCCGCGCCGTTTCGGCGCCGTGCTGTGGCACGATGCCGCCGCAGGCCCAGTGACCGACCACCCCTTGCTGGCTAAGCTGGGCATGGAGCCTTTCGATCCCCGATTCACACCTGACTACCTGTACCAAAGTTTGCGCGGTAAATCCCAAGCCATCAAACAGACACTACTGGCAGGTGGCATTGTGGTTGGCGTGGGTAATATCTATGCATCGGAAGCCTTGTTCCTGGCGCGCATCAACCCGAACACGGCATCGGGCAGCCTATCGAGGGCTCGCTGCCATGTGCTGGCGCAAGCCATACTGACTACCTTGAGTCATGCGCTGGAGTCGGGTGGCAGCACCTTGCGTGATTACGTCAATGCCACTGGCGAACCGGGCGCCTATTTTGCCCTGCACTCGGCCGTCTATGAAAAATCGGGCAAGCCTTGCCCTCAATGCAGCACCCCCATACGGCGCATTATCCAAGGTCAGCGGGCCACTTACTTCTGCCCAAAATGCCAGTGTCGCTAGGAATAATTCGTTTATAGCAAATACATTGCATATAGACGAATTATCTTCTATATTTGATCTATGTTTGAAAGACCAACCGGAGACCATCCCTGATGAGCAAACAATTCGCGTCCCACGCCGACCTGGAAGACAAGGTCGTTTCATTCGAGAAGCTTTCAGATAACGCCTATGCCTACACGGCCGAAGGCGACCCCAATACCGGCATCATCATTGGCGACGACGCCGTCATGATCATAGACACCCAGGCCACACCCATCATGGCTCAAGACGTCATCCGTCGCGTCAAGGAAGTCACCGACAAACCCATCAAGTACATATTGCTTTCGCACTACCATGCCGTACGGGTCTTTGGTGCCTCGGCCTACAACGCCCAGGAAATCATCGCCAGCCGCGACACCTACGATCTGATCGTCGAACGCGGCGAAGAAGACAAGGCCAGCGAAATCGCCCGCTTTCCCCGCCTGTTCCGCAACGTCGAATCGATACCGCCAGGCCTGACCTGGCCCACCATCACCTTCGATGGTGAAATGACCGTCAACTTGGGCAACCTTGAAGTGCAGATACTCCAGGTCGGTCGCGGCCACACCAAAGGAGACACCATTGCCTGGCTGCCTGAACAACGCATTTTGTTCGCCGGCGACCTGGTCGAATACCAGTCCACACCTTATGCCGGTGACTGCTACTTCCGCGAATGGCCACACACCCTGGACACCCTGGCCGAATTCGAAGCCGAAAAAATGGTGCCTGGCCGTGGGCCAGCCCTGAAATCCGCCAACGAAGTGCGCAAAGGCCTGGCCGGCACACGCGCCTTCCTGACCGATCTGTATACCTGCGTGAACAACGGCGTGGCCGAAGGCAAAGACCTGAAAGCCATCTATCGCGAAACTTATGACTTCATGAAGCCACGCTACGCCGACTGGGTCATTTTCGACCATTGCATGCCTTTCGATGTATCGCGCGCCTACGACGAAGCCACGGGCTACGACGATCCACGCATCTGGACCGCCGAACGCGATATTGAAATGTGGAAGCAGTTGGAAGGCTAGGGTCAAAACCAACAAGGAGCACAGGTGTGGGAGACATCAATTATCAAGCTCTGGAGTTTGACTATCATTGGACAGAGCAAAACAATAAGCGCCACCCAGTCGTCATCGTCGGAGCCGGGCCTGTGGGCCTGTCTATGGCACTGGATTTGGCGCAACGCGGCTTGCAGATCCTCGTCATCGACGATGACTACCGCTTGTCCACCGGATCGCGCGCCATCTGCTTTTCAAAACGCACCCTGGATATTTGGGACCGATTGGGCGTGGGCGACCGCATGGTCAAAAAAGGCATTTCCTGGAATGTAGGACGGGTTTACTTCCAGAATGAAGAAGTCTGGCGCTTCGACCTGCTGCCCGAACAAGGCCACAGGCGCCCAGCCTTCATCAATCTGCAGCAATATTATTGCGAAGGTTATCTGTATGAACAGGCGGCCAGCCACCCGAATATCGAGCTCCGCTGGAAACATAAGGCCACCGCCGCCAAGCCGCTGACCGACGGCGTCAGTGTCTCCGTCGATACACCCGACGGGCCCTATACGCTGACAGCCGACTGGCTGCTGGCTTGCGACGGCGCTCGCTCCCCCTTGCGAAAAGCAATAGGCCAGGAAAGCCATGGCCGCAGCTTTCGCGACCGCTTTCTGATCGCCGATGTGCGCATGCAGGCCGACTATCCAACCGAACGCTGGTTCTGGTTCGATCCACCTTTTCACCCCGGGCAATCGGTGCTACTGCACAGTCAGCCCGACAACATCTGGCGCATAGATTTTCAACTGGGCTGGAACGCCGACCCCGTCGAAGAGGTCAAGCCCGAGAACGTGATACCGCGCATACGCGCCCTGCTTGGGCCCAAGGCAAAATTCGATCTTGAGTGGGTCAGCATCTATACCTTTGCCTGCGAACGCATGGACCAGTTCCGGCACCAACGTATTATCTTTGCCGGCGATGCCGCGCACCGCGTCTCGCCTTTTGGCGCGCGCGGGGCCAACAGCGGTGTGCAAGACATAGACAACCTGGGCTGGAAACTGGCGCTGGTGGCTGAAGGCCGTGCCCCCGAAACGCTGCTCGACAGCTACGGCGCTGAACGCGAGATGGCGGCCGACGAAAACATTCTGAACTCATCGCGCTCCACCGATTTCATCACGCCCAAAAGCGACATGAGCCTGCTGTTCCGCAATACGGTCCTGAAGCTCGCCAAGCACCACGACTTTGCCCGCAAACTGGTCAATAGCGGACGCCTGTCCACGCCCACAGCCTATATCGGCTCCAGCCTGAACACTGAAGACAGCGATGAATTCACCAACGACCTGCTACCCGGTGCTGTCGCCCCGGATGGCCCAATTACCGTGGACGGGCGCCGCGACTGGTGGCTGGGCCAGCTTGCAGGCCAGTTCATAACGGCGCTGTTCTGCAATGACAAACTACCTGACGACAGCGTGCTGCAAGACCTTGCCCTGCTGCAGGAAAACGAACCCGGTCTAAAAATAATATTGGTGCTTGCCCCCGGGCTGGCCCTCAGGGCACCCGCCAACACGGCCTGGGTACAAGATCATCAAATGACGCTTGCACGACGCTACGACGCGCTGGACGGCGCCTGCTACCTGATCCGACCCGACCAGCACGTCGCCGCGCGCTGGCGCAAACCCGACGCGACCCGCATTGCCGCCGCGCTGCGACGCGCCTGCGGCCAGGAGACCCCATGAGCCAATTGAACACTCAATCACAATTCCCATCGCCCGACGATTTCTACGAACGGCTGATAGCCGCACACCACGACCTCAGCCTAGAGCAAAGCCATGCCATGAATGCGGCGCTCGTTCTGCTCTTGTCGAATCATATCGGCGATCTGGATGTCGTCAGCCAGGCACTTTCCCAGGCTCGCGCCACCGTTGAGCCCACCCACTAGCCACTTTCAGGAAGTCCGCATAATGACCAAGCTCATTTACCAATCTGGCTTTGGCAACAGCTGCGCCACTGAAGCGCTGCCCGGCGCCCTACCTGTAGGACGCAATTCGCCTCAAGTCTGCCCCTATGGCCTGTACGCCGAACAGTTGTCGGGCACCGCCTTTACCGTGCCACGCGCAGAAAGCCGCCGATCATGGCTATACCGCATACGCCCGGCCGCCCTGCAAAAAGCCTTTGAGCCCTACGTGGGCGCAAAGACCTGGGCCAGCCAATTCGGGCAGGGGCCGGTCAGCCCCAACCGCCTGCGCTGGAATCCCCTGCCCATGCCTGAACAATCCACCGACTTCATCGACGGCATGCACACCTGGGCAGGCAACGGCCACAGCGACGAACTGAGCGGCGTCAGCATCAATCTATATGCCGCCAATCAGTCTATGCAAAACCGTATCTTTTATAACGCCGACGGCGAAATGCTGATAGTGCCCCAGGAAGGCCGCCTGCGCCTGGCCACAGAACTGGGCCTGATCGACCTGGAGCCTTGCGAAATCGCAGTGATTCCCCGTGGCGTGCGCCTGCGCGTCGAACTGCTGGATGCAACGGCTCGCGGCTATATGCTGGAAAACTACGGCGCCGCGCTGCGGCTGCCTGAGCTGGGGCCTATTGGTTCCAACGGGCTGGCCAACGCACGCGACTTCCAGATACCGGTCGCCTGGTACGAAGACGTTGAAGGTGAATTCGAACTAATTGCCAAATTCACGGGGGGCATGTGGCGCACTATGCTGTCGCATTCGCCACTGGACGTCGTGGCCTGGCAAGGCACCCACGCCCCCTACAAATATGATCTGCGCCGCTTCAACACCATAGGCTCCGTCAGCTACGACCACCCCGATCCCTGCATTTTCACGGTTCTGACCTCGCCGTCCGACACCCCGGGCGCCGCGAACCTGGACTTCGCGATTTTCCCGCCGCGCATCCTGGCCATGCAGGACACCTTCCGTCCACCCTGGTTCCATCGCAACATTGCCGGCGAGTTCATGGGTTTGATCCAGGGGGTATACGATGCCAAGGCAGAAGGCTTTTCACCGGGCGGCTCCAGTTTGCACAACTGCATGACGGCGCATGGCCCCGACGCGCAAACCTTCGAAAAAGCAACAGTCGCAGATTTGAGTCAGCCAGACTATATTCGCGACACCATGGCCTTCATGTTTGAAACCCGACGTGTCATACGTCCGACCAATGCCGCCATGTCGTCAGCCACGTTGCAAAGCGGCTACGATGACGCCTGGTCAAGCCTGCAGAAGCACTTCGACCCGAACACACCTTAAAGCAAGGACAGAAGCACAAGATGTCTTACCTTAACGAAACGCACGATCCTTCATTGCAAAGCTGGGTGGTCTCAGCCAACGTATCCGATAACGGTTTCCCCATACAAAATCTGCCTTTCGGGGTATTTCGCCCACAGGGCAGCACACAAGATTTTCGTCCCGGCGTGGCCATAGGAAATCAGATACTGGATCTTGCCGCCCTTGCCAGGGCACAGCCCTTCAGCGGCCCAGCCGCCGAAGCCCTGGACGCCTGCCAAGGCAACACGCTGAATGGCTTGATGAGCCTTGGGCAGGCACATTGGTCGTCGCTGCGGCTGGCGCTGTCACGCGCACTGCGTCAGGGCTCGCCACTGCAAGCCACACTGGAACCGCTGCTAAGCGGCACAGACCAGGCCGAACTGGGGCTGCCCGCGCATATCGGCGACTACACCGATTTCTACACCTCAGTGCATCATGCCATTGCTGTGGGCAAGCAGTTTCGCCCCGACAACCCTTTGTTGCCCAACTATAAATGGGTACCCATTGGCTATCATGGACGCAGTTCCAGCATCAACGTGTCGGGCCAGCCTTTCCCCCGTCCTGTTGGCCAGACACGCCCAGCCACCGAAGGCGGCACGCCCGGCTTCGGGCCTTGCCAGCGATTGGATTATGAACTGGAACTGGGTGTTTTTGTGGGCCAGGGCAACACCCAGGGCGAGCGCATTGCCCTGGACGACGCCGATGCACACGTATTCGGTCTGTGCATTCTGAATGACTGGTCAGCCCGCGACTTGCAGGCATGGGAATACCAACCGCTAGGCCCTTTCCTGGCGAAGAATTTTGCCAGCACCATTTCACCCTGGATAGTCACGCTGGAGGCCCTGGCGCCCTTTCGCTGCTCCTTCGAACGCAATGCCGACGACCCGCAGCCGCTACCCTACCTCAGTTCGGCAACAAACCAGGCCTCGGGCGCTTTCGACATTGGCCTGCAAGTTTTCCTGACCACGCAGCAATCGCGCGCAGAGTGCGTTGAACCCGCCCTGCTCTCGGCGTCCAACTTCAAGGAAGCCTACTGGAATATTGCCCAACTGCTGGCTCACCATACGGTTAACGGCTGCAATCTTCAGGCCGGCGACCTGCTGGGCACAGGCACTATGTCTGGCCCCGAAAAGGGTCAGGAAGGCTCTTTGCTGGAATTGAACCAAGGTGGCAAGCAGACCGTGAAATTGCCTTGGGGAGAAGAGCGTATCTTCTTGCAAGACCACGACGAGGTCACCTTGCGCGCAGCCTGCCGCAAGCCTGGCTACCCCACCATCAGCCTGGGGCAAGTCGCAGGCATGGTGCTACCCGCCAGGGTTTGAGGTAACCAGTACCTTGCCAGGGTTCATGATGCCCAGCGGATCAAGCGCCTGCTTGATGCTGTGCATCAGCGCCATTTCTATGGGGTCTTTATAACGTGGCAGGGCATCGCGCTTGAGCTGCCCCACCCCATGCTCGGCACTGATGGACCCTTGGAACTTGTGCACACTTTCGTGCACAAGTTCATAAATACCGGCTTGATGCGCTAGCAACTCTTCTTCGGTATAGGCCTGCCCGCGGGCCACGTTGTAATGCAGATTGCCATCGCCCAGATGTCCGAAGGTAACGTGCTCTATGCCTGGAAAGCTGGCCTGCAAAGCCACGTTAGTGGTGTTCACGAATTCGGCCATGCGGGAAACAGGTATGGACACATCGTGCTTGATGCTTTTGCCAAAGGCCTTTTCCGCCAGCGGTATGCTTTCGCGCAAATGCCACAGGGCCTTGCTTTGAGTGATGTTCTCGGCAATGACCGCATCGGCCACCAGTCCGGCCTCTATGGTTTCGCCCACCACGGTTTCAAAACGTTCACGGGCATGCTCGGCGCTTTCGCTGTCGGATAGCTCCAGCAAGGCATACCAGGGCATTTGCGCCGCCTCGCCCTCAAAAGGAACACGCTGTTCCGGATAGCAGCGTACGACGCCCTGCAGGCAATTGCCGGCTATCAGTTCGAAACCGGTTAGCGCGGCGCCAAACCCCTTGCGCGCTACCGACAACACCTTGACCGCGTCATCGATCGAAGCCAGAGCCAGCAAAGCCGTGCATTGTGCCACTGGCAAAGGATAGAGCTTGACCGTGGCGGCCGTGATGATGCCCAGCGTACCCTCGCTGCCCATATACAGATTGCGCAAATCGTAACCGGTGTTGTCTTTGCGCAGGCCACGCAGGCCATGCCAGATTTCGCCCTGCGGTGTGACGACTTCCAGGCCCAGCACCAGATCGCGCGCATTGCCATAACGCAGAACCTGCGTGCCGCCGGCGTTGGTGGCCAGATTGCCCCCCAGCGTGCAACTGCCCTCGGCGGCCAGGCTTAGCGGGAACAGGCGATCAACATCGCGTGCCGCCTGTTGTACGGATTGCAGTATGCAGCCGGCTTCAACCACCATGGTGTCATTGTCGGTGTCGATGCTGCGCACGGCGTTCAGACGGGTCAGTGACAGCACGACGGCGCTGCCGGTGCTGTCGGGCGTTGCGCCGCCGCACAGGCCAGTATTGCCACCCTGAGGCACCACGGGAACCCGGTTCCGGGTGCACCAGCGCATGATTTGAGCGACTTCATCGACCGAGCCCGGCCGCAGGACGGCCAATGCCGAACCGCTATAGCGCCCACGCCAGTCGACCGTATACGACTCGGCGTCAGTGCCTGTCAAGACATGCTGTTGACCTACTATTTGTATCAGTTCGTCCATGTGACCCATGTTTGCCTTCTTTTATGCGAAATAAACATACTCAGCGGACTATTTTAGGGCAATTGACAGGCGGCCATGCAATTAGGCAGCTACACCCTGACATACCCGCAACCACGCTGAATCCGCTCATTGGACGATCACCCCGGGAATCCGGATAATCATGGTTGGAGAGCTTCTGAAACCAGCCTTTGCACCGTGTGCGCCCGCCCTTCAGCCCCACTCCAGTGCCCAACCATGTTAAGGAAGTCTTGTGCCCAACACCGTTAATCTGCCTAAAGACGTTTTCAAAGCCTACGATATTCGCGGTACCGTACCCGAGCAGCTCAACGCCGATTTTGCGTGTCTGCTGGGCCTGGCCCTTGCCCAACAGGCCCGCACCGAATCCGTAAACACGCTGGTCGTGGGCTACGACGGCCGGCTGAGCAGCCCCGAGCTGGCTCAAGCCCTGCAGCAAGGGCTTACGCAAGGCGGTATCAACACCATAGACCTGGGCATGGTGCCAACGCCGGTTGTCTATTACGGCGCCTACACTCAGCACACCGGCTCCGGCGTTGCCATTACGGGCAGCCACAACCCGTCGAACTACAACGGCTTCAAGATCATGATGGGCGGCCGCACCCTACACGGCAGCGATATTCAACAGCTGGCCCAGATCATGGCGGAGCCCGATGCCCTGGACGGCATCAAGCCGGGCAGCAGCACAAAGCTCGACTTGCTGGACGCCTATGTCAAGGAAATCAGCTCCACCGTCCTGCTCCAACGGCCCATGAAAATCGCCATCGATTGCGGCAACGGTGTGGGCGGCGTGATTGCGTCACGCCTGTTTCAGGAGCTGGGCTGCTCGGTGGACGAGTTGTATTGCGAGGTTGACGGGACCTTCCCAAACCATCATCCGGATCCCGCCGATCCGCACAATCTCGAGGATTTGATCCGTCACGTAAAAGAGACCGACTGCGAGATCGGCCTGGCCTTCGACGGCGATGCCGACCGTCTGGGCGTCGTCACCAAATCCGGAGAAATCATCTGGCCCGACCGCCAGCTCATCCTGTTCGCGCAAGACGTACTGCAACGCAAGCCCGGTTCCACCATTATTTTTGACGTCAAATGCAGCCGCCACGTGGCACGCGCCATTAAGCATGCGGGCGGCAAGCCTCAAATGTGGCAAACGGGGCACTCGTTGATCAAGGCCAAGCTGGCCGAAACCGGCGCCCCCCTGGCTGGCGAAATGAGCGGCCACATTTTCTTCAAAGAGCGCTGGTACGGCTTTGACGACGGCCTTTACGCCGGCGCTCGGCTGCTGGAAATACTGTCAGAACACGAAGACGTCTCGGCCGTGCTCGAAGACCTGCCCAAAGACATCTCCACGCCGGAAATCAAGCTGAATATGTCAGAAGGACAGCCTCATGCCCTGGTCGCCCGCTTGCAGGAACAAGGAAAATTTCCGATGGCAACCAGCATCAGCACCATTGATGGTGTGCGCGCCGAATATGCCGACGGCTTCGGCCTGGCGCGCGCCTCCAACACCACGCCGGTGGTTGTTCTGCGTTTTGAAGGCGACACAGAACAAGACATAGAACGCATCAAGGAAGAGTTCCGCCAGGCCTTGGTGGCGCTGGAGCCTACGCTTTCCCTGCCTTTTTAAGCACAAGCTTTAGCAAAAGGCTGACCTATTCTAGGTCGGCTGCTTGCCCCGTCCGGACAGCTGAACATACAGGTCCAGATGCACCTGGGCAACCTTGTTGATATCGAACTCACTTTCGGCCAGCTCACGTCCGGCACGGCCCATGGCCTGCCTGCGTGTGTCGTCGTTCGCCAGGGACAGCACAGCATCGGCCAGCGCCCGCGCATCGCGCACGGGCACCAACAAGCCCGTTACATCAGGTGTAATAGCGTCCCGACAACCCGGCACATCGGTGGTGACCACGGCGCGACCGCATGCGGCGGCCTCGACCAAGGACTTGGGCAAGCCCTCACGATAAGAGGGCAGCACCACAATATGGGCTTGCTGATAAAGCTCGGCCACGTCACTGCGCTCGCCCAGGCACTCCACCACACCTTCACGCTGCCACTGTTCGAACTGCTCTGGCGTAATGCTGGCCGGATTGCCTGGATCGGGGCTGCCCACCAGTTGCCATCGCAGTCCGCTGGGGTAATTTGCCGTCATGCGCGCGGCCTCGACGAATTCGAGCACGCCTTTGTCGGTCAACAGCCGGGCCGCCATGATGGCAATGGGTGGCCCGGCTGGCTCAGGAACGGCCTGGAACAAATCCAGATCGGCACCTGAGCCACGTATCATCACCACTTGATCCGACCGCACGACGCCTGCCTTGCGCAAGACATCACGATCATTACTATTCTGAAAAATCACCCGGCTATTGCGATGGCCCAAGGCCAGTCTGTACAGCGTGGTGGCGGCCATGCGCAGAAAATCAAACCGCTTTGTCGGCCGCGTAAAAATGAAACCCAGTCCAGAGATGGCGGCAAGATAGCCCGGCACACCTGCCAGTCTTGCCGCTATTCCGCCGTACAGCACCGGCTTGATCGTAGCCGCATGCACGACATCTGGTTGCAGCCGCCGGAATAATCGCCATAAGGCGTAGATACTGTTGATTTCTTCCAGCGGATTTTTCCCGCTGCGCGACATGGGAATAACATGATGTACCAGGCCATGGGCCACAACATCAGGCACTGAAGGCCCGTCCATGGTTGCCACATGCACATCGAACCCGGCCGCCTTGGCCGCCACAGCCAGGGGCAAGCGGTGCGACAGAAAAAAGGCCGGATTATTGACCACAAACAATAGTCGCCGTTGACTGGCATCTTTTTTGGATATTGTCACGCTACGCCAAACCTTATGATAGTTATGTACCATGGCATCCAGGCTGAACAAGCTTCCAACCCGTTCGCGGCCACGCTGCACGCGCGCGGCGTGCTCGGGCGTATCTAGCAGATCCACCACGCCATCTATCGCAGCAGACAGTGCCGACGGGTTCTGCGCAGGCGCCACCACACGAGGGTCATCGACCATCATTGCGGCGTCGCCCACGTCGGTGACCACACATGCCACACCGCTGGCCATCGCCTCGGCTACCACATTGGGAAAACCTTCGGCACGGCTGGACAATACGTGAATGTCCAGACCATTCATCAGGACGGGTACATCGTCACGGCGCCCCAGCAGAATGACCTGCCCCGCGACTGCGTAGCGCTCGAGCAGCGCAGACAACTCCGGGTTGGCGGCGTCCATGCCATGGCCTATCAGTACACAGCGCAGGGATGGATGCTTGCGCAAGCTCAGCGCCAGTGCCGCCAGCAAATTCTCGTGATCCTTCAGGGGATTCCAGCGCGCCACGCTGCCTATCACCGGCGTGCGGTCGGCCACACCCCATTGCGCCCGCACCTGCTGCCGTGCCCGTGCATCGGCTTGCCAGCGCGAGAGGTCATAGCCATTGGGAATGACCTGCATGCGGTCGGCGCAATAACCCCAGACCTGATGGCGCTGCGCCGCGCTTGCCGCACACGAGACAATCACTGCCGGTATAAGCCTGGAACTGCGCGCGCACAGCCACGAGAACGCGCGTGCCGACAGACTGCTTTTATGTAAGTCGGCGCCAGAGTTACGTATGCCCCAGCTAACGGCCTTGATGCCCGCCAAACGGGCCACCAATCCACCTATCAGGTCGGCATGGTACATCCAGGTTTGCACCACATCGGGTCGCAGCGAACGCAACAGGCCATGCATGCGCCACACGCCCTTGAGCAGGCCCGCTGGGCTATTCATGCCCAAGGTGTGAACAGGAGTACCGGCCTCGATAAGACGGGGGCCGAACACGCCGCCATCGCCCATAGAGATAACGCTATGCCGGACATCGGTCTGCCCGGGTGCCGTCGCCAGGCGGAACAGCACCGTTTCCGCTCCCCCCTGCCCCAGCCCCGAAATAATGTGAACGACATGCAGCGGCGTGGTGATGGGAACCTGTGTCATGTGCGCCCATCCTGTTTGACGGGCGTGACCACGGAGGCAAACAAGGCATCCCATAGCGCCAGGACTTGCGGCAAGCCGTAGCGTGCCCGTACTGTGGCAGCTGCACGTTGCCCCAATGTATCGCGCAGCGTTGCGTCGTCTATCAGTTGACCCAGTCCCGCGACCAGCGCATCGTGGTTATCCAGCGGAATCAGCACGGCATCTTTTCCGTCCTGGCTCATTTCACGCGGCCCGCTAGGGCAGTCCACAGTGATACAGGCACAGCCCAGAGCCATGGCTTCAAGCAACACATTGGGAAAGCCCTCGACCTGTGAAGTCAGGGCAAAAACATCGGCCCTGGCCAGCTCCTGCCAGGGCTGGCTGGTACGCCCAGGCAGGGCAATGCGTGACGCCAGGCCGACGTCCTGCACCTGCTGCTCAAGGTCACTGCGCAACGGGCCGTCTCCCCAGATCGTCAGATCCCAGTCTGGGTAATCGGCAGCCAGCGCGGCAAACGCAGCTATCAATGCATCGAAACGCTTGAACGGAACCATACGCCCCATAGCCATGACCTGCTTGCGGTAATTAAGAGGGGCTGACGCAGGGGCCGCAGCCGCCTGAACCAGATTCAGACTCCCTTGCGTCTGAGTGGAGTAGTCGTCAATCCCGGGAGGCAGCGGGTTGGGAATCACATCCAGACGCTCGACATTGCGCGCCATCTGCTTCAGAGCCTGCACGCCATCCTGCGATTGCATAAGCACTTTGGCCGCCCACGGATAGGTCTTGCGCCTTAGAAACTGCAATACTTTGCCCGCGCTATTGCTGAAAGCCGGATTGGTGCGCTCGCACGCTATCACCGGCACGCCCAGGCCTTTGGTCGCCAGCAGCACCATGACATTGACGTTGGTCAGAAAGGAAACAATGACATCAGGCTGAACCTCGCGCACCAGATTGCGAATGGCGCGCAGCTTGCTGAGTGGCGGCCAGGCCTTGCGGCCGGTCGGGCCCATGCGATCAGCCAGCCATTCCAGCCGGACCGCCGGATCCAGCGGATAGAAGCAACTGCCCTTGCCGGTATAGGTGGGCACCAGGATTACGGTGTCACCCCGCTTGGCCCAGGCACTGGCCAGGGTGGCCGCCACGCGCTCTGCGCCACCTGCATGCATGGAGCTGACAAAGAAAAGTATCTTCATAGTGGCCTTGCATCAGTATTGATATTGGCTTTATCCAGCCAGGCCTGCGTCATGAGCACGCTCCACAAATGCGTGCTCCAGTCGCGCTTGCCCGACTGGTGTTCAGACCATTTGCGCACTATGTGCCCGGCATGGAACAGACCGTCGCGCTTTAACCTTGCGGGATCCAACAGGGCCGCTCCCCAATCCTTCAAGGGGCCGCGCAACCACGCCGCCATAGGCACAGAGAACCCCTTCTTGGGGCGATCTATCATTTCGCGCGGCACATGGCGGTACAGCACTTGCCGCAGCAGCCACTTACCCTGCTCATCGCGTCTTTTATACGACGAGGGCAAGCGCTGCGCAAACTCGAACACCTGGTGATCCAGCATGGGTACACGGGTTTCCAGGCTGTTGGCCATCGCGGCACGATCGACTTTGACCAGAATATCGTCGGGCAAATAGGTGAGCGCATCAAGCAGCATCATGCGTTCGAACAAACCCAGACTGGACGGCTCATCAAAGGGCGTCGCAGGCAATTCAGCCCCAATGACAGCCTGCGCGGGATCTTTCCAGTACGACACAAACTGTCGGTAGAACTCGCCTTCGTGCGCGGCGCCCAACACATCGGCAAGCTTGTCGAACTGCTCGCGCTGATGTCCTGACGGCAGCATGCCCGCGCCCGCACGGGCCAGCGTTCCAAAAGGTCCGCGCAAGGCGGCCGGCACAGCCTGACGCCTGTCCCACCATCGCCGGGCCCGGACATAGCGCGAGTAGCCGCCAAACAGCTCGTCGCCGCCATCACCCGACAGGGCCACCGTTACATGCTTGCGCGTCATGCGGGCGACCAGCGTGGTGGGAATTTGCGACGAATCGGCAAAGGGCTCGTCATAAAGATCAGGCAGGCTGGGTACTACATCCAGGGCATCGGCAGCGCTGACATACAGTTCGGTATGCACGGTGCCCAGGTGCGCCGCCACGGCCTTGGCATGTTCGGCCTCGTTAAAGGCCGGGTCGTCAAAACCTATGGAAAAAGTCCGAACCGCCTGGTCGTTATGGTTTTGCATCAAGGCAACTACCATGGACGAGTCCACGCCGCCCGACAAAAAGGCGCCCAGAGCCACATCGGAAATCATCTGCCCCTTGACTGCCCGGCTCAACACAGATTCCAACGCGTCGACGGCATGCCGGTCAGACTCAAAAGACAGGGGGTTTTCCTGTGCCTGCTGGCTCACCTGCTGCGCCGACCAATAGGTTTGCGCGGCAGGCAGCGTGCCTTGCTGCAGATCCTGCGCCGACAACTCCAGCCAGGTGCCGGGCAGTAGCTTGCCTATACCCTGATAAATGCTGAAAGGAGCTGGAATATAGTTGTGTCGCATGAGCAAAGACAAAGCCCTGCGGTCCACCTGCTTGTTGAATCCGGGTATGCCTGCAATGGCCTTGAGCTCGGAAGCAAACACAAAATTGCCACCGGCGTAACCCAGATACAAAGGCTTTTCACCCATGCGATCGCGTGCCAGCGTCAGCCGACGCGTCTGGCGATCCCACAGGGCCAGTGCAAACATCCCGGTTGTCGCCTGCAGGGTGTCTTGCATGCCCCATGCGGCCAGGCACGCCAATATCGTCTCGGTATCCGAGTGGCCGCGCCAGGCAGGCGCCTGAGCCTGGTCCTCAAGGCGTGCACGCAAATCCAGATGGTTGTAGATTTCGCCGTTCAGCACCAGCACGTAGCGGCCACAAGCAGATACCATGGGCTGATGCCCGGCTTCGGTCAGATCCTGAATGGCCAGCCGGACATGTCCCAGCGCCAGCTTTGCTGCCTCGTCCGCCCAATACCCATTGCTATCCGGACCGCGATGCCGCATGCGGCGACAGCTCTCTTCAATTGCCGACCGCTTATCGGCCAGACTGCCCCATATTCCAACGATTCCACACATAATCTGCTCGCTTTCGCGCACGCACCCCGAGGTGCATCAGCGCACTTCAAATAGATTGCTCCACAACGCCATGATGCGGGTCGTGGAAAATCGGTCACGCACATCGACGGCGCGTCGAGCATAGGCCTCACGCTGCTCAGGATGCGCCATCATGTCGGACAGATGCGCGGCCAGTGCCTCGGTATCGTCGGCCGGGCTGACCAGCACGCCATCTATGCCATTTCGCACGATTTCGCGCGGGCCTGTTTCACAATCGTAGGCAACAGGCGTCAGGCCACTGGCCATCGCTTCCAGCAGCGTATTGGACAAGCCCTCTACGCGCGAGCTTAGCGCGTACAGATCGGACTGCACATACCAATCGGCTACATTACCTACCCGGCCCGGCATGCTGATGCGCGCCGTCAATCCGGCCTCGTCTATCTGTGCCTGTAACGCTTCCCGGCAATCTCCCTCGCCCAGTATGACCAGATCCCAATCGGGAAAGTGGCCCGCAATTTCCTCAAAAGACCGTATCAGCAGATCAAAGCCTTTGTGCGCATGCAGGCGCCCGACCGCCAGAATACGATAGCGCCCTTGTCGTGGAGGCGGCTCGATGACGGGCTCCATGCTTTCCAGCGGCCAGCGTACTGCATTGGGAATGACCGTCAGGCGCGAGCCCGGCACATGCTGCGCCAGCCATTGCGCCGTGCCCGATGTCAGGGCGACCACAGCCACCGCCTGCGGATAGGCCCAGCGCCGCAAGCGCAGCCACATATTGGACAGTGTTTGGGAAGGCGGGTGCGTATGCTCGGTGGCAATGACGCGGCACGGCACACCCCGGGCGGCAATAATGGCCAGTATGGACGACGTCGTCATCATACCCAGCACTACGGTCGGACGTTCACGCTTGATGATGCTGCGCAAACGCCAGACACGGCGAATATTGTTCAGCAAGGCGCCCGGCCTGCCGGTACTGGCAGACGCGGTGCCCAGCACATGCCGCTGAACCTTGGCGTGCAGGGAATAAGCGTCCGTACCGGCATCGGCCTGCGTAACGACCGTAACTCGGTAACCGCGCTGCACCCAATAGGCACTTAGATCGGCCGCAACCCGCTCTGCCCCACCCCCGCCCAGAGAATGAATGACGATCAGCAAATGTGGTTGAACAGATGAATGACTCAAGACTAACCCTGTTAATGATGCTGACTGGATGGCGCAGTGGCCGTCACCGGCCGCAACGCTACCACCACATAGCAAACGTAAGATGAAGCGTACATGATGCTGGTTGCCAGCATGATGCCCGCCGGCCCCATGATGGGGGCCCATAGATAATTCATCAGGGCCTTCATGGCGAAATTGGCCACGGCAATGGCCGCCATGATGCGATAGCGATTCTGGCTGGCCAGCAACTGCACCAAAATCAGCACCCCAAAATAAAAAGGCATCTGCAGCAGCCCCCAGCGCAGCACATGGGCTACCTGCAGTGAATTTTCGGCGGTAAATTCACCCCGCTCGAACAGCAAGGCCACGCCCCAGGGCGCCAGCAACCAGCCCGCCGCAACGACGCCGATACCGGCCAGAAGCATCAGCGCCGACCACTTCAGCGCCATGGAGCGCGCCCTGTGCTGATCGCCACGCGCCTGTATATCGGCCAGCACCGGCAAGGCTGCGCGGCCAACGGAAGCCGCACCCAGCCCAAGCAATAGCGACAGCAATCGGCTGGCGTAACCCAAGGTGGCGTTCGCGTTGCCATCCAGGCCTGCAGCCGTGTATTGATCGATGGGCCCCACAAAACTCATGGCCACCTGCCCCACCAGCATGACCCCTGCAGCCTTGACCAGATCCGGCCATTGATGCGCCCTCATGCTCCAGCGCGGTCGGCCCCACATGCCATCGGCCCTGGCGGACAGCCACAACAGCCATGCCGACTGTATCAAATAGCCCACCAGCGTGCCCCACATCAACGGGCCCACATCGTCAACGGTGGCGGCCAGCAATACCCAGACCAGTATGACTATGGCCGGCACGCTGTCCAGCAGCGTGTTGATATGGCGCTCATGCGCGCGCAAACGCGCCGCGCTCAAGCCTGTCATGAGAGTCAGCAGGGCTGCCGGCGCAAAGGCAAACATCAGCTCGCCGCTCATGCGCCGCGCCTGTTCGGGCAAGCCCATTCCGGCCCACTCCAGCACCCAGGGCCATGCAACATAGGTGCCCACAGCCAGCACGGTGCCGCCGGCGATCAGCCAGGCCTGCAGTTCACCCAGGAAAAGAGATCGCGCGGCCCGGTCTTCCCTGCGGGAGCGTACCAGCACCGGGATAAGGACCACCGACAGCGCCCCCACGATAGTGACCGGCAGCCAGTTGGCCATGACCATGGTGAACTGATAGGCATCAACCGCATCGCTGACGCCGTAACGGTAGGCGACGGCCATTTCCTTGAACGCGCCGGCCGCTTTGCCCAGCAATAGAAAGAAAGCGACACGCATCGCCCCCTGGGCGATGCGCTTGTGGTCAGAGTGCAGCCCCGCCAGACGCTGCTTGAACGTTTTCAAATCAACGCAGGAACTGCGTATACCAAGGCATGGAAACTTCCAGGCCCTGCACGATGGTATGCATGGGCTCGTAGCCCAGCAATTGCTTGGCTTTGTTGATGTCAGCTTGCGAATGACGCACGTCACCTGCCCTGAAGTCGGAATAAACAGGCTGTTTATCGTACACAATACCGTTATTACCCAAGGACTTGGCCAGATATTCAAACAGTTCGTTCAAGCTGGTTCGGGCGTTGACCGCCACGTTGTAAACCTGATTGACGCCCTCGGGTTGTGCCAGCGCAGCCAGGATATTTGCCTGCACGACATTGTCGATAAAGCAAAAGTCGCGGCTGGTTTCACCATCGCCATTCACCACGACATCGTCGCCACGTATCATGGCGGCGATCCATTTTGGAATGACGGCGGCATAAGCGCCGTTGGGATCCTGGCGTTTTCCGAACACATTGAAGTAGCGCAGGCCCACGCTGCCAAAGCCGTAAGAGCGTTGGAATACGTCGGCATAAAGCTCGTTCACGTATTTGGTTACCGCATAAGGCGACAAGGGCCGCCCGATCCGATCTTCGACCTTGGGCAAGGCTTCGTGGTCGCCATAAGTCGAGCTGGATGCCGCATAAACAAAGGACTTGACCTCTGCGTCACGCGCCGCCACCAACATATTCAAAAATCCGTCGATATTCACACTATTCGTAGTGACGGGGTCTTTGAGTGAACGGGGCACCGAACCCAACGCAGCCTGATGCAGGACATGATCAACACCTTCGGCCGCCTGACGGCAGATATCGGCGTCGCGAATATCGCCCTCGATAAGGGTGAAATTGCTCCATTGTTGCGCGCTGACCGCTTTTTGGACTTCCTCGAGGTTATAGCGATGACCTGTAGCGAAGTTATCGAGGCCCACCACCTTTTGCCCCAGCATCAGCAGCGCTTCCAGGAGATTGGACCCAATGAAACCTGCGCATCCGGTAACCAGCCACACCTTGGGCTCGGTTTGCAGGTTTGCCGTGACTTCCTGATATCGTATGCTCATATAAACCTCTCGTAATTCAACAAACCAACAAGCTGTGCAGCCAGGTTTTAAAGGCGTAAATCGGCCTCGTCGGCTGACAGCACATACTTGAGGTCGTACAACACGTGCTCTGGTTTGCCCAGCGCATGAATGGCCTGGCTGCCCATGGCAACGAACTGCTCGTGCGCAACGGCCAGAATAATGGCGTCATACGCACCGGCCGCGGGGCTGGCGACCAGGTCAATGTCGTATTCATGGCGCGCCTCTTGGGCGTCGACCCAGGGGTCGTACACATCGACGTCTATGCTGTACTCACCCAGTTCCCGAACAATATCGACAATACGGGTATTGCGCAGGTCGGGGCAGTTTTCCTTGAAGGCCAGGCCCATAAGCAGCACTCGCGAACCCTGCACCTGTATGCATCGTTGCGTCATGCCTTTGACCAGCTGCGACACCACATAGCCGCCCATGGAGTCATTCAGGCGCCGTCCGGCCAGAATGATTTCGGGGTGATAGCCTATGGATTGCGCCTTGTGCGTCAGATAGTAGGGATCCACGCCTATGCAGTGCCCGCCAACCAGGCCAGGACGAAACGGCAGGAAATTCCATTTGGTGCCGGCGGCCTCGAGCACGGCCTGCGTATCAATGCCCAGCCTGTTGAAAATAAGCGCCAGTTCGTTAATCAGGGCGATATTGACATCGCGCTGCGTATTTTCAATAACCTTGGCCGCTTCAGCCACTCGGATAGAAGGCGCTTTGTGTGTACCGGCCACAATGATCTGGCCGTACAGCTCATCGATCAGATCTGCCACTTCCGGTGTAGACCCCGAAGTGACTTTTTTAATGGTGGACACGCGATGCGCCTTGTCGCCCGGATTGATGCGTTCGGGGCTATAGCCGGCGAAAAAGTCTTCGTTGAACCGCAAACCCGAAACGCGCTCTAGTACCGGCACGCATTCTTCTTCGGTGGCGCCAGGATAAACCGTTGATTCATAGATCACGATATCACCGCGCTTGAGCACCTTGCCTATGGTTTCGCTGGCGCGCACCAAAGGTGTTAGGTCGGGCTGCTTGTATTGATCGATAGGCGTAGGCACGGTCACGACAAACACATTGGCCTGTGCCAAGTGCTCGGCTTCGTTGCTGAAGCTAAGTTGATTCGCTTCGGCAAGCTCGGCGGCATCCACCTCAAGGGTGTGATCTCGTCCTTCTTTCAGTTCGGCCACCCGTTTGGGATTAATGTCGAATCCCAATACCGATCGTTTCTTACCGAACTCGACTGCCAGAGGCAGGCCCACGTAGCCCAAGCCGACTACCGCAAGTTTCACATCCTGAATTTGCAAGTTGAATCTCCCGCGCAAGGCGCTCACGATTAAGTTGATTTTACTATTTGCGATGATCATTGCGACCCAACGAAGGCAGCAACAACCACGATGGACGGCGCCACGAAACCAGGCGGGAATACAGCCAAAGGTAAGCGGACGAAAAAGCCACCAGGCTTGCGCACAGTATCCAGGCGTTATCCCACCAAATCGTTGCCGGAACCAGGCCGATCAGCGCCAGAACCCACAGATAGGGCGACGTCATGGCATTACATAGCGCCGGTACGGCGTGCCGACGATCACGGCTGAACGTCACACGAACCAGACGCCGGAAAACCAGTTGATGCAAATGCAGCGCATCGGGCTGATCGACCGGCGTGCCGCGCTTGAAGCGACGACGCCAAATTGAAAACAAGGTTTCGAAAACCGGGTAAAACAAGACAGCCAGCGCGTAAAACGGTGAGACACTGGGATTGCGTACCACCAGTTGCACGGCCAGTTCAGCCAGCATGAAACCCAGGAAATAAGCCCCGCCATCGCCCAGAAAAACGCGACCGAAAGGAAAATTCCACACCAGAAAGCCCAGCGTGGCAGACGCCAGTGCGGTTGAAATAAGGAAAATAGGAATATCCTGAACCTGCAAGGCAACCAGAGCCAGCGACAAAGCCATAAGCGTGGCTATCATGCCTGCCAGGCCATTCATACCGTCAACAATATTCAGTGCGTGCGTGCATCCGCCCACCGCTATCATGGTGAACAGCAAAGATACCGGCCAGAACGACAAGATGGTGTCGGCCCACGACAAACCCACACGAGAGACGCCGCCCAGCAGCCACCAGGCAATTGCGGCCGACAGAAAGGCCGCCAGCAAGCGCTTGCCCGCCCCTACATCCTTGGTGATATCTTCAAGCAGGCCGGCCACGAACACGGGCATCGCCGCAATGAACAATACTGGCCACAGCCAGGTCAAGGTCATGTTGCTGGGCCCAAGCACCAACAAACCCGCCAGACTGCCCGCCACGACGGCCAGTCCGCCAACACGCGGCGCAGCACGCGAATGAGACGCCTGCGGCTTATTTAAATCATTGTCTCCGGTAAATACACCGTGCCAGCGCTCCGAGGCGACAATCAAGCCGCCCACCGAGAAGGCTACAACACAAATATAAAACCAGGTAAAAGATTCCCAGAGAGGAGAAGAAATCACACGATCCCTATGAACAATAAATGCATTGATATTATGTGCTGTGCCTGTAAGCAGACTGCTCCAATGGCAGTAACAAATTACGTCTAACGTATCTTTTTGCTACACGAATCCTCGCCCTGCAGCGCATACGCAACTGTAGGATATAAAGTGGAAAAAAGGCAAAAAAAAACCCGAGATCGTGAGATCTCGGGTTAAATCCACCAAAGGAGGAGGGTGGAGGAGACAACCTTGGCATGCCGGGCTACGAAAGCTGTTGAAGCTTGAGCCTGTGTGATCAAGGGTTTTCCCTTTGCAATCACGTTTCGACATCCGATAACTAAATTGTATATAAACCGATTGTGCGTTGCAAGATAAATAAGCTAGAAAACTGTAACCAAGCATGTTTTGTCGTTTTTTTAATACGACATGAAGCACAAAAGCGAGTTGGCGTATTTAATCGTTAACCCTAGCGCCTTATATTGTTACAAATTTAAGGCCTAGCTTCAGATGCGATAGGCGGTCGTTGTCATGATCTTGGACATAAACCGCATGGCAAGCTGTACCGGCTTACCCAGCTTTTCTGCACCATGGGTCTCGGCAGTCGTACGGTGACTGATTTCGTCATCGCGCATTTGAGTGACTATGCTGCGTGAACGCCCATCGGCCAAGGGCAGATCGGCAAGATGCTTGTCAAGATGCTGCTCTACCTGCCTCTCGGTTTCCGCCATGAAACCGAGATTTCTGGCGACCCCTGCCCGGCTGGCCAATACGCCCAGCGAAAACGAGCCGACATACCAAAGAGGATTCAACAGACTGGGACGGCTGTTCAGCTCGGTTAGGCGATCACGGCACCAGACCAGATGATCGACCTCTTCAGTTGCCGCCTGATGCAGCACAGCCTCAATTGATGCATCGCGACAAAACAGAGCCTGGCCGCGATATAAAGCCTGAGCGCATATTTCGCCCACATGGTTTACCCGCATGAGGCCGGCCACGTGTTTTTGTTCGGCAGGCGTCAGCTCTTCAGCATTGACAGCCAGCGACTTACGGGCGCCTGCGGGGTTGGCACGGCCGGCCTGCACCGAACCATCGAGTACCCGCACGGCACGACCAGCTTCGGCCAAGGCACGATCCAGCACCCCCATGCGACGCGTGAATCGTGGCGCTTGCAAAGTTGAATTCGAGCTGCTCATAAAGTCTTCCTTGAGTATTGCATGATCAGTATCTATTTTGACACCAAACGGCGCAGCCGGGTCCTTTCGATCCACAGCCAGGCCACGGGCACAGCGACAGCCAGTATTACCAGGCCCTTGCCCGCCATTTCCTGGTCACCCAGCAAATATGCATTGCACAAGCGGCTGGTGTCCTCTTGGTAAACCAGGCCCACCACCGCCATCATCCAGGAAAAATTACCCAGAAAAAACAGCGTGACGACGCTGTTGGCGCGACGCAGCGCATCGAACAGCACCATGCCGGTGATAAAGAGTCCTGCGTATTTTCCAAAGGCTGCTGTCTGCAGCAGCAAGACATCATCAAGAGACTTGGGAATCATCCAATAGGACGACACCAGTATGCCCAACAGCAAACCCGGTACGCCATGCTCATTGTATTTTGCCCAAATCCGCCCTGCCTTCTTCCAGAATCCGACTCTGACCCATAGGCTACTGCACAAAGCAGCACCCGCGGCCATGCCGGCAAACAGAATCAAGGGAATATGCATAAGCATATGCATGGCCATGCTGCGTGTCAGGGCAGCATTGAATACCATGGCCAGAACCAACAAGGCTGCACTCATGCCGGCGTACGCCAAAGACCCGTGCAAATAACGCAAAATCCCGCTCATTGCGATATCTCCGCTACGTAGTCCAAGAGACGTTCGGCGTTTCCCAGATCCACAATACGCTGCAAACGGCCATCAGGCGTCACCAAGTGATAAGCAGCGTTATGCACAAACTGCTTCATGGGAGCCGGTACGACCACAATATCGAAAGCATCCAGCACCGCTGTACGTTGAGCAGCATCAGGCATTCCGGCAAACTGCCATACCGACGGATCGGCGCTCATGCTTTGCGCATAGCTTGCCAACTGCGCAGGCTTGTCTGCCGGATCAAAGCTGATGCTTAATAAATACACCTTGTCCTGCAGCCCACGGCGTACGATCAAGGCCTGCAATTGCTGCAGCTCCGAGCCCATGGCCAAGCACACGGAAAAGCAACGTGTGTACATAAAGTTGACCACAGCCACGCGCCCATCACTACTTAGCCCCTGCCGCAGCGTCGTGGCCCTACCGTCTGCGGTCTGCAATACCGCATCAGGCAAACTGCGCGGATCGCGCAGGACATCCGCCCGACGGGCTTGCTCGGTGGTGAGCACAGTAAAGCCATCGGTCTGAAGATAGATAATCCCGGTACCCGCGCCAGCCACCAGCAACACCATCAACAGCATACGCATATCTATTGGCCTTGCAGCCCCTATTTCAGTCCTGCCAAGTCTGCATCACCGTTCCAGGGCTCGGCATGGTCGGCCGTCGCCTTGCGCTCGGCGGCTACCGTCGCGGCATCCACAGGTTCGGCAGTGTTGCCAAAATTGCCGCGTATATGACTGACCACGGCAGCCAGCTGGGCGTCGTCAAGCTTGTCTTTGAACATAGGCATCATCCCGTTGTACTGGGCGCCCTTCACGGTAAGCGGACCGGTCACGCCATGCAACACAATCTGAATCGTCAAGGCTGCCTTGCCATTCACCCACTCGGATCCGGCCAACGGAGGAAACACCCCAGGCAGTCCCTGGCCTGTGGCCTGGTGACAGGCCACACACTGAGCCGCATAGATCTGCGCACCGTCAACGGTGCCACCGGTGCTGGCTACAGCCACCTTGAAATCCTGGGCAGTACGGCGGTCGCCGTACGCAGGTGGATTGGTTTGATGGGTAGTCCAGATATAGCCTATGGCCCAGATAAACAGTGCACTGACAATAAGTATCACCAGCCAGGGAACGGGCCGATTACCCTCGTAAGGTTCGGGCTGCTCCCTTTGCTGTGCTTGATCTTGCTTGCTGCGATCAGACATTTTGTACTCCTGCTGCTTGCTCGGTCTTAGGTTTCATCACGGTTCTAGCGAGCATCCGCAGGTGGCGGCTTGACGGGGTAAGTACGATCCAGGGCAAGCAAATACTGCACCAGATCCAGTGCCTCGGGGCTGGCCACCACTACCTGTCCCACCGGCGCGTAGCCGGGCGGCAGGTTAACGACCTTGTCACCCTCTTGCGCTTTGTCCTTGACCTCGAACATATACGGATAAGCCGGCATGATGCTGCCTGGTGTATAGGCGCGCGGCTGATACAGATGCCCCAGATTCCAATCCACACTGGGCTGGCGTGCTCCGATATTGAGCAGATCGGGGCCGGTGCGCATGGTGCCCAATAAATGCGGATTGTCGTAGTAATAGTCACCAGCTACGGGGGCACGCCCCCAGCCGCGCTTGAAATCAGGCGCCTGTGACTGAGCTCTGGGTTGCTGGGTATGGCAATACACACAACCATTTTCTATGTACTGATGGCGACCGCGCAGCTGCGCCGAGGTATAGGGTTTCAGACCCTCAGATGGTTGCACA
This sequence comes from Alcaligenaceae bacterium, assembly GCA_013416405.1. Lineage (GTDB taxonomy): Bacteria > Pseudomonadota > Gammaproteobacteria > Burkholderiales > Burkholderiaceae_B > Pusillimonas_C. The sequence goes on from JACCET010000004.1 coordinate 302,953, forward strand.
TCCGACAATTGCAAATAGGGCACGATCACCAGGGTTGACGTGGCCAACGCCAGTGTGACCATGGCTCCGCCCAGTAGCTTGTATTCGCTTTCCATGCTCAAGCCTCCCCGTTCGCCGTGCGAGTTGCCAGGCTGGCCTGATGACTGCGCGCATGGAACAGGGCCGGCCCCACACGCTTGTGCCCATAGCGCAAGGCCATGCTTGCAAAATGGATGGCAAACACAATATGGCCCAGTGTCATCAGCGCACCACCTACCGTTCGGCTTTCAAGATAAGGAATGGTCACGCGCACGGACTCCATGAACGGCACTGAGGCATCGAGCATAGCAATTCCCTGCAGCCACCCGCCTATGGACAAACCTACAAAATAGATGCCGAAACCCAACACCACCAGCCAGAAATGCAAGGCAATCAGTTTGGGATACGGCCACTCCCAGGACATCACGCGGGGCATCACAAAATAGATGGCACCGAACATGACCAGGGAAAAGAAGCCATACAGGCCAAGATGGGCGTGCGCCACGGTAAAGTGTGTGAAGTGCGTGACGGTATTGATGCTGCGCAGTGCCTCGAACGAGCCTTGCAACGAACTCAGGGTATACATCATGCCGCCAAGCACTATGAATCTTAGCGTGGGGGAATAGATCAGGGTTTTGAAATGATGGCGCATCGTCAGATGCTGGTTAACCGAAAAAGCCAATACAGGCACTATCATCATCATGCTTTGCACTATCGACAAGGTAACCAGCCAACTGGGTATCGGCCCTCCTACCAGGTGATGCCCGCCTACCTGCCCATAAAAGAATGCAAGTGCCCAGAAACCCAGCAGCGACAAGTTATAAGACTGTATTGGGCGACCTATGACTTTGGGTAAAAAATAATAGACCGATGCCAAAGCCACCGGCGTGTAGAACAGCCCAAGCACGTTATGCCCGAACCACCAGTTCATGGTGGCGGCCTCAACACCGAAATGCACGCCAGGCAGGTTGCCGATCAGGAACAGCACCGGAAACCAGAAGAGCGCCGCGCCCATATACCAGATCGACACATATAAATGCTCCACCTTGCGATTCTGCAGGGTAAAGACCAGCGGCAAGCCTATCAAGGCGCCGCCCACCACGAACAGAATGTCGATTTGCCAAGGAATCTCGAGCCACTCAAGCCCGTCGTTGAAACCCGCTGCAATACTGCCCAGGCCCGCGATCAGCGCCGCATTCCACAACATGGCACCCAGCAGGGCAAAGCGCCCTCCCATGAGTTCAGTCTTGAGCAGCCGCGGCAAAGTCCAAATGGCAATGCCGAATGCTGCCATAGGTGCCCAGCCGTAGGCCACAGCATTCAAATGCAAAGTGCGGATGCGGCCAAAGGTGAGCCAGGCGTATTCGGTCAGGAAATCGGGCTGATGCAGCTTGATGGAGCTGATCAGCCCCGCAGTCGATGCAAATATCAGCCACACCACCGCGCAGGATAAGAACACGAACGTGACATACTTGGTCGAGCCGTCGGCTCGCAGGCGGTCGTCGAGCTCGGCCTTCATGCGGGCATCACGCTCGGGATCGATAACACCGGAATAGCTGTCATCAACCACGCACTGCAAGGCCGCGTGCTGGGCCTGCGTTGCAGCAGGTTCCTCCACTTTGCCGATTTCACCTTCTGTGAAGATAACGTTGGCGGCAGCCGGGTTATCGTCAAACAGTTTCTTGCGCAATGACCAGATGAAAACAAACAATCCAGTTACAGAGAGAGTAAATGTCAGCAGCAGTATGGTGATGGTATTCATGGTTTCCTACTCGGCAGCGATGCAATGCATGAGTCTGTATCAAATCGCTATTTATATCGCTTAACGATATAGATCCGTATTCTATGCCATGGGCTGTACCGGCCTTCCTTATTCCCCTACTCCAAATATTGGTAATTCCTGCTGCCTGTAGCGCCAATCCGATTAAGGCTGGCACGCATACCCCTGATTTATAGTTATGATTGAACCTTCAGCGAAAAACGCAGGAAGGCAATAATGGAATGCACAATAGATTGGGGTGGCCCGGATGGCATGCTGTTTGTGGCGCGCACAGGCAGCGGTCATGTCGCGGCCATGGATGGCGCCCCCGATGGTGGCGGCAATAACCTGGCACCTCGTCCCATGGAAATGCTGCTGGCCGGTACGGGCGGCTGTGCGGCCTACGACGTCGTCCTGATACTGAAACGTGGCCGCCACAAGGTAAGCGGCTGCCAGGTCAAGCTTGAAAGCGCGCGCGCCGACACCGACCCCAAAGTATTTACCAAGATTCATTTCTCGTTTACCGTCACTGGCAAGGATCTACCCGTTGCTGCCGTTGAACGCGCCGTGCAACTGTCCCACGAGAAATACTGCTCGGCATCCGCCATGCTGGCCAAAACCGCCGAGATCACCCATTCCGTCACGGTGGTAGAAGCCTAGCCATGCACCAGTACGAAGATTTCATGCGCTATGTCTACGAGCATGGCACAGAAAAAACCGATAGAACCGGCACCGGCACACGTTCCGTTTTCGGCCATCAAATGCGCTTCGACCTGTCGGCCGGGTTTCCACTGGTCACCAGCAAAAAACTGCACACCAAGAGCATTTTCATTGAGCTGCTCTGGTTTCTGCGCGGCGACTCGAATGTGCGCTGGCTGCAAGAGCAAGGGGTCTCGATCTGGAACGAATGGGCCGCCCCCGATGGCGACCTGGGGCCGGTCTATGGCGTGCAGTGGCGCTCCTGGCCCACGCCCAGCGGCCAGCACATAGACCAGATAGCGCAAGTGATGCAGCAAATTCAACAGAATCCAGACTCGCGCCGCCTGATTGTTTCGGCCTGGAATGTGGCCGAAATACCGAATATGGCGCTGCCGCCTTGCCATGCGTTCTTCCAATTCTATGTGGCCGACGGCAAGCTGTCGTGTCAGTTATACCAACGCAGCGCCGATATCTTCCTGGGCGTACCCTTCAATATTGCCAGCTATGCCTTGCTTACGCACATGGTGGCCCAGCAATGCAATCTTGAAGTCGGCGACTTTATCTGGACGGGCGGCGACTGCCATTTGTACAGCAATCACATGGAACAGGTTGAATTGCAGCTATCGCGCAAGCCCTATCCCTACCCCAAGCTGAACATCAAACGCAAGCCTGATTCCATTTTCGATTACCGCTACGAAGACTTTGAAATCGTGGGCTACGAATCACACCCCCACATCAAGGCCCCCGTTGCCGTTTAAATCCGTTGCTGTTTAAGTCTTCCAAAGCCTGTAGCGCTATGCCCTTACCTACCATACAGCTTGTTGTCGCCTATTCAAACAATCGAGTCATCGGGCGCGATAACGCCCTGCCCTGGCGCCTGCCTTCCGATCTGGCACACTTCAAGCGCGTCACGCTGGGGCATCCCATTGTCATGGGGCGCAACACCTGGATATCGCTGGGCCGCCCCTTGCCCGGGCGCCCCAACCTGGTCATCAGCCGCAACCCTGAATACCAGGCAGAAGGTGCGTCGGTTCACCCCTCACTGAACGCCGCACTAGGCGCATGCGCAGACACGGGCGCCGACAAGATATGCATCATAGGCGGCGAACAAGTGTTTCGCCACGCGCTGGACATTGCCGACGAAATCATTGCCACCGAGATCAAGAGCGATATCGAGGGCGATACCTTTTTCCCCGCGCTGGATGCCCTCATCTGGCAAGAAAGTGAAAGGTTGTCTCAGCCTGAGGAAAATGGCCTGGCTTTTGATTTCGTGACTTATCGGCGCAGATCAGCCCAGGCATAAAGCCTGGCGTGCGGCATCAGCCAGATGCCGCCCCCACCTTGCGCATGAACCGCCACAGCGCGGGATGCAGGGAATAAGCCACGTTAAAACGTATCCAGCCGCTATCGGCTTGCTGGGGGTCGAAGTAAGAACCCGGGGCAAGCCAGATGCCGTCTTTCAGCGCCAGCTCGGCCAGCCGGTTGGCACCCTGCTCGCGCCATTGCCCATTACCCGGCCGAGCCCACAAGAACAAGCCGGCTTGCGGACGATCAAGCACCTCGAAGCCGTGTTTGTCCATCAGCATGCACAGCTCGTCGTGTGCTTGGCGTAGGCGCTCTTGCACACGCTGCAAATGGGCCTGATGCTTGCCCTGGCTGAGCACCTGATGGACCAGACGCTCCATCATCTCGGGAGTGGTCAGCCCCATGGACATCTTGGTTTTCGCAAATTCCTTGAGCAGTGTGGCATTGGCCACCACATAGCCTACCCTCATTGACGGCATAATGCTTTTCGAGAATCCCGATACATAGATCACCCGACCCGTGCCCGCCAGCGCCACCAGCATGGGGCCCAGTCCAGGCAGCAAGTCACGCGATACATCGTCCTCTATTACACGGAAGTCGTATTGCTCGGCCAGTTGCAAAAGGCGGAAAGCATCGCTCATGCCCAGGCTCATGCCAGTCGGGTTCTGTAAGACCGTATTCACGAACATGGCCTTGATTTTGTGCTTTTGCGCAAGGCTATCCAGGGTATCCAGGCACAAGCCTTTGCCGTCGCGTGGCACGCTTAACACCTTCAGCCCGGCCTGACGCAAAGACTGCAGAAAATTGGCATAGCAAGGCTGTTCAACGGCAATGGCATCGCCTGGTCTGAGCAGTGTGCGTATGACGATGTCCAGACCTTGCGATGCACCCTGCGTCAATAAGATCTGATCGCTGGCCAGCGGCAGGCCATGCTGGTCCAGACGGTGCTGTATATGCTCGCGCAAAGGATGGTAGCCATAAGGATGACCATAGCCCGCCACCTGATTGACCGGTGTGCGCGCCACTTGGCGCAAGGACTGCTGCAGACCGGCTTCATTCAGCCACTCGGCAGGCAGCCAGCCGCAGCCCGACTTGATGGGAATGGAGTGATCGGCAAAGACGTCGGCCAATAGCCACGAAGCACCTATACGCGGCGGAACCCAGCTGGCAGGCGCCACAACCGGCGCCTCGTTGCGCACCGTGCGGGCAACCCGATATCCGGATCCCGGGCGCGCAGTCAGCAAGTTTTCGGCCACCAGACGACTATAGGCTGCCGATACAGTGAAGGTGCTGATGCCATGACTCTTGGCAAAATCGCGTATGGAAGGCACCGGCATGCCGGGCCGCAACAAACCTTGTCGTATGGACAGCTGTATGGCCTGAACCGTTTGATCTACCAGCGATACAGCATCTTTGCGATCGCGTACAGGCTCAAAAAATAGCTGCATGCTTTACCTTGATCTATACAATTATTTTGATCTTACCACTACGGTTATATATTATTAATTCAGCTGTATATGTATTTAGCTTTGCAGCCGGACGAGAATACCTCAAATCAGCAAGTCTTATCGATACTTTACCGCTCCGAGGCCTACATCATGACCAGCCAAGCCAACATCCCTGATCTATCCAACCTGTGGATGCCTTTCACAGCCAATCGTCAGTTCAAGGAACAACCCCGCTTGCTGACCAAGGCCAAGGGTATGTATTACACCTCCAATACCGGCCAGCAAATACTGGATGCCACCTCGGGCTTATGGTGCGTAAACGCCGGTCACGGTCGCCAGGAAATTGTCGACGCCATCGCGCAACAGGCGGCCGAGCTTGATTATGCACCCAGCTTCCAGCTGGGACATCTGGATTCATTCCGCGCCGCTTCGGCCATCGCCAAACTCATGCCCGAAGGCATGGATCGCATCTTCTTCACCAATTCGGGTTCCGAATCTGTGGATACCTCGCTGAAGATTGCGCTGGCCTATCACCGCGCGCGCGGCGAAGGGCAACGCACGCGACTGATCGGCCGCGAACGTGGTTACCACGGAGTGGGTTTCGGCGGTATTTCGGTAGGCGGCATATCGCCCAACCGCAAGACGTTCTCGGGCGCTCTGCTGCCTGGTGTCGATCACCTGCCACATACGCACGACCTGTCCAAGAATGCCTTTTCACGCGGCCAGCCCGCCTGGGGCAAGCATTTTGCCGACGAACTGGAACGCATTATTGCCTTGCACGACGCCTCGACCATAGCCGCCGTCATCGTCGAGCCCATGGCGGGTTCCACCGGCGTGCTGATTCCGCCTAAGGGCTATCTGGAACAGCTGCGCGCCATTACTGAAAAGCATGGCATCTTGCTGATTTTTGATGAAGTGATCACTGGCTTCGGCCGGCTGGGCGCCTCGACGGCCAGCGAGTTCTTCGGCGTAACGCCCGACCTGATCACCATGGCCAAAGGCATCAGCAACGCGGCCATACCCGCAGGCGCCGTGGCGGTCAGGCGCAACATCCACGACACCATCGTAAGCGCAGCGGCCAGCGGTATTGAGTTCTTCCACGGCTACACCTATTCGGCCCATCCCATGGCAACGGCAGCCATCCTGGCCACTCTCGGAATCTACGAAAAAGACCAGCTGTTCCAGCGCGCCAAAAACTTGTCACCCACGTTCGAAAATGCGGCTCACAAGCTGCAGGGCGCACGCCACGTGATCGACGTACGCAATCTGGGCCTGGTCGCTGGCATAGAGCTACAACCGCGTGAAGGTGCTCCTGGTGCCCGCGCCGCCGAGGTCTTTGCCAAATGCTTTGATCAGGGCCTGATGGTGCGCTACACCGGCGACATCATCGCCATCTCGCCGCCGCTTATTATCGAAGAGGGACAAATCCACGAGATTTTCCAGAAAATCGAAGATATCCTGAAGACGGTAGGCTGATCATCCAGTCCGGCAAGGCCCACGGCCTGCCGGACCTGGCGCACAAGAAAAATGCCGAGTGTCCTGAAAAGGGCATTCGGCATTTTTGTGCAGGCTTACATTACGCCCATCAGACGGCGGTAGAGGACTCCACGGACTGGTCTTCGGATACGTAGGCTTCCATGGGCGGGCAAGAGCACACCAGATTGCGATCGCCGTAGGCATTGTCGACCCGCGCCACCGCCGGCCAGTACTTGCCTTCACGCAAGCTGGCCAAGGGGTAGGCGGCAGCCTCACGCGTGTAATCGTGGTGCCATTCGGTAGCCAGCAGCATCTGCGCCGTGTGCGGTGCGTTGCACAGCACGTTGTCCTGGGCATCGACCTCGCCCCGCTCGACCTGGGCGATCTCGGCGCGTATGGCAATCATGGCGTCGATAAAGCGGTCAAGTTCGGCCAGACCTTCTGATTCGGTAGGCTCGACCATAAGCGTGCCTGCCACCGGGAAGCTCATGGTAGGCGCATGGAAACCATAGTCCACCAGACGCTTGGCAATATCTTCGTTGGAAATGCCGCAAGCGTCTTTGATGGGACGTATGTCGAGTATGCATTCATGTGCCACCCGGCCATTGGAACCGGCATACAGAATCGGATAGTGGTCACGCAGACGGGCCGCTATGTAATTGGCATTGAGTATGGCCATTTCCGTTGCGGCCAGCAGGCCTTCAGCCCCCATGAGCGCAATATACATATACGAGATGGGCAGAATGCTGGCCGAGCCATAAGGCGCAGCCGACACCGGCCCCACCTGCGCATCCGCAGGCAAGCTGCCCGAGGCGTCGAGCACGGCGGGCAAATAAGGAGCCAGATGCGAACGTACGGCCACGGGGCCCACGCCAGGGCCGCCGCCGCCATGTGGAATGCAGAAGGTCTTGTGCAGGTTCAAATGCGAAACATCGGAACCGAACTTGCCAGGCTGCGCCAGGCCAACCATGGCGTTCATGTTGGCGCCGTCCAGATACACCTGGCCACCGGCTTCGTGCACCAGCGCGCAGATTTCGGTAACCGCCGTTTCAAACACACCATGCGTGGACGGATAGGTGATCATCAGGGCCGCCAGCCTATCGCCTGTTTTGGCGATCTTGGCTTTCAGGTCTTCGACGTCGACGTTGCCGTTTTCATCGGAAGCCACCACAACCACATCCATGCCTGCCAACTGCGCCGAGGCGGGATTGGTACCATGGGCCGAAGCGGGAATCAGGCAGACGTTGCGCTGATGCTGACCGTTGGCGCGATGATAGCCGCGTATGGCCAGCAAGCCGGCGTATTCGCCCTGGGCACCCGAGTTGGGCTGCAGGCTGATCGAATCGTAGCCCGTGATTTCGCACAGCGCCACCGACAGGCGGTCGACCAGTTCCTGGTAGCCCTGGGTTTGAGCAGTAGGTGCGAACGGATGGATCTGGCCGAACTCAGGCCAGGTGATTGGAATCATCTCGGCCGTGGCGTTCAGCTTCATGGTGCACGAACCCAGCGGAATCATGGTTCGGTCAAGCGCCAGATCCTTGTCGGCCAGGCCACGCAAGTAGCGCAGCATGTCGGTTTCGGACTGAATGCGCGAGAACACCGGATGAGTCAGGATAGCCGACTGGCGCTGCACGCTTGCAGGAATGCCATGTTGGATCGGCAAGGCATGCTGAGCGGAAGCATCCCACGATTTGCCAGCTGCCTGAGCGAACACCGTCAGCAAGGCATGAATATCGGCTACGGTTACGGTTTCGTCCAACGACACCGAGACCTGGCTGGCACCGGCCTGGCGCAGGTTGATGGACGCGGCCTGAGCGGCCTGCATCACTGCCTGCGTTTGTGTACCGGTGTCCAGCAACAGCGTATCGAAATAATCCTTGCCGACGACGGTATAGCCCAAGCTTTCCAGCGACGTGGCCAGGAAGGCAGTCAGGTAGGCCACGCGTTCGGCTATGCGCTTGATGCCGGCAGGGCCATGCCATACCGCATACATGCCCGCCATGACGGCCAGCAGAACTTGTGCCGTGCAAATATTCGAGGTGGCTTTCTCGCGACGAATGTGTTGTTCGCGTGTTTGCAGGGCCAAGCGCAGCGCGGGCGCACCCTGACTGTCTTTGGACACACCCACCAGACGACCCGGCATATTGCGTTTAAAAGCGTCTTTGCAGGCCATGAACCCGGCATGCGGCCCGCCGAAACCCATAGGCACGCCAAAACGCTGAGCGGATCCTACAGCGATATCGGCGCCCCACTCGCCCGGAGCCGCCAGCAAGGCCAGGGCCAGCAAGTCGGTGGCCACCGCCACCACGGCTCCTTGCGCATGCGCGGCCTCGGTCAGGGCACGATAGTCGCTGACGCCGCCCAAGCTGTGTGGGTATTGCAGCAGCACGCCAAAGCATTCAGGCAAGCCCTGTGCCTCATCGCCCACCACCACGTCGATATCCAGGCCACTGGCACGCGTGCGCAAGACTTCCAGCGTTTGCGGATGGCAGTGCACGGAGGCAAAAAAGACTTTGCTTTTGGCTCGTGAGCCACGACGCGCAAGCGTCATGGCCTCGGCGGCCGCCGTGCCTTCGTCCAGCAACGAGGCATTGGCGATATCGAGCCCAGTCAGATCGGCGACCATGGTCTGGTAATTCAGCAACGCTTCCAGACGCCCCTGCGAGATTTCAGGCTGGTAGGGCGTGTATGCCGTATACCAGGCTGGATTTTCCAGGATATTGCGCAAAATGACATTGGGCACATGGGTACCGTAGTAGCCTTGGCCTATGTAGTTACGGAACACCTGGTTGCGCGACGCGACCACTTTCAGGTCGGCCAGCGCGTCGGCCTCGCTGCGCGAAGCAGGCAGGTTCAAGGCGCCACGCTTCAGGATGCTGGCAGGCACAACCTCTTGGATAAGGCTGTGCAGATCGGGTGCACCGATAGCCGTCAGCATGGCAGCCTGATCCGCCTGCGACGGGCCAATATGCCGCGCTATGAAATCGGAATGGGGGTCTAGTTCACGTAACATAAGTCAGCTCGCGTCTACCTGCGCCTGGTAACCCTCGGCGTCCATCAGGCCATCTACATCGGCGGGGTTGTTGGGCTTGATCTTGAAAATCCAGGTATCGAAAGCGGCCTGATTGATCAGGTCGGGGTTGTCATTGAGCGCTTCATTGAAGGCAACGATTTCGCCATCGACGGGCGCATAGATATCGGACGCCGCTTTCACGGATTCGACCACGCCGGCCATGTCGCCCGCAGCCAGTACAGCGCCGGGATTCACATCGCCTACAAAAACCAGATCGCCCAGTTGGTCCTGGGCACTGTCGGTAATGCCGACCAGCAGGACATCGCCTTCAGCCTTTACCCATTCGTGTGAAGTCGTATATTTACGGTCGCTAGGAATACTCATGATTAACCCCGTGATTGAATAATGTTTGTGTTGACGCGTGGCTGACGCCCGGAATCGGAATCAGGCCATCACCTTGCCATTGCGCACGAATGGCATTTTTACCACTTCGGCCGGCAGCCATTTACTACGAATTTCGACTTCTAGGCGATCGCCCGGTTGTACCCCTTTGGGCACGCGAGCCATGCCTATCGATACGCCCATGGTCGGCGACATGGAGCCGCTGGTGAGCTCACCTTCACCGTGCTCGCCGCGCACTTTCATGTGCCCGCGCATAATGCCGCGCTCTAGCAGCTTGACGCCCACTAGTGTGCGATCGACGGCCACGTTTTCCAGGGCCTTGCGGCCGATGAAATCGCGTTCGGCGTCTTTCAGGGATACCGTCCAGGCCAGCCCCGATATCAGCGGGTTGACCTGCTCATCCATTTCCTGGCCATACAGATTCATGCCGGCTTCCAGGCGCAGCGTGTCACGCGCGCCAAGGCCGCAGGCCTTTACGCCGTTGCCCGCCAGGTCGCGCCACAGCGCCTCGGCCTGATCGTTGGGCAGGACGACCTCAAAGCCGTCTTCACCGGTATAACCGGTGCGTGCCACCAGTACGTCGTCATCGACCACGGCGCCGGTGAACGCAGGCAGTGCGTGGGTGGAGGCTTCCCAGCTTGGACGTACCTCCCATAATTTATTGCGGGCATTGGGCCCCTGGACAGCCACCATGGCCAGATCGCGACGTGGCGTAATAGTGACGTCAAAACCTTCAGACTTCGCAATACTTTGTATCCAGTCCAGGTCTTTGTCGGCCGTGCCGGCATTCACGATCAGGCGCCATTCATCGGAGCTGAAAAAATAAACAATCAGGTCGTCGATCACGCCGCCTTCATGGCTCAACATGCATGAATACAGTGCCTTGCCCGGTGTGGAAAGCTTGGCGACGTCGTTGGCCAGCAAGCGTTTGAGGAAATCTTCGGCACCGGCGCCATTGATGTCGATATTGAGCATATGCGAGACATCGAACATGCCGGCATCCTGGCGCACAGCGTGGTGCTCTTCGAGCTGGGAGCCATAGGCGACAGGCATGTCCCAGCCGCCAAAATCAACCATTTTGGCGCCAGATTCAATGTGTATGGGGTGCAGGCAGGTATGTTTCAAGGCAGTAGACATGGGACTCCTAAACGGGAATTAAAAAAGACGACGCATGCCATTGATATGCTGGCCAGCACCGCCCTTCTGTCCTTTTGCCTGAGAGTTAGCCCGAGCTAGCGGGTGTTCACCTTCGGCGCCCGCTACCCATTCTGCCAGGTATTGCGAGTCTCTCCAGAGTGCTGCCCTGCCGTTTCAGGTAGGAAACGGCAATACACGAGCGGTACGGGGAACCTGAGCGATTCTGGGCGAATTGCGCCTTCGGTGGCCGAAATCGGCACTCTCCCACTCTGTGTAATGACAGCGATCGCAAAGAATAACCCGAAAACCCAAGCGCGCCAAGTCGAACGGCCAGGCACGTTGCATGAGACCCGCATTCGGATCGCAAACTACCCCGCCGACAAGGCCCTGCCGCAAGCGACACCTGAAGCCCAGGCCCACTGAAAGTTATAGCCTCCCAGCCAGCCGGTTACGTCCAGCGCCTCGCCCACAAAATACAAACCAGGCACGGTCTTGGCCTGCATGGTTTTCTGATCAATGCCGCGCGTATCAATCCCTCCGCGCATGACCTCGGCCTTTTTATAGCCCGCCGTGCCATTGGGCACCAGCGTCCAGTCGTGTATCCGTTCGGCCAATAGCCGCAACAGGCGGTCGGGAACATCTGCCAGCCGACGCGTCGCAAGATCGGCCGCGGAAAAATCCTCGTGAGCCAGCCATTGCTCGGCCAAGCGTTTGGGCCATAAGCCGGCCAACACCGTGGCCAACTGCTGGCGGCCACCCTGCTTAGCCTGTAGTAGCGCCTGCTCCAGATCCTGCTGTGGGGCTAGGTCGATGCGTATGGCCTCACCCGGATTCCAATAGCTCGATATTTGCAATATGGCCGGCCCGGACAGGCCTCTGTGCGTGAACAGCAAGTCTTCCAGAAACAGCTGCTCAGGCTGCTTGCCGCTACGCTTGCCACCCTTGGCAGTCGCGGCCACAGCCTTTGCTAAGGCCTTTACCTTCACTTCCAGCGCAACACCACTCAAGACAGCAAAATCCTGCCAGGATTGAGCATCGAAAGTCAGGGGCACCAAGGCCGGACGAGGCTCCACCACTTTCAAGCCAAATTGCCGCGCGATGTTCAAGGCGTAGTCAGTGGCGCCCAACTGCGGAATGGCCATGCCCCCGGTTGCCAGCACAAGCTGGCCAGCCTGCAGCACACCCTGGCTGGTTTTCAAGGTAAACCGGCCGTCGTCGTGGGTGATGTCATCGACTTTACAAGGCATGCGCCACGCCACCTTGCCCATATCGCATTCTTGCTTGAGCATGGCAATAATGGCTGCGCTGGAATCATCGCAAAACAACTGGCCCTTATGCTTCTCGTGCCAGGCTATGCCATGTCTTTCCACCAGCTCGATAAAATCGCGGGGGGTATAAGCTGCCAGGGCCGAACGGCAAAAATCAGGATTTTGCGACAGAAAATTGGCCGGCCCCGTACCTATATTGGTAAAGTTGCAGCGCCCGCCGCCCGATATACGGATTTTCTCGGCCAGCCGCTGCGCGTGATCGATCAGAACCACACGCAGGCCGCGCTGGCCAGCCACGGCGGCCGCCATCATGCCGGCGGCGCCAGCACCAATGACCGCCACATCGAAACTGGCCGCTGCCACTCGACTCATAGGTTGCCGCCAGCTTTTAGTCTTCTTTCAGGCAATCGACGTAATACCGTTCCTCGCCATCCGGGCCAATATCGCGGGCCAGCCCATGGACGTCGGTTTCAAAGCCGGGGAACTTGGCATTGAACTCACGCGCAAACTTCAGGTAATTCACGATGCGCTGGTTGAAACGCTCGCCGGGAATCAGCAAAGGAATGCCGGGAGGATAAGGCGTCAGCAGCACACCGGTGACCCGGCCTTCCAGCGAGTCGATATCAACCCGTTCGGCTTCGCGATGCGCCATCTTGGCGTAGGCGTCGGATGGCTTCATGGCCGGCACCATATCGCTAAGATAGACTTCGGTGGTCAGGCGAGCCAGATCGTACTTGCGATAGGCTTCATGAATTTGCTGGCACAAATCGCGCAAACCCATTTTTTCGTATTGGCGATGCGCCTTGCAGTAGTCCGGCAAGATACGCCACATGGGCTGGTTGCGATCGTAGTCATCTTTGAACTGCTGCAGCGCAGTCAGCAAGGTGTTCCAGCGCCCTTTGGTGATGCCTATGGTGAACAGAATGAAGAAGGAATAAAGGCCTGTCTTTTCTATGACCACACCGTGCTCGGCCAGGTATTTGGACACCAACGCGGCCGGAATGCCGGTTTCGGCAAACGTGCCTGAAATATCCAGCCCCGGTGTCACCACCGTTGCCTTGATCGGATCCAGCATGTTGAAGCCGTCGGCCAGATCACCAAAGCCATGCCATTCGTCGCCCGACTCCAGCAGCCAGTCGTCGCGATGGCCTATGCCATCGGACACCAAACGATTCGGACCCCATACCTTAAACCACCAATCGTTCTTGCCGAATTCGGACTCGACCTTGCGCATGGCGCGCCGGAAGTCCAGTGCTTCGGCAATGCTCTCTTCGACCAGTGCGGTGCCACCCGGAGGCTCCATCATGGCGGCGGCCACATCACAGGACGCAATAATGGCGTACTGCGGCGAGGTCGATGTGTGCATCAGATACGCTTCGTTGAACACGTTGCGATCCAGCTTGCGCGTTTCGGAATCCTGCACAGTGATTTGCGAGGCCTGCGACAGCCCCGCCAGGAGCTTGTGTGTGGAGTGCGTGGCAAATACCATGGCGTCCTTGCTGCGCGGGCGCCCTTCCCCTATGGCATGCATACCCTTGTAGAACTCGTGGAAAGCCGCATGCGGAAGCCAGGCCTCGTCGAAGTGCAGGGTATCGATCTCGGAGCCAAGCGTGTCCTTGATCATTTCCACGTTGTAGATGACGCCATCGTAGGTACTTTGCGTCAGGGTCAGGATACGTGGCTTCTTGTCTTTGGCATTACGCGCGAAGGGGTTGGCCTCTATTTTCTTGCGTATGTTTTCCGGATCGAATTCCTCGAGCGGAATGGGACCGATAATGCCAAGGTGATTGCGCGTGGGGCGCAGAAACACAGGAATGGCGCCCGTCATGGTGATGGCGTGCAGTATGGATTTGTGGCAGTTGCGATCCACCACCACCACGTCATCAGAGGCCACATTGGCATGCCATACGATTTTGTTCGAGGTTGACGTGCCGTTGGTCACGAAAAAACAGTGATCGGCATGGAAAATGCGGGCGGCGTTCAGCTCGGACTCGGCCACCGGGCCGGTATGATCCAGCAACTGACCCAACTCGTCAACGGCATTGCACACGTCGGCACGCAGCATGTTTTCACCAAAAAACTGGTGAAACATCTGCCCTACCGGACTTTTCAGGAAAGCCACGCCCCCCGAGTGCCCGGGGCAATGCCAGGAATACGAACCGTCGGACGCATATTTCACGAGCTCGCGGAAAAATGGCGGTGCCAGACCGTCCAGGTAAGAGCGTGCCTCGCGGATAATATGCCGGGCCACGAATTCGGGCGTGTCTTCAAACATATGTATGAAGCCATGCAACTCGCGCAGAATGTCGTTGGGAATATGCTGCGATGTGCGGGTTTCGCCATACAGATAGATGGGAATTTCTTCATTCCGAAAACGCAGTTCGCCAATGAAGCTGCGCAGATTCTTAATGGCGTTGGCCACGTCTTCCGGCGAGTCAACGTCGAACTCCTCATCGTCTATCGACAAAATGAACGCGCTGGCACGGCTTTGCTGCTGAGCGAAGGAACTCAGGTCACCATAGCTGGTAACGCCCAGCACCTCGACGCCTTCCTTCTCGATGGCGGCCGCCAGTGCACGTATGCCAAATCCCGAAGCGTTTTCGGAACGGTAGTCTTCATCGATAATAACGATGGGAAAGCGAAATTTCATTAATGGCTCCCAGGCCTGGCCCTGACTAAGTGCGGGGCAGCGTTACACCCAGCTGCCCCTGATATTTGCCGCCGCGATCACGATAAGAGGTTTCGCAAACCTCGTCGCTTTCAAAAAACAGCATTTGCGCGCATCCCTCGCCCGCATAGATCTTGGCGGGCAAGGGGGTGGTGTTGGAAAATTCCAGTGTTACATGGCCTTCCCATTCGGGCTCCAGCGGCGTCACATTGACGATAATCCCGCAGCGAGCGTAGGTGCTTTTGCCCAGGCAAACTGTCAGTACGCTACGCGGTATGCGGAAATACTCAACAGTACGTGCCAGGGCAAATGAATTGGGTGGAATAATGCAAACATCACCCTTGAAATCAACAAACGATTTTTCGTCGAAAGCCTTGGGATCGACGATGGTGGAGTTGATATTGGTGAATATCTTGAACTCGTCGGCGCATCGTACATCGTAACCATAGCTGCTGGTGCCATAGCTGACTATACGCTGTCCATTTTCCATACGCACCTGCCCAGGCTCGAACGGCTCTATCATTCCATTGCCTGCCGCGCTGCGTATCCAGCGATCATTCTTTATGCTCATAGCCCTAACCTTATAACAATGGCGCGTATTTTATCGCTTCCGCACTAAAGGTGTGTGACGGGCGCCGCGGCCACTCAATCCATGGAGAACCAGCGGTAGATCAACGCCAGCCCATTCACTGTACCCGCACTTATTTCAGCCGTCAGGCCCCGGGCCAGTCTATAGCTTGCCCGTCCTACCGTACCGGTATCCGACAAGGCCTGGCGTATGCTCAGGGTAATGCCCGCGCCTACCGACTTGCTGACCTGTATGAACTTGCGCTCGATATCGCTGGTGCCGCTATCCAGGCCACTAACGACACTTTCGACCGGCAAAATGCTACCTGCGGCACCCAGATCGCCCGAACGCATGCTGAGCTCATCAATGCCAAACTTGCGATAGAAGGGCTCGCCATCACCCAAAAACGATGTGCCGACGGAAAACAGCAGCGCCACATCGCCCCCCGAATCATCAGGGCCATGTCCCAGCAGCAGCCAGGACAGCTTTTCAATCTCGCTTACCGCAGGATAGGACACCAGGTCGATACGCGGCCGCTTCGCGGTGCCCGCCACCCGCACGCCGGCCTCGACGGCTACGCCTGTGCGCAAGGCTTCGATATCCAGCGTAGGACTGGTGATGTCACCCTGGAACGTAATGGTTCCCCGGCGCAACTGCAGACGTTGCCCGTAGGCTTCGATCGCCCCGCCACGCGTGCGCAAAGCACCTACACCCGTCAGCTTGTCGCCTATCATGGAAACCTGCAAATCGCCCACCAGGCCAGAGTTCACACCATAACCCGTCAGGTAAAAACGCTTGCCCAGGTCAACATCCAGGGACATGGATATGTCCAGCGGCACACTGGGCTCTTGCTGCGCCTGACCAGGACGCAGCACCACGACATCGCCGTCCACTGTGGGTATGCCCCCCAGCATGTCCAAATCAAACCAGCCCGCATCGGCGGTAATGGCCCCCTCAATGCTTATGGAAGGCAACTGCGCGCTCAGGCGTAACTTGCCGCTGATCATTGCGTAACGGTCGGAGCGCTGCAAAATCGGATAGCGGTGCAGGTCGATGTCGATCACGCCCCGTGACTCAAACAAATACCATTCGCCCGTTAGAACCAGCTTGCCTCCCTTGGCATCCGGGTTGGTGCTGACCCACTCTGCCGTGCGCCACTCTTTGGGTTCTACGCGCAGCAGTGCGGGAAAGCTTAATTGCTCAAGAATCAGGCGGTCATCTTCCAACCGGGCCGACAAGGTTCCGTCGAGCAGGCGTATGCCGTCATCGATACGTACTACCCTGATGCCCTGGCCGTTGATCGTGCCATTGCTGCGCCAGCTGCCGTCGGCCTGGCTTTGCAGCTCAAGCTTGGCCTGCACGGCGCCGCCCAACTCCATACTGTCATCCAGGAACAGGCTGGTCCAGCCTAGATCACCAATATCGGCATCAACCTTCACGACCTTGGTGTCGTTGGGATCTATGCTGAATTTGCCTTCGGGCGCATGCAGCAGCGTCGTCGCACTGGCCGTGATATGGCCCATCTTTTTGGTGCGCAACAACAAATCGGCACTGATGCGGCTGGTCGATCCCTGGGTCGGCTGAGCATCAATGGCGAGCTCCATGGTTTCCAAGCCCAGCGGGAACGGCGGCTCGGCAGGCACCATCACATCGCCCGAAATGCGCTTGATATGCGCCTGCCCGGCCAAGGCACCCGCAAACCGCAAGTTCCAGTCTGCTGCCAGCACAATTTCCGTCCCCGCATTGGCCTGTGCCTTTCTAAGCTTGACACTGCCTCTATCCACTTCTTCCTGGTCAGGTATGTCAAGCAGCTGCTGTATGTCATCGATCAAACGCTGCGAGACCTGCAGGCGCTCTATGGCACCCTGAGTCTCCCAGCGGCCCTCTCCACCGCGTGAGGCCTGATGCTGCAGCGTCAGCACATTGCGCGCAGACATCAGGACATCAAGCTGTGTGCGTCCCACCTGCCATTGCCAGGCAGGTGCCGCTACGCCGGGAAAGAAGCTGATCGGAACCTGCTCACCTGTTTTGAGCCCCAGATTGGCGTGTTCAGCCTCCAGCGTCTTGAGCGTGCCACGCCAGCCTTCCGGACTGTCGGGAGCACTGTCAGCCCGCCCCCAGCCTCCTTCAAGCGCAAGGTGGGCACGCATAGGCGCCTTGCCCAGCTTACCGGCCTGGCTTTGTTCAGGCGTGTACTGACCGGTCAGATCCACTTCGTGCTTGGCCAGTTCCCCGGCGAGCACGCCTTTGAGCTCGGCCCCACCTGGCAGGTCAGGCCAGAATGCGTCCAGTTGGGGCGCCGACAAATCCAGATTGATGCGGCTATCAGTCATGCCCAAGGCACCGTCTGCCTTCAGCCTATTCTTGCCCAATTGCAGATCCATATCGACCGCCGCAAGCCGCAAACCCTTCCAGAGCGAATCCTGAGGCACATCCGCAACGGGCTCAATACCGGCCTGCGCCTGCCCTGCGGAATCAGCCACCGTGACCACGGGCGTATGGCTGGCCTGTCCGGTGTTCACGATTTGCGACTTCAGGTGACCGGACAAGGCCTGCTTGTTCCAGCGCGATCCTTCCTGAATATTCAGATTCAGACGCCCCTGCTGAAAATCGGTGTGATCACGCAGTGCAATATCAAAATCGGCGGCCATGGTCAGCAACAAATCGGGCATGACATCACCCACCAGTTGGCCCACGTTCAGTTTTTCAGTGCTGAGCGTGCCCACCAAACGATCCTGAATGCCACCATCCTGGCTAGTCGTAGCCCAGTCCACCTGCGCCTGCAGCGCGGAACCATCGGCCAATTCCAGCGAGGCCACCGCATCCTTCAGGGGAAACACCCCGCGTGGCGTCAGGTTCGTATTGACATCAACCTTCATGCCCTGCCCTGCGCCTTTCAGCACCACATGCATGGCATCCAGGTTGCCCTCCAGTGTCGTGTCGATATCCAGAGCGCAACGCGCGTTATCGGACTGACCTTCGTCAGCTGCGCTGAGCGTGGGCAAATAACGATGGGCACATAAGGGCGAATCAGCGCCCAGCCCCTCTGCACTAACGGTAATCTGCGCCTGCAAAGGCCAGGGGTCACTCAGCTCCAGCACCTTGACCTCGCCCGAGACGCCGGCCTTTAACTGATCATGCGCCACATCCAGGCTGTGTATCAACAACTGCCCGCCCGACTGATTCAGCGCCAGGGAAGCGGACAGCTTGCCGACATCTACGGGCAACGGCTCGCCATCCAGCGTCACGGCCAGTTCGTTCAGTACCAGGCTATCGATCGCCAGCCGAACAGGCAACGCCGGCATGCTGAACGGCTCACTGGCTGTTTCGTCCTGACTGCTCTGCAGATCCAGATGCAGTGAACCTGCCGACAAGTCAGAAATATGCAGGCTGCCATCGAGCAGATCACGCCAATTGGCCTGCAGATGAAAGTCTTCGAGCCTGACATCCGCGCCAGGCAATGCCAAGGAATAATGGCCTACGCGCACACCATCCCAAACCGATCCCGAAATACCGCTGGCCTGCCCATCGAACTGCTCTGCCACGGTAATCAGCGCCCAACGCGTTCCGGCGGGCGTACCCAGTACCCAATAGCCGAATCCGCTGGCCACCGCCAGCAGCAGGATGGCCAGAGGGCCCGTCCAGATGAAAATACTACGCAGCCATTTCAACAGCCGACTCAAAATGCAATGCCCAGGGAAAAGTGCAGCCGCAAGCGCTTGTCACGCTCTCCGTAGGCCACATCCACAAAAAAAGGTCCTGCCGGCGTGCGCACCGACAGGCCCACGCCTATGCCAACAGCCAGATCCATGTCGCCGAAGGATTCCGAAGCATCACCCACATCGATAAAATAATTCATCCCCAGCATCTCGGTGAAATAATGGGTGTACTGAATGCTGGCCACGGCCAGCGCAGGCGCACCCACTACCGCATCGCCACGATCCAGCCCTATGCTTTGATAACGGTATCCTCGTATAGTTCTTGCGCCACCTGTGCGATAGCCGAAATCCTGCGGCAGGCGTTCGGTATCGGACCAGACTTTGCCGACTTCACCGCGTAGGGTCAGGACATCACGGCGCCCTATCGGCCACCATTTCTGCAGCCTTAAGCTGGTGCGATAAAAGGGTTCGCCTTGGTCCAGCGTTATGCCAGCCCCAACGCCGAAATCGACCAGATTGCCTTCCCGGGGATCGTATTTTTTGTCTACATCGCGCCGCAACCACTGCCAGGTTGCCACGGCCGTCGGCACCTCGTAGTCGTCATAGCCGTCAATTTTGGTTTTGTCGTGGGCAGCACCCAACGCCCATTGGGTTTCATATTCGACCCGGCTGTCACCCGCCGCCTTGCGTTCCTGCCGGCGCTTCCAGGCCGCGCCCACCCGGCGGTTGTCCACGCCTTCCACATCGGAATGCTCAAACAGCACGCCCACGCTATCTTTATAGCCATCGGCGGTCGGGGGTAAATGCACATCGAAGAAAATACGCTGATTGTCTTTGTCTACCCCCGCGCCGGTTTCTATCCAGACCGGCTGGCCAAAGACCACATTCTGTCGGAACAGACCCTCGACCCGGATGCCATGGTCGCTGTCCGCTCCTATGGAAGTCGTCACACGGCGGGCCGGCGCCTCGGACACCTGGACATGCACAGGCAATTCGAGCTCATCGTCGGCCAGCATGCGATGGGTGGACTCATCTTTATCCAGCGTTACAAACGCGCCACGAAAGAAGGAAGTGGACTGCAAATCCTGCTGCCATTCGTCAAGCAGATCCTGATCGTAGGGGTCGCCCGGTGCATACTGCACATAGCGCTCAATCAGGCTGGGCGGCACCCGCTTCAGCCCACTTACCGACAACGGCCCCATCCTGACCCTGGGTCCACTGGCCACCTCTGCGAATAAAGACGCGCTGGCCTTTTCCGCGTCTATGGTGGCCTGCGTGTTGATCAGGCGTGCGAAATAAAAGTCCTTGCGACTGACTTCATCAAGCAGGCTGACTTTGGCGTCATGCCATGATTTGTTGATGAAAGCCATGCCTTCCTGCAAGGGCCATTGATCCTTCAGCGTTTGCACGCGTCCGGCAAACTCCGGTCGGGTGATCTGACCCTTGAAGTTCAGGTTTACCTTGTCCACCTGCGTGCGCTCACCGGGTTCAATGGCAATGTCCCAGGCCTCACCTCCGAAGTCCTCGCCGACCTCAAGCGTGACCGTGGGTGTGAAATAGCCTTGCGTCTCCAGGGCGGAAAGCGTGGCGTCGCGCGCGCGCCGGCGCAAGCGCGAGACCTCGCCGCCATCCTGATCCTCGGCCAGACGGACAATGGCCTCGACAGCACCATTGATAGCCTGAATGGCGGCCGGCGGCGCACCTCCCGGGTCTATCACCACCTCGGGGCGTTCGGCATGGGCGCACTGGGCGGCTCCCCATGCCAACAACAAACACCCGATTTGAAGCCGCATATCGTGCTATACCTTGCGTGCCACAACTTTCGGCATATTCGCGGAGTTGTCAGGCGGCAATGCCGCCACATTGGCCGCAATCTTCCTGGCGATATCGTGATAGGCCAACGCCGCCTGCCCGTCGGGTTCGGCAACCACGCTGGGGGTGCCGGAATCGGTCTGGGTGCGTATATTCATGGCCAGCGGCAAAGCCCCAAGCCACGGCAAATTGAATTCGGCCGCCATATCACGCCCGCCATGCTCGCCAAAGATGGCCTCGGCATGCCCGCAGTTGGTGCAGACATGGACCGACATGTTTTCAATGACCCCCAGCACCGGCACGTTGACCTTCTGGAACATGCGCAAACCACGGCGCGCGTCGGCCAGCGCCAAATCCTGCGGCGTCGTCACGATCACCGCACCGGTCAGGGGCACTTTCTGGGCCATGGTCAGGGCAATATCGCCTGTGCCAGGGGGCATGTCGACGATCAGGTAATCCAGGTCATCCCACGCCGTTTGATTAAGCAACTGGACCAGCGCCTGCGTTACCATAGGCCCACGCCAGATGGCCGGCGCGTCTTCCTCGATGAGAAAACCTATCGAGTTGGCCTGCAGGCCATGACCTATCAGCGGCTGCATGGTCTTGCCATCATCGCTTTTGGGCTTGCCGGACAGACCCAGCATCAGCGGCACGCTGGGCCCATAGATATCAGCATCCAGCAAACCGGTGCGCGCACCCTGCTGATGCAGCGCCAAGGCAATGTTGACGGCAGTCGTGCTTTTTCCTACGCCGCCCTTGCCAGATGCCACGGCAATGATATTGCGTACGCCAGGCAGTGTTCTAAGCCCCGGCTGAACGGCATGACTTATAACTTTTTCTTTTTGATTCATAGATTTGCGCGATAAACCCAGCGCCCCTAAAGCGGTTTCAATATGTTTCTTCAATTCAAACTCCCATTGTGCGAAGGAAAGCTGAGGGGTACAGTGGTAAATACATCCGTTCCTTCAACAATGATTTCACAGGTTTTCACCGTAACGTAAAAGCTAAAGAATAGCGGATTAAGGGAATCTTTTTCCCGCGTTGGGGTCTACGTAAGCAATATGAATACATTTAATCAAATTATCCGAGGCATTCTCTTCTTCTTCCTTGCCCTTTTTGGCATGGCAGCGGCGCTGATCTTCATGATTTCCACCGCCATTGCCGTGGGCATACTGTATGTGGTCGCCCGTATCAAGGGCCGTCCCTTCGGTGTAAAAGCCTATTGGGCCGAACGTCGCACGCCCTCAACACCTAAAAATATCTTTAAAAACAAAGATATAACTGACGTTGAAATGCGTGAGATCCCTTAAGCGGCAATAAACGACACAGCGCTCGCGCCGCCTGTGCCGCCACAGATACACCTGCGCGGCCAGGTTGCACAAACTAACAATTTCTCACTAGGGAAGCTCTGAACAGCTCGTTCAGAGCTTCCCTCAAGTGGGCTTTCCTGAGACGGGCTAAAATCAAAGCTCGTCTTCTTTGTTTCTTTTATGCCTACAAACATGCCGCGCACGATTTTCGTCACTACAGCCCTGCCCTACGCCAACGGTTCATTTCATATTGGCCACATCATGGAATACATCCAGGCCGATATCTGGGTACGAGCCATGCGAATGGCGGGCCATACCGTGCATTTCGTAGGCGCTGATGACGCCCACGGCGCGCCCATCATGCTAAAAGCAGAAAGCGAGGGCATTACGCCACAGGCGCTGGTTGCCCGCTATGCCGCCGAGCGCCCGCAGTACCTGAACGGCTTCCATATCAAGTTCGATCACTGGCACTCCACCGATTCAGCCGAAAACATCGCGCTTTCGCAAGACATCTACCGTCGCCTGAAGGCGGCAGGCTTCATAGACACACGCACCATCGAACAGTTCTACGATCCGGTCAAAGGCATGTTTCTGCCCGACCGCTATATCAAGGGCGAATGTCCGCGCTGCCACGTCAAAGATCAATACGGCGACTCCTGCGAGTCCTGCGGAGCGGTTTACGCCCCCACCGAGCTGATAGAGCCCTACTCCACCCTGACCAAGGCCACGCCTGTACTCAAATCGTCGGAACACTTTTTCTTCAAGCTGTCCGACCCGCGCTGCGTCGAGTTCCTGCAAGCCTGGACCACCGGCAGCAACGCCAGCGGCAACAAGCGCCTGCAATCGGAAGTGCTGGCCAAAACCCGCGAATGGCTGGGTACCGGCAGCGACGACGGCGAGGCCAATCTGGCCGACTGGGACATCTCACGCGATGAGCCTTACTTCGGCATTCCCATTCCCGATGCGCCCGGCAAGTATTTTTATGTCTGGCTCGATGCGCCCGTCGGCTATCTGGCATCGCTGCAAGCCTATTGCAACAAGCAGGGTCTGTCCTTCGACGCCCTGGTCGACCCCGACAGCGACACCGAACAGGTGCACTTCATCGGCAAAGACATTGTGTACTTCCACGCTTTATTCTGGCCCGCCATGCTCAAGTTCTCGGGCAAGAAAACGCCCGACGGCCTGCATGTGCATGGCTTTATCACCGTCAGCGGTGAAAAGATGTCAAAAAGTCGCGGTACGGGCATATCGCCCTTGCGCTACCTGGAACTGGGCATGGATGCCGAATGGATGCGCTACTACATAGCAGCCAAGCTGAACGCCCACGTCGAAGACCTGGACTTCAACCCAGATGACTTCGTTGCCCGCGTAAACAGCGACCTTATCGGCAAGTACGTCAACATCGCCAGCCGTGCGGCCAATTTCATCAGCAAGCACTTCGATGGCCAGTTGGCTTATGTGGGCGACACCGCTGCGCTGGCACAGGAAACCCTGCAGGCAACTGAACAAGTACGCAGCGCTTTCGAGAATCGCGAGTACGGTCGCGCCATCCGTCAGATCATGGCCCAGGCAGACCTGATCAACCAAGCATTTGATGCCGCTCAACCTTGGGTTCTGGCCAAAGGCATAGGCACGGCCTCCGACGAACAAAAGGCCCAACTGCAAGATATCTGCTCGCGGGCTCTGGCCGGCTTCAAGGCCTTGTCAGTCATGTTGACGCCGGTACTGCCCGTGCTGACCGAGCGCGTTGCGCGCGAGCTGTTCGGCCAGGAATCACTGTTCCAGTGGGCTGACGCAGCCCAACTGCCCCAGCGCATTGCCCCCTTCAAACACCTGATGCAGCGCGTCGACCCCAAGATGCTGGACGATCTGTTCGAACCACCGGCAGCACCCGTCCCCACTCCGGGTGGCGCAGCCATTGCCGATACCATAGACATCAAAGACTTCAGCAAGCTCGATCTGCGCATCGCGCGCATCGTAAACTGCGAAGCCGTGGAAGGCTCGGACAAACTGCTACGCCTGACACTGGACGTAGGCGAAGGGCGCCATCGCCAGGTATTTTCAGGCATCAAGTCCGCTTACCAGCCCACCGACCTCATCGATAAGCTGACCGTACTGGTTGCCAATCTGGCGCCTCGCAAGATGCGTTTCGGTATCTCCGAAGGCATGGTGCTGTCGGCCAGCCATAACGATGCCAGCGTCGACGACGGCCTGTATATTCTGCAGGCCTGGCCCGGCGCACAGCCTGGCATGCGCATCGGCTGACGCCGGTAAACATGGCCCGATCATGAGCCTGCCGGTCGATCCCGAACGCCAGACTGCGGCAAAAAGCAGTACGCTGGTCAGCGTTGCGGTGAATGTACTGCTCGTTATCCTGCAGATGCTGATCGGGCTATTCGCCAATTCGCAGGCCTTGGTGGCCGATGCCATACACTCACTCTCCGACCTTGTGTCCGACGCCGTTGTGCTGATCGTCAACAAGCATAGCCAGAAAGCCCCCGACGCCGAGCACCCCTACGGCCATCAACGCTTTGAAACGGCTGCCGCGCTGGCCATCGGCGCACTGCTGCTTTCCGTAGGCATAGGCATGCTATGGAACAGCTTCACCAAACTGCAACACCCAGAAACCGTGGCCGAAGTAGGTAGCGTGGCGTTGGTCGTAGCCGTGCTTGCATTGATCTCTAAAGAACTGCTGTTTCGCTACCTGCTGCGCGCCGCCCGGCGCGTACGCTCCAGCATGCTGGCAGCCAATGCCTGGCACGCGCGCTCTGATGCTGCTTCATCGTTCGTGGTGGCCTTGGGCATCGTGGCCAATCTGGCCGGCTTTCACCTGGCCGACCCGCTGGCCGCACTGATCGTCGGTCTGATGATCATGCGCATGGGCTGGAAATTTTTCTACACCTCACTCAACGACTTGATGGACTCAGCGGTCGACGACGAAACGGAAGGACGTATTCGGCTGCACTTGATGGGCACACCGGGCGTCGAAGGCATACATGACCTGAAAACCCGCAAATTGGGTGACATGATCTGGGTGGAAGTCGATATAGAAATGGACGCCGCACTGACCATTGCACAAGGCCACGCCATTGCCATGGCCGCCCGCAAACAGGTCATGGATAATGAGCAGGTGCTGGACGTCATGACACACTTTGACCCCGTCGAAGTCAAAGAGTAGAACCCAGCGGAGAAACCGGGCCGCCCCGCAAGCTGACCCTGGCCACGATCCGGCCGTCGCGCTGGTTCAACGAGAACTCATGCCGGTCGGGATAATGCAGGGCCAGGCGGCGGCATAGATTGCTTAGTCCGCCTCGCTGTGTCGTACCGCTGGGCGCATGCAGGCGCCCAGGATTATCCACCTCGACGATAAGTTCATCACCCACGCATCGAACGCAGATATTGATAAGAAAATGCTCATGTCCGGTCTGCATGCCATGTTTGATGGCATTTTCCACCAGGCCCTGCAGCGTCATATGGGGCAGATGCATATCCAGCGCAGCCGGATCAATCTGACTTTGATACGCCAGCACCTTGTCGAAACGCAAAGCTTGTATGCGTATATAGGTTTCAGCCGCCTCAATCTCCTCATCCAGCCGGCACGCTCCCAGGCCACGCTTGTCCAGCGAATAACGCAAGTAATCAGCCAGGCGGCGTGTCATCTCTTCAGCAATAGCGGGACGGTCGGCGATCTCGACCACAATGGTATTGAGCGCATTGAACAGAAAATGCGGCTCTATTTGTATTCTTAAATGCTCAAGTTCCAGCCGCACGGCACGGGTCTCGGCCTTCATCTTGGAAATACGATCGTTGCGCGCAGCCAGCTCGGCCCGAACACCAAGGTAGATCAGCGCCCAGATTGAAAAAATACCCAGATAATAAAGAAAGGCCAGCCGATACCGGTTATCGGGCGCAACCCGCAGCTCGCCGAGCATCAGCCAGTCATTCACAAAATAAGAAATGGACGACAGCACCGCCGCTGCGAGCGCACATAGCATAGCCACACAGACAAACGTCAGAATGATGGAGTCATTACGAAACGGGCGGTTGCTCAAGGCGACGGCGGCAACGCTGGTCAGGGCAAACGCCACAGGCTCCAGCGCAAGCGTGAGCCATAATGCAGCCGTGATATTGCCAAAGATGGCCAAACGAATACAGAATCCGACCGCCGCAAGTATGGACCAGCCCAACACCTGGGCACGCCAGAACCCCAAAGAGGACTCTCCGCGACTGAACTCCTGGCTGATGGATTTAAGGTTCATAGCACACTATTAAATAGTAGAATATTCGGCGAGACACTCCTTTTTCGACGAATTGACGATTACTGTCGACGAAAAGGCATAAGCAGGAACACAACCCACTTCTGGCCTTCGGGCTGGCCGGCTAGTGGGATCCGCTACTCACAAAGAGGGTTGATGCTGCGTGTATTGATAGTCGACGACGAAGCACCCGCACGGCGCTACATGCGTCGGTTGCTCGACGCCTCACCCAGCGTGCAGGTGCAAGGCGAAGCCGCCAACCTGGAACAAGCCCGCAGCCTTATTCACCTACACCAGCCAGATGCCATATTTCTGGATGTCATTCTTACCCAAGGAACAGGCTTTGACCTGCTGGTGGGGCTAAGCTATTCACCAGACATCGTGTTCGTTAGCGCGCATACGGATTATGCGGCACAAGCCTTCGACGTTGCGGCGGTAGACTATTTGCTTAAACCCGTCAGCCCCGAGCGCCTGGCCCAGGCCATCAGCCGGCTCAAGCCCCGCAACAACGGCTACCTGGCCACTTCCACCAAAGTCGGTTCTCGCCTGATCCAGGTTCACAACCTGACCATACTCCAGGCGCAGGGCGACTATGTCCTCTTGCACAGCGCCACCCATACCCATGAGCTGATGCACACCACACTGAAACGACTGGCCGAGCAACTGCCGTCACCTCCGTTTTTTTCGCTGTCCCGGTCGCTTATCATCAATCTTGAACACATTTCCCACCTGTCCCGCCAGGGCGGCACCCTGACAAAAATAAGCTTCACCAACAACGTCGAACCGTTATTGGTGGGCCGTACAGCCTCGCTGCGCCTGCGCCGCGCCATGGCGTAGGCGGCGGCAGGCGACCGGCGCACAGCTGCCACTACAGCGTCTGCAGGGGTGCTGGGCAAAGCATATACTGACGGCTTTGCGCACCTGCCTTTAGCATCCGAATCACCCTATGCCTTCCGCCAGTACCAACACGCCCGCAAGCTCCTCCCTGACGCCAAAAGATATCCGCTCTATTCTTATTGGACTGATGCTGGCAATTTTGCTGGGTGCGCTCGACTCAACGATTATTTCGGTGGCCCTGCCGAAAATGGCGGCCGAATTGCAAGGCATAAATTTGCTGGCGTGGGTGATGTCGGGCTATCTGATCGCCATGGCAGTGGCTACGCCCATTTACGGCAAACTGGGCGACATCTATGGCAGGCGCAGCGTGCTCTCCAGCGCAATCGTCCTGTTTCTGCTGGCTTCCGTAGCATGCGCCATGGCGCCATCAATGCCTGTTCTGGTTGGGGCGCGCATTTTGCAGGGCCTGGGCGGCGGTGGACTGATTTCTGTGGCACAGGCCACAATCGCCGACGTCGTCAGCCCACGCGAGCGAG
Source organism: Alcaligenaceae bacterium (assembly GCA_013416405.1). GTDB lineage: Bacteria > Pseudomonadota > Gammaproteobacteria > Burkholderiales > Burkholderiaceae_B > Pusillimonas_C. Next base: position 331,124 of record JACCET010000004.1, read on the forward strand.
GCCGATATCAGGCTTATATCAGCGGCGCCTTTGCAGTGGCCAGTGTCTCGGGCCCCATACTGGGCGGTGTGCTAACGGCTTATTTATCCTGGCGCTGGGTATTCTGGATCAACTTGCCGATAGGCCTGTTCGCGCTATTTATTTCGCGTCGTGCCATGCGCAAGCTGCACGTGCCGCATGTCAAGCGATCGGTGGATTATCTGGGCGCGGCGCTGCTCAGTGTTGGCCTGAGTGCTGTGCTGCTGACCATCAGTCGGGCCGGGCAACAAGATGTGCCGGGACTAGATCACAGTAGCCTGTGGATGCTGGCTCTTGCCATAGCCTGCCTGGCTGCCTTTGTCTTGAACGCCCGACGCGTACCCGAGCCTATCGTCCCGCTAGGCCTATTTCGCATCCGGACCATGACCCTGTGCTGCCTGGTACTGTTCATCGCATTTGTAGAGCTGATTGCCCTGACGGTGCTGGTGCCACTGGAACTGCAGATGCTGACCAATGCAGGCGCCGACGGCGCCGCCTGGCGCCTGATTCCGCTGTCGTTGGGCGTTCCCCTAGGCGCCTATACCAGCGGCCGTCTTATGACACACTGGGGCACTTACAAGCATATTCAGTTAACGGGCGTCATCTTGATGCCTGCTGCCATTTTCATGCTTGCATTTGCCGATCCCATCAATATCTGGGCCATGTCAGTGCTGTTGAGCCTGACCGGTTTCAGCATAGGTCTTCAGCTTCCCACTTCCACGGTGGCCGTACAGAACGCGGTGCCCCATCGTCATGTCGGTGTGGCAACCGCAGCATCGGCGTTTTGCCGCTCGCTGGGCTCAGCCATAGGAATAGCCCTGTTGACTGCATTTTTATTGTTCTGGCTGCGCTCCGGAGCAGGCGACATACACAACGGCATGAACGGCGCCGACATCATCAACGCCCTGATCGGCCACAGCCATACCAATATTCAGGATATAGACCTGTCGGGCCTGGCACCCATAGCCCAGCAATCATTTCAAAAAGTCTATATGTTGGCTGCAGCGATTGCCACGCTGTCGATACCGCTGACGCTGCTGCTGAAGAATGAATCTTTAGGAGAAAAACCGCCAGCCACGTAATTAGCCGGGGCAGGTATTGCGAGCTGCGCCATAGCGTGCGCAGCCTGCAAGCGCTGCGTCCGAAGTAACATCAGACGCAGCTGGCGCTGAACATCAGGCCGCTTTTTCTTTGCCGCGTAACAGCGACAGGGCTGTATCTTCTATCATGTCTTCCTGTCCACCCACCATGCCGCGACGGCCCATTTCGACCAGGATATCGCGTGCGGAAACACCGAATTTCTTTTCAGCACGTTTAGCGAACAGCAGGAAGGAACCGTATACGCCGGCGTAACCCAGCGTCAGCGCATCGCGATCCAGGCGGATGGGGAAGTCCATGATAGGCACGACCAGATCCTCGGCAACGTCCTGGATCTTAAATACATCGACACCTGTCTCGACCTTCATCAGGTCCAGTACCGCGACCAGCACTTCCAGCGGCGTATTGCCGGCACCCGCGCCCAGGCCTGCGGCGGCGGCGTCTATGCGGTCGGCGCCGACTTCAATGGCCGCAACGCTGTTGGCAACACCCATGGCCAGGTTATGGTGACCATGAAAGCCCAGTTCCGTTTCGGGCTTGAGCGCATCGCGCACCGCCAGCAAACGCTCCTTCACGGTATGAGGAAGCAGATGACCCGCCGAATCGGTGACATAAATGCAGTTGGCGCCGTAACCTTCCATCAGCCTGGCCTGCTCGACCAGCCCTTCGGGACTGTTCATGTGGCTCATCATAAGAAAGCCCACCGTGTCCATGCCCAGTTTGCGACCCAGCGTGATGTGCTGCTCGGACACGTCGGCTTCGGTGCAATGCGTGGCCACGCGTATGGTGTTCACACCCAGTTCGTGCGCCATTTTCAGATGGTCAACGGTGCCGATGCCCGGTATCAGCAAGGCCGATACCTTGGCTTGCTTGAGTTCCGGAATGACAGCCGACAGGTACTCTTCGTCGCTATGCGAAGGAAACCCATAATTGACCGACGCGCCGCCCAGGCCATCGCCGTGCGTGACCTCGATTAGCGGAACACCCGCCGCATCCAGGCCCTTGGCAATAGACGTCATCTGTTCAAGACTGATCTGATGACGCTTGGGATGCATGCCGTCACGCAGTGTCATGTCATGCAGAACGATTTTCTTTGCAGTGATGCTCATGGTGGCCCCTTTACTTAGACCGCTGTCGCGGGTGCATCCGCAGCAGCTATGATTTGTTCGGCAAACATCTCGGCGGTACGCGCGGCGGCGGCCGTCATGATGTCCAGATTGCCCGAATACTTGGGCAAATAGTCGCCCAAGCCTTCGACCTCGAGGTAGATCGAAACGCGATTGCCATCGAACACCGGCCCATTGACCAGGCGATATCCAGGCACGTACTTTTGCACTTCCTTGATCATGGCGTGCACCGATTCGGTGATCTTGTCTTGATCAGGGGCTGTCTCGGTCAGGCAATGCACGGTGTCGCGCATAATGAGCGGAGGCTCGGCCGGATTCAGAATAATGATGGCCTTGCCAACCTTGGCACCGCCCACTTTCTCGACAGCGCCCGACGTCGTGCGGGTAAACTCATCGATATTCTTGCGTGTGCCCGGGCCGGCGGATTTTGACGATACCGTGGCAACGATTTCACCGTATTCCACAGGCTGAACGCGCGCAACGGCATGCACCATGGGTATGGTGGCCTGACCACCGCAAGTAACCATGTTCACGTTTTTCTCGCCCTTGCCCAAGAGCTCCTGCAAGTTGACGGGCGGCACGCAAAATGGACCGATCGCAGCAGGCGTCAGGTCTATCATCAGCACACCCAGGGCGGTCAACTTGTCGGAGTTATCCTGGTGTACGTAGGCACTGGTCGCGTCAAAGGCAATCTGGATGTCGTCTACCTTAACGAAAGGCAACATGCCGTCCACACCTTCGGCGGTGGTCTTCAAACCCAGCTCGGCAGCACGCTTCAGACCATCGGAGGCTGGATCGACTCCCACCATCCAGACAGGCTCGATCACAGGGCTGCGCATTAGTTTTGCCAGCAAATCGGTGCCGATATTGCCGGGGCCGATGATGGCTGCTCTCAATTTCTTTGCCATGGTTTACTCCCAAGAATTAGTACGAAAAAACTGTGTCATGGAACTCGCTCCTAGCCGCCCATCAGGCGTAGAGGAGCCAGTGAAAACCAGGGCACATAGGTAATCAACAGCAGTACCGCCAACATCGCCACAATGAAAGGTATGGCCCCGACCGCCGCCTTTTCAAGGTTGGTTTCACCGACTCGTGCTCCCACGAACAGGTTGACCCCCACAGGCGGCGTCACCATGCCGATAGCCAGATTGACGATGATCACAATACCGAAGTGAACGGGATCGACGCCGACCGCCATGACAACAGGCAACAGTATGGGGACGAGAATAATGATCGCCGCCAGTGTTTCCATGAACATGCCCACGAACAACAGCAGGACGTTGGTCAGCAGCAGGATAAGTATCGGGCTATCGGTCAATTGCACGATGTAGTCGGCGATCATGAACGGAATGCGTTCGATGGCCAGCATGCGGCCAAAAATCGTGGCCGTACCGACAATCACAATCACCGTCGCCGAGGTCAGCGCAGAGTTCGCAATGACCTGGTACAAGTCCTTGAACTTCAGTTCTTTATAAACGAACACGCCCACAACAAAACCGTAGATAACGCCGATTGCGGCAGCCTCGGTGGGTGTAAATACGCCACCATAGATTCCACCCAGGATGACGACGGGTACCAGCAGGGCCCACTTGGCGTCCCAGATGACGGCCCAGGCCTCTTTGCCATTGAATCGTTCTTCCGATCCTTTGTAGCCCTCTTTGCGCGCCTTCCAGTAAGCCACAGCGATCAGCGCGCCCCCGATCATCAGGCCCGGGACGGCGCCGGCCAGAAACATTTGGGTGATCGACACATTGGCTGATACCGCGTAAATGATCATGGGAATGCTGGGCGGAATGATGATGCCCAGGCTGCCGGCCGAAGCGATCAGTCCAACGGAATAGCCCTTGTCATACCCCGCACGTGCCATGGCAGGCAGCAACAGGCCGCCAATGGCAGCCACGGTCGCCGGCCCCGAACCCGAGATCGCCGCGAAGAACAGGCAGGTAACGACGGCAATAATGGCCAGGCCGCCGGTGTAGCGTCCAAAGAAAACATTGCCCACCGCCAGCAGGCGACGGGAAAGGCCGCCCACGCCCATCAGATCGCCGGCCAGAATGAAGAAGGGCACGGCCATCAGCGGGAAGGAATCGATCGAAGTGACCAGGCCCTGCGCAATATAGCTGCTGCTGACCTTGCCGCTGTACAGCAGCGCGAACGACGATGCCAGGCCGAGCGAGATCGCCACAGGCACACTGACCACGAGCAATGCAATAAAGCAGCCAAACAGTATTAATGAAATCATTTAGTGCTCCCGCCGCGCATGACCTTTACCTCTGCCACTATGCATTGCAACAGGCGCAGGATGACCAAGGCAAAACCCACCGTTGGCGCGAGATAGATGTAGCCCATGGGCAAACCCATGGCCGACGACTGCTGTCCGAACGAGAATATCTTGAGAGTGAGCGCGTAGCCTTCCTTGACGACCAGCACCGCAAACACGATGAACAGGACATGCGACAGAATGCTTGCGTAATGGCGATATAGCCCCGGCAGGCGCGTTACCGCAGCCTCTACACAGATGTGCGCATTGCGCTTGACGCCATAGGCAACACCCAGATAGGTCGCCCAGATAAATGCATAGCGCGCGAGCTCTTCCGACCAGGTCAGGGAATCGCCCATGACGTAGCGCATGAACACTTGCGCGCCAATCAGAATAGACATGAGCGAAAGAAGAAATACAAGCAGCATCTCTTCAAGGTGTTTATCCAGAAATTTGAACATGATCTCGAATACTCGAAATGCAATCATCGAGCTGGTAGCCTGAGACTACCGGCTCGATGATCGATGGGCTCGGAGGCCCGGAGTGATCAGCTATTTACTTCGGCGATGATGCTGTCGACAGTTTCGCTACCAATTTTCTTCTTGACCAACTCGTGGATGGGACCCATCTTGCTGGAGAATGCCTCGAGCTCTTCAGGCGTCAGCTCGGTGATGGTGACATCCGTCATGGCGGCGACAGCCTTGGCGTCGGCCTTCTGAGCCAGGTCACGCTGATAAGCAGTGGTTTTCTTTACGGACTCAAGCAACAAAGTCTTGTCTGCATCGCTCATGCGATTGAAGACATCAGGGTTGATAAGCACGGGCCATGGCGAATAAACGTGGTTGGTCATGCTGATGAATTTCTGTACTTCGTTGAACTTCATGTCGTAGAACAGATTGATGGGACCTTCCTGCGCGTCGAAGGTACCTTGCTGTAATGCCGTGAACAGCTCGCCAAAGGCCAGCGGAGCAGGATTTGCGCCCACTTCCTTCCAGGCTGCGATATGCACCTCGTTTTCCATCGTACGCATCTTCATGCCTGCCAGATCGTCGGGCGACTTGATGACTTTCTTGCTGTTGGTCAACTGGCGGAAACCGTTTTCCCAATAACCCAGGCCCTTGATGCCCACTTTTTCAAGGCTGGTCAGCAGATCGGTACCGATCTTGCCGTCGAGCACGCGATAGACACTATCGCGGTCCTTGAAGATGAAGGGAATATCAAGCGCGAAGAATTGCTTGTTGAAGTTGCCCAATACAGCCGATGACACAAAAGTCATGTCAACGTTACCCAACTGGATGCTCTCCACCAGTTCGCGCTCGCTGCCAAGCTGCGAATTGGGAAAAATCTCGATCGTGATGCGACCGTTGGTTTTCTCGGCCAGTTCCTTGCCAAGGTATTCAAACGCCAGATGCCCTGTATTTGAAGTGGAGGCGGCGTGAGCGGCTTTAATGACGATTTTTTCTTCGGCGGCAGCGGTGTTCGCAGCGGCAATTGAAAACGCGCATAGACCCAGGGCCATGGCTGCGGAACGGACAAATTTGCCGGGAAGGCTAGAAAACATGGGTTATCTCCGTGAACTGTATATATTCAGGTCCCGCCGTACGTTGTTTCAAGACGGGCGCTTCTGCACCATGCCCTTGATCGGATATTGAGGCTGCCCTCTTTTTTCCTGAAATGACACGATAGCAGCCGATTTTAGTTTGATGCTAAAATTTTTTCAACTATTGAATAACATTCTCAATATATGAGAATTATTGATCCGATACGCATACTCTGGAGCCTTTGCACCATGAACTCTTACGCAAGCACTGCCACTGATACAGCCCAAGCCACTACACTGCTGAACGCACTGAAAGCCTCACTGGGCACTGACGAAGTCCTGACAGGCGAGCAGATCAGCGACAAATACCTGCAAGACTGGAGTGGCGAGAAAGGTGGCAAGCCACTGGCTGTAGTGCGTCCTCGCAGCACCGATGAAATCTCGCGGACCATGGCGGTTTGCCATGCACACCACTGGCCGGTGGTCCCTCAGGGCGGCCTGACCGGACTTGCCGGCGGCGCGGTTCCAAACCAGGGCGCAGTTGTCGTGTCGCTGGAGCGCATGAGCGGCATCGAAGAAATAGATACCGCCTCGGCCACCATTACTGTCCTGGCCGGAACACCCTTGCAAACCATACAGGAAGCAGCCCAGGCAGCCGGCTTTTTCTTCGCGCTGGATCTGGGCGCCCGCGGCTCATGCCAGATAGGCGGCAATATTGCCACCAATGCCGGCGGCAACCGTGTGATCCGCTATGGCATGGCCAGAGACCTGGTTCTGGGGCTGGAAGTCATTCTACCGGACGGCACGGTGCTGTCCATGATGAACAAAATGGTCAAGAACAACGCCGGTCCGGATCTCAAGGGCTTGTTCATAGGCACCGAAGGCACCATGGGCATAGTCAGCAAAGCCGTCATGCGCCTGCATCCGCAGGTCACGGGCGCCAATACCGCATTGGTGGCAGTGGCAGACTTCGACGCAGCGGTAAAGCTGCTGCGCCATGCGCAGCAGCGCCTGTCCGGCCATGTCAGCGCATTTGAAGTCATGTGGGCCGACTATTACAAATCGGCCACCACAGATGGCGGCATCCGTGCCCCGCTGCCTGCCGGCTACCCTCTTTACGTATTGCTGGACATGCAGGGCAGCGCTCCGGAAGAGAACGCCGAACGGTTCGAATCAGTGCTGGAGCACGCCCTGGCCGAGGGCTGGGCGCTGGACGCCGCCATCGCCCAATCACACAGCGACGCCGAAAGCTTCTGGGCCCTGCGGGACTCGATTGGTGAAATGCTCAAGACCTACGCGCCCACGATCAACTTTGACGTGTCCTTTCCCATTTCCAATATCGGCATCTGCGTCGACCGCATGCGCAAGGTCATGAGTGAACAGTTTCCGGATATCCATGCGATGTTCTTTGGCCATGTGGGCGACGGCAATGTGCACATCGTCGTGGGTCCGTTGCCTGACGATGGCCGCAAAACCGAACATGCCATCGAAGACGCCTATTACGCCATCACTAAAGAACTGGGTGGCTCGGTCTCGGCAGAACACGGCATAGGCATACACAAGAAGCCATATCTGGGACATAGTCGTAGCGATGCCGAGATCGCGCTGATCCGCGCCATGAAACGCGCCATAGACCCACACAACATCATGAACCCCGGCAAGATACTTTCGGACTAAACCTTTGCGCAGCAGCGCCGCTCAGCCGCCCAGCTCCGCGCTGATCTGGGCGGCTGCACGCTGAACCAGCGGCACCAGCTCGCTCATGCGCTGCTCGTCCATATATTCAAGTGTGCTGGATACACTGATGGCCGCAATGATTTTCCGGCTGTTGTCGCGCACAGGCGCCGCCACGCAACGTATAAGCTGCTCGTCTTCACCCAGGTCATAAGCAAAGCCCTTGCGTTGGTATTCACGCATCATCTGCAGCCACTGCGCCGGCGTGATGACGTCACGCAGCAAATGCACGCTCCGATCGTAAATACCCAGCAGCTCGTCGTCGGAATAATCCAGGATCAGGGCCTTGCCTATGCCGGTGGAAATCATGGGTTTGACGCCGCCTATGCGCGAACTGATTTCCACGGCACGACGGCTGGCCAGCTTGTCCAGATAGATGACCTTATCAGTTTCCGCATAAGCCAGATGCACGGTATCAGACGTTTCCCGGGCCAGACGCTTCAGGATGGGGTGAGCAAGGCGCGTCAGATCAACCTGTGAGTACGCGCGATAGCCCAGCTCCAGCACTTTCCAGCCCAGGCGATAACCACTGCCGCCCTGCTCACGCTTGATGTAATGACGCTGCTGCAATGCCGACAGAATACGATGAGCCGTGCTGTAAGTCATGCCGGTCTTTCGGGCCAGATCGGCGATATCGTCCACGCCATCGGCTACTGCCTCGAGGATGTCCAGGCCACGCATCAGCGTCTGGCTGGCAGACGGCTTCTGTGCGTTGGCATTGTCCGGCTGCTTTATCGCGGGCTCTTCCCCCTGCATCGCCGTGGGCGTGCCAGCCAGCTTGCTTTTTTGTGTCATACCCCTACACCGTTCCAGAGCGCGAACCTTACGCCATACACCTGCGATACAGGCATTGCGTTCATATCAAGTTCTGCTTGTATGGAGCGGGTGAAGGGAATCGAACCCTCGTATGCAGCTTGGGAAGCTGCCGTTCTACCATTGAACTACACCCGCTATGCGCGAAGTGCCGAATTATAGCGCCGCCATCAAAAACTTGCCCCAAAGCGCCGAACCGGGACTAGGCTCACCAAAAAAAGGCCCCGCAACAGCTACAATTCAGTCATGAACACGAACACAGAACCTACGACAGGCGGGCAGACCCCACAGGGCGCTGTCGCCACCGAACACCTTGCCCCAGAGCAGGCCCATGACGTGGTGACCACGTCCAGCGCGCCGTCGGGCACCAGCCATATCCGCAGCTTTGTGCACAGGCGCGCCCATATCACGCCCAGCCAGAAAGAAGCGCTGGATCGTCTGCTGCCTCAATGGTCTGTATCCTACCGCTGCGCACCGCTGAACCTGGATCAGGCATTTGGCCGCTCGGCGCCCACTGTGCTGGAAATCGGCTTTGGCATGGGTGAAACCACATTAAAGATTGCCCAAGCACGCCCCGACGATAACTTCCTGGGCGTGGAAGTGTTCAATGCTGGCGTGGGGGCACTGCTTAAGCGCATAGACGAAACCGGGCAACCCAATATTCGTATCATCCAGCACGACGCGGTCGAAGTCGCCCGCGACATGATAGCCCCCGATACGCTGGCCGGTGTCCATATTTATTTCCCCGATCCCTGGCCCAAGAAACGCCACCACAAGCGCAGACTGGTACAGCCGTCATTCATTGCCTTGCTGGCCAGCCGCATCAAGCCTGGCGGCTATATACACTGCGCCACCGACTGGGAAAACTACGCCGAACAGATGCTGGAAGTGCTGGGCCAGGAACCGTTGTTGGCCAATACCGCCGACGGCTACGCGCCGCGCCCCGACTTCCGCCCGCAAACCAAGTTTGAAACACGCGGATTGCGCCTGGGTCATGGGGTGTGGGATTTGATCTTCACCCGTAAATAAACGCAAGCGACGCAAGCCCCGACGGGCGCCACGCGACACAGCACAAGGAAGCACACGTGTATCCGGACATACAGCCTTACGCCCATGGATTCCTGAATACCGAAGATGGACATCAGGTGTATTGGGAACTTTGCGGCAACCCGCAAGGCAAACCGGCGATCTTCCTGCATGGCGGCCCAGGTGGCGGCTGCTCTACTGCACACCGCAGGCTGTTCAACCCCGAGCGTTATAAGGTACTGCTGTTCGATCAACGTGGCTGCGGGCGCTCCACGCCCCATGCCAGCCTGGAAAACAACACCACCTGGGATCTGGTCGCCGACATGGAACGGCTGCGTACCGAAGTGCTGCAGGCCGACCAGATGCTGGTCTTCGGCGGATCGTGGGGTTCGACGCTGGCACTGGCCTATGCACAGAAACACACGGCGCAGGTCAGCGAATTGATAGTGCGCGGCATTTTCACGATACGCCAGCAAGAACTGCAGTGGTTTTACCAAGACGGCGCATCACGCCTGTTTCCCGATTATTGGGAGGCCTATCTGGCGCCCATACCGCAAGACGAGCAGCACGACTTGATCAGCGCCTATCATCGCCGTCTGACAGGCGCTGACAGGGCCGTGCAACTTGAGGCCGCCCATGCCTGGACACAGTGGGAAAGCCGAACTATTTCACTACTGCCCAATCGTGCACATCAGCAGGATCACGCCGCCGATCATGCCGCGCTGGCCTTCGCCCGCATCGAGAATCATTATTTTGTGCATCATGGCTTTATGGAAGAAGGCCAGTTGCTGCGCGATGCACACTTGCTGCATGACATTCCGGGTATCATCATTCAAGGGCGCTATGATGCCTGCACGCCTGCCACGACGGCCTGGGCATTGCACCGGGCCTGGCCCCAGGCAGAATTTCACATGGTCGATGATGCCGGCCATGCTTTCGACGAACCCGGCATTCTGGCCAGACTATTGGCCGCAACCGACCAATTCAGCTGATCTGGAACTCTGATTCACAATGAACATCACTCTTAACGGACAACCCCTGCAGGTGGACAAGGTGTCCACCATCGGTGAACTTATCGCTCATCTGGGCTATACGGACAAGCGTATCGCCGTCGAACAGAATGGCGAGATTGTCCCGAAAAGCACGCACGGCACGGCATCGCTGGCCGAGGGCGACCAACTTGAAATCGTTGTCGCGGTAGGCGGGGGCTGATTCGGCGGTTGGTCATCCTTTGCTGCGTGCCAGGCTATCCCACGGCCTCGAGCAGTCCTAGGCATGTACCGGGTGCTGTGGGTCGGGCTTTGCTCCTCGTGACTGGTTCGGCGCCTCCGCGCCGAACACCACTTCGCCTTGCTCGTACGGCCATTCGGCCTTCCTTCGCCTACGGCTCGTTCAGCCCCGAAAGTCGCTGCAGCCCGACCCACAGCACCCGGTACAGCTATGCCGCGGCTGCTCGAAGCCGTGGGACAGCCCAGCAATAGCTCCTAGCGGAGCCCGCCGAAGCCGCCGCCCTTGCCCAGACCCTTCATACCCCCCATGGCCCGCATCATCTTGGCCATGCCGCCTTTTTTCATCTGCTTCATCATGCCTTGCATCTGATCGTACTGCGACAGCAGCCGGTTCACTTCCTGCACCGGCACACCGGCACCTGCGGCAATACGGCGTTTGCGGGTCGCCTTGAGCAACTCGGGCTTGGCACGCTCGGCCGGCGTCATGGAATTCAGTATGCCTTCGCTGCGACGCAGCTGCTTTTCGGCCTGGCCGCTTTGCATTTGGCCCGCCGCCTGAGCAAACTGTGCCGGCAGCTTTTCAAGCAGTGAACCCATGTCGCCCATTTTCTTGACCTGCTGCAGTTGATCACGAAAATCGTTCAGGTCGAAACGATTGCCCGACTTGATCTTGGCAGCCAGCTTTTCGGCTTCGGCCACATCAATATTCTTCTGCGCCTGTTCAACCAGCGAAACGATATCGCCCATGCCCAGCACGCGCTGTGCCATGCGTTCAGGGTGAAACGGCTCCAGGCCATCCATTTTTTCGGAAAGGCCCACGAACTTCAAAGGCTTGCCGGTGACATGCCGAACCGAAAGCGCCGCGCCACCGCGCGCATCGCCGTCCATCTTGGTGAGCACCACGCCCGTCAGTGGCAACGCCTGGGAGAAGGCCTGTGCGACATTGACTGCATCCTGCCCCTGCATGGCGTCGACCACGAACAGGGTTTCGATGGGATTGAGCAAATCATGCAGAGCGCGGATTTCGCGCATCATGGCCTCGTCGATACCCAATCGACCCGCCGTATCGACTATCAGCACATCGTAATGATGGCGCTTGGCGTGATCCAGGGCCAGGCGTGCGATATCTTCGGGCTTTTGCGAGGTATCGGTAGGCAGAAAGTCGACCTTGACCTGAGCCGCCACGGTTTTCAACTGTTCGATAGCGGCCGGACGATACACGTCGGCGCTGACCACCAGTACTTTCTTCTTGCCGGTTTTACGGCCGCCCTGAATATGGCCGCCCTCGGTCAGCCACTTGGCCAGCTTACCCGTGGTGGTCGTTTTACCCGCACCCTGCAAACCCGCCATCAGAATGACGGCGGGCGGCTGAGAGGCCAGGGACAGTTCGCTGGCCTCGGCGCCCAGATCGCCCCCCATCAAGGCGGTCAGTTCTTTATGCACCACCCCGACCAGAGCCTGGCCCGGGTTCAGGCTGCCGGCGACGTCTTGCCCCAGCGCGCGCTCTTTCACCCGGGAAATGAAATCGCGCACGACCGGCAGCGCCACATCGGCCTCGAGCAGAGCCATGCGCACTTCGCGCAGCATGTCTTGCGTGTTGGCCTCGGTTAACCGGGCCTCGCCACGCATGGTTTTGACAACGCGTGAAAGTCGTTGCGTCAGATTGTCGAGCATATAGTGATTTCGCTTAAACTAGTGAATATTGGATAACCAGAACTTAAGGGACTATGTCTGCAGGCATTGTATTTCACTTGCTGGCCGCACTGGCGTATACGGTGTTGGCCGTTACGCTATGGCGCCCCCTGACCAAAGGCGGCGACGCAGTCAGCAGTGGCCACGTCAGGAAGGTTTGCCTGGCCGGCGCCATTGCTCTGCACGGCATAGGCCTGATAGAAGCCATTGTGCCCGAGCATACATTGCGTTTGGGCTGGTTGCTGGCACTGTCTGCAGCCGTGTGCCTGGGCATGATTGTATTCTGGCTTGAAAGTCTGGTCATGCGCATAGACGGCCTGCTGCTTATTTTACTGCCCGCCTCGGCATTCACGACCCTACTGGCCGCAATATTCCCCACTACCCATCTGGTCGACCACGCGGGTAATGAATGGCTGCGCGTACACCTGATCATAGCCCTGATTGCCTACGGCCTGATTACCGTGGCGGCGCTGCAAGCTATGCTCATGACGGCGCTTGACCGCCAGTTGCACCGGCCTGTTCAGGCGGCGGCCAATCGCAGCACCATCGACCGTGCCCTGCATTCCATGCCGCCCCTGCTGGTGCAGGAAGTCTTGCTGTTTCGCCTGATCTGGATAGGCTTTTCCGTCCTGACCCTAACCGTGATCACCGGCATGCTGGTATCACAGCGCCTGACGGGACAGTTGCTGCCCATGGATCACAAAACCGTATTTACCTTGCTGTCTTGGCTGACCTTCGGCGGATTGCTGCTAGGACGCTACACCCGCGGGTGGCGTGGGCGCATTGCACTGCGCTGGACGCTGGTAGGCTTTGCTTTCATCCTGCTGTCCTACACAGGCAGCCGTTTCGTACTCGACGTAATTCTGTAATGAGGCTTGTGTGGGAAAAGTATTATTCTGGATCATAGTCATTATCGGCGCCTTGCTGGCAGCACGCATCGTGGCTCGTCACCAAGAGCGCAGCCAGCTCAACAACAAGCAACCCAAACAGGTCAAAAAATCAATAAATCCGGAAAAAGCCACTGAATCCATGGTGCGCTGCGAACATTGCGGCATCCATTTGCCGCGCTCCGAAGCCGTGCTCAGCAAGGGCCGCATCTGGTGCAGCAAAGAGCATGCCGATCTGCAGGAGCGCCCGTGAGGCCATTGGTGCTCGATCGCCATGGCTGGCTCAAGCCTGCATCGGGCGTAATGCGCGCACCATCACCCAACCACGACGAGCGCCCAACGGGACAAGACGCCACCCTGCTGGTCATGCACAATATCAGCCTGCCTCCCGGCCGCTTTGGCGGCCCGGAAGTGGTCGATCTGTTCCTGAACCAACTGAACTACAGCACTCATCCCTGGCTGGAGCGCCTGCGCGGCCTGCATGTATCGGCCCATTTCTTCGTACGCCGCAATGGCTTGATCGTGCAGCATGTGCCCACGAGCCGACGCGCCTGGCACGCAGGTGTCTCGTCATACGCCGGACGTGAGCGCTGCAATGATTTTTCCATAGGCATAGAGCTAGAAGGTACCGACACCCTACCCTATACCGATGAGCAGTATCAGGCCCTGCAGGGCTTGATACCGGCCATAAAGACTCGCCATCCGCTCAAGGCGGTGCGTGGTCACGAGCATATTGCTCCCGGTCGCAAGACCGACCCCGGCCCCGCCTTCGACTGGAAACGGTTCGGGCGCGAAAGCAGCATCTTGCCGCGCTACCTGCCACCGCGCAGTGCGCTGGACAAGACCTACGCCATTCGGCCCCAGCGTCCCAACCTGCCGGTTAAACCACCCGGAACACCCATAGCTCAGGATTGAAACCGCTGGATCAGATTGGCTATAGTCTGTTCCGACGGCAGCTCGCCTGTCGTTTTCAGCACACCTTCGAGCCAACCATAAAGCAGCCGGCCTTCCTGGATATCGTTCAGGCGCACCGCCTCGGCGGTGATCTTGGCCCGCGCGGCGTTCAGCAAACCAGCGGCATCCTGGCGAGGAACGATGACGACGCCGTCGTCATCACACACGACCAAATCCCCGGCTGCGACGCTGACGCCCCCCACAGACACGGGGTGGCCAATACGCCCCCCCTGCGTGCGCGTAGGTCCGTTGGCATTCACGCCCGTTGCAAAGACCGGAAAGCGGCCTTGCCGCAGAGTCGCCGAATCGCGTACAGCCCCATCAATCACGACAGCTAAGATACCGGCTGCCGCCGCATGCGCACACATCAGTTCGCCCATCAGGGCGGACGTTGTATCTGCCTTGCCATCAACAACCAGAATATCACCTGGACGCGCCAGCATCAGCGCAGCATGAATCATAAGGTTGTCGCCTGGGCGCACTTCCACCGTGAAGGCGGTTCCGACTGCGCCCAGGCCCGGCACCACGGTTCGCACGCGGGCATCCAGGGCACCGCGACGCCCGGCCACATCGGCCACAATGGTGGTCGGAATATCTGCGTAAGCAGCCACCGTCGCGGCATCAAGACGCTCAAAGTCACTATTGATCATGTTCGAAATCCCAAAACAGGCCTGTCATCAAGCACCCTAGCAGCATCAACCCAGAAAGTCACCCGGCACGCAGGCGACGAGTCCTTTTCCATGGACCCGTTCACCCAGGCTTAAACCGCCGTGTTCAGCAGCAAACGATTCATGCGCTTGACGAAAGCCGCCGGCTCGGCAAGGCTTGCACCCTCGGCCAGCATGGCCTGATCCAGCAGCAACAAGGCCCACTCGTCGAAATCAGCGTCTGCAGCCGACTCAAGGCGTCCCATCAGGGCATGCTCGGGATTGATTTCCAGGATAGGCTTGACGTCGGGCGCCGACTGACCCGCCGCCTGCAGCATGCGCAGCAAGTGCGGGCTAAGTTCGTTCTCGTCGACTACCACGCAAGCGGGCGAATCGACCAGACGGCCCGTAACACGCACCTCTTTGACCTTGCCATCGAGTGCCTTGCCCAGGCGCTCGACCAAAGGCTTGAAGGTTTCCGCCACTTCGGCCTGATGCTTCTTTTCTTCCTCGTCGGCCAATTGGTCAAGATTCAGACCACCCTTGGCGATGGACAACAGCGACTTGCCATCGAATTCACGCAGATAAGACAGCATCCACTCATCAACACGATCGGACAACAGCAGGACTTCCAGTCCTTTCTTGCGGAAAATTTCCAGATGCGGGCTGTTGCTGGCCGCCGCGTATGAATCGGCACTGACGTAATAAATCTTGTCCTGCCCTTCTTTCATGCGCGAGACGTAGTCGGCAAACGACACGGTCTGGGCCGCATTGTCGTTATGCGTGGACGCAAAGCGCAACAGCTTGGCAATACGTTCCTGATTGCCCTGATCCTCGCCCGTGCCTTCCTTGAGCACCTGACCGAATTGTTCCCAGAACTCGGTGTACTGTTCGGGCTTGTTCTCCGCCAGGTCTTCCAGCAGGGAAAGCACACGCTTGGCCGAACCTTCGCGTATCACGCGCACATCACGGCTTTCCTGGAGGATTTCACGCGACACATTCAAAGGCAGGTCGGCCGAATCTATCACCCCGCGCACAAAACGCAGGTAAGCCGGCAGCAACTGTTCGGCCTCGTCCATGATGAAGATGCGTTTTACATACAGCTTGACGCCGCGGCGCCCTTCGCGATCCCACATGTCCATGGGTGCATGTTTCGGTATAAACAGCAGCTGCGTATATTCGCTGCGCCCTTCAACCCGATTGTGCGTCCAGGCCAAGGGGTCGTCATAATCGTGCCCGATATGCTTGTAGAACTCTTGGTACTGCTCATCGGTAATTTCCGACTTGGACCGCGTCCACAGTGCGCTGGCCTGATTGACCGTTTCCCATTCGTTCGTCTTGACCTGTTCGGATTTTTCCGCATCCCACTCTTCCTTGTGCATCTGAATGGGCAGAGAGATATGGTCGGAATAGCGGCGCAGCACTTCGCGCAGCTTCCAGCCGTTCACGAATTCAGCTTCGTCTTCCCGCAAATACAGCGTTACCGACGTTCCCCGGTCGGCTTTTTCGACCGAAGTAATGGTGAATTCACCCTGGCCTTCGGACTCCCACAAAATAGCATCCGTTTCCTCGGCATCCGCGCGTCGGCTAAGCACCGACACCTTGCTGGCCACAATAAAGGACGAGTAAAAGCCTACGCCAAACTGACCTATCAGCTGCGCGTCTTTCTGCTTGTCGCCCGTCAGTTGCGAGAAGAATTCTTTAGTACCCGAGCGGGCAATCGTGCCCAGGTTGGCAATGGCCTCGTCGCGCGACATGCCGATTCCGTTATCGGAAATCGTGATCGTGCGTGCGTTGGTGTCATATTCCACACGAATGCGCAAATCTGCATCACCCTGGAAGAGATCCGGATTGTCGATGGCTTCAAAGCGCAGCTTGTCGCACGCGTCTGACGCGTTCGAGACCAGCTCACGCAGGAAAATTTCTTTGTTGCTGTACAAAGAATGAATCATCAGGTGCAAAAGCTGTTTGACTTCGGTCTGGAAGCCCAAGGTTTCTGATGCCATATTTGTGCCTGTTTGCGTCATTGTCTATCCGTAATAAAAACTCCATTGCACAAATATGTAGAGACGGAACCAAGTATTTCAAGACCCGCTTCCTTAATGTCGATCAATTTGTTACATTAAAGGCCAAGCGTATACGCTAACGTTATGCTTATCGATGCAGAAGGCCGCTCAGTCAGTCTTTTTATGCGGCCTTGTATCCCGAATACTGAACAGCAATGGAGGGGACGCCATCATGCAAGCAGACGGGCTTTACAGGATTACAAAAATCGTAGGGTGGGCGGTGCTGGCCTTAATGGTCATTGCCATTTTTTATGCCTGTATTACGGGCATACGGTATTGGTCCGGCATCGGCGTTTAAAGGGGCATAGCCATGAACAAACGCCAGACGCGTGTGTTTGCCATTGCCTCTACGGCCATCGCAACAGTCGTTTTCCTGATCATGACGGTCGACAGCCACCGGCAATTCCCCACGCTGACAAATGCCGACCAAATCACCGACAGCGTTGTACGCGGCCAAGATGTCTGGCACAACTACAACTGTATCAACTGCCATACGATTTTCGGTGAAGGCGCCTACTATGCGCCCGACCTCACCAAGATCACTCAACAACGCGGCACTCCGTACCTGACCGCCTTCCTAAAAGACCCGTCGCAGTTTTACAACGAAGAAACCCACCGGCGCATCATGCCCAACCTGGGCATGGCCGACGATGAAATCGCCGATGTCATCGCCTTCATGGACTGGGTCAGCAAGGTTGATAATCAAGGCTGGCCGCCCAGGCCCATATTGGTTGCCGGCGGATCCATACCCGGCACAGATCTTAGCCTGAGCCAGCAAAAAACCGAAGGCCAGGCCGAAGCCGGCAGCCTGCCGCCAGGCGCACGGCCTGTCAGTGCCGACAACAATCCCATTGCCCTGGGCGAGGCACTGTTCAAATCGGCGGTGCCCACCTGTGCCGCTTGTCACAGCATGGCGGCGGGTGTCAATCTGGCCGGGCCATCGCTGGCGGGCATGGCCACCACTGCCGAAAAAACCATCCAGTCACCCGACTACAAAGGCAAGGCAACAACTGCGGAAGAGTTCATACGCGAATCAATAGTCGAGCCCAGTGCTTACCTGCATCCGGGTCCCATGTACTCGGCCGGTGGCACCTCGTTCATGCCGCCAAGCTACGGCAAAGACCTTAGCCCCGAGCAGATCGACCAACTGGTCGCCTATCTACATTCGTTCAAATAACCGCCAGGAGCCGCCATGCGTTACAGATCTCAATCCGTCGCCTACTGGTATTTTGCCCTGGCGCTTATCCTGTTCGGCCTGCAACTGGTCTTTGGCCTGCTCTCGGCAGCCAAATACCTGGGTCCCGACCCCTTGCTGAACATCATGCCCTTTGACGTCACCAAAACGGTGCACACCAACCTGCTGATAGTCTGGGTGCTTACCGGTTTCATGGGAGCCACCTACTGGATTGTTGCTGATGAGTCCCGCAGCGAAATCTACAGTGTGAAACTGGCCTACATCCAGCTGGTTCTGTGGGCCATCATGGGCGTTACCGCCGTTATCAGCTACTTTTTCGGTATGGGTACCGGCAACAAGCTGCTGGAACAACCCCTGCCCAACAAGCTGCTTATCGTGGTCTGTATGTTGATCTTTCTATACAACATCGCCATGACCATCAAGCGATCGGGGCGCTTCACCACCACCGAAGCCGTGCTGCTGCTGGGTCTGGGCAGCTCAGCCCTGCTCTACATTCCCGCCCTGCTGCATTATTCCAACTACGTCGTATCCATTTACTATCGGTGGTGGACCATACACCTATGGGTGGAAGGCGTGTGGGAAATGATACAAGGCTCCTTCCTGGCCTACCTGCTCATACGCCTTTCGGGCGCCGATCGCGAAGTTCTGGAAAAATGGCTGTACGTCATTGTGGGCCTGGTCTTCATTGCCGGCATTCTGGGCACCGCCCACCACTACTACTGGGTTGGCGTGCCCGCCTACTGGCTGCCGCTGGGTGGTTTCTTCAGCGCCCTGGAACCCGTGGCTCTGGTCGGCATGGCCATGTACGCCTACTTTGCCATTCGCCGCACCGGCGTACGCCATCCCAACATCCTGGCATTACATTGGGCCATAGGTAGCGCCGTCTTCACGCTATTCGGCGCAGGGTTGCTGGGGCTGGCACACACCTTCCCCGACATCAACAAATGGACGCATGGCACCCTGATCACCGCCATGCACGGCCATGCCGCCTTCTATGGCGCCTATGTCATGATCGTGCTCGCCGTCATCAGCTACGCCGCCCCCACCATGACCAAGGGCCGCCCCGAAGAAGGCACATCAATAGGCATGTGGGCTTTCTGGCTGCAGATTGCCGGCATGTTCGGCATGACACTGTCGTTCGCAACCGCCGGTATTGGGCAGGTATATCTGGAACGCGTGCTGGGTATAGGCTACCTGGACGTACAGCTGAAAATCCAGGTGCACTTCCTGATGCTGGTGGCGACGGCCTCGGTATTTGTGATCGGTGTCATCTTGTTCATCTACGATTTCTTCCGTTACCCGCCCAGGCTGGAACCTGACGAAGACACCCAAAAGCCACTGGCGCATGAACAAACCCGTTGACGGCATCACCTTGCAAGCAGAACAGGGCGGCGGCCTGGCAGCGCCGCCCTTGATCGAACCCTTTTACCTGCCCGCTCACGACGAAGTAGCACTGTTCGAGCAGTGCCACCTTAATAAACTGGCGGTCATGCTCAAGGGCCCCACAGGTTGTGGCAAGACCCGTTTTGTCGAGCATATGGCCTGGAAACTGCAACGCCCCCTGGTCACCATATCGTGTCACGACGACCTGACCGCCAGCGACCTGATAGGGCGCTATCTGATACGGCACGACCGCACCGTCTGGCAAGACGGCCCGCTGACCGCCGCCGTGCGCGCCGGAGCCATCTGCTATCTGGATGAAATCGTCGAGGCACGGCAAGACACCGTTGTTGTGCTTCATTCCCTGACCGACTACAGGCGTACCCTAAGCATAGATAAAACGGGCGATGTGGTGCAGGCGGCGCCCGGCTTTCAACTGGTGGTCTCGTACAATCCTGGCTACCAGCGGATGCTCAAGGACCTGAAACCCAGCACGCGCCAGCGTTTTGTCACGCTGGACTTCAATTTCCCACCAGCCGACCAAGAGGCCAGCATCGTTGCCCGCGAAAGCGGTATCGAAGCAAGCCAGGCGCGTGCCCTGGTCGAGCTGGCCCACAAGCTGCGCGGCCTGCAGGATCGCGGCCTGGCCGAAGTGCCCAGCACCCGCCTGTTGGTTGCCACCGGCCAACTGATTGCACACGGCATTCCCTTGCGACGCGCCTGCCAGGTGGCGTTGATTGCCCCCCTTTCTGACGACAGCACCCTGGTCGGGGCGATGAACGATCTGGTCGAGCTGACTTTCCCCTAGGGAAAGTCGATTCCAGCATGGCCGAAGCAGAAGACGTCATCACCGATGCTGCACGGCATGCCACCATTTACGCCCGCGACCTGTGGGTGCGCCAACGCGGCAAGGCAGATACGCCACGCCCCATAGTTCTGGCCCAGGTGGCTCCGCGCCTTGATCTGCTGATCAATGCTATCTTTGAACAGTCCTACCCCATCCGCGTCGCGCAACCTCCCGCCATTCCCACGCTCTTGACTCGCCTGTTTCGCCGGCACGACATCACGCCATCAAGCCATGCTTTGCCTGCCACCAACGGCCAGGCCATTTGGTTACCCAACACGCTGAACAGCACCGAATGGGACCAAGCCCTGGCGCGCTTTCGCACCCTGGCCTTGCTGCAGGCCATGCGCGCCTTGCGCGGCAGCGCAAGCATGTTGGCCACACTGCATGCAACAGACGATCCACGCACCCACGCCCTTTACCTGCTGCTGGAAGCACAAGCCTGCGATCACGAACTGGTCCGGCGGCTACCCGGCATGGCTCCTGCTGTTGCGGCGTTGCGCCAGCATGCACTGGACCACCGGCCTTTGTCGGAGCGCATCCCGGCGGCCTGCCGGCCCATAGAGCACCTGGCACAGGCCACCCTCGCAGCGGCATTGGATAGTTCGACAGGCCTGCCGGTGTGCGCATCACCCGACGAGTCGCTTGCACAGGCACGCATGCTGTACCGGCAAATCGACTGGGGTGACAAAGCCCCGCATGCGCAAGCGTTGTACAAGGATAGCTGGACAGGCGACTTGCTCATGCCCCCCCTGCACGGCCTTGAGCCCATCGAGGACAGTGCCATGGCCGACCTTGACCGCACTACGCCACGTAGCGCCCGCCTGCCCCGACGCCCGAAAGAGCGCAAGGCCAGCGAAGATGAAGACGACGAGCAACAAGGCGTATGGATGGTCCAGACGGCCGATCCGCTGGAAAAAGCCGAAGACCCCATGGGCATGCAGCGACCGGCTGATCGCGACCAGGACACCGCGGCCGAAGAGTATGCGGATGCCTTGTCGGAACTGGCCGAGGCCAGGCTCGTCAGCACACCCACACCTGCCAAGGAAGTCCTGCTGTCCGACGATCCGCCAGACAGGCAAGCCACCGCCCGCGCCATCACCGCAACGGTTGCCCAGCGCGTACTGCACTATCCCGAATGGGACTATCGTCAGGGCGGATACCGTCATCCCGGCGCGGCGGTACATCTGCTGGCGGCCGAGGCGGGCGCTCAAAGCTGGGTGGACAAGACTCTGAATGAGCACCGCAGCATGATTCACACCATACGCCGGCACTTCGACGCCCTGCGCCCTGAGCGGCTATGGCTGCACCGCCAGGCCGACGGCGACGAAATAGATCTGGATGCATGGATGGAAGCAGGCGCCGATGCGCGTGCCGGCTTGCCCGTTGCACAGAATTTATACCGCCAGCAACGCCCGCAAGTACGCAACCTGGCCATCATGCTGCTGGTCGATATCAGTGGATCCACCGATTCATGGCTCAGTGGCAGCCGACGCATCATAGACGTGGAGCGCGAAGCATTGCTATTGGTAACCATCGCCCTGGAACAAATGGGCGAGCCCTGTGCCATACAGGCCTTTTCCGGCGAAGGGCCACAAGGCGTGACCACAAGGCAGATAAAGGATTTCAACGAACCGCATGGCCCCAATATTGCGCTGCGTATTGCCGCACTGGAACCTCAGCACTACACCCGTAGCGGTGCCGCCTTGCGCCACGCCACCGCTCAGCTTATGAAGCAGTCCGCCCAGCATCGCTTGTTGCTGCTGCTGTCCGATGGCAAACCCAATGACCTGGATGAATACGAGGGACGCTATGGCGTGGAAGACACCCGCCGCGCCGTGACCGAGGCACGCATGCAAGGTGTCTTTCCGTTTTGCCTGACGATAGACAGACAGGCGGCCCGATATCTGCCAGGCATGTTCGGCGCCGGCCAATATGCCTTGCTGCAGGAACCCACCGAGCTGCCTCGGGCGCTGCTTACCTGGCTGCGTAAGCTGGTTGCACGATGAGGCGGCCGGCCATGATCTGGCCGGCCGCCTAAAGTCAGTTGCAAGTCCTGACTGTTATTGGGTTTTTTCCTGAATTTTTTCGCCACCGCGCTCAATGTCTTCACCGGCGCCGTGAAACGTGTTGGTGCAACCGCCCGCAAACGCAGCAATCGCAAGCAGAAGTGGCATCCAGATACGCATTTTCATATGTTTTCTCCCAAAGTGTGTCTAAGCACGTATGGACATTTCAAAGTAAATGAAATGCTTGAAAACATATCAGCAAGCAGCGTGCCTGCGCGGCGCCTTGCCTGAGCCGTTTACTTGCCCAACATGGTTTGGGGCAGCCACAGCGCCAGACCGGGCACGAACAGCACCAATATCAACACCGCCACCATCAGCGCCACATAAGGCAGCGCGCCTCGTATTATGGGCCCCAGCGTCGTATTGGTAATGGCCTTGATCGTGAAAAGATTCATGCCCACCGGCGGCGTGATAAGCGCAACTTCAAGGTTGATGACCAGCAGCACGCCATACCAGATGGGGTCTATGCCCAGCTGTATCATGGCCGGAAGTATGACCGGCATCGTCACCAGAATAATGGCGATGGATTCCAGGAACATACCCAGCACGAGAATCAGCAGCATCATGATCGCAATAAAGCCCATGGCACCAACATCCATGGCGATCAAGGACTCCACGATTTGCTGAGGCACCCGCATCTTGGTCAACACATGGCTGAATACCGTGGCCCCCGCAAGGATCATGAACAGCATCGCCGACAAACGGCAGGCATCTTGCGCCGAAGCCCATAGGTCGCGCCAACCTATGCTGCGGTAGATCACGACGGTTACAAACAAGGCCAGCCAGACACCAGCGGCAGCCGCTTCGGTTGCGGTAAACACCCCCAGATACATGCCACCAAGCACAAAGATGGGCAGCGCGATGGACCAGATGGCCTTGCGCAAGGCCTGAAGCATCTCGGCCCCCGTGGCTCGCGGATCGCGCTGTATGTGCGTCTGAGCCCGGGAGCACCTGAATACCGCCCAACCCATGAATACCAGGGCCATGATCATACCGGGCACAATACCGGCGATGAACAGTCCGCCGATGGATGTATCGGTTGTAATGCCGTACAGAATCATGGGGCCCGACGGCGGAATCAATATGCCCAGCGTGCCCCCGGCCGCCACCACACCATACGCAAGCCTGGGCTCGTAGCCGTAGCGCAGCATTTGAGGAATGGCAACCGCGCCTATGGTCAGCGCCGTAGCCACGCTGGAGCCGGAAATTGCCGCAAATACGGTGCAGGCCAATATGGTGGCAACCGCCAGGCCACCGGGCAAATGGCGCGTAAAGGTATACGCCGCGTCGTACAAATCATCAACGACTTTGCCCCGGATCATGATATGCGCCATCAGGGCGAACAGCGGAATGGCCACCAGCAGGTAATGATTCAGTTCACCGAAGATAATGCTGACGATGGACCCGAAATTCCCTTGCACCAATAAAAGCAAGCCACCGCCGAACAGCGTCAGCCCGGCAAAAATAGGTATGCCGGTAAAGAGCAGGATCAACAACACGATCAGAATGGGAATGATGGTCACAGTGCATCTCCCACGGGCTCGCTGGGCGCCGCCGAACCAGCAAAGGAGCGCCAGATCATTTCCAACGCCACCAGGCCAAGCAGCACGCCCCCCAAAGGAAGAAACAGCTGCAAGGTCCAGACCGGCAGCTCAAGGTGGCCTTCGGTCAGGGAGCCTATCATGCGCGATAGCGCAACAGCCTTCCAGCCATTGAAGATCAGCAACGCAGCCACCAACAGCACCGAAACACTGGACCAGACAGCGGCCCACCTGGCAGCCCGGGCCGACAGCATGCCGACCAACACATCAACCCCTATATGGCCGTTCCTGCGCAAGACATCCGGTGCCGCCAGCATGACTATTGCCGTCAATGTGAACGCCACCAGCTCATCTCCACCGATAACGGGCGAAGAAAACGCATACCGCAGCAACACCGCACCCCCAATCAGCAGCAAATCAAAGAGGATGAGCGCACTGGCTATGGCCATGCCGACCTTGCATAGAAGGCCGACAACGGCAGCATAAGCGCGCAGCAGCGAACCGTCGTTGTGCCCGACGGGAGTCTGATCTTGCAGCATAAGTGGCCCCGCGCTTACAGCGCCTTGATCATGTCAATCAGCTTCTGGCCATCGTCTCCGGTCGACTTCAGGAACTCGTCACGCACCGCAGGTTGCATGGCCGCTTCCATGGCCGCAGTTTGTTCGGGGGTAAGCACGGCTGCCTTCATGCCCGCTTCATTCAACTTCTTGATTTCAGCCGGATCCACACCTTCGTGCGTGATCAGGGAAGACTGTACTGCCTTGTCGGCCGCGCGAGTAATACCGGCGCGCACGTCTTCAGGCAGGCCATCCCACCATTCCGGATTCACCACCAGATTATCGAACACCACAAAGATGGCCGTGGCCGCGCCGTAATCCTGCACCTCGTAGAATTTGCGTGAACTGGCCGCCTGCACGCCTGTCAGGGCAGCATCGATCACACGCGTCTGCAAGGCCTGATAGACCTCGGAGCCAGGCATGGACACCGGCACGGCACCCATGGCGCTCAAGCCCGCATCAAACAATTTGTTCAAGCCGCGGATCTTCACACCCTTGAACTTCTCGGGACTATCGAGCAGTTGCGTCGAAGAGGTGAAAACCAGATCATTGGTGTCAACGATCCAGGCGATATTGCGCACGCCCTTATCGAGAAACTTCTGATCAAGAATCCTGGCGGCTTCCGAACCCAGGAAAGCCTTTTGCTTGGCTGGTGCACTCATCAGGAAAGGAATCTGCGTAACCGCCACTTCAGGCAGGCTGCCGCCCCACTGTATGGTCAGGATAATGGCCGATTCAAGCTCGCCACCTGCCACCGCGGCATGGTGCTGCTTGGGCTTGAACAGCTGCGCGGCGCCAAACAGCTGGACTTCCACCTTGTTATTGGTTTCTTGGGCAACATCTTTAGCGAACTGCTCAAGACGCTTGGAGGTATGGTGCGTAGGCGGGAACTGATGGCTGACGCGCATCGTATAGTCGGCCGCCGCCGCAATGCTGGTGGATACTGCAAAGGCCAGGCCTGTCATTATGAGTTTATTGAATAGCTTCATGTCTTCCTCCGGATGGAATTGTTCTTTATATGGAAATTCTGGGCAGCCCTGAACGAGCCAGGCCACCGTACAACGCTTCTTCTGGCATGGTGCGAGCCAATATGCTGCGCACATCCACCAGTGCCTCGATATCGATCCCCGTAGGGAAACCCATGCTTTCGCATAGAAATACCAAATCTTCAAACACCACATTACCCGTGGCTCCGGGCGCGAAAGGACAACCACCCAAACCGCCAAGCGAACCATCAAGCAAGCGCACACCTTCATCCAGCGCCGCAGCGGCATTGGCTATGGCCATACCCCGCGTATCATGCAAATGCACACCCAAGGGTAGATTCCCCACCAATTTGGTCGACTCCGCAAACAGCTTGCTGACATCACGCGGACCCGCATACCCAACCGTATCGGCCAAAGCCACGACATCCGCCCCCGCTTGCGCGCACGCATCGACCAAGCGCAGCACCTCGTCGGGATCGACCCGACCCTCGATGGAGCAACCAAAAGCCATGGCAATACCGGCGGTGACCACCGGCCCATTCGGGCCCACGGCATCGCGCATGGCAACAATGCGTTCCAGCATATCGACCGCCTCCTGGCGGCTGCGCCGGGTATTCGCCTGGCTATGCCCTTCCGTGGCCGAAATCACGAACATAATGTCATCGACATTCGCCTGCAAGGCATCTTCGGCACCACGTTCATTCAGCGCCAGCGCCGTCGCATAAGCCCCTTTGCCCTGGACCGCCGCCACAATATCACGCACGTCGGCAAACTGTGGGAAGCGGCTCGCCGGCAAAAAAGAGCCTGCCTCAAAATAACGCACACCCGCCGCATACTCGCGTTCCACCCACTCCTGCTTGGCAGCCGTATCGGGAAATTGACGCACCAACTGTAGACCATCGCGCAGACCGACCTCGCGCAGCGACACTTGGCCTGCAGGAAAAACTTTCGCGGCGCGGCTCATGCCGACACCTTTTGGCCACCACGCGCCGCCGCAATCGAACCAGCATCCAGCCCGAGTTCGGTCAACACCGCATCCGTATCCTGACCGACGCCCGGCACATCACCGCCGCCAGTAAGCATTTGGCCATCGACCTCGAAAGGCAGGGAAGGCGCACGGAAAGTAGAACCATCGGCACAACGCGAAACCGACATCCCACCAGGACGCATCACATGCGGATCGTCATACATATCGGAAGGCTTGGCTATAGGCGAATACGGAATGCCTTGCGCTTCGAACTTGCGGCCCAGCTCGCGCGCATCCATGCCGGCAATCTTTTCAGCAATCTGCGGCAGCGTCCAGCTGCGTGCATTGATCTGATCCATACGCGTAGCCAGTCGCGGATCAGACAGGAAGTCATCCAGACCCAACAGCGTGCAAACAATACTCCACTGCCCCTCGGTTACCGCGCCCACGAACATCTGCTCGCCATGAACATCGGTGAAAATATCGTAGATGGGCCAGGAAAAGTCACGCTCGGGCATAGGCGGCGGATTCACGCCCTCAAGCTCGAACTGCACCATATGCTGCGCCACCAACAGCAGACAGTTCTCGAACAGACCCACACGCATCTCACGACCCGTGCCGGTTTCCTTACGTTCAATCAGAGCAGCCAACACCGAAAAGGCCGCAAACAGCCCGCCCATGATGTCATTGGCAGATGACCCCACACGCAAAGGCCGACCGGTCGGGCCCGTCATGTAAGCCAGACCCGTCATCATCTGCACGACCTCGTCGAGCGCCGTGCGATTCTGATAAGGACCAGACAAAAAACCCTTGCAGGAAGCAATAATGAGCTTGGGAAACTGACGACGCAGCTCGGCCGGATCCGCCCCCACCTTGGCCATCGCCGAATCGCGGAAATTTTCAACAAACACATCAGCCGTTTCCAGCAAACGATTCAGCGCCGCCTTACCCTGGTCTGTTTTCAAATCCAGCTGCACCGACTTCTTGCCGCGATTGAACAAGGGGAACATCGGGCGCCCCATGCCATTCAGGCTACGGGTTTTGTCGCCGCTGGGCGGCTCCACCTTGATGACCTCTGCACCCAGAAAGCCAAGAAACATACCGCAAGACGGCCCCATAATCATGTGACTCATCTCGACGACCCGCAAGCCTGCCAGCGGTAAAAACGACTGATCCATGCCAAAACTCCTATGTCTCGCGAGCAGACTAGCATTGTTTTTTCAATCAGAAAATTATATTGTTTCAACAACTGCATTCTAAAAAGTTGAGATCATGGACTTAAGACAGCTGCAAACCTTTGTCGCCATCTACGAATCGGGCGGCATTTCACGTGCCGCCGAACGCGAACGAACCGCGCCGTCCGTACTCAGCCACCACCTGGCCAACCTTGAAAACCAGTTCCCCAAACCGCTATTCGTGCGCAACCCGCGCGGCCTGCTGCCCACCGAGTTCGGCGAACGCCTGCACGCCCATGCCGTGCAAATATTGCGCGCAGTCCAGCTAGCCCAGGAAGACATACACAATATGTCAGGCGAAATCCACGGCCAGGTCGCCATAGGCATGGCCTACACCGCCTTGCACGGCATAGGCAAGCAACTGATGCGCACCGTGATCGACGACTACCCGGGCCTGTCCCTGATGTTGTCCGAAACACTGTCGGGCAGCACCATTACCCAGATGATGGAAGCGCATATAGACCTGGCGCTGGCCTACAACCCGACACAGGACACCCGCATCAAGGCCACCGCCCTGCTTGAAGAGCGCATGATATGCATAGGCAAGAAAGAAATCATAGGCGATACGGCGGCCCCCATCACCGTCAAGGCACTGCTGGATCTGCCCTTCGTGCTGCCACGGCGTGGCACCATGGGCCGATCCATCATGGATGATCCCAGACTACAGAAACAGTTCGAACAGCGCGCCAAGATGCAGACAGACAACGTCAATGCCGTCAACCTGTTCGTGGAAGAAGGCCTGGGCTGCGTCATAGGCAGCAAATCGTATTTGCGTGAACAGCTTAAAGCCGGCGAGGTGGTCTACCGCGACATCGTCAAACCCGAAATGCTGCGCACCCTTTTCCTGTGCGAACATAGCGACAAACCCCCATCGCGCGCCGTTGAGTTGATAAGGGAAATCGTCCTGCGCCTGATAGCGACCGAAGTGAAAGCCGGCAACTGGGCGTGCGAGCGCGTGCTGCTGGAGCCGGCTGGCTGGCCGGACTAGCTGCCCAATGTGACAGCCACGCTGCGAAAATTTAAATCTGTGCGTATAATTACGCCTTTCTGCCACGCCCTGTATTCTTCAGGGCGAACTGCTTGAATGCCCGGGTGGTGAAATTGGTAGACGCAGGGGACTCAAAATCCCCCGCCGCAAGGCGTGCCGGTTCGATTCCGGCCCCGGGCACCAGCTTAAAATACTCAATGTTTAGGCTCTACCCCATAAACGGGGGATCAGGGCATTCGTCAAACTCGGTTAATTACACCATTCCAACCGCACTGAGCCAAGACTCTCATGCGGTAATTCTCAAAATTCCTGAATCCATACGCTCTGCGTG
>JACCET010000050.1 GCA_013416405.1 Alcaligenaceae bacterium
TCCCCCAGGCAGGACAGTCAGATTATCAATCATCGGTGCTGCTGCGCGCAAGGCGCGCGGCAGCCTCTTTAAGTCGGTAGCTTTTCCCCTCAAACTCCAGCAGTGCGCAGCGGTGCATTAATCGATCAAGGATGGTCGTGCTCATCGTGGTGTCGCCCAGATACTTAGCCCAGTCCTGCACAACGCGGTTTGAGGTCACGACGATACTGCGCCGACGCTTGTAGCGCTGGTGAACCAAGGCTTGCAGCAATTCGGCCCCGACCGGCGCGATGCGTCGGGCCAGGAACAGATCGTCTAGGATCAGCACGTCGGGTTCAAGCAGCGCGCGCAGGATTTTCTGCTGCTCATCGGCTGTGCCAAGGCTGTATTGCGCCAAGGCGTCATCGGCTTCAAGATACCGGACCTGATGGCCCTGCAGCGTGGCCTGATAGGCTACGGCCTTGGCAATATGGCTTTTTCCTGTGCCCGGCTTGCCGATCAACAAGGCGTTGGCGCCTTCGGCTATGAACTTGAGCGTCAGTAGCTCGAAGCTTGCCTGGCGGGGCAGCTTGGGATTAAAACGCCAGTCAAAGTCGT
>JACCET010000051.1 GCA_013416405.1 Alcaligenaceae bacterium
GCGGTAGCAACGTCTGTCGCAACACCGGTCAACTCGGCCCCTGGGAACAGGGCGCGCATCTCGCGCAATGTGGCATCGACACGTTCCTGTGTGCGCCCGTTAATGACAACCGCCGCGCCTGCACGCGTCAGCCCTTCGGCGATTGCACGGCCAATGCCCGCAGTGGAACCGGTCACAATCGCCTTGCGTCCCTTGAGTTCAATATGCATAAGATTTCTCTCCGTTCGATGAATAGTCGGTTCGTGCCGGTTCAGTTGAACTTGACGAGGTCTTGGAAGATCAGCGGAGCCCAAGTCTGTCCACGCGCTTGGACGAGTGCGCCGCCTTCAGCGAGCTTGCCCAGCGGTACCGGCGCGAACCCGAGGCGTTCGGCTAGCGCGGCAACTGGCGGCACCGAGTTGTCATCGTCGCTGGCGAGAAAGATGACGCGACGCCCGCCCTCAACCTGTGGATCAGCGGCCAATTGACCGGCGGGCAGATGATTGAAGCCCTTCACGAACTTGGCGCCATTGAAGGCCCTGGCGATGACAGCGGAGGATGGCAAGCCGCCGAGTTCTTCGACTGCCACGCCAT
>JACCET010000052.1 GCA_013416405.1 Alcaligenaceae bacterium
CTGGCCAAGCTCAACCGCATCAAGAGCATAGACCTGGACACGGCGACCGCCGTGGTGGAGCCGGGCGTGCGCAACCTGGCCATTTCCGAGGCCGCCGCGCCCTACGGCCTGTACTACGCCCCGGACCCCTCCAGCCAGATCGCCTGCACCATAGGCGGCAACATCGCCGAGAACTCCGGGGGCGTGCATTGCCTGAAGTACGGGCTCACCGTCCATAACGTGCTGCGGGTGCGCGTCGTCACCATAGACGGCGACGTCGTCGAACTGGGCTCCGGCGCCCCCGACACCCCCGGCCTGGATCTGCTCGCGGCCTTCATCGGCTCCGAGGGCATGCTGGGCATCGTCACCGAAATCACCGTGAAGCTGATACCCAAGCCGTCCTGTGCGCGGGTGATCATGGCCAGTTTCGGCAGCGTCGAGTCCGCCAGCCTCGCGGTGACCAACGTCATCGCGGCGGGCATCATCCCGGCGAGGTCGGGAGAGCGGCGAGTAGGGTAAGAGTGGTCAGAGGCGCGTGAGGGTGCGTGGGGTGACGAAGTATTAAAAAAAAAACCAACTAACAGGAGATCA
>JACCET010000053.1 GCA_013416405.1 Alcaligenaceae bacterium
CCGTCGGGATGATGGTGAGGCGGGCCCAGGCGAACAGGAAGCTGATCCGGTGGCCGAAAGCCAGCCGCAGGAAATGGTATTCGCCGCCGGCGCTGGGGGGGGGAGTGGACAACTCGGCATAGCACAAAGCCCCGCCCAGGGAGATCAGCCCGCCCAGCACCCACGCGGCCATCATTTGCGCGGCGCTGGAAGAATTGGCGGCGACCAGGGCCGGCGCGCTGAATATGCCGGCGCCAATGACGATGCCCGTGATGATGGCGATGACGTCCACCGTTCCCAGCAGCGGTTTCGGCGCAGCCGCCGCGGCGGCCCCGGCCATGGCGGGGATCGGCGTCGCGTCTACGGCCCGATGATCGTCGCGAGGCATGTGCTGTCTCCTGGAGTGGCAAGGTCGGTGGCGCGCCGCCATGCCGCAGTAATCACGGCTCAACGCGTAGAATGATACATGGGCTT
>JACCET010000054.1 GCA_013416405.1 Alcaligenaceae bacterium
GGCATCAGCACGGCGTCGCGCTTGGCACGATTACATAACAATGCCGGATTGCGCTGCTGCGCTGCATAACGTCGATAGCCGGACGGGGCAATCTGCAAGAGCTTGCAAAGTGGCTCGACCCCGTAAGTGTTCCGGTATTTATCAATAAACTGCCGGATTACTTCAATCGGCGGTCGAGCTCCGCCTGGGCGAAAAAAGCACTTGCCAGCTTCAGAATCTCATTGGCACGGCGCAATTCCTTCACCTCGCGTTCCAATGCCTTGACACGCTCCCGCTCAGCACTGGGCACCCCATCGCGCACGCCGGTATCAACCTCCTGCTTGCGCACCCACTCGTTCAAGGTCTGCGGTACACAGCCAATCTTCGGGGCAATCGATTCGATAGTCGCCCACAACGACGGATACTCGCCACGGTGTTCCTGCACCATACGCACGGCACGCTCACGCACTTCAGGGGAAAACTTGTTTTGCTTCTTCATAGCTCCATTCTCTCAGAGGTTGGAGCCTCCACAAAAT
>JACCET010000055.1 GCA_013416405.1 Alcaligenaceae bacterium
CTCACAGCAGAGAAAGGGCATGTCCCTGGTACTGCTACATCAACCTCTCCAGGTAATGCATTCCAAACATGCTCAAGCAGCTTCACCCCCGTATGGGCGGGCTACGCTGGCTGGGCGTACCATAGGTGAAATCCGACACCCACAACTGATTGGGGCGGTCAGCCTTGAATTGCCGATTGACATGGTCCAACGGGCAAGGGGCTGCCGTATCCGATACTGTCGT
Source organism: Alcaligenaceae bacterium (assembly GCA_013416405.1). Lineage (GTDB taxonomy): Bacteria > Pseudomonadota > Gammaproteobacteria > Burkholderiales > Burkholderiaceae_B > Pusillimonas_C. The sequence goes on from JACCET010000055.1 coordinate 224, forward strand.
GCGAACCGTCTTGCCACGCCGAGCCCCTTGGATGCCAAGGCGGCGCATCAGTCGTTCGACCGTACATCGCGCTACCTCTTGCTGCTCCCGAAGAAGCTGACGCCAGACCTTGTCCGCACCGTAGACCCTCATGTTTCGTTCCCACACGCGTTGAATCTGTGGCATCAGCACGGCGTCGCGCTTGGCACGATTACATAACAATGCCGGATTGCGCTGCTGCGCTGCATAACGTCGATAGCCGGACGGGGCAATCTGCAAGAGCTTGCAAAGTGGCTCGACCCCGTAAG
>JACCET010000056.1 GCA_013416405.1 Alcaligenaceae bacterium
GTATGCGCAATTGAAGGATGACGGGGGTGCTGCTGGCCTCGGACAGCTGGAAGCCGTCTTCCACGGCCTTGACCATGCTTTCCAGGTTGGGGCGCGGGTCCAGCAGCCAGATCTGCGATTTCATGGCGAAGGCGTGGGTGCGTTCCTGCATGATGGACGACCCTTCGCCGTAGTCCTCGCCGACGATGACCAGGGCGCCGCCGGTGACGCCGCCCGAGGCCAGGTTGGCCAGCGCGTCCGACGCCACATTGGTGCCCACAGTGGATTTCCAGGTGACGGCCCCTCGGATCGGATACATGACCGACGCCGACAGGGTGGCGGCCGCGGTGGCTTCGGACGCGGAGGCCTCGAAGTGCACGCCCAGCTCTTGCATGATGTCTTGCGCATCGGCCAGCACGTCCATCAAATGGGAAATGGGCGAGCCCTGATAGCCCGCGACATACCCGACGCCGGATTGCAGCAGTCCCTTGGTGACGGCCAATATGCCTTCGCCGCGGAACTCCTGCCC
>JACCET010000057.1 GCA_013416405.1 Alcaligenaceae bacterium
CAATTACTACATCTCTGAGTCCTAAGATAAAATCGACTGGGGACATCGGCATTCCTTCTATTAAGCTCGTTCTTCGCAAAAACAAGTTTAATGAATGCTGATCGTCCCCCTTTTATGATGAAGAGCCCTGAGTCCTGTTGACCGAATTAAATCGATTCGCGTCGTGTATGTTGCCTTAGTGAGTTCGCATCAAGTGCCTGGCGAGTTTTCACACAGCCTCGGTCGAGTTCGGCCCCCAGGCATTGGCGTTGTTACCGCAGCTCATAGTTCAGGCAATCGAACGAACGACGCCTCCATCGACTCGCAGTGCGGCTCCAGTGGTCGCAGAAGCCTGTTCTGAGCACGCATATACCACCATGTTCGCGACCTCTTCGGTTGTAGCGAATCGGTTGATCAGCGTCGTCGGGCGAGCGGTTTTCAGGAACTGTTGCTCGGCTTGCTCCTGAGTAATACCTTGCTCTTGCGCCGTCGATTTCATCCAGCCGGATAAAATTTCGGAGTTCGTCG
>JACCET010000058.1 GCA_013416405.1 Alcaligenaceae bacterium
TGACCGGTGTTGCGACAGACGTTGCTACCGCGCAAGGGTGTGCGGTGCTATTCGGACAAGCGCCAGACGCAGATATACTCGTCAACAATGCCGGCACCGCATTTCTGAACAATTTTTTCGACCAGGACGACAGTGAATGGCTGGACCTGTTCCAGCTTAACGTAATGAGCGGTGTGCGCACCGCCCGTCATTACGTGCCGAAGATGATGGCACGCGGCTGGGGTCGTGTGGTGTTCGTCAGCAGCGAATCCGGGCTGAACATCCCCAAGGAAATGATTGACTACGGCGTTACCAAGACCGCAGTTCTCGCTGTCTCACGCGGGCTGGCCGAACTCGTTGCTGGAACGGGCGTCACCGTCAATGCCGTAGTGCCCGGCCCGACGAACTCCGAAATTTTATCCGGCTGGATGAAATCGACGGCGCAAGAGCAAGGTATTACTCAGGAGCAAGCCGAGCAACAGTTCCTGAAAACCGCTCGCCCGACGACGCTGATCAACCGATTCG
>JACCET010000059.1 GCA_013416405.1 Alcaligenaceae bacterium
TTATACCCCTTGTACAGTTCTTGTTGAACCATTGGGGTTGGCGTGATGCGTTGCTGGTGCTTGCGGTTATCAATGGGCTGGTTTGCGCGGTGGCGTATTTCGGTTTTATCCGACCTGAAAAAGATGCAATCCATTTTAGCCATGCGGATATTGGACATGTCCTTACAACGGATAAGCAGGAAGTCAGGGCAGCGTTTCAGAAGCCGGTTTTCTGGTTACTCATGTTGGCGCTCACTGCTTACGCAGGCGCATTCACCGCTTTTACCTTTCATATGTACCCATTGCTGCTTGAGGGTGGTTTGACTACCAGCAATGTGGTCTGGGCTATCGCCACCATAGGGCCTGCCCAGGTGGGAGGCCGAATCCTGATCAGCATTTTTGGCTCCGGCACATCCATGCGACGTATCGGAGTCTTTGTTGTTGCGGTATTCCCTTTGGTGTTTATTGTTTTGGCGATCCAGCCTTCAAGCATGTGGGTGATCGTCGCCGTATGTATTGCCTATG
>JACCET010000005.1 GCA_013416405.1 Alcaligenaceae bacterium
CGCCTTGCTCATCGGGGAAAACCCTGATGTGCTGGCTGCGAAAGAACAGAACTATAGCATAGCTTTTTTAGCCCGTGCAACTGGAAAACCCAAGAAAAACATCTTTTAGACCACCTTTTTAAGCCCAAGGCAATTAAGCCATTGAAATACAACTGAAATATTTTTTAAGCCTAAGTGAAATAATTTTCTCCGGGAGGCTGGCGACGGCCAAAAAGGACTGAAAAGTCATTGCAAGGGTACAAAACACAGGAGTTCGGGCGCGGGAAAGCACGCCTTTTGCGTATTGCACCCCCTTCTTTATGTTTCGCTCTTTATATAGAGGCCATGGGCTGCGCCCCGTATTGCCCGGCCCCATCCCCAACAGCGTGCCAAGCTCCTATATAAAGAGTTCCTATATATATAAGACACACAGAACCGCGCCAATTGACTCTACACTTGCAGTATTGATAACCAGAAGCCACTTCCTTTTCCATGACTGAAGACATACTGATTAACGTCACCCCTTTTGAAACCCGCGTCGCATTGGTGGAGCAAGGCGCAGTCCAGGAATTACATATAGAGCGCAGCATCCAGCGCGGCCATGTCGGCAATCTCTATCTGGGAAAGGTGGTGCGGGTGCTGCCAGGCATGCAAAGCGCTTTCGTCGACATAGGTCTGGAGCGCGCTGCCTTCATACACGTGGGCGATCTCAGACAAAACCGCAAGGAGCGCACCAACGGCTCGGCCATTACACCCATAGAAAAATTGCTGTTCGAAGGGCAGTCACTGATGGTGCAGGTCATTAAAGATCCTTTGGGCACGAAAGGAGCCCGCCTATCCACCCAGGTCAGCATAGCCGGACGCATGCTGGTGTACCTGCCTCACGATCCACACGTGGGTATTTCACAAAAAATTGAATCCGAAGAAGACAGGATATCGCTACGCGAACGCGTATTGCGTTTCAGCGCCCCCGATGAAAAAGGCGGTTTCATTGTGCGCACCCAGGCGGAAGGCGCCTCCGACGATGAGCTGCAGGCCGATCAGTCTTATCTGCGCACTTTATGGGGCAGCATACAAAACAAGGCCAGAAGCCAGCCCACACCATCACTGCTGTATAACGATCTAACGCTGGCGCAGCGCGTGCTGCGCGATATGGTGGGGCCTCACACCGGCAGCATTACGGTCGATTCACGCAGCACCACGCAAATGTTGCTGGACTGGGCTGCTACTTATACGCCATCCGTGCTGGAAAGAATCAGGCACTACAGCGGCGAACGTCCTTTATTCGACACTGCCAATGTCGACGAGGAAATCGCGCGTGCCCTGTCGCGCCGTGTGGACCTTAAGTCAGGCGGCTATCTGATCATCGACCAGACCGAGGCCCTGACCACGGTAGACGTAAATACCGGCGGCTTTGTGGGGGGCCGCAATTTTGACGACACAATATTCAAGACCAACCTGGAAGCGGCGGTAGCCCTGGCGCGCCAACTGCGGCTGCGTAATCTGGGTGGCATTATTATTCTGGATTTCATCGATATGGATGACGCCGAGCACCGCAACTCGGTGCTGGCCGAACTGAACAAGGCACTGGGTAAGGATCGCACTCGCATGACAGTGAGTGGGTTCAGCCAGTTGGGCCTGGTGGAAATGACGCGCAAGCGTACTCGCGACTCTTTGGCGCATCAGTTGTGCGAACCCTGCCCTACTTGTCAGTCGCGCGGCAACGTGCGCACGCCACGCACACTTTGCTATGAAATTTTGCGTGAAATACTGCGTGAATCCCGCCAGTTCAATCCCAAGGAGTTTCGAATTCTGGCCTCGCAGGATGTGGTGGATCTATTCCTTGAAGAAGAAAGCCCGCATCTTGCCATGCTGGGCGACTTTATCGGCAAACCCATTTCTCTGGAAGTGGAAAGCCAGTATTCGCAAGAACAATATGACATCGTCCTTATATAAGTAGTAGACAAGCATGGCACCATGCCTGACGCACTTGCGCTCTAGGGGCTACTTTTCGGCCTGACCTTCATCGGCTTGCGCTCCAACACCCAGGCCAGTGCAATCCTGTGGATGCGTGATGGCGTTGAACATCTTCGCTATCCGTTCATCGACAGCACCACCGGCATAATAGCTATATGTCGTGGCGCGAGTGCGCCAGTCGCGCTCAGCCGTCTTGTCCAGTATGGTTTCCACATCACTGCCCTGGTACAACACCAGCTCTGCGTAAACAATCTGTTTGTAATCGCTGCCTTCCAACGGCGTGTCGGTGAGCCTGGCGTAGGCGGTCTGTCCGGGCTCCAGTGCAAACTCGGGTGCCGAACCGCATGCAGCCTCGTGCTTGAACAAGGCCATCTGTATTTGCGGAAAGGTCAGGTGCAGCACGCGTTGATCACGGAAGTGGGCTTTGCTGCGCAAGTCCATCAACCTGGTCATATCGGTATTCTTTGCACATCCCGCCAACACCAGCAGCGCCAACAGCGCCATACCCTTTTTCATGGCTTAAATCCCTTATTCAACTTTAGTCTTGAAATTGCATGCGATACAACGACGCATAGCGGCCATCCTGCTGCAGCAGCTCGTCGTGGCGCCCTTGTTCGACGATCCGACCCGCCTCGAGCACAACGATACGATCCGCTTTCTGAACCGTGGACAGTCTGTGCGCGATAACCAGTGTGGTACGCCCGACCATCAAACGCTCCAGCGATGCCTGAACCTGCCGCTCTGATTCGTTATCGAGCGCCGAAGTAGCCTCGTCAAGAATAAGAATAGGCGCATTCTTGATCAACGCCCGAGCAATGGCCAGGCGTTGACGCTGTCCGCCCGAGAGCTGGCCGGCGTTCTCGCCAACGGGGGTATCCATGCCTTGAGGCAGGCTGTTGACGAAATCCAGCAGATTGGCCGCCTGCAGTGCCGCATTGATCTCTTCGCGACTGGCATCGTGCAAAGAACCATAGCCCACGTTATCGGCGATCGTACCTTCGAACAGAACGACATCCTGACTGACCAAAGACAGCTGCGAACGCAGGCCACGCAGGCTGATATCCCTGATGTTTTGCCCATCGATCAGGATTTCGCCGCTGTTCGGGTGCACGAAACGCGGCAGCATATTGGCCAAAGTGGTTTTTCCGCTGCCTGATTGACCCACCAATGCAATGGTGGAGCCCGGCTCAGCCACAAAAGACACATCAGACAAGGTATCACGATGGGCATCTGGAAAACGGTGATGGACATTCTTGAACTCGACGCGGCCCTGTACCGGCATATCAAGCATTTTGGCGCTGGTATCGTGTTCGGGGGCCTGGTCGATCAGTGTGAATACGCTTTCGGCGGAAATCAGCATGCGTTGCATGGCGCTGGCGATTTTGGTCAGGCGTTTCATGGGGTCGAATATCTGACCCAGCGCCGCCATAAAAGCAGCAAAGCTGCCAACCGTCAGGCCTTGGTTATTGGCCTGAAACAGCGCTACGGCAATCACCGCAGCGATAGAAATAGCAATGGAGAACTGCGATAGTGGCGACATGGCCGCATCGGCGCTGGCAGCACGCATGGCGTAGCGACGCAAGCGTGTGTTCACATATTCAAAGCGCGTTGCTTCACGTTGGTGGCCATCGAACAGCTTGATCACCCGCTGACCGTCTATGCCTTCACGCACAACACGCGTGAGTTCGGCATTCATACCTATGGTTTCACGATTGATGCGCCGCAACCGCTTGACGAAAATACGGATGATCAGGCTGGAAACAGGAAGCATGACCAGCACAATCAAGGTCAGTGGCCACGACATATACAGCAGCACGCACAGCAAAGCCACCACTACCAGGGTTTCGCGCACAAGAACCGTGACCACTTCAGTGGCCAGTTCCGTGACCGTGCCGGCATCTATGGTGAAGCGATTGAGCAGCCTGCCCGTGTCGCCGCGCTTGAAGTCTTCATCGGGCAGCCCCAGCAAGCGTTCGAACATGTCTTTGCGCAAGCCCAGCAACATATTATTGGCGACCCAGGCCAACAAATAGTTGCTGGCAAAACTACATATACCGCGCAGCAGCATCAGCCCAATTACCAGCAGCGGAATCGACCAGATGTACGAAGGCTTGGCTCCAGAAAAACCGTCATCGAGCAAGGGCTTCATGATGAGCGCCAGTGTAGGCTGTGTAGCCGCTGCCACGCTCACCAGCAAGACAGCCAGTACCACGACCTTCCAGTGCTTGCCTACGCGGCTGTATATCCGGCGCCACAATTCCGTCTGGACGGGATCGGACTGGGACGATGTGGTGTTGTCAGCTGACTTCAACAATAAACTCGCTTATATACTATTGGATGGAGTATTTTAACGTTCAACCCATGCATCCTGGTTAAGAACCAGGCTCATCATACCGCCCTGCGTCAAACACCCATACCCATGTCGACTATTTCCGCCATTTACCTGCGCCTTCCCAACTGGATAGGTGATGTCTGCATGAGTCTGCCCAGCCTGCACACCTTGCTCGATACCGGGCTGCCCATTGTGGTTTGCGCCCGCCCCTGGGCCAGGGATCTGCTGGCATCCTACAAACTGGGCGGCTTCATAGACATGAAGGGCCGGTGGCGCGAAGACAGGGCTGCCGTACATGCCTTTCGTAAGAAAGCACAGCATGCACACCCTCGCGGCATTCTGCTTCCCGATTCGCTGTCCAGCGCCATGGTGTTCAAGTTTGGCGGCATACCCAGCGCGGGCTACCGCGACGATGGTCGCAGCCTTATCTTGCGCTGGCCCGTCAACAAGCCTGCAAACAACCTGCATGCGGTTGAAGCATGGCATTACATTACCAATCAGGCATTGAAACGCTGGAATTTGCCCCTTGGCGGTCTGCCCGCCCCCCGTCGTTTGGGATTGCAACTGGCCGAGCGGCATGAGGCCGAAGCGCGACAGGCATTGTCCGAGGCGGGACTGCAGCCTGGTCGCTACGTGCTGATCGCCCCCACGGCCACCGGCTTGCATAAAGGCAAGGTCAAAGTCTGGCCTTATTACGACACGCTCACCCGGCATCTGCAAGCCAAGGGTTACACCGTCGTCATGTGCCCGCCAGCAGCCGAAACCGACGAAGCGCGCAAGAATGCCCCTTCGGCGCTCTTGCTTCCCCCATTGAAGTTGGGTGCATTTGCTACACTAACCCGGCTTTCAACTCTGGTAATTTGTAATGACTCAGGGGTATCGCACCTTGCCGCCGCAGCCGGGGCCCGTCAGTTGACTCTGTTTGGCGTCACACAACCCGAAAGAACCGGGCCGTGGTCGGATCAGGCATCGTGCCTGGGCTCGGCTCAGGCATGGCCCCTGGAAACTCAGGCCATGGAATACGTCGACGCCCTGCTGGAGCCTGTTGACGCCTCCAAGCAAGATCGCGACTCATTCAGTCTTGTTGGCAAGCCCTAACCCAGCAGCAGGTAAACAGCAGCGCATGACACTTTCAAGCTTTCTGACCAACCTGGTTATTCCACTGAATTTATGCATCGCCCTTTTACTGGCAGCCGTCATCCTGTTCATGGTGCGTTTGCGCAAAACGGCTTTCGTCATTGCCGTCGTTGGGCTTAGTTGGGCGCTCTTCTGGTCGTTACCGGCATCATCACTCTGGGCCGGCGGCCGTCTGGAGCAGTTACACCCCTACGAAGCAGCAAGCCAAGCGCCCACAGCCGACGCCATAGTTGTACTGGGCGGGCATACGGCAAACGGGCGCCAGAACTGGTTCGAACCCTACGATAGCGATACGGCCACAACCAGAATCAATAGAGCTGCAGCCCTGTATAAGGCAGGCCGGGCGCCCTTGATCATCGTTTCGGGCGCGGCCCTGGAGGGCGATGTCAGCGAAGCCCAGGTAATGGCCAAGGCCTTGAAGCAGCGCGACATTCCTGACAGCGCCATTATCATGGAAAGCCGCAGCCTGACCACCCACCAGAATGCAGCCTATACGGCACAGATATTGAAGGAGCACGGCATCCAGCACATTCTGGTGGTAACGTCGGCATTGCATATGCCGCGGGCCATGGCCGTCTTCGACAAGCTGGGTGTCTCGGCTGTCGCCGCGCCCCTGAAGCCGCAAATCGTCGTGCCCGACGATCCTCGTTTTTCATTCTGGCAGCCCGACACCCGGGCACTGGCGGCCAGCCGTTCCATCGTCAAAGAGTACGTGGGTTTGCTGGTGTACTGGGTCAGAGGGTGGGTTTAAATCATGCAATGCCGAACCGGCTGCGCAGCCTGTTGCATCGCGCCCTCCATTTCCAGCTCTATCCCGGGAATGCCCTATGGGAAAGCTGCAGGCATCCGATGCATACAGCTGGATCCCGACAATAAATGCCTGATTTTCGGCCGCCCAGAGCGGCCTTCAGTATGCGCATCCCTACGCCCCGAGCCCATGATGTGCGGAGAGGACCGGGAGCAGGCATTATTCTGGTTGCAGAACATGGAAGAATTGACCGCTCCGGATAAGTCATCCATGTAACGGTCAGGGCGGCCCTGAGCCGCCCTCCCGTTGCGCAGGGAACGATATGCGCCTGGCATGGTCGTATCGAGTCTAGATTTCACAGCAAGGGAACTTCATATGTCCATACAGCAACTATTGCAACAGGTGCTTCAGTCCGGCCAAGGTCTGGTCCAAAACGCGAGCTCAAGCGTCAACCAGGCCGCACCGGGCCTGTCTTCCAAGTTCGGGGGATTTGGCGGCGGCGCGCTGGCGGGCGGAGCATTGGGATTGCTGCTAGGCAACAAAAAATTCCGCAAAATGGGCGGCAAGTTCGCAACTTACGGCGGCGCGGCCGCTCTGGGCGCACTGGCTCTGAAAACCTATCAGGACTGGCAGCAGCAAAAGCCCGCCACCAATGTGGCGGTCGCTCCTGCACAGGCCCACACGCCAGTGCCCCTGGCCGCCCCCGCCCTGCCCGCCGGCACGCTGGAGGAACACAGCCGCATCATTCTGGCGGCCATGATCGCTGCCGCCAAGGCAGATGGTCATATCGGCAATGAAGAGCGCGCGCTCCTGGACAGCGAGGTTGCAAAACTGGCTGGCGACACGCACGATCTGTCCTGGTTCGAGGCGGAGTTGGCGAAACCGGCCGATCCCGGCGTGGCGGCTGCATTGGCCAGCACACCCGAGCAGGCCGCCGAAGTCTATCTGGCCAGTCTATTGGTGATTGACGAACAAAGCTATATGGAGCGCGCCTATCTGGACGAACTTGCCAGGCAACTGCCCTTGCCCGATGGCCTGAAAACTCATCTGGAGACCCAGGCACGCAATCTGGCCTGAAAGCCACGGCACCGGGCGCATCACAAGCGGCCTGGCAGCGCCACGGCAATCAAGGCCGGCCACGCTCTTGCAGCACCTTTGCGTATAAATCCAGGTAGGTTTTGGCAATTTCACGCCATGCATGACGATCGACCACCTGGCTTGCGCCTTGTATCAGCTGTTGGCGCCACGGGGCATCTTCGCTGATGCGCTGTATACATTGCGCCAGCTGACCGTCGTTTTCAGGATGATCCAGCATCATGACATCACGCCCATCCTGTACATATTGCGCAAAACCGCACCAGGGGGCCGGACTGAGAACCACGGGTATCCCAAATGACATGGCCTCGAGCGGCGCCATCCCAAAGCTGTCGTTCAGCGTGGGATGCACATAGATATCGGCTATCTGATAATACGGCGCCACATCGGATGTTTCCTCTATCAGACGTATGCGCTCCGCCATACCCTCGTACTCAGGCGCTGCATGCACAAAGCTGCGCGTTGCGGCATTGCTGCCCACGACCACCAGTTTGTAGCGCTCCGGCAACCGGGACATGGCCCGCATGACTGTCGGCAGCCCTTTACGCAAGGGATTGCGTGCCACCAGCAGACAAACGCAGTCCTGGGAATCCAGGCCCAGGCTGGCTCGCATGCGCAAAGCATCACCGTTGGCGGGAGGCGCCGGCCGGGTAACGCCTGGCGGAATGATCGGAAAATCCTTCTGGCCGTAGGCCTGTGTGAGCTGCTCGGCAATCAGACCGGACACGGCCACCGTACGATGGCCCGGACTTGGGGCGACCCTGCGCGCCTCGAGGGCCAGGTACGTTTGCACACGCAGGCTGACGTAGGACAGCAGGCGTTTTGTGGTCGGTAGTGCCCTGACCCGCCAGTTATAGCGCACAGGTGTAACGTGCACGACCTCGATGTCGCCGCACCAGCCATTGGTGTGGGAGTGCACGATGTCGTAGCCTTTGCGAGTCAAGCGGCGGACACGAATGGCAAACAGCAAGACACGTAGCCAACTGGGCAGAAATGACCAGGAACGCAGGGCCACAAAGGGCAGCTTCAAGTTGCAGCCGGGATCGTAATCACGGGCAAAAATGATGATGTCGTGATCTACAGCCAGCTCGCGCATCAACTCGACGCCATAGGCCTCGGCCCCACCATAGCGGTTTCCGAATCGATCAACGACAAATGCAATGTTCAAACGGGTGGCGGGCATGGGTTCATTCACGCTGTACGACGCCGATCTTCAAGACGTGTCATGCATTTCTGTAGAAAACGCAGGATATTTGTAGACCGGGCAACGGTGGCACGCGGCAGCCCATACAGATCGTCGTCTATGCGTGCCAGGCCACGCTCGGTTGTGGTGGCATTGGTATAGCCGGCCGCCCGCACCATGGCACGGATCTGGGGGGTTTCTCCACCATAGGGATAACAAAACGCCGTGACTTCAGAACCAATAATCTCTTCCAGTTCTTGCCTGGATTGTTTGATCTGGAAGGTGGCAATATCTGGCGACAGTTTGGGCAAAAATGGATGATCGAGCGTATGCGAGCCCACTTCCATTCCCGCTGCCGCCCAGTCGCGCATTTCATCAGCAGACATCAGATCCGAATGCGCTATGCCTTTTTTGTAATCCCATACGTTGCCGCCATCAAGCTGATGCACAACAAAATAATTGGTGGCCGTAAAACCCTGCTCGCTTAACACGGGCAAGGCATTGCGATGCACATTGCGATAACCGTCATCGAAGGTGATACCCACCACCTTGCCCTGTCGTTCGCCACGCACATACGGCAGCAAATCGCGCATGGATAGACCGCGGTAGCCAAAACGGCGCAGCCAAGTCATTTGTCGCCGGAAATCGGCCGGATGCACGGTAAGCCCACGATAGGGTGCTCCCTTGGAACCCGGCTGGCCGACCTGATGGTACATGAGTATAGGTATCATGCGTTGATTATATCGGTGCAGGCTTATTGCGTGCCACACAATAAGCCTGCCTATACACCGCCTGAGTATTTTCGATAAATGCAGTTTCGCAAAATACCTGCTGTATGCGATCACGTGCCGAGCGCCCCATGACCGGCAGTGATTGCGGATAAGCCAGCATGTCATGCAGGACATCGATCAGGGCATCTATGTTGCCGGCGGGCACCACCCGTCCGTCCTGGCCGTCCCGTACATTTTCGGGCAACCCCCCTACGTTGGATACCAGCGTAGGCAAGCCCATGGACATGGATTCACAACAAGCGTAGGACGCCGCCTCTTGGTACGACAGCACAAAGCCTATATCACTGGCTCCCAGCACAATGCGCACATCGGCCAGCAGACCGGGAAATACCACCTGATCCTGCATGTTGAACGAAGCAACCTTGGCACGCATGGTGGCCGACGGCGGAGCACCTGCCACCACAATGCGCACGCGACGCCGCAATTCAGGCTTGAGCCTGGAAGCGGCATGAACGAGATCCAGCCACCCCTTGTTGTAATCCGTGCCTCCGGTGCTACCCAGCACCAACACATCGTTGGCTAGCGAACCCAAAAGCTGTTGCCTGAATGTCTGCTTTTGTATCGGTTCAACCGGTTGAAAGTAATCATGGTCGATACCGAGCCTGACCAAACACATAGACCTGCGACCGTAACCTGAACTATCCAAAAGACGGGCAACATATTCACAGACAGCAATGGATGCCTGGGTGCCGAATCGGGCGCGCAGGCGGTGGCCGAAACTGGAGACGGGATTGGTATTGTGCTTAGTCCAGACAATAGCGGGTCGGTGGCGCATACCCAGACTGGCCAACATGACATGCCTGTGATCAGCCCCTCCGTTGACGTGTATGACATCGAAACGCTCCTGGAGCAGAAACCGACGCAATTGCCGAACTTCTTTGAACAGGGGTAATGGTCGGGATGTATACAAGCCGGGCAGAGTACGCACACCGGTTCGCGCTGCCGCAGCATACAGGCGCCCGGTGGGCGGAACGAGTACGGTCAGATCGTGCTGGCCTTTCAAGCCCTTCAGCAGACTGAGCACATACGTAACGTGCCCTCCACCATTGCCATGATGAATATCGGTAATAAGTATCTTCATTGTCGCGAGCCAGCGAAAGCCGCTCGCGGCATGCGCTTTGATCAATCGCCCTGTTTGTTCTGTTTATTTAATAATAGTAATTTGTTGTAACGGAAAAAGCTACCCGCGCAGGCCATCATCGCAAGCATGAAGCCCTCTTTGCCATCCAAAAAACCACGCCGCACGACATAGATACGAATAAAGGTCCAAAAAGCATGGCCAACGGCGCCCGGCACGCTTGTTTTCTTGCCCTTGGCATGGAGCATGGCTGCTGCAACAGATGAATAATGATTAAGCTTGGCGATATGGGATTCCAGGTCGGCATAGGGATAATGCAGAAAGTGGCCATTCAGCACCGCCACGGGCGAGGAAGTTTGCACACTTTCATGCACTGCAGCATCGTTGAAGCGTGCCTTGCCCCGCTTGAACAAGCGCAACACATGGTCTGGCCACCAGCCACTATGCCGCATCCAGCGGCCGGCATAATTCGAAAGACGTGCGATCCTGTAGGCATCGGCGCGTGGATGCTTAAGCTCGGCTTGAATTTCAGCAGCCAGTTCAGGAGTAACACGCTCATCGGCATCGATAGACAGCACCCATTCCGCGCTTGCCAGATCCAGCGCCCTGTTTTTTTGCTGGCCAAAACCCGGCCAGTCCGCCAGGGTTACTTTGGCACCCAGCTCCTGTGCAATCTCGCGCGTTTGATCGGTACTACCGGAATCGACCACAATGATTTCGTCAGCAAAGCTCACGGAAGCAATACATTCACCAATATTCAAGGCTTCATTCTTGGTAATGATGATGACGGAAAGCTTCATTTGGACTTCCTGAGCTCACGCTTCCAGCGTTTCCATTTATTGAAGAGTGGCCCTATTACCGGGTGCGCAGCGACCTGAATGCGGCGTCCGACAGAGCTGCCCGAGGTATTGCGCACCGCAAAGCGATAGATATGCGCGGGGTCGGTGCCCGCCCGGTTCTGGCCAAAGGCCTGGGTGGTATACAAGTAGCGAAAGCCCGTTTCCTGAGCCAGACGCACATAGCCGGCGTCAAAGTAACCTTGTGGCCAGCAAAAGTGTTCCGACACGCTCCCCAGTTGGGCTTGCAAAGTCTGCCGGGACAAGGCCAGTTCTTGCGCAATATGGCTGTTCTTGTTTGCAGGTTCGATCAGATCCCAGCGCGTATGCGTGTGCGTGTGGCTATGAAACTCCATCACGCCGTCATCGCGCATGGCCTTGATTTCGCTCCAGCGCAAGGCGACTTCGTCGCTTCGGCCCTGTTCTATAAGGTCTTCACAGTCTTTATGAGAAGGGGTTGCGGGCAATTCGCCCTGCCCCAGGATGTTGCGCGCCGGACCGTCATGTATCCAGGATGTCACCAGGAATACCAACGCGCTGAAGCCGTATTTCTTAAGCAGCGGATAGGCATAGACCCAGTTGTCGAGATAGCCATCGTCAAAGGTGATCAATATGGATTTCTCGGGCACCGGCGCGCCCTGCAGATGTCCTGCAAACTCATCGCTGCTGAGAGACCGATAGCCGCGCCGCTTCAACCACAGCAGTTGGTCTTCGAAGTTGGCCGGTGACGCCGTGATCGCCCCTTCAGAGGGAGAAACATGGTGGTACATCAGTACGGGTACTGTCCGGGTGGTTGTCATTGTTTTCGCTCCGCAAGCCAACGTGTATAGCACGACTCTATGCGCTGCACCATCGCATCAGGGCCGAACCTACCCTGTGTACGACAAAAATCCAAACCCGCTCGCCCCATGCTGTGGCGTAAATCGGGGTCATCGATCAAGCGCCTGAGCGCATCGGTTAATGCAGCCTGGTCATCCAGGGGAACCAACAAGCCGCTGACGCCTGCCTGCATCATTTCAGGCACACCATCAACCTGGGTACCCACCACCGGCAAACCGGCAGCCCCCGCCTCGACAAACACGGTTCCAGACGCTTCCTGCCGCGTGGCCAGCGCGAACAGATCGAAACCTGCCAGCAGATTCGGCACATCACGACGCACACCCATCAGATGCACACGCTTTTCCAGGTTCTTCTCGGTGATATAGTCCTGCAGCTGCTCGAACACCGGTGAGCCGCCTCCGACCAGCACCAGATGAATATTGGGTCGTTCCCTGATCAATGGCGCCACGGCATCGATTAGATCCTTATGCCCTTTCTGAGGCCGCATGATGGCTACGCAACCAATCACGATATCGTTCTGAGCCAGGCGCAATTCCTGACGCAGGCTTGATGCGGCAGGAGGCGAAGCCAGTTCCACTGCGGGATAAACGGTGGCAACATGGCCAGGCTTAACTCCGCGTTCTATCAGGTGGTTGCGCACAAAATCACTGGCTGTCGTTACACGATGCGGGATGATGGTGTAGGAAAGCAAAGACCCTACACGCTTGGCCAGATGCCGGGTACGCACGATAAGCGGCGTGCCTGCCAACCTGCCGGCGCAGCCAGCCACGATGGTGTCGCGCCGGCTGTGTGTATTAAGCACGTCAAAGCGGCCGCCGCGCAGCACGCGGCGTATGGTGGCCACGCCTTTTACAAAGTTAACCGGGCCATCCATAAGGGTGGTGTGCACCGTAAAGCCCTGCTCGCGCAGGCGCTCGGTCAGGATCGCGTGTGGCTGACAGACGGCCTCGAGATGGTGTCCACGCTCGCGCATGGCCAGCATCATGCGATAGATATACTGTTCCTGCCCGCCAAAACTGGTCGCTGCCTCTGAGTGCAATATACGCAAGGGCGTCATGAGTAGTTGATCTCCACACCGTCAGGCTCGACCCAACCTTCCAGTTGCTCAAGCAAGGAATCGGCCATACGCACGCGCCAGTCTTCACCCAGGCGCACGGTACACAAAAACTGATCCCGCAAAAGCCTAACCTCGACCGGTACTCCGGGAACACCATTTTCCGGTTCCGCACGGAAGGGATTAAGCAACTGGCGCAGCTTCTGGGCGTCGGCATTGCCATTAAGCGTGATGCGCAGGCTGCGAGCGCGGGCCTCACGGGCCAACTGCAAGTCGAATATTTCGTCGGCCGAAACACGCAGGCCACCCGAGTAGTCGTCATTGCTGACCTTGCCATGAATGATGACCAACCTGTCTTCCTTGAGGCGATTGCGGTGCTGTTCGTAAAGCTCGTTGAAGATGGCGACTTCGACCTGCGACGAGCCATCATCCAGCAGGGCGTAAAGCATTTTTCCACGTCGGGTCATTTTGGGACGCACGGAAGACAGTACACCGGCAAACCATTGCAAGCCGCGCGACGGTTCCAGGCGTGCAAGCGGCTTGGGCGCGAAACGTCTGACCTCGTCACGCCATGCATCGAAAAGGTGGCCGCTGAAGTAAAAGCCCAGGGCGACTTTCTCCTGCAGAAGCCGCGTCTGCAAATCCCAGGGTGCTACTTTGGCCAGTTCCCCTTCCACGATATCGTTTGCATCGTCGGCAAACAAGGAAACCTGGTTGGCACTGCGCTCGGCCTGCTCGGCCGCCTCGATAGCATTGGCCACGGTGGCAAGCAAGGCAGCACGGTTTTCTTCTATGGTGTCGAAGGCGCCCGCACGTATCAAAGCTTCGATGCTGCGCCGATTAACCGTATGCCTGTCGATGCGGCGGCAAAAATCGAACAGGCTGGCAAAGGGCCCGTCTTGCGTCCTGGCCCGGATGATTTCTTCGACGGCAGACTGACCTGTTCCTTTGACGGCACCGAGGCCATAACGCATGGTACGCGGCGGTTGCCCCTTGGCCATATGCTCGTCGGCAACCGGTTCAAAGCGATAGGCCGAGGCATTCACGTCGGGCGGTAGCACCTCTATGCCATTGGCAAGACAATCCTTCCAGAAAATTTGAACTTTGTCGGTGTCATCCATATCGGATGACAAAGTGGCCGCCAGAAACTCGGCGGGATGATAGGCCTTGAGCCAGGCCGTCTGGTAGGCAATCAGCGCATAAGCCGCCGAGTGACTCTTGTTGAAGCCATAGCCCGCAAATTTTTCCATCAAGTCGAAAAGCTTGACGGCCAGATCGGCGTCATAGCCCTTCTCGACCGCGCCTTTTTCGAAAATGGCCCGGTGCTTGGCCATTTCCTCGGCTTTCTTCTTGCCCATGGCACGCCGCAGCAGATCGGCGCCCCCCAGCGTGTATCCGCCGATGATCTGCGAAATCAGCATCACCTGCTCTTGATACACGATCACGCCATAGGTACTTTGCAGCACCGACTCCAGGTCGGGATGGAAGTAATCGACTTCCGCCCGCCCATGCTTGCGATTGACGAAATCCACCACCATGCCGGATTCGAGCGGCCCTGGCCGGTAGAGCGCCAGCATGGCAATCACATCTTCAAAGGTATTGGGCCGCAGATTTTTCAGCAGCTCTTTCATACCGCGCGATTCAAGCTGAAAGACGGCGGTGGTGTTGCCATCGCTGAGCAGCTTATAGGCTTGCGGGTCGTCCAGTTCCAGGGCCATGACATCGAAGTCACGCTTGCCTTCGTTGAACTGGCGCACATAGCGCACCGCCCAGTCCAGGATGGTCAGGTTGCGCAGACCCAGAAAGTCGAACTTGACCAGGCCCGCCGCCTCAACGTCGTCTTTGTCGAATTGCGATACCGCGCTGGCATCAACACCAGGCTGGCAATACAAGGGGCAGAAGTCAGTCAGTTTGCCGGGCGCGATCAATACGCCGCCGGCGTGCATGCCTATGTTGCGCGTCAGTCCTTCCAGCGGGCGCGCCAAGTCGATCAGCGCGCGTACTTCTTCGTCTTGATCGTAACGCTCTTTAAATGCCGGTTCTTCTTCAAGTGCTCGCTTGAGCGTCCAGGGATCGGCCGGGCTGAAGGGAATCAGCTTGGACAGGCCATCACACAGCATATAAGGCATTTCAAGCACACGGCCCACGTCGCGCACCACGGCCTTGGCGCCCAAGGTACCAAAGGTGGCGATCTGACTGACCGCTTCCTTGCCGTAACGCTGCTTCACATAGTCGATCACGCGCTCGCGGTTGTCCTGGCAGAAATCGATATCGAAGTCGGGCATGGACACCCGCTCCGGATTCAAGAAACGCTCGAACAGCAAATCGTAGCGGATAGGATCCAGATCGGTAATGCCCAGGGAATAAGCCACCAGAGAGCCAGCACCCGATCCGCGTCCAGGCCCCACGGGAACGCCGTTATTCTTGCCCCAGTTGATGAAGTCGGCCACGATAAGGAAATAACCCGGGAAGCCCATGCCAACGATGGTCTTGCATTCCCACTGCAGGCGTTCCAGATACTGCGGATACTTTTCCTGGCGCTCGGCCGCGTCCGGAAACAATTGCTCCATCCGCGTTGCCAGGCCTTCCTCGGCCAGCTGCACCAGATAATCGTCCAGCGTAATGCCATCGGGCGTAGGAAAATCGGGCAAGCGAGGCTTGCCCAGCTCCAGGGTCAAGTTGCAGCGCTTGGCTATCTCAAGGGTGTTGACCAGCGCCGACGGCACATCCGCAAAGCGCTGCTCCATTTCGGCCGAGTCCAGCAAATACTGTTCTGCGGTAAAGCGGCGCACCCGTTTGGCATTACCCAATTGCTCGCC
Organism: Alcaligenaceae bacterium; assembly: GCA_013416405.1. Classification (GTDB taxonomy): domain Bacteria; phylum Pseudomonadota; class Gammaproteobacteria; order Burkholderiales; family Burkholderiaceae_B; genus Pusillimonas_C. Next base: position 15,870 of record JACCET010000005.1, read on the forward strand.
GTCGGCGATACAAACCCGGGCCTCGTGCGCACGAAAATCGTCGGCCTGCAAAAACTGCACCGGGTGGGTAGCCACCACGGGCAGGCCTGTGCGCCCAGCCAGACGCATGGCGGCCTGGACATAGGTTTCATCGCCTTCGTGCCCGCTACGCTGCAGTTCAATGAAATAGCTGTCTGGAAAAGCCTTGGCCCACGAAGTAGCCACCACAGCCGCTTCTTCGATATTGCCCGCCTCGATCAACTGTCCTACATCTCCGGCCCGACCGCCCGAAAGAATGATCAGGCCCGTTCGACCCAGCAACCATTCACGGCGAATCTCGGCCCGGCCACGGTACTGATTATCCAACCATGCACGGCTAAGCAGTTCGCACAGGGCCAGATACCCTTGCTGGTCACTGGCCAGGAGCAACAAGCGATGAGGCTTGTCGCGGTCGTGTTCGTTCTCGAGCCAGACATCGCAACCCGCTATGGGCTTGACGCCCGCATTGCGGGCCGCTCGGTAAAATTTGATATAGCCGAACAGATTGGATAGATCGGTCAGGGCCATGGCAGGCTGCCCGTACGCGGCCGCCTTTTTGATGAGTTCAGGGATGCGGGCGATGCCATCCACCACCGAAAATTCGGAATGGACACGCAGGTGTACGAAAGTAGGAGTTGATATTGCTGCAGTCATGGCGAGATTGTACCTATGGCCCGGAAATTTGCGGGGCGATAACGCGTGGCGTTAACGCGTGGCGATAAAGGCTGGGCCGACACTAACGCTGCATGGCCGACCACGCCTTTTGCAGGCGCTTGACTGAAACCGGCATGGGCGTACGCAGTTCCTGCGCGAAAAGCGCCACCCGCAACTCCTCGAGCAGCCAACGGAACTCTTCGAGCTGGGCATCCCTGGCCCCTTTCAAGCCAGACACAGCTCTTTGATACTGCACCAGCAAGGGCGCCATATCGGCCATCAACCGGGCATCACGAGCTGGATCCGAGCGCAATTTATCTATGCGCACCTGAGCGGCCTTCAGATAGCGTGGGAAGTGTTTGAGCTGACCATACGGTGTATTACCCAAGAACTTTTTGTCCATCAGGCCGCCTTGCTGCTTTTGCAGGTCGATGTAGGCCGATGCATGGGGCTTGGCTTGCGGCAGCTTCTTTTGCAAGCCAGTCCATTCTGCAAGCACCTGTCCCGCCAGTCGGGCGATTTCCTGCACCAGTAAGCCCAGGCGGGCCTTGCCTTCATTACGCCGCTGTTCAAAGTCTTGCTGGTTGGCCGGCCAGGGTTCGGCCAGACAGGCCTGATCCAGCGCACTATCGATGATTTGCTCGCGCAGTTCCTCTTGCGTACCCAGGCTCATGTACAACATGCTCATGCGGGTCAGATCCGCAATATTCTTTTCCTGGAACTTGACCTGCTCGCGCAGGGCAAGACGAAACAGACGCAGCAAGCCTGCGTGATGGTGCTGGCGCGCTGCGGCCGGATCATCGAAGACATCAAGATCACAGTGAGTCTGCCTGTCCACCAGAGCCGGATACCCTACAAAGGATTGCCCTTTGCGCTGTATCTCCATGAGCTCGGGCAAGGGCCCAAAAGACCAGTCTGTCAGATTTTCGTGTGCCAGCGCCTGAGCAATCTGGTCGTCGTGGGCAGCAACCTTCTGGAACGAGGCTTGTGCCTGCTTTCCGTGCTCGGCCTTAAGCTGATCCAAGTTGCGCCCACCCGACAGCATGCGTCCATGCTCGTCCACGACCTTGAAATTCATGAACAAATGGGCTGGGAGCGTTTCGGGCTTGAAGTCACTGCGCAGAGGCCTGATCTTGACCTGCTCCCACATATCGGCGCTGATGGCTTCAAGCAAACCTCTGTCGGGTTGCGTAGCACGCTCGAACCAGCGCTCGACAAAGCCTGCCGCATAGTCCGGCAAGGGCACACAATGGCGGCGCATTTTCTGCGGCAAAGACTTCAGCAGCAAATGCGTTTTTTCCTTGAGCATGCCGGGCACCAGCCATTCACAGCGCAAGGGATCGATCTGGTTCAGGGCAAACAAAGGCACGGTCAGCGTGACACCGTCACGTACGGAACCAGGCTCAAAATGGTAATCGAGCGCCATGGACACGCCCTGCCAGTCCACCGTCTTGGGAAAGACATCGGTAGTGATCCCGGCGGCATCGTGGCGCATCAGCGCATCGCGCGTCAGCAACAAGGCCTTGGCCTGCTCTTTGCTTAAACCCTTATGCCATTTTTCCAGGCTGGCGGTTTGGCACATTTGCTCAGGGATATGCTGGTCGTAGAAGGCATATATCAAAGCATCGTCGACCAGGATATCGGGCCGCCTGGTCTGATGTTCCAGCTTTTCAATAGACGCAATCAGCTGTCGGTTGTGCTTAAGGAAAGATAGCGATGTATCGATGTCACCCGGTACCAGCGCCTGCCTGATGAACAGTTCACGCGCTTGGGCCGGGTCTATCTTGCCAAAGTTCACGCGGCGGCCCGTATATACCGGCAAGCCATAAAGGGTCGCCCGCTCGTTGGCAACGACCTGTCCCGCCTTTTTTTCCCAGCGCGGATCCGACCAGTTGCGCCTGAGCAAATGGGCGCCGGCCTTTTCCAGCCAGGCCGGGTCAATCCGGGCCACGCAGCGCGCATACAAGCGCGTGGTCTCGACCAATTCCGCGGCAACCAGCCACCGTCCCGCTTTTTTTACCAGACGGGAACCGGGATGTATGTGGAAGCGAATATCGCGCGCACCCTGATAAACAGCGGATTCTTCACTTTTCAGCCCTATATTGCCCAACAGGCCGGCCAGCAAAGCCATATGCGTCTGCTCATAGGTGGCATCCAGCGTATTCAGGCGCCAGCCTTGTTCTCCCACCAGCGCGGCCAATTGGCTATGGACATCGCGCCATTCACGCAAACGCAGAGGCGACAGGAAATTCTGGCGCAGCAAGGCCACCAACTTGCGTTGCGATCCCTTATGCTCAACTTGTTCGCCATACCAGCGCCACAGTTTCAGATAAGAAATGAATTCTGACTTATCGTCGCCGAACTTGGCATGGGCTGCTTCCGAGGCCTCGCGCTCTTGCATGGGGCGATCGCGTGGATCCTGTACCGATAAGGCCGATGCAATGATCAGGATTTCGCTTAAACACTGGTGCTCATTGGCCGCCAGAACCATCCGTGCCAGACGCGGATCGACCGGCAGGCGCGACAGCGTGCGCCCCACTTCGGTCAACTGATTCTGTTCGTCTATTGCGCCCAGCTCTTGCAGCAGATGATAGCCGTCGGCCACCGCCCGCCCGGGTGGGCGATCCACAAAGGGGAAGGTTTCAATGTCATCAAGCTTGAGCGCCTTCATGCGCAGAATCACCGAAGCCAGCGACGAGCGCAGCACTTCAGGATCGGTAAATGGCGCCCTCTGCTTGAAATCGGCTTCGTCATAGAGACGTACGCACACACCCGGCCCAATACGGCCGCAACGGCCCGCACGCTGATTGGCTGATGCCTGACTGATGGGTTCTATACGTAGCTGCTCAACCTTATTGCGCCAGGAATAGCGCTTCACACGCGCCAGCCCGCTATCGACCACATAGCGTATACCGGGCACGGTCAAGGATGTCTCGGCCACATTGGTGGCCAGCACGACACGACGTCCATTGCCCTGCGGGCGAAAAATACGCTCTTGCTCGGCCTGCGACAAACGCGCGTACAAAGGCAGCACCTCGGTGCCAGGCGGATGATGCTTGCGCAGCGCCTCGACGGTTTCACGAATTTCACGCTCGCCAGGCAAAAAGACCAGTACATCGCCCGGCCCGTGGCGGGCGCATTGATCCACGCCATCGACCACGGCATCGATAAGGTCGCGCTCTTCATCCGCCGTCTGGCGGCGGCTACCCAGCTCATTACCCTGATCTGGGTTGTCTTGCTGCACGGGTTGGTACAGGATGTCGACGGGATACAGGCGGCCGGACACTTCGATAACCGGGGCCGGCTTGTCATGCTGGGCGAAATGCTGTGCAAAACGGTCAGCATCTATCGTGGCCGACGTAATGATGAGCTTTAAATCGCGACGTCTGGGCAGCAACTGCAACAGAAAGCCCAATAGAAAATCAATATTCAGACTTCGCTCGTGTGCCTCGTCGATAATAATCGTATCGTAGCGGCGCAACAGCGGATCTCGTTGCGATTCGGCCAGCAGTATGCCGTCTGTCATCAGCTTGACGGCCGCATTCGGCCCGGTACGATCATTGAAACGTATCTGGTAGCCCACCCAGTCACCCAGCTCAGTATTGAGTTCCTGGGCGATGCGCTTGGCGACCGATGTGGCGGCCAGCCTGCGCGGCTGGGTATGGCCTATCATCTTCTGACGGCCGCGCCCCAGCTCCAGGCAAATCTTCGGTAATTGCGTGGTCTTGCCCGACCCGGTTTCGCCACAGACTATGACCACTTGATGGTTCTGTATGGCCTGTGCGATATCGGCGCGGCGCGCGCTGACCGGCAAGTCTTCAGGATAGTGCAAGGCCGGCAAGAGGCGTTCCGGCTTGCCCTGGCCAGCCCTATTCCGGCCTTTGGGGCCGCCTGTTGCGCTTACTGTGTGTGTGTTTTCCGACAAATTAACTGGCGCTTGCATGAAACTTCTTTAGTATAGGCTGTGCATCATTATAATTTTGTCTGGACGCAACCATTTTGCAGAGACTATAAACGACGACATGAGCACACTAGATACCGACACGACACTATCCGCACAAGACGCCCCAGAATTTGCCCCGGCCCAGTTTGTGCGATGGTTTCGAGAGGTTGCGCCTTATGTGCACGACTTTCGGGGCAAAACCTTTGTCGTGGCATTTGGCGGCGAGCTGGTCAGCGACGGCGCCCTGAACACGCTGATACAAGATTTATCGCTGTTGTCGGCACTGGGTGTGAAGTTGATTCTGGTGCACGGTTCGCGCCCGCAAGTGAACGAGCAGCTCAAACTGAAAGGTTACCAGATTCAATTCGGACGCGGCACGGAACCCACCGGCGCCGAAGCGCTCGAGTGCGCCAAAGAGGCGGCCGGAGAAATACGCCTGGATATCGAAGCCGCTTTCAGCCAGGGCTTGCCCAACACACCCATGTCGCATGCCCACGTTCGTGTCATTTCGGGCAACTTCGTCACGGCTCGCCCGGTAGGCGTCATAGACGGGGTCGACTACAAGCATGCAGGGTCAGTACGCAAGCTGGATGTTGACGCCATAAAAAGCGTCATCAACCAGGGGGCCATCGTGCTGCTGTCGCCACTGGGATTTTCACCCACGGGCGAAGCTTTCAACCTGGCCATGGAAGACCTGGCCACCAGCGCAGCCATTGCCCTGCGTGCCGAGAAGCTTATTTTCCTGACCCAGAATCGCACTGTGCGCGATGAAGACGGCTCGGTGGATACCGAGCTTGCCCGTGAAGACGCCGACAGGCTGCTGGCCGAAGGCCACCTGGATGAAGACACCGCCTTCTTCCTGTCTCATGCTTCAAGGGCGGTCAAGCGCGGTGTTGCACGCGCCCATCTGGTGCCCTACACGCTGGACGGCAGCGTGCTGCTTGAAATATTCACCCACGACGGCGTGGGCACCATGGTGGTGGAAGACACTCTGGACGACCTGCGGCCCGCCTCGGTCGACGACGTCGGCGCCATCGTGCAGCTTATCGAACCCCTGGAAGCCGACGGTACGCTGGTGCCGCGTGGCCGAGCGGTCATTGAGCGCGACGTCGAAACGTTCACTGTACTGGAACACGATGGCGTGATCTACGGTTGCGTTGCCATCATTCCGTATCTATCCGAGAACATGGCTGAAATGGCCTGCCTGATTGTGCACCAGGAATGGCAAGGCACGGGCGAAGGCGAAATGCTGCTGCGCCATGCCGAACATCGCGCGCGCTCCATGGGCGCCAGGCGCCTGTTCGTGCTGACCACCCGCACTTCGCATTGGTTCATGAAGCGCGGCTTTGTTCAGGGCGGCATCTCCGATCTGCCCAAAGAGCGCCAGACGCACTACAACCGCTCGCGCAACAGCCTGGTTTTCATCAAAAAGTTATAAGGTTCAATCGGCAACAGCCCCGCCCTCATGCCAGTACAATGGCTGGGTTAGCCAACTCGTTCTAAAGGTAATACTGTTATGGCACGCATGGTGCAATGTGTAAAACTCAAACGTGAAGCCGAGGGCCTGGATTTCCCACCGTACCCCGGTGAAATCGGTGTTCGTATCTGGCAAAGCATTTCCAAAGAAGCCTGGGCGCAATGGATGGACACCCAAACCCGGCTCGTGAATGAAAACCGTCTGAACCTGGCTGATGCCCGTGCGCGTAAATACTTGGCCGAGCAGATGCAAAGCTTTTTGTTTGAAGACGCCAATGTTGAAGCACAGGGTTACGTGCCGCCTCCGGCCTGACATCACGCCCGATTCGCCGGGCAGCAATGAAAATCGGCAGGCCATCCATGATGACCTGCCGATTTTTTTAGGCTCGCCGACTTGTGCTTATGCCTGCTGGTCCTCGGACGGATTGCCATCGGGCTGATCCTGCTTGGGTTCTTGTTGTTGCAAGCTCTCGCCACGTGCCAGGCGTTCGGTTTGTTTGAGCCCCAAATGACGCACGTCGTCGCCGTGGACCATGTAGATGACCCGCTCAGCCATGTTCTTGGCATGATCGCCTATGCGTTCAAGCGCGCGGGCGATGAAGATCAGGTCGATGGAATGCGAGATGGTGCGCGGATCTTCGATCATGTAGGTAATTACATGGCGCAAGGACCCCTTCCACTCTTTATCAACTTCCTTGTCGTTGCGCACAACCTGAGCCGCATGGACGGGATCCATGCGGGCGAAGGCGTCGAGGGAGTCGCGTATCATGGAGGTGACAAAGGTGGCCATATGACGCAGTTCGACAACGGGCTCGTAGTTGCTGTGGTTTTCATGCAGGCGACGCGCCATCTTGGCGATTTTTTCGGCTTCGTCGCCACAGCGTTCCATGTCGGTCAGCATTTTGGATATCGACAGCAAAACGCGCAGGTCGATGGCCGTGGGCTGGTTGCGTGCAATCAGCAGGCTGATGCGCTCGTCGATGTCGACTTCAAGCGCATTGACATTTTTTTCGCGTTCGCGCACCTGATCGATCAGGCTCAGGTCGCCTGTGGCCAGTGCGTTCATGCTGTCTTTGACCATGGCCTCGACCAGGCCACCCATTTGCAGGAACAGGGATCGGGTGGTTTCAAGGTCAGTATGGAATTGCTTATTGGTATGCTCGGACATGTCAACCTTCTGATCAGCGCAAGATTAAGTAATCAACTAGCGTATCACTATCGTGGGCCATTGTGTAGCCCGTGTACGTCTTGCAAGGCTACACGGCAATTATGTCGCGATTATGACAATTTGGTTATGGGTTTTTTTCAAACCGGCTGACACCCGCCTGGGTGGACATCAGCACAAGGTCGGCGCCGGACAAGGCAAACAGTCCACAACTGACTACACCCGGAATATTATTTATCAACGCTTCGGTATCGGCTGGCGCGGTAATGCTCAGACCGGATACATCCAGGATCTGGCAGCCGTTGTCGGTGACGAAATCGCCTCGAAGCACCGGTGCCCCGCCCAGCGCAGTCAGGCGGCGAGCCACAACCTCGCGGGCCAAGGGTATCACTTCCACCGGCAAGGGAAAGCGGCCCAGCGTTTCCACCCGCTTTGATTCATCGACTATGCATACAAAGCGCTGCGCAACCGAGGCAACGATTTTTTCCCGGGTCAGGGCGCCACCCCCACCCTTGATCATATTGAATGCATGATCGACCTCGTCGGCGCCGTCGATATACCAAGGCATGGTTTGCACCTGATTCAGATCCAGAACCTGAATACCCAGCGCACTCATGCGTTCCGAACTGCGTTCGGAGCTGGACGTGGCACCACGAAAGCGGCTTTTGTAGGGAGCCAGGGCGTCTATGAAAAGATCTACCGTAGACCCCGTGCCCACGCCCAGTATGACGTCGGGCCCCAGAAAAGGCAGCACGAATTGAACAGCCGCATCGGCCACATTCTGTTTGAGTTCCGTTTGGGTAAGCATGCTTGAACCTTGTGTATCAGGCGAACAATTCGCCGTATTTTTTTTCTGAAAAACCTACATAAACACGCCCGTCGTTGGCAACGGTGACCGGACGCCTGACCAAAGCCGGATATTCGGCTATCAAGGCCAGCCATAGCTCATCGGTATCGGGGGTCTTGCGCTCGTCAGGCAAGTTGCGCCATGTCACGGATGCACGGTTGACCAGTTTCTCCCAGGCGCCCAACTCGTGCGCCCAGGCCTTGAGCTGTTCAGGCGCAACAGGATGGTCACGATAATCAGTGAAATTGTAAGCAATATCGGCTTGCTCCAACCATTTGACGGCTTTTACGCAAGTGCTGCATTTCTTCAATCCGTATAACTGCACGATACTCATGGAAAGACTTCCTTCTTAAACTTGCTTGCGCCACTGCATGCGGTTGGCAATCACGACAAACAGGCCAACTACCAGTATGAACAAAGTGGCCAACGCATTGATTTCGGGCTTAAGCCCCAGCCTGACCCGTGAAAAGACCTCTAGTGGCAAGGTGGTATAGCCCGGGCCCGACAAAAACGAGGCGATCACGACATCGTCAAGTGAAAGCGTGAATGCCAGCAGCCAGGCCGCCAGCAGGGCAGGAATGATCAGTGGCAGCGTGACCAGGAAAAAAACCTTGAGGGGAGTGGCGCCAAGGTCGAGCGCGGCCTCTTCGAGCGAGCGATCCAGGTCGCGTATGCGGGCCTGTATGACAACCGCCACATAGGCCATGCAAAGGGTAACGTGCCCCACCCAGATCGTGAATACGCCGTTGCCGTCTGGCCAGCCGAATAGATTACTGATTTCAACGAACATCAGCAGCAGCGAAATGCCCAGCACGACCTCGGGTACAACCAAAGGCGCGCTGACCATGCCTATATACAGGGAAATGCCGCGAAAACGCCCCATGCGTGCCAGGACGTAGGCAGCCCACGTGCCTATGACCACCGCCGTCGTTGCGGTTAATACAGCAATCAGCAGTGACAGGCGTGCGGCATCAAGCAAAGCCCTGTCGTTGAACAGTTCGACATACCACCTGAAAGAGAAGCCCGACCAGGACGTCATCATAGCCGAGTCGTTGAAGGAGAACACCATCAGGCACAGTATGGGCAAATATAGAAAACCATAGCCTAGAATCAGCACCAGGGCACGCAGTACGGGATGAGGCCTGATCATGCCAACCTCGAGCTTTGCTCGGCAAACTGCCGTGCCTGATTACGCTGAAAGATGACCAGCGGCACCAGCAGCAGCAACACCATGACGCAAGTGACGGCCGCCGCCATGGGCCAGTCTGCATTATTGAAGAACTCGTTCCACATCACCCTGCCCATCATGAGCGTGTTGGCGCCTCCCAGCATCTCGGGGATGACATACTCGCCAACCGTAGGGATGAACACCAACATGGCGCCCGCCACCACCCCGGACATGGAAAGCGGCAGCGTTACCTGCACAAAGGCACGCCAGGGCCGCGCTCCCAGATCATAGGCCGCTTCCAGCAGCCGCAAATCGAGCTTGACCAGGCTGGCATAGAGCGGCAGGATGAAAAAAGGCAGATAGGCATAAACCAGGCCTATATATACGGCCAGATCGGTGCGGTAGATTTCCAGGGGGGCATCGATCAGGCCCAGCCACTGCAGAAGATTATTCAGCAAGCCGTCGTTGCGCAAAATGCCTACCCAGGCATATACGCGCAGCAGCAACGATGTCCAGAACGGCAGGATCACACCCAGCAACAACAGATTGCGTATCGACGGCCGAGAGCGCGCAATGTAGTACGCCATGGGGTAGCCTATGAGCATGCAGCACAACGTCGTAACGGCAGCCATTTTCACCGAGTTCAAATAGGTGGCGATATACAGGCTATCGGTAAACAGCAAGGCATAGCCCCGCAGGCTGAGCGCCAGTGTCAGCGTTTGCTCTTTAATTTCGGATAGCGGCGTGTAAGGCGGAATGCCAAATCGCAAGTCTGAAAAACTGATCTTAAAAACCAGCAAGAATGGCAACAACAGGAACAGGCCCAGCCACAAGAATGGCGGTGCAATCGTCAGCAGCCGGCGCACGCGCGCAGATTGCCAGTTCCAGCCTCTCATGACGGCAGCACCGTCACGCTGTCGCTAGACCAGACAACATAGACTTCGTCATCCAGCCCTGGTGCATCGGCCTGGGCCAGCGCCAGGCTGTGTACAGTTGCCTCAAGCGCCATGCCGCTGTCCAGACGAATCTGGTAGCGCGCATAGCTGCCCAACCAGGCCACATGGCTGACCATGCCATGCCCCCAGTTATCTTCCGTGCCTGGCTGTTCGCGCAATATGCGGATGTTCTCGGGCCGTATGGATACATGCACTTCCATACCCAGCGGCTCGCTAACGCCGTGACTGACGTGCAAAGGACGGGACAGGTCGGCACTTTCTATCAGTATGTGGTCGGCGGCATCTACGACAATAGTGCCTGTGAACAGATTGGTCGAGCCAATGAAACCGGCCACAAAGCGCGAGTTGGGAAAGGCGTAGACATCTTGCGGTGTACCGCATTGCACGATCTGGCCTTCGCTCATGACGGCCAGGCGGTCGGCCATGGTCATGGCCTCTTCCTGATCATGGGTCACCATGATGCACGTGACCCCGACCTGCTCAAGTATCCTGGCCAGCTCAACCTGTGTTTTCTGGCGTATTTTCTTATCGAGAGCCGACATTGGTTCATCGAGCAGCAAGAGCTTAGGACGCTTCACCAGGCTGCGTGCCAATGCCACCCGCTGCTGCTGTCCGCCCGAGAGCTGATGCGGTTTGCGGCGGGCATAGCCCGCCATCTGCACAAGATCCAGCGCCTCGAACACGCGCTCGTGAATTTCGTTCTTGGCGACCCCTTCCTGCTTCAGGCCAAAAGCCACGTTGGCTTCTATGCTCATGTGGGGAAACAGTGCGTAAGACTGGAACATCATGTTTACCGGGCGCCGATAGGGCGGCAGATCCGTGATGTCTTCGTTGTCGAGATAGATGCGCCCGGAGGTAACCTCTTCGAAGCCGGCCAGCATGCGCAGCAAGGTGGACTTGCCCGAACCGGAACTGCCCAGCAAGGCGAAGGTTTCGTGCCTGCGCACAGACAGGCTGACAGACTGGACGGCAACCGTGTCGTCGTAAATCTTGACGACCTCATCGATCCGCACGAACTCTTCGGCATCGCCCGACCAGGGCGAAGCCGCAGAACGACTGTCCGACATGATCTAGCGCCCCGACTTCAGCTCTGCCCACATGCTGGTTTGCAGGCGCAAGATGGGCAGGGGCTGGGGCAGGATGACGAACAAGGTCTTGGAAACTTCCGCCGGGGGGTAGATCATGGGGTTGCCTGCGACTTCCTTCATGACGTACTGGCGCGCTTCCTTGTTCGCATTGGGGTAGAACATGGTGTTGGTGATGGCGGCATGCACTTGCGGCGTTTCAATATAGTTGATGAAGGCCAGGGCTTCATCAACATTGGCGGCACCCTTGGGAATGGCCATGGTGTCGAACCATACCGGCGCGCCGCCATCGGGAATGTAGTAATCAATTTTGTACTGTTTGCCTGCCTCGGCGGCGCGGTGCGCCGAGATCATGACATCGCCCGAATAGCCGTAAACCATGCACAGGTCGCCGCCTGCCAGCTCATCGATGTAACCCGAGGAACTGAATTGCCGGATATAGGGCCGGATGGTTTTCAATAACGCCAGGGCCTGCTTGTAGTCTTCCGGCTCGCTGCTGTTGGGATCCTTGCCCAGGTAGTGCAGCACGGCGGGGAATACAGCCGAAGCTTCGTCAAGTACCGAAATACCGCAGGCCTTGAGCTTTTCCGCATTTTCCGGCTTGAACAGCATGTCCCAGCTATTCAGGGGCGCATCGTCGCCGAGGATTTCACGCACCTTGGTCACGTTGTAGCCCAGCCCATTGGTGCCATAGCCCCACGGCACCAGGTATTCATTGCCCGGGTCTACCTTGGCAACGATATCCATGATGTCCTGATCCAGATATTTCCAGTTGGGTATCTTGGACTTGTCGAGCTTCTGGAACAAACCGCCTTTGAGCTGGCGGGCGGCATAATGCGTGGACGGCACCACGATGTCGTAGCCTGATTTGCCAGTCAGCAGCTTGGCCTGCAGCACATCATTGCTGTCATAGACATCGTAGCGCGCCTTGATGCCGGTCTCGCGCTCAAAACCCGGGATAGTGTCGGGGGCCGTGTACTCGGCCCAGTTGTATACATTGACAACCCTGTCCTGGCTCAAGGCAGGTGCCATTGTTGCGGCAAGGGCAGCGCCCAGTAACCATGTTTTCGTGGTGGTGAGTGTCATTGCCAGCGTCCCCAGACGATACAAAAAGACAAAAAAAGTGATGATAAAGCTTTTCTGGCTAAACGTAAGCCTTTTTGGCTAAATGTGGCCGCCGGCCGTTACTAGTTGTCCGTAAGCACTATCCAGCTTCGTCCACCATGGCATGGCCTGCTCGCCAGCCACCTTCAATAGCGAACGCCGCAAGCGCAGCAGATTGTCTTGCCGCTGCTTGTCCTGCAAAACCTGCCTGCGTCCCTTGTCGAAATCTATCAGCCAGGCCTTGCCTTGCGCATCCAGCAGAATATTGTACGCATTCAAGTCGGCATGCCATACGCCAGCCTGGTGCATATCGAAAATGGCTAGTGCCACAGCGGCAGCGTCTGCCGTGGGCCATACCACTGCCAGCGGCTCTACCATGGCTATACGCTGCACCAGAATGGCGGCGCGATAAGTACAGCCCTGGCGCCAATAGGCTGCTGCCAGAGGCCTGGGCACGGGCAGGCCCACTTTATACATGAAGCACAACAGCTGGAACTCGGCAAAAGATCGTGTGGCCGTAGCCCCCGTCCAGATATAGCGATTGGCACTGAGCTTGGCAATGAGGCCGCCACGCCGGTAATGACGCAGCACAGCTGAACCAAAGTCGCCCTGAACAAACCATGCCGCCTGCCGCCCTCCTTTTCCTACCGCAACCGCCCCCAGTTCACTGGAAGACGGATCAAACAGAAAAGCAGCAGGATGCGGCACGCTATTTGCGTCGATAAGCATGGCGCCGTTGGGCGCCAGGGGTAACTCTTGCTGCAAAATCGCCTGTGTTTTCATGCCAATTCTCGTAAGGAGACCAGTGGAGGCGTCTTTAACACACCCGTGAGTGCGAATTTTCCACCAATCAGCGCGGCAGCAGTGCCGGCCAGCACACCCGCAAGCCATGGCCATAGCGACAAGTCCAGGGAAAACTCAAACACATACTGTGCCAGCAGCCAGGCTATGGCGACGGAGGCAAAGGCCGAAAGCAGACCCGCCATGGTTCCCAGCAGCACCAGTTCCAGCCGCAAGGCGCCGGCTAACTGACGGCCACTGGCGCCCAGCGCCCGCAGTACGGCCACCTCATGCATGCGTTCATCGCGCGTGGAAAACATGGCCGCACCCAACACCAGCACGCCCGCTGCCACGGTAAACAGGAACAGCAACTGCACCGCTTGAACCACTTGATCCAGCACGTGCTGGATCTGCCCCAATATGGAGCCGACATCGAATACGGTCAGATTGGGAAACGTACTGACCAGATCCTGAACCACGTCTTGCATCGATGGGCTCACGTGCAAGGAGGTAATAAAGGTGGCCGGCGCATCGGCAAGCGCTACGAGGCTCATGACGGCAAAAAAATTGGCCTGAAAGGAGTCCCAGTCCACTTTGCGCAAGCTGCTTACCTGAACCTGCACCGGGCGGCCCGCCACATCAAAAGTCAGGCTATCGTTCAGACTAATGCCCAGCGTTTCGGCCAGGCCGGTTTCCAGCGAAACCTCGGGTTTGTCGGCTTGCAACCAACGGCCTTCCGTGATGTCGTTGCTCATTGGCATCGTATCGGCATAAGACAGGTTGAACTCTCTGTCGGCCATGCGCTTGGCGCGCGGATCTTCATAGTTCTCGCCAGTCACGGCTTGCCCATTGATCGCCACCAGACGCCCTCGTATCATGGGCGACATCACCACGTCGTCCACCCCGGCCGCGACCAGCCTCTGCGTAACGGCATCGCGCTGATCAGGCTGGATATTGATCAGAAATGTATTGGGGGCATTGGCCGGTAAAGTGCTTTGCCAGCCTTCCAGCAAATCGGTGCGGGTAATGGCCAGCAACAGCAATATGGTCAAGCCCATGGACAACGCGCACAGCTGGGCGACTGTCAGACTCTTGCGGCGTGCCATGCCGGCCAGGGCGAAGCGCAACGCCGGGCGTCCCACGCTGCGATGACGAAACAGGCCCAGCGTCCAGACCATCAGATAAGCCAGACCGATAAACACCAGCAATGCCAGCGTAAACCCACCGGCAACCACCACGCTCAGCCGCAGGTCGCCCGACATCCAGACAATGAGCAGAAAGAAAGCGGTCAGACCCAGCAAGTAGGCAGGCCAGGATCGGGCGGCGGCACCTGCCTGCCTGCGCAATACGCGGGCGGGCGCTACATTGCGCAAGGCGGCCAACGGCGGCAACGCAAAACCCAGCAACATCAGGAAGCCGGTCGCCATGCCTTGCCAGGCAGGCCGCAGACTGATCGCCGGCAAGCTGGTTTGCAGCCAGGCATCCACCATGGACACCAGCCCTAGATGCACAACATAGCCACCCAAAGATCCCAGCGCTGACGCGAACACCGCCAACAGCAAAAACTCCACCCACAGCATCCACGCCAGCTGGGTCTTACTGGCCCCCAGACAACGCATGACCGCAATGCCGTCCTGATGTCGCAAACCAAAGCGGCGCGCTGCCAAGGCGATGGCCACGGCCGCAATCATCACCGTCAACAAGGCCACGAGCACAAGAAACTGGTGTGCGCGGGTCAGTGCCCGCTGCACTTCCGGCCTATTGGTTTCCAGAGTGCTTAACCTTTGCCCGCGTTGCATATTCGCTTCCAGCCAGTGCTGATAGTCACGGACCGATGATTCGCTGCCCGCCACCAGCAGGTGATAGGCTATGCGGCTGCCCGGCGCGACCAGGCCGGTGGCCGGCAAGTCATCCAGATTCATCATGACGCGCGGTGCCACATTAACGAACTGCATGCCGCGATCGGGCTCATAGCTGATGACACGCGTGATCGTCAGGGCGCTGTCACCCACCTGCAGCTCGTCGCCCACAGCCAATCCCAGCAACCCCAGCACTTGCGGATCCACCCATAGCGTGCCCGGCTTGGGAGCATGCGCCACATCGACGGCCTGGCCTGCTGGCGTATCGGTCAGTCGCATGGCACCTCGCAGGGGATAAGCCTGAGATACCGCTTTCAGGGAAACCAGTTGCGCCTTGTCGCCGCTACTGGCCATGGAGGGAAACTGCAGAGTCTGTGCGGTATCGAGCTGTCTGACCCCAGCCTGGGCAAGGAATTCGGCCGGGAT
The DNA here is from genome assembly GCA_013416405.1 of Alcaligenaceae bacterium. GTDB lineage: Bacteria > Pseudomonadota > Gammaproteobacteria > Burkholderiales > Burkholderiaceae_B > Pusillimonas_C. Next base: position 31,351 of record JACCET010000005.1, read on the forward strand.
GGGTTCATCGGCACGCAGGGCAAGGTCGCCGCCCAACATTTGGCCAGAGTCGCGTTCGAGTGCACGCCCCACCCTATCGGCCAGGAAGCCGACACTGGTCACGGCGGCCACCGCAATCAACAAGGCCAGCAGCAACAAGCGCAACTCGCCAGAGTGCCAGTCGCGCCGCAACGCCTTTACCCCCAGCCGGGTATTTGCAACGATTCCAGAACGCATCCGAGTCAGGCCTTAATAAGCAATAAAACCATGATAACAAGAAGCATGCAGCCAAAAATCAGCTTCAACCGGGGTTCGGGCAAGGCGTAGGCCAACTTTACGCCATAAGGCACCAGCGCCATGCTGCCCAGCGCCATGGGTATCCCTATCAGCCAGTTCGCCTGGCCATGGACCGTGTAGGTAAGCAGGGCCACCGTGGTACCGGGAATAATCATGGTCAGGGCCAGGGCTTGCGCCCCGGTCTGGGTAAGACGAAATACCGTGGTCAGTATGGGCACGGCAAGCACCGAGCCACCCACACCAAAAATGCCACCTATCAAGCCAGCTGCAACGCCCAGCAACGCAAACCAGCCTTTGTGGAAGGCTTCGGCGCTACGTCGCTCCGGCAACTGGCTATCCTTGCGTGCTCCACGCAGGCTCTGGTACAGATAGAACAAGGCCACGGCCAGCACAAACGCCGCATAAATACGCCGCAACAAGATTGGGTCTATGCCCAGTGCAAACCGGGCACCCACCCAGGTAAAGATGATGGCACCCAGCGCCCCTGCGGCGGCCGCACCCAGGTCGATTTTGGCGTTCTGGTTGTATTTTCGTACCGTAATCAGTACAGCGGGCAGCACCATGACCAGGGCTGTGCCCTGCGCTTCCTGCTGATTCATGCCCGCAACCAGGCCCAGCAGCGGTATGGCCAGCAAGCCGCCGCCTATCCCTAGAATGCCACCCACGTAGCCTATGATTGCACCCGCCGCAAGGCATAGCGGCACGAAAACATACCAGTCCAAGGCCATCTCAGGATGCTTCGCGCAGGCGCGCTATGGCGGCGTCGACACGATCGACTGCCCAGATCTCCAAACCTTCTATGGCTTGCTTGGGTGCATTGGCCTTGGGTATGAGCGCCACGCTAAACCCCAGCTTGGCCGCCTCGCGCAAGCGCTCCTGGCCCCGGGGCGCCGGCCGGATCTCGCCTGCCAGGCCGACTTCACCAAATACGACCAAGCCTTTGGGCAAGGGCTTATTCCCCAATGACGACATAATGGCCAGCAAGACCGCCAGGTCGGCCGCCGGCTCGGTGATTTTCACCCCACCCACGGCATTAACGAAAACGTCCTGGTCATAAGTGACCACACCGGCATGCCGGTGCAGCACGGCAAGCAGCATGGCCAGCCGCGTGCCCTCCAGCCCTACCGACAGACGACGCGGATTGGGCACATGCGCCGTATCGACCAGGGCCTGAATTTCGACCAGCAATGGCCGCGTGCCTTCCTGCGTGGCCATGACGCAAGAGCCTGGCACATTCTGCTCGTGCTGTGACAGGAACAAGGCCGAAGGATTTGCCACACCCCGCAAGCCACGGTCGGTCATGGCAAAGACACCCAGTTCGTTGACCGCTCCGAAACGATTCTTGAACGCCCTGATCAGCCGGAAGGACGAGTGAGTGTCCCCCTCGAAATACAGTACGGTATCGACAATGTGTTCCAGCACGCGCGGCCCGGCCAGCGTGCCGTCTTTGGTCACGTGGCCGATCAGCACGATGGTGATACCGGTCTGCTTGGCCAGCCGGGTAAGCTGTGCCGCGCACTCACGCACTTGCGATACCGAGCCCGGCGCCGCACTCAGCTCGCTGGAATAAAGAGTTTGAATGGAGTCGATAACCGCCACGCTGGGCTGCTGTTCGGTCAGCGCACCCACGATGGCTTCAAGGCGAATTTCCGCCAGCAGATTCACCTCACCGGTAACCAGCTCCAGCCGCCGGGCACGCAAAGCGACCTGTTCGGCCGACTCTTCCCCTGTGACATACAAAACCTTGACCGCCCGGGACAATGACACCAACGCCTGCAAAAGCAGTGTGGATTTGCCTATGCCTGGGTCGCCGCCTATCAGCACCACCGCGCCCGACACCAGGCCGCCGCCCAGCACCCTATCGAACTCGTCGATACCCGACGGTTGACGCGGAAGCTCGCGCGCTTCGATTTCGGCAAGGCTGCGTACCGGACTGGCGCCCGCCAACGGAGCGTACCGGTGTGCCGAAACGCCCGCATCGCGTGATTCCTGGAGCGTATTCCAGGAGCCGCAATGCGGGCATTTTCCTTCCCACTTGGGGCAGTTTCCGCCGCATTCACTGCAGACGAACAGAGTTTTTGACTTGGCCATGGTGCGAGTTTAACCGGCCATCACGCTTACCGGCCTGCCAGACTGCCTCCGCCATCCACGCCCAATACCTGGCCGGTGATATAAGCTGCGTCGTCGCTCAAAAGAAAGGTTACTGCCGCGGCGACTTCGGAGGGAGAACCGAAGCGACCCAAAGGGATGGATCCCAGAGCCTTTTTTTCCGAGTCACTGCCTTCGGGATGGCCGGCGCGGAACAGTTCGGTCTCGATGGGGCCGGGCGATACCGCATTCACTGTTATGCCGTAAGGCGCAAGTTCCAGCGCCCAGGTGCGGGTGCAGCCTATCAGGGCGCTCTTGGCGGCGGAATAACTGGTGCGATTTTGCCCGCCGTGCGTGACACGGCTGCAAATATTGACGACACGCCCTTCCTTGCGCGCCTTCATGGAGGGAACAAAAGTTTGAGTTACCTGGACCGCGACCCTGACATTCAGGTCCAGCACCTGATAGAGCGAAGCCAGGTCGATTTCGCCCAGCGGCTCGGGCATGACCACACCCACATTGTTCACCACCGCATCGATCGGATATTTTTCACGGATGACACGCAGGATGTCTTCGGTTTCGCCCGCATTGTTCAGGTCGCAGGAATACAAATAACCGGGGAAATCGATCTCTTGCGTGTTGCGGGCAAGGCCCACAACGTGGCAGCCCTGGTCGGCCAAGCGCTGGCTGATCGCCCAACCTATTCCCTTGGTTGCACCCGTTACCAATACACATTTATTCTTCACGCGATTTCCTTATGGGTGGATAGACACAACGCCGCACAAGCGCATTGGGGATTAAACCGTTGACCGGCCCGTCCCGTCAATGAGTACTAATCGATGACCTTTCTGGGCACACGCGGGGCTATGGCGCACAAAAGTTCATAACCTATGGTGGCGGCCGACTGAGCGACTTCGTCTACGGAAGGCCCGCCCTCGCCCCATAATACGACGGGACTGCCCACAGTAGCCTGGGGAACCGGCGTCAGATCAACGGCCAGCATATCCATGGACACACGCCCCACCAGCCGGGTGCGTACACCGTCGACGACTATCGGCGTGCCAGTGCCTGCGTGTCGCGGATAACCGTCGGCATAACCGCAGGCAACGATGCCTATGCACATGCGTTCAGCAGTTGTGAAAGTATGGCCGTAACCGACGCCCGCGCCTGGAGCAATATCGCGCACGCTGATCAATTTCGATGCCAGGGTCATGGCTGGACGAAAATCCAGGCTGGCAGCGGTCTGGTCGACGAAAGGCGAGCTTCCGTACAGGCAGATGCCGGGCCTGACCCATTGTTCCTCGTTGCTTGCAACGGTCGCCCACAAACCTGGCGTCAGGGTGGCGGCCGAATTGCAGACGCTGATCGGGCCTTGCAAGCCCTGCGTGCAGCGCTCGAATATATCCAGCTGCGCGCGCGTGGTCACCGCATCATCGTCGGCGCGAGCGAAATGACTCATTTTTCCGGCCCAGGCCAATTTGCCTTGTTGACATAGCTGGCGGGCCTGCTGATAAGCTGCTGGATATGCCTGCTCGGAGAATCCCAACCGGTTCATACCGACGTTAAGCTTGACGAAGGCATTCAAGGGCCGCGCGAGTTTGGCCAGCGTCAGCATATCCAGCTGTTCCTGACTGTGCAGGGCGGTCGTCAGGCGGTACTCATCCAGAATGGCGATATCGGCAGGTTCGAAAAAACCTTCGAGCAGCATGATGGGCTTGTCCCAGCCCAATTCACGGCATCGCACGGCCTCGTTCAAGTCCAGCATGGCCAGTCCGTCGGCCTGGCCGAACCCACGCACGGCCGGTTCGAGTTCGTGACCATAGGCATTGGCCTTGATGACCGCCCAGATATTGGGCCGACGCGGCCTGGCCGTGCTGCACGACTGCTGTAGACCCGTGGCAACGCGTTGCAGATTATGACTTAATGACGACACAGCAACCGTCGCTGAAATCGGACGCGGCATGACTCCTCCAAAAGAAGAGGAAAGTCTAAACTACTTGGAGCTCGCGCGCGAGGCTGGACAGCAGCGGCGCGTCAAATCGTAAAATGGGGTCAGACACTGTGTTTGGAATCGTGTTTGACGCCATTTGACCATTACCACGTGGCTTATACTCACCGCCTATGGCTGTGGATCATTACGAAAATTTCCCTGTTGCATCAATATTGCTGCCCCGGCGCCTGCGTGTTCCGGTGCGCAATATCTATCGATTCGCCCGCAACGCCGACGATATCGCCGACGAGGGTGAGGCCCTGCCTGACCAGCGGATCGGGCAACTGTCGCAATACCGCAGCGCCCTGCAACAAATCCAGGATGGTGGCCTGAATCTACCCCAGACAGATCCCCTATACCCAGTATTCCAGCCGCTGGAATACACCATACGGCACCATGGTTTGCCTATGGAACCGTTTTTTGATTTGCTCTCGGCTTTCACGCAAGACGTCACCACAACGCGCTATGCCAACGACCAGGCACTGCTTGATTATTGCCGCCGCTCAGCCAATCCGGTCGGACGCCTGATGTTGCATCTGTATGATCAGGCCAGCGCCGATAACCTGCAGCAGGCAGACGCCATTTGTACCGGCCTGCAACTGACCAATTTCTGGCAAGACATTGCCATAGACTGGCATAAGGGCCGTGTCTACTTGCCGCAAGACAAACTGAATCAGCACGGAGTGACCGAAGATTACATTGCCAAACAGACGCATCTGGGCATGCAGGCTGCCGGTCTACAGCCCGCCGCAGCCGGCGCGGTCACGCCGCTGGACACCAACTGGCAGGCACTTCTACATGAACAGGTCGCACAGGCCCGAGAGCTGCTGCAGTCAGGCTTGCCACTGGCCCACGGGCTGGGTGGCCGGATAGGCCTGGAGTTAAGGCTGGTCGTGCATGGGGGCTTGCGTATCCTTGAGCGCCTGGAGCAATTACACTACGACATATTCTTTCAGCGGCCCACACTTGCCAAAAGCGACTGGGCCCTGCTTCTGTGGCGTGCAATAGCCCGACCTGCACGCCTTTGATCCCCATACGCTTTACATGATGCACACGCATGAGCCCTGACGAATACTGCCAGAACAAAGCTGCCAAGAGCGGCTCCAGCTTCTATTACGCCTTCCTATTCCTGCCGCCTGACCGCCGCAAAGCCATCACGGCCCTCTATGCCTTTTGCCGCGAAGTCGACGACGTGGTCGACGAGTGCACCGATCCGGGAGTGGCCCGCATGAAGCTGGCCTGGTGGCGCAGCCAGATTGAAAGCATGTACGCCGGCAAACCCGAACACCCGGTCACACAGGCCCTGGAACCGCACGTCCATGCCTTCGACCTGACTGCAGAACGCCTGTATGCCATCGTGGAAGGCATGGAAATGGATCTGGATCAGGCCCACTATGACGATTGGGCCGGTTTGCGCAAGTATTGCTGGCATGCGGCAGGCGTAGTCGGCGAACTGTCGGCCAATATCTTTGGCCACACACAGCCCGAAACCCTGGACTATGCGGAAAAGCTGGGCCTGGCATTCCAACTGACCAATATCATTCGCGATGTCGGTGACGATGCCCGGCGCGGCCGCATCTACCTGCCTGTGGAAGACATGCAGAAATTCAACGTGACGGCAGCCGAGATTATCGATGGCGTTCACTCCGACCGTTTTGTGGCCTTGATGCGCTTCCAGACCGACAGGGCCAGGCAATGCTACCGCGATGCGGCGCAATCACTGCCCGACGCCGACAGGCGATCGCAACGGCCCGGGCTGATGATGGCCGCCATTTATTACACCCTGCTCAAGGAAATAGAGCGCGACAACTGGCAAGTACTCGACCAGCGCATTTCGCTCACACCCATACGCAAATTCTGGCTGGCCTGGAAAGTTTGGGTGGGCGGAGGACGCGGCCTGGTCAGGCACCTGCGGCGATGAAAATAGCGGTCATAGGCGGTGGCTGGGCCGGCCTGACCGCCGCCTGGACGCTGCAGCAGCAAGGCCACGCCGTGGCACTTTTTGAAGCAGCCCGCACCCTGGGCGGACGCGCCCGCCGCATACACTCGCGCTCACTGAATCTGGCCATAGACAACGGGCAGCACATTCTGCTGGGTGCTTATACCGAGACCCAGACCGTCATGCGCGAACTGGGCCTGGATACCAGCCGCCTGTTCCACCGGGAACCTCTGTCGTTGCAAGCGGCCGATGGCACATTTGGCCTACGCACCCTGCCCCTGCCCACCCCCCTGCATCTGCTTGGAGGAGTGCTTGCCGCACACGGCCTGAGCCTAAACGAGCGCATGAGCCTGATCACCTTGACCGCCTCCTTGCGTCTGCATGGCTGGAAAACCACGGCCGGCCTGAGCGTAGGACAATGGCTGGAACAAGGCGGGCAATCACCTGATGTCATACGCAGCTTCTGGCAACCGCTGTGCCTGGCTGCGCTGAACACGCCCATTTCGGATGCCTGTGCCCAGTTGTTTGCCCACGTGCTGCGCGATAGCCTGGGTGGCCCCAAAGCGGCCACAGACGTCCTGATACCCCGGGTGGACTTGTCGCAACTATGGCCCGATGAGCTTGCGCACCGACTAAACCAGCAGACCGCCGAAGGTGCGGGATTGCATCTTGCTCACACGGTCAGAAAACTGAGCGCGTGCACGTCCGCTGTCACGGTAGACGATTCACGCTTTGACGCGGTGATGGTAGCCGGCAACGTACCGTCCACACTCAGACTGCTGAAACAACTGGAACCTGTAAAAGGCAGCCAGCGCTACCTGGATAGGTTGGCGGGCTTTGGCTTTCTGCCCATAGCCACGATTACCCTGAAGCTGGAGCAACCGTGGCAACTGCCCCAGCCCATGCTGCTGTTGCGCGACCATCCTGCCAAGCTACAGTTCGGCCAGTGGCTTTTTGACCGCAGCGCCTTTGCCCGTGCTGATCCTGAAGCAACAACTTCGCCCGCAGGCAACGCCGCCACGATTCAGGCTGAACATTTAATTCATATTGTCATCAGCGACGCGTCGGCTTTGCAGACACACGACCAAAGCGACGTTGTTGCGGCGGTCACGGCGCAAGTCCAGGCCCAAACACGGCGCTTCGGCCCCATGCCGCACGTGACAGGTCACGATGTCATCGTAGAAAAGCGCGCCACCTTCGCCGCAAGGCCTGGACTGGCCAGGCCCGCAGTCGACTCACCCTGGCCGCGCGTATGGGTGGCCGGCGACTGGACAGACACCGGCTACCCCGGTGTACTGGAAGGCGCCGTGCGCAGCGGCCGCCAGGCTGCGGCAGCGCTGCTGCGCAGCCTGGCATAAGACGACCTACGCCGGGTCACAGCCCTTAGGCAGGCGCGTGTTGGCTGATGTAATCCCTGACCAGTTCCAACTTGCAATCAAATACTTCGACACGCTGCGGCAGCGAGGCCAGGCCTTGCAAATGAGTAGGAACCGGCGCAGGTTTACCTGTGGCAGCCTCTATGGTTTCACTGAACTTGGCGGGTAGCGCGGTTTCCAATACCAGCATGGGGATACCCGGTTCGACGTAGCTGGCCGCCACCTTGACACCGTCTGCCGTGTGCGGATCGATAAGCACCCCCGTTTCGCGCTGGATGTCACGTATGGTCTGCAGCCTGTCCGCGTGAGTGCTGACGCCGGCGACAAAGCCATAGCGCGATTCGAACTCAGGCTGCCTGGCGCTCAAGTCAAAGTGGCCTTGGGTGGCCAGTTCGCTCCAGCACTCCTTAACCTTGGCGGCATCCGCGCCCAAAAGATCGAACACAAAGCGTTCAAAATTCGATGCCCGGGAAATGTCCATAGACGGGCTGGAGGTTGCATGAGTTTCGGATGCAGGGCGTGGTCGGTAAATACCGGTACGGAAGAACTCTTCCAGCACATTGTTTTCATTGGTAGCCAGCACCAAGCGGCGCACCGGCAAGCCCATTTGGCGTGCAATGTGCCCGGAAAGAATATTGCCGAAATTACCGGATGGCACGGCAAAAGATACTTGCTGGCCAGGGCCATTGGTGGCACGCAGCCAGCCCCAGAAATAATAAATAACCTGTGCAGCGATGCGGGCCCAGTTGATGGAGTTGACTGCGCCTAGGTTGTATTTGGCCTTGAAATCGAGATCGCCGGCCAGTGCCTTGACGATATCCTGGCATTCGTCAAATACGCCCTTAAGGGCGATATTGTGAATATTCGGATCTTGCAGCGAATACATTTGCGCACGTTGAAAGTCACTCATGCGTCCGTGAGGCGAAAGCATAAAGACAGTTACACCGCGTTTTCCCCTTAAAGCGTATTCTGCGGCCGATCCGGTATCGCCCGAGGTGGCACCCAGAATATTCAGCGTGGCCTGACGTTTGTCTAGTACATATTCGAACACTTGGCCCAGGAACTGCATGGCCATATCTTTGAAGGCCAGCGTCGGCCCTTCTGAAAGGCCCAGCAAAGTCAGGCCATTATTCAGGGGCTTGAGCGGCACGATGTGCTCGCTGCCAAACGTCTGTGCGTTATAGGCGGCATGCGTCAGGCGCGAGAGATCAGCTTTGGGAATGTCATCGATGAACAGCCCCAGAATCTCGGTGGCCAATTCCGCATAGCTTAGCTTGCGCCACGCTTCCAGTGTATTGGCACTGATCGTGGGCAGGTTTTCTGGTAGGGCCAGGCCACCATCGGGCGCCAGCCCTTCGAGCAAAATATCGGAAAACGGTTGTGGGGCCATGCCGCCACGGGTAGACAAGTATTTCACAGCAGGTTCTCCACACGCAGACGCGTTACCTTGGTGTGCACGAAAGGCAGCGCATGAATACGATCCAGAGCCGCGTCGATCGCCCCTTCGCGGGCCTGGTGCGAAAGAAAGATGATGTCGGCTTCGGTCTCACCATGCGGTTCCTGGAACATGGAGCCGATGGAAATATTCATTTCGGACAAAATGCTGGCGATATCGGCCAGCACGCCAGGGCGGTCTTGCACACGCATGCGCAGATAATACGCAGACACGACCTCGGAAACCGGCAGTATTGGGGTATCGTCCATGGCATCGGGCTGGAAGGCCAGATGCGGTACGCGATGCCCCGGATCGGCCGATTCCAGACGGGCCACATCGACCAGATCGGCAACCACTGCCGACGCGGTAGGCATCTCGCCGGCGCCCTGGCCGTAGTACATGGTTGGGCCTACTACGTCGCCGCTGACCAGCACGGCATTCATGGCACCTTCAACGTTGGCCAGCAGACAACTGATCGGCACCAGGGTCGGGTGCACACGCAGTTCAATCCCCTTGTCGCTGCGACGCGTAATTCCCAGCAACTTGATACGGTAGCCCAGCCGTTCGGCATGGGCGATATCTTCCGCCGCCAGCAAAGAGATGCCCTCGATGTGTGCCTTGTCGAACTGCACGGGAACACCAAAGGCCAGCGAAGCCAGCAACGTCAATTTATGGGCGGCATCAACCCCTTCGATATCGAAGGTGGGATCGGCTTCGGCATAGCCCAGCCGTTGCGCCTCGGCCAACACCTGCTCGAAGGGCATGCCCTTGGAGCGCATCTCGGACAGAATGAAATTGGTGGTGCCATTGATGATGCCCGCCAGCCACTGAATGCGGTTGGCGGTCAGGCCTTCACGTATGGCCTTGACGATTGGAATACCACCGGCTACGGCTGCCTCGAAGGTCACCATGACACCCTTGGCATGCGCCGCGGCAAAGATTTCATTGCCATGCTTGGCCAGCAAGGCCTTATTGGCCGTAACCACGTGCTTACCCTGGGCTATCGCCTCCATGATCAGCTCGCGCGCCAGCGTGTCGCCGCCCATCAGCTCGACCACAATATCGATTTCAGGGTTGCGCACGACCTCTAGGCCGTCCTGGGTGACCAGCACTGCGCCGCCGACCAAACGCCTGGCCTTCTCGATATCGCGTACCGCCACGGCAGTCACTTCGATATGGCGACCCGCACGGCGGGCAATTTCCTGAGCGTTGCGCGTCAAGACCTTCCAGGTACCGCCCCCTACAACGCCCAAACCCAGCAAACCTACTTTTATAGGAGTCATTTACCTAATCCGTCCTTACGGAACATTTCTTTGATGCCACGCACCGCCTGACGGGTACGTTGCTCGTTTTCAATCAGTGCAAAGCGCACATAGCCATCACCATACTCACCAAAACCTATGCCGGGCGATACCGCTACCTTGGCGTCGGCCAGCAGGCGTTTGGAAAACTCCAGCGAGCCCTGCTCTTCATAGAACTCGGGAATTTTCGCCCAGATATACATGGACGCCTTAGGTATGTCGACCATCCAGCCGGCTTCATGCAAGCCTTTGGCCAGTACATCGCGACGGTTACGGTATTGCTCGACAACCTGGGACACTTCATCTTGTGGCCCCTCGAGGGCGGCAATGGATGCCACCTGTATGGGTGTGAACATGCCGTAATCGTGGTAGCTTTTGATGCGCGCCAGGGCGTTGACCAATTCCTGATTACCGACCATGAAGCCTACGCGCCAGCCAGCCATGTTGTAGCTTTTGCTCATGGTGAAGAATTCAACCGCCACATCGCGCGCGCCCTCGACCTGCATGATGGAAGGCGCCTTATAGCCGTCGAACGTGATGTCGGCATAGGCCAGGTCGTGCACCACCAGGATATTGTGCTCTTTGGCCAGGGCAACGACGCGCTCGAAGAACGCCAGATCGACACACTGCGCGGTGGGATTGCTGGGGAAACCCAGTATCATCATCTTGGGCTTGGGTATGCTTTCACGCACTGCCCTTTCGATTTCATCGAAAAAGTCCAGCCCCGGCGTCATGGGCACCGAACGGATATTGGCACCCGCAATGACAGCGCCATATATATGGATGGGGTAGCTGGGATTGGGCACCAGCACGGTGTCGCCACGATCCAGCGTGGCAAGCATCAGGTGGGCCAGGCCCTCTTTGGAGCCTATGGTAACGATGGCTTCGGAATCGGGATCGATTTGCACGCCATAGCGCCGGTCGTACCAGCCCGAAATGGCCTTGCGTAGACGCGGTATGCCCTTGGACACCGAATAGCCGTGCGTATCAGGCCGGGTGGCGGCCTCGACGAGTTTGTCTACAATGTGCTTGGGCGTGGGCCCATCGGGGTTGCCCATAGACATGTCGATAATATCTTCGCCTCGCCGGCGCGCCGCCATTTTCAATTCACCGGTGATGTTGAATACGTAGGGCGGCAGACGTTCTATACGGGGGAAATTCGTCATGATGTTCCAGGGCGTGGTAAGCGTAGGCAAGTGTCGAAGGGTGCAATGCAACAAAATCGTCGTCCGACCAGTGCCGAACGAGAACCCACAAGTGTAATCCATTCGAAAAAAACAGGAAATCGCCGTATGCCGCGAAAGCTTTGCGCTATGATCAAGATGATTTTTGGAGTGTCCCGTGCAATTACAAAGCGAATCCAATCCTGCCCTCAATACCGTCACAGCCTATGGTCACAACTACGTTGAAATCAACGAAGTCAGCTACACGCACCCCGTGTATTTTGCGCCTGAAGGCGAAGTACACGCATGGCAAGTCGCTACGGCTGCCGACATCAGCGCGGCAACCCTGCGCGAGATCGCCGGCCTTACCGATGCCAAGCCCGATCCCATGGCTTTTCTCGACGGTAATACCGCGTTGCAAAAACCAGCTGATGCGCCCGAGGTCGTACTGATAGGCACAGGGCTGACGCAACACCTGCTGCCCAACCATATTACGCAAGCCTTGCTCGGTGTGGGCATAGGCGTGGAAGCCATGAGCACCCAGGCTGCAGCCCGCACCTACAATATCCTGATGTCCGAAGGCCGACGCGTTGTTGTCGCCCTGTTACCCCACGAGGAGGCCGCATGAGCCAGATTGCCGTAGGCAAAGCCATTCCCGACTTTACCGCCGCCAGCACCCAGGGCGAAATCAGCCTTAAGTGCTTGCACGGCCATCGCGCCGTCCTGTACTTTTATCCTAAAGACAGCACGCCGGGCTGCACCACCCAGGCCCAGGGCTTTCGCGACCACTATCAAGCTTTTGTCGATGCAGGCTGTCAAATTGTTGGCATCTCGCGCGATTCCCTGAAATCTCACAGCAACTTCACCGATAAACAGGAACTGCCCTTCCCGCTGATCTCTGATCAAGACGAAGCTTTGTGCCAACTGTTTGGCGTCATCAAAATGAAAAATATGTACGGTAAACAGGTACGTGGCATTGAACGCAGCACATTTCTGATTGATGCCGACGGCACCCTGTTGCATGAATGGCGCGGCCTGCGTGTACCAGGCCATGTCGAAGAAGTCTTGCAGGTCGCCCGCGAACAGGAATAAATACTGCGGCAATCCACGTTGCCACTTTACAGAACCACAGGAGCACACCCTTTATGCCGCTACCAAAGTTGCCGACCCGCATGGGCGCCATGGTTTCCGCCCCTACCTCTGCCGCGATGCCTGAAGCCCCTGAAATCAAAACACCGGCAACTCTTTCCGGCTCGCCGCACGGCAAGCCCTCCGGCGTGCATCCTGGCAAGTCTTCGAGCGAGCCTTCCGCCAAACGCCAGGCGCCCGCCCAGGCCCGTCCCAAGGCCATTGCTCCCATCGTCCCCGAACCGCCGGCCCTGGCGGTGGTTGCCGTCAGAAACGAAAAAAAGAAACGTCTGCCTGTCACCCAGCGCAAGCTGTTCGTGCTGGATACCAATGTATTGCTGCACGACTCCAATTCCTTGTTCAAGTTCGAAGAACATGATATTTTCCTGCCCATGATGGTGCTCGAGGAACTCGACCACCAGAAAAAAGGCATGTCGGAAGTCGCCCGCAACGCACGTCAGGTCAGCCGCTTTCTGGATGGTCTGGTCAGCGACACAAACAAGCTGGACAAAGGCGTGGCGCTGGACGCCCTGGGCAACCAGGAAGCCTTGGGCAATCTGCATTTTCAAACGTCCGCCCTGCATTCGCAATTGCCTATCGAGCTGCCACTGGGCAAGGCCGATAACGCCATCCTGAATGTGGTGCATGCGCTGCAGCTGGCCCATCCCAAGCGCGAAGTCGTTCTGGTGTCTAAAGACATCAATATGCGACTCAAGGCCCTTTCGCTCAGCCTGCCCGCCGAAGATTACCTGAACGACCACGTTCTGGACGACTCCGACCTACTGTACGACGGCGTCATGCCGCTACCGGAAAATTTCTGGGCCAAGCATGGTAAAGACGTCGAATCGTGGCAGCAGGGCGGCACCACCTATTACCGCATTACCGGCCCTTTATGCTCTGAGTTCATCGTCAACGAATTCGTTTATTTCGATGGTGACCTCCCCCTGCAGGCCCAGGTCAAGGAAGTCAATGGGCGTAGTGCGGTGCTGGCCACCCTGCGCGATTACAGCCATGGCAAGAACAACGTGTGGGGCATTACCGCCCGCAATCGCGAACAGAACTTCGCCCTGAATCTGCTCATGAATCCCGACTGCGACTTCGTCTCGCTGCTGGGTCAGGCAGGTACGGGCAAAACGCTGCTGGCCCTGGCTAGCGCCCTGACCCAAACCCTGGAAACCAAGCGGTATAACGAAATCATCATCACCCGGGCAACCGTCCCGGTGGGTGACGACATCGGTTTCCTGCCAGGTACGGAAGAAGAAAAAATGTTGCCCTGGATGGGCGCGCTCGAGGACAACCTGGAAGTCCTGCACCTTGGAGCCGGCAATAATGAAATGGGCGGCACCGGTGGCCAGGACTGGTCCAAGAATTCGACCATGGAACTGATACGCTCACGCATCAAGGTCAAGTCGCTGAACTTCATGCGCGGGCGAACCTTTCTGAACAAGTTCTTGATCATAGACGAGGCCCAGAACCTGACGCCCAAGCAGATGAAGACCTTGGTCACCCGGGCCGGCCCGGGTACGAAAATCGTGTGTCTGGGCAATATCGCCCAGATCGATACCCCCTACCTGACCGAGGGCAGTTCGGGGCTGACCTATGTCGTAGACAGGTTCAAGGGCTGGCCGCATTCTGGCCATATCACCTTGCAAAGGGGCGAGCGCTCAAGACTGGCAGACTACGCCAGCGAAGCGCTTTAGCGTCCAGTCTGGTGAATTCCATGAACGCTTGCACAAGCCTGCCCATAGGTTTCACGATGGGCGATGCGGCCGGCATCGGCCCGGAAATCATCGTCAAGCTCTTTGCCCAGGGCTTACCCAAGGCCGCCCTGGTCTATGGCGATGCCGGCATCCTGGACGACACCATAAGGCAGTTGGGCCTGACCAATGCTTTGCGAGTCGAACTCATCAGCGAACCAGAACTGGCACTGGGCCAGGCAGGCCTTATACCGGTGCTTAATCGCTGGCGCGAACTGCCTGCCGACCTGCCTGCGGGCCAGCTCAGCGCGCTGGCGGGGCGGGGCGCGTACGAATACCTGTGTCACGCCATCGACGATGCCATGGCAGGAAAATTGCGGGCCATCGTCACGGCGCCACTGAACAAAAAAGCCATGCAAGCAGGCGGCGCCGACTATCCCGGCCATACCGAGATCCTGGCTGAACGCAGTGCAACCCAGCACTACGCAATGATGCTGGCCAATCAGGAATTGCGTGTCATTCTGGCCACTATACATGTGCCTATCAGCCAGGTCAGCACCCTGCTTACTCAGGAGCTTGAACTCAACACCATACAGCTTGCGCATCGTGCCTGTCTTCAGGCCGGCATAGCAAAGCCGCGTGTGGCCGTGGCGGGCCTTAATCCGCATGCCGGAGAAGACGGGCGGTTCGGCCAGGAAGAAATTCTGCTGATAGAACCGGCCATACGCCAGGCTCAAGCACTGGGCATAGAGGCCAGCGGCCCCTGGCCTGGCGACACGGTCTTTATGCGCGCGCGCCAGGGCGAGTTCGATATCGTGGTGGCCCAATATCACGACCAGGGCTTGATCCCGGTGAAATATCTGGGTATAGACCAAGGCGTGAATGTCACCGTCGGTTTACCCTTTATACGCACCAGTGTCGATCACGGCACGGCATTCGATATTGCCGGACAAGGCGTTGCCGACCCGGCCTCTTTGCGCGCCGCCTACGACTTGGCGCTGACCATGAGCTGAATGACGTCACGCTTTTCCATAGACCCGTTTCTGCTCAAGCTGCTTGCCGGCCCAATGTAGGTGTGCCCTCGTGAAAGTGGAGCACTGAAGTTTCGATGCCAGCACCAATACCGCCTGCATGCACGTGGCAGGTATGCCCCCAGCCTCCCAATATGTCGGTACATGACAAGCCGTGCGTATCAGGGGCTGTGCAGGCGCCTTGCGCACGCCGGTTAATTCGGGTCGACCGGAGAGGCAAGGCCACAGTTGTTTGACCGCGACGGTTGTGGACAATCCGGGGGATTGTCCACCGCGGGAGTTCTGTGGCCTCTCCGGGCGGCACGAATTAACCGGGAAGCCTTGACGCAGCCAAGGCCGTAGCGCGTGAAGCCGGAACAGCACCTGATACACACGGCTTGCTTAAGCACTGATTCCAGGGAGGCCGAGCACTGAATAGGCCAAGCACTGATTCCAGGGAGGCCTACAACTAAAGGCTCAGCACTAAATATCGGAAAACCGCCGATACCCTAATGCCCCAAGCCGCCCGTATAGTTCAGAAACCGCGTGCTGGATCCCTGGAACGTCAGGCGCACACTACCTATCGGCCCGTTACGCTGCTTACCGACGATAATTTCCGCCGTCCCCTTATCGGGCGAATCCGGGTTGTAAACCTCATCCCGATAAATGAACAAAATCAAGTCAGCATCTTGCTCGATAGCACCCGACTCGCGCAGGTCACTCATGACGGGCCGCTTGTTCGGACGCTGTTCCAGGCTTCGATTCAGCTGCGACAAGGCAATCAAGGGGCAATTCAGTTCTTTGGCCAGCCCTTTGAGTGAGCGGCTGATTTCAGAAATTTCAGTCGCACGGTTCTCGCCCGAAGAATTGGCGGACATCAACTGCATATAGTCTATGATGATCAGGCCCAGTTGGCCGCATTGACGCGCCAACCGACGCGAACGCGCCCGTACTTCCATCGACGACAGAGCCGGAGTTTCATCGATATAGATCTGAGCCTCTTGTACCTGCTGCACTGCATGGGTCAGCCGTGGCCAGTCGTCGGTTGTGAGCTTGCCCGTGCGCATACGATGCTGGTCCAGCATGCCCACGGAACCCACCATGCGCATGGCCAACTGCACGGCACCCATTTCCATGGAAAATACAGCTACAGGCAAACCCTGCTCGATGGCAACGTGCTCACCTATATTCATGGAGAATGACGTCTTGCCCATGGACGGGCGGCCGGCAACAATGACCAGGTCGCCGGCCTGCAAGCCCGAGGTCATGCGGTCCAGATCGGTAAAGCCGGTAGGCACGCCGGTAACATCGGAGTCGCCTTCGCGGTGATACAGCTCATCAATACGCTCAACGACTTGCGTCAGCAAGGGTTGGATGTCTTGAAAGCCTGTGGCCCCGCGCGCACCTTCCTGGGAAATCTGGAATACGCGGGACTCGGCCTCGTCCAGCAGCTGACGTGCTTCTTTGCCCTGCGGATTGAAGGCGGCAGCGGCGATTTCGTCGGCAACCGACACCAGCTTACGCAGCATGGAACGCTCGCGCACGATTTCGGCATACCGACGAATGTTGGCGGCCGACGGCGTATTATGAGCTAGCGCATTCAGGTAGGCTAGGCCACCCACGTCGTCAGATTTACCGGCGCTGGCCAAAGACTCGTGCACCGTAACCACGTCAGCAGGTCGGGCCAGGCTTATCAGCCGGGTAATGTGCTGCCAGATGATCTTATGATCAAAGCGATAAAAATCGTCTTCATTCAATACGTCGGTAACCCGATCAAATGCCGCGTTGTCCAGCAGCAAGCCACCCAGCACCGACTGCTCGGCTTCGACCGAGTGCGGTGGCACGCGCAGATAATCCAGTTGCGGGTCGCTTTGTGTCTTCTTGCTGCTCAAATCCATGCTCCGGACAAGATGGGTAAAAAAAAAGCCGGCATACACCGGCTTTTTTGCTGTGCGATGTACTTTCCCGCTAAGGAATGTACCACGCAAGGCAGGCGGTATCAGGCCATTTCGCCCTGAACCACGAGATTGATTTCGGTAACCACGTCGGCGTGCAGCACAACCTGAACGGGAAACTCACCGACGGCCTTGATAGCACCTTCGGGCAGGCGAACCTGCGATTTCTCAACAGTTTCGAAGCCTGCCTTGACCAGGGCAGCAGCAATATCCATGCTGGTGACCGAACCAAACAGACGGCCGTCCACACCTGCTTTTTGAGCGATGGTGACGGTCGAACCCGACAGCTTCTCGCCGACAGCCTGTGCGGCAGCCAGTTTCTCAGCCTGAATCTTTTCGAGCTCGGCGCGGCGCGCTTCGAATTCTTGCAGTGCTGCGGTCGTTGCACGACGCGCAATCTTTTTCGGGATCAGGTAGTTGCGGGCATAGCCGTTGCGCACGCGGACGACTTCGCCAAGATTACCCAAATTGACAACTTTTTCGAGCAGAATAATTTGCATGACTATAGGCCCCGGATTAGTTGTGGTTATCGGTGTAAGGCAGCAAAGCCAGGAAGCGGGAGCGCTTGATGGCGCTGTCCAGCTGGCGTTGGTAGATTGCCTTGGTACCTGTCAGGCGGGCAGGAATGATCTTGCCGTTTTCCTGAATGAAATCACGCAGCGTGTCGAGATCTTTGTAATCGATCTCTTCAACATTGGCGGCTGTGAAACGGCAGAATTTGCGACGTTTGAACAGCGGGTTTTGCTGCGTGAATTTGCGTTTTTCTTTGCTTTTTTTGAAGTAAGCCATAATGTGCCTCTTGTGTGTCCGGAGTGCTTCCGGACGGTAAATTCGATGCGCCTGACAGTCAGAACGCTCAAGCTTTTGCTATGAATTCCTGCTAAACAACGGCGCTTGCGCCCCCGGCATATATCCGGTCAGCCTGCTGTATGTGCAGCACTATTTTGTTCGAACCCTTGCGTGCCGGAGCAATAAACCCCTGTATCGACAAGAACGCGCCCAATGGTGTGTCGGCCAACAGCAAAGCGATGTCTCCGAGAGCAACTGCGGAAAGAACCAGTTCGATCCGGCGCATGTGGCCAGCCTCTTGGACTTCCGACTCGTGACTCAGCGTGATCTCGACTGCCGGTAAGCCTGCCGGGGTATACCTTAACGGTTGCACCTCGGTGGCAATGGCGGTCAGGGCAAGCTGGTTCACTTAGTAACCCGGAACGACATGCGCCTTATTCTTCCGACTGAGCCGTTGCAGGGGTTTCAACGCTGGCCTTGCGGGCCTCTTCGCGTTCAACCGATTTCATCATCAGCGACGGTGCAGTAACAGCCTTCTTGGTCTTGATAACCAGGTGTCGCAAAATGGCGTCGTTGTAGCGGAACGAATGCTCGAGCTCGTCAAGTACAGTCTGGCCACACTCGATGTTAAGGCAAACGTAATGGGCTTTGACCAGCTTTTGAATGGGGTATGCTAATTGGCGACGTCCCCAGTCTTCCAGACGGTGCACTGTGCCAGCATTGCTGGTGACAACAGCTTGATAGCGCTCGATCATGGCGGGCACTTGCTCGCTTTGATCGGGATGCACAATAAACACTACTTCGTAGTGACGCATAAACTACACTCCTTGAGGATATCTTTTGCAAAAAAACCCATTAAAACAATGGGATAAATTTAGGCAAAAGGGACAGCCCGCCTATAGATTGCCTAATAAAAGCGCAGCTATAAATCGAGCAAGAAACCAGTTATGTTAACAGTTTTTTGACTGTCATGGCAAAGGCCCTGCCGCGCCAGGCGTCGGGCAAGACGCACCCAGACCTTTCTTAGGCAGTAGATCAGCCTTCGACCACGGCGTAGGCGGAGTGATTGTGTATGGATTCAAAGTTTTCGGCAACGACGCGAAAGCGTTGTATGCCAGCGACAGCTTGCAATTGAACCGCAACATCGCGTACCAGGTCTTCAACAAACTTGGGGTTTTCGTAGGCGCGCTCGGTAACGTATTTTTCATCGGTACGCTTGAGCAGACCCCACAGTTCGCATGACGCCTGCTGTTCGGTCAAACGGATCAGGGCATCGAGTTGGGCCAGATCAGGCTGGGCGAACACCGCCGTGACGGTGACATGCGAGCGCTGGTTATGCGCGCCATACTCGGAAATGGCCTTGGAGCACGGGCACAGGCTGGTCACGGGAACCTGAACGGAAAGCTCAAACTCGGCCTGGCCTTCGGTTTGCGCCCGCGCCGTCCAGGTGACCTGGTAGTCCATAAGGCTGACCACGCCAGACACAGGGGCCCGCTTGCTCATGAAGTAGGGAAACGATGCGCTGATGTCACCCTTTTCGGCATTGAGCAGAGGCAACATGGCCTGGGCCATGGTGCAGAATAAAACCGGCGTCATGGGGGTTGCGCGATATTGCTCAAGCAAGGCCACAAACCGTGACATATGCGTGCCCTTTTCTTCGGCAGGCAAAGCTACTGTGAGTTCCCAGCTACCCACGGTCGGCATAGACGTACCGTCTGCGACGGCCAGCAGCATGGGATGACGAACTCCGCGAACGCCTACGCGCTCTATGGCCAGGTGGCGTGTATCGACGCTGCTCTGCACATCAGGCATGGCAACAGCGGAATCAATCAGAATATTCATGAACTTAAAACCTTATGCGCGCCCGCACGAAAATGGACGACAATTTACTGATAACAGTACATGGCGGCACCGCCACATTGCTAGAAAACGACCCCGGTTACTTTACCGCAAAATACATGCCCTTACGCAACCTGGGACAACAAGATGCCAAACCGTGCACGCACCGAGCGCTCTATGCCGGCCGCATTCAAGCCCAATTCGCCCAATATGGCAGTCTGTTCGCCATGATCGATAAAGGCATCAGGCAAACCCAACTGTAGTACCGGACAGCATATGCCCTGCTGACTGAAATACTCAAGCACGGCACTACCTGCGCCCCCCATGATGGCGGCCTCTTCGATAGTAACGAAGGCCTGATGCGTGTCGGCCAGTTGCTGGAGCAAGGCTGTATCAAGCGGTTTGACGAAGCGCATGTCCACCACCGTGGCGTCTAGTGCCTGGGCAGCCTGCAGGGCGGCCCCGACCAACGTACCAAACACCAGCATGGCAATCTGCTGACCCTGACGCCTGATCACGCCCTTGCCTATGGCTACTACATCGAGCCCTTGCTCGACCGTGGCGCCGCAACCTGCGCCGCGCGGATAGCGTATCGAGGCCGGGCCTGGATGCTGATAACAAGTACTGAGCAGCAAACGGGTTTCGTTTTCGTCGGACGGCGTTGCCACCACCATATTGGGCACGCAGCGCAAATAGGCAATATCGTAATTGCCGGCGTGAGTTGCGCCATCGGCGCCCACTATGCCGGCCCGGTCAAGTGCGAACGTGACATCAAGGTTTTGCAGCGCAACATCATGTATAAGCTGATCGTAGCCACGCTGCAGAAATGTAGAGTAAATAGCCACGACTGGTTTCTGGCCTTCGCATGCCAGTCCGGCCGCAAAGGTCACGGCATGCTGCTCTGCGATACCCACATCGAAATAACGGTCAGGAAAACGCTGTTCGAACTCGACCATGCCGCTGCCTTCGCGCATGGCCGGCGTAATACCCACCAGACGCTGGTCAGCCTTGCCCATGTCGCACAACCAGCGCCCAAATACCTGCGTAAAGGTTTGCTTGGGCGGCTCTTTGGGCTTCTGTATGCCTATATTGGGATCAAACTTGCCCGGTCCGTGATAAAGCACAGGATCAGCCTCGGCCAGCTTGTAGCCCTGCCCTTTTTTGGTGACCACATGCAGAAACTGCAGGCCGCCCAATACTTTCAGGTTTTCCAGCGTGGGCACCAGGGCATCAAGGTCATGGCCATCGATAGGCCCCACATAGTTAAAGCCCAGCTCTTCGAAAAGCGTGGCGGGCGATACGATGCCCTTGGCATGGCCTTCTATGCGTCGGGCGAATTCCAGCATGGGTGGCATGTGCTGCAGCACGGCGCGCCCAACGTTCTTGGCGGTGGCATAAAACCTGCCGGACAGCAGTCGGGCGAAATAGCGGTTAAGCGCCCCCACCGGCGGCGAAATCGACATATCGTTGTCGTTCAGGATCACCAGTACATTGACATCGCGCGTGACCCCTGCATTGTTCAGGGCTTCAAATGCCATACCCGCCGTCATGGCGCCATCGCCGATCACCGCGATGTGCTTGCGATCGAGTCCCGCGTTACGGGAAGCGACGGCCATGCCCAACACAGCGGAAATCGAAGTGGACGAATGCGCCGTGCCAAACGCGTCGTACTCAGACTCGCTACGTTTGGGAAAACCCGAGATTCCGTCTTTTTGGCGCAATGCAGCCATTTGCTCACGCCGACCGGTCAGGATTTTGTGCGGATAAGACTGGTGCCCGACATCCCAGACTATGCGGTCATGCGGGGTATTGAACACGTGATGCAGCGCAATGGTGAGTTCAACAGTACCCAGATTGGACGACAGATGGCCACCGGTTTTTGAAACCGACTGCAGCACAAACTCTCGCAACTGAACGGCGATCTCGTTAAGACCGGGTCTATCCAGCGATCGAAGATCGGCCGGCGAGTGAATGTTTTCTAAAGAGACAATAGCCATACAGATTAAAGAGTTCAGTCAAACCACATTGTAACCGCCCAGAATACCAGCAAGTGGACGTAAGGAACATCGGCCTAACATCCTGTCTTATTCTTTGAACCGGACACAAGTGCCAGGAGAGCCTAGAACAAGCACGATGAAAAGCCGCTGCGGCAGAAGGTATGAGCCCAGAAGCGTGCCTAGCGGTCGCGTCCGACGACGTAGTCGGCGATACCAGCCAACTGGGCACCCGCAGGCCCCAGGGGCAACAGTGCCTCGTGGGCTTGCGCATGCAGCGAATGTAGCAGCTCACGCGAACTGTCCAGGCCCAAGATAGAGACATAGGTAGGCTTGTTGCCCGCCGCATCCTTGCCGGCGGTTTTGCCCAGCGTAACGGTATCGGCCGTGACATCAAGAATATCGTCGACAACCTGAAAGGCCAGGCCTATGGCAGAGGCATAGCGTTCTAGACACTGGCGCGCCGATGATCCTGCCCCCGCGACTATACCGCCCAGAAGCACGCTGGCTTCAAGCATGGCACCCGTTTTCATGCTGTGCATTTGCTGCAACTGCTCGGCAGAAAGCTCCAGCCCCACGCTCTCGCAATCGATGGCCTGGCCGCCCACCATACCCATGCTGCCCGCCGAGCGAGCCAGCAATTGGGTAGCCTGCACTGTCAGTGCGGGAGCAATCGGCATCAAGCCCAGCAGTTCAAAGGCCAGCGGCTGCAGGGCATCACCAGCCAGCATCGCAGTCGCCTCGTTAAAGCGGACATGCACGGTAGGACGACCCCGCCGCAGGGTATCGTCATCCATACAGGGAAGGTCATCGTGGATCAGCGAATAAGCATGGATGAGCTCGACTGCCGCTGCCGCGTGATCCAGGCCAATTTCCTGGGCCGAAGCGGGAGCGCTGGTTTGCAGGGTGGCCTCGCCCGCGGCATAGACCAACGCTGCCCGCACCCGCTTCCCCCCACCAAGAACCGCATAGCGCATGGCCTCGTGCAGACTTGCAGGCGCTTCGGTAACGGGGGGCAAGAGCTGATCAAGCACACTTTCTATATGCTGCACCCGGTCGTCCAGCCACGCTGGGAAATCTATGGAGTTATGCCCCATACCTAGTCCTCTTGCGTATCAGAGGTGTCAGTCAGCGGCTTCAGGAGATTGTCTTGCAAGACTTTTACCTGCTGCTCGGCCTGATCAAGGCGGCGCTGGCATATCTTGGCCAGCTCGACACCCTGCTCGTAGGCCGCCAGTGACTGATCAAGGGCCAGTGCACCAGTTTCCATTTGCGCCACCAGGGACTCCAACTGCGCCAACGCCGTTTCAAAATCCTGAGGCAGACTTGCCTTATTCAGTTCATTATCGCCAACTGCAGGCTGCGCGCCCGCCTTTACTTCGTTCATGAGCTATTCCAGTAAACAGGCGCGCCATCATGTCGCGCTCTTTTGAAATTGCCTAAATTGTACGAGAAGCTGGCCATACCCGCCCGGCCACAATGACTAGTCGCTCCCGCGAGCCACCGGTCGACTGGTATCGCTGCACCATTCGCTCCATGACCCGGGATACAAGGCCGAGCCTTCAAGGCCAGCCAGCTCCATGGCAAATAGATTGTGGCTGGCGGTAATACCCGAGCCGCATTGATGAACAATTTGCCCGGCAGGGCGGCCGTCGAGCAAGGCCTCGAATTCCTGCCTTAATGCTGGCACCGGCTTGAAACGGCCATTATCCTGAAGGTTCAGGCTGTTGGGCCGGTTCAAGGCTTGCGGAATATGGCCGGCCACAGGATCCATGGGTTCAGTCTTGCCCAGATAGCGATCGCTGGCTCTGGCATCAACCACCACAAATTCGGGGTTGGTCAGATTGTTCAATACGGCCTGCGCATCAACGACCGGCATGCCCGCCGCACCAGGCAAACTCAGGCCTTGCACGGCCTGCGCCTCGGTCAGCTTAGCTGAGTTTGTTCCAGTTTGAACGGCCCCCGATGCGTTTAACCAAGCCTGCCAGCCTCCATCCAGAATGGCCACCCGTTCATGGCCCAGCCAACGCAGCATCCACCACAAATGCGCCGCATAGATGCTGTTGCCGCCGTCATAAACCACCACTTGCGTTTGCTGCTTCAAACCCTGACTGCTCATGAGGGCGGCCAGGTCTTTGCGACTGGGCAAAGGATGGCGGCCGTTGCGCCCAGTTTTAGGCGCCGAAAGCTCTTGTTCATGATCAAGATATAGCGCGCCTGGAATATGGCCTTGCTCGTAGGCTTTCCTGCCTGCCTCGTGATCGACCAGGTCATGCCTGACATCAAATACGAGCCAATTGCCCGCGGGGATGTTATTTTGCAGTTCTTCTGCGCTAATCAATAGCTTAAACACGTCGAGTCTCCTGTATTTCAGCATCAACCGTTGTCGCTGGCGCCGCCGTTAGACCGCGCATAATGCGATCCTCGGAATAGGTGCGCCAAACCGACAGCAACCCAGAGGCTATGATAAGCCCCATTCCAGCCCAAGCAATAACGTCAGGCAAATCACCCCAGAAAATGATGCCCAGCACGGCCGCGAAGATTATCGTTGTGTACTGCAAGGCAGCTGTCAATAGCGCAGACCCTAGACCAAAAGCCCGCGTCATGGCCAGTTGTCCAACCAAGCCAAATACGCCTACGCCCACCAAGGCCAACCAGGCCCGCAGGCCGATATCGCGCCAGCCATCGAACAGCAGGCCCACCATGCCCGTCAGGCAAACAGCACAGGAAAAAATGAACACCGTACGCCATTCGGGTTCACCCACTCGGCCCAGTTGGCGTATCTGCATCATGGCAACCGCCGCCATGGCACCGCCTACCAGGCCTATTGCGGCCGCAAGAAAATGCTCGTGCTCGACACTGGGCCGCAGTACGGCTAGTACCCCCAGGAACCCCAGCAGGACAGCCACGATACGCACCGGATCACGCTGGTTGCCACCCCTGCTCAGCATCCAGGCTGCAATAAACAAAGGTGCCGTGTAATTAAGGCTGACAGCTGTGGACAGAGGCAGATGGGAGAGGGCAAAAAAACCGAACCACATCGCTGTGACGCCAGCCAGATTGCGCCAGAAGTGGAGTTTCCAGCTAGTGGGGATCAGACTGCGGTGCGTAGCCTGGGTCCAGATAAACAAAAGCAGCACCGAGGGTATGCCGCGAAACAGGACGACATGCGGCAAGGACGCCCCATAGTCAGCAGCCACTTTCACACAGGCGCCCATGCCGGCAAACATGATACTCGCCAGTAACATCCACAGAGACTGCATGTACTCGACCGCTACTCAGAATAAAAAACCAGCCGATACTATACTCTGGTGCCAGAAAAAATATCGGCGTGCCGCTTTAAATTCCTGGAACCCGCCCCCATTTATACAGTCCAACCCCGAATAACAAAACACTTCCAACGCTCGCCTTGACTGGAATCACCAGAATATGAAACGAATTTTTCTGTTCCTCATGACCAACGTTGCAGTCATGATCGTACTTAGCGCATCCATGAACATCCTGGGCGTGGGCCGCTACATGACGGCCAACGGCCTGGATCTGACTCAGTTGCTGATCTTTTCAGCCCTGATAGGTTTTACCGGCTCCATCATTTCATTGCTGATCAGCAAATGGATGGCCAAGCGCTCGACCGGGGCGCAAGTCATTGATCCTCAGGCTCCCGCCAATGCCCGCGAGGCCTGGCTGCTGGATACCGTGCACCAGTTGGCCGACCGGGCCGGCATTGGCCGCCCTGAAGTCGCCATCTACCAAGGCGCGCCCAACGCGTTTGCCACCGGCGCCTTCAAGAACGACGCCCTGGTCGCCGTCTCGACAGGCTTGCTGGAAAGCATGTCGGAAGAAGAAGTCGCCGCTGTTTTGGGACACGAAGTTGCCCACATTGCCAATGGCGACATGATTACCCTGACCCTGATACAAGGCGTGGTCAATACCTTTGTCGTGTTCCTGGCACGTGTTGCCGGCTACTTTATTGATAGAGTCGTATTCAAGAACGACCGTGGCGTGGGCATGGGCTACTACATAACGGTTATTGTCTGTGAGCTGGTATTTGGTGTGCTGGCCTCGATTATCGTGTCGTGGTTCTCGCGTCAACGCGAATACCGCGCCGATGCAGGGTCGGCCAGCCTGCTGGGCTCGCGCGAGCCCATGATACGCGCACTGGCCCGCTTGGGCGGTGTCGAGGCCGGCGAACTGCCCAAGGCCTTCCAGGCTTCGGGCATTTCAGGCAATAAGGCCATTAGTGCCATGTTCTCGTCGCACCCACCGATTGCGGCACGTATTCATGCGCTTCAGGCAGCGCAGCGACTGTAAGCCTTGGTGTCATGTTTGATTGACTAGTGGGCCTGCTCCCAGTTAGGCCCTGCACCTACCTCGGCCACCAGAGGAACGCTCAGGCTGGCTACATTGCACATCAGGCCGGGCAGGTGCTGTTTGATGATATCGACTTCGTCATTGGGCACTTCGAGCACCAGCTCATCGTGCACCTGCATGACCAACAGGGTTTTCAGGTGCTCGGCCTCGAGCCAGTCTTGTACCGCAACCATGGCCATCTTGATAAGGTCAGCGGCGGTGCCTTGCATAGGCGCATTGATGGCGGCCCGCTCGGCGGCTGCGCGACGCGGGCCTTTGGCTCCGCGCAGTTCGGGCAACCATAAACGACGGCCAAACACCGTTTCCACATAACCCTGTTCATTGGCCATGCGTTTGGTCGTTTCCATATACGACGCCACACCTGGATAGCGGGCAAAGTAGCGATCGATATAGGCCCGTGCCGCGTCACGCGTGATTTCAAGATTGGATGCCAGGCCGAATTCGCCCATGCCGTAAATCAAACCAAAGTTAATAGCTTTTGCCGCCCGACGCTGCTCGGCCGAGACGTCTGCCTTCGCAACACCAAAGACCTCGGCGGCCGTGGCCCGGTGAATATCATCGCCTTGTGCGAACGCTTGCTTAAGGTTCTCGTCGTCTGACACATGCGCCATGACGCGCAACTCGATCTGGGAATAATCGGCCGACACAATCTGGCCGCCATCGGCCACAAAGGCCGATCTGACCCTGCGCCCTTCGGGTGTACGCACGGGAATATTCTGCAGATTGGGATCAGACGAAGACAACCGACCGGTGATGACGGCCGCCTGCGCATAGCGGGTATGGACGCGCCCTGTACGCGGATTAATCATCTTGGGCAGCTTGTCGGTATAGGTCGACTTGAGCTTAGCCAGCCCCCTGTACTCTAGCAACAAGGCTGGCAAGGGATAGTCGCGTGCCAGCTTGGTCAGAACGTCTTCATCGGTTGAAGGTGCACCGCTGGGCGTCTTGCGTACTACGGGCAGCGCCATACGCTGGAACAGGATTTCACCCAACTGTTTGGGCGAATTCAAATTGAAGGGTTGCCCGGCGAGTTCGTAGGCCTTTTCTTCAAAAGCCAACAATTTCTGGCCCAGCTCATGGCTTTGGAGCGCCAGCAGTTTCCCATCGATGGCCACGCCGTTGCGCTCTATGGTGGTCAGGGTTGCCGATGCCTTGATTTCAAGCTTATATATGCGCTCAAGCCCAGAGTCTTCTTGTACCTTGGGGCGCAATACCTGGTGCAATTGCAGAGTGAAATCGGCATCTTCGCAGGCATAGTGCGATGCCTTCTCGACATCGAGCTCATCAAACCCGATTTGCTTGGCGCCCTTGCCGCACAATTCTTCATACGTGGTGCCGGTGCGCCCCAGCCAGCGCTCGGCCAATTCCTGCATATTCACACGCTTGTGTGACTCCAGCACATAGGCCTGCAACATGGTGTCTTCGGTCACCCCCGCCAGCGTCACTGCCTCGTTGGCGAACACATGAGTATCGTATTTCGCATTGTGCAGCAGCTTGGGCGCGCCGGCGTTCTGAAGCCAAGGACGCAAGCGCTCCAGGACTTCCTGTTTGGGCAACTGAAGGGCGTGGTCGGTGCCGCGATGGGCCACCGGTATATAGCACGCAGCGCCCGCCTGCACCGACAACGACAGGCCCACCAGCCTGGCCTGCATGGGATCCAGCGAGGTCGTTTCGGTATCAAGCGCCACCAGATCGGCCGATTCTATGATTTGCAACCAGCGGTCAAAATCGGCCCAGGTATCTACGGTTTCATAGGCCAGTTGCTCGGGCGCCTGGGGGGCTGCTTGCGGTTGGCGGCTGTCTTGCTCGGGAACACGTTCGGCATCGCCGGTTAGTTCACGCAACCAGCTGCGAAAGCCGTACTCGTTGTACAGGCTGATCAAGGTATCGTTATCGACAGGCGTGGGAACAAAGGCCGACAAGCCTGCGGCCAGCTCCGGAATATCGCAGTCGATTTTGATGGTGACCAGCTTGCGGGTCATTTCAAAATTGGGAATGGCGGCCCGCAAATTATTGCCTGCGACGCCCTTCACGGTATCAGCGTTCTCGATCAGGGCATCCAGGGTGTTGAACTGCGCCAGCCATTTGGCAGCCGTTTTGGGGCCGACCTTTTCAACGCCCGGAATATTATCGGCCGTGTCACCCGTCAGCATCAGAAAATCTACAATCTGATCAGGTTTGACCCCAAATTTTGCGATAACACCGTTAATATCCTGGCGCTCCGCACTCATGGTGTTGACCAGCTCCACATGCTCATTGACCAGTTGGGCCAGGTCTTTGTCGCCAGTGGATATCACCGTATGTATGCCTTCCTGTGCCGCGCACCGGGCCAGCGTGCCAATAATGTCATCGGCCTCGACCCCCGGCACCGCCAGCACCGGCCAACCCAAGGCGGCGACCGCCTTGTGTATGGGCTCGATCTGGGCAGCCAGCTCTTCAGGCATGGAAGGTCGATTTCCTTTGTATAAAGGATAGATATCGTCACGAAATGTTTTACCGCGCGCATCAAAAACACAAGCGGCGTAATCTGCCTTGTAATCCTGTACCAGTCTCCTTAACATGGAGATGACTCCGTAAAGGGCACCCGTGGGTTCTCCTTTGGCGTTTCGCAGGTCTGGCATAGCGTGATAAGCACGATACAAATAACTGGACCCATCAACAAGCAACAAGGTTTTTTTCATGTCAAGCAATAAAATAGTTCGCACGCCGGCGGCGCAGCAGATTCCAGGAATTATGGCAGAGTTACAGACGGCTGCCGAAACACTGCAGAGCATAGGGTGGGGCGTAAGCGTATTCGGAAGCGCGCGTATTAAACCCGATTCGCCCTATTATGCCCTGAGCGAAGAGTTAGGCTCCCGGCTGGCCAAGGCCGGCCTAACCGTCATTGCAGGCGGCGGGCCGGGCATTATGGAAGCCGCCAACAAGGGTGCATTTGAAGCCGGCGGCAACAGCATAGGCCTGAATATCAGCCTACCCAACGAAGCCAAGAATAACCGCTATCAAACCCACAGCCTGTCTTTTGACTATTTTTATTCGCGCAAGGCAACTTTCTTCATGCACAGCGCGGCCTACATTGCCCTACCCGGCGGATACGGCACGCTAGACGAACTATTTGAAGTCATGACGCTGGTTCAAACCCGTAAGGTACCGCCCGCACCCATCATCCTGATCGGCACCGAGTTCTGGTCTGGCCTGATCGAATGGCTTAAGCAGGGCCCGCTGGCGAACCACCTTATCGCGGCACAGGATATCAGGCTGTTCACCCTAACCGACGATCTGGATTTAGCCATGAGCCATATCGAAGGATTCTGCGCAGAATTCATCGACGAGCGCCACACGGCTCCGGCCTTGCCCGAATAAGCCACGGAAACAGGCATACAATATTTTTCTGTCTAACAAACCTCTGATAACCACACACCATGACACTACAGCAACTGCCCATACAGCTAGAAGATCCTGCTCTATTCAAGACTGCTTCATATATAGATGGTAAATGGGTTCAGGCCACCGACAACAGCACCTTCCCGGTCGATAACCCCGCCAACGGGCAAACCATAGCCCAGCTGGCCAACCTTGAAGCAGACCAGGCCCAGGCCGCCATCGCGGCGGCCGACAAGGCTTTCAAAACCTGGCGTGCACGCACCGGCAAGGAACGTGCTGGCATTTTGCGCAAATGGTTTGACCTGATCATCGCCAACACCGAAGACCTGGCCAAGATCATGACACTGGAGCAAGGCAAACCCATCGCCGAGTCCCGTGGCGAAATCGGCTACGGGGGCTCTTTTGTCGAATGGTTTGCCGAACAGGCCAAACGTATCAGCGGAGACATCATGTCCTCGCCCAGCAAGGCCAACCGCATGCTGGTCATGCGTGAGCCCATAGGTGTGTGCGCCGCCATCACGCCCTGGAACTTCCCCAACGCCATGATTACCCGCAAGGTTGCACCGGCCCTGGCCGCAGGCTGCACCGTGGTGCTCAAGCCTGCCGAACAAACGCCCCTGTCGGCGTTGGCGCTGGCCGAACTGGCAGAGCGTGCAGGCATACCCGCCGGTGTACTCAACATCATTACCGCCGACAGCGACCGCTCCATCGCCATCGGCAAGGTTTTGTGCAACAGCCCGATAGTCAAGAAGGTGACATTTACCGGATCAACGGCTGTCGGACGCATACTCATGCAGCAAAGCGCGTCCACCATCAAGAAAATGTCGCTGGAATTGGGCGGCCATGCACCTTTCATCGTTTTCGAAGACGCCGACATCGACGCGGCTGTAGACGGCGCAATGGCAGCCAAATACCGCAATGCAGGCCAAACCTGCGTGTGCACCAATCGCATTTATGTGCATGAATCGGTTTACGATACCTTCCTTGAAAAATTCTCCGCCAAGGTTGGTGCCCTGCAGGTCGGCGATGGATTCACCGACCAGATCACGCAAGGCCCGCTCATCGATGACGCCGCCGTGCAAAAAGTACGCGAGCACGTGGAAGATGCCCTGGGTAAAGGCGCCAAGGTTGCAACGGGCGGGCAGGCGCACCAGATGGGCGGGCGTTTCTTCCAGCCCACAGTGCTGTCCAATATCAGCGAAGACATGCTCTGCATGCGCGAAGAAACCTTCGGCCCGCTGGCACCCGTGGTCAAGTTCACCGACGAAGACCACGTGATTGAACTTGCCAACAATACCGAATACGGCCTGGCTTCTTATTTCTACAGCCGCGATGTCGGACGTATTTTCCGTGTGGCCGAAGCGCTGGAATATGGCATGGTGGGCGTCAATACCGGCTTGATATCCAACGAAGTTGCGCCGTTCGGAGGCGTAAAGCAGTCAGGCCTGGGGCGTGAAGGTTCAGTCTATGGCATGGACGACTTTATGGAAATGAAATATGTATGCCTGGGCGGCATGTAAGCCAGTGCCCTGTTTGGCTAATTCGAAACTAAGCTGACAGAACACTGCCCGCCCCGTCCGTGGGGTGGGCTGCGTACCTCAAAACGCGTATCGGGCGCTTAAGGAATATAAACCGTCCTTCAGCGCCCGATTTGCGTCTTGCTTGAGGCTGTTTTGCCCACACCAGACCCATGGGCGTTTACCCTTAAAGCCCATGCCGAACCAAGGTGATGACAAGCGGCCTGAAACCAGCATGAAATATAGGTTTCCTAAGAAATATCAAGGGCATCTGCAAGAACTGGTCCTATCTAATAAAACCAACTGGACCTAGTCGCAGCGCAGGACTGTGGGCACTATCGAACTCACACAGAGACACAAATGACGCAATCTATAAATGTTGTCCTGCCACCTCACTGGAGAAAACCATGGATTCCCTGTTTAGACGTGCACGCAAAGTCGCCCTGCTTGGTATCACCACGGCCGCATTTGGTCTTGGATCTTTCGCCGCCCATGCCCAGACCAAAGTAGTGGTCGGTTATCAACAAATCGTAGGCCCTTTCGTCAGCGCCATTGCCGATGGCAGCTTCGACAAAGCCGCAGCCGAGGCCGGCTATGCAATAGACTGGCGCCAGTTCAGCTCTGCCGGCGATATCTCCAGTGCCTTTGCTTCCCGTGACGTACCCATAGGCGTGCTTGGATCCACAGGCATTACGGCAGCCGTTACGCGCGGGGTCGAGATGGAGCTGTTCTGGATTCTGGACAACATAGGAAAATCAGAAGCATTGGTTGCCCGTAACGGCTCAGGCATAGAAAAACCCGAAGATCTGATCGGCAAAAAGGTAGGTGTACCCTTTGTATCTACGTCCCACTTTCACCTGCTGGTCGCCATGGACAAGATCTGGAAACTGGATCCCAGAAAAGTCAATATTCTGAACATGCAGCCGCCACAAATCGTCGCCGCCTGGCAACGTGGCGACCTGGATGCCGCCTACGTATGGCCACCTGCCCTGACCGAAATTCAAAAAACCGGCAAAAACATTGCTGACTCGGAACAAATCGGTAAACAAAGCGTACCCACCTTCGACGGCATAGTCGCCGACAAAGACTGGGCAGCAAAGAATCCCAAGTTCATGGCTGCCTTCACCAAGGTTCTAGCCAAATCCTATGCCGACTACAACGCCAACAGCGGCAAGCTGACAGCAGACTCGCCCGAGATCAAAGGCATAGTCAAGATGATAGGTGGCAAACCAGAAGATATCCTGTCGGCCCTGAGTCTGCTCCTTTTTCCCGATGCCAAGGAACAAGCTTCAAATGCCTGGCTGAGCGGCGGTAAAGACAGCGGCGCAGCCAAAGCATTCAGCGCCAGCGCAGACTTCCTTAAAACACAGCGTCAGATCGACAAGCCACTGGCTGACTACACGCCTTTCGTCAATGCTAGCTACGCCGAGGCCGCAGCAAAGTAATTGGTTTCAGCAACGAGTTTCACCCGCCGTCGCAGTGCGCTCTTACGGCGCACTGCGTGGTATTTGCACCAAGGAGTCCCTGCATGACAGCACCTATAGGAAGCCTTAGCGCCCGTGGCGTCAACGTCACCTACCCCGCCTTGCAACAGGGGGGTTCGGTAGTTGCCCTGAAAGATGTCAATCTAGACATCAATGCCGGAGATTTCGTCGTAGCCCTTGGCGCCTCGGGCTGCGGTAAAACCACCTTGCTGAATCTGCTTGCCGGGTTTCTTTCCCCTACCAAGGGCGAATTGCTGTTGGGCGACCAACCCATAGTCGGGCCAGGCTCTGATCGCGGTGTAGTGTTCCAGAAGCATGCCCTGTTGCCCTGGTTGAACGTCATGGAGAACACAGAGTTCGGGCTAAAGCTGCAAGGTGTGGGAAAAAGTCAGCGCCGTACCATTGCTGCCCGTAATCTTGAACTGGTGGGTTTGCAAGACTTCCACCAACACATGATCTATCAATTATCCGGGGGCATGCAGCAGCGTGTCGGCATTGCTCGCGCCCTAACCTGCGACCCGGCCATGCTGCTCATGGACGAGCCCATGGCAGCCCTTGACGCACTCACACGGGAAACCATACAAGAGCTGCTGCTCGATGTCTGGCAGCATACCCATAAAATGTTCTTTTTCATCACGCACAGTGTGGAAGAAGCGTTGTTTCTGGGCTCGCGGCTTATTGTGATGTCGCCACGACCAGGCCGCATCACCAACACCTACGAACTCGATTTCAACAAACGGTTCCTTGAATCAAGAGATGCCCGCGCCATCAAGTCCAGTGCAGACTTCATCGAGATGCGCGAAATCATACTTGGAATAATCTACGGCGACGAACGCGAAGCCGGCCAACCGGAAATCATGCATGGCTAACAAGTTATTCCTGGGTAAGCCGGCCACGCCCGGTAAAGTATACGGAGCCCCAGGCGCGGGGTATAGCGGTTTCATCAGCCTGGTCACGGCCGCAACCCTGATAGGGCTATGGTTTCTGATTACCGGCCTGGACTTGATCAAACCCATATTTTTGCCATCGCCGTTTGCCGTCTACGACAAGTTCATCGAAGCCAGCACCTTTGGCGTGGCCAACTCTACGCTGTTTCAGCACACCGCTGCCAGCCTGGGCCGGGTCATGGGCGCCTTCTTGCTGGCGCTGATTACAGCCGTGCCCATAGGCGTACTGATGGGTGTGAACCGCCTGGCACGCGGTGTGTTCGACCCTATCATTGAGTTCTACCGGCCCCTACCCCCACTGGCCTACCTGCCCTTGGTCATTATCTGGTTTGGTATAGGCGAATTTCCCAAGGTGTTTCTGATCTTCCTGGCCATTTTCGCCCCCATGGCCATTGCCGCACGAGCCGGCGTCAAGTCAGTATCCATAGAGCAGATTCATGCGGCCTATGCCATGGGCGCTTCCAGCCGTCAGATCATTACCCACGTCATCCTCAAGGCGGCACTGCCAGAAATATTTACAGGCATGCGCATAGGCATAGGTGTGGGCTGGACCACCCTGGTGGCCGCAGAAATGGTCGCCTCGTCGCGCGGGCTGGGCTTCATGGTACTTAACGCCGCCCAGTACCTGGCCAGCGACATCGTCATCATGGGCATACTGGTGATCGGCTTTTTTGCCCTGATCTTCGATATGCTGCTGCGCTACCTGGAAAAAATACTCATTCCCTGGAAGGGCAAGGTATAAGTCCCGCTCGCTGGGCTGCCGCATTGTTATTCGCTGGCAGCCCAACTACACTATGTTCCTATAACAATAGGCTGGGTGGCTGCATACAATGCACGCAGCGACCAGCCAGCAGCCCGTCTTACGGAACATAAAATGCATGCGCCCGCCCCCTCAAGTTCGGCCGTTTTATGGCCTTCTCTTTTTGAACGAGTCGGTGATTCCAGCCTTAGTCTGCAAGGGCGTATACGCCAGATGCTGGTATCGGCCATACTATCTGGCCACCTGCCTGCGGGTGCTCCCGTACCCTCCAGCCGCCTGCTTGCCGATAGCCTGTGCATTGCACGCAACACCGTGGTCTTCGCCTATCAGCAACTGGTGTCGGAAGGCTATCTGGTATCGCGCGAGCGCAGCGGGCATTTCGTCGCCGACGACGTCCTGGACAACCACGTTGGCAAGCAGCGCCCGCAGATCAGCGACCAAACTGATTACGCCAAAGTCAGCTGGGATCAGCGGGTCGTGTTTCATCCGTCGCGGCAACGCAACATCGTCAAGCCCGAAAGCTGGCAAAGCCAGCCCTACCCCTTCGTTTACGCCCAGTTCGACGCCAGCCAGTTTCCCACGGCCGAATGGCGTGAATGCTGTACCCGGGCGCTGTCGGTGCTGGATATTCGCAGTTGGGCCCCCGACCTCATCACCAACGACGACCCGGCGCTGATCGACGAAATACGCAGCCAGGTTTTGCCGCGCCGTGGTGTGTGGGCCGAGAAAGAAGAAATCGTGATTACCGTAGGAGCGCAGCACGCCTTGTATTTGCTGGCCGACCTGCTCATACACAATCACACCGTGGTCGGCATGGAAGATCCTGGCTACCCCGACGCACGCAATACCTTTACGCGTCGCACAGAAAGATTGATGCCCCTGGCAGTCGATGACGAGGGTCTGCGCATCACTCCCGCAATCAAAGAGTGCGACTATATCTTCGTAACACCCAGCCACCATTGCCCCACCAGCGTTACCATGCCCATGGAGCGGCGCAAAGCGCTACTAGAGCTGGCTGCCAAATCAGACACCATCATTATCGAAGACGACTACGAAACCGAAAATCGCTACGACAGCCACCCGACCCCCGCGCTTAAAAGCCTGGACAAACACGGCCGCGTTATTTATGTAGGCAGTCTTTCGAAAAGCTTTGCACCCGGATTACGCGTTGGCTATATTGTTGCACCGCAAGAACTCATACACGAACTGCGAGCCCTGCGCCGGTTAATGCTGCGCCATCCTTCCGCCTATATACAAAGGGCGTTCTCGTTATTCATTTCGCTGGGGCACTATCATTCCCTGCTAAGGCGGCTGTCGCATCAATATGCCGAGCGCGCTCAGGCCCTGACCGACGCGATCAACACCTATCTGCCCGAGTTTGAACTGGTGCCCATCAGCGGGGGTTCATCGTGCTGGATCAAGACGCCACAGGGAACAGACACGCAGGAATTGGCCGACATGGCCTTGCAGGAAGGCGTGGTCATCGAACCAGGCCATGTTTTCTACCACCGGCCCGGCCCCACCAATAATAACTACCTGCGTCTGGGCTTTGCTTCCATAGACAAGGAAAAAATTCCCGCCGGCATCAAGCGCCTGGCCCAGGTATATCAGACCCTGAAAGCCATTTAAATCAGAATTTTTCGTCGCGCAAGTAGTAATACTTGTACAGCATGGCTTGCCCCAAACGCCGAAACGGAGCAAACACGTGCCCGGGCAGTGGCGAGTTATAAATGGGCAGATCCCAGTGCTTGCCTTCCTTGCCTACCACACGCTCGGCCAGTCGCCGCCCGGCATGCGCCGAGAACGAGACGCCATTGCCCCCATAACCAACCGCATAAAATATTTGCTCTTTTGGATCTGGCTGGGTGATCCGCGGCATCATGTCGTGGCTGACATCCACCCATCCCCACCATGAATAGGCGATGGGAATATTGCGCAGGCTGGGGAATTTGCGGTAGAGCCCTTCCTTGAGCAGATTCAGGTGCCGGGGATTCTGGGCATCGGCGCCGGTTACGGCGCTACGGCTGCCTATTTGCATGGAACCATCGGGCAGCAAACGATAGTAAAACCGCAGGGTACGTGTATCGGTAATAAAGGTGGTGCTTTTCAGCCCAGCCTCTGTCCTTTCCTCGGGGGTCAGCACACGCGTCACCATGGAATTGGACAAGATGGGCATGATCTTGCTGTTTAGCGACTTGTGCATGCCCTGCGACGTATACCCCCCTGTTGCTACGGCAACGCGCCGCGCCCGCACCACACCACCCGGTGTGCGCAAATGATGCACACCATTGATGGTCTCCCAGCCCATGACAGGACTGGCTGGATGAATCTTTACACCTAAAGCACGCGCCTTGCGTATATAGCCAAAGGCCAGTTTGAGTGGATGCACGCCGACGCCATCCGGCTCATGCATGGCCCCGGCCGCTTCATGATCCGCAGCATACTGCTCAAACAATTCTGCACGACTAAGCATGCGTGTGTCGTAGCCGAAAACGTCTTTCATGACACGGCATTCACTTTCCAGGAAGGCCATTTTTTTCTGGCGATGTGCCACATACAGGTGACCACCCGCTTGCGCATCACAGTCTATGGTATTGACCAGACTCTTCCAGTAATCGAAGCCTTCATGTATTTCTGCATCGAGACGCTTGGCCACATCCACACCCCAGCGCTGTATCCATTGCGAGCGATACAAGCGCCCCGAGGCGTTCTGACCCTGCCCACCATTACGACTGGTGCATCCCCAGACCACGCTGTTGGCCTCTAGAACCACCGCTTTGACGCCGTGATCTTGAGCCAGACTCAAGGCCGTGACCAAGCCGGTGAAACCTGAACCAATGATTACAACATCTGCATCAAAATCCTGAGTGACCGGGCCATCGTCCTGGGGCGGAGGGCCAGCCGTCGCAACCCAGTAGGTAGGCGCATAAGCCTGACCGTGGCCAGTCTTGCTGACCAGCGGATCGTATACAGGATCGTAGGCGCTTTCTTTGAAAGACGCCGAAGGCGAGTGATCACCAACTGCAGGGAGGGATGCCATTATGACTCCGAGATAAACAAAGAGACCGCAACGTGGCGCGATACACGTAAAACGCCCAAGCCAAGAGCCAGGCGTCAGGCCTTGGCGGGCAAATGTGGGCGATTTTTACGGAAGGCGTTCTTCAGTACGATTTTTCCATCGCGGAACACAAGCAGATCGACCATATTGGCTTCGATGCGTGAGCCGTCGGCCGCAGTGCCGGTAAATGTGGATTCCAGCACGCCCTGGTCTTCGTGCCCCCAGCACTTGGCATTCAGCCACTGGGCGTCAGGTATGGTCAACCAGGCAGCCTCGAAGGCCTTGCGTACAGCCTCTTGGCCCTGATGGCGCGCACCGCAGGCATCGGGGCCGGCAACCGTTTCAAACACGCAATCTTTATGCATGAACGCCATCAAGGCATCGATATCGTGGCGATTCCATGCATCACCGAAGGCTTTGATGGTCTGGGTCAGTTGCTCATTGGACATTCGGTTTTCTCCTGTTGATTTGCTAGCAGCACTTGCGCGCCATAGCAACAAGGTATGGGATAGCACCCGGGTGGTCTAGAGCCAGTCGAGACGTTTCGCATGAGCCAGTTTCCAAAAAACTTATGAATGAAACTTTTCATTCCGGAAAATCGTTTTTTGTTGACTTTTTATTTTAGACAGATAGACTTCCACTAATAATCATTATTCGGAATGATTCATTTCATTATTTGTTAATTCAGGAAGGCCACTATGACTACCAAAACCCATACTCCCGTCGCAGGTGTACAGAAAATGACCCCCTCTGAAGCGTTTGTGGAAACACTGGTCGCCAATGGCGTAACAGAAATGTTCGGCATCATGGGCTCGGCCTTCATGGATGCCATGGACATCTTTGCTCCTGCCGGCATACGTCTGATTCCCGTCGTTCACGAACAAGGCGCAGGCCATATGGCCGACGGCTACGCCCGCGTCAGCGGTCGCCATGGCGTGGTCATCGGCCAGAACGGGCCCGGCATCAGCAACTGTGTAACTGCCATTGCCGCCGCTTACTGGGCTCACTCGCCGGTGGTCATCGTCACCCCCGAAGCCGGTACCATGGGCATAGGTCTGGGCGGTTTCCAGGAAGGCAATCAGCTGCCCATGTTCCAGGAATTCACCAAATACCAGGGTCACGTCACCCACCCCGCCCGCATGGCCGAATACACGGCACGCTGCTTTGACCGGGCACTATCGGAAATGGGCCCTACCCAGCTCAATATCCCGCGCGACTATTTCTACGGTGAAATCAATGCCGAAATCCCCAAGCCTCAACTTCTGGATCGCGGCGCAGGTGGCGAACGCACCCTGAACGAAGCCGCTGAATTGCTGGCCACGGCCAAGTTCCCGGTCATCATCTCAGGCGGTGGCGTTGTCATGGGCGACGCCATTGAAGAATGCAAGGCTCTGGCCGAGCGACTGGGCGCACCTGTCGTGAACAGCTATCTGCACAACGATTCCTTTCCCGCCAGCCATCCACTGTGGTGCGGCCCGCTGGGCTACCAGGGCTCCAAGGCCGCCATGAAGTTGATTTCCCAGGCCGACGTAGTCGTTGCCCTGGGAACCCGCCTTGGCCCGTTCGGCACCCTGCCCCAGCACGGCATGGACTACTGGCCCAAAGATGCCAAGATCATCCAGATCGACGCCGACAACAAAATGCTGGGTCTAGTCAAGAAAATCACGGTCGGTATTTGCGGCGACGCCAAAGCAGCCGCTGTCGCCCTGCAACAGCGGCTGGAAGGCAAGACGCTGGCTTGCGACGCAAGCAAGTCCGAACGCGCCAGCACGATCCAAGCTGAAAAGACCGCCTGGGAAAAGGAGCTCGACGAATGGACACACGAGCGCGACTCCTTCAGCCTGGACATGATAGAAGAGCAGAAAAGCGAAGGCAGCTATCTGCATCCGCGCCAGGTATTGCGCGAACTGGAAAAAGCCATGCCCGAAGACGTCATGGTTTCGACCGACATCGGCAACATCAATTCGGTAGCGAACAGCTATCTGCGCTTTGAAAAGCCACGCAGCTTCTTCGCCCCCATGAGCTGGGGCAACTGCGGCTACGCCCTGCCCACCATCATAGGCGCCAAAGTGGCTGCGCCTCATCGCCCCGCCATTTCTTATGCCGGCGACGGCGCTTGGGGCATGAGCATGTCGGAAATCATGACCTGCGTGCGCCACGATATTCCCGTCACCGCCGTGGTATTTCACAATCGCCAGTGGGGTGCCGAAAAGAAAAATCAGGTGGACTTCTACAACCGTCGCTTCGTGGCCGGAGAGCTCGACAACCAAAGCTTTGCAAGCATCGCCAAGGCGATGGGCGCTGAAGGCATCGTGGTCGACAAGCTGGAAGATGTCGGCCCGGCCTTGAAGAAAGCCGTGGACATGCAAATGAACGAAGGCAAGACCACTATTGTCGAGATCATGTGCACCCGCGAACTGGGCGACCCCTTCCGTCGCGATGCCTTGTCCAAGCCCGTACGTTTCCTGGACAAGTACAAAGACTACGTCTGAGCCCAGGAACCAACCATGAGCCTGCTGGACGGCATTATTGCCCGGGCGCGCGCCAAACCTATGCGCATAGTGCTGTGCGAGGCGGAAGATCCGCGCGTACTGCACGC
This sequence comes from Alcaligenaceae bacterium, assembly GCA_013416405.1. Taxonomy (GTDB): domain Bacteria; phylum Pseudomonadota; class Gammaproteobacteria; order Burkholderiales; family Burkholderiaceae_B; genus Pusillimonas_C. The sequence continues at coordinate 71,448 of JACCET010000005.1, forward strand.
TGCCCGGCAGGCCACCAACGACGGTCTCGCACACATCATTCTTGTGGGCGAATTATCGAAGGTCACTGCTGCCGCCCAGACGCACGGCGTTGATCTGAACGATATCGAGATCGTTGATCCCAGACAGTCTGCGTTAACTGGCCAGTTCCAGTCGGTTCTACTGGAACTGCGCCAAAAACGCGGCATGACATCCGAGCAAGCACTAGCCGCCGTCGGGCAGCCCCTTACCTTCGCCACCCTCATGCTAAGGCAGGGCCTGGCAGACGGTTCGGTGGCCGGTGCAGTGCACACCACGGCCGACGTCGTGCGCAATGCGATTCAGATAGTCGGTATCCAAGCTCAAACCCCACTGGTCTCCAGCTTTTTCATCATGCTGCGCGACCTTCCCTTTCATACCACTACCCAGGCCATGATCTTTTCCGACTGCGGCCTGGTCATTGAGCCCAACGAAGAAGAGCTGGCTGACATTGCCCTGGCCGCCGCCGACAGCGCCCGTGCTTTACTGAATGTCGAACCGAAAGTCGCCATGCTGTCGTTTTCAACCCATGGCAGCGCCACTCATCCATGTGTTGAAAAAGTGCGTCGCGCAACAGAGCGGGTGCGCAGCCTGCGCCCGCAACTGATCATAGAAGGCGAAGTACAACTGGACGCCGCCATTTCCCCGCCGGTCGCTCAACGCAAAACACCGGACTCACCGGTGGCCGGCCAGGCCAATGTGCTGATTTTCCCCAATCTGGATGCCGCCAATATCGCCTACAAACTCACTGAAAGGCTGGGCGGCGCGACCGCTATTGGCCCCTTGTTGCAGGGCTTGAACAAGCCAGCCAATGATTTGTCCAGAGGCTGCAACGCCTGTGACATCTACAATGTCATTGCCGTCACGGCGGTGCAGGCCCAGGCCCTGAACACTACTTCCTGAAAGCCGGTCCACGCCCGGCTAACAGCATCAACAACTCATCGAATACCGCGTTGTCCAGGCCGTGAGTCAGGTCTATGGGCAGCGAACGCGGGTAGTAAGGACTCAGATCCAGGCCGACTCCCAGGCCAAGGATTTCCACAGGTTGGTTCAGCGTTATCTGCCGTATCACCGACTTCAAATGATTATCCAAATAGAATTTGTCATTGGCCAGATTGGTGGCGCTGTCCATGGGAGAACCATCGGACACCACCAGCAATATACGCCGCCGGCTATCCCTGGCCATCAGGCGGCCACAAGCCCACTGCACCGCCTCACCGTCTACGCCCTCTTTGTATAAATCGGGCTTCATCATGGCAACGAGCTGTGCTCGGCCGCGCCGCCAGGAAATATCTGCATCCTTGAAGACCAGATGACATGCTTCGTTCAGCCGCCCAGGTGCCTCTGGCTTGCCGGCCGCAAACCAGTCCTTGTGGGCTCGACCACCATTCCAGGCCAAAGTGGTGAATCCCAGCACCTCGGTTGCTACCCCCGCCTGCCCGAGCGCACGCACCATGATGTCCATCATCAGGGCCAGACTGATACTGTATTGCTTCATGGAGCCAGAACAGTCGACCAGGAAGCTGACCGCACAGTCCACCACCGGCACATGCTGGTCTTGACGAAAAAGACGCCGCTCCGCCGGCGAGCTGATCAACTGAGCCAGACGCCTGCCGTCTATCACGCCTTCTTCCTGGCCGAAAAGCCAGCCATCACGCTGTGACCTGGCCAATACAGCACGCAGTGCGCGAGTCAGGCGCGCCACATTGACACCCTGCTGGGCCACACGCCTGTCCAGTGTTTGTCGGTACTCACGCAATACTGGTGCACGCACCAGGCCTGCTGCATCCAGCTCTTTATCATAGCGCTGCGTAAAAATGCGATATCGACCCTGAGCCTCGGCAAAAACAACGCTATCACCGCTATGCGCCGTGGCATAAGCGTCGCCGTCGTCTTGCTCAAAATCCAGGGACAAGGTAAAGCCGCCACGCTGCAGCGTCTTGGTTCCGGGTGTGTCTTCGTATTCGCTTTGCACACGCTGAGCGATATCATGGGCAATCTGCAGGGCATAATCGGCGTAACGACGCTGGTCGTCACGATGGCGCCGTATACCAGCGAGCGCTGCGCCGATAGCTGGCGCCAGCCCGGCTCGGGTCGGTTCCAGCAAATCCTGAATATGTTCGGGCAGTTCATGAGCCATCAAGCGGCTCCAGGTAATCTGCGATAGCGCAAACAGCAAAATGCCCAGACTGGTTTCGGTTGCGCCCGAATCCAGAAAGGCTGCTGACCAGGTCTGGTAGCGGCTGATCAGATTATGGCGCACGCCAGGCAGATCGGCAGGCACGAGCGACTCCACGCGCAACTGCTCCAACCATTCGAATACCATGCGCTCCACAGGTTCTTGCGGCAGCAAATTGGCATGCAATTGTGGATCGGAGAGCTGCAGGCGCAGGGCCACGGCATCGACAACGCCCCGATAAGACTGCAGCGTATCCACACCGGGCTGCAGTTGCAGATGCGGCGCATGGATGGGAATCCGCCCTTGGTGGTCGTAAAGGCGGCCACCTTCAAAATGCAGCTGCCTGCGCCCTGTCAGCGCGCGCAACGCAACCGCTGATAAGGACTCAGCCTTTTGCTGCATGCGCACGCGCTGCTGTATGCTGTCAGCGATATCGGTGGTGGCATGAGTAGTCATGAGGCGGTTGCCCGGTTAGACCAGCGGCTAGGCATGCAGGCCGGACTCAGCCATATCCTGATCAAAACAGCGCTGATAATATTCGGCGACGGTGGCGCGCTCGGTCTCTTCGCATTTGTTCAGAAAAGACAAACGGAAAGCCACTTGGGCATCTTCAAAAATCTGGATGTTTTCTGCCCAGGTAATCACCGTACGCGGCGACATAAGCGTAGAAATATCGCCGGCTTCAAAGCCCTTGCGGGTCAGGTTGGCAACGCTTACCATGGCCGTCAGCAGCTTCATGCCGCGCTCATCATTCAGCTCGGGCACCCTAGCCAGAACAATAGCGGCCTCGTCTTGCGGCGTCAGGTAATTAAGCGTGGCCACGATATTCCAACGATCCAGCTGCGCATGATTAAGCATCTGCGTGCCCTGATACAAGCCATTCAAATTACCCAGCCCTATTGTGTTCGATGTGGCAAACAGGCGAAAGCCCGCATGCGGTCGAATCACCCGGTTCTGATCCAGCAGGGTGAAGCTGCCTTCGCGTTCCAGTATGCGCTGGATCACGAACATGACGTCGGGGCGGCCCGCATCGTACTCATCGAATATCAGGGCAACCGGTCGTTGCAGCGCCCACGGCACTATCCCTTGCTGAAACTCGGTAACCTGCATCCCATCGCGCACCACAATGGCATCTTTTCCGACCAGATCCAGCCGGCTGATATGGCCGTCGAGGTTCACCCGCACGCAAGGCCAATTCAGCCTGGCGGCAATCTGCTCGATATGTGTGGATTTTCCCGTACCGTGCAAGCCCTGCACCATAACCCGTCGGTTACGTGCAAAACCAGCCAGTATCGCAAGCGTGACATCATGATTAAAGCGATAGACTTCGTCGATTTCAGGAACATGTTCCTCCCGCTCGATAAAGGCAGGCACCATCAAGTCTGAATCCAGACCGAATACATCCCTGACTGAGACATTGTGCATGGGCGGCATGGCCGCCAAGGCTTGAGACATGAAAAATCCCTCTGTTAAATAGTCAGGCAAGCCACGACCCGGTCGAATCAGGTCTCTTGGTCGTCGGCACTGTTGGCCTTTTCAATATCGGCCAGTACTGCGGCGGCACGGTGCAGGGCCGGCAGGCATTGCAGCGATTTTTCGGCGGTCATGCGCATTATGGGTGCCTGCATGGCAACCGCCATATTCGACTTGCCTTCGGCTGACGGCACCAGCACGGCCACACAAAACAGGCCGGGCAGGAATTCCTCATCGTCAAAGGCATAGCCATCGCGCCGTACCCGCTCTATTTCCGCTTCGACCTGATCGATGGTGGTGAGCGTCTTGTCTGTGTACTGCGCAAGCGTGGCCTGAGCCAGCAAGCGCCGGCGCTGCGATGATGTCATTTGGGCCAGAAACAGTTTGCCACTGGCCGAACAATGCACCGGCACCCGCGAGCCCGGATGCAGGTAGAAACGCAAGGGTGCCAAGGTTTCCACCCTATCCAGATATAAGACCTCGTTGCCGGAGCAGGTCGTGATATTGCAGCTTTCCCCCACCTCTTCGACCAGTTGGCGCAGCACGGCATGCCGTGCACCATGTACCGTATCGTTCAGCAAAAGATTTTCCGCCATGCGCCGCAGGCGCTGGCCCGTGCTGTACTGACGCCCATCGCCGTCGCGCTGAATCATGCCTGCGCCCTCTAGTTGCTGCAACATGCGGTGCAGGGTGGGCTTGGGTAGACCGAGCTCATCGACCAGGCTCTGCAGGGAAAAATACTGGTTCTTCCGGGCAATGACCTCTAGTAATGCAAACAGGCGCATTGTGGGCGTGTTGCCGTCTATTTTCTGCTCGTCGATAATAACTGGATGGGCCAAGGTCATAGCAATAATATTTTAAAAATAGGAATGAATTGTACCGTTTTTTAGAAAATTAGCGAAGCCCATACGAAAAAACGGGCACTTGCTATTAGCAAAGTGCCCGTTTTTATCGCGTACGTAAGCGTTTAGTTGGCGTCGCGGGAAGCGCGGCGACGCTCGTGTTCCTGCAAATAGCGCTTACGCAAGCGTATGGACTTAGGTGTAACTTCCACCAGCTCGTCGTCGCTGATGAATTCAACGGCATATTCCAGCGTCAGTTGTATCGGCGGCACCAAGTCGATATGCTCGTCTTTGCCCGACGAACGCACGTTGGTGAGCTTCTTTTCCTTGATGGGATTGACCACCAGATCATTATCACGGCTATGTATGCCTATGATCATGCCTTCGTACAGTGGTTCCTGGGGCGACACAAACATGCGGCCTCTATCTTGCAGCTTCCACAATGCATAAGCCACTGCCCCGCCGTCGTCCTGGCTGATCAGTACGCCGTTGCGGCGCTCGCCCACGCCGCCCTCACGCACGGGCGCGTAGTCGTCAAAAATATGACTCATCAAGCCTGTGCCCCGGGTCAAGGTCATGAACTCGCTCTGGAATCCAATCAGACCACGTGCCGGAATACGATACTCAAGACGGGTACGGCCACGGCCGTCGGCCTGCATGTCTTGCAAATCGCCCTTGCGCCGACCCAACTCTTCCATGACACCGCCCTGGTGGCCGTCTTCGACGTCGACGGTCAACAGCTCATAGGGTTCCTGCTTGACGCCATTTTCTTCCTTGAACATCACACGTGGACGCGATACGGCCAGCTCGTAGCCCTCACGGCGCATGTTTTCCAGCAGAATGGTCAAGTGCAGTTCGCCACGGCCGCAAACTTCGAACACCGTGTCATCGTCGGTGTCGTTCACACGCAGCGCCACGTTGGACTTCAGTTCGCGATCCAGGCGGTCGCGCAGTTGGCGGCTGGTAACGAACTTGCCTTCACGACCTGCCAGGGGTGAAGTATTGACCATGAAGTTCATGGTCAGGGTGGGCTCGTCGATACGCAGCATGGGTAGCGCCTCGGGCGTAGCCGGATCCGTAATGGTGCAGCCTATGCCGATCTCTTCAATCCCGTTGATCAGCACAATATCACCGGCCTGGGCTTCTTCAACCTGCTCGCGCTCCAGTCCCTTGAACTTCAGCACCTGATTGATGCGGCCCTTGATGGGTTGGCCTTCCGGCCCGAACTTGACCACGACATCTTGTGCTGCGCGCAAGCGTCCGCGGTTGATACGACCCACGCCAATCTTGCCGACATAGGTACTGTAATCCAGAGAAATTACCTGCATCTGCAAAGGTGCATCAGGATCGTCTTCACGCTGGGGCACATACTTGAGTATCGTATCGAACAAAGGGCGCATGTCGCCTTCGCGTACCTCTTCGGTCATACCGGCATAGCCCGCCAGGCCCGAAGCGTAAATAATGGGGAAATCCAGCTGCTCTTCGGTGGCACCAAGCTTGTCAAACAGGTCGAACGTGGCATTGATGGCGAAGTCGGGACGTGCGCCCGGCCTATCGATCTTGTTAACAACCACGATAGGCTTCAAGCCCAGGGCCAGCGCCTTGCGCGTCACGAAACGCGTTTGCGGCATAGGGCCTTCAACGGCATCGACCAGCAGCACCACGCCATCGACCATGGACAACACTCGCTCCACTTCCCCGCCAAAGTCGGCGTGTCCGGGGGTATCAATGATGTTGATGTGCGTGCCTTCGTACTGTACGGAACAGTTCTTGGCCAGGATGGTGATCCCACGCTCTTTTTCGATATCGCCGGAATCCATGACACGCTCGGTAACCTGTTGGTTATCACGAAACGTGCCTGACTGGCGCAGCAATTGATCGACCAGCGTCGTTTTGCCGTGGTCCACGTGGGCAATAATGGCCACATTGCGCAGAGCGCGATTCATAGTTCGTCCTTTTGTATGGTGCTTGATGGCGACAGGCCGGCGGGCAAGGCATCGAGAGCAATTAAAGTGGTTTGAGGCGTTGCCATGGATTGCAACGCTTCCAGCCCAACGGCATCGTCAAGCTTGAAAGGCCCTACACTGGTCCGCCGCAAGGCTATCAAATGCGCGCCGCAGCCAAGCTGGCGACCAATATCCTGAGCCAGTGTGCGTATATAAGTACCCTTGCTGCATTGAACCGAAACCTCGACCTCAATTCCATTGAACTGCAACAGCGACAGTTCATGTATCGTTACCTTGCGGGCTGGCCGATCCAGTTCAATACCCTGGCGCGCATACTCGTACAACGGTTTTCCATCACGCTTCAGGGCTGAGTACATGGGTGGAATCTGTTCTATTTCACCACGAAATTGTGGCAATACGTTTTCAAACTCGGCCTGGGTCACACCCTTGAATTCTGCAGGCGCCTGACTGACTATATTGCCCGTCAGATCGCCCGAGTCGGTTTCTTCGCCCAGCCGCAAGGTTGCTACATAGCCCTTGTCGGCTTCAAGCATTTTTCCTGAGATCTTGGTCGCACGACCCAGGCAGCAAACCAGCAGCCCTGTGGCAAAGGGATCCAGCGTGCCGGTGTGCCCGGCCTTGCGCGCATCAAGCGCTCTTTTGGCTCGCTGCAAGGCGTGATTACTCGACAAACCTTCCGGTTTGTCCAGCAACAGGACACCATCGAGCAACTGCCCGCGTCGGGAAGCCATCGTTTATAAATCCATGCAAAAACGACAGCCCCTTAAGGCTGTTCGTCGGGATCCTCGGGTTCCGAGGGCTTGAAGGGTTCAACCTGGGGCCGATTGGCCCGGTCTATCAGTTGTGACAGTTCTAAACCACGTGCGAGCTGATCGTCGTGGATAAAACGCAATGTCGGCACAGTATGAATGTGCAGAAGCTTGAACAGCAGCGAATGCAGCCAGCCCGCCTTTTCGGCCAGGGCGGCGGTAGCGACCTCGGGTTCGGCACCCATAACGCTGAAATACACCTTGGCATGAGCGTAATCAGCCGACAAGTCGACAGAGGTCAGCGTGATGAGTCCGGCGCGCGATACATCGAGCTCGCGCTGAATCAGGCTGGCCAGATCCTTCTGGATCTGGTCGGCCAGCCGGGTATTGCGCCCCGGATTTGGTTTGGACTTGTGGCGACCCATATTGATTACAGTGTCCGGGCAATTTCTTTGATTTCGAAGATCTCGAGCTGGTCGCCGACTTCAATATCATTGTTGTTCTTGAGGGTGATACCGCAATCAAAGCCCGATTTGACTTCCTTGACGTCGTCTTTGAAACGACGCAGGGAGTCGATCCAGCCCGACCAGTGCACCACGTGGTTGCGCAGCAACCGCACTTGAGAGTCGCGGCGCACAACGCCATCGGTAACCATACAACCCGCAATATTGCCCACGCGCGAAACGTTGTAGACCTCGCGAATTTCGACCATGCCGATGACTTCCTCGCGCTTTTCCGGAGCCAGCATGCCCGACAGGGCGTTGCGGACATCGTCGACAGCATCGTAAATGATGTTGTAGTAGCGCAGATCGATATCGTTATGTTCGGCCAATTTCTTGGCGCTTTGCTCGGCCCGTACGTTAAAGCCTATGACCACGGCATGCGATGCAATGGCTAGGTTAACGTCGCTTTCCGAGATGCCACCCACAGCGGCATGCACAACCTGCACCCGGACTTCGTCAGTGGACAGCTTGATCAGGGACTGCACCAGGGCTTCTTGCGAACCCTGCACGTCGGTCTTGATGATAAGCGCAAGCGTTTGTACGCCTTCGCCAATATTGTCGAACATGGATTCAAGCTTGGCAGCCTGTTGGCGCGCCAGCTTGACGTCGCGGAACTTGCCCTGACGGAACAAGGCGATTTCACGCGCCTTGCGCTCGTCGACCATGGCGATGACTTCGTCGCCGGCGGCTGGAACCTCGGTCAGGCCCTGGATTTCAACAGGCATGGACGGTCCGGCGCTGTTCACGGGCTTGCCGTTTTCGTTGAGCATGGCGCGTACGCGGCCAAAGCTGGCTCCGGCCAGAACCGCGTCACCACGGTTCAGCGTGCCGCTTTGCACCAGTATGGTTGCGACCGGCCCACGACCCTTGTCCAGGCGTGCCTCGACCACAATACCCTTGGCCGGTGCATCGACTGCTGCGGTCAACTCAAGAATTTCGGCTTGAAGCAATACGTTTTCCAGCAAGGAATCAATACCTTCGCCTGTTTTGGCCGACACGCCCACAAAGGGAACATCGCCACCGTATTCTTCCGGCACGACCTCTTCAGAGACCAATTCCTGCTTGACTCGCTCGGGATTGCCATCGGGTTTGTCTATTTTGGTAATGGCCACGACCAAGGGCACACCCGCCGCCTTGGCGTGGTGGATGGCCTCTTTGGTTTGCGGCATGACACCGTCGTCTGAGGCCACGACCAGAATCACGATATCGGTTGCCTGGGCACCCCGTGCACGCATGGCCGTAAAGGCTTCGTGTCCGGGGGTGTCAAGGAAGGTGACCATGCCACGCTCAGTCTTGACGTTGTAGGCACCGATGTGTTGGGTAATGCCCCCTGCTTCGCCAGACGCCACTTTGGTACGGCGAATATAGTCGAGTAGTGATGTCTTACCGTGGTCGACGTGACCCATAACGGTGACAACCGGTGCGCGAGGCAGCTGTTCAGCTTCTGTGCTTTCGGTGATTTCGAGGAAGGCTTCAGGATCGTCGAGCTTGGCAGCAATGGCTATATGACCGAGTTCTTCGACCACTATCATGGCCGTTTCCTGATCGAGCACCTGGTTGATCGTGACCATTTGACCAAGCTTCATCAGGTGCTTGATGACTTCAGCCGCCTTGATGGACATTTTGTGTGCCAGATCAGCCACTGAAATGGTTTCAGGCACATGAACTTCACGAGCGATGAACTCGACCGGCTGCACTTCCTTGCGCTCTGGCTGGGCATTGCGGCCACGGCCACGGGCATTGCCCTTGCCACCCTTGCCGGCCTTTCCGCCCGCACGCCAGCCATCACGGCTGGGGCCAGCTGGCGGCGCATCGGCCTTGGCGGCTGGCTTTTTACGGCCACTGTCGTCAGTCCAGGAGGAGGAAACCTCGGCGGCTTTGATGACTTTCTTGACTTCACCTGGCTTGCCGTCTTTCTTGGCACCCTTGGCGCCAGCCGGTTTATGCAAAGTGCCTGACAGATTGCCGGCCTCGGGCTCGGGCGCTTTCAAAACCTTGCGGGGACGGCTGAGCATTTCGCGCAGCGCGGCCGCTTCAGCTTCTGCAGCACGACGGGCACGCTCGCGATCTGGGTCGACGGCAGGCGCCGCTGCGGGTGCACGGCGAACCGCCGTTTTGGCGGGACGCGCCGCTGGCTTGGCAACTGCTGGCTTGCTTTCGTTTGCCTCTGGCTCGGACTTGGACGCAGCAGCGGGTTCAGCGGGCGTTTCAGCCTGCATTGGCGCCTGCTCGGGCTGCGCATCAACCGGTGCGGCTACTTCTTTGGCCGCTGCCTGGGTTGGTTCGGCCTGCTCAGGTTCTTGCTTTACGGGTTCGGACTGAACCGGCTGGGCGGGCTCGGGCTGCGACTGGGCAGGAGCCTGCGAGGCCTCGGGCTGCACATCAGCTGCGGCAACGGGTTCGGTCGAAACGGATGGCTGCTCTGGGACTTCAGGAGCAGCTTCGGTATTTTCAGAAGGAGTCGGTGCCGCTGCTTCAGCCGCTGGCGCCTGCTGTTCGGCAGATGCATGCGATTGCGTAGCCGGACTGCTGTCGGGCGTGGAAGCAGACGGATCGGGCACGGCCGTTTCGATGACCGCGTCGTGTTCCGCTTCAGCGGCCTCGGCACGAGCAGCCTCGTTGATGAGCTCGGCGGGATCGCGCTTGACGAACACACGCTTTTTTCTCACCTCTACTTGAATTGTGCGCGAGCGCCCCGAGCCGTCGGCCTGCCGAATCTCGGAGGTTTGACGACGGGTCAGGGTGATTTTCTTGCCCTCGTTCCCGCCATGGGCACGACGCAAGGACTCAAGGAGCTTCGCCTTATCCGTGTCAGTGACGGCATCGTCAACTGACTTGAGTTCAACGCCTGCGGAACGCAGCTGCTCCAGCAGTACGTTCGATGGCATTTTCAGTTCAACAGCGAACTGGGCGACGGTGTTACTCGGCATTCGACTCTCTCTTGCTTGCTTGCTACTACTATTTTTCAATAAATATACTCAGTTGGTTCGGCATGCTTGTCAGGCCTCGTCATCGAACCAGTGAGCTCGTGCCCGCATGATCATTTGGCTGGCTTCTTCTTCCGACAAGCCAGATATTTCCGACAGCTCGTCTGTTGCCAACTCGGCCAAATCATCAAGGGCAAGCACCTCGTTTTCAGCCAGTTTTGCAACCAGCTCGGGGGTCATACCTTCGATTTCGATCAGTTCTTGCGCCACCGTTTGAACACGCTCTTCCTGGGCGATGGCTTCAGTCAGCAATGCATTACGTGCCCGGGTACGCAGCTCATTGATCGTGTCTTCATCGAAGGCTTCGATTTCGAGCAGTTCCTGCATAGGAACGTAAGCGATTTCTTCCAGGCCGGTAAAGCCTTCATCGATAAGAATATCGGCCACTTCCTCGTCGACGTCCAGCTTGCTGATGAAGGCCTGACGAAGCCCAGTACGCTCTTCTTCCTGACGATTCTGGTTCTCTTCGGGTGTCATGATGTTGATCTGCCACCCGGTAAGCTCGGAAGCCAAACGAACGTTCTGACCCCGCGCGCCAATAGCCTTGGGAAGATTTTCGGCATCGACCACGACATCCATGGCGTGCTTGTCTTCATCGACCATGATGGACTCGACATGCGCGGGCGCCAAGGCGCCGATTACGAATTCAGCCGGATCCTCGGCCCACAACACGATATCGACCTGTTCGCCACCGAGTTCGTTGCGCACGGCGGTGACGCGTGATCCACGCATACCTACGCAAGTACCAATGGGATCAATACGCTTGTCGTAAGCAATGACGGCAATTTTTGCGCGCACACCCGGGTCGCGGGCAGCCGCCTTGATTTCCAGCAGGCCTTGCTCGATTTCCGGCACTTCGTTATCGAACAGCTGACGGATGAAATCGGGCGCAGTACGCGACAAAATGACCTGTTGGCCACGAGCAGTGTGATCGACCTTCAGCACCCAGGCACGAATGCGGTCACCCACCCGGATATTTTCCTTGGGTATGGTTTCAGAGCGCGGCAGGCGGGCTTCTATTTTGCCAGTCTCGATGATGGCATCGCCTTTATCCATGCGCTTGACGGTGCCCGATACGATATTTTCGCCGCGTTCAAGGAAGTCGTTGAGCACTTGCTCACGCTCGGCATCGCGAATTTTCTGGAGTATGGCCTGCTTGGCCGCCTGGGCTCCGATACGACCAAACTCTTCGGGTTCCAGTTGCTCTTCAATGTATTCGCCTACCTCGATGCCAGGTAAGATTTCCTGTGCATCGGAATGCAGTTCCTGCTGATCAGGCTCTTGCAAACCCGCATCATCGGGCACGACCAGCCAGCGGCGAAACCCTTCGTGCTCGCCAGACATGCGATCTATGGTCACCCGGATATCGGCGTCTTCCTTGAAACGCTTTTTCATGGCAGACGCCAAAGCGTTTTCGAGCGCGCCGAAAACGACTTCGCGGCCTACGTTTTTTTCACGCGCTAAGGCGTCAACCAACAAAAGAATTTCGCGACTCATCGCTTATTACCCTTGAAATCGAGAATGGGATCCAGTTTTGCACGATCAACGTCGTCGAAGGTAAAGTCAAGTACTTGCTCTTTACCCGAGCCCGCATCCAGCTCAAGGCCAAACACAGGATTCGCAGACGGATCGGAAGCTGCCGTATCGGGGACACGAAGCACGCCCACGTATACCTTGCGATTATCAATGGCTACACGCAGCTTGATTTCGATGCGTTCGTTGGCAAATCGAACGAAATCAGCAACCCGATTCAGCGGACGATCAATGCCGGGCGAACCCACTTCAAGACGCTTGTAGTCGATATTCTCAACTTCGAACACGCGTGACAAATGTTTTGAAACCTGTTCGCAGTCCTCGATACGCACCCCATCGGGGCGATCGATTGTGACGCGCAAAAGCCCAAGCGGCGCACGCTCAACGTCGACAAGTTCGACATCCAGGCCGGCAATGGCTTCTTGTGTCAATGCGAATATATCTGCCATAAAATCCAAAAAAAAATGGGCTGCACAACAGCCCACTATCACACCCGCAGCAAGCAATCATGCCAGCCACCGCGCCTACTACGCAGCATTTTTGCCAACACTTGCTTACCCAAGGCGCATTCGAAAATGTGCCGCTAACATTGCTAACCAAAGCCAACAGGCCGACCGCCGCCCAGCAGCAACACGGCCCAGAACACAACAACCCGGTAACCAGCTAGCTGCCAACATCAAAAAACGCTGCCATGCATAGCCAAAACAATATAGCTGTAAAGCCCTACATTCTAACAGAAATTCAGAAAAATTCCTGTTATGTCTAGGCCTTACATTAAAAAAGCAACATGGAGCCTAGCACGTTTGCCCTGGACCACCCGATTAACGGCTACGGCCGCCACCCAATTTGCCCAAATGCGACTCGTGCGCCGAAGCACCGCGTGGCTGCCAGTCGTCGCCACGTGCAGCACCGGATCGCGCCCGGGAGCCGGCGGGTTTCGCCTTGCTTTCACCACGCGGGGCGCGAGGCGCGGAAGGCTTGGCGCCTCCCGGCTTGCCGCCGCCCTGCTTGGCCGGACGCGCGCCTGGCCCGCGACGGCGGGCATTGCCCGCAGCGCCCTCGAGTCGAACCTCACCGTCGCCCTGCTGCGTTTCGGCATGCTTGCGATTGCGGCCGTCCGTTTGGTTACGGCCACCCGCGCGGCTTGCACCCGCCTTGTTGCCTGTCTTGCCTGCACCGGCCTTGCCTCTGCCACCCGAAGGCTGGCCATTAGGCAAACCGCCACTGAAGCTCTTGCCTGTGCCGTAGGGGTCTGATGGATAAGCTTCCGCCGCTGTTGCGCGCTGCGGGCGCCCCCCCGACAGCTTGCCACGACGGCTGACCTTGGCGCCATTCGTGCCATTACGTTCAAGCGTACCAAAGCCCGGGGGCAAGGCACTGTCGTGAGAGGTAGGCTGGCGTTCACGCCCCGAACCGAAAGATTCGTCGGAATCATCTTCGCGCAACAGTCCAAGCTGCAGCATCAGCGCGGTTACCAGGGAGCCATCAAGCTCTTCCCAACGCCCACGACGCAAATTGCGCGGCAGCACAACCTCACCGAAGCGGGTCCGGATAAGGCGGCTAACCATCACGCCAGCCGCTTCAAACATACGACGAACTTCCCGGTTGCGCCCTTCTTTCAAGGTAACGCGATACCAGCGATTGCTGCCCTCGCCGCCAAGATAATCGAGAGCGCCAAACTGGGCAGGGCCATCATCAAGCTGAATACCCTTAAGTAGACTAGCCTTCTGATCGTCAGCAAGCTCACCCAGCACCCTGACCGCATATTCCCGTTCGGCACCGTAACGAGGGTGCGTCAGACGGTTGGCCAGATCACCTGATGTCGTCAGGATAAGCAAGCCTTCAGTATTTAAGTCAAGACGCCCCACCGACAGCCATTTGCCCACACGCATCTTGGGCAAGCGCGCAAACACCGTGGCGCGCCCTTCTGGATCATCATGGCTGACAATCTCGCCGGCGGGCTTGTGATAAAGGATGATGCGCGGCGGTTTTTTTGCATTCGGACGCACAACAGGACGCCCATTGACACGAACCTGATCATTGGCACCAACACGCTGCCCTATATGGGCGGGCTCTCCGTTGACCGAGACACGCCCGGCAACGATCAACTCTTCCATTTCGCGGCGCGAGCCCACTCCTGCATCGGCCAGAACCTTATGCAACTTGGGAGTCAGCGCATCACTATTCAAATATTTGTCCAGGCGCTGCGAAATTTGCGCCGTATTGTCCAGATAAGCCAAAGCCTGCTCGGCTTCCTGCTCGCTCTCGGCATTTTTTTCAGCACGCGGACGGCGCTCGCGCGCCGGCTTGGCAGCGGCCGCCGGGGCGGCCTCGGAAGACTCGGCAGCCGGCGCTTTGCGACGGCGCGGATTGCGACGCGGCTTTGCGGCGGCCGTCACTTCATCTGCCTGGCCCTGTGCCGGAGCGGACCCGTCGGCATCGGGCTGAACAGCCGCCTGGGCAGCTACATCGACAGGCACATCTGCTGCGGATTCATCACCACGCCGACGGCGAAACGGTGTTCTTAATTTACGCCCGCGACCACGCGGCGCGGCGGCTTTTGCCTGATCGGATGGCTCCGTACCAGCAGCAGCCTGAGCATCAGTGGCATGCACGTCTGTTTCTTTATTTATTTCAGTCATTTTCTTTTAGGTACTCCGTTTCAATCTTTTCTATTTCCGATGGCACCGGCTCTTGCAGGCCATCCAGCCCGGAGGCAGCCTCTTGCATTTCGGCCTGCTCGACTTCGGTCTGCACAGCCCCATCTTGAGTGAGCGCATCCGATGCAGCCTCATCCGCAGGAATCTCTTCGAACTCCAGCCCTGCCAGCGCCACCACAGCCTCTTGAGACTCAAGGGCAGGTAGATCATCAAGCGCCTTCAGCCCAAGGTCATCAAGGAACTGACGTGTCGTGCCCAGCAAGGCAGGCCTGCCTGGCGCATCGCGATATCCCAGCACCTCTATCCAACCCCTGTCCTCAAGCGTGCGCACAATCTGCGAGCTGACGGTTACCCCACGTATATCTTCAATATCACCCCGGGTGACAGGCTGTCGCCAGGCAATGATGGCCAGGGTTTCCAGTACGGCGCGCGAATATTTCGGAGGCCTTTCAGGATTCAGCCGGGCCAGATAACGCTGCATCTCGGGACGGCTCTGGAACCTCCACCCGCTGGACAAGGCCAGCAGCTCAAGGCCTCTTTCACCCCAGTCCTGCTGCAGCGACTCAAGGCAGCGTCGTATATCGTCCAGCGACAGCTCTTCGGCCACAAACAGCTTGCGCAGCTCGGCTGGCGGCATAGGCTGATCGGCGCATAGAAGCGCTGTTTCCAGCACTCGAATGATCTCTGATTCAGTCATCAATATCGTTAAATCGCCTTAAAATTTGCATAAAACTTATATGTAGGTTAATATTCTTTTCTTCAGACGCGGGGTGGAGCAGTCTGGCAGCTCGTCGGGCTCATAACCCGAAGGTCACAGGTTCAAATCCTGTCCCCGCAACCAGATTTACGAATGGGTCAATTGCTACAGGCAATTGACCCATTTTTGTTTGGTCGTTGCTTTTAACAATCGCGCTTTTAACCATCGTGGATGCAACCACCATTTTCACTACAGACATCTGGCCGGCAGCTGCAGGAACGACGGTAACCTGACCACGGGCACCCAACCGGCCCGAAACACCAGACATATCGACGGCACGATCGCAACGCCCCATCGGCAAACCGAGGGCGCGCGCGTAGCCATGACGTACATGCGTGGAGTCTTGATGAAACTCGTGTGTTTGGTCCATACAGGATGGATGCAAGAGATAAACCATTATTCCTATTTCAGGAAACCATTTGACGCCTTCGACTACGAATGGATCCTAAGCCGGATCGCAAACTTGCGGCAAACAGCAATGAAATATGTGATTCAAGCATCTTTATGCCTGCCAGGGATGCTGTCCGCCAGAAAGGAGGAAGCGACCTGCCATGCGCAAAAGACACGTGTCTAAAGATTATTCAATTTATAGTGCGGCGGCCGGAGAAAGTGGAATCATCACGGGCCTGGCCGGTAGGTGCTGCATGCCTGGCTTTGTTATAGCAAGCCTGAACAAACAATAGACATTACAGTTTGAAAACTGCAATGCCGCCTAGCGGTAGTAATGCTCTTATTACACCATCAGCAGACGGGCAATGCAACATTTCACTGGATAAAGTTGCCCTCAGACGACAATACCCTGGCTCCATCGGGCAACAATGCTCGTATTTTTTGCAACACGCCGGCGGCTTCGAGGTCCCGGTAAATGAATAGCAGCACCGAGTCCCTATCATCGATAGAATCACGGCCGCCAGCCTGCACATCGTTGTCCGGACTCACACTTTGCACGCAAGGCGCCGAGTCGACGATGGCCTCCAGCGGGTATAAGTGCTGATGAACCGCATGCACGGCGCTGGCTTGCTGTTCACCTCGGAACCACACCCTGCCTTTCAGGCGCAACAGCCCCTGGCCCAAACCGGCAAGCAGTTCGGACAAACCCCGCACTCCCTGTGATCGAACCCAGGGCTGCGCCCAGGTCAGGGTCAGTACACCCACGCCCGTATGGGCCTCGTGCCGACCCATGGCCCGTCCCGACCACATCGACACCGTGCCTCGGGGGATGTGCCGCCGCGTATCGGCGGCCATGTCCAGCAGCGCATTCAGGCCAGGCTGCGACTGCGTCAGCAACAAGGGTGCCGATGAATTCAAGCGCTGTAGCTCGTGCTGCAAGGCCGGTATTTTTTTACTGGCCGAAATATCAGTCTTGCTGATGAGCAGCACATCGGCCAGCGCGACCTGCTGCACCGCTTCGGCATGCAGCCGTAATTGCTCCATGCCGTGCTCGGCATCCACCACCGTAATGCAGCCAGCATAGGCATAGCGATCGGCCAGGAAACGTTCATACTGCAAGGTATACATGACCGGGGCCGGATCGGCGATCCCTGTGGTTTCTATCAATAGCCTGGAAAATGGTGGAATTCTTTTGTACAAGGCATCCAGAAACAGCTGACGCAAGGCATTGACCAAGTCTCCGCGTACAGCACAGCAGATGCAGCCCGATTCCAGCAGCACGATACGATCACTCAACTGCAAAAAACGCTCGTGATCCAGCCCAATGTCACCCAACTCATTGATCAACACCACCACACGATCATGATCGTTCGCGCTGGCCGAACCGGACGCCTGGCTCAGCAGGCGATTGAGCAGCGTCGTTTTGCCACTGCCCAGGAAACCGGATACGACCGTTACCGGTATTTTCCTGCCCATGCACTACACTCCCCATGACATCAACCAAACCAGCCAGACCACTTTGTCCGTTACTTTCAAACTAGCCCAACACATAGAAGATATTAACCCCGAGCACTGGAATCAGTTGATCGCAGGGCAGCAAACTTTTCTTCAACATGCTTTCCTGCTGGCACTGGACAAGACCGGCTGCGCCACGCCCGATACAGGTTGGGCACCCCACTATCTGCTGATGTTCCGAGATGATGTGCTAGCTGGCGCTATGCCCCTGTATCTAAAATATCATTCCCGTGGCGAGTATGTGTTTGACCATGCCTGGGCCCACGCTTTTGAACGCAATGGAC
Source organism: Alcaligenaceae bacterium (assembly GCA_013416405.1). GTDB lineage: Bacteria > Pseudomonadota > Gammaproteobacteria > Burkholderiales > Burkholderiaceae_B > Pusillimonas_C. The sequence continues at coordinate 89,303 of JACCET010000005.1, forward strand.
TACGTTATTACCCCAAGCTGCTTGCAGCCATTCCCTTCACGCCGGTATCAGGCCCTCGCCTGCTGGCGCGGCACCATGCAGATCGAGTTCTGTTGGCCAAGCAGGCCATCAATCTGTGCAGGCAAAATGAGTTGTCTTCATTGCATATACTTTTTCCCACAGAGGCCGAACATGCCGCGTTCGCCGAGGCTGGTTTTCTGTTTCGATACAGCGTTCAATTTCATTGGACCAATCAAGGCTATGTAGATATGAATGGCTTCCTGCTCAGCCTTAGCCAACAGAAAAGAAAAAAGCTGAAGCAAGATAGAAAAAAAGTCGCCCAGGCCGGCGTGCGTTTCAGATGGCTGCAGGGCCAGCAAATCGACACGGATACGCTAGCATTCTTTTACCGCTGCTACACCCAAACCTATCTTGAGCATGGCAACACGCCTTACCTGAACCTGGCATTTTTTCAAGCCCTGCACGCCAGCAACGCCGACTGTATGGTGATAGTACTTGCCGAGCAAGACGGACAAGCCATAGCCGCCGCACTGAATATTCGCGACGAGCAAACCTTGTACGGACGCTATTGGGGCAGTCTGCGTTTTGTGTCCGGCCTGCATTTCGAAGCCTGCTATATGCAAGGCATAGAATTTTGCATTAGCCATGGCCTGTCGGTATTCGAGGGTGGAGCGCAGGGCGAGCACAAGCTTTCACGCGGCCTGCTGCCCGTCAGAACTTACTCGGCCCACTGGATTGCCGACGAGCGTTACGCACAGGCCATAGCTGATTTCCTGGATCAAGAAACGCCCGCAGTTGATGGCTATTTGGATGAACTGGAAGCACACAGCCCTTTCAAGTAGGAATTATTCTTTTTTATCTTTGGGCGGCACCGGGTTGAAAGGAAACACCGAGAACATATTGCGGGTTTGGTCTTGCATTTGATCCTGCATTTGCACGAAAAGATTTTTGCTTTGATCAACGTAGTTGTTCATCATGTTTTGCAGAACGGGCGACTGCACGTTCATGAACTGGGCCCAGGCTTCGGGGCCAAATTGAGTTCCGTACATGCCCTTGGACTGGTCGGTCATGCGATCCTGGATATCCATGAAGGCCTGAATATTTTTTTCAAGGTAGGAACCCATGACCCCTTGCATGGCGTGGCCATAGAAACGAATGATTTGCGAGAGCGCCGTAGGCGAGAACATGGGCATTCCGCCGCTTTCTTCTTCGAGAATGATTTGCAGCAAAATGCTGCGCGTCAGGTCGTCGCCGGACTTGGCATCGACGACCTGGAACTCTTCGCAGTCTAGTACCAACTGCTTGACATCGGCCAAAGTAACGTAAGCGCTGGTGCGCGTATCGTAAAGACGCCTGTTCGGATACTTTTTGATAAGGCGGGTTGGGTTAGCTTGAGATTGCGTCATGAGTTATTAAGGCCGGATACCAAGTAGGTGAAACAGGAAAATCAAACTGCTGAGCGTAGCCAACTACCCCATATGCAAGCCGCCATTCAAGGAGAAGTCGGCCCCGGTGGCAAACCCCGATTCGTTTGAAGCCAACCATGCCACGATGGATCCGATTTCCTCGGGGGCTCCTAAGCGCTTGACGGGTATGGTGGCTACAATTTTTTCAAGTACATCGGGACGTATAGCGCGCACCATGTCGGTACCAATATAACCCGGGGAAATGGTATTGACCGTTACCCCCTTGCTGGCGACCTCTTGGGCCAGGGCCATGGTGAAACCATGTATGCCTGCCTTGGCTGTAGAGTAATTGGTTTGGCCGAACTGCCCTTTCTGGCCATTGACCGAGCTGATATTAATGATACGCCCCCATTGCCGGTCTACCATGTCTTCGATGACCTGCTTGGTCACATTGAATAGGCTGTTAAGGTTGGTATCAATGACCGAACGCCAATCTTCCTGGCTCATTTTGCGAAACAGTCCGTCGCGGGTAATGCCTGCATTATTAACCAGCACATCGACGGGGCCCAGTTCGCTGCGTATCTTTTCAAAAGCATCTACGGTAGAGCTCCAGTCGGCGACATTGCCAACCGAAGCATGAAATTTATAGCCCAGTGCAGCCTGCTCATCGATCCACTGCTTGAAATTCCGGCTGGGCCCGCATCCGGCCACAACCACATAGCCGTCTTTTGCCAGCCGCTGACATATGGACGTACCTATGCCCCCCATACCCCCGGTTACGTAAGCTAGTTTACCGCTCATGTTGTTCTCCTTAGAACTGTGTTTTATTACGCCCGCAACTTTACGTAGCTTCCGGGTGCATCTTCAAGAGGCTTATAGCGCGTGTTGCCTGATTTGGTCGGTGCCTTGACCAAAGGCCCTGAATGAGTGGCCAGCCAGCTTGACCAATCGGGCCACCAGCTGCCGGCATGCTCTGTGGCTCCGTGCAGCCAGTTCTCGGGTGTGCCCGGCATTTCGGCGGGTTGATTCGAGGCGTCATGGGCCCAATAGCAACGGCGATTTTTGGCCGGCGGGTTGATGACCCCCGCTATATGACCGGAAGCACCCAGTACAAAGCGCAAGGGACCGCGCAAGATATGGCTGCTGGCGTATGCCGAATGCCAGGGAACGATATGGTCGTCGCGCGAGCCATAGATATAAGATGGCATGGACAAGGTGCCGAGGTCCAGCGCATGGCCGTCGATCTGCACCCGCCCGGCCACCTTCAGATTGTTTTCCAGATAGGTATTGCGGAAGTACCAGGTAAAGAATGGGCCGGGAAGATTGGTGCCGTCGGCGTTCCAGTACAGGAGATCAAAAGCGGGGGGTGCTTCGCCCTTGAGGTAATTGCCCACGACATAATTCCAGACCAGCTCGCCCGGTCGCAGGAAGGAAAATGTGGTACCCAGCTCGCGCGCTGACATCAGGCCGCCCGCGCCTATCTGGGTTTCACGCATTTGAGCCTGAAGCTCGTCTACAAAAACATTGAGTACACCGGTCTCTTCAAAGTCGAGCAGCGTGGTAAGCAGGGTAAGCGAGCTGACGGGATCTTTGCCCTGCGCATGCGCCAAGGCCAGGGCCGAAGCCAGCAAGGTACCGCCTACGCAAAACCCCAGGGCATTGATTTGTTTTTGCCGGGAAATGGCGCAGGCAATGTCTATGGCCTGCAGCACACCATGTTGCAGGTAGTCGGCCCAAGTGGCTTTATCGATGCCATCGTTATCAGAGGCCAGCGGGTTGCGCCAGGACACCAGGAATACGGTGTAGCCCTGTTCGACGGCATGCCTGACAAATGAGTTTTGAGGCTGAAGATCAAGAATGTAGTACTTGTTGATGCAGGGTGGCACCAGCAACAGCGGAACCTTATGCACCTTGTCGGTTGCGGGTGCATACTGAATCAGTTGCATAACCTGGTTCTGATACACCACAGATCCTGGCGTTACGGCCACGTTCTCACCAAGCGCGAATTTCGACTCGTCGGTTTGACTGAGCCGACCTTTTTGCATGTCTTGGAAAAGATTTTCCATGCCCTTGCGTAAAGACTGGCCTTCGCTTTGAATCAATGCCTGCTGAACGTCGGGGTTCGTTGCCATGAAGTTGGCGGGCGAGACGGCTTCTATCCATTGCATGGTAGAAAAACGCAGACGATTGCGCACGGGCTCGGTGACCTGAAGCGCATCGACCATTTGATTCAGGGTTTTCGCCGACAGCAAATAGGTGTGCGCGGCCAACAAAGAGGCGGGATTGGCTGCCCAGGCGGATGAACCGAAGCGGCGATCGGCCGGAGGAGTGAGCCCACCCTGATTCATGCTTTCAGCAATGCGCAACCACTCACGTGCAAATTCTGACTGGATTTCAGCAAGTTTTTCGGGCGCTATGCTTACCGGAACTGGCCATTCTGGAGGAAACGGATTACTCACGATACATGCACCTTACAAAATCTCAACGCTTGCTCTGAATGGTGGATGTCATTTGAAATGGTGTCAATCAGGGTAAGTCGCTATCGGGTTTGCACCCCCTTTGATCAGCCAGCCACGCCAGGGTCACCATACGCCCCGTCGCACCATCGCGACGATACGAAAAATACGTTGCAGGCTGATTAAAAGTGCATGCATTGCTAAGCTCAATCATGCCAACACCCGCCTTGAGCAAGCGCAATTGCGCCAACCCCGGCAGATCGGCCAACCACTTGCCTGGCTCGGCTTTCGGAACAAAGAACTGAGCCATGTCGGGGTCTTTATCCACAAAGGCGGCATGGACATCATCCCCTACCTCGAAGTTGGCGGGGCCGATGGCAGGGCCTATCCAGGCTCGCCAGGCAGCATTACCCGGCAAACATTCACGCAAGGCACGCAGCGTATTTTCCAGTACGCCGTCCGCCAGGCCGCGCCAGCCCGCGTGCGCAGCACCCAAGGCACGGCCATCGGTACTGGCCAGCACCACGGGCAAACAGTCTGCGGTCATGATCGCCAGGACACGGTTGGCTTGCAAAGTAACGGCGGCATCCGCTATGGGCGCGGCGTCTGTCTGGCCATGCCCTGTAGGCTTATCGGCATCAAAGACTTCCACCCCATGCACCTGCGTCAGCCAGACCGGCTCACCTGGCAGCATGGCACGCACGCGCTGCCGGTTGCGGCTGACCGCCCCGCTGTCATCGCCCACATGGGCGCCCAGATTCAGCGATGCCCAGGGGCTGGAACTGACGCCACCTTGACGCGTGGTGCAGAAATAACGCACGCCTTCCCATGGCTGGCCCGATACCGTTGGCAGCGATGACTGGTTCAGCTGTTCCATGCAATCCCGTCCATGACCTGCTGAAAATCTTCAGCCAGTGCGGCCACAAATGAAACCCGCTGGTCACTGCCATAGTCATCGAAGCTCAAAGCCCGCGCATGCAGCAACTGCCGCGAGGCCCCGCCCACGGGCTTGCCACCATACAAGGTGTCGGCCACCAACGGATGGCGCAAACTGGCCATGTGCACCCGTATCTGGTGTGTTCGACCGGTTTCAAGCTTGCACGCAACTTCAGTAACGACGGCATCGTCGATGAGGCCGACACGGACGGGGGCATAATGGGTAATGGCCGGCTTGGGCGCAATGGCGTGCTCTGTTGACATGCGCACCGGCACCCTGGCATCGCGCCCTATGGGCAGCTTGACGCTGTCTGATCGTGTTAAGCGGCCATGCACCAGCGCACTATATTCACGGCTTACGCTGCGTGCCTGCAATTGCCTGATCAAATGTGTTTGCGCTTTTTCGTGGCGCGCCACTACCAGCAAACCCGAGGTATCCTTGTCAAGTCTATGCACAATACCCGCCCGGGCCACCGTCGCCAGTTCGGGATAGCGGTAAAGCAGGCCATTAAGCAACGTACCATTCCAGTTTCCGGCGCCCGGATGCGTCACCAGGCCGGCAGGCTTATTCACGACAATCCAGTCGGCGCTTTCGTCCACCACTTGGAAATCCACATCTTCAGGGGTAAAGGACAGCGCTTCCGGAGGCGTTTGCTCCCAGACGACCAACTTGTCGCCCGGATTGGCCATTTGCCTGATCCGTCCCGGCTGTCCGTTCACCAGCACATGACCGCCTTCTATCCATCCCTGCAGACGGCTGCGGGAATGTTCGGGTATCAGTTGCGCAATAACCTTGTCGAGCCGCTCTGGCAGGGCGGTATACGGCACCAGGAACTCAAGCGGTTCGGCCTCTGCCGAACTTTCTTTGGTGATATCTGTGTCAGTCATGGCGACAAATCATATAATCAGCCTGCATGCTAACACCAAGGACGTCTTTTTGTGACTCGTACCAACTTGAATCAACCCCGTTCTACCGGTCTTGCCCGCCTGGGACACGCCGCGCTCGCCCTTATGGCAGCCATCGTTATTGCTGGATGCAGCTCAACCAAGGTCGAGGTGGATCCCACTACCGGCTGGAGCGCTGACCGCCTGTACCAGGATGCCCGCGTTGAAATCAGCGCCGGCAACTGGAACGATGCCCGCACGCGCCTGGAAGCCATCGAAGCACGCTATCCCTTTGGCGGATATGCCCAGCAGTCGCTTATAGACCAGGCCTACGTCAACTGGAAAGACAACGAGCCCGAGCAGGCTCTGGCTGCCATAGACCGCTTCCAGCAGCAGTACCCCAACCACGCCGGCACGGACTACATGCTTTACCTGAAAGGGCTGATCACCTTTACCCCACCCAGCGCCTCGTTCATGAATGTCACGCGCCAGGACCCCAGCGAGCGCGATCCGAAAGGCCTGCGTGAATCGTATGATTCGTTCAACGAGCTGATCGCACGCTACCCCGACAGCCGCTACAGCGCCGACGCAAAAAAACGCGTTACCTGGTTGGTTAATACGATAGCCCAGAATGAAGTGCACGTTGCCAGCTACTACTACGAGCGCGGCGCCTACGTAGCCGCGGTCAACCGCGCGCAAACCGTCATTACCGATTTCCAGGGCGTACCCGCTGCTGAGAAAGCGCTGTACATCATGGTTCTTGCCTACGACAAACTTCAACTGCCCGAGCTGCGCGACGACGCAAAACGGGTACTTGATGAAAACTACCCCAACAGCCAGCTTTACGAACAAGGGCTGGACGAACCTGGCGGCAGTCTCTGGAACCCCGTCAACTGGTTCTGATCAACCGGCTGTCTGCTTGGCCAGCAGAAAGTCCACGGCCTGCCCCGATTCACGTGTACGCGCGAACGGCGGCAGGCCGCGCCACAGCAAACGGCCATAAGGCTTGTCTATCATGCGTGTGTCGCCCACCATCAGCACACCCCAATCCTGCTCCGACCTGATGAGCCGACCCGCACCCTGCTTGAGCGCAATCGCCGCTTCGGGAAGCTGATACTCCATAAACGGATTACCCCCCAGGTTGCGACATAGATTCAGACGTGCCTCGAGTACGGGGTCGTCGGGCGGTGCAAATGGCAATTTATCTATGGCCACCAAAGTCAGGGCGTCTCCGGGTACGTCTATGCCCTCCCAGAAGCTGGCGCTACCGACCAGCACCGCATTGCTGCCGGTACGAAAGCGCTCGAGCAGCGCCCTGCGTGAGCTTTCTCCCTGGCGCAACAACAGGCGCTCTATGTCTTCATCTTCGAAGCGCTCTTGCAGCAGGCCGGCTATGGTATCGACGGCACGCAACGTGGTGCACAGCACGAGCACGCCTCCAGTCGATACCTTGATCAGTGGCATCAAGGCGTCGACGAAGCATTCATTGAAATTGCGGTCATTGGGCAGCGGCAGCGTCTTGGGCACATACAACACGCCTTGCGTGCTGTAGTCGAACGGGGATTCCCAACTTAAGGTTTGGGCATCCCACAACCCCAACTGGCGCAGGAAATGACCGAAATCACCCCTTACGGACAGCGTGGCTGACGTCAGTACCCAGGCCTGCTCTTTGCTGCGATAACGTGAAAAAATCTGCGCCACCGACAAGGGCGCGCTATGCAGGCGCATGTGATGCAGGCTGTGCTCTACCCAGCGTACTGCTGCGCCCGCGTTCTGGCCTTCCTCGGCGTCTACGCCAGGCTCGGCTGACTTGAGGGCATTGTGGCCCGTTCGGTCGGGCTGTGTCCATTGATATAGCCTGCTTCGGATATCCAGGCAGGTTTTGTTGGCGGCGGCCAGATCAGGATGTTTTTCGCTGACGACACTCAACAACTTGATGCTGTGATCAAGCACGCCTAGCAATTCGTCCAGGGCGGCATCAAATTCTACGGGATTCGGGATGGCCTGGAAGGTGGCTTTGCGCCCCGGCATTTTCTCGATGGGCGCAGCCACCAGGCGTAAGTTGCGGGCGGCATGCTCTATACGCTTGCCGGCCTCGCTCCAGTTGGTGGACTCACGCGCGTAAGCCAGGCCCGCCGCTTCGGTTGCACGCGCCAGATCCAGCAACTGATGCGAGGAAACACTGGTACCCAAAAAGCGCGTGGCGATGTCGGGCAATTGATGCGCCTCGTCAAAGACCACCATCTCGACTGTGGGCAGCAAATCGGTAATACCCTCTTCGCGCAGAGCCAGATCAGCCATGAACAAGGCATGATTCACCACCACCAGATCAGCGTCCTGGGCTTGACGCCTGGCTTTAAGCACGAAGCAATCGCGCACATGAGGGCATTCCTGGCCTAGACAATTTTCACGGGTAGAGGTTACCCGACTCCAGATATCGGCATCTTCCGGAACCTCGGACAGATCGCTGCGATCGCCGGTTTTGGATTGCTGGGCAAATACCTGAATCTGGCGCAATTGCCCCATCTCGGAACGGGACTTAAGTGCCCGCTCGTCGCCGGACAGGCGCTCAAGATGATAATGGCAAACATAATTGCCACGCCCCTTGAGCAGAGCCACGGTAATCGGCAGCGCCAATGCCTTGCGCAAGCGTGGCAGATCGCGCCGGAAAAGCTGATCTTGCAGCGTGCGGGTGCCCGTAGAGACCAGCACCTTGCCACCACTTAGAAAAGCGGGAACCAGATAGGCCCAGGTCTTGCCAGTGCCTGTGCCTGCTTCGGCGATGAGCGTGGCGTGGTTGCGCAAGGTTTCCTCTATCGCCTGGGCGAGCTCCAGCTGCGCCTTGCGGGGAAGATAACCCGGCATGGCCTGCGCCAAGGGGCCGTCAGCGGCAAAAATATCCGAAAGTTCTTGCAAAAGCATTAAAAGAAAAGCAAAGAAAGTAAGCTACGCCGCCTGTGCGGCCGGCCAAAGGGGGTAAAGTATGCCGTTCCTCCGCACACGTCCACATGAGATGATACCCGGCAATTTTTCGCGCCAGGGCCCAATGTGGCAAAATGCCCCGCGTGATTCTTGTTTTTTTTATGTGCCCATGACTACAAATTCTGCTTCATCCCTATCAGGCTCCACTTCGACAGGCGTTGATTCGGCCCGCATTGTGGCGCTACTGGCCAATGAGCTTGGTGTACGCGCGGCACAGGTTGCCGCCACAGTCGAATTGCTGGACAGCGGTTCCACTGTGCCCTTTATTGCCCGGTATCGCAAAGAAGCCACAGGCGGCCTGGATGACACCGTGCTGCGCACGCTGGAAGTGCGCCTGATTTATGTCCGCGAGCTTGAAAGTCGTCGTAGCGCCATACTTGATTCCATAGGACAGCAAGGCAAACTGACTCCCGAGCTGAAGCAGGAGATCAATGGCGCCGACACCAAGCAGCGCCTGGAAGATCTATACGCCCCCTACAAGCCCAAGCGGCGCACTCGGGCCCAGATCGCACGCGAGGCCGGCCTGGAGCCTTTGGCCGAAGCCATACTGGCCGATCCGGCCTGCGATCCGGCCGAGGTGGCACAAGCCTACCTGAATCCGGAAGCGTCGATCAACGATGCCAAGGGCGCACTGGATGGCGCCCGCGACATTCTGGCCGAACGTTATGCCGAGAACGCCGACCTGCTTGCCGACCTGCGCGAACATCTATGGAGCACAGGCCTGCTCTATGCCAAAGTCGTCGAAGGCAAGGAAGACGAAGGCAACAATTTCCGCGATTGGTTTGACTTCAGTGAAGCCCTACGCTCCTTGCCATCGCACCGCATCCTGGCCCTGCTGCGCGGCCGCCAGCAAGGCGTGCTGGACATCCGCCTGGGCCTGGACGCCGAGCTTGAAGCGCAAACGCCCCACCCCTGCGTCAGCCGCATCGCCGGCTTCCTGCACATGGGCGCAGAGTTTTCCATCGACGCCTCGCCCAGGGGACGCTGGCTGGGTGAAGTCTGCCGCTGGACATGGCGCGTCAAACTGCTGACGGCCTTTGAGTCCGAACTTATCGGGCGTCTGCGCGACACCGCCGAGCAGGAAGCCATACGGGTGTTCGCCGCCAACCTGAAAGACCTGCTGCTGGCCGCACCCGCCGGGCCCAAGACCGTGCTCGGTCTGGATCCGGGTATACGCACCGGCGTGAAGGTCGCCGCCATAGACGCCACCGGCAAGGTGCTGGCAACCAGTACCGTCTATCCTTTTGAGCCGCGCCGTGATCGCGAAGGGAGCATCAATACGCTTGCCGCCCTGATCGCAAAACACAAGATAGAACTGGTGGCTATCGGCAATGGCACAGCCTCGCGCGAGACCGAGAAGCTTGTGATCGACCTGAAGGAAAAGTTTCCTGAGCTGGTGCTCACCCCCGTGATGGTGTCAGAGGCGGGCGCATCGGTCTATTCGGCGTCCGAACTGGCCGCCCAGGAGTTTCCCGACATGGACGTCAGCCTGCGTGGGGCCGTGTCCATAGCAAGGCGCCTGCAGGATCCATTGGCGGAACTGGTCAAGATCGAACCCAAAGCCATAGGCGTGGGACAGTATCAGCACGACGTCAACCAGCGTGAGCTGGCCCACTCGCTGAGCACAGTCATCGAAGATTGCGTCAACGCCGTGGGCGTCGATGTCAATACCGCGTCAGCACCCTTGCTGACACGGGTATCGGGCCTGAATGCAACGCTGGCCAAAAATATTGTGGCCTGGCGCGACAGCAATGGCGCCTTTCCCAACCGCAAGACCCTGATGAAAGTGCCACGCTTCGGCGACAAGGCGTTTGAACAGGCCGCCGGTTTCCTGCGTGTACCGAATGGCGAGAATCCGCTGGACGCCTCGTCTGTCCATCCCGAAGCCTACTCGGTGGTCGAGCGCATACTCAAGAAAATGAATAGCGATGCGCGCCAGGTCATGGGTCAGCCCGGCGCACTCAAGGGCGTTTCCCCCAGCGAGTTCACGGACGAACGCTTCGGCCTTCCCACCGTCAAGGATATCTTCCTGGAACTTGAGAAACCCGGACGTGATCCGCGCCCCGAGTTCAAGACCGCCCAGTTCAAGGAAGGCGTCAATACCATCAATGATTTGCACGTTGGCATGATTCTGGAAGGTGTTGTCACCAATGTGGCCAACTTTGGCGCCTTTGTCGATGTCGGCGTGCACCAGGACGGCCTGGTTCATATATCGGCCCTGTCAGACACCTTCGTCAAGGATCCTCGCGATGTCGTGCGCGTGGGCCAGATGGTGAAGGTCAAGGTTCAGGAAGTCGATCCGGCACGCAAGCGTATAGGCCTGACCATGCGCCTAAACGATGACGCACCGCCCGCACGCCGCAGCGGTGAGCACGTCCCGGGGAGTGGCGCCGGACGCCGCGACAACAACCGGCGCAATGATCCACGCTCCAGCCAGCGTTCCGGTCAGGGCGACGGCTTCGGTACCATGGCCGCCGCCTTTGCCAAGCTCAAGAAATAATAGCCATGAATACAAAAAATGTGCCCACCGCAGAACAATTTGTCCGTCTGGTCGCGCTGCTGTCCTGCAACGATATGGACGAGCACGAAACCAGCCGCATCGTGGATATATGTCAGCAGGCCCAGGCCGAGCCCGAAAAAACGCTGCGCAAGCAATATGGGGCCGACGCCGCCAAGGTAGCGAAATATGACCCACAAGGGGTCACGGCCTTCATTTTATTCATAGAGCTGGAAGATTACTTCGCGGTAGCCGATACCGTGGATGAACTGTACGAACAGATCGTCGAAGCATTCGAGCAGCCTGCTCTGCCAGATTATCCATACGACGACAACGATTTCCAGACTGTCTCGGATTTCTATCTATGGCTGGAAAACCAGTTGCTGCAGCATCACGAAAAATACCGCCTGATCAGATTTGGTGAAAGCTACACCAACGACTTCCAGGTTGTGCTCGTTCTGCGTGAGCAGACTCAAGAGTTGCTTGCGCTGTGTGAGTCGCTCGGCCTGCTGGCCGAGCCTTGCGCATAATCCTTACTCCTGATTCATCCCGGCTATCGCCTCGCGCAGCTCGGGCAACAAGGCTGCGTCAAACTGGCTGACCAGCACCTGATCCACGCGCACACTGACCACCCCCTGCTCTTGCGTTGCGTAGTTGTCCAGGGACTGACTCTTGAGCAGGCTCATGATCTGGCCCGCCGCTTTCGGATCGGCAAATCCTTCCGACAGCAGCAGCTCTTGCCCTTCTGGCCCAAGCAGACGGAAACGGAATTTCCCCGCTTCGTCGCGGAAGCTGACAAAGCGTGCCTGTTTCTCTTTATTCTTCTTGCCAGTCGGCTTGGCGCCATCAGGCACAGCAACAGACAAGCTGCGTAATCCAACCGCCTCGCGCAGGCGTTCCATCAGCGGCTGGGAAAAGCGCCGCGCCTTGACGGCGCCTGCCTGAAGGATATCTTCAATGCGGTCAGGACGAGCAATCAGTTCAGCGTAATGCTCGCGCATGGGCCCCAGCTCTGCTTCAAGCAGCGTGCACAGCTGCTTCTTGGCATCGCCCCAAGCCATGCCCTCTTCCAGGCTCTTGCGAAACTGCGCCGCATCTTGTGCTGTGGAAAATGCGCGATACAAGGTATACAGATGCGAGCTTTGGGCATCTTTAGGCTCGCCGGGCTGGCGTGAGTCCGTCACGATACGCATGACGGCCGAGCTCAAGCCTTTTGCCCCACCCTCGAACAAGGGGATGGTGTTGTCGTAGCTCTTGGACATCTTGCGCCCATCCAGTCCGGGCAAGGTCGCCACTTCGTCATCGATCTGCACTTCGGGCAACACGAACAGGTCTTCGCCCTGTCCATACAGATGATTAAATCGCTGGCCAATATCGCGTGCCATCTCCAGGTGCTGTATCTGATCACGCCCCACTGGAACCTTGTTGGCGTTGAACATCAGAATGTCGGCGGCCATCAGCACAGGATACGAAAACAAACCCATGGTGATGCCGTCATCGGCTTCCTGCTGCCTGGTCACATTCTGATCTACGGCCGCCTTGTAGGCATGCGCACGATTCATCAGACCCTTTGCAGTCACGCAGGTCAGCATCCAGCACAATTCCGGAATTTCCGGGATATCAGATTGCCGATAAAAAGTAACGACCTCGGGATCCAGGCCAGCGGCTATCCACGTTGCTGCAATTTCCAGGCGCGACCGCGCGATGCGCTGCGGATCATCACATTTGATGAGCGCATGATAATCGGCCATGAAATAAAAAGCGTCCACACCCGGCAACCTGCTGGCCTGTATGGAAGGACGAATGGCGCCAGCATAATTGCCCAGATGCGGCGTGCCGGAAGTGGTAATGCCTGTCAGAACTCGGGTATTCATAAATCGCTTCAGTTTGAGTAAGAGGTCTACAGCGTAACGGCTGCGCGCCGCTCAGAATCCAGGTATTCGCGAGACTGCATTTCAAGAATGCGCGACACCGTGCGATGAAATTCGTTGGCCATGGGCCCCTGGGTGTAGAGTTCGTCGGCCTCGCATTCGGCCGAAATCACCAGTTTTACCTTGTGATCGTAGAACACATCTATCAGCCAGGTAAAGCGGCGCGCCTCGGACGCATGGCGAGCCTCCATGCGAGGTACATCCGACAATATCACGGTCTGGAAACGACTGGCCAGATCCAGGTAATCGTTCTGCGAGCGCGGACCACCACACAAGGTGGCGAAGTCGAACCAGACTATGCTGCCGCCCAGCGCCAGGGCTTTGATCTCACGATTTTCCACGGTCAGCACCGGCTTCATGGGCGCCGTATCCAGCAACCTGTCGAAAATGGCTTGCAGCTCTATGTTTGTGTCAGCCGTAATGGGACTCAGGTACAAGCGAACCTGCTCAAGACTGCGTCGTCGGTAGTCGGTGCCCACATCTACATTCAGGATATCCATGCGCTCCTGAATCAGCTTGATGGCCGGAAGGATGCGATCACGGTGCAGCCCTTCCGGATACAGCGTGCTGGGCTCGTAGTTGGAGGTCATGATGAACGACGTGCCGTGCTCAAACAACTTCAGCAGCAACCTGTACAGGATCATGGCATCGGCAATGTCGGAGACGTGGAATTCGTCAAAGCAGATCAAACGATAGCGCTTGGCAATGCGGCGTGCCACCTCGTCCAGCGGGTCTTGCTGGCCTCGAACCGCATCAAGCTCGCGATGCACGCCGCGCATGAACTCATGAAAATGTATGCGCGTCTTGCGTTTTACAGGCACTGTCAGGAAAAACGCATCCATCAGGAAGCTTTTACCCCTGCCCACGCCGCCCCACAAGTACACGCCACGCGGCACATCGGGTCGCTTGAAGATTTTCCTGAGCGCCGAAGACCGAGCCTGCTTGAAGTTCACCCAATCATCGTAATACTCCTGCAGACGCTCGATGGCGGCCTGCTGCGCCAGGTCGGACTGATAGCCGCGTTCCTGCAGGGCCTGATGATAGTAATCTTGAACATTCATTATTTATTCTTGAAGGCCAGAAAAAAGAGTGGGCGACTCCTGGCCGCCCGCTCTTGATTGCTTATATAAAAAACAAGGATCAGAAATTCAACGTACGCTTGTCGACCGCCAGCGCCGCTTCTTTCATGGCTTCCGACAAGGTCGGATGCGCATGGCAAATGCGAGCGATGTCTTCGGCTGCACCTCGGAACTCCATAATGGTGACTGCTTCGGAGATCAGTTCCGAAGCCATGGGGCCGATAATGTGAACGCCAAGCACTTCGTCGGTCTTGGCATCGGCCAGCACCTTGACGAAACCAGTGGTGTCACCCAATGCCCGGGCACGCCCGTTGGCCATGAAGGGGAAACTGCCCGCCTTGTATTCACGCCCTTCAGTCTTAAGCTGCTGCTCATTCTTGCCGACCCAGGCAATTTCCGGCGACGTGTAAATGACGGAAGGAATAGTCCCGAAATTGACATGGCCATGTTGCCCGGCAATACGCTCGGCCACTGCCACGCCTTCTTCTTCGGCCTTGTGCGCCAGCATGGGGCCGCGCACTACATCACCCACAGCCCAGACATTGGGCAGATTGGTCTTGCAATCGTCGTCCACGACGATGAAGCCGCGTTCATCGCGTTTAAGGCCAACGGTCTCGACACCCAGACCGTCGACATGCGGCACGCGGCCTATGGACACGATGAGCTTGTCGACCACCAGCTTCTGCTCGGCGCCGCTTGCGTCGGTGTAAGGTACCGTGATGGCCTTGGCCGTGGCTTTCACTTCGCCAATCTTGACCCCGGTATGGATGGCAAGGCCTTGCTTGGTGAGCGCTTTTTGCGCCTCTTTGGCAACCTGCTGGTCAGCAACCGCCAGGAAGTCGGGCATGGCTTCCAGCACGGTGACTTCGGCACCCAGACGACGCCATACGCTGCCCAATTCCAGGCCGATCACACCCGCGCCAATCACACCGAGCTTCTTGGGCACGGCGGGAATGCGCAATGCGCCGTCATTGGAAAGAACCTGGGTTTCATCAAAAGGCAGGCCAGGTAGCGCACGCGGCGAGGAACCCGTGGCAATGATGACGTGTTTGGCAACCAGATCTTCTTCGGCCTTGCCCGCAACCTTGATGGACCAGCCGCCGTCGACATGGGCAACAAAGGAGCCGGTTCCGTGAAAGAAGGTGACCTTGTTTTTCTTGAACAGGTACAGAATGCCGTCATTGTTTTGCTTAACGACGGTATCTTTGCGCCCGACCAGTGTATCGAGCTTCAGGCTGACGCCCTTGACTTCGATGCCATGCTCGGAAAAGTGATGATTTACCTGTTCGAAATGCTCGGATGATTGCAGCAGTGCTTTCGAAGGAATGCACCCCACGTTGGTGCAAGTGCCACCAGGGGCCGGCTTGCCGTCGGCGGTGCTCCAGGCATCTATACATGCCACGCTCATGCCCAGTTGTGCTGCGCGAATGGCGGCGATGTATCCGCCAGGACCCGCGCCGATAACAACAACGTCAAATTGTTTAGCCATATTCGTTCTCGATTGAATAGTGTGTTGATGCAAGCATGAAATGGGCCTGCACTCCGGAAGGAAGCGGCGAAGCCTGCAACACGCTTCCGTAACAACAGAAAAGGCGCTCAAAAAATCCGGGCAAGCTCTTCGCACCAGCGGACAGCTTGCCCGGAGTTGTTCTACACCTTAGCCAGCATCTTTAGACGTCCAGCAACAGGCGTTGCGGGTCTTCAAGTGCTTCTTTCATGGCGACCAGGGCCAGCACCGCTTCGCGGCCATCAATGATACGGTGGTCGTATGACAAAGCCAGGAAGTTGATGGGGCGAATGACGATCTGGCCGTTTTCAACCACTGGGCGCTCTTTGGTGGCATGAATGCCAAGAATCGCCGACTGAGGTGGGTTGATGATGGGAGTAGACAGCATGGAGCCGAACACACCGCCATTGGAAATAGAGAATGTGCCGCCAGTCAGGTCGTCAAGACCCAATTTTCCTTCACGGGCACGCGCGCCGAAGTCGGCGATTTGCTTCTCGATCTCGGCGATGGAGAGTTGATCTGCGTTACGCAGGATGGGCACCACCAGGCCACGGGGGCTGCTCACGGCAATACCGATATCGAAGTAACCGTGATAGATGATGTCTTTACCATCGACGGAAGCGTTGACGACGGGATATTTCTTGAGGGCGGCAACGGCAGCCTTGACAAAGAAAGAGGTGAAACCCAGCTTGACGCCGTGCTCTTTCTCGAATTGGTCTTTGTATTTTTTTCGCAGGTCCAGAATACCCTGCATACTGACTTCGTTGAACGTCGTCAGGATGGCGTTTTCGGATTGCGACTGCAAAAGGCGCTCGGCAACACGGGCACGCAGACGGCTCATGGGCACGCGCTGTTCAGGACGGCCGTCGAGTGAAAGCGAAGGGGGTGCTACTGGAGCGGCTGCCTTGGCGGGCGCACTGCCTGCCTGAAGGGCATCACCCTTGGTGATGCGGCCACCACGGCCCGAGCCTTCGACCGATGCGGGATCAACACCTTTTTCAGCCAAAATTTTCCCGGCCGCCGGCGATGCGGTGGCCGTAGCAGACGATGTGCTGGTTGCAGCGGCAGGAGCAGCTGCGGCAGGTTCAGCTGCGGGTGCGGCGGCAGATTCAGCGGCGGCCGGCGCCGCAGCCTTGCCTTCGGTGTCGATGCGAGCCATGACTTCGCCGGCGGTTACTGTGCTGCCATCGCCTTTGACGATTTCTTTCAGAACACCCGACGCGGGCGCGGGCACTTCGAGGACAACCTTGTCTGTTTCTACCTCGATCAGGATTTCGTCGGCTTCGACGGCTTCTCCGGGCTGTTTTTTCCAGTTAAGCAACGTAGCTTCTGAAATCGACTCGGAAAGCTGGGGTACGAGGACGTCTGTAATAGCCATAGTATGTATTCCGTTGTGTGAGGTATATATTATTTCGTCAGCATGAAGCTTTTGAATTTGGGCGCCAAAGCCTGCTCGAGCAGATTGCGCTGCTGCTCTTGGTGCTTGGCCAGATAGCCCACTGCAGGCGAAGCCGATGCCTGACGCCCTGCATAACCCAAACGCTGCCCTTCAGCCATATTTTCATACAGATGGTGCTGAACATAGAACCAGGGGCCTTGGTTCTGGGGTTCATCTTGAACCCAGACAATTTCCTTGGCATTGGGATACTTTTGCAGCTCGGCCTGGAACGACTTGTGCGCGAAGGGATAGAGTTGCTCGACGCGCAGTACCGCGACGTCTGAGCGCTCGGCTTCCTTGCGGGCGTTGACTATGTCGTAGTAGACCTTGCCCGAGCAAACCAGCACCCGCTTGACGCCGGCAGCGTCAATGCTGTCGTTTTGCTCGCCGATGACGGGCAGGAACTGGCTATTGGCCAGATCAGCCAGCGGCGACGTGGCGTCTTTATTGCGCAGCAGCGACTTGGGCGTAAGTATGACCAGCGGCTTGCGGAAAGGCCGGATCATCTGACGACGCAAGACGTGGAAAATCTGCGCGCCATTGGTAGGCTGCACCACTTGGATATTGTTATCTGCGCAAAGTTGCAGGAAGCGTTCGATACGGGCGGACGAGTGCTCGGGACCCTGGCCTTCGTAGCCGTGCGGCAGCATCATGGTCAGGCCACACTGACGACCCCATTTTGCCTCGCCCGAGGCAATGAACTGATCGATCACTACCTGCGCGCCATTGACGAAGTCGCCGAACTGCGCTTCCCAGATGGTCAGTGTATTGGGTTCGGCGGTTGCGTAGCCATACTCGAAGGCCAGTACAGCTTCTTCGGACAAGACCGAATCTATGACCGAGAAAGGCGCCTGACTCTCGGTGACGTTCTGCAGTGGAATATAGGTGCCGTCGTTCCAGCGCTCGCGCTTCTGATCGTGCAACACGGCATGACGGTGCGTAAAGGTACCGCGACCTGAGTCTTGACCCGTAATACGGATGGTGTAGCCCGAAGCCACCAGGGTGGCAAAGGCCAGGTGCTCGCCCATGCCCCAGTCGAGGTTCTGTTCACCACGCGCCATATTGCGGCGGTCATTGAGCAGCTTGTTGACCAGTGGATGCACCGTGAAATCTTCAGGCACGGTGGTAAGCTTTTCACCTATGCGGGTCAGCTCGGCCAGCGGCACGCCGGTGTCGGCCTGGTCTGTCCATTTGGCGCCCAGGAAGGGGGACCAGTCGGTGGAATACTTGTTCTTGTAATCGGTCAGGACGGGCTCGATGGTGCGCTGACCATCTTCCATGAGCTGGCGATAGTCTTTGACCAACTGATCGGGTTCGCCTTCGGCCAGTACGCCCTGGGCAACTAGCTTGTCAGCATACACTTTACGCGTGCCGGGATGCTTGCCTATGCTTTTGTACATAAGGGGCTGCGTCAGCGAGGGAGTGTCTTGCTCGTTGTGGCCCAGCTTGCGGAAGCAGACGATATCGACCACGACGTCGTGGTGGAACTGCATGCGGTAGTCCAGCGCCAGTCGCGTGGCATACACCACGGCTTCGGGGTCGTCGCCGTTAACGTGGAAGACAGGCGCTTCGATCATCTTGACGACGTCGGTGCAATATAGCGTTGAACGCGTATCGCGCGGATCAGACGTGGTAAAGCCGATTTGGTTGTTGATGACAATATGCAGTGTGCCGCCGGTGCCATAACCGCGCGTTTGCGCCAGGTTAAGGGTTTCCATGACAACGCCCTGACCTGCAAAGGCCGCATCGCCGTGCACCAGAACAGGCAATACTTGCGAACCTAGTTCGTCGCCCCGGCGATCCTGACGCGCACGTACGCTGCCTTCGACCACGGGATTGACGATTTCAAGGTGAGAAGGGTTGAACGCCAGGGACAAGTGTACCGGACCGCCTCGGGTGGAGAGGTCGCTGGAGAAACCGTTGTGGTATTTGACGTCGCCGTCGGTCAGGCCTTCGGCGTGCTTGCCCTCGAATTCGGCAAACAGGTCGCCCGGCATCTTGCCCATGATGTTGACCAGCATGTTCAAGCGGCCGCGGTGAGCCATGCCCACCACGATTTCCTGCACCCCGTTATCGCCCGCATGCCCGACGACTTCGTCCATAGAGGCAATAAAGCTTTCGCCGCCTTCGAGCGAGAATCGTTTCTGGCCTACATACTTGGTATGAAGGAAGCGTTCCAGGCCTTCGGCTTCGGTAACCTGCTGCAGGATGTGGCGCTTGCGTTCAGGGGAAAAAGACGGAACACCAACGGTGGATTCCAAACGTTCCTGGATCCAGCGCTTGGCGGTTGGATCGGAAATGTGCATGAACTCGGCGCCCACGTTGCGGCAATACGTATCACGCAAAGCCTTGAGCATGTCGCGCATGGTCATGGTGTCGGCTTTAGTGAAATACGTATTGGTAGCCGAATAGACCTGATCCAGGTCGGCTTCGGTCAGGCCGTAAAAGCTGGGGTCGAGCTCGGGAATGCTGGGGCGATCCTGGCGCTTGAGCGGATCAAGATCGGCAATACGCGCACCCAAGGAACGGTAGGCGGCGATGATGGACTGCACATAGACTTGTTTGCCGGCAACCGTCAGGTCGGGTTTGTTTGCATGGCCAACAAAAGCATTGGCCTTGGCACGCTGGGCAAAAGATTCGATAACCGGCGCATGGGCCTGATCGCGCGTGACCTCGTTGCCATCGGTGGCGGGCTGGTGCTGCAGTTGATCGAAATAATTACGCCACTGATCCGGTACGGACGCGGGGTTGTCAAGGTAGGACTCGTAGAGTTCCTCGACGTAAGGGGCATTGCTACCAAACAGGTAAGAATTGGATAAAAGTTCTATTTCCGATGACATATATGCGCTTCACCTATTCGAGTGTCTCACTCGCGATTGATGCAGGGAACAACCTTCCGCGACACGGCCAGACCGTTTAGCGGATAGCGGGGCAGAAGGCAACAGTACGACGCCTTAATAAGCCGTATTCCTACTAGTATACCTGTGAAGCCACAACGGATAAACCGGACGAGCGGGAAATGGTGACCAATTTGCAGAAAGCGTTGGCATTATCAAACAACTTCAGCCGAATCGCGATATTCTTCACACTGAAGCACTTTGTACAGCTAAATTTTTACCTTTCTTTGATTCCATTTCATATTTACAGCAGGAGCACGCCACCATGGACGCCAAATCCGACCTCGCCAAGTTGGCCCTTGATTATCATGCATCGCCCGTCCCGGGAAAGATATCGGTCATGCCAACCAAGCCTTTGGCCAACCAGGATGATCTGTCGCTGGCCTACTCGCCGGGTGTCGCGTTCGCATGCATGAGCATCCACGCCGACGGCGAAGACGCCGCCGCGATGTACACCTCGCGCTCCAACCTGGTGGGCGTCATCACTAATGGCACCGCCGTGCTGGGCCTGGGCAATATTGGCCCCTTGGCCGCAAAACCCGTCATGGAAGGCAAGGGCTGCCTGTTCAAGAAATTTGCCGGCATCGACGTTTTCGATATCGAGCTGGCCGAAACCGATCCCGATAAACTGGTCGACATTATTGCTGCGCTGGAACCCACGCTGGGCGGCGTCAACCTGGAAGACATCAAGGCGCCCGAGTGCTTCTATATAGAGAAGAAGTTGCGCGAGCGCATGAAGATACCCGTTTTCCACGACGACCAGCACGGCACCGCCATCATTTCTTCCGCCGCCATCCTGAATGGCCTGAAAGTGGTCAATAAGAAAATCAATGAGGTCAAACTCGTCTGCTCGGGCGCCGGTGCGGCCGCTATCGCCTGCCTGGATCTGTTGGTGCACCTGGGCGTCAAGCGTTCGAATATCTACGTCGTAGACTCCCGTGGCGTAATCAGCCAGGGCCGCGAAGCAGGCATGGAGGTCAACAAGGCCCGTTACGCCCAAGAGACCGACGCGCGCACACTGGCCGATGTCTGCCAGGATGCCGACGTGTTCCTGGGCTGCTCGGCACCGGGGGTGTTGTCTGCCGACATGGTGAAAACCATGGCACGCCAGCCATTGATTCTGGCACTGGCCAACCCCGAGCCTGAAATCCGCCCCGAAGTAGCCAAGGCCGCAAGACCAGACTGCATCATCGCCACCGGCCGTTCCGACTATCCCAATCAGGTCAACAACGTTTTGTGCTTTCCCTTCATTTTCCGAGGCGCCATGGATGCAGGCGCCACAGTCATCAATGAAGAAATGAAGCTGGCTTGCGTGAAAGCTATCGCCGAACTCGCCGAGGCTGAGCAAAACGACGAAGTGGCCTTGGCCTATGCAGGCGAAGAGCTTGCCTTTGGCCCTGACTACATTATTCCCAAGCCTTTCGATCCACGCCTGATCGTCAAGATTGCTCCGGCCGTGGCTGAAGCAGCAGCGGCCTCGGGCGTGGCCAGGCGTCCTATTGCCGATCTGGAAGCCTATCGGCAAAAGCTCATGAGCCTGGTTTATCACACCGGCCAATTAATGCGCCCTCTGTTCATGCAGGCCAAGAGTGCGCCCAAGCGAGTTATTTTTGCTGATGGCGAAGACGAGCGTGTATTGCGCGCTGCACAGACTGTGGTCGACGAGCGATTTGCTCATCCCATATTGGTGGGGCGCCCTTCCGTTATCGAAATGCGCATCAAGAAGTTCGGCCTGCGTCTGGATGTGGGCAAAGATTTCGAGGTCGTTGACCCGGAAGATGATGAGCGCTTTAACGAAACCTGGACGGCTTATTACAAGATGAAGGGTCGCGATGGCGTTACGCCGGATATTGCCAAGGCCATGGTTCGCAAACACAATTCACTGATAGGCGTGATGCTGCTGCAGCGCGGCGACGCCGATGCGATGATCTGCGGGGTCAGCAGTCGATTCGATAATCAGCTTAGGTATGTAGACGAGGTCATAGGCCTTAAGTCAGGCGCAACGACTTACGCGGCCATGAATGTGTTGATGCTCCCAACCCAGACACTCTTTATTTGCGACACGCACGTGAATGAGGATCCAAGCGCCGAGCAAATTGCAGACATGACGATACTGGCTGCCCAAGAGGTCTTGCGCTTCGGTGTGGTGCCCAAGGTGGCGCTACTGTCGCACTCGAACTTCGGCAGCCGTTCGTCGGCTTCGTCGCGCAAGATGGCCGAGGCACGCCGCATACTTGCCGAGCGTGCTCCCAACCTGGAAGTAGATGGCGAGATGCATGCGGATTCGGCGCTATCCGAAAAAATCCGCCTGAAGTCTTTTCCCGATTCGACGTTGAAGGGGCCGGCAAACTTGCTGATCACGCCGAATCTGGATACCGGGAATATTACCTACAACATGTTGAAGATGACAGGCAGCAATGGGGTGGCTATGGGGCCTGTGCTGCTTGGTGCGGCCAGGCCGGTGCATATCCTGACGACCAGTTCCACGGTGCGTCGGATTGTGAACATGACGGCGCTGGCGGTGGTGGATGCACAGCAGGAGGCGGGACAGGTTCAGTTCTGATCGGTCGCCGTTTACGGTTTCTTGCGGCCGCATTTTGTAATTTATACCGTTGACTGGTTTCTTGCATGGTGTAAGTGTCTGCGCCGAACTGTGCTCCGCTCGCTGCGCCCCCTTCGGGGGTACCCTTGCAAGCGCCATTCGTCGGGGTCGGGCGTGAACTCGCCATCCAGCGGTCGAACGGTACTTATTGGTTGGTTGGTCGCTGCTTTGTTGCCACTGGCTTGGGTCAGCGGCATACGCTGATTTGACGCACAGGCAGCGCAGCGACGGACGTCCAGCTCCATGCATGCTCCACCTACAAACCGTAACACGCCCCGTAGAGGCGCCAACCGTCGCTAAGGCATTGACCCGCACCCTAAGGCGTCAGGCCGTTCGACTGCGACAAACTTCTGTGGCCGCCGTGTGCTGGGTCTTGTGGACCGGGCTGCGGCGACTTTCGGGGCGGAGCGAGCCGTAGGCGAAGGCAGCCCGAATGGGCGAACGAGCAAGGCGATGCGGTGTTCGGCGCGCAGGCGCCGAACCCGTCACGAGGAGCAAAGCCCGGTCCACAAGACCCAGCACACGCCATAGAACCAAGCAGTCGAACCGCCTGACGCCGCGCTCTACCACCAACCCTTAATAAGCATATAAACACCCACGACAGCCAGGCTGATCAGAAAGCAGCGTCGGAAAACGGCCGGGGCCAGAGAATGGCGCAGGCGTGTACCGACCCCCATGCCGATCAACGCGGGTACCAGCATAATCAGCGACGCGCCGGCCGCGCCCATGGAATAACTGTCATTCAGCCACAGGCCGGCCGCCAAAGCCACCGTGGACACCGTGAACGACACCCCCATGGCCTGAATCAGCTCATCACGGGCCAGCCCCAGGGACTGCAGATAAGGCACGGCGGGTACGACAAAAACACCGGTGGCCGCCGTGATGAATCCGGTCATGACACCCACCAGCGGGCCCAGCCACCCTTCTATCTTCCCGGGTACCGTGAAGGGCCGGCCAAACATCGCCCAGGCCGAGTAGGCGAGCAACGCCAGCCCCAAAGACACGGCCGCCCAGGCCCCCGCCGGAGCGCCCAGCATCACCGCACCGGCCAGCGTGCCTGCAATAACGCCCACCTGCATGCCGCCTATCCTTCGTAGCATGGGCGCAAGACCCGAAAAAGGCCGGGTTTGCCACACATTGGTCACCAACGACGGAATCACCAGCAAGGTGGCAGCATGCGCAGGCAGCATGAAGAGCGACAGCAGCGCCATGGAAATAGTCGGCAGACCCAAGCCCACTACCCCCTTCACCAAGCCGGCCAGCACAAACACCAAGATCACGAGCCAGACCAACGGCAGCGCATAACCATCGAGTAGTTCAGTCAATATCATCAGCGATTCCGGAATAAATCTTAAAGAAATGGAATTTCCGTATTCTGGCGCCTGATCAGCCTTCAGGAAATGCGGCTTTATCTAAGTCTGCCTATGGCTGAACCTTAACCTGACGGATGAACACATGCTAAGATTTTTCATGCGTTTCGACCTGACCGACCTGCGCCTGTTCCTGAATATTCACGAGGCAGGCACCATTACGGATGGCGCCCAGCGTTCACACATGACACTGGCCTCTGCCAGCGAGCGCGTCAAAGGCATGGAAGAGGCAGTGGGTGTGTTGCTGTTAGTGCGCGGCCGGCGCGGCGTGCAGCTAACACCCGCCGGCCGTACTCTGCTGCATCATGCACGCGCAGTGCTGCGTCAGGTCGATCATATGCGCGGCGAACTTGACCTGTATGGCCAGGGCCTGAAGGGGCATGTGCGCCTGCTCTGCAACACCGCCGCACTGAGCGAATACCTGCCCGGCATTCTTAGCGGCTTTCTGGCCCGGCATCCACAGATTTCAATCGATCTGGAAGAAAGGATGAGCTATGACATTGTCGATGCGATACGCTCAGGGATCGCCGACATTGGCATCGTGGCCGACTCCGTCGCTCTGGACGGCCTGGAAACCCATATGTTTCGCCGCGATCCTCTGGCATTGATCGTGGCGCGCAACCATGAACTCGCGCCATGCCATTCGATCAGCCTGGCCGAAGTGGCACACCATGATTTCATAGGCTTGACCGAAGGCAGCGCATTGCAAGAGCACATTACACATCATGCCCGCAGAGCCGGTAAGCGCCTGAGCTATCGGGTTCGCCTGCGTAGCCTGGATGCGGTTTGCCAAATGGTTGGCCAAAACATCGGCATTGCCGTGGTTCCCAAGGCGACCGCAGTGCGCTGCGCCAGAACGGCACGGGTGAAAAGGATAGTCCTGAGTGACGCCTGGGCCTGTCGCGACTTGGTGCTGTGCGTGCGCTCATCGACCGAGCTGCCGATTTATGTCAGGCAGATGATGGCATGCATTCTGGAGAATGCTGTCCCGCCGCTCAAGCTTGAGCGATGATTCGCTATACTTGAAATGCTCCATTTTCCGTAGACTGCAGCAACCTCTCAAGGAGAAACCATGGGAAGCAGCCTTGAACGCGGACGCACCCGGGTAGCCGGATTCACTGATCCTGAAATGGATTTTCAGCTGATGCGTCAGCTAGGTGCGTCACGGTACGGTGGTGCTTCGGTCGGTGAGTGTCTGGCCCTGGCGCGCGGCATAGAAAGCGGTGCGCCAGACTCCTGGGTTACGGCCTTTGCGGCCACCGCCCGGCGTCAGGAAGACGATGCCCAAAGGCGCGCCGCACACGGGCATGCCATCAGCGCACACGATCAATACCTGGTGGCCTGCAACAGCTATCGCGCCGCCGAATACTACACCCGGATCAACGATCCGAAACATACGGAATATGGCCTGAAAAGCAGGTCGTGCTTTCTTGCCGCAATGGGTTTGCAAAGCAATGCCTTCGATGTCGTCGAGTTGCCCTTCGGCACCACTCCCCTGCCGGCCTACCTGATCCGGCCGTCGTCAAAGGCCGGGCATAAGCTGAAAACACTGATGATCATCAGCGGCTACGACGGCACCCTGGAAGAAACCTACCTGGCATATGGCCGGGCAGCGCTGGAACGCGGCTATCAGCTCATGCTCTTCGCCGGTCCCGGGCAAATGGATACCATGCGCTTTTATCCCAAGCTGCATTTCATTCCCGAATACGAACGGGTAGCCGCCGCCGCTTTAGACTACCTCCTGGCCCGCCCTGAAACGGATCCCGAACATGTGGCGCTAATGGGCATCAGTTTCGGTGGCTATTTCACCATCAGAATGGCGGCGCACGAACCCCGCATCAAAGCCTTGATCGCCAATTCGCCCATTGTTGATCTGCATGCCTATATGACAGCTTTTGTTGGATTCGACCCGGCAAAAATGGAAGACCAAGACGACTTCCTGCTAATCGATATCGACTATATACCGGACAATGTCATGCCACCGCAAACACGAGAAATGACACAAAACCTGATGCTGCGCTTTGGTTGCGACAGCTTCAAGCAAACTTATCAACGTCTTATGGATTTTCGCGTTAGCGACCAACAGTTGGCAAATATCCGATGCCCCGCGCTGGCACTGGCCGGCGCCGGAGAAGGGCCACAACCCTTGGCTCAGTATGAACATTTTCAAGCACAGGTATCGGGGCCGGTGAGCGCCCATTTGTTCACCGACGAGGAAGGTGCCGATGGGCATTGTCAAACGGGGAATCTGGCGTATTCGGCAGCCGTATCCATGGACTGGCTGGACGAAACCTGGGCGTAAAGCCCCTTGAGCAGGTGCCTGGCGGGGGCTCTACACCCGATCAGGCACCCTTTTGCCTGGCGCACATGGCGTGGCCAGGCGTGCAACGCATTAGCGCTGAGCGGGTACGTCGCGGCTTTGCGGCCCGGTGTACAACTGACGAGGACGACCGATTTTGTAGTCGGGATCGGACAACATTTCGCTCCATTGCGCAATCCAGCCCACTGTGCGCGCCAAGGCAAAGATGGCGGTGAACAGCGATGTGGGAATGCCAATAGCGCGCTGAACGATGCCCGAATAGAAGTCCACGTTCGGATACAGTTTACGCTGAACAAAATAAGGATCTTCAAGCGCAATACGTTCGAGTTCCATGGCCAGCTTGAACAAAGGATCGTTTTCCAGGCCCAGTGCAGCCAGTACTTCTTTGCAGGTTTCCTGCATGAGCTTGGCACGTGGATCGTAGTTCTTGTAAACACGGTGACCAAAGCCCATCAGGCGCACGCCCGAGTTCTTGTCCTTGACCTTTTCCATGAATTCGCCGACTTTGTCGATGCCGCCATTGGCTTGCAGCTCTTCGAGCATTTGCAGGCAGGCTTCGTTGGCGCCGCCGTGAGCCGGGCCCCACAGGCAGGCAACACCGGCGGCAATGGCCGCAAACGGGTTGGTACCTGAGGAACCGCACAGGCGAACCGTGGACGTGGAGGCGTTTTGCTCGTGATCGGCATGCAGGATGAAAATACGATCCAGTGCGCGCTCGACGACCTCGTTGACTTTATAGTCTTCGCAAGGCGTGGCAAACATCATGTGCAGAAAGTTGCCGGTGTACGACAAATCATTCTTGGGATAGATGTACGGCTGACCCTGGGAGTGCTTGTACGCCATCGCCACCAGAGTAGGCATCTTGGCGATAAGGCGTATGGCCGAGACATGGCGATGATGCGGATCGGTGATGTCGGTGGAGTCGTGATAGAAAGCCGACAGCGCGCCTACCAGGCCCGTCAGCACAGCCATGGGATGCGCATCGCGGCGGAAGCCTTGCAGAAAAATACGCATTTGCTCGTGAACCATGGTGTGGTTGGTGACCAGCGAGTCGAACTCCTGCTTCTGGGTGCCGTCGGGCAACTCACCGTTCAGGATCAGGTAGCAGATATCAAGAAAATCGCATTTCTGCGCAAGCTGATCAATAGGATAGCCGCGATAAAGCAGCTCACCCTTGTCGCCGTCGATATAGGTAATGCCCGACTCGCACGCTGCCGTGGAGAGGAAACCTGGATCGTAGGTAAACATGTCGGTCTGGCCGTACAGTTTACGGATGTCAATGACATCGGGGCCGACCGTACCTTGATAAACAGGAAATTCTATCGGTGCGGAACCATCCGAAAACGATAGCGTGGCTTTCTTATCTGACAATTGCATCACAACCTTCCTTAAAAAATTACAGCTTCTGCATTTGCTCGACCAGTCTGTGAATGTCGGGCGTATCGTATACGCCCGACAACTGAGTTCTGGCCAGCAACACATCAAGCAATTCGTTATCACCCATCTCGAAAAGTAAAGACAAGGCAGAAACATCTGTGTCGGTCAGCTGGGTTTCGTACTCATCCAGAAACCGGGTGATGATCAGGTCATTTTCAAGCAGACCGCGACGAGCGCGCCAACGCAGGCGCGCGCGTTCAAGCTCTGATAACTTGCTCATCGGACATCCTGAACTTTATATAGCACGGCGAGCCAGCATCTCTTTGATCTTTCCGATGGCCAGAGATGGGTTCAACCCCTTGGGACAGACATCGGCGCAATTCATGATGGTATGGCAGCGGAACAAACGGTAAGGATCTTCGAGATTATCGAGACGCTCGCCAGTGGCTTCGTCGCGGCTGTCGGCGATAAAGCGATAGGCCTGCAACAGACCGGCCGGCCCGACGAATTTGTCGGGGTTCCACCAGAAGGACGGGCAGGCGGTCGAGCAGCAGGCGCACAGAATGCACTCGTACAGCCCGTCGAGCTCTTCGCGCGCCTCGGGGGTTTGCAGGCGCTCTTTTTCGGGTGGCGGCTGGTCGTTGATCAGGAATGGCTTGATCGAATGATACTGATTGAAGAAGTGAGTCATGTCGACAATCAGGTCGCGCACAACCGGCAGCCCGGGCAAAGGCTTGAGCACAATGGGTTCCTTGAGCTCAAGCAGGTTGGTCGTGCAGGCCAGACCATTCTTGCCATTGATATTCATGGCATCGGAACCGCAGACCCCTTCACGGCAGGAACGGCGCAGCGCCAGGCTATCGTCGACATCGTTCTTGATGCGAATGATGGCATCGAGCAGCATCTTGTCGGTAGGCTGGAGCTCGACCTCGAGCTTTTGCATGTAAGGACGCTCGTCTTTGTCTGGATCGTAGCGGTAGATTTCAAATTTTACGGTACGTTTTTGGCTCATTTCAATATCCTGCTTAGAAGGTCCGCGCTTTGGGCGGGAAGCTGTCTACGGTAAGCGGCTTCATGGTGACCGGCTTGTACTCAAGACGACTTCCTTCCGAGTACCACAAGGTATGGCGCAACCAGTTTTCGTCATCACGCTCGGGATGGTCGCTGAGCGCGTGCGCGCCACGACTTTCGGTGCGGTTGGCTGCAGACTTGGTTGTGGCACGAGCCACTTCTATCATGTTGGACACTTCCAGCGCTTCGACGCGGGCCGTATTGAAGACCTTGGATTTATCCTTGAAGTAGATGTTATCTACCTGCTGGGCAACCTCTTCGATGGAGTCAACACCCTTGGCCAGGAGCTCGAGCGTGCGGAAAACGCCGCAATGGTGCTGCATGGACATGCGCATGGCGTTGGCGACGTCTTGCGTTTTCTCGCCAGAGGTGCGCGACTCGATCTTGTTGACGCGGTCAAGCGAATAGTCGATGCTGGATTCGGGTATGGGCTGATGCGCATGCTGGCGCTCGGGATGCGTCTGGACGATATGATGACCAGCCGAACGGCCGAACACGATAAGGTCGAGCAAGGAATTGGTACCCAGACGGTTGGCGCCGTGAACCGAAGTAGCTGCGCATTCGCCGATGGCGTACAGACCATTGACTGCCGTGGTTTCGCCATTGGCAACGCTGACCACCTGACCATATATATTGGTGGGTATGCCGCCCATTTGGTAATGTATGGTTGGCACAACCGGAATCGGATCCTTGATGGGATCGACGTTGGCGAACTTGATGGCAATTTCACGAATGGAAGGCAGGCGCTTCTGTATGGTTTCGGCACCCAGGTGATCAAGCTTGAGGACCACGTAGCTGCCATCGCCGCAACCCCGGCCCTCTTTGATTTCCTGATCCATCGAGCGCGATACGAAGTCGCGCGGCGCCAGATCCTTGAGCGTGGGCGCATAGCGCTCCATGAAACGCTCACCGTCTTTATTCAGCAGAATACCGCCCTCGCCGCGCACACCTTCGGTGATGAGCACGCCGGCACCGGCTACGCCAGTGGGGTGGAACTGCCAGAACTCGAGATCCTGCAAAGGCAGACCGGCGCGTGCCGCCATGCCCAGGCCGTCGCCGGTGTTGATGAAGGCATTAGTGGACGCTGCCCAGATACGACCGGCGCCGCCGGTGGCCAGCACAGTTTGCTTGGCTTCGAGGACGTAGATTTCACCGGTTTCCATTTCAAGGGCGGTTACGCCCAGTACGTCGCCGGCCTCGTTGCGCAGCAGGTCGAGCGCCATCCATTCGACAAAGAACTGGGTACGCGCTGCAACGTTACGTTGATACAAGGTGTGCAACATGGCATGGCCAGTACGGTCGGCCGCAGCACAGGCGCGCTGTACCGGCTTTTCGCCGAAGTTGGCGGTATGGCCGCCAAATGGGCGCTGGTAAATCGTGCCGTCGGCGTTGCGGTCAAAGGGCATGCCGAAGTGTTCGAGCTCGTAAACGGCATTGGGCGCCTCGCGACACATGAACTCGATGGCGTCTTGGTCGCCGAGCCAGTCGGAACCCTTGACGGTATCGTACATATGCCAGTACCAGTTGTCTTCGCTCATGTTGCCAAGGGACGCACTGACACCGCCCTGGGCCGCCACGGTATGTGAACGCGTAGGAAAAACCTTGGTCAGGACCGCGACTGATAAGCCAGCCTGCGCCAGTTCCAAAGAGCAACGCATGCCGGCCCCGCCGGCACCAACGACCACCACATCAAACTGGCGGCGTGGTAGGGAATTTTTGACAGCAGCCACGGCTTATAAACTCCAGAGAATTTTTGCGAAATAAACAACGGCGCCGACCAGCCACAAAATGGTCAGAACCTGCAGGAACAGGCGCAAGCCAACCGAACGGACGTAGTCCATCCAGATGTCACGTACACCTATCCAGGCATGCCAGGCCAGCGACAGGAAAGCCAGCGTAGCCAGCATTTGTCCAACCGGCAGACCCAGGCAGGTGAACGTGAACAGCCCACGCCACCCTTCGTAGTTAAGCTCGGGGGTGAACAAGATGCCACCCAGCAGCACCACGGTATAAACGGCCATGATGATGGCGGTAACCCGTTGCGCGATGAAGTCGAGCGTGCCGTAATGCGCGCCGACGACCAGACGCTTTACACCAATGCGTTCTTGAGCCATTACCACACCCCAAACAGTTTAAGACCAAAAACCAGGGTCAGCGCCAGGCTGACACCGAACACGACTCCGGCTGTTTTTTGAGCCGTATGCTTGTCGTTACCGATATGCAGATCCAGGACTAGGTAACGGATGCCGGCGCAAAAGTGATGCAGATAACCCCATATAAGGGCCAGCAATACCAGCTTGCACAAGGGGTTGGCCACCCATGACTGTATGCTGGCAAAGCTTTCCGGCGAGCCTACGCTAAGCGCGAACAGCGGCAGAATGACCAGCGGAATACAGAGAAACAACAAGGCGCCGCTGACGCGGTGCATGATGGATGATTTTCCTGCCAGGGGCAGACGGTAGCTCAGGATCTGCGGTACGCTGAGATTGCGAAACTGCGGACGCGGCTTTGAAGCTGAATCGGACATGATGGCCTCGAGTTAAAACAAATTAATATATTGCAAAGCGCTACAAGCATTTTCGCCGATTTAGGGCGGATGTACCAAATCGATGAAAAGACCCTTTTAATTCAAACTGTTTCGGTAATGGAACCGTTCGGTCACATATAAACCCCTGCGCACCTCCATGGGTCGATCCCCGTAGGTATAAGACACGCGCTCTACTTTAAGCAAAGCGCTGCCTGGTTCAACATCCAGCAGTTGGGCCGGCTCCGGATCGGCGCGGACGGAGCGGATCTTTTCGTCGGCCCGCAGCATGCTGACACCGAATTCCGACTCGAACCAGGCATACAGCGGACCCTTGTAGCTGGCCAGTGCTTCGGCGGTAAGTCCGCGAAACACAGCAGCGGGTAGCCAGATGTCGTCCAGTATCGTGGGAACCTGGTCAAACGAAAGCAGGCGCCGAATGTTGATCGCCACGTCGGCGCCTCGTAACTCAAGCAAGGCAGCAATATCGGGTGGAGCCTTGCCGCGTTGGCAATCGAGGATCCGACTTCCCGAAACCACGGGTTTGCCATCATCGGAGGTCAGGCGCAGAAAGCGGAAACGCACCTTGGCTTCGTGATGGGTGGCGACAAAAGTGCCTTTGCCTTGCCGGCGCAGCAGCAGGTTTTCGGCAGCCAGCTCATCGATGGCTTTACGTACCGTGCCCTGGCTGACCTGAAAACGGGCTGCCAGTTCGAGTTCACTGGGGATTGCTTCGCCTGGTTTCCAGTCACCCCTATCAAGGCTTTGCAACAGCAAGCCCTTGATCTGTTGGTACAGAGGGCTGAAAGCGGCACTGCTGGCAGCGCGCTCAGAGATCTGACCACGATCGGTGGAGGGAGCGTCGGACATCGAAAAATCTTATAGGAAAAACGAAAGGTGCCGCTTACAACAAGCTTATGGAACGCCCGCTATTTTCGCATGCTTGGACGTTTCTGTCTAACACTCTTCTGTCTTATATAAGATATAAGATGTTTGACTGGATACTCGTTTTTCGCTACGCTAGTGAGTTGTGCTGCGGTGCCTTTGCTTGTGGCACGAGTGCGCGTCATCTCCGCCCGGCCGCTGTCTGCAGCTGATAGGAACGCCCTCAAAAGAATTACACTGTCTGTTGTCTCTTCATCCTTCATTTCCAACATCTACCGGGAGATAGTTCATGTCCAAACCCGCCATGCGTGTCGCCGTTACCGGCGCTGCCGGCCAAATCGGCTACGCCCTGCTGTTCCGCATCGCCTCAGGCGAAATGCTCGGCAAAGATCAGCCCGTTATTCTTCAATTGCTTGAAATCCCCGACGAAAAAGCCCAGAAGGCGCTCCGTGGCGTCATGATGGAGCTTGACGATTGCGCCTTCCCCCTGCTGGCCGGTATGACGGCACACAGCGACGCCCGCGAAGCCTTCAAAGACGCCGACGTAGCATTGCTGGTCGGCGCGCGTCCTCGTGGCCCCGGCATGGAGCGCAAAGACTTGCTGCAAGTCAATGCGCAGATCTTTACTGCGCAAGGCAAGGCGCTAAACGACGTTGCCAGCCGCAACGTCAAGGTTCTGGTTGTAGGCAACCCAGCGAACACCAACGCCTATATCGCCATGAAGTCCGCTCCTGACCTACCAGCCAAGAACTTCACGGCCATGCTGCGCTTGGATCACAACCGCGCCCTGTCGCAACTATCCGCCAAATCTGGCAAGCCTGTTGCCGAGATCGAGAAACTCATCGTCTGGGGCAACCACTCGCCCACCATGTATCCCGACACGCGCTTCGCCACAGTAGGCGGCGAAAGCCTGCCCGGCCTGATCAATGACGACGCCTGGAATCGCGACACCTTCATCCCCACCGTCGGCAAGCGCGGCGCAGCCATTATTGATGCACGCGGCCTATCGTCGGCCGCCTCGGCCGCCAATGCCGCCATCGACCATGTCCGCGACTGGGTTTTGGGTTCGAACGGTAAATGGGTCACCATGGGCGTACCGTCCGACGGCTCTTACGGCATTCCTGAAGGCATCATCTACGGCGTGCCTGTTACGACCATCAACGGTGAGTACACCCGTGTCGAAGGCCTGGAAATCGATGCCTTCTCACGCGAGCGCATGGATTTCACCCTGAACGAACTGCTTGAAGAGCGTGAAGGCGTGCAAGATCTGCTGAAGTAAGCAGAAAACCTAAATAGGTTCTGAGCTACGCCGGTAAACACGACTGGCGTGGAACAAAATCCAAGCCTGAGTCCGGTGCAATCCGGGCTCAGGCTTTTTATTTAGCCTAGCCTTCCCCGTACTCAGGGCTCGATCTGGGGCAGATCTTCGGCCAGAATACGCAGGCTGGCCTGCAGGGCACGGGTATAGCGCTGTTTTTCAGCGGCAATACGCTGATCATCCCAGACATAAAACCCTTGTCCCGATTTCATACCCAAATGTCCATTTTTTGGCTTATCCGACAGCACGGCAGCCGGTACGGCCGCATTGGACAAAGATGGATAGATGGTCGCGGCGGCTGCGGCATGCACATCCAGGCCCGCATGCTCCTTTTGCAAGACCGGGCCGGCAGCCAGATAGCGGAAACCAAAGCCAAAACGCACGGCTGCATCGATGTCTTCGGGTGTAGCAACCCCGTCCTGGATCAGAGCGAAGGCCTCGCGGCCCAAGGCGTGTTGCAGGCGATTACCTATGAATCCAGGCACGTCCTTGCGAACCAGTATAGGCACCGAGCCGCAGCGCTTCATGAATGCGCTCAGGGCATCAGCAACACTCGGTTCAGTGGCCGGGCCCAGCACCACTTCCACCAAGGGCACAATATGCGCGGGCATGAAAAAATGCAGCCCTATCATGCGCGCTTGTGTAGGCAAGCCCTGGGCAATCTGACTGATGGGGAAACTGGAGCTGTTGCTGGCCAGCAAGGTATGAGCACGCACCTTGCCTGCCAAGGCCTTGAACAAATCACGCTTGATCTGCAGTAATTCAGGTACGCATTCAATCATCAGATTGACCTTGTGCCAATCGACGTCGTCTATCGATTGCGCCAAGTCAAGCAGACTCGCGTTATCACCCCGGTCTATGGCCTGCAGGTTACTGGCTATCTTTTGACGTATGCCATCATGCAGCGCTTGCGTGGGCTCGACGACGGTTACTCTACAACGAGCCCGCAGCAGCACAACAGCCACATCTGCCCCCATAGTGCCGCCACCGACCACGACTGCGCGGGTAGCGCTGGGCGCACCCAGCCATTCCTTCTGTTCCATATTTTTCAGGTCATCCTATTTGCAGTTTAATGAAAAATCATACGTTGCCCATGACAAAATCGCGCTTGCAGGCCGACATGTGGCCGCAGTGCGTACAGAAATTCAGGATGATGCCTCGTTCAAACGCCTGAGCTTGCGCCATAAGGTTGTACGGCTGATGCCCAGTCGCTCGGCCGCCAGTTCACGATTGCCATCACACGCTTGCAGCACCTCACGCAGCAGCGCGAGTTCGGTCTGCGCCCGACTGGTGCGCAGCGCCTGATGGGGCTGCGTGTCCGGCGCCCGCCCCGCAAAAAGCTCCGGCGCAATCTCGCGTAGATCTTCAAGCGTGATCGGGGCCGCCTGCGCCGGCCCATGAAACACCATGGCGCGCTCTATCAGGTTCTCAAGCTCCCGGATATTCCCCGGCCAGGCGTAATTTTCCGCCGCTTCCACTATCAGATGAATCAGCCTGTCGTCGACCGGACCCGGGCTGTTCAACCTGAGGGCTATCCTGTCGGCCAGATGTCGCGCCAGAACGGGAAGATCGGCGCGGCGCTCTCTTAATGCAGGCAAATGCACCAGCAGGATATTCAAACGGTAATACAAGTCCTGGCGGAACTCTCCCTGCAGCACCCGCTGCTCCAGATTGCGGTGCGTGGCCGCAATCACTCGCACATCGACGGGCGTAGGCTCAGTCGCACCGATACGCAGCACTTCTTTTTCCTGCAGCACCCGCAAAAGCCTGGTTTGCAGCGATAAAGGCATATCGCCTATTTCATCCAGGAAAATCGTGCCGGTGTGCGCCGCCTCGAACAAGCCAACCTTGCCGCCACGACTGGATCCGGTGAACGCGCCATCCACATAGCCGAAAAGCTCGCTTTCCAGCAAAGTATCGGGAAACGCCGCGCAATTGATGGCAACAAAGGGCTGGGATTGGCGTGCGCCGGCATTATGTATGCCTTGCGCCAGCAGCTCTTTGCCGGTGCCGCTCTCACCCACAATCAGCACGGTAGCACTGCTTTGCGCGCAGGTCTGTGCGCGTTGCCTGACCCGCGCCAGCGCCTTGCTTTGCCCTATGAGGTTCTCCAGCCCGTATTTAGCATGACGCAAGCCTGGCTGCGCCCGGGAACGCAAGCTGCGATCCAGGCGCTGAATGACGATGGGATCCTGGCAGATAAGCACCGCGCCCGTTTGTCGGCCCTGCTCCACAATAGGCATGCGCGTGACAACCACTGTCTTGCCGCCCACCTGTTGAACATGCTCAAGCTCGGCCTGGCCTGTGCGCAAGGTGTTGGCCAGACTCAGCTCGCGCCGCAGCGCGCCCAGACGTTGGCCGATAAGCTGGTCGGCCGGCATGCCCAGGATAGCTTCCATTTCCGGGTTGACCGTCTCGATGCGCTCATCCAGATTCACCGCCACGACACCATCCTTAAGCTGCCCCAATATGGTGCTGAGCTTCTCACGCTTGGCTGCCTCCAGGCGTGCAATGCGCGCCACTTCGATGGCGCCTTCCATGGCTTCGCGCACGGCGCCCTGGGAATACAGCAGCACACCATCCAGACCATAGGAGCGAGCCAGGTCGACCACCAGGCCAGGCGCAACCACCGCCTGTACGCCCAAAGCCAGCAAATCTTGCACACAGGCCTCGGCCTCTTGCTCGGTTGTGTAGGAACGCAGTTCAACACGCAAGGAAAAGCGTTCGTTGAAGTGGGCAAGCTCGGAAGGCACGGTGCCGTATGTGACCACGGCCAGCCGGTTGGATTTACCCGAGGCACGCGCCAGGCCCTGCATAACATCAAACCCACCCGGCTTGACCAGCACCACCGGCAGATCCAAGTGTTCCCGCAGAAAACTTCCGTTCGACCCCGCTGACACCACCGCATCGACCCCACCGGCCTGTCGCAAGACGGCAATGCCGGCCACCGCGTCATCGTAAGCCTTATCCAAAATAACGACTTCAGCCAAAGCGCGGTAAGCGGGTGCAAGCTCTTCGAGCAGCGCGCGCAAACCATGAAATCCTACCGCGGCAATACGCAGGCGAGGGCCGCCCGGAGCCGGGAAAAATGCCATAGACAGCCTCTTCGTTTCAAATAAATTGCAATATGCAACGTCATTATTTCATATTTGAAACATAATGTCTGGCACTGAACGATTATCTTTCGGCTTGCCAACATGAAATTTCCTTTTTGCTACTATGACTTAGGCTGCCCTGCCCGCTACGCACGCATCGAACAACAGTTGGCATGCCTATTGCTTTATTAAGGTATTCGCCAATGGCACAGCCATTGCTTGCCCCCACTGAACAAAGAGGTTTCGACATGTCCAATACCC
Organism: Alcaligenaceae bacterium; assembly: GCA_013416405.1. Taxonomy (GTDB): domain Bacteria; phylum Pseudomonadota; class Gammaproteobacteria; order Burkholderiales; family Burkholderiaceae_B; genus Pusillimonas_C. The sequence goes on from JACCET010000005.1 coordinate 126,140, forward strand.
ATTCCCAAGTTCAATCGGCCGGAGCACTGTTCCGCCAGGCCTTGAAAGAAGAAAGCCCCCTGCAGATCATAGGCGCCATCAACGCCAACCATGCCTTGCTGGCCAAGCGGGCGGGCTATAAAGCCATTTACCTGTCCGGTGGCGGCGTGGCTGCAGGCTCATTGGGTTTGCCGGATCTGGGCATCAATACGCTGGACGATGTACTGACTGACATCCGCCGCATCACCGATGTATGCGACGTACCCCTGGTTGTCGATATCGACACCGGCTTCGGCCCTTCGGCCTTCAACATCGCCCGCAGCATCAAAAGCCTGATCAAGTTCGGCGCTGCCGCTTGTCACATCGAGGACCAGGTTGGCGCCAAGCGCTGTGGCCACCGTCCTGGCAAGGAAATCGTAACCGCCCAGGAAATGGTCGACCGCGTCAAGGCAGCTGTTGATGCACGCACCGACAGCGACTTTTTCATCATTGCACGCACCGATGCCATCGCCGTCGAAGGCGTGGATGCCGCACTGGATCGCGCAGCCGCCTGCGTCGAAGCGGGCGCCGATGGCATCTTTGCCGAAGCATCCTACGATCTGGCCACTTTCGAGCGCTTCTCCAAAGCCCTGAACGTTCCAGTTCTGGCCAATATCACCGAGTTCGGCAAGACACCTTTATTCTCGGTTCAGGAACTCGAATCGGCCGGGGTCGGCATGGTACTGTATCCACTGTCCGCTTTCCGTGCAATGAACAAAGCCGCCGAATCCGTTTACGAGGCCATACGTCGTGATGGCCACCAGAAAAACGTGGTCGACATGATGCAAACGCGTGAAGAACTCTACGATCGCATCGGCTACCACGACTATGAATCGCGACTTGACGCCCTGTTCCAACAAGGCAAATCGAAATAATCTTTTTCAGGAGCTGCAACATGGCCAATACCGAAACTCAAGAAAACAAGCCCAAAGCCAAGAAATCCGTTGCCCTGTCCGGCGTTGTCGCGGGCAACACAGCCCTATGCACGGTGGGGCGCAGCGGCAACGACCTGCATTACCGCGGCTACGATATTCTGGATATCGCAGACACCTGCGAATTCGAGGAAATTGCCCACCTGCTGATACATGGCAAGTTTCCCAACAAGGCTGAACTAAGCGCATACAAGGCAAAACTGCGCAAGCTGCGCGGCCTGCCCGCCCAACTGCAAAGCGCGCTCGAAGCCCTACCTGCAGCCAGCCATCCCATGGATGTCATGCGTACCGCCGTATCGGTTCTGGGCTGCATACTGCCGGAAAAAGACGATCACAACCTGCCCGATGCACGCGACATCGCTGACCGCCTGATGGCCTGCCTGGGCTCGGCCCTGCTGTACTGGTATCACTACAGCCACAATGGCCACTATATCGATGTGCAAACCGATGACGACAGCATAGGCGGCCACTTCCTGCACCTGTTGCACGGCAAGGCACCCAGCGAGGAATGGGTTCAAGCCATGCACACCTCGCTGATTCTTTACGCCGAGCACGAATTCAACGCCTCCACTTTCGCCAGCCGCGTCATTGCGGGAACCGGATCCGACATTTATTCGGCTATCACCGGTGGTATTGGCGCCTTGCGCGGCCCCAAACATGGTGGCGCCAACGAGGTTGCCTTCGAAGTGCAGAAGCGCTACGAAAACCCCGACGAGGCCGAAGCCGACATTCGCCGCCGCGTCGAGAACAAAGAAGTCGTGATCGGCTTCGGGCACCCGGTCTATACCGTTTCCGACCCACGCAATAAAGTCATCAAGGAAGTTGCGCGCAATCTGTCCGAAACGCAGCAGAACACCAAGATGTACGAGATTGCAGAGCGTCTGGAAACCGTCATGTGGGACGCCAAGAAAATGTTCCCCAATCTGGACTGGTTCTCGGCAGTGTCGTATCACATGATGGGTGTACCCACCGCCATGTTCACGCCATTGTTCGTCATTGCCCGTACGGCTGGCTGGTCGGCGCACATTATTGAGCAGCGCGTCGACAACAAGATCATCCGGCCAACCGCCAATTATGTTGGCCCTGAAGATCAGAAATTCGTTCCACTGGATCAACGTTAAACCGCCATGAACACTGCATACCGTAAACCCCTGCCCGGCACCGGGCTGGATTACTTCGACACGCGAGCCGCTGTCGAAGCCATTCAGCCTGGCGCCTACGACACATTGCCTTATACCTCGCGCGTGCTGGCTGAAAACCTGGTGCGCCGCTGCGATCCCGATACGCTGACAGCATCGCTGCAGCAACTGATAGAGCGCAAGCGCGACCTGGATTTTCCTTGGTTTCCGGCCCGGGTGGTTTGTCACGATATTTTGGGACAAACTGCACTGGTCGACCTGGCGGGCCTGCGTGAAGCCATCGCCAAGCAAGGCGGCGATCCGGCGCAAGTCAATCCAGTCGTACCTACCCAGTTGATCGTCGACCATTCGCTGGCCGTCGAACACGGCGGCTTTGAAAAAGATGCTTTCGTCAAGAATCGTGCCATCGAAGACAGACGCAACGACGATCGCTTCCACTTCATCAACTGGACCAAGAAAGCGTTCAAGAACGTTGATGTGATTCCACCCGGCAACGGCATCATGCACCAGATCAATCTGGAACGCATGTCGCCTGTGGTTCATGCGCGCGACGGCGTTGCCTTTCCGGACACCCTGGTGGGCACCGACAGCCACACGCCACACGTTGACGCGCTGGGCGTGATAGCCATAGGCGTGGGTGGACTGGAAGCGGAAAGCGTCATGCTGGGCCGGGCCTCGTGGATGCGCCTGCCCGATATCATCGGCGTTGAACTGACCGGCAGGCTGCAGCCCGGCATTACCGCTACCGATCTGGTGCTGGCCCTGACCGAATTTCTGCGTAGCCAGAAAGTGGTTTCGTCTTACCTGGAATTCTATGGTGAAGGCGCTGCGCGCCTGACACTGGGCGATCGGGCCACGATCTCGAACATGACCCCTGAATATGGCGCCACGGCAGCCATGTTCTATATAGATCAGCAAACCATAGACTACCTGAAGCTGACCGGCCGCGACGACGAGCAGGTCAAGCTGGTGGAAACCTACGCCAGGCATACCGGGCTATGGGCCGACAGCCTGGAAACAGCCCAGTACGAACGCGTACTAACGTTTGATCTATCGGCAGTCACGCGCAATATTGCCGGTCCGTCGAATCCACATCGCCGAGTGCCCACCTCGGAACTGGCCGAGCGCGGCATTTCCGGCGTAGTCGAAAACGAAGCCGGCCTGATGCCCGATGGCGCCGTGATCATCGCCGCTATTACCAGTTGCACCAACACCAGCAATCCGCGCAACGTAATCGCTGCCGGACTACTGGCACGCAATGCCAACGCACGCGGCCTGACCCGCAAACCCTGGGTCAAGTCCTCGTTGGCACCGGGCTCCAAAGCCGTGCAGCTCTACCTGGAAGACTCACAGTTGCTACCCGAGCTGGAACAGCTCGGCTTTGGCATCGTGGGCTTTGCCTGCACAACCTGTAACGGCATGAGCGGCGCCCTGGATCCAAAAATCCAACAGGAAGTCATCGAGCGCGACCTGTACGCAACGGCTGTGCTGTCCGGCAACCGCAACTTCGATGGCCGCATACATCCTTATGCCAAGCAGGCTTTTCTGGCCTCGCCGCCACTGGTGGTTGCTTACGCCATTGCCGGCACCATACGCTTCGACATCGAAAAAGACGTCCTGGGCATAGATAAAGACGGCAATCCCGTCACGCTTAAGGATCTTTGGCCCACCGACGAAGAAATCGACGCGATCGTGGCAGCCAGCGTGAAGCCCGAACATTTCCGCATGGTTTACGAGCCCATGTTTGCCGCCAGCGCAGTCCAGGGCGAACAGCTTAAACCTTTGTACGACTGGCGGCCGCAAAGCACGTATATTCGCTGCCCGCCATACTGGGAAGGCGCCCTGGCCGGTGAGCGCACCATGAAAGGCATGCGCCCCCTGGCCGTCCTGGGTGACAACATCACCACTGACCATTTGTCGCCTTCGAACGCCATTATGCTGAATAGCGCGGCAGGTGAATACCTGGCCAAAATGGGCTTGCCCGAAGAGGATTTCAACTCTTACGCCACACACCGGGGTGATCACCTGACCGCTCAACGCGCGACGTTTGCCAATCCCAAACTCCTGAACGAAATGGTTCAGGAAAACGGACAGGTCAAACAAGGTTCACTGGCGCGCATCGAGCCTGAAGGCAAAGTGGTTCGCATGTGGGAAGCCATCGAAGCCTATATGGAGCGCAAGCAGCCGCTGATTATTATTGCGGGCGCCGATTATGGCCAGGGTTCCTCACGCGATTGGGCCGCCAAGGGAGTACGCCTTGCCGGCGTGGAAGCGATTGCCGCCGAAGGTTTTGAACGCATACACCGTACCAATCTGGTGGGCATGGGTGTACTGCCGCTGGAGTTCAAGCCGGGAACAAATCGCAACACGCTGAACATCGATGGCACTGAAACCTACGATGTGCTGGGCCAACCCACCCCACTGGCCACGCTGACGCTGGTGATCAACCGCCAGAACGGCGAACGTGTCGAGGTGCCGGTTACCTGTCGCCTGGACACTGCCGAGGAAGTCTCGATTTACGAAGCGGGCGGTGTGTTGCAGCGTTTTGCCCAGGACTTCATCGAATCGGCAACGGCCGGTCAAGACTAGAGACTAAAGGGACTATCCATGGCATACCAAGCCCAGATAAAAGTGCCTGCAACGTATATGCGCGGCGGCACCAGCAAAGGTGTTTTCTTCCGGTTGCAAGACTTGCCTGAAGCAGCGCAACAACCCGGTGCTGTCCGCGATGCGCTGCTGCTGCGCGTGATCGGCAGCCCGGATCCCTATGGCAAGCACACCGATGGCATGGGGGGCGCTACGTCCAGCACCAGCAAAACGGTGATCCTGTCCCGAAGCAGCCGCCCCGATCACGATGTGGACTATCTTTTCGGCCAGGTGTCGATAGATAAGCCATTTGTGGACTGGAGCGGGAACTGCGGGAATCTGTCCGCGGCCGTCGGGCCATTCGCCATTGCCAATGGCCTGGTGGATGCCAGCCGTATTCCGCAAGATGGGGTCGCGGTCGTGCGTATCTGGCAAGCCAATATTGGCAAGACCATCATCGCGCATGTGCCCATCACGCAAGGCGCGGTGCAGGAAACCGGTGACTTCGTGCTGGATGGCGTCACGTTTCCCGCCGCCGAGATCCAGCTTGAGTTCATGGATCCGGCCGCCGAGGAAGACGGCGCAGGCGGAGCGATGTTTCCCACAGGCAATATCGTCGATGACCTTGATGTTCCTGGCATAGGCGTGCTCAAGGCAACGATGATCAATGCCGGTATTCCAACGGTTTTCGTCAATGCCAAGGACATCGGCTACACGGGACTGGAGTTGCAGGATGCCATCAATGGCGACGACAAGGCTTTGGCCAGGTTCGAAACCATACGGGCTCACGGCGCGCTGCGCATGGGGCTGATTGCAGACGTAAGCGAGGCCGCCCAGCGCCAGCACACGCCCAAGGTGGCTTTTGTAGGCAGTCCAGCCGATTACACAGCTTCCAGCGGCAAGCAGGTCGCGGCATCCGATATCGATCTGGTGGTGCGTGCCTTGTCCATGGGCAAGCTGCATCATGCCATGATGGGTACGGCAGCGGTCGCCATTGGCACGGCAGCTGCAATTCCGGGCACGCTGGTCAATATGGCCGCGGGCGGGACTAAACGCGAGGCAGTTACCTTCGGCCATCCGTCGGGCACGCTGCGGGTAGGTGCCGAGGCGGTGCAGGATGGCGGCGACTGGAAAGTGAGGAAGGCCATCATGAGCCGCAGCGCTCGGGTCCTGATGGTGGGGCAGGTGCTTGTCCCCGGAGATGTTGTCCAGGGCTGATCAGAAAGCCTTGTCGTTCTTGACTCACGCTACCCTAACGGGTACGGCTTCGGCTTCACGCTACATGATGGCCTGGGTGCTGTGGTGGGCACTGCTTCGGCTTCACGCGCTACGACCCCGGCTACGCCGGGGTTTCCCGTTTTCTGGCGGCCTGTCGAGGCGGCTGCGGAACTCGCCCGAATGAACAGCCACTGGCTGTTCATAAACGCCGGGCTCACACAGCCGCAGCCTTGCACCCTCGCCATCCCGACAGAAAACGGCTTGCGCGAGGCGCCTACGCAGCACCCACCACAGCACCCAGGCCACGTATGCAGAGGCCGTGGCGCGTGAAGCCGGAGCGGCCCCTGTCACACAGGCCTTTCTTAAGAAACCAAAAAACTCAACAGCGCAAACAAAAAACTCAACAGCGCATCAGTTTTCCCCACAAGTACCCGAGCGAAACACAACCATCGGCCGTCAATGGCCTTGTTGTCCGCACCCCCGTGCAGGGCGTATAGTGGTTCCAGCCAATAACCGCAAACAGGAGCCCTTGCCATGTCTTCGGCCGCCCACCCCGAATGGGATCAGGTTATGGTCGACATCGTCGACTACGCCCGTGAATACCAAATAACCTCCCCGCTTGCCTACGACACCGCCCGTAACTGCCTCATCGACACCCTGGGATGCGGCCTGGAAGCGCTGAAGTTTCCGGCCTGCACCAAGCTGCTTGGGCCCATACTGCCTGGCACGGTGGTACCCAACGGTGCCAAAGTGCCCGGAACGCAATTCCAACTTGATCCCGTCCAAGCCGCGTTCAACATTGGCGCCATGGTACGTTGGCTGGATTTCAACGACACCTGGCTGGCAGCCGAATGGGGACACCCCTCTGACAACCTGGGCGCCATATTGGCCACGGCTGACTGGCTCTCGCGCTCTGCCGTTGCCGTTGGCAAGCCGCCGCTGACGATGCACGACGTCCTGACGGCCATGATCAAGGCGCACGAAATCCAGGGCTGCATCGCACTGGAAAACTCATTCAACAAGGTAGGTCTTGATCACGTCGTATTGGTCAAAGTAGCCTCAACCGCGGTCGTTTCTTCCATGCTGGGCCTGAGCCGCCAAGAAGCGCTGAATGCCATGTCACTGGCCTGGGTCGACGGGCAAAGCCTGCGTACCTATCGCCATGCACCCAATACCGGCAGCCGCAAAAGCTGGGCGGCCGGAGATGCCACCAGCAGGGCCGTGCACCTGGCGTTGATGGCCAAGACAGGCGAAATGGGGTACCCATCTGCCTTGTCGGCTCCAACCTGGGGGTTTTACGACGTGCTATTCAAGGGCCAAGCCTTCAGCTTCCAGCGCCCTTATGGCAGCTACGTGATGGAGAACATACTGTTCAAGATCTCATTCCCCGCCGAGTTTCATTCGCAAACGGCCGTGGAATGCGCTATGGACATACACCAAAAACTGGCCCTGGCAGGAAAAACCAGTGACGATATCCAGAAGATCACCATACGCACACACGAAGCCTGCCTGCGCATCATCGACAAAACGGGGCCGTTGAACAATCCAGCCGATCGCGATCACTGCATACAATATATGGTGGCGGTGCCACTGATCTTTGGCCGCCTGACGGCCGCCGACTATGAAGACGACATCGCTGCAGATCCACGCATTGATGCTTTGCGCGCCAAAATCACATGCATTGAAGACCCCGAGTTCACTGCCAGCTACCATAATCCGCAAGAGCGCTCGATAGCCAATGCCCTGACGGTGGAGCTGAACGACGGTAGCGTGCTGGACGAAGTAGTGAATCTTTACCCCATAGGACACAAGCGACGCCGCGACCAGGGCATTCCCTTGCTCGAGGTCAAGTTCCGCTCGCACCTTGCAGGCCGTTACCCTGCCCGGCAACAGCAGCGCATCATCGAAGCCTCACTGGATCAGGAAACGCTGGAGCGCATGCCCGTGCATGAATATATGGATTTATACGTGATCTAGGCGTCGCTACCCCTGTACCGGTCAAGATACTGTCGTGCAGAAGATGACCGGGCGTGTATCGGTACAATGCTAGCTCGCCGTAATACTCCCGCACTACTGACTACTTCGCCATGTTTGACACCATTGTTTTTTACGCCCTGCCTTTATCCTTTACGCTGCTGGTTGCCTGCGCCCTGACCGCCCTGGTATCGGCCGGCGTACTGTTTATGTTTCGGCTGCGCATCACCAACCAGACCTTGAAACATCCCTATCTGGATAAGTTCTCCTGGGCTCGCTTCCCACTGACCATCAAGGTGGCCATTTTGCTGGACTACTTCCTGCGTCTGGCTTTTCCGAAATCCAAATTCTGGATTATTGGCGATGCCAATCACCGCCTGGCCCATGTGCAGCCAGAGGACGTTTCAGCCCATATCAAATGGCCGCTGATGGGTTTATGGGGCGGTTGCTTTATAGGGCTGGTCGCCATGCTGGTGCTATGGTCCATGATCATCATTAAAATGGTCTGAGCGTCGTTAGCGTTGCGGGCAAGCTCACGCATCCAGCACCATCAATCGCCAGTACAGAACATCACATACACTGAACATCCACATCCAACGATGGAGTTGCACACCATGAGCCGTGCCATACAGCATAATCAAGCCGAAAAGCGTTTTGAATGGATAGAAGACGGCGTGGCCAGCGAAATGGTTTACGAGCTTCAGAACGGCGTCATGTCCATCCTGCATACCGGCGTTCCCGAGGCTGTGGGTGGACGCGGTATTGCTGCCGACCTGGCCCAGGCAGCGCTTAATACCGCCCGCGAACAGGGGTGGCTGGTGCGTCCGGTTTGCTCTTATGTCGACGCATATATCCGGAAAAACCCGGAATATCAGCCGCTGCTGGCCTGACTTTTCCGGCAGGGTTCTACCGGTGTCCTGACTCTATTTCCCCTCATTTCTCCTTTACGCCACAGTCCTAGCCTTCAGGTCTTATATAAGATATAAGACATTTGCTTCCAGCGCTGCTTGCCTCTACAATTGAGGGGACGCTTCATTCCCATCTCTCTTAGAATCAAGGGCATGCACCATGCTGGAAACTTATCGCCAACACGTTGCCGAACGCGCCGCGTTGGGCATACCTCCCCTTGCGCTGTCTGCGCAACAAACTGCTGATCTGATCGAACTGCTCAAGGCTCCGCCCGCTGGCGAAGCAGCCTTTCTGGTCGACCTGTTTACTCACCGCGTACCGGCCGGTGTCGATGACGCCGCCAAGGTCAAGGCCTCTTACCTGGCAGCCATTGCGCTGGGCAAGGAAACCTGTGCACTCATCGACCGCAAGCACGCCACCGAGTTGCTGGGCACCATGCTGGGCGGCTACAACATCGGCCCGCTGATCGATCTGCTCGACAACGACGAGCTGGCTCCCGTTGCAGCTGAAGGCCTGAAGAAAACACTGCTGGTGTTCGATGCCTTCCACGACATTCAGGATAAAGCCGCCAAGGGCAACCAATACGCACAGGCTGTTTTGCAAAGCTGGGCCGACGCAGAGTGGTTCACACGCAATCCGGAAGTGCCTGAAAGCCTGACCATTACCGTGTTCAAGGTACCGGGCGAAACCAATACCGACGATCTTTCGCCGGCACCCGATGCCACCACCCGTCCCGATATCCCGCTGCACGCCTTGGCCATGCTCAAGAACCGCCGCGACGGCGCTGCATTCGAGCCAGAAGAAGACGGCAAGCGCGGCCCTATCAAATTCATCGAATCCCTGAAAGAAAAAGGCCATCTGGTCGCCTACGTGGGCGACGTGGTGGGTACCGGCTCGTCGCGCAAATCAGCCACCAACTCAGTCTTGTGGTTCACAGGTGAAGACATCCCCTTCGTGCCGAACAAGCGCTTTGGTGGCGTATGCCTGGGCAATAAGATTGCCCCCATCTTCTATAACACCATGGAAGACGCAGGTGCGCTGCCCATCGAGCTGGACGTTTCCAAAATGGAAATGGGCGATGTTATTGAACTGCGCCCCTACGAAGGCAAGGCGCTTAAGAATGGCGAAGTCATCGCCGAGTTCCAGGTCAAGTCCGACGTCTTGTTCGATGAAGTCCGTGCTGGCGGCCGTATTCCGCTGATCATCGGACGCGGCCTGACCGCCCGGGCACGCGAAGCCCTGGGCCTGCCCGTTTCCACGCTATTCCGCCTGCCGCAAAATCCTGTCGATTCCGGCAAGGGCTATTCGCTGGCACAGAAAATGGTCGGCCGCGCCTGCGGCTTGCCTGAAGGCCAGGGCGTACGTGCCGGCACTTATTGCGAACCGAAAATGACATCGGTCGGCAGCCAGGACACCACTGGCCCCATGACGCGCGACGAGCTCAAAGACCTGGCTTGCCTGGGCTTTTCAGCTGACCTGGTCATGCAGTCCTTCTGCCATACCGCTGCCTATCCCAAGCCTGTCGACGTCAAGACTCACCACGAGCTGCCTGAGTTCATCAGCACCCGTGGCGGGGTTTCCTTGCGCCCCGGCGACGGCATCATCCACTCGTGGTTGAACCGCATGCTGTTGCCCGACACCGTGGGTACCGGTGGCGACTCGCACACCCGTTTCCCCATAGGCATCAGCTTCCCGGCCGGCTCTGGCCTGGTGGCATTTGCCGCTGCCACGGGTGTTATGCCCCTGGACATGCCTGAATCGGTGCTGGTGCGCTTCAAGGGCGAATTGCAGCCCGGCGTAACCTTGCGCGACCTGGTCAACGCCATTCCGCTGTATGCCATCAAGCAAGATCTGCTGACCGTTGCCAAGCAAGGCAAAAAGAACATCTTCTCGGGCCGCATCCTTGAAATCGAAGGCTTGCCCAACCTGAAGATCGAACAGGCATTCGAGCTGTCCGACGCGTCGGCTGAACGCTCGGCCGCAGGCTGCAGTGTGCGCCTGAACAAAGAGCCCATCATCGAATACATCACCAGCAATATCACGCTGCTGAAATGGATGATCGCCAATGGCTACGAAGACGAGCGCACGCTGGGCCGCCGTATCAAGGCTATGCAAGCCTGGCTCGACAATCCCCAATTGCTCGAACCCGACGCTGACGCCGAATACGCAGCGGTCATTGAAATCGACCTGGCCGACGTGCACGAGCCCATCGTTGCCTGCCCGAACGACCCTGACGATGTGAAAACGCTGTCCGACGTCTCTGGCACTGTCATCGATGAAGTCTTCATCGGCAGCTGCATGACCAATATCGGCCACTTCCGCGCGGCATCCAAGCTGCTGGAAGGCAAACGCGACATTCCCACCAAGCTGTGGATGGCTCCTCCCACCAAAATGGATCAAAAGCAGCTGACTGAAGAAGGTCACTACGGCGTCTTGGGCGGTGCCGGTGCACGCATGGAAATGCCAGGCTGCTCTTTGTGCATGGGTAACCAGGCACAAGTGCGTGAAGGCGCCACGGTCATGTCCACCAGCACCCGTAACTTCCCGAACCGCCTGGGCAAGAACTCGAATGTGTTCCTGGGTTCGGCAGAGCTGGCCGCCATTTGCTCGCGTCTGGGTCGCATTCCCACTCGCGAGGAATACATGGCCGACATGGGCCTGCTCAGCGACAACGGTGATCAAATTTACCGCTACATGAACTTCGACCAGATCGAAGACTTCCAGGAAATCGCCGACTCAGTCGACATCTGATGACCTGAACGGCCATTCGGCCACGATCGCTCTCGGTGCAAAGCACCGGGAGCTTTTTTTTGTCCTGAATACACGCATGCCCTAGCACCTTGCACAAGAGGGAAAGCGGTACACTAGGACGATTATCCGCATTACTTTTGACGCAACATATGCCTGCTACTACGCTGCCCCGTCTGTCCCGCGATGCACAGCGTCTTCTGAGCCTCACCGAAGCGCTGTCTCGTTCAGGAAGCCGACTGGAAGATATTTACTGGGAAGACCTGCTGGCCGTTCAGCTGAACAAGCTACTACTCGGCAAGAAAAACAAAATAGTCGAAACCGCACTGGATCATTTGCTGGTCACCGATATCAACGCCTACGAGATTCTGGTAGAACAAGCCGAAACCCTGTCCGAGTCTACCCGTCTTGTACACGAGGGCAATGAATACGATGTCTTGCTGTTCTCGGCGCCCTTGGTCGCCTGGACGCGTTACCAGCTTCCCCAGGGCGAGCTCACCACCGGGCAGGTCACTGACTTGATCGCCCACATGCAGGCCAGTGTCGCGGCGCCAGATGCACGTCTGGCCATTATTCCCAGACTGGTCAATTTTGACCAAATGCCTCAGTCCTTTCAGGAAACTCGTTCCTGGATTCAGCAGCTTGCCCACCAGGCGCTGGATATGTCAGGCGAAGCACAGCCCATCAAACTTGATGGCGAAATAGATAGTCTGCTGGCTGACGCACGCTTTCTGGTCGGCGCCATCGTCGTTCCCAAAGGTCAGCCCCTGTTCCGTTGGCAGATCAAGCAAGACGCTAACACCTTTATTTCTCGCCAGCAGTGCCACGAAGACTGGGCACACGGCAGTGCAACCATACTGGCACCCCTGTTTACGGGCTGTCATGTTGAGTTCCTGCAACCCGACGCATACTATGTCAATAGTCGTGAAGCAGACCGGCGCATACGCCCACTGGCCTTGAAGGCGGCCGTCACTTGGCTGCAGAGTGCCGCGCAATTGTCCGGAGGCGAGCTCCTCGCCGTCATTGCCGGCTGCGGCGACAGCGGCATAGAAGAATATCGCATAGGCTTCAGCCCTCGCCAGAGCAACGAAGTGATCTACGGTTGCATCTGGCCTGTACTCAGCAAAGAAGAAGCTGCCTCCGATAGCATGCATGACGGCCATGTCGATGTGCCTGACGAAATCTCAGACCTGCTCAAGGAAATGGGCGTTTCCGATATTCGGCGTTTGCCCGGTGTATATGCTCCCGAGTTCTGCGACGACTGCGGCGCGCCTTTCTTTCCCAATGCCCTGGGTGAAATGCTGCACCCTGAACTTCCCGAAGAAACTGACCTGACTCCCATACACTTTCATTGAATGGACCGACTCAGCATCGATATCTTTTGCCGGGTAGTCGATAACTTTGGTGATATCGGTGTGTGCTGGCGCCTGGCCAAACAGCTGGCCCACACATCTGCTGTAAAGGCTGTGCGTCTTTGGGTAGACGACTTACACAGTTTTGCCCGCATCGAACCAAGGCTGAATGCCGCTACTGCCGGAGCCTCAGTAGATGAAGTAGCCATCGTGCACTGGACACCGTCGCCACCCGACCTTGTGCCACATGATGTCGTCATAGAGGCCTTTGCCTGCGATCCGCCTCCCCGCTTTATTGAGCGCATGGTGGAACAGGACAGCCTCTGGATCAATCTGGAATACCTGAGCGCCGAACCATGGGTCGAGTCGTGTCACGCCCTGCCTTCGTTACAAGCCAACGGCCTGTCAAAAGCTTTCTTCTTTCCTGGATTCACGCCGGTCACCGGCGGACTGCTGCACGAACCAAATTTGTTGTTGGACAGGGATGCCTGGCTTGCTGAACCTGCTTTACGGGATGGTCTGCTGCGCAACATCGGCCTGCCCGAACCTCATATAGCCGCATTGCTTAGCGGTGCACGCCAGATTTTATTGTTCGCCTATCCACAAGTTCCGGCTACCAGTTTGCTGCAAGCCCTGGCCAGCCAGGCAACTCCATCCGTCATCCTGGTGCCCACCGGCGTCTGCCCGGATCTGGCTCGCGGGCAGCACGGCGCAGCCTACGTCCACGACATACCGTTCGTGGATCAGCCCAGCTTTGACCGTTTGTTGTGGAGTAGCGACTTGAACTGTGTGCGCGGTGAAGACTCACTGGTACGTGCCCTATGGGCTGGCAAGCCTCTGCTCTGGCATATATATCCGCAGGATGACAATGCCCACATGGCAAAGCTGGACGCATGGCTTGCCCTGTCGCCCTTTCAACCACTGATCGCCGACGTGATGAGGGCCTGGAACCAATCTTCTACCCAGTCCAGCACCACATTGCTACGGCAGGCTCTGGCGCCGCACGCCTGGGCTGAGTGGCAAGCCGGCAGTGCACACTGGACCCGGCAGTTGGCGCAACTACCGGACCTGGCCGGTGCACTGGTGAGTTTCTGCCTTCAACGCAAAGAGTCATGACACGCATCGTGCAATGAGCATCCACGGCTTTATCTGGTTTTCAGGATGCCTGCGCCAAAAACTTCGTGCGTGATGCAGTGCTTGAAGCGCATTGGCCCCGAAACGGTTAAAATGCCAGGTTTAGTGAGTCTTGCTTCGGCCCGGCAGCTGTATCTGGCGGAGCACTTGAAACCCCGGAGTTTTTAAATTTATGAAAACCGCACAAGAACTGCGCGTTGGTAACGTCGTGATGGTCGGCAACGAGCCATTGGTCGTACAGAAAACCGAATACAACAAATCAGGTCGCAGCTCGGCCGTCGTTAAGCTGAAATTCAAAAATTTGCTGACAGGCTCTGGCAGCGAATCGGTTTCCAAGGCAGACGAAAAATTTGAAATTGTCACGCTGGATAATAAGGAATGTACGTACTCCTACTTTGCCGACCCCATGTATGTATTCATGGACACAGAGTACAACCAGTACGAAGTTGAAGCCGAAAGCATGGGCGACGCGCTGAACTACCTTGAAGAAGGCATGACAGTAGAAGTCGTGTTCTACGACGGTCGCGCCATCTCGGTTGCCTTGCCCACCATAGTCGTACGCGAAATTATCTACACCGAACCTGCCGTCAAGGGCGATACGTCGGGCAAAGTACTTAAGCCCGCCAAGATCAACACAGATATGGAAATCGCTGTGCCGCTGTTCTGCAACATCGGCGACAAAATCGAAATCGATACCCGCACCAACGAATACCGTAGCCGGGTGATGTAAAAAAAGCGGCCTTAGCCGCTTTTTTTATCTGATGCCCACGCTTATCTACTGCAAGCGCTCATCGTCCAGAAAATCAGGTATGGGCATCACATTGATGCCATCCTGAGCCAACTCTTCACGCTCTTGCTGCGTGGCAACGCCGCGTATGGCGCGCTCTTGGGTTTCGCCGTCGTGCATGCTGCGCACTTCCTGAGCGAAACGCACGCCCACATCTTCAGTATTGCGTATGATCTGGCGAACATGCTGCAGCACTTGAGCCTGCAACTGCGCCATTTGTCCCGTACTGGGCGCTGCCACGGCACCGCTGGCCCCGGCGGCGGGCTCGGCCGACCCCTTGATATGACTGACGTTCAGCCGAGGCGCCGAGAGTTTTTTGCTGATCTGTTGACTATTGCACACAGGGCAGCTGAGCAGGCCCCTGGCCTGCTGCGATTCGTAGTTATCAGCCGAGCTGAACCAGCCTTCAAAGACGTGGCTCCGGTCGCACTGAAGATCAAAGACTTTTAGTGACATATCAACCATATGCGGGCGTAGTGCCCGAATTCAAGATGCAAAGCGCGTGCCACGGGAATGTGCCTTGTATGCTTTGCCGTCATTATAGGCGTGGCACCGCCGCCAACAAGCGGGCGGTTTCGGGATGCGACGGAGCAGTCAATACATTTTCAGTGGTACCGGACTCGATAATCCGGCCTGCGTGCATGATGGCTATATGGTCAGACAGATATTCAACCACGCCGAAATTGTGGGTAATGAATAAATAGGCCATATTCAAGTCATGCTGTAAGGCCTTGAGCAAATCAAGTATCTGCGCCTGTACCGATACATCCAGTGCAGACGTCGGTTCATCGCAAACCAGCACGGCGGGTTCCACCGCCAATGCGCGCGCAATGGCCACCCGCTGGCGTTGGCCACCCGAAAACTCATGCGGATAGCGGCTTACCGTGTTACTGGGCAAGCCTACGCGATCAAGCAGCTCGCGCAGTCGGGCCTGGCGCTGCCGGCGCGAACGGTCGGGACGCAAGGCCGCTATGCCTTCATCCAATATTTCCCCCACCAGCATACGAGGATCCAGCGACGCATAGGGGTCCTGGAAAACGATTTGTATGGATCGGCGCAGGTGCTGCAGACGCCTGCCACGCGCATCAAGCAGGCTGACGCCATCCAGGCTGGCGCTGCCTTCGACCTGCGCCGTTTTATCCAGCAAACGCAATAAAGCCTTGGCCGTGGTTGTCTTGCCGCAACCGGATTCGCCCAGCAGGGCCAACGTTTGACCGGCGCGCAGCTCAAAACTGACATCCTTCACTATGCTGGTGGATGATGCACCACGATGCCACCAGCCTTGCTTGTTGTGATAGGCCACAGATAAGCCCTGCACCGCCAGCAGCGGCTGCTCTGCCTGGTGGGCGCTGCGGGTGTCAGGTATCCAGCCTGCAGTAGCCGCCGGCGCATCAGGATTGCCGCCAGATAAGGCCTGCCCACGCTTGGCAAAGGTAGGAATCGCGGCCAACAGCTCGCGTGCATAGGGATGGCGCGGCGACGCAAAGAAACTGGCTGCATCGACCGTTTCCACGATTTCGCCGGCACGCATCAAGGCAACATAGTCGGCAACATTCTTGACGACGGCCAGATCATGGGTGATCAGCATGATGGCCAGGCCCATTTCTTTCTGGATATCAGCCAATAGCGTCAGAATTTGCGCTTGCACCGTCACATCCAACGCTGTAGTGGGCTCATCGGCTATCAGCAAGCGTGGCTCGGCTGCCAGTGCGATGGCTATCATGATGCGTTGCTTCTGGCCGCCCGAGAACTGAAAAGGATAGTCGTCCAGGCGTTTTTCGGCATCGGGAATGCCCACCCGTGCCAGCCACCAGGCAGCACGCGCCTTCAAGGCTTTGCCACGATAAGCCGTATGCGTGCGCAAGGATTCGGCCAGTTGCCGCCCTACCGTCAGCACCGGATTCAAGCTGGTGGATGGTTCCTGGAAAATAATGCCGATCTGCCCGCCCCGCACCGCACGCATACCCTGTTCAGACAGGCTGTTAAGCTCGGTATGCCCCAGCTGAATGCGCCCCGCAGCGATACGGCCGGCTTCGGGAAGCAGACGCAGTAAAGCCAGGGCTGTCATGCTTTTGCCGCAACCAGATTCCCCCACCAGGGCAAAGGTCTGCCCCTGCTTGATGGCAAGCTCCAGTGACTTGACTGCCTGCACGGTCCCGGCGTCGCTGGCAATATGAACTGAAAGATCCTGAACAGACAACACAGGCTGTTCAGTGCCGGGCGTATAGGCAGGGTTCAGTATTGCGGGCTGACTCATGGGTGGGCTTCCTGCGTGGCGCGCGATCGCTGCGGCCTGAATCTGCGCATGCGGGGGTCAAAGGCGTCTTGCACCGCGTCGGCAAAGATATTGGCCGACAGCACCAGGGCCAGCAAGAACACAAAGGCGCCCAGTAGATTCCACCAAACCATGGGATCGCGTGACATTTCCAGACGGGCCGCATCTATCATGGTGCCAAATGACGGCGTGCTGGGATCAACGCCTATGCCCAGATAAGAAAGCACCGCCTCGTAGAGCACCAGGCTGGAAAACTCCAGCACCAGGGTGATCAGCACGATATGCATCAGGTTGGGCAAGAGATGACGGTACATGATGCGAATATGCCCTATGCCAAACGCACGCGCCGCCTGCACGTATTCCAATTCACGCAGCTTCAGGGTTTCGGCACGCAGCAAACGGCACAGGCCGGCCCAGCCGGTCAGCCCCAGAATCAGGCAAAGCAGGAACAGACGCAGGTCTGCTCTGGCCGCCACGGTGTCGAACATGCCTGGATTGTTGTCGATATAAACCTGCATCATCAACACACACGCGGCAATCAACAGCACGCCGGGTATGGAAGTCAGTGTGGTGTAGATATATTGAATAATGTCATCGACACGGCCTTTGAAGTAGCCTGCGGCAATGCCGAAAATAAGCGCCGGGGGCAGCATGGCAATGGTGGTCAGCGTACCTATCACCAGCGCGGTGCGCACGCTTTTCAGGCATTGCCACAAGACATCGTTGCCCGTCCTGTCGGTGCCCAGCACATGGTAGTCGGCACCCACCGACAGTGCCACACAAACCAATAACAGAATAATGCTTAGGGTTAGCCACATGGGGCGCCACGGAACACCGGACTCGCTGCGCCACCATGCCCGCCAGGCCTGAGCAAGGCCGGCACTGTGTCGGGTCTGCAACAAGGTCAGCAGGCCTGCAAGCAGCAAAGAAAGCGCCAGCCCCAGGGCAACACCATGGAGCGCACGGCTATAGATATCTGCCTTGTGATCCGCTTCATTTTGCAACAACAAGCCTGCGTGCTTTAAGCGTGGAAAATCCCTGACCGCCTGCCCATCTATGATTTGTGTTTCCTTGGTGAACTGTCGTATGGCCAGCGGCGCAGAGTATGTATTCTCGCGCTGGGCCAAGCGGGTCAGGGACAGCAGATCATCAAGGGCGGAACGCAATACCGGCGAATAGACCGGGTCAGTTTGCGCCACCTGCACGCTACCGGACACCGGAGGCAGCAAGGGGCGATAGTGAACTGAATCAAGCACGCCCAGCACTACAAAAAAAGCCAGCACCACGGCCGCGCACATGGCCGATGGCGTCTGCCCCACGCTGCGCCAGGCCGAACGCAACGAAGCACTGCGACGGGCACGCAACACATAGATGACGAGTGCCAGCACCAGGCACAAAACAAAGATATCAGTCCACAGGAAAACGAATTTTGGCATGGCCTTACTCGAATCGGATCCGAGGATCGGCGAGGGTGTAGGAAATATCGGCCAGGATCAGGCCAACGATGTACAGTGCCGACCCCAGAAACACCATGGCACGCACTATGGAAAAATCTTGTGCATTGATGGCATCGATGGTGTAGCTGCCCAGGCCTGGAATGCCGAAAAAGGATTCGGAGATCAGGCTGCCCATGAACAATAGTGGAATGGCCGAGACAGTGCCCGTGAGTATGGGCAGCATGGCGTTGCGCAGAATATGTCGGAACAGCACCAGGCGTTCCGGCAAGCCCTTGGCTCGTGCGGTACGCACATAGTCTTTACCGGCCTCTTCAAGAAACAGGGTACGGTAAAACCGCGATTGCGCCCCCAAACCCGAAATAATGCTGACGGCCACCGGCAGCACCAGGAAACGCAGGCTTTCCCAGCCATCAATAAAGCCAGAATAAGGCACCCAGCGCAGAATTTTCGCAAACAGCCATTGGCCGGCAATAATGTAGAACAGACCCGAAATGGACAACAGCACGACGCAAAAGACCACGCCTGCAAAGTCCAGCCGGGTGCCCTTGAAAAACACCAGCAGCAGCGCAAAGGCAATACAGGCAAACAGGCCCAGAACGAAAGTGGGCAAGGCCAGCGCCAGGCTGGGGCCCATGCGCTGGCTGATCTCGTAGCCTATGTCTCGGCCCTCGTCCGAAAAACCAAAGTTAAAACGAAGCAAAGGCACCGAACGCTGGTAGAAGATGGTGTCGGTAAATTTGGCCGCCGCGCTGGCTTCGGTATTGATGAACAGCGGCTTGTCGTAGCCTCTTTCTGTTTTCCAGCGATCAATGGCGCTCTGGCTGACACGCTGCCCGCCTATGGACAGGCGCGCCATGTCGTCGGGCGTATTTACAGCAAAAAACAGCACGAAGGTCAGCAGGTTCACGCCTATAAGTATCAAGATCCCATACAGCAGCCGACGAAGAATGTAGCGGATCATGGGCGCCTCTCGTGTTGGATCCGGCTCAGGACGGTTGCCCGGTCGCGGGCACGTGCCATGCGCCAGGCAAGCCCGGCGCCAAGCAACAGCAGCGCGGCCAGCACCCACAGTGGCCACCAGATCGGAACATTCCACTCCTTGATCTTCTGCTCGCGCAGCGGGGCATCTATGCGCAGATACTGCAAAGTATTGCGCACCATCTGGGTAGGCTTGGCATTACCGACCCAGGCCTGATAAGCGCCGCCCGACTTGGGAAAGTAGCCAAACATCCAGGGCGCATCATGCTGAACCAGGGCCACCATCTTGTGCACCAGCGCTTCTTTTTCCGGACCGTCGTCCAGAAAACGCATTTGCTCAAACAGGCGATCGTATTCGGGATTCTTGTAGTTCGACGCATTTTCACCACCGTTGTCGGCCTTGGCGTTGGGGCCATACAGCAAGAACAGGAAATTCTCGGCATCGGGATAATCAGCCACCCAGCCCCACATATACATTTGTGCGCTGCCGTTGCGCATCTTGTCCTGGAAGCGGTTGTAGTCGGTCGCCCGTACTTCAAGCTGAACATGTATCGCTGCCAACTGCCGGCGCATCCAGTCCAGCGTGGCGCTGGAGCCCATGCCCCCGGCGGAATCAAAATGCAGAATCAGCGGTTTGCCGGTTTTTTCGTCCCGGCCGTCGGGATAGCCGGCCTGGGCAAGCAGACGCTTGGCATCATCCAGCGGTCGACGCACGGCCCGACCGTTCTCAAACTTATAGACTTGTCGGTTAATACCCTGGGGCGGTTCCTGATAGCCCAGCACACCCGGCGGAACAGGGCCCTGGGCTACCTGGCCCTCATTGTTCAGGAAAATGGAAACATATTGCTCCCAGTCGAAGGCTATGCTGATGGCCTGCCGCAGCTTGCGGTTCTTTTCCTGCTGTTCCGGCGTATCGCCCAGGCCCACAACGGGATCCAGCCAGTTGAAACCCAGGTAAAACTGCTGGGCCTCGGTCGAACTGCGCAAGACCAGACCGTGATCCTTGTAGAGCGCTGCCTTTTCGGCGGAATCGCCCGCAGCCACCCTCATGGCCACGCCATATTCGCCACGATCGACCTGTGGCAGATCGTAATAGCCCTGAAGAAACTTGCCCATGAGGGGCACGCTTTCCTTTTCCAGTGAGAACACAATGCGGTCTATGAAGGGGGTCAGCTTGCCACAATCGGCCAGCAGGCCGTTCGCCCTATCGGATGGTTCGCCCTGACAGGGATAGGGCTCACCCCGGAAGTTGGGATTACGTTGCAGCACATGGCGGCGATTCACGATGGACTCGGCCATCATGTAGGGACCTGTTCCCACGGGCCAGGTATTGAGCGACAAATTGTGCTCTGCCATGCCGGGCTGATGATAGAAACGGTCGGCCTCCCAGGGGATAGGCGCGGTAAAGGTCATGGCCAGCCAATATTTGAATTGGGGATACTTGCCCTTGACCTTGATGCGCAAGGTGTGTGCGTCTATGGCCTGCACGCCCTCGAACTCCGTTTCGCGCAAATCCAGCCAGGCACGCTGCGCATCGTTGCCCCCTTGCTCGCGCAGCGCCTGTTCGGCCTGCTTCAGGCGGTCGCCGTAGTCGCCAAGGCCCACAATATGCGAGGCCATCACGCCATATATGGGCGAGACGACGCGCGGGCTGGCCAGCCGACGGAAAGCATAGACGTAATCATCGGCGACCAGCTCGCGCGTGCCGGTATGCTCAAAATCGGTAATGCTGAACTTGCCCTGCAATGCGTGGGGTTCAATGGGCCAATACAAAGGCTTGCCCGAGTCATCACGCGCAAAGGCCGGATGCGGCTGAAACATGATGCCCGGCTTGATACGCACGTCGTACACGCTGTATGCCACCTGTGCACCGGGCGCATCATCGGGCAGGCTACGGTCGTGCTCATCGAAATAAACCGGAGGATCTATGGACGCCGCCGCCCTGGGCACCAGCTTGTAGGGCCGTGCCAGGTAGTGATACCCATACAGCGGTTCGTAAATGGAATAGGTAAAGGGCGTTTCGTCGCCGGAATAGGAACTGGCCGGATCCAGATATTTGGGTGAGCGCTGCGTAAACGCGGTGTACAAGACATTTTCCTGCCACTGCGCCTGCTCGTAAGGACTGTTGACTGGATTACGTGAACATGCTGCCAGCAGCACTAGCAACAGTGCACCAAACAGGCTGCAAACAAATCGCCAGCTGCCTAGCACTGCTGCTTCTGCCAGCACTGATAACGCCAGGCCCAGGGCTGGACTGGTTTGCCGTCTTGCCAAATACCCACTCGTTTGCTGCGAGCCTGTTGTTCCAGGTCGGGTAGTTTAGGGTCTCGCATGAACTTGCCGCGTTTTTCCATATTGGCCCAGGCCAAGCCCGCCTGCACCTGTTTCTGATTGGCGGTCATACCGTCATCCAGAGGTACATCGCAAATATTGCGCTCGTAGCGGTCTTGTTCAAAGCACAGCAGTGTTAGTGTTTTGCCGCCTATCAGGCCAGACAGGGCATCGCGTGACTTCTGCGCCATGGGTTGCCCCGGCCGTTCGCGATCTTTGGTGAGTTCAGGCGCGTCGATGCTGGACATGCGTATACGCTGCTGTTTGCCATTGACCAGCAAAGTGAAGGTATCACCATCTGCCACACGCACCACACGGCCGGCAAGCGTGTACGATGCACCATCGTGATTGGCCGTGCTTGCCGGGGTCTGCGCCTGAGCCTGCGTTTCGGGCGCAAGTCTGTTCAGCACACCCGTTGCGGCCAGTGCAATCAGCACGACCACCACCAATACCTGAGACCAGCGGCGCGCCATCAGAGCATTAACCAGCCGTCGTAGCAATGTATTCATGACTCTGTTCACGCGTTTCACTATCCCTACATAAAGTAAGCCCCATGCCTGCTGCAGGTGGCGCAACGATTATAGGGGCTGACGCGGCACAGCAAAAGCTGGTTAATCCGTATACTACCGGCGGCACTAGCTGGATTGAAACAATCACACAGGCCAGGCCCGCTCCAGCACACTATTCAGGGTCAGTGGCCCCGGCAGCGCCCCATAAACCCGCCCGGCCAACTGAAAGCGGCTATGGATGAAGGCATCAGCCAGCGCCTGAGGGGCATGCTGGCGCAACAGATTTGCCTGAACCAGCAGGATCAGTTCCTGGGCAATGTGACGGGCAGCTGCTTGCAGATCAGGACCCGCCAGCGTCAAAAGAGACACTAGTTCCGCGACACGGCGTTTAAGCGCGGGTTCATCGGCGCAATCGTGCTCAAGACCGTCCAGTAAGGCTACCGCCAATTCCGGATGACGCTTGAGTGCGCGCAGCACATCCAGGCACATGATATTGCCCGACCCTTCCCAGATAGAATTGACCGGTGCCTCGCGATATAGCCGGGCCATGGGAGCGTCTTCGATATAGCCGTTGCCACCCCAGACCTCCATGCACTCGCCCAGCGCCGAAATTGTTCGTTTGCATATCCAAAACTTGGCGGCCGGCGTCAGTATGCGACGGCAGGCTTGCTCAAACGGGTCGTTGCTGGTGTCGTCAAACGCACGCGCAAGGCGCAGCGCCAGCACCGTTGCAGCCTCGCTTTCCAGGGTCAGGTCCATCAGCACGCTTTGCATGAGCGGCTGACGTACCAGTGGTTGCCCGAAGGCAACCCTATGATGTGCATGATGCAAGGCCTGCACCAGCCCCTGGCGCAATAAGGCTGCACTGCCCAGCACACAGTCCAGCCGTGTATAAGACGCCATCTCGACCAGGGTGGCGACTCCGCGCCCAGCCTCACCGACCAGAACACCCGTGGCGTCCTGAAATTCGACTTCGGCGCTGGCGTTGGAGGCATTACCCATCTTGTTCTTCAGACGCTGTATATGCACGCCGTTCTTGCTGGCGTCATCCAGCCAGCGCGGCACATAAAAACAAGAGAAAACGTCATCATGACCCGCAAGCACCAGGTGTGCATCGGAGGTGGGCGAGGAAAAAAACCACTTATGCCCGGTCAAACGGTAAGGCATGCCACGGCCACCCGTGCCCAGCGGCACCGCGCGGGTGGTGTTGCTGCGCAGATCGGAACCACCCTGCTTCTCGGTCATGCCCATGCCTATGATCATGGAGGTTTTGTCGGCCAAGGGCAGATCGCGCTCGTCGTATTGCGTTGAGTACAACAGTGGCGCCACCGTATCGAACCAAGACTCGTGCTGAAGCACAGGAATGGCGGCCGAAGTCATGGTAACGGGGCATAAGGAACCGGCCTCAAGCTGCCCGTGCATCAGATAAGTGGCGGCACGTGCAAGCTGTGCGCCCGCTCCAGGCGTTGACCACGCACTGGCATGCATGCCTTGCAGAAAAGCCATGCGCATAAAGCGGTGCCAGGCAGGATGAAAATGTACTCGATCAACCCTGTGCCCCAGCCTGTCGTAAGTTTCAAGTTCGGGTTTGTGGCGATTGGCCTCGTGCGCCATGGCAAAGGTTTCTGCACGGCCCAGGCGCTCACCGTAGTGCAGCAAAGCCTGTTCGTGAGACTGCCCGCCCTCTCGCCTGACGCCTTCTTGTAGCGCGGCGTCGCTGGTATACAGGTTGTAATCGCCAAGCTCAGGAACCTGGTTGGTGACTTCGTGTGTCGTCCAGCCCATGATGCACCTCGCATTTGAAAAGACGTCAATTCATCATAGCACCATGCATGGCTGGGCCAGCCCTGTGACTGCGCGATGGGTTAAAGTTATGGCTAGTCGCAACGCCCTCTTGCCTGCGGACTTTCCGTCCCTATTTTGTATCAATGACACTGGAAACACCATGACCGATCGCCAACTGATTATTGTTGCAGCCCTGACCTTGCTCGTGGGTGTTGGCGCCGGCGCCTTCGGTGCTCACGGTCTGAAACGCATGATCACACCCGACATGCTGTCCGTATGGCAGACTGCAGTGCTATATCAGTTGATACACGGCCTGGGCATGCTGGTCATTGCCGCCCTGGGCACCCGCATGGGTACGCCACTATTAAGCCTGTCGGGTAGTGTCATGTTCGCCGGCATATTGATATTCAGCGGCAGCCTGTACACACTAGTACTGACAAACACAAAATGGCTGGGCGCCATCACCCCCATAGGCGGCCTGGCTTTCCTGATTGCCTGGGCCATGGTGGCTATAGCCGCATATCGCTCGTAATCACCGCCCGGCCAGCACCACAAACACTCTTACACCACGAGAAAGAAATGAACGCTCTTGAGCTGCTAGAACAAAGCCCGGTCATGCCGGTTATTGTCATCCAGGATATAGACACGGCCGTCGAGTTGGCACGGGCCCTGGTGGCCGGCGGTGTGCGCAGCCTGGAAATCACCCTGCGCTCAGACGCCGCCCTACAAGCTATCACCCTGATCAGCCAGGAAGTGCCCCAGGCCCTTGTGGGTGTGGGCACCATACGCAATGCCGATCAATGGGATGCAGCAGTCAAGGCAGGGGCGCGCTTTGGCGTCAGCCCGGGGCTTACCGCCGATATAGCAGCCGCCGTTCAGGCGTCGGGCCTGCCTTTTCTACCTGGCGTTGCCACGGCTTCCGAGTCCATGTACGCAGCAGACCAGGGGTTTAGCGTGCAGAAACTCTTCCCCGCCGAAGCGGTGGGTGGCGTTACGCTGCTCAAGGCCCTGCAAGGGCCACTGCCCGACATCATGTTCTGCCCAACGGGCGGTATCAACGCCAACAATGCCGCCAAGTATCTGGCCTTGTCCAATGTGAAGTGCGTGGGTGGGTCATGGCTGACCCCAAAAGAAGCGGTGGAAGGTCGGCAATGGAGCGTTATCACCGATCTGGCCAGGCAGGCCTGCGAAATCAGCTAAGGACCCATCCGGTCAAAACCAGCCCTTATTTTGCAGTGCCGGCCAGGTAGGCCGCCAGGGGTTGTTTACCCTGCAAGGCCAGCAGCAGATTGCTGGTGGCCATTTCAGACATGGCCAGGCGGGTTTCATGCGTTGCAGAGCCTGTGTGCGGCAAGGCCAGCACTTTGGGGTGATCAATCAGCGGAGAGTCCGTCGGCAAAGGTTCAACTTCAAACACGTCCAGACCCGCCGCGCGTAGCGTCCCACGATCCAGGGCATCCAGCAAGGCTTCTTCCTGTACGACCGGGCCACGCCCGCCATTGATCAATATTGCACCCGGCTTCATGAGCGCAAACTCTTTGGGACCAATCAGGCCGTGCGTTTGGTCGTTCAGGGGCAGCACCACCACCACAAAATCCGATTGTTCCAGTACTTCCTGCATGCTGGCCGCCTGAGCTTTGCCCTGCGGCAGTCCGCTGGGTACTGGCGTACGTGTGTGATACAGCACAGGCATATTGAAGCCCATCGCGGCGCGTTGGGCCACGGCCCGACCAATACGACCATATCCTAGGATGCCCAGTGTTTTTCCGTGCACATCCCAGCCGAATTGATCATCGCCCAGGCTGCGCTTCCAGCGCCGCTGCTGCACATAACGGCCCAGCTCAAGAATACGGCGGCTGGTGGAAAGCACCATGGTGAAAATCAGGTCGGCAACGGTTTCGGTCAGCACGCCTGGCGTGTGGCACAAGGCTATGCCACGCTGTTGCAAGGCAGCCAGCTCAAACTTGTCGACCCCGACGGAGATGCTGGAAATGACTTCCAGGCCAGGCGCCCGTGCCAGCACGGCCTGGTCTATGGGAAAGCTGGAACCTATCATGCCCTGCGCCGTGGGCAAGGCATCGAAAAACGCCTGCTCTTGGCTTGCTATCCGCGGGTTCGCCACGATGACATCGTGCTCCATCCGAATACGATCCAGCTGTTCAGCCGGCAGTTCACGGTAAACCAGAACCTGCTTACGGCTCATAATCCGGCCTGCTCAAGTTCAAGGCGCGTAGGCAAGCCTTCGGTATCACCCAATACCTGAACGGCACGCGCGCCTATCCATGCGCCCCTCTCTACGGCACTACGCAACGGTTGGCCCTCAATCAAGGCGCTGATCACCCCGGCGGCAAAACCATCACCCGCACCGACCGTATCAATAACCTTGGCAACCGGAAAACCCGCCACATAGCCTTGCTCGTCACCCGAATCATAGTAAGCGCCATCGGCGCCAAGCTTGATCACCACCAGGTCAACACCCTTGCTGCGATAAAAACCTGCAATGTCTTCAGGCGTATCCAGCCCGGTCAGCAAACGCCCTTCTTCTATGCCCGGAAACAACCAGTTGGCGCGATAAGCCAGCGCATTGATGCCCTCGCGCATACGCTCGGTGGATGGCCACAGGGAGGGACGCAAATTGGGATCGAACGACACTGTTTTGCCTGCGGCACGCATAAGCTCAATAGTCTTGGCCGCAACCTGGTAGCAATTATCGGAAATGGCGGGAAACACACCCGTGCTGTGCAAATGGCGCGCACCACATAACCAATCCTGGTCAATATCGGCCACCTGCATCTGGCTGGCTGCGGATCCCTTGCGGTGGTATTCAACAGGAGGATCGCTGCCATCCGTGACCTGGCCCTTGAACTGAAATCCCGTGCGCTGCGCCGGATCGCACACAACATGAGAACAATCTATCCCTTCGCTCTGCATTTCAGCCAGCAAATAGCGCGCCATCGATTCGGCGCCCAAGCGGCTGGCCCAGCCCACCCGAATACCCAGCCGCGCCAGGCCTATGGCCACATTGGTTTCAGCGCCGGCGGTGCGTTTGTAAAAACCTTGCGCGTGTTCCAGCGGGCCTGGGCGGTCAGCAACCAGCAGCATCATCGCCTCGCCGAAAGTCACTACATCCAATGCGTGAGTCACCGTGTGGTCTCCAGAGTGCGCAACTGCTGAATGGCGCTGCGCGTAATACTTGCCAAGTCCTCGCCCACAAGAGGATATTCGATTGCGCGCGGCACTCCGCAGGGCATGGCACGCAACAGCGCTCGCCATGGCGCAGCGGAATCCTGCAACGGCACGGCAATCCAGCGGGTAAGTTGGCGCTGCACGCCTTTACAGTGAATGTAGCTGACACGCCCGGAAAATGCCTGGGCTGCTTGCATGGGACATTCGCCGTTCCAGTGCCAGTTGCCCATGTCGAACGTCATGCCCAGGTTCAGGCCAGCGTGGTCGGCCTGCTTGAAAAATGCCTGCAAGACATTCACCGCACCAGCAGTCGGCGTCTGATCATTTTCAATAAGCAAGGTAATGTCCTGCTCCGCCAGGCGCTGATCCAGACAGGGCCAGGCGTGGTCCGCAGCACCACCGAACCCACCTATGGACATCTTCAGTGTTTTCGAGCCCAGTGCCCGTGCGGCGGCCAGGCCGTTATCGAGGTGCTGTTCAGCCAACTTGCCCTGGCTGTCCCACAGCATATCGGGGCTGGAATACACACAAGCCAAACCCAGATCACGCACGGTACGGGCCAGCGCATCGAGTTCGCCATCGTGGCCGGTCAGCAATTCCCCACGTATCTCGACACCATCGGCACCGGCCTCGTGGCACAAACGCACAAACCATTCCTGTCCGTGCCGCTTAACCTCGGTTGCACCGAAGGAGCCCAGGGAAACAAACACCTGCTGCGGTGAAGTCATATCAGTGATTCAGGATTTGGCCAAGAAAACTGCGCGTCTTTTCGTGCGTGGGATTACTGAAGAATTGCTCAGGCGCGGCTTGCTCAACAATGCCGCCTTCAGCCATGAAGATGACCCGGTCGGCCACACTGCGCGCAAAACCCATTTCGTGTGTCACGCACAGCATGGTCATGCCATCGTCGGCCAGGCCTATCATGGTGTCCAGCACTTCCTTGACCATTTCCGGATCCAGTGCCGATGTTGGCTCATCGAACAGCATGACTTTGGGCGTCATGCACAGGGCGCGTGCAATGGCCACCCGCTGCTGCTGACCGCCGGAGAGCTGGCTGGGGTATTTCCTGGCCTGGTCTCCGATACGTACCCGGTTCAGATACTTCATGGCTTGTGCTTCAGCTTCTGCCTTGCTGATACCGCGCGAGCGCATCGGTGCCAGCATGCAATTCTGCAGCACAGTCATGTGCGGAAACAGATTGAACTGCTGGAATACCATGCCCACTTCCTGCCGGACGGCGTCGATATTGCCGGCCTTGGCCGTAAGATCGATGCCGTCGACGACAATACTTCCCTGCTGTATTTTTTCCAAACCATTGATGCAACGGATCAAGGTCGATTTGCCCGAGCCCGATGGTCCGCAAATAACAATACGCTCGCCGGCGGCAACGGTCAGATCAATATCAGTCAGGACGTGAAATTTGTCGTACCACTTGTTCAGCGCTTGAATTTCAATGATGGTTCCGCCGGTTGGGGCGGAACGATGCGCTTGATCGGCGGCAGGCGTGGTCTGCGTATCAGTCATGTTCAATCACTCTTGCCAATCAGGATTGCTTCAACTCTGGCAATGGCGTACCCAGCCATTTTTCGAACAACTTGCTGAATTCGCCATTCTTGATGTTTTTGTCGACGGCTTCGTTAACGGCCTTCAGTGTATTGGCCTCGCCAGGACGCATGGCCACGGCCATTTCCTGCTGCAGCAATACAAACTTATTTTCAAAACGATCGGGAGAGCGCTTGGCGATCTGACCGGCTACCGTGGTGGAACACCCAATAGCATCGACCTGGCCGGACAGCAAGGCCTGCATCGCCGAAGCATCATCGTCAAAACGGCGGATGTTGGCATCCTTGGGCGCAATCTTGGTCACAGCAACGTCTTGAGTGCTGGCACGGGCCACGCCTATGCGCAGACCGGACAGATCTTCAGCCTTGGCGATCTTGGTGTCCTTACCCCCGAACACAACGATCTGCGCGGCCGAATACGGATGCGAGAACTGAACCTGCTTGGCACGCTCAGGCGTGATGGCCAGCGAAGCCACCAGCATATCGACCTTGTTGGTCAGCAGGAAAGGAATACGGTTGGGGCCGGTAACCGGAACAATATTAACCTTCACGCCCAGATCCTTGGCCAATTGGCGCGCCACATCGGCGTCATAGCCATCGGGCTTGTTCTCGGTATTCATGATGCCATAAGGGGGGAAATCAACCAGCATGCCAATGGTGAGCTCGCCTTTTGCCTTGACATCATCAATGGTCTCGGCAACGGCAGCGCTACTGCCCAAGGCAAATACAGCACACGTTGCCAGCAGGGCGGCGCCGGCCACGCTACGCATCTTCTTCATCACAAACATATCATGTCTCCAGAGTTGGGATAAAACATTTATAAAAAGAAAGCAGGATCAGCCATGCACTATCGCGCCAGCGACATTGCAAGACGCCTCTCCATATAGGAAGCCAGCATGGACAACGGCCAGCACAGGAAAAAGTAGATAACGGCTACCACGGTGAACACCAGCATGGGCTGGAAGGTGGCGTTGTTGATGATCTGACCCGCGCGGGTCAATTCCGTGAAACCGATAATGGCCGCCAGCGACGTGCCCTTAACAATCTGGACCAGGTAGCCTACCGTGGGTGGCACACCGATTTTCAGGGCCTGCGGCAGCACAATGTCACGCATTTTGTGGCGATAAGACAGGCCCAGCGCCTCGGCAGCCTCCCATTGGCCGCGTGGAATGGCTTCGATGCAACCGCGCCAGATTTCACCCAGGAATGCCCCGCTATTCAGCGTCAGGGCCAACGCGGCGGCAAGCCACGGGTTGATGTCGAACCCAAGAATCGGGGCGCCGAAAAACACCAGGAACAACTGCAGCAGCAGCGGTGTGCCGCGAAACAGCTGAATGAAGCCCATGGACAGGCTGCGCGCCACCTTGTTTTCGCTAGTGCGAGACAGCGCGATGATCAAGCCGACTATGCCCCCGCCCACAAAGGCCATGAGTGACAGCGCAATAGTCCATTGTGCGGCTTCAAGTATGAACCAGAAATCGGAATAGCCAAAAGTACGCATTATCGACGATCCGGATAGTTAAGCCCCCACTGGAAAACCAGGCGGAACATAAGGGAAAAGGCTAGCGTCAGTAACAGATAGATGCCGGTGATGACGATATAGATTTCAAAGCTGCGAAAGGTCTCGGACTGCAGATTTGCCGCGACCGACGTCAAGTCGTCGGCGGAGATAACCGATACCACGCTAGAGGCCAGCATCAACAGAATAAACTGGCTGGTCAGTGCGGGATAGATCGCCTTCAGGGCGGGCTTGAGCACCACAAAGCGAAAGACTTCCATTCGCGACAGATTCAACGCCAGCCCTGCCTCGACCTGACCTTTGGGTATGGACTCTATGCCGGCTCGGACAATTTCCGTGGCGTAGGCGCCCAAATTGAACACCATGGCGAACAAGGCAGCCGTATAAGGCGACCAGCGCACGCCTACTGCGGGCAAGGCGAAGAAAAAGAAAAACAATTGAACAAGGAATGGCGTGTTGCGTATGACTTCAATATAGATATTGATCAGCCATCGTAGCGGTGCCGGGCCAGCTGTTTTACCCCAGGCACAGAACACCGCCACCAGCAGGCCCAACAGCATCGCCATGAACGACAACTGGATAGTCATCCAGGTGCCTTGAAGCAGTAAGGGCCAGGCTTCGAAGACCGGACCAAATTGAAAGGTGTAATTCACGTTATCTGAACCTTGGGTATGGCCGACAATAAAAGCAAACCGCGCGAAATCGCAGATACCGTCTTTATTGCCACTGAAACCGGTTTCATAATTCAGTGCAAGTAGCAGAAGATTATAGCAGCGATTATCACAAAATTATTTCAATCATCCTGCTGCAGGGGCCGCCGGGTATGCGTTCTGCGTGTGGAGCCTCGAGCCACCAGCGTGCCGTGCAACAGCATTTCCCTGGCCGGTTCGTCCATGCCTTGCAGTCGTTGCAGCAAACAATACGCGGCAAGTCGGCCCAGTTCGTCCGTAGGTTGCGACACGGCGCTGACGCCTGGACCTATATAGGGTGCCCACGGCGTATCGTCTATAGTCAGCAAGCCAATATCGGTACCCAGGCGCCATCCCAGTTGCTCGACGGCCTCGACTATGCGCAAGGTGACCACTGCATTGCCTCCGATGACGGCCGGCACGCCTGGGCCGCCATCGGTCGCCACCATGGCGCGCGCGCGCAGCGCTTTCAGGGATGCGATCAACTCCGCCTGGCCCCCAGCCTCGAGGGCGCGTCCCGACACCTGACCCGCGTTCGCCCGAATAAACTCATTGAAAGCGTGCGTGCGCTCTATGCGGGCGCTGATTTTACCCAGGGGCTCTGTCACCAGCATCAACTCGCGGTAGCCTGCGTCCAGCAAATGCTGGCCACAGACGGTAATGGCATGGGTGTTGTCCAGCGATACAAAGTCAACATCCAGCCCCTCGTGCCGACGGTCGACCAACACAATAGGTTTGCCTTGTCTGGCTGTCTCCAGCGCAGCGCCCGGATCATGCCCCGTGGTATTCAGGATGAATCCCTCGACCCTGTACGATGACAAAGCCTGCAGACCGGCATTTTCGCGCTCGCTTTCGTTGCCCATGTTGAACAACATAACCAGATAGCCCGCCTCGCGGCAGGCTTGCTCTGCACCGCGCAGCACCGCCACGGAAAACGGATTGGTAATGTCGGCCACCACCAGGCCTATCAGGCGCGAGCGCCCTCGTTTCAGCGCCTGCGCCATCGGGCTGGGCACGTAGCCCAACTGGGCTATGGCCACCTCGACACGTCGGGCAATCTCCGGCGACAACAAGGTATCGCGATGATTAAGAAAGCGCGAGACGGTTGCCTTGGATACACCGGCCTCGCGAGCCACATCAGCAATGGTGCTGCGTGAGGTAGCTTTGCTCACACAGCCACCCAGGCGCTATTGGCGCGATGACTCTTGATCACCGTATCGATAAACCTGTGGCCCGATACGCCAGCTTGCAAGCCGGGCAAATACGCAGCACTCGGCGGTGCAACAACGCCTGCCTCGTGCGCCTGAATCTGATCAGCCGCGTCGCGATACAGCTGCGCGAAGGCCTCGATATAGCCTTCCGGATGACCGGCAGGAATACGCGTGGCGTGCATCGCCGCTGCGCTGTCCGCCCGGCCACGCGTGATCCGCTGCGCCACGCCCCCTTGTGGGGTCAGCCACAGCACATTGGGATTTTCCTGGTCAAAGCGCAACTGGGCCTGGCTGCCATACACCCGCAGGCTCAAGGCATTCTCGCATCCGGTGGC
This sequence comes from Alcaligenaceae bacterium, assembly GCA_013416405.1. Lineage (GTDB taxonomy): Bacteria > Pseudomonadota > Gammaproteobacteria > Burkholderiales > Burkholderiaceae_B > Pusillimonas_C. The sequence goes on from JACCET010000005.1 coordinate 158,774, forward strand.
GACCTGACTGGCCCACAAGGTGCCGCGCGCGCCATTCGTATAACGCATCATCACCTGCACATGGTCGTCCAGGCGCCGGTCCGGCATGAAGGTATGCAGTTCGGCGGCGATCTCTGCAGGTTCGGCCCCCGTGACATAGCTGGCCAATTGATAAGCATGAATACCCACATCGCCCAGCGTACCCGCCGGCCCTGCCATGCCGGGATCTTCCCGCCAGCCGCCTTCACCGGTGAGAGCCGATGCGTCGGCCCACCAGTCTTGCGAATACTCCACCTGCACCAGGCGCAGTTCACCAATCGCGCCGTCGGCCACCAACGACCGGGCATGGCGCACAAGTGGGTAGCCAGTATAGGTATGGGTCAGTACAAACAGCGACGCACTGCGACGGGCCAGCTCACGCAGTTCAAGCGCCTCAGTCAGCGACACCGTTAGCGGCTTGTCGCAGATAATGTGTATTCCTTCGGCCAGGAAGGCTCGAACCACCGGCGCGTGCAAATGGTTAGGTGTAACGATGGACACGGCATCAATCCCGCCTTGCCCGTTACGCCGTAAATCGCCCTCGCGCTTGGCCATGTCGCGCCAATCGGCGTAGCTGCGTTCGGGTGCAATGCCGGCATCGGCGGCACTGGCGGCCGCCCGCTCGGCATTGCCGGACAACGCCCCCGCCACCAGTTCGTAACGGTCGTCCAGGCGCGCTGCCATCCGGTGCACCGCACCAATGAAAGCCCCCTGGCCGCCGCCCACCATACCCAACCTCAGTCGCCTACGCATACCTGTCTATCCACTTAATCGATGCCCAGCAGCTTTTTATATTGTTCTGCGGATGCCGCGCTTTTGGCGAAATCGTCGAAAGCGCTGTCGGCCACCCGAATAATATGCCTGTCAATGAAGGGAGCGCCTTCGGCCGCACCCTGCTCCGGATGCTTCAGACAGCATTCCCACTCAAGCACTGCCCATCCATCATAATCGTACTGCGCCATCCTGGAAAAAATACCACCGAAATCCACCTGACCATCGCCCAGGGAACGGAAGCGACCTGCACGATCCACCCAATTGGCAAACCCTCCATACACCCCCTGCCTGCCGCTGGGTCTGAATTCAGCGTCCTTGACATGGAATGACTTGATACGCTCGTGATAGATGTCGATAAAAGCCAGATAATCGAGTTGCTGCAAAACAAAGTGACTGGGATCGTACAAGATATTGGCGCGCGAATGACCGCCCACACCATCAAGAAAACGCTCGAACGTCAGGCCATCGTGCAGATCCTCGCCAGGGTGCAGCTCGTAGCTGACGTCGACACCGGCGGCATCGAAGGCATTAAGCACGGGCGTCCAGCGACGAGCCAGTTCTGCAAAAGCCTGTTCCACCAGCCCCGCCGGACGTTGAGGCCAGGGATAGAGATAAGGCCAGGCCAGCGCACCGGAAAATGTCGCATGCGCCGTCAGGCCCAGCCGCTGCGACGCGCGAGCGGCATACAGCAGTTGTTCATACGCCCATTGCTGCCGCGCCGCCGGGTTGCCCCGGACATGCGCCGCGGCAAACCCGTCGAACAAGGCATCGTAGGCAGGATGTACCGCCAACAGCTGGCCTTGCAGATGAGTGGACAGCTCAGTCACGGCCAGGCCGTGACTGGCCAGCATGCCACTGACCTCATCGCAGTACGTCTGACTTTCGGCCGCCTTGCTTACATCGAACAGAGCCGGATCGTTGGTGGGTATCTGTACGCCTTTATATCCCAGGCCAGCCGCCCAGCGGGCCAAGCCTTCCAGGGTATTGAATGGCGGCGTATCGCCGGCAAACTGCGCCAGAAAAACTCCGGGTCCTTTGATCGTCTTCATGCTGATGCTCGCGCTATGCTTTAGAAAGGAGAGTCGGGGAAATAGAAGTCCTTGGCATTTTCCTTGGTGATCAACACCGACGGAATAATGGTGGTTTCGGGTAGCTTTTCGCCTTTCAATCGTGCCTCGGCGGTCAACTTGATGGCGTCATAAATGAATTTGGGCGAATACGATACATCCGCCTTTATCAGCGGGTTGCTGTCATCGATAATCGCCTTGACCATACCCTTGGCGCCCGCACCACCAAAGACCTCCTTGATATCAGTACGCTTGGCCTGCTCGATGGCGCGCAGCACCCCGAAAGCCATATCGTCATCAGCCGCCCACACTGCATCGATATGCTTGAAGCGTGTCAGATAATCCTGCATGACCTTGAACGCGTCATCGCGATTCCAATTGGCATAACGCGCATCCAGCAACTTGATGTCGGGGTGTTTGTCGATGACCGCCTTGAAGGCGTCCATGCGTTCGTTATCGAGCGTGGTGGCAATGCCGCGCAGGGCGACAATATTACCTTTACCTCCCAGTTGCTTGACCAGATACTCGGCGGGCAAGCGGCCGAATGCCGTGTTATCGCCCGAGACATAGGCATCTTGAGCATTGGTATCGGTCAGGCCGCGATCCACCACCGTAACGTAAACCCCTTTTTTCTTGACCTGTGCCACCGGCTGCGTCAACGAGGCGGACTCGAAAGGCATGATGACCAGCGCGTTGATTTTGTTGACCGTGAGCAAATCTTGCAACTGATTGGCCTGTTCAGGCGCGCCGCTCGATGTCTTGACGATGACTTTCAGGTCGGGATGCGCTTTCTCCAGCTCGGCTTTTGCCTGGTTTGACCACCACACCACGCCCGCCGTGAAGCTGTGCGTGGCGGCCGGAATGGACACGCCCAAGGTCACCTGCTGTTGGGCCAGGGCGCTGGAAGACAGCCCAATGGCCGCCAGGGTGGATATACCCATGGCCAGTTTGCGTAGCGATAATTTCATTTCTTGTCTCCGGGTTTGATGCATTGAAAAAAACACAAGCTCGTTGCGATATTCGTCAGGGACGGCGTCGCTGCAGGAAAGCGACAATGATGATCACAGAACCTTGCACTGCCGCGTTCAGATACACACTGATGATGCTGGTCAGATTAAGAATATTGCCGATGACCGAAAGCAGAATCGCCCCCACCACGGTACCGGTCATGCTGCCCGCTCCCCCTTTCAGCGCGGTGCCGCCCACGATCACGGCGGCAATGGCCTCGAGTTCCCACAACAGTCCGGTTGTGGGGCTGGCAGAGCCTAGTCGCGGCACATACAGCACGGTGGCAATGCCTACGCACATGCCCAGCAGCACATAGGTCAGCGTTTTGGTTCTGTCGACATTGACTGCCGCATAACGCGCGACCTGTTCGTTCGAGCCTATGGCCTGTACGTAACGACCAAAAGCAGTACGGTTCAGCAGCAACCCGCCCAGCAGGGCAATGGCGGCAAACACCCAGACCGGAATGGGTATCCCCAGCAAGCTGCCGTAGTAAACCGGACTATAGGCGTCAGACACACTCATATCCAGCGTAATGGCGCCACCATCCGAAAGATAAGTCAGGTAAGCACGAAAAATGCCCAGCGTGCCGAGCGTGACAATAAAAGGCTCGATGCGCCCACGCGTAATCAACAGCCCGTGCGCCAGGCCAAGCAAGCCCCCCAGCGTGAGCGCAAAAGCCATGCCCAACATAATGACGACTACTGGCGACACAATGATGGCGGCCAGCGCGTTCATCACCAGAATCATGCTGCCGGCGATCAGCGCGGCCATTGACCCGACCGACAGATCGATACCGCCCGAAATAATGACAAAACACATGCCCACCGCAATGATGCCGATGAAAGCGGTTCGCGTCAGCACATTCATGATGTTGTCGACATCGGCAAAGCTGCTGTTCAGCAGTGTGCCGGCAATGCATAAAAGCACCAGCCCCACGATGGGACCCAGTCCGTGCAGACGTCCCGTCCATGAAGACGCGCCATCGCGCGCCGCCCGCTTGTCGGGCGGCACTGGGCTGGTTTCATGCGCTTTGATGTGTTCCGGTTGCATGCGCAATCAGCTCCTTTTCGTTTAACTGGTCAGCGTCCAGCATGGCCTGCAGCCGGCCTGCGCGCATCACTGCCACACGGTGGCACAAGCCTATCAGTTCCATCAATTCAGACGAAATCACAATGACCGCCAGCCCCTGGCTGGCCAGCTCATGGATCAGGAAATAGATATCACGCTTGGCGCCGACATCGACACCGCGTGTAGGTTCGTCGAGCACCACAACCGCTGGATCCGGATGCAGCACCTTGGCCAGTGCGAGCTTCTGTTGATTGCCACCCGACAGCGCTGACGCGGTATTGTCCAGGTTACCCGTGCGTATGCCGAATTTCTTTACAGCCTGATCCAGCGCTGCGCACTCAAGTTGAGTACTGAGCAATGGGCGCGCGTAACGCTGCAAGGCCATCAGGGTGACATTCTGGCGCATGCCGAAATTCAGCAAAATACCCTTGCCCTTGCGATCCTCGCTAAGATAAGTCAGGCCGTAGCGTGCAGCCTGGCGGGGATTGCGTATGGGCCGTTCTTTGCCCTGCAGGAAGACTTGCCCGCTGCTGCGTGCTCGCAAACCCAATATCCCTTCGAATAACTCGGTGCGCCCCGCACCCACCAGGCCGGCAAACCCCAGGATTTCACCTGGGCGGACGTCAAAATCTATTCCCTCGGCCCAACCGGGCACCGACAACTGACGCACGTTCAGAACGGGGGCGCATGATGTGGCGACGGGTGACTTCTGCGGAAACAGGTCGGCCAACTCGCGGCCCACCATAAGATTGGCCATTTGCTGGCGCGATACGCTGGCCGTGGGCGCACGGGTGACATAACGGCCATCACGCATCACGATGATCTGATCGGTTACCCGCTCCACCTCATCCAGTTTGTGCGAGATATAAATAATGGTGACGCCTTGCTGACGAAACTGCTCAATAAGCGCGAACAAACGTTCCGTTTCACCCGGTGTGAGGGTTGCCGTGGGTTCATCCATTACCAGCAAGCGCGCATGCTTTGCCAATGCCTTGGCCACTTCCACGAGCTGCTTTTCAGCAACAATCAAACGGCTTACCCGGGTGTTGGGATCTGCATCCAGGCCCACCTTGCTCAGCAATTGCGCCGCCGCGCCATGCATGAATTTGTTATCCAGAAAAAGGCCACGCTTCTTTTCATGACCCAAAAAAATATTCTGTGCAATGCTCAGTTCGTCAGCCAGGTTAATTTCCTGGTGAATCAACACAATACCGCGATCTTCAGCAGCGCGAGAGCTATCGAAAGCACAGACTTGACCATCAACCAGAAGCTCACCCTGTGATGGCTTTTCATAGCCGCAGAGGATCTTCATGAGGGTGGACTTGCCGGCGCCGTTTTCGCCGAGCAGGCCATATACCTTGCCTCGTTCCAGACTGAAACTTACATCGTTCAACACCCGCACGGGACCGAAGTCCTTGCTGATGGCCCTGAATTCTATGGATAAGCTCATCAGGCGCTCTCCCGAATCATCAGCCGGTGTGGCAGCAGCACAGCCGTCGTCGGCGCAAGTGGATCATCCAGTTGCTTGAGCAGGGCACGAGCTGCCTGCTCCCCGAGCTTGCGCATGGGCTGTGCAACCGTGGTCAAGGCGGGATACGTTTGTTGGGCAAGTGCTATATCATCAAAACCCATGACCGCCATGTCGTCTGGCACACGCAATTGCGCTTCGTGCAGGCCCCGCAGCATACCTATGGCCAAGGTGTCGGATACGGCAAACACGGCAGTGGGCCGTTCAGGCAAGGCAATCAACCTACCAACCGCAGCCTTTCCGGCAGCAAAATCCAGGCTGTCGGCCTGCAGACAGTAATCGGCGCTAAACGCGATACCAGCCTGTTCGAGCCCATCGATATAACCTTGAAGACGTTCGCTCGCATACATGAATCGGGTATCGGAATTAAGGAAAGCGATGCGCGTATGACCCTTGCCAACCAAATAAGTAACGGCATCCCGGGCTGCCGCGCGGTTATCAATGCCCACATAAGGAACGTTGGCCTGGCTATCGAATTCGCAGCAGGCCACCCAGGGGAAGCGCAAGGCTTCACCATGCAAGGCCTGCTGTGCCGTGTAGGGATCCAGGCAAATGGCACCATCGGCCCGGCGCGACGACAGCAAGTCGAAATAGCGCCGCTCGCGGTTGGCATCACCGCCGGTTTCGCACAACAGTACCGAATAACCCTGGTCTTGCACGGCAGCGTTGATGCCCTGCACGATCTGGGCATAAAACGGGTTGCCGATATCGGGCACCATAACCAGCAACAGTCGGCTTTCGTCGGTACGCAAGCTGCGAGCCAACTGATTGACCCGGTATCCCATGGCCTGAACTGACTCGACAACACGCAAACGCGTTTGCTCTTTAACCGCCTGCTTGCCATTGAGCACACGCGATACCGTCGCCACCGACACCCCGGCATGCTCGGCCACCTGCGCGATGGACGCGCTACGCATCGCACCCCCCTGGGACGCGGTGTGAGGTCTTGCCATGGCGGTATAGGCTCTCCATAATGTAATCGATTACATTATTGCAGTGGCTAACCATCACTTCAATTGGGGGCTTACCCTTAAGTGACGAAACTGGCTGAATTGACCCATAAGGAATCCGAATGTCCACTACGCCCGCCTTTGACATCGTGTTTTTTGGAGGCACCGGTGACTTGGCCCTGCGCAAGCTCATCCCTTCGCTGTACCACGCACACAAGGCCGGCACCTTGCACCAGGACGGACGGATCTTTGCCCTGGGTCGCAAAGATTTAGGGCGCGATGGCTATCTGGCCTTGCTGTCGGAACGGGTCAAACCACGATTGGGCGCAGCCTTCACAGAGGACGTCTGGGCCAGCTTTACTAGCCGTCTACATTTTCAGGCACTGGACGCCGGCCGTGCCAGCGACTACACCGCACTGGCGCAGGCGGTAGACATCTCGCCTGAACGCGCCACGGTTTGTTATTTAGCCACAGCCCCCCATTTATTCATAACGATCTGCCAGCATCTGGCGGCGGTCGGCCTGAATCACCCCAACGTCAGGGTGGTGCTGGAAAAACCACTGGGGCATGACCTGGAATCGTCCAACGCCATCAATTCGGCAGTCGGCGAATGCTTTACAGAGAACCAGATTTACCGGATCGACCATTATCTGGGTAAGGAATCCGTACAAAATCTGCTCGCCATCCGCTTTGGCAACACCCTGTTTGAACCTTTGTGGCGTCGCGAATGGATAAACGACGTACAAATCACCATCGCCGAAGAACTGGGCGTAGAGGAACGCGGAGAATTCTACGACCGCACTGGCGCCTTGCGCGATATGCTGCAAAGCCATTTGCTTCAGCTGTTGTGCATCGTCGCCATGGAGCCCCCACCCAGCCTGTCGGAAGATGCCGTGCGCGACGAGAAACTGAAAGTACTCAAGTCGCTCAAGCCCTTCACACCCGAAGACGTGCTGACCAAGACAGTGCGGGGTCAGTACCGTAGCGGTGCAATCAATGGCATGGCCGTTTCGGCTTACCGCGACGAGGAAAATGTCAGGCCCGACAGCAATACGGAAACCTTTGTCGCCTTGCAGGCTGAAGTCGGCAATTGGCGCTGGGCGGGTGTACCCTTCTTCCTGCGCACGGGAAAACGCATGCAGGAGCGGGTCGCCGAAATCGTCATCAACTTTCGCAAGGTGCCCCATTCGGTCTTTCCCATGCCTGTCGGCCTACACTCGGCTAATCGCCTGGTCATCCGCCTGCAACCCAAGGAAAGCGTGCGCCTATACTTTCTGGCCAAAGAACCAGGCGATGCCATGCACCTTCAGTCCACCTACTTGAATCTGGACTTTCACACCATGTTCAAGGCGCGCTGGGCCGATGCCTATGAGCGCCTGTTACTCGACGTGATACGCGGGCGGCTTGCCTTATTCATGCGCCGCGACGAACAGGCGCAGGCCTGGAACTGGGTCGAACCCATTATCGATTGCTGGGACAACCATGCCGTAACACCCAAGCTGTACACCGCGGGCAGTTGGGGCCCCGCCGCATCCAACGGCCTGCTCTCGCGCGCAGGCGTCACCTGGCAGGAAGAGACCTAAGACACTATTCAAGGAGTCGCGAAAGCATGTGGCACGAATTTCCTTCTCATGCGTCCTACCTCGACGCACTGGTACGCGATATATCGTCCACCTTGCGGGACGCCGTTACCCGCGACGGGCGTGCATGCCTGGCTGTATCCGGCGGACGATCACCCATTGCCTTGTTCAACGCCGTGAGCCGTGCCGACCTGCCTTGGTCATCCATAGCCATAACACTGGTCGACGAACGCTTTGTGCCGCCCGATCATGTCGACAGCAATGAACGGCTGGTGCGCGAGCACCTGCTGCAAAACCGCGCGCGCGCGGCAACATTCAACGGGCTGGTCAGCCAGCCCGACAACCTGCAACACAGTCTTGATCATGCCAATAGGCAACACGCTGCGTTGACACTGGTTCTACTGGGCATGGGCGATGATGGCCACACAGCGTCACTGTTCCCCGATGCGCCGCAACTTGCTCAGGGCCTGGATAGCCAGCAGACAAAACGCTATCTGCACCTTACCCCAACCCGGGCGCCGCATGAACGGATCAGCCTGACGTTGACGGCTCTGCTTAGCGCGCAGCGTATCATGATTGCGATTGCCGGACCAGCCAAGCGCCAGGTGCTGGCCCAAGCCGCAGAAGGCCCCAATCCGGCACTGCCCATCAGCTACGTCATCACCCAAAAAGAGGTTCCCTTCGATGTCTACTGGCATGACTGATACAGATCACCGCTTGATTGCCGACATTGGCGGAACCCATGCCCGCTTCGGGCTGAGCACATCCGTGACTGATATCAGCAATACCACCGTACTGGCTTGTGCCGACTTCCCTACCCTGGAAGCAGCGGTACGCCATTATCTGAACCATCACGGCAACCCACCCGTCAAACATGCCGTATTCGGCATGGCCAATCCTGTGCTGGGTGACCAAATTGAAATGACCAACTATGCATGGTCCTTCTCCATCGAGCGCACACGCAAGAACCTGGGCCTGGCATCGTTGCGCGTGATCAATGACTTTACCGCGCTGGCGCTGGCCGTACCCCACTTGAAATCCGACGAGCTCAATAAAGTGGGCGGGGGCCAGCCCATAAAGGGCACACCGCTTGGCCTGCTTGGCCCCGGCACCGGTCTGGGCGTCTCCGCCCTGATCCCCAATCCAGCGGGGGGCTGGACACCCCTGGCGGCCGAGGGTGGCCATGTCAGCTTTGCGCCACGCAACGATGACGAGCAAGTGTTATGGCGCGCCGCGACCAAGGCATATGGCCATGTTTCGGTGGAGCGTCTGGTTTCCGGTTCAGGCCTGGCGTTTATTTACCGCAGCCTGTGCCTGGACAGGAACATAAGACCCGACGACCATGCGCCGGCCGACATCAGCCGCCTGGGCATCGCGGGTCACGATGCGATGTGCCTGGCGGCCCTGGAAATATTTTGCTTGATACTCGGGACAGCGGCCAGCGATCTGGCCGTCACACTGGGTGCACGCGGCGGCATTTACATCGGCGGCGGGATCATTCCCAAATTGGGCAACTATTTTTTTCGATCACCTTTCCGGCAACGCTTCGACGACAAAGGACGGTTCAGCGAGTATCTGTCCGCCATTCCAGTATTTGTCATCAACAGTGCCAATCCGGCCCTACTGGGCGCTGCCGCCTATATGGATCATCAACATTATGAATAAGACCATAGGCTCCGTGCCCGCCCCCACCTCTCCATCAATGTCGCTGCACACATTCATCCGCCACCTGCCCAAGGCCGAACTGCACCTGCATATAGAAGGCACACTGGAACCCGAACTAATATTTGCGCTGGCACAACGCAACGGAATAACGCTGCCTTACGCATCCATCGAAGCCTTGCGCACGGCCTACCAATTCCAGGATCTTCAGTCTTTCCTGAACCTTTATTATGCCGGTGCCAGCGTACTCATCACGGAAAACGATTTCTATGACATGACCATGGCCTATATGCAGCGGGCCCGGCAAGATGGCGTGGTGCATGCCGAGATCATGTTCGACCCCCAAACGCACACACAGCGCGGCATTCCCATGCAAACGGTATTCGCCGGCATTGCCCGTGCCTTGCGTGAAATGCGCAGCTCAGCCGGAATCAGCAGTTGCCTGATCCTGAGCTTTCTACGCCATCTGTCTGAAGAAGAAGCCGACGCAACTCTGACCGCAGCCCTGCCGCTACGCGAAGCCTACGCCGACCTCTGGACCGCCGTCGGGCTCGACTCGGCCGAACAGGGTAATCCACCAGAAAAATTTGCTCGTGTCTATGCCCGATGCAAGGCATTGGGCTTACGCCTGACCGCCCACGCCGGCGAAGAAGGCCCGGCCGACTATGTGCGTGACGCCCTGGATTTGTTGCAGGTCGAACGTATAGACCATGGCGTGCGCAGCGAGGAAGATCCCGCCCTGATGCAACGCCTGATCCGCGATCGCATCCCGCTGACTGTGTGCCCATTGTCCAACCTGAAGCTGTGCGTCGTCGACGACATGCATCAGCACAATCTGGCACGCCTGCTACGCCAGGGCATCATGGTCACTATCAATTCCGATGATCCGGCCTATTTTGGCGGCTACATTGGCGATAACTATCTGGCCTGCGCCGAACACCTGGGCCTCACACGCAAGGAGCTGGCTGAACTCGCAGGCAACAGCCTGATTGCAAGCTTTCTACCCCAAAGCGAAAAAGACCGGTATCTGAAGCAACTATCGGAAATTGCCATCTGATGGATGCACAATTGGGACGCCCAGCAAAAAGCCCACCGCATTGCGGTGGGCTTTTAAAAATCTGATCGGTTATTAGATAACCTGGATCGATTTGGCTTGTGGGCCTTTTTGGCCTTCAGCAGCTACGAAGGAAACGCGTTGGTTTTCTTCGAGCGATTTGAAGCCGGTGCCGATGATATCGGTGTGGTGAGCGAACAAATCTTTGCCACCCGACTCAGGCTTGATGAAGCCGAAGCCCTTTTCGTTGTTGAACCATTTAACAATACCAGTTTCTGTTTGCATTTTTTGCAATCCCTAAAAATAATGAGCGATATGCCCTATAGAAGACTGTCAAGGTGTAGAGATTTGAGCAAAAAAGTACTGTTTTACTGGTACTGGATTGTACTAACTTCAACGAACTTGAAAATCTAAGTTCGTATAGTATAGACAAGAAAAGAAGCAGTCAACTGAATAGCGAATAAATTGACTACTTTTCGTGTCTATTCTGTCGTTTGAATACAGCCAAAGTCATTTCCGACCCCATGCAAGCACTTCCACGCAGCTTTTACAACAGGGACACCACCCTGGTAGCCCGTGAATTATTGGGCAAATACCTGATTCACCGCCTGGATGGCGTCGAGCGCATAGGGAAAATAGTCGAAGTCGAGGCCTATCTGGGGCCGCACGACCTGGCTGCCCATACGTCCAAAGGTATTACACCCCGCACGCAAGTCATGTTCGGTCCTCCGGGTCATGCCTATGTCTATCTGATATACGGCATGCATCACTGCATGAATGTGGTGACCGAAGCCGACGGCACCGGCGCAGCGGTATTGCTGCGCGCACTGGAACCCATAAGCAATCTGCCGGGCAGCGCCAGTGGTCCGGGCAGGCTATGCAAGGCCATGGCCATAAACAAAAGTCATTATGGCCAGGACCTGTGCGGCTCTGTCCTTTTCATTGCCGAAGACCCCGACGCGGGGCCGGTGGATATCGTGGAGCGCCCAAGGATAGGTGTTGACTATGCAGGGGAATGGGCCACCAAGCCCCTGCGCTTCTATATAGACGGGAATCCTTATATCTCCAGAAAATGAGCGGCACCACCTACCTCACAAGACAAGTCCGAAATTCCGTGTTATAGTTACGCCTCTTTTGCAGCGGCTGTAGCTCAGTTGGATAGAGTACTTGGCTACGAACCAAGGGGTCGTGGGTTCGAATCCTGCCAGCCGCGCCAGAATTATCAAGGGGTTACGTGTTTATTGCACGTAGCCCCTTTCTGGTTTTTGCTAGATGGGTACCCAAATGGGTACCCAGCAAAATCAAGTGAAAAGACCCTTATAGGGAGAAGTACCTGCCGTTGCAGTTCGCATCTGTCCGCCGTTGTCCGCGAAGCAATTTGTCTTTAGGCGACACCCAAACACCAAAAAACGGCATTAAGGCGCAAATAACCTCAGAGTTACAAACAAATACAACATAGCAGTTTGGTTTTTATAAACAGCATTCGTAGCCTACCCACCCGGTATCGACAAAGCATCAGACGTTGATCAATAGCCCGGTACAGCCAATATAGTGACAACAGCGGTTGGCATGAACACTTTATAAAAGGTTAAATCAAACGCGGTTATTTGTCGCTGCACACCTTGTTTTCCTGCGGTAGAGTTCGCTCATCGGTCTGCGCCGCTCCACGGAACAGCGCGGACGATAGAACATCGGAGAAGTACTCATGCCTTCTTCGAGCGATTTCAGTAATACCTGATTGGAGACCGCTGCTATGGCCGCACAACATGCATTAGCTTCTAATTCCCCGACCCGCCTCCTGACGCTAGAGGAAGTGATGCACAGGACGAGCATGCGTAGAACCTTCATCTACAGCCTGGTCCAGAAAGGCGAGCTTCGCCGCGCCAAGATAGGCCGCAACATACGATTCGTGGAGTCAGACGTGGAAGCGTGGGTTCAGGGCCTCATTAAGACTAGTTCAGAATAAGAAGAAGCGCCCCCAGCCTAATCCCAAAATGCATCAAGCCCAGAGTGTCTTAACGGCATTCTGGGCTTTTTAGTGCCCAGCCCCTTCTCTTGCTCGGTGGAGCCATAGAGAACACATAGCGCAAAGTCTCGATGCAACGGATCCGTTTTTTCGCAGGTCGCCTTGAAAAGGCCTGCACCCGTAACGTTTCAGGTGCTCAATCGGTAACTCAAAAATGAGGCACCCGAAACGTACCTGTAGCGTTACGGGTAACGCCTGTAACGTTACCGGTAACGTTGCAGGTAACGTTACCGATTACAGGTGATGCTCTCAGCTATATTGATCCGACGAAGGCTTCCATCTCCCGATGACGGTCAGCCATTTCGGTGTGGATGTAGATGCTGGTCGTGTTCAGAGAAGCGTGGCCGAGGTTATCTCGAACCGTCTTGAGTTGCACATTGTTCTGCAAGGCATGGGTGGCGTGGGTGTGTCGCATCCAGTGCATGCTGGCGCGGCGCAAGGCCTCGGCGGCATACGGCTCCTCATCCTGCATCTGATCAGCGACAGCGCCGTATACACCCTTCATGATCTTATCCAGGCTCCGGGTTGTGAGCGCAGCCTGAGTTTGCCCCAAGTGCGATAACAGGGGAATGTCGCCAGGCAGATCCTGAATGGTGGTGAAATCATGGCCCCGAGCGCGAAAATAGGCGGTAAGCAGCAGGAGCACGCTTGTCGGAAGCGGAACCTCCCTTTCTTTCCCACCCTTGCCAAGAATGTGCAGATACCAGACCGGCTCGCTTCCGAACTGATATGTGCGCAGGTCAGCAACAACAGCCTTTGCCATCTCGTGGATTCGCATGCCTGTACCAAATGCCAACGACACCAAAAAGCGCTGGCGCAGGCCGCTTTCGTCATCAGGCAACCCTTTCAAGTAGCTCCGGATCCGCTCCCACTGATTAACGGACAGGCTACGGCTGATCGGTTGCCAGTTTCCCGCATTCATCCGAGGCAATCCATCGAATGGGTTGGAGTCAAGATATCGTTGCCCAATCAGCCAGCCGCATAGCGTTGAAAGTACTTGTATGGCGTACGCAGCGCTGCGCCGACTTAGGCCCGACTTCACGAATGGCTTCCACGCTGGATGAAATCGCTCGTAGCGCTTGTCGGCAACCCATACCTCACGGGGCTGAGGGTCTTTCAGAAATGCCGCGTACTCTCCAACGTCTTCGGTGCTCAAGCTGGAGAACGCTTTGCGCTTGGAATAAATAGACCAGAGCAGCAAACGCTCAGCTTCTTTGCGATAAGCCCGCTCAGTATTCTCTCGGTCTTTGTATAGGCCAAGCCAAGCATTAATCGCAGCAAGATCGTCGTCGGCCTGGAGTCTGTTGCGAGTGCCTAATGCCCTGTTGGTGCCTTCTGTACCATTCAAGAAGCTGGTCGCTGCGTTGATCTGCTCCAGGGGAACGATTGCATCGCGTGGTGTTTGGCGGCTTTGTGTGCTGACAGCGCCCCCGGCCTGGACACGCTTGAATTTTTCACGCGGCATCATGGCGTAGGCACTTAGCGATCCAGATAAGTCACTACCTGCCAAAAAGGAGAGGATGCGCCGCGCAGTGACTTCCCCAAGCCGAGGTATAGCGCGATACCAGCGATATCCCTTGTGATTCATGAACAGGATCAAGTCCGCAAGCGTTTCGAGGCTCGCCGCCGCAAATTTGTTCGCCACTCGCTGATCGAACCAGCCAGATATCAGGTCATCGAGCACAGGAGGCTTACTGATCTGTGCGGCTAGGTCGTTGATGAGCTGGATTTTCCGCTTGAGCAGCCGCAGATTGCGTTCCTGGCGACGAAGTTGCGCAGGTGTGGCCGCAGGCTCCTCAATTTCAGCCAACGCCCCATATTCTGCGCGGTACATGTCCAGCAGCTCGGCCTCACTGTAGAAATTTCCTGGATCCGCTTCATCACGGTACTCGTCAAGATTGGGCGGAGCATTGACGCTCTCAGGCCTGGCTTCCTCTTGGAACCGCTTTCTTGGCACACGTAACAGCGCCGCCGCACCGTGCTTCCCTTGGCGACGAGCTGCTTGAGACAAGGCCGACTCAACCAACTTGAGCGTGCGCTTGGCCGCAGGCAGGTCCGCCCCCGTTTCCAGATAGCGTCCTGCAATGTCTTGTAGCTCCATTTCCGTCTCGAATGCCGAACGGAAGAAAGCAATATGGTGAAGGCCTAAATAGCGAATAGGAGAGTGCGACATATCGTTGACCGCTGTAGCGGTTGCATTAACGATGTCTCCCTCTCCTATTTCTTGTTGTCATTATTTGAGGATGAGTCACCTGGGGATCAGCCCCATCCTACCAGTCAATAGCTTTTTTATCAGATCCATGTATTGCTCAATGCGCTTTGCTCAATGTGTAATACGTAATGCGAGATACGTGATCCTCTGGTGCGCGGTACTGGCTCGGCCTCCTCAGGTGTCTAACGTCATTAAGATGAAGTGGTATGTAAAAACGAATTAACGACTTGTATTCACTTCTTCAATCAAGCGCTCGGTTATGGCTTCAACGGCATCATGCAAGTCATCGCCAAGCTCGTCCATGGCACCAATTTGCTCTAAAGCAATATCAAGTAAAAGCTGAACAACTGCCGTCTTCGTATCACCTACCCCTTTATGCTCCAAGACTTTGAGCCAAGCAATCTGTTCAACAGGTAAACGCACACTCATAAGCATTCTAGGTTTACCTCGGTACTTGGACCCATATGGATCATCGATAGATAGCAATTTTTCCGCAATAAATTCTGAAGCTTTCATTTGTATTTCCATTCACGTAGTACGGTGTAATACACTGTATCACAAGTCTCCGAAAGAGTGGAAGACCCCCAATGCGGCGCAATGTTCAATTGGAATTTTCTGTGTAACGGCCTTTTTCTAGTTCCAAATTGAATGACGTAAATTTCAAATTGAATGAAGTTCGACAGCAGGTTCCGACCAAACTGCCCGTATGACCCCAAGTCATTGATCTACAAAGCGTTACGAGTAGGACTTCTGGGGATTGCCGATATTTTCTAAAAAAAATGGTAGTTCTGATAATAAGGATTATCAGAAGTGCAAGTTGGGTCTGTCGCAGTTGTCCCTCGCCAAAGTAACTTTTTACTGGAATCTGGCAAAGGCTTTTCTAGCGCCCTACAGGGTCGTATTGGTCGGGCATTTAGACTGCTTGAGGGTTGATCCTGGCTGCAATGCTCAGGATGAAAAGGTTAGCGTCAGGCAAGCTATAAACATGACGCGCAAGAAAAAACCCCAAACGCAAAAAGCGTCTGGGGTCTTTGATACTACGAAATTACATCAAGCATTTCTGAGAAGGCAGTAGTTTTGAGGTCGTTACCAGCCCCAAACCAAGCTGCATCCAGACGAGTCTCAGGAGAGCGGCCACGGCTGTGATCGACCCATTCGGTGACAGAGTTCACGAGGCACCAAGCAGTACCTTTGACCATTTCGTGACCACGAGCACCGCCATGAAACAACGCCATGACTTCCTTGAATCCCCTAGTGTTGCGTACATCGGGAAGGGAGCCATCAGCACGTTTAGCCAGCTTCCTGGAAAACAATGTAGCTAGGAAAGCATCCGCAAAATCATCGCTGATCTGCTTTTCAGCCAAACGTCGCATTTCAATTTGGAACTTTTCCCATTGATCGGAAAAAATGCCAAGTTGCATCCGTACTTCTTCTGGCCGGAAATGTGCATCGTGACGAACTTTCACCACACTCTTGGAGTCGCCGGAGTACGCACGAGACAGTGTGTTATTGCATACGACACGCACAGAAGTTAGCCGAGCTGTGGTAGCCAGGGAGCCGTCATAGCTGGTCGCAAGCAATACATAGGGGCGAACAATATCGTCTGCAATGATAGGAGCACCATCATCGATTTTTGCCAATCCCCAAATCTTCGCACCACCTTTCAAAGAGCCAACGGTTTCCAAATGGAAGCCACCGATCTCGGAAAGTTGATTGAAGAATTCCAACACTTCAGCAGGTTGAACAACCTTGTAGTCCTTAGAGACAACGGACAGCGGCTTAAGGTTATCGCTACGATAAAGAGTCTTGCGGCCAGGAAACTCATGGTAGGACGCAGTGCCGTCTTCATCAATCAAGCGGTACATAGCTTCGGCTGCGAGAACCGAGTAATCCAGTCCGGATTCACGACGCCAAGTTTCGATGTCAGAACCAGGCTGGAGGCTTTGACCAAGACCATGCCAAGGTGTTTGACCAACGTATGCCATGGATGCTTTGCCGTCGATGATGTCGAGTTGATGAGCCATTTGATATCTCCCTTTTAGAGGTACTTGGGCAAGTGCGATATGCGCTTACAGAAAACCAAGTGCCTATGAGTCCGGTACAAATGGTGTGAGTAATAAAAAAACCCCAAACTCAAAAAGAGTCTGGGGTCTTTGGGGAAGCGAATTACGCCAGTGCGCTCAATCGCAATTTACGTTCTTCGACAGGAAACCAAGGGCAGCTCCAATCAAGCAAATAGCGATAACCGCAGCTCCCAAGGTATCTCCATCTTTCTGGATCCGCCACAAATCAGAAGTCAGCTTTTCAAAGCCATGATCACCGAGCAAAGAAAGGTAATCGAGCATCTGCGCGTCTGTGGCCGATGTGTCCTTTTTTTCTGTTCTCATATTGCATCCTCCACGGACTCTATCGTTTCGAGTGAAATCAAATGCCGCACACCATCATCTCGGCGTACGGCGAAAAAAACCTCTACCTGCTGACCGCAAGCACGCTCCTCCATCCCCATAAAAGTCCTGATTTTGGTTGCCCCTGGGATGACTTCGCCAAACGGAGTTTCCCAATCCTTGATCTTGAATGCATACCGCTGATTTATGACGGGTTCGCGCAATTGTGCTTGTTGTAAGGTCATGGTGATATCTGAGCCTAAAAAAATGCCTGTTACTGACTAACGCGGACAGGCTCAGCGCGGGAGAATGCCATCATTTACCCGTGATGGCCCCGTTCAGCTACGGGCGATGCCGGGGGGATCCTGTTCAGTTAGAAAGGGTGACTGGTTTGCCGCCGCTCTTGCTGTTTAACCATGCTTCCAGACTTGCCAAACTTGCCGCCCCGGCATGTATGCGGCCATCGGCAGCAATGAGGGTGGGAGTGCCTTGAATGCCATATTTCTCGCCAACAGAGACGGTGCGCGAAACGGGCGTTTCGCATTGGCCGGAATTGTCAGGTTTGGTGCGTTTGAGCATGTAGCCCTACGCCGCAATGCGTTGAGTATCATGTGTATGTCCTTGCGTCAGAGCGTCGAGCACGGCCCGCTCCAGATCGCTGTAGGTCAAATCAATTCCGTAGAAGATGCTGCGAGTGGCCCCGCTTTGATTGCCCAGCTCATCGAATACTTCTCCAGCGCCCCGAAGCTGCGCATCCTTGGCCGATAGCTCAAAACCGTCACTGCATTCGACCAGAAGTTTTAGGCGTTCCAGCGTCTCTGGTTTCGGCTTAGCATTGTCCTTTAAGAACATAAAGAAATATCCCTTGCCGCCCTTGCGGGCGAGCCGCCCCCGCAATTGATGCAATTGTGATGCACCGAAGTTCTCTGGGTTGATTACCACCATCACTTTAAGCGAGGGCAGCGTCAATCCAACCTCAATGACAGTCGAGCTAAGCAAGACATCAATCTCCCCGGACAGCATCTTGCGAATGGCCTCATCCTTGGCATCGCCTTTCTGACGGCCATGGATGATTCCAACCCGATCTCCGAAAGTCTTGGCAAATCGGGCGAGCGCCGCTTCGACGGTGCTGCCGGTCTTCTCGCTTTCGACCAAAGGGTAGATAATCGCAACCTGACCTCCCAGCTTGATCTGTTCCTTAATGAAATTGAACAGACCAGACTCCTTTTTACGCGTGATGATGCGGCTCATGATGTCTTTTTGTACGGGACATTCTTTGAGCATGGAAACGTCCATTCCACCCATGGCAACCAGAGCCACGGTGCGCGGAATAGCGGTGGCCGTGGACTCAAGCAGGTTGGAATTGAGCGAAAGCAGTACCTTGCGCTGGGCAACGCTGAATTTGTGTTGCTCGTCGGTTATTACAAAATCAAAAGTCCGCTCAGCCGCTTCAGCAGCCAACGTCACAGCGGTGGTCCCGATGATGATCCCCTCGTCAGGGAGGCTCGCGCCTGCCCCGGCACCCGCCATGAACTCGGTAACAGGAACATCGGGGAAGTATTCACGCAGCTCTTTGGCAAGCTGGCGTACCAGCAATTTGCCAGGCGCGACGATGGCGACGGATGCGCCTTGCTGATAGGCCGCGACCGCAGGCACCATAAATGTGAGTGTTTTGCCGGTTTGCGCGTAAGCGGGTCTTTGACCGGCCTATCTCTACGATACTGACGTTTGGCGTTTTCTACTGACTGCTTGAACTCACTTTTAAGCTCCAGCGTAGCCACCGGGACACCGTTTACAAACAACGCCAGATCCAGCCTGGGGTTGTAGTCGCCCTCGCGTGCATGTGGAGAATAAGAAAGCTCAGGCACCACACGCAGGCGGTTTGCACCATATCGAGCCAAAGACTCTGGGTTCATGCCATGGTCAGGCCTGAAACTACACAAGTCGATTTTGACGCCGGGCACCTTATAGCCATGGCGCAATACGTCTAACGTGCCTTCCTGTTCCAGGGCGCGGACGGTTTTTTGGACAAGAATTTTGGCGGGATCGTGTGGATTATTCTTACTGAACTTCTCCCAGCGATCGGGATAGGCTATCTGAAAATAGGCCAACAAGTCCTCGGTATCCCCCTGTGTCAGACTAGTTGTCGCCTCTAAATAAATCGTTTTATTACGCAGAGGCAATAATGAGCGCAGCATATTCTGAAGCATTCATCGAACAGGCTTTGGTCAAGGTTTTCTCCCGTGGCACGCGATCGATTCGCTCGGTCTCGGAAGAGCTGAATGTCCGTTTTCATACGTTAAAGTACTGGATGACCAGAAAAACAAAGAATGATCGCCCGCGACTGGCGACAAGCGCGAAGCGGCCCCAGGACTGGAGCCCCGAAGAGCAATTGGTGGCCTTGCATGAAACGCATGGCCTGTCGGGTGAGGCCTTGCAGGCCTGGTGTCGTGAGCGCGGCGTGTTCACCCATCAGTTGGAAAGCTGGAGAACCGCTTTTTGTATGGCGACAAAGGCGACCGGCGTCAGCAGCGAGGCCCGGTTATTAAAAGACGAAAATGTAAAGCTCAAACGGGAATTGGTGCGCAAAGAAAAAGCGCTCGCGGAGGCGGCGGCGTTGCTGGTGCTGCAAAAAAAGTTCCGGGCGCTGTGGGAGGACGAGGACAAATGACCTCTCTTGCACAGCGCAGTCAGATCGTCGTGCTCATCGATCAGGCCGTCACCGCAGGCGCACGCCAGGATCGCGCCTGCCAAACCATTTGCTTGAGCCTGCGCACCCTGCAGCGTTGGCGGAGTGCGCCAGCCCTTGGCGACGGTCGGCCTGGACGATGCCAGGTGCCCAAGAACCGGCTCGGTGAGATGGAACGTCAACGGCTGTTGGCGCTGGCCAATTCGCAGGAGTTCGGGCACCTGGCACCCAGCCAGATCGTGCCCATCCTGGCCGATCGGGGCCAGTATGTTGCATCCGAATCGACCTTTTACCGGGTGCTGCGTGCGGCCAACCAGCTCACGCATCGCGGCGCCCAACGACCTGCACACGCCCGCAGCAAGCCGCGCGCGCTGTCGGCCAGCGCCCCAAACCAGCTGTTCAGCTGGGATATCACCTACCTGCCCACACGAGTCACAGGCATGTATTTTTACCTGTACTTATTCATGGACGTTTTTAGCCGCAAGATCGTCGGCTGGCAAGTTTACGACACCGAAAGCAGTGAGCTGGCCAGTGCGGTGATGCGCGACATTTGTGAACGCGACAACATCGCACCCAACCAGGTAGTACTGCATTCTGATAACGGCAGTCCGATGAAGGGCGCCACAATGCTGGCTACCTTGCACGCCTTGGGCGTGGCCCCCTCCTTTAGCCGCCCAGCGGTGAGCAATGACAATCCTTATTCAGAGTCGTTATTTAAGACCTTGAAGTACTGGCCGACCTACCCGCGCCGTGCGTTTGAAGGATTAACCACCGCACGCGCCTGATGGACCGCGGTGCCAGAGTATTTGGCCATGAGCCGCAGGCTCCAGTGCGTTGCCTCTGCCGGGATCTTTTGCGTGGTCAACGTCAGGGTCTCTTGCACCTTCTTTTGCGTAAGCTTGCGTGGCTGGCCTGGGCGGGGCACGTCGTACAGACCGGCCAAACCCTGTTCTTGGTATCGAGTGCGCCATTTGAATACCACAGGGGCCGAGAGGCCCAGGCGATCGCTGATCCTGGCCGGCGTCAGCGCCGCGTCCAGATCCTGCAGAATCCTAGCCCGCTGCGCCAGGCGCTGGCCCAGCGTGCTTTTTCGAAGCCATCGCTGCAGCTCTAGGCGATCCGAGGAAGATAAAGAAAACGTCACGACCGGCTTGCTCATGGTAGACATCCGATTGAAATGGACATCACTCATTTTATTTCAAATCATTATATAAATAGACATATTAATCAAACACTACACTGGAGCGAATACCTATATTTTGTCCTAAAAAGATATTTCGCCAGAAACACGTTATATATTATGCAATATCGAAAAAACTGTCCTAATCTGAGTGACGTTCTTACACTGGTTTGGAAACGATTATCTTAAACAAGTGCAAGAGGTCACGTTGAACGCATGAAACTGACTTATACAGCCTCAAGTCATTTTAATCTGAGCGAGTTCTAATGGCATGACGCAATGCATCAATAGCGGATGCCCATGCTTCCAAAGTCTGATCTATTTCTTTCTCTCCAAGAGCCATGCTAATGTAATACTTGGTGTCTCCCTTAAAGATTCCGCGGTCTCGTAATAATAAATTAAACTGCTTAGTCATCCATGCATCACCATTTATCGTATCGCGATAATTTTTGATTTTCTCACGATGAAAAATCACATCGAATATAGGCTCTGCTCCCAATACCTGCGCAGGTAGATCAGCGCGGCGCAACATCTCGCTCAAGGAGTCCATCAACTTCCTGCCGGTGTCAAAGTAGTTTTCATATGCACCCGGCTGCCTAAGAATATTTAATGTTGCCAAACCGGCGGACGCCGCGACGGGGTTACCACTCAACGTACCAATCTGCATCATGAAGCGATCAGGTTCAGTCTTGGACCGATCAAACAAATCCATGATGTCTGCACGTCCGGCAACTGCAGCCAGTGCGAAGCCGCCGCCACATGCCTTGCCCAAAGTACATAAATCGGGGGTAATTCCGTAATATTGTTGGGCGCCGCCATAAGAAAACCTGAAACCCGTCACAACCTCATCGAAGATGAGCACTACACCTGTTTCAGCAGTCACTTCACGGAGCGCTTCTAAGAAGCCATCTTGAGGAGCGATCAGCCTTTGAAAAGGCTCAACAATTACAGCAGCAAGTTCGTCATGATGCTCGCGAATGAAACGGCGAACGAAATCGGTGTCGTTGAAAGGCAAGACAACAATATCATCCTGGATACTGGCTGGAATACCTGGTGAATCAGGGATTGGTTTTGGGAAGGCGGCGTCACTGGTTGGCATGAGACTCATAAGACCATAATCGCTCATACCATGATAGCCTCCCTCGAACTTGAGAATCTTGTCTTTCTTTCGAAAAGCTCGAGCCAAGCGCATGGCATAAAAATCAGCCTCGGTTCCAGAGCAAACAAAACGCACCTTTTCAGCGCAAGGTACGGCTGCCACAATTGCTTCGGCGAGACGAATACCTTGTGGATTATTTGCAAAAAAGGTCGTTCCGTTTTTCAGTTGCGCGTCCACAGCTGCATCTACCTCAGGATGACAATGCCCTACCAGCATAGGGCCCGAGCCAATCAAATAATCGATATATTCATTGCCACTCTCATCCCAAACTCGAGCACCACGTCCTCGCGAGATCACTATCTGTTCCGGTATATTTCCGAAAGTGCCTGCCGGCAGATACTGCCTTGCAGTGCTGGCCAGATCACTCTCAGACTGAGTCATGATGTTTTCAATACGTCGTCCTGGCTGTTTGGTATCAGAAACAGTATAAGCCATTTTAAGATCTCCTTATATACACATCATTATTATGAAAATATGGATAAACATCTAGCAACAAAAAAACCAGTCATTCGAACGAAACTAATATCCTAATACTCGAGGCAGAAATAGGGAGAAATCAGGCCAAAAAGTAACCAGAAGAAGAACCGGGATATTAACAAAGATAATAAATTTGAAAACATAACCAACATATTTCTGCATAGGTACATTTCCCGCTACAGCACTAGACATAAATAATAATGGGGCAACTGGTGGGGTAATATTCCCTACACCAAGATTAACTCCTACGATCGCTGCAAATTGCAACGGATCAATCCCCAATTCTTGTGCAATCGGATAAAGCACAGATGCGGCTACGATGGACCCAGATATATCATCCATGATCATACCCATGACCAGAAGAATCAGGTTAATCAATAATAGCGCCTGCCACTGCTCAAAATTATTAGTGACTAGCTCCGCCAACGCAAAAGGAGTTCCCTCATACACCAGCACTGTACTCAAAAGAGTTAAAGCGCTGATCATGATGATTAGCGATCCGAGAAGATCCCCCGATATCATGGTCGTTCTAAAAAACTCACGAAAACTTAAGCTCTTATATACAAATAACGCTAACACTATGACATAAACGACACCGAATCCGGCTGCCTCAGTGGGGCTTGCTATGCCTCCATATATTCCACCCAAAACGACCACTGGTAACAAAAGGACCAAGGAGGCACTTTTCCCCTTCCTCTTAAAATCAGCGAAGAACTCTTGTTTGTCACCATATGAAACAGTGGTGATTTTGAATTTGCGAACAAATATATGATTTAAGATGATATAGCCAGTAGCAGTGACTAAGCCCGGTACCAACGTCGTAAGAAATGCTGCTCCTACCGAGATTTGCATGGTCAAAGCCAAAATCAAGAGAGGAATGCTTGGGGGGATTAACAGAGTTAAGATAGAGGAACACGCTACAAGCGACACAAGATATTCACGCGGATAACCCAAGGCTACTGCTCGGGGCATCAATACAGTCCCGACACTCGCAATAGCTGCACTTCCTGCACCTGAGATCGCTCCAAACAATGCACATGCAACGACGATCACAGTCCCTAGTCCGCCTTTGAATCGACCCACAAATAACTCCATGAAATTTACTAACCGCTCACCCTGGCCACTCTTTTCCGCCAAGACGCCCATGTAAATAAATAAAGGCAATGCTATCAATGCGGGACTATCGATTCTTGAAACCATTGTTGAAAAAACGGTTTCAATATCTATATTTAAAAAATAGGCGATCCCAAATGAGCCCAATCCGAATGCCGCGGCAATAGAAACTCCGCCCAACACCAAAATAACAGATGCGATAAGTCCGATAACAACCGACAAGGACATGATAGTTCCTTTTGCCTACGTGGATTAATTATTTTTTATATATACGTCGTGCCACAATAAACAAAATATTGAGACCAAAGCCAACAACCAGCGCAGATGCAGATAACGTAATCGGTATATTGAAATACAATGAACGATAGTCATGAGTAAATGCTGTAATAAATATATCAATGCTCGCCATGAGAGCTATCATTGAAAAAATCAATAAACCAAGATTTGATATATTCCCAAGTATATTTTTAACGGTCTCATTTTTAATCAGTTCGTCAAGCCCCCCTTTAATATGAGAGTCTGTTAACGTTGTATGTGCCATTCCTAGAAAATATGACCAGATTGCAGCGATCCCAATGATCTCATCATATCCAGAAATACTAATTCCGAAATTACGGAAGACAACCTGAGTAAACGTTAATAGCACCACAATCAATAGATAGACGAAGAGCAGTATCTGAATTAGTCTTTTTATATAGGTCATTGTAGATAGCCGCGTTAAAAAACGGACCACGTCAGTAATCCGTTTTCCTTTCAAATGAATTAATAGGCGATTTTTTCTATTTTGTCCATTATTTCATCGCCTACTGTTTCACGAAGCACAGGCCATTCACTATCGCGAGCTATCTTTTTGATCTGCTCGTATTGATCCGCACTTAATCGAACAACCTTTACATTCTTATCTTCGAGTTCTTTTAAGAATTTTTCCTCTCGATCCTTTGCACCATCCCAGGCCAGCGCTGTCGCTTCACGACCAGCGTCAACAAGTGCATTTTGTATATCAGGCTTTAGGCTGTCAAACCACTTATTATTTACAGCAACTCCAATTATCCCTTCAAAATAATCACGGCTGTATAAATATGTCTCCATTACATCCGCAAATTCTTGAGCTGCCTCCTGCGCTGGGCAGGCGCCCTTGCCATCAATTGATCCTGTTTGCAGAGCAGTGTAAGTTTCGGAGTATGGCATGGGCACAGCACTGAAGCCTAAGGCTTCAAACCGCGCGATCATCCCTTTATAGGGCGCTACACGAACTTTATATTTTGTCTCCGACGGCAGCTTAGTGGGCGCGTCTTTTCTAAAGCATATGCCGCCAAATCCCGTGGGAGCCCATGAGAGCATCTTGTAGCCGGCATCCTTGCCTATATCATTGATTATGTCCAAAAACTTGCCGTTTGGGCCATATAGATCAAATGCCTGCTCATAGTTACTAACGAGCCCACCCATTAATCCTATGGCTAAACGTTTGTCGATGTCTGATGACATTGTGACGACATCCATCTTCCGCTGCCCGTTTGCCACTTGCTTGCTGATTTGGTAGACATCGCCGAATGGGCTACCCATGCGGACCTTTACCGTAATGTCTCCATCTGTTTTCTTTTCTGCTGATTCAGCGAACTTCTCCGTCATTTGAGTGACTATATGGTCTTTTCCATACACGGTTCCTACAGAGAATGTTTCTGCATGAGCTAGCGATGTAAATTGAAAAAGCCCGACTGCAACTGAAATGGTTGCAATCTCTAGTTTGATTGCGCGACCTTCTTTGCGTGATTTAACTATCATCTGATGCCTCTCTTATATAATTTATAATAATGAATATTACGCTACCACCATAACGGGGGATCGAAATCATCCTCCTATTAATTACTACGTAACTCGATTACATCTCCCATTTTTATTTATAAGTCGGTTTTATGATATTAATAAAATATTGATTGTTTTATTTAGGCGGGCTTTAGTTATATTAAAAGAACCTAGTAAATGAGATGGCTGCCAGGGTCACTCGCGACTGATCAACACCGTTTTCTTCTGCGTGAAATGGTCGAGCATTGCCTCCATTGAGGCTTCTTTCCCTAGGCCCGACAGCTTTATGCCGCCGTATGACAGGCCTGGCTGGGCCACGATGTTCTGATTCACCTGCACAAACCCCGCCTGCAGACGCTGTGTGGCATCTAACGCCCGGCGCAAATCCTTAGTCCAGATGGTAGCTGCCAACCCATAGTCAGAATCATTAGCCATGCTGATGACCTCTTCATAGTCATCAAACGGAATTACACACGTTACTGGTCCGAAAATTTCCTCACGAGCCAGACGATCATCATTGCTTACACCAACAAACACCGTTGGCTGTACAAAAAACCCATCCTTGAGCTCAGACGCTTCGGGCATACTGGATAACTGCAGGGTTTGCACGCCAGGCATCTGACGCCCTATATCTACGTATGAGCGCACCCGATCAAGCTGAGCTGCCGAAATGATGGTGCCTATGTCAGTACGCTCATCCAGCGGATCACCCATCACCATGGCATTCACTACGTTACTCATGCGTGCTACGAACTCTTCACACAACGAGCGATGCACGAACATGCGCGAAGCGGCGGTGCAACTCTGGCCTTGACGAGTGAAACGCATGCCTGCCACGGCTCCTGCAACGGCCCTCTCCAGGTCCGCATCCTCCATGACGATCATCGGACTTTTGCCGCCCAGTTCCAGCGTCGCGGGGATTAGGCGATCGGCCGCTGCCCGGGCGATGATCTTGCCGGTCTCTACAGACCCTGTGAAAGTCACCTTTCCTATGCGAGGATCCGCAATCAGAGGGCCGCCACATGTAGGGCCGAAACCGGACAGGATGTTGATAGTGCCGGGTGGCAAGGTTCGGTTCAGCAGATCGACAACAAAGAGCGTGGACAAAGGAGCTTCTTCAGCCGACTTGATGACGACGGTATTGCCAGCGACCAGAGCGGGGGCGATCTTGAAGGCCATCAGCATTAGCGGAGCATTCCAGGGCAGAATGACCGCCACCACGCCAATGGGCTCACGCTGCGTGAATACCAACATATTGGGCGCAAAAGGTATGGTCTCACCCTTAAGCTCGCTACCCAGGCCACCATAAAATTCGAAGCAGTCGGCCAGAACATTGGCTTCTACCCGACTCTCAGTGCGGATGGCCTTACCGGTTTCCAACGCTAGCATGGTAGCAATCTCTTCAGTATGCTCAGCCAAGCTTGCGGCGGCCTTTTGCAGGATCTGGCCACGGGCCCGTGGGCTCATCGCCGCCCAGTCGGATTTTGCCGCTACGGCTGCATCTACGGCCGCAGTAACGTCTCGCTCATCCCCATCGGCTGCCATACCTACAGGCTGCCGGGTCGCAGGGCTGGACACAGGGAATGTCTTGCCGCCCAGTGGCGCCTGCAACCTGCCCGCATACAGATGTTGACCAGAAAGCCGCATGGCATGTTTCAATGCAGTATCAAGTGCAGAGTGTGGCTGATTCATGATGAATATTTCCTTCTACGGTAATGACAAGCTGACGTGCCCGCACTACAGGCAGCCGCCATATTTTCAGACCCCACGAAACCGGGGAGAACGTTTCTCTTTCCAGGCACGCGCGCCTTCACGCATGTCTTCAGACGCCTCCGAGCGCAATACTGCTCGGGCATTGGCGCCTTCATCTAGAGTCCCTGCGACAATGCTATTCAGATCCTGCTTGATGCCCAGCAAAGCCAGTGGTGCCATGCCTGCAAGCTGCTCACTCAGGCTGTCTACACGCATCATCAGTTCATCAGCTGGCACAAGGTCAGTCAGAAAGCCGATACGCAACATTTCATCAGCATCGATTTTTTTGGCCGTCAGAAATAAGGACTTGGCTGCATTGAGACCCAAACGTGAGATGTAACGACGCATCCCACCCGGATAGAAATGCAAACCTAATCTAGCAGCCGGCATGAATATATTGGCCTGCGGAGTGCCAATACGAAAATCGCAGGCCAGACACAGATCTGTTCCACCTCCGTAGGCACCACCCTGGACAGCAGCAATCGTGACTGGGCGGGCTTTTGTCAGTAAGTCGATGGTTTCGCCAAAATACAATGAGCTGGGTGCTTCTTCACTAGCCAGCGAAGAAATATCGTAACCACTGCAAAAATACTTTCCAGCCGACAGCACACGGAGCACCATGACCGCTTGAGTTGTATTGATCTCTTTTAGATACATACGCAAGGTAGCCAGATCGTCGGGGCTCAGACGATTGCTGTACGCGGGTTTGCGCAAAGAGATAGTGGCAATGCGCCCCTGGATATCCAAGCTGGGTCGGGTGCCATCTTCAGAAGAGTTATGGAGGCCAACCGGCATCATTGATCCCTCCCCGATGCGACCACTGCATCGGCTCGTTTCATCTGTCGAATTACCCCTGCCTGCTGCAGCGTATCCACTTCGTCGACAGACAACCCAAAGCTCAGCAACACTTCGCGTGTGTGTTCGCCCAGCACAGGCGGGGGCGTGCGCACCGTGCGACGTGCGGGATCGTTGGAACTGCGTATGGGCAAGCCGACCTGCCTCAAGGCACCTAACACAGGGTGTTGCACCGTCTCTACTAGGCCACTAGCAAGGACTTGGTTATCGTTGAAAACATCTTCCAGATTATTGATGGGCCCGGCAGGGATCTTGTGAGCTATGAACAGCTCGGTCCATTCCATGCGGCTGCGTGTGCTTAAGCGTTCTTCGATAAGGTCTTTAAGAACGTGACGATTATTCATGCGTTCAGCGTTGGTCAGAAAACGCGGATCTCTGATCAGATGCTGCAACCCGACTAGTTCACACAACTGCAGCCACATAGACTGTGTAGCCGGCGCTAGGTTGATCGGCCCATCTGCGGCCTCGAACGTGCCATAAGGAGCAATGACTGGGTGCAGATTGCCGCAGGGTTGTGGAATCTCACCCACACTCAAGTAACGCTGGCCTTGGACGCTGAGCAGGCCCATGAGGCTCCCCAGCAGGGACGTATCCACATGCTGGCCACGACCTGAGTGCTGGCGCTCGATCACTGCTGACAGAATGCCTATGACTAGCCACATGCCCGACGTCAGATCGCCGACTGCAGTCCCCACCCGCATTGGGCCGCTCTCGGACGTGCCACTTAAACTCATGAACCCAGAATAGCCCTGGGCAATCTGATCGAAGCCTGCCCACTCACGTGCCGGCCCAGTACGCCCAAAGCCAGAAATCGAGGCCATAATCAGTCCAAGATGATCTGCCGAGAGTGTTTCGTACGACAGCCCCATGGATTCCATTGTGCCCACTTTGAAGTTTTCGACCACAATGTCAGACTGTGCCGCCAAGCGGCGAATTAGCCCCAGGCCTTCTGGGCTGCGAAAATTAACCTCTATTCCTTTCTTATTTCGATTTGCACTTAGATAATAAACACTGATGTCTTCATCAAATGGCCCCCATTGTCGTACCATATCGCCATCAGGCATGGGTTCCACCTTGACGACTTCTGCACCTAAATCACCCAGAATCATGGTGCTGAATGGGCCTGACAAGGCGCGTGTTAAATCCAGTACCTTCAGTCCCGACAACGGTAAAGTCATGCCCCTCTCCTTTTTATTCAAATCATCATATCAAAGGCCGCTCGTTGTAACCAATACCGATTTATGATTCAGGAATAAGATTTTCTTATTTCTGGATGTCGAGCATGAATCTCAAACAGTTTTCTTACTTCGTAAGCGTGGTAGAGCTACGTAACATGACGCGCGCTGCCAAAACTCTGTACGTGGCACAGCCCGCCCTCAGTCAGCAGATATCCTTGTTGGAAAAAGATGTGGGCGTACAACTGCTGGTGCGCGGGCCACGCGGCGTAGAACCCACCGACGAGGGCTTGTTGCTATACCGACATGCGCGGATCATCCTGCGTCAGGTCCAATCACTACATGGCATCCTGAACCGCAAGGTGGACACCATATCGGGAACTGTATCGGTTGCCATGGCCTCGAGCACGGCCCGCATGCTCGCCTTGCCGCTGATCCGTGCCGTGAACGAGCGATACCCGGCCATCGAGCTAGAGATCGTGGATATTCCCAGCGCCGACCTCACGCTGATGGTGGAACAGGGTCGGGTGGATCTGTCCTTGTCCCCTGATCAGGAAAAGGTCTCGGGCCTGTCAGTCACACCGCTAATTGTGGAGGATCTATTAGTCCTCGCCCATCCATCGTTCAACCTGCCCGATAAAGCATTACAGATCACCGACCTCGTCGATATACCGCTCATTTTGCCGCGCCCGCCTAACAAACTGCGCATGCGCGTGGATCACGCTTTCATGAATGCCGGAGAGCGCTATCGCCTAGTGGCTCAAGTCAGTACAGCTGCCATCTTGATGCCTGCCGTGAGCGAAGGCATGGGTGTCACCATACTGACTTATTCTGCGGGTTATCGAGAAATCCTCGCGGGCACCATTGTGCACTACCACCTAGCTCCGCAATTAAGGCGGGAAATCAGCCTGTGCAAAAGCTCGACCGCCCCTGAGCGTTCGGCTGTGAGCGCTGTCACGGCCTTGCTTAAGTCATTAACACAATCTTTGGTACGCGATGGCACATGGCAACATTGCACGCTCAGTGATCAGGCCTCATAAAGACTCAGATTCACGCGAATTACGTGGCTGCACCATAGGCTTCGGCGGTTGTCAAACTAGTTGTCGCCTATAGATAAATCTCAAGCCGCCCGCTTGAGGGTTGTTTGCTGCGCAACGTATGTCGTTTCTTTCCTTTCTGGATTGAGGTTCACAACGTCGATACGGGTCCAGTTTCTTACCGCTGCCGACCAGCGATGCGGGTTGCGGGCAGCCTCGCCCGTGTGTTGAGTCCAGCATGTGAACTGGGGAAGGCTTGCACAAATGCTAAGGGAGTGTGCCCCCGATGATGTGCAGGCTGGCGGAGCCCGCGTAGTAGTCCGAGGTTGGGAAAACCAGCCACATGGCGAAGGCGGGCAGTTTAAGTGGTTTGTTTGGCCGATTAATTGACCACAATGAGGTGAAGACCTTTGATAATCAGTGAAATGCAAAACAAACTGGCGATATGGTCAACCGAGGACAAAGAACGCAAGTTCGATCGACTCCTACGACTGATTGCCGACAAAGATTGGCTGAGCGAAGCGGCTCGCATTACGCTGGCCTCCAGCGGAGCACGCACGCCGGGCGTTGATGGCGTTGACAAACGTATGCTAGAAATGAATCTTCAGCACGAACTGGCGACGATACGCGAAGAACTGCTGGCGGGCTCGTACAGTCCGTTGCCCGCACGACGCGTGTATATACCGAAAGCGAACGGCACGCTCAGGCCTCTTGGCATTCCGAGCCTGCGGGATCGGATCGTGCAACGGGCCATGCTAATGGCCATGGAGCCGATATGGGAAAGCGATTTCCACCCGGCTTCCTATGGCTTCAGACCGGCCCGTAGCGTACATCATGCGATTCGCACGGTGAAGCTTCAGTTGCAAGACGGTGGTGAACAAAGTGTCGCCGGTCGCTGGGTCATCGAGGGCGACCTCGCCAGTTACTTCGACACGGTGCATCATCGCCTGCTGATGAAGGGAATCCGTAAGCGCATCGCCGACCAGCGCTTTCTTGTCCTGCTTTGGAAGTTCATCAAGGCGGGCTGCGTTGATCGCGATCTGTTCCGTGCTTCAAGCGAAGGCGTTCCTCAGGGCGGTGTTATCTCACCCCTATTATCCAACATCATGTTGCATGAGTTCGATGCGTGGATGGAACGGAACTACCTGAACAAGAAGGTGCGCAAGGATCGGTGGGCGTGGAACTTCGGCATTCTCAAGCAGCGGCCCATTGCTGTGCGAGAAAACCGGCAATGGAAACCTGCTGTAGCGTACTGCCGGTACGCCGATGACTTTGTGATCGTAGTCAAGGGAACTCGTGAGCATGCTGAGACCGTACGTGAAGCATGTCGCGGATTCCTTGAAGGCGAACTGAAGCTCACGCTAAATATGGAGAAAACCCATATTACGCATGTGAGTGACGGCTTCGTCTTCCTGGGTCACAGAATCATCCGGAAACGTGGAGCACGTGGTCGCATGCGACCTGTGACGACGATTCCGTGGGAGAAGTGCCGGGGCTTTGCCCTGCGGCTAGTCAAACAACTGTCGGGTAACTACGACAACAACCGGATGGACCTGATGGAAAGCCTGAATCGGCAACTTGCTGGCTGGGCCGCTTTCTATCAATACACCGACTACACGGCCATCATGTTTCGGAAAGTTGACCGGATAGTGTTCTGGAAGTTCGGGTACTGGCTCGCGCGCAAATACCGACGTGGATTCACGTCGTTGATGCGCAAGTATGTCCGCGAGCCCGAACCGGGAAGAGCCAAAACATGGGTTCTTGAAGGCCAGAATAGTCGGGGTTGGTATGGGGCGGTGGCGCTTCGGCGTCTTGTTACCAGCCGCAAAGGCCGCTTCACATGGCGTACGCCGATGGAAAATCCGTATATTCTGCGCGACGAGGTACGAAATACTATCGAGTCGCGCTACGTCGATGTCGCCTTTGCTATGAGCAACGCTTAGATGGAGAGCCGGATGCGCTGAAAGGTGCACGTCCGGTTCGGAGAGGAGAGGCAGGGAAATAGTTCGACTACGCCCTGTCTCTTACTCTACTATCGACCTGGCAAGGCTGGCTGTATGTGGCCTTCGTGATTGACGTGTTTGCCCGGCGCATTGTCGGCTGGCGCGTCAGCAGTTCCATGCATACCGACTTCGTGCTCGATGCCTTGGAACAGGCGTTGTATGACCGTCAGCCGCAGCAAACCGGTGGTCTGGTACACCACAGCGACAGGGGTTCCCAATACGTCTCCATCCGCTACACAGAGCGGCTCGCCGAGGCCGGTATTGAGCCCTCTGTGGGTAGTCGCGGAGACAGCTATGACAACGCCTTAGCGGAAACCATCAACGGCTTGTACAAGGCTGAAGTGATTCATCGACGTGGCCCCTGGAAAACCAAGGCATCCGTGGAGTTGGCTACGCTCGAATGGGTCTCGTGGTTCAACCACCACCGCCTGTTGGAGCCCATCGGTTATATTCCACCGGCGGAAGCTGAAGAAAATTATTATCGGCAACTGACTGAAAAGGTCGCCGTCGAGGCCTAACTTAAACCAACCAGCCTCCACGGAACCCGGGGCGGTTCAAAAGAGCTGGATTTCCATTCTCAAGTAACCGCCGCCACGGCTGACGTTTCTCTGCCCAGGAAAGCATCTGGGTTATGTCATCTAAGACGAGGATGGCAATGCGAATAACGTCTCTGCTCAGAATTTTTCTGAGCACGAGAGTGATGGCGTGGTCAGTTAGCAAGCGAAGCTCTACATGACCGATTTCGGGTAGGACATCTTTTTGAAAGGACCGTTTGAGTTCTTTGTTGTCATCTTTACGCGCAACACCATTGGCTACCCAAACCTTAAACAGATCATCTAATGTTAAGCGGTCATCTTTAGCTTGTTTGCCATCCTCAACAGCTTGCACCAGAGCTTGTTCACGCTCTGAGGCCTCAATTAACTTACGATCTTTGGGGTTAATTCCCTGTTGCACGTCTTCTCGCGCTTTATTACGTCGCGCTCGAATTTCGGACATATCGACTGACGGCCACGATCCGGCGTAGAACCACTGTTTCTTACCATCAAACCTAAAGCTATACCGGAAGGGAATGAAGATTCCTCCATCAGGCCCTATGCGAACCTCACCGAATAAACCACCACCATCAGCGAGCGTTTCGCCTTTCCAATCGGATCTGATAGCCTGAAGTTCCTTCTGCGTCCAGTGAGTGCCGCGAGGTCGTCTTGACACAGTAAATCCCCCTTATTTTCTAAATGGGTGCCCATATGGGTACCCAAAATCAACGCAACAACGCGTACATCAGCGAACAAGTACGGACGCGAGTTTAGCCGCTAAGCCGCGTGAATACTAGCTTTAAAGAGTACGTAGTTGTTCGTTATTGTACGCCAAGATTGGCCCTGAACATGGCTACGAACCAAGGGGTCGTGGGTTCGAATCCTGCCAGCCGCGCCAGAATTACCCTGTTGATCCAGCAGGTTAAAACCCCGTAAAGCCGAACAGCTTTACGGGGTTTTGCTTTTTCCGTCCCTGATTTGATATTTATCTGTTCCAGGTCAAAGCGCGGCTTTGGCTTTGGGTGCATCATTTTTGTCTACTCACGCAAAAATGAACCGGATAAACAATGAGCAATGCCTCTTCCCATGCTCCCAACTGGGATCCCCGCGACGAACAAATCCTGGACGACCAGATCGCTGGCTACGACAACATGCGCAAGCAATGTCCCATCGCCCATAGCGACTACCTTCACTGGTCGGTGTTCACCCACGCCCAGACCATGCGCATATTGAACGACCACGAAACGTTCAGCAGCCGGGTTTCCGAACGTGTTTCCGTCCCCAACGGCATGGACCCTCCGCAACACACCCCCTTTCGGCAGCTCATAGAGCCCTATTTCGGCCCTGCCGCCATGAGCCGCTTCGAGCCCGCGTGCCAGGCCATAGCCAGGAACCTGGCCGGCAACTTGTCCAGGGGCCCAACCGACTTCATGACACAGCTGGCGCATCCCTACGCGTTTGAAGTCCAATGCGCCTTCATGGGCTGGCCGGCCTCGCTGCATCAATCATTGCGCGATTGGATCAGCAAGAATCACGCTGCCACGCTGGCGCAAGACCGCGCCGCCATGGGTCAGATCGCCCAAGAATTCGACGGCTATATGCTGACGCTGATCAATGAGCGCCGCCAGGCCGGGGCCAATGCTCCCGACGACACAACTACCAGACTGACGCGCGAACTGGTGAGTGGGCGTCCGCTCAACAACGAAGAGCTGATCAGCATTTTGCGCAACTGGACGGTAGGCGAGCTGGGTACCATCGCAGCCTCGGTGGGTATTCTTGCCCAGTATCTGGCCGTCCACCCTGAGCTGCAGCAACAATTACGCGAACAGCCAGAGCTCATGCCACCCGCCATCGATGAGATCCTGCGCATCCACGCACCCCTCATCTCCAATCGACGCATAAGCACAAAGTCGGTTGAATTGAACGGCTGCTCCCTGCAGGCAGGTGAGCGCATATCCATACTCTGGGCCTCGGCCAACCGCGACGAGGCCGTCTTCGGCGACCCCGACGAATTCCGGCTGGACCGCGATCCCGCGCTGAACCTGCTATACGGCGCGGGCGTACATGTTTGCCCAGGAGCCCCGTTGGCTCGTATGGAACTCAGGCTGATCCTGGAAGCCCTGCTGGCCTGCACACGACAAATCATGCCCAGCCCCGATCACCCCCCCATACGGGCACGGTATCCTGGCAGCGGATTTTCCTCGCTTATACTCAAGGTCCTGTAAACAGCAGGGTCCTGACCCATGAATCCCCCACGCAGCAGCTACCCCTATGATTATTCCCGCGTAGAAGCGGTCATGGCGCAATACCTTCCGCTCTGGCGAGCTATGGGTTTCGATGCCGTGGTGGCGATTGCTCGAGGCGGCCTGGCACCTGGGCTGATGGCCTCGGTGGGGTTGAGCCTGCCTTTATATGCACTGTTTTATTCACGCGCCGATCGCAAGGTATCCTGGTATACGGCCGAAACACCCCGCAAGCCATCCAGGATATTGCTGGTTGAGGATATCGCGGGGCGCGGGACTACGCTTAGCGACAGCATGGCCTATTTGCATGAACAAGGCCACGAAGTCCAGGTGTTCACGCTGGCCTACGATGCCGACTCACGCATAAAGCCCGATTTCGGGCAGGAAATGCCGGCGGGCATGCGCGCCTGGTTTCCCTGGGAGCGCACATCCATTACAGAGGCTTTCGACCGCACAGCGAATCAGCCCGACCGGCCCGAACATGAGTATGCGTCCTGGGCCATAGACCTGGACGGCGTTTTGCTCATGGACTTGCCCGAGCATCTGTACGCGCAAGCCCTGCACGACACGCTGGCCCAGCGTGACCTGCTGCTGCCCAGCGAGACACTGCCGGGGCTGGACTTGTCAGACATCACCATCATCACGGGTCGTCCGGAGCAGGATCGCGAGCGCACACAGGCTTGGCTGAGCCGCCACGGTTTCCAGGGCCCTCTGGTCATGCGTGACGAAAACAAATACAGCGCCGCGCAAACCGCCACGCACAAGGCGCAGACCATCCTTGCGCGCTGCCATACCCACTTTCTGGAAAGCGACGCCGGCCAGGCGCTGGAAATTGCAAACCAAACCCGGGTGGCCCAGGTCATATGGTGGACGGGACGGCAAGCGTTTCTGGTGCACGCCGGTGAAATACACGACCTGCGCCTGGCCTGAACTTGTGGTATTTATAATTACGATGCATTATTTCGCTGACAACCTGGGCTGGCTGCTTCCTGGCCGCCCCGACCGCACTACCCGCGTGCCACGACCCTTACAGACCGGAGAGCTTTCTTGTCCACCCCTGCAAAAATAACCTGCGTTGAAGACTTCCGTCAGCTGGCCGAACGACGCGTGCCAAGAATGTTCTACGACTACGCCGACTCGGGCTCCTGGACTGAAAGCACCTACCGCGCCAACGAATCCGATTTCCAGAAACTGAAGTTTCGCCAGCGGGTCGCGGTAGACCTTTCCAACCGCAGCCTGCGGACTTCCATGATAGGCATCGATGTAGCCATGCCGGTGGCCATTGCTCCCACCGGCCTGACGGGCATGCAGCATGCAGATGGTGAAATCCTGGGCGCCAAGGCCGCCGAGCGCTTCGGCATTCCGTTCACCTTGTCCACCATGAGCGTTTGCTCGATCGAGGACATCGCGCAGCACACGAGCCGGCCGTTCTGGTTTCAACTTTACGTCATGCGCGATCGGGACTTCATGGAGCGCCTGATCGATAGGGCCAAGGCAGCCAATTGCTCGGCTCTGGTTCTCACGCTGGATCTTCAAGTGCTGGGCCAACGCCATAAAGACATCAGGAACGGGCTCTCGACCCCCCCCAAGCCCACGCTGGCCAATCTAATCAACCTGGCCACCAAGCCGCGCTGGTGCATGAATATGCTGGGCACCAAACGACGCAGCTTCGGCAACATCGTAGGTCACGCCAAAGGGGTCAGCGACCTTTCCTCGCTCTCGTCATGGACGGCCGAACAGTTCGATCCGGCCCTGTGCTGGAGCGACATTGAATGGATCAAGAAACGCTGGGGTGGCAAGCTGGTGCTCAAAGGCGTCATGGACGCGCAAGACGCTCGTTTTGCCGTCGAGTCGGGTGCCGATGCCCTGATCGTTTCCAACCACGGGGGTCGTCAGCTCGACGGCGCACCCTCATCCATTTCCGCCCTGCCCGCCATTGCCCATGGTGTAGGCAAGGAAATCGAAGTCTGGATGGACGGCGGCATACGCTCGGGACAGGACGTGCTGCGCGCGGTCGCCCTGGGCGCCAAGGGCACCATGGTCGGCCGGGCCTTTTTATATTCCCTGGGCGCCATGGGTGAAGCAGGCGTGTATCGCTGCCTGCAGATGCTGGCCAACGAACTGGATGTCACCATGGGTTTCTGCGGGCGTACCGACATCCATGACGTCGACCGCTCCATTTTGCTCAATCCGGAAATTTTCGACTGAAGCATCCGCGACATCGAGATCAGCCCTATTCCAACGGGCTGATCTGCGCCGGCGTCAGGCGAGGCCTGTCATCCTCGGCCTGCGCCAATGGCGGCACCGCCTGCATGCTTTCCAGGCAGCGGGTGGTCAAGCGCTGATACTGCCGGGTGCCATAAGACTTGCGCGCCACGTCGTCATCACTCATTTCGCGCACTACACGCGCAGGCGACCCCACCACCAGACTGCGCGCAGGGATTTGTTGCCCGACCTTCACGAAAGCCATGGCAGCCACGATGCTGGATTCGCCTATTACCGCCTGATCCATGACCACGGCGTTCATGCCCACCATGGCATTGCGTTCTATGGTGCAGCCGTGAAGCACGGCTCCATGTCCGATATGGCCATCGACCTCGACGACGGTATCGTTCTCAAGGACACCGTGGATGACACAGGTATCCTGGACATTGGAACCCTCCTTGAGAATAATGCGGCCAAAATCACCACGCAAACTGGCCAGCGGACCTATATAAACGCCCGGCCCCACAATGACATCGCCGATCAGCACGGCGCTTGGGTGCACGTAGGCACTGGGGTCAACAACAGGTACCAAACCATCGATGGCATAGACTTTGAGCATGGGGTGAGCCTCCATAACATAATATTCCTGACAATAGCCCAAGACTTTACACCACCGGGCTTGCTACAATTCGCGGTTCATACTTCATGGATTGATAGCCTTATGGGATTTGAACAACTTGCCGCGCTGAAGCGCGAGCTGGTCGCGCAAGCTGAGCAGGAAAAGCGGAATACTCGCAAGACACCACAAAACGCCCGTAAAACGGCGCGTAAACCGGCACAGGAATCTCCTGTCGACCCTGTTGTCATTACTATTTCCCGCCTGCAAAAGCAATTTCCCCTGGCCTTTCCCAAGAAGCCGGCACCCAAGCTTCCCCTGAAACTGGGCATACATAAAGACTTGTATGAACAGGCCGAGGCCTTGAAGCTCACTAACGCCGAGATCAAGGAAGCCGTCAAGACATGGTGCCAGGGCAGCCGCTACTGGGCCTGCATGACAGAAAATGCGCCCCGATTGAACTTGAATGGTGAACCGGCCGGCGAGGTCACCGCCGCCGATGCCCAGCACGCCAAGCAATTGGCCAACCGCCGGCGATCCAATGCCATGCGATCACGCAAACAAGAAGCCGGCAAATCGGTCGCCACAGAAGCAGCTGCTGCGCAACCACCGGCAACCGTGCAGTCACCTGTACAGGTGACCCCTAGCGCCGAAGCACCTGCAGCGGAAGCATCCGGCACTCCTGATCACAGCGCAAACACGCCATAAAGCGAAGCCACCAGCAATATCGCCATCACGATATTGAAGCGCTGCACCGACTCAGGCCGGTGCAGCAGGCGGCGCACGCCGCTGCCGAACAAAGTCCAGGCGCTGATGCTCGGAAAATTGATGAGCGACACAACCAGCGCACCCAGCGCGAGATTCCAGTAGAAATTTTCTTGCGGCATATAGGCCGCCACTATCCCCACCGCCATGACCCACGCCTTGGGATTGACCCACTGGAAGGCTGCCGCCTGCATGAAGGTAAAGGGCTTGGCACGCGCTTGCCCGCTGTCTATTGCACCGGCCCGCGCAATGCGCCAGGCCAGATACAGCAAATACACGGCACCAATATATTTCAGCGCGGTATAAAGCATGGGAAAGGCTTCGAATACGGTACCCAGGCCCACACCGACCAGCAGCAGCATGATGGCCACGCCTATCGTAATGCCCAGCATATGTGGCAGCGAGCGGCGATAGCCGAACGTCGACCCTGACGCCGTCAGCATGACATTATTCGGGCCGGGAGTAATGGAATTGACAAAGGTGAATACGGCCAAGGACAGTAATATGCTGGGTGTCATGGAAAAACTTTATGATTGGGTGGTGTGGGACAAGTCAGCATACTAACGCACCGTGCCAATACAGTACCTATACAATAGACCAGTTCACTATCTAACTGGCCTGGTACCGTTACCATGACACTTTCAAGCAAGCTCAATACGCCCTGGCAACCGCTCAGAGCTTCCAGCATTTCGTTGGTGGATCAGCTGGTTGAACATCTTGGCACGCGTATCCGCAACCACGGCCTGCGTTCGGGAACGCGACTGCCCTCGGTCAGGTCCATGGCCGATGAAACCGGCCTCAGCCGCTTCACGGTCGTCCAGGCCTACGACCGTCTCGTGGCGCAAGGCATCATACAATCCAGACGCGGCTCAGGCTTCTATGTATCGCCTCCGGCGCCCAGCCCGATGCCCGCAACGGCTTCCCACCCCAGTCTGGCGCCCGACGCCGCCTTTGACACGGCCTTTTTGCTGCGCAGCATGTTCCGCGAGGACGCGTTGCCCAATTTGCCGGGCAGCGCCGGCCTGTTGCCGCCCTCCTGGATGGACCACGAGATGGTGGCCGCGGCCATACGAACGGTAGGCCGCAGCATAGGCCGCAGTCTGGTGAGCTACGGCGTGCCAAAAGGGTTGAAAGCGCTGCGCCAGCAAATTGCCCTGACCTTGCATGCCCAGGACGTGCCTGCCCATCCAGACATGCACCTGATGACGGTTGCCGGTGTCACTCACGGCTTGGACCTGATTTCACGCACTTTCATCAGGCCGGGTGATACGGTATTTGTGGAGGACCCGGGCTGGTTCCTGATATTCGGCCGCCTGACGGCGCTGGGTGCCAAAGTGGTGGGTATACCCCGACTGGCCGACGGGCCCGATACGCAAGCGCTGGCGCATCTGGCCGAGCGACATCACCCAAAACTGTTCATTACCAATACTGCGGTTCACAATCCCACGGGCCATACGCTGTCGGCCGGGGTCGCCTACGAAATTCTGCGCATTGCCGAGCGTTTCAATTTTCTGCTGGTTGAAGACGACACCTATGCCGATTTTCACCCTGCCTCACCAGTACGCCTGGCAGCCCTGGATCGTCTTAACCGGGTACTGCTGGTGGGAGGCTATTCCAAAACGCTGGCTGCCAGCCTGCGGGTCGGTTACGTAGCCGGCGCACCGGCCCTTATCGACCAACTGGTTGATACCAAGCTGCTGGGCGCACTGACCACACCAGAACTTGGGGAACAGGTTCTGTATCGCATACTTGCCGAAGGTCACTACCGCCGTCATGTAGAACGCTTGCGCACCCGCGTGGACCATGCCCGCGATCAATGCATCAAGATGCTGCTGCAGGCAGGCTGTTCGGTACCGCATGAACCCCATGCGGGCATGTTCGTATGGGCCGACTGTGGCATGGATACCGAGGTGCTCGCGCGCAGGGCTGCGGCAACCGGCGTGCTGTTTGCGCCCGGCGTTCTGTTCTCGCCGGTCCAGGCGCCTTCTTCGCGATTCAGGCTGGCGGTTTCCATGGTCGATGATCCCAAGGGATGGCAGACGCTGGAAGCGTTGCTGAAGCAGGCGCAAAGTGGCACTCAGTATCGGCAAACCACACAGCTGGTGTAGGTGTCACCCGCCCATGGCCAAGCCCAGCCAGTGCCGGGTCAGCGCCACCCAATAGCTGGCGCCAATAGGAATCAGATCGTCATTGAAGTCGTAACTGGCATTGTGCAAGGTGCAAGGGCCCTCGCCGTGCCCCGGCAGGCGATGGTCGCCCTGACCGTTGCCTATCCAGAGATAGCAGCCCGGCCGCTCTTTGAGCATCAGGGCAAAGTCCTCGCCGGTCATGGCGGGCTGGACTGCATCGTCAACATTATCGGGGCCAACCAGGTCTTTCAGCACCTGAACGCTGAAGGCGGTCTCATTTGGATGATTGATGGTGGGCGGATACTTGCGGTCAAAAGTAAAGTCTGCCGTACAACCATAACCTTCGCTGATGCTGTGTACCAGCTCGCGTATGCGCTGCTCTATGATGTCCAGCGTTTCTTCGGTAAAGGTGCGCACTGTGCCACGCAGTTCCGCCGTATCAGGAATGACATTATCGGCGGAACCGGCATGAATCTGCGTGATGCTCAGGACGGCCGGATCATAGGGATTGCGATTGCGCGTGACTATGCTTTGCAAGGCCTGTGTCAGATTCGTGGCCGCCATGATGGGATCCACACCCAAATGCGGCATGGCGGCATGGGCGCCCTTGCCGGTTATACGTACCGTAAAGTAATTGCTGGATGCCATGATGGGGCCCACGCAGACTCCAAACTTGCCTACAGGCAGACCAGGCCAGTTATGCATGCCGAACACGGCCTGCATGGGAAAGCGCGTGAACAAACCGTCTTCGATCATGCGACGGGCACCCACATGGCCCTCTTCGGCGGGCTGGAAGATCACATACGCCACGCCGTCGAAATCACGGTGCTGCGCCAGATGGCGTGCGGCAGCCAGCAGCATCGCTGTGTGCCCGTCGTGACCGCAAGCATGCATCTTTCCGGGATAAACACTGGCATGCTCAAAGGTATTGTGCTCTTGCATTGGCAGGGCATCCATGTCGGCCCGAAGCCCGATCGATCGCCCGTTGTCGGACTTGCCTCGAATTACTCCCACCACGCCGGTTACGCCCAGCCCGCGATGCACCTCGATGCCCCATGACTCCAACTGCTGCGCCACGATATCCGATGTTCTGTTTTCCTGATAGGCCAACTCGGGATGCGCGTGCAGATCACGTCGAATGGCGGCCATTTCATCCTGACTATCGATTATCGATTCAACAAGCTTCATATCCAGTACCCCGTAACTATTCGTCCACCAGACCGCGATCCTGAAGCAGCTGCAGACAATCGGGGCCTTCGTCTTCATCACCGTCGAAAATGTCGACGCCATCCAGCATATAGGCGCGCAGCAATTCGTCGATGGCGCCGGCATCATCCAGGCGCAGCAGCGTCTTGCCCAGCATATAGTGGATGAACGGATTGCCCTGCCCTTCAGGACAATTCAATGCGGTGAACAAGGCATCCTTGGCCATTTCAAAATCGGCCGATTGATAATAGGCATCACCCAATGAGGCATAGAGCCAGGTGGCCGCGACCCAGTCCAGCTGGGGCTCGGGCAGCAAGGCCAGGGCCCGGCGCCAATTTTCTATGGCCCCTTCAAAATCAT
This sequence comes from Alcaligenaceae bacterium, assembly GCA_013416405.1. Taxonomy (GTDB): domain Bacteria; phylum Pseudomonadota; class Gammaproteobacteria; order Burkholderiales; family Burkholderiaceae_B; genus Pusillimonas_C. The sequence continues at coordinate 201,405 of JACCET010000005.1, forward strand.
CGTCATCACTGCACTCATTGCCGGCTTCCGACAAACTTTCAATCTGCTCATAGATATCGTCGGGAAGTTCTGTGGGTTCCATTTGTGTCCTTGATCTAGATCTTGCTAAGTGCGCGGGTGGGCAGTCTGTCGTGGCAAACCCAGCACAATATTCAATATTACTTGGATAGTTTCTTTTCTTTGGCCCTGTCCATATAAAAAGCCAGGTACTCCGGCTTCTCGCCCAGGAATGGACGGGTCTTGTATGCCTTGAACAGACGCTGGAACAGATCAAAAGCCGGCTCAAATTCGCCGGCCTGGTAATGAACGGTGGCCGCAATGAAATCGATATGGGGTTCAGGCTCTGGTCCATAGGCCTGGCGTGCCAGCGGCAGCCACTCCTTGGCTTTCAGGGGCTGCCCGATATCACGGTAGAACTTAACCAGATCAGCCGTCATCGATTGGGCATGGTCGTAATCAAGCTTGGGATCGGGAATGCAATTCCAGCACGCCAGCACATACCTTTCCGCCTCAGCGAAATCGCCGGCTTCTTCGGCCGTGCGGCTCAGTGCGCCATATTCGTAGAGTTTTTTTTCCGCCTCGGGCGGCAAGGGCAATACGTCTTCCATGCAACTTTCCTGGCCGCCTAGGGGAATAACGGCGGCAAATAGTTAATGCCAAGTTTAGCGCCCTCTGAGCGATTGAACTTGAAATGATCCAGTATGTAATTGTCGGAATCGAGCATCCATTTCCTGACGGCCGGGGATTTGGGACCGGTGAACCGCCCTACGTCGTTCCAGTACGACACGGCATCGGTCTTGTGGGCCATGTCAGCATCTTTCAGCGGATACCAGTTCTTGTCCGACGCCTTGAATTCCACCTCACCGTTGGGCTTATCGCGCAGCGTCTTGTCGTCACGCATTTTCTGTTGTACTTCACGCCCGGTTCTGGATTTCTTGCCAGGCGTCCTGCCCACGTACTGCTCGCGCAGGCTTTTCTTGCGCGGCGTGGACGACTTGCCGGGCACTGATTTGCCGGAGCTGGGCTTGCCTGTCGCTGTCTTGGCGTTGTGTCCTGGCTTGGCAGCCTTGCCCGCATTGCCCGCGGAACCACTGCCGCCACGGCCAGCCCCTCCGCGGCCCGCCTTGCCTGCACCGGCCGCGCCTCCACCGCCCCCGGCGCCCAATAAAAGCACTTTGATCTGGCTGGGCACTACGCGCATCCCCAGGGCATTGCATCGGTTCTGCACCGCCAGGCTGGTCAGCCGTGTAGCGGGAATGCACTTGAACAGCACATTCGGGACGCAAGTAATATGACGCGACGGCCCCATGACCGACGGAGAGATCAGCCCTAGTGCCAGCCCCGGGTTATCGCCATTGGTCATTGGGATGGTGGTCAGCAGATTATGCGCCGGCATGCCCATCAACAGGATATTCCAGGCATTCGGGATGCCCATGGGGCCCAGCGCCAGATTGGGATAGGGAATGGGCAACAAGGCAGGCGGGGTCTTGCAGATATCCGGAAAGGCCAGGTCCAGTCCCATCAGCTGACAGTTTGCAAACATGCGTAGCCTTCCTTTCAGTGACCGGCGCGCGGCGCGGTGGGGCGCCCGGCGGACCACTGCTCCGCCTCGAATAAAAGAGGATCTTTTTCCAGCAAGCCTGTCTTGTCACTCCAGCGTGTGCCGGCCGCCAGGGCGCGATGGAACTGCGTGCGCATGAAGCGGCTGCCACGAAAATCGGCGCGCGAGACATCGGCGTAGGAAAAATCGGCATACTCGAGCTGCGCATTCACGAAAGATGTGCCGTCGCAACGCGTGCGATGCAATATGGCTTGAGTCAGGTCGGCACCGCCAAGGTCGGCATGGTCCAGGCAGGCATCGGCCCACAGGCTTTGCGTATATCGCCCTCCCTGGCAATGGGCCTCCCGCAGATCGGATTGCACGAACATGGCACGGGACGCATGCGCATTGACCAGTTTCGCGCCACGCATGAATGCACCCTTAAAATTGGTTTGCTCGAGCAAGGCACCCTGGAAATCGCAGCCCTCGAGCCTGCACTCGGTCAGCTGACAGCGCTGCAGCGTCTGGCTGCTCAAGTCCTGGCCGGACAAGTCGGCATCCACACACACCACACCATTCCAATACGCGCCGTGCAGCACAACTTGCGTCAAATCGGCATACATATACACCGTTTGCTCCTGCCGCGTATGGCGCATATCGGCATTGCCCCATATACACTCGGTGAAGCTGGCTTGCTTCAGATCCGCTCCCGCCAGGCAAATACCCGTCATGTCCGTCTTGATGAAATTGACCGATACCAATTGCGTATCGCTCATGTCCATGCCGATCGCCTGACTTTCCGACCAGTTCATCTCTTCAATACGATCCGTACGCATCCTGGCGCCGCTGGCATTGCAGCCGTGAAACACGCACTGATCCAATTGCGCACCGTCCCAGATCGTGTCTTGCAACTGGCAACGGATAAACTGACTGTCGCGCAGATCCAGTCCACTCAGGTTCACGCCCCTCAAGTCGCAACGCATGAAAACCGCGCCGGCGTAATCTCCCGGTGTCGGGATCAACTGGCGCAAATCCAGATCGACCAGGGGTTCGCCGCCCTTGATGCGCGCACGCAAAAGATCAGGCGTCATGCCGCTCCTTCAGCTTGCGGTGCCTTGGGCAGCGTCTTGGCAAGCTTGACGTAAGCACCCGCCGTACGGGTACTGGACCCAATCAAAGACTGCGATATATCAGCCCTGAACAGGTTGGCGCCGCTCAGGTCGGCGAATCTGAAATCACTCTTTTGCATCAGCGCATCGATCAGATCGGAGTCCCGCAAGTCGGCCCCGGTCAGATCGGTTTCCATGAATAAAGTGCCGTGCGCATCGGCGCGCACAAAACTCGCATCGCGCAAGCTGGCCTCGGACAGGTCGCAATTCTTCAGCCGCGCGCCATCAAAATTGGACTTGTCCAGAACCAGGCTGCGCAAACTGCACTCATCCAGCAAGGCATCGGTAAACACCGCGCCGGCCATCTCCATCTGCACCACGCAGCAAGTCTTCAGCCGACTTTGGACATAACGCGGCGGACTCGAGAACCAGCCGTGCACCCAGGCGCAGGAAACCAGGCTGGCGCCGCTGTAATCCATGCTTTCCAGCCCACATTCGACCCAGGCCACGCGATGCAGGTCCGCCTGCGGAAAACTCAGGCGTTCAAGACGAGACTGCTGCCAGAAAGTGACAGCATTCAGGCTGGCCTGCGCAAAGCTGCAGTCCTCTATTTCAACGCCCGAGGGCAGGCAGTCCTTGAACACTGCGCGCGTAAAACGGGATTGCGAAATGACCGCACGATCCAGGATGGTTGCCGTGAAGCGGGCCCCGTCAAAAATGCTTGCATGAACCAGCGCCTCGCCCAGGTTCGCCTCGTTCAGGATGGCGCCGCTGCAATCCGTCTCGTCAAAATGTGCACGCGCCAGAACGGCACGCGTCAGATCGGCGCCAAGCAGTTTCACGCCGCTCAGGTTTGTGCGCTCCATCCAGGTGCCATGGCAGCGTGCGTGCGACAAATCCAGCCCCGACAGGTCAACGCCTGTCAGATCCAGTCCCGATAAATCCCGGCTGCCTTGCATCAGACTTTGTACCCTGCGGCGCATGCGTACACTACGCCCTCCCAACGCAGGCTCGGCCGGCGACTGATGGTGCGCCGCATATCGATAGAGCTTGGCCAACTGGGCCTGCGCGTCGTCGCGCATGGCCTGAAACTGCGCCACGCTCATACCCTCGGCACCCTTGGCTTCAGCATCTTGCGCCATATCGAGCAGCTTCATCATGCCTTCATCCCGACTCAGGCGAGGCGGCCCGCCGGGCTTCTTCGCGGCGCCGCCGCTCGCATCGTCCATGGCCTGCTTTGCCTGCGGCATGTCCTGGAACGCCTGCTTGTGCCGCGCCTCTGCTTCACGTTTCTTCCTGATCATGTCGACTTTCATGAGACGCGTTTTGCGTCGCATGCTGCGGGCATAGTCGGGCAGGTCATCCAGCGACTCCAGCGGGGTGAACTGATCGTCATCAAGCTGGTAGTCAGCGGGATTCTGGCCTGCTTCTTCCGCACGCGCAAGCATGTCCTGCTTGAGTGCCGCAGCGCGCTGACGCTGGTTGACTGCTTGCGGCCTGTTCATCACTCCGCTGCTGGCCTGCCCGAAATCGCTGTTGTCCAGCATACTTTCAGGCAGCAGGTCTTTGTCGCGAAACGCATACAAGGCGCCCGAGTCGCGAGGCAAACGCTGCTGCAGCACTTTACGATAGTGTTCCTGACTGCGCGCTGGCGTATCCAGGGATTCCAGCGCCGGCATGATGCTTGCAATCTCGGAACCGTCGTCCGTCGCCAAAGGCAGAGCCCCATGAAAAATCAGCAGCACCCGCTCCCGGTCGGGGAAGAACCAGGCAGTAGTGTGCCGCATGCTGATTTCATCCAGCTCGTCAGCTCCATGGCGCTGGATGAAACAGCGCGCACGCAAGGCCGGCAGGCGACCGTCCAGGCAGGCGTGTTCTGGATGCATATTCCAGATTTCATACTCCGCCGCTGGGGACAGCTCGGTTTGCTTCACAAACCACTGGTCGGCCGAAGCCGTATTGAAAAAATGCGGATCCAGCGTATCCGGCAAGCCCGGAAAGCCATCAGTCAGCCAGCGTTCTTCATAGCCTCCCGCAAGCTTGAAGCGACGGGGCCTGGCCGGCGAAACCGGCCCGAAAGATACGGGTACTTCTGACTGGCCCTCACGGCTCAGGCGCTGCTCCAGCGCTTCGACGTTGGGCACACGCCAGACGCCATCCGGATCGCGGGCCGCCCCGATGCCACATTCATTTTCAGCAAAACCCGGGCCGCCGTAGGTATGGCGCCAATTCACGGGCACACCCCGCACAACACCCGCCCGGCTCATGCCACCCTGTCCCCAATGCCGGTCACCATGGACAATGAGGCTTTTTTCCAGGTGATCGACCCGCGCCCTGACGGCAACGCATCCTGGCTCGGAAACATCCTGCGACCAGGCCTTGCCCGACACCAGGAATTCGGCGCAAGGCTTGGGGATGCTCAAGTCCAGCACCTCATCCTCATCCAGCTCCTCGCCTGAAATTTTCCACAGATCGGCTTCCATCACCAAGCCTGGTTCCGCGTCCAGCGTGGCCATGGCCAATATGGCTACGCCCAGTTGATGCTGTCTGCGATATTGGTAGGGACGACTCAAAATACCCAGTCTTAACGGCTTGATGATACGCATGCTTTACAAAAACTCCCTGCGGCTACTGAATCTGAACAGGCGTCTGATGGCGATCAATGGCCAGTTTGGCGGGCTCGTCGGGGTCATACAGTACGTGTACCGTTTTGCCGGTGGCAAAATTGGGCAGCACGGCGTCTTCCACCCATACCGCCAGCTTGGCAATACGCTCAATGCCATCAGGCTCCTTGACCGCCAGGGTAAGATTCAGCCCGGTCCTGTGCATGGTATGACCTTCTTCGGTTCCTCTGCGGTCCAGCGCCACCACTCTGGCTGTCGTGTGGACCGCAAGACTGTCACGACTGAGCCGGTCGGCCAGTCTTTCTTCCTGGCGGGGAAGAAAGCCCAAAGTCAGAACCACAAACATCAGTAGTGAAAAGCCCAGAATCACCCAGAACCACGCCGGATGTGTGTTCTCGGTAATCAACGCGCGCATCATAACGACGCAAAACACGGCAACGCATACCGCCACCCCCAGCACGATCATGAGTCTGTTTGGCATGGTCGCTTCTGTTTTCCTCATCCTGGCCCGTTCTTGTGTCCGGCGTTTCATGCCTGCCTTACATAAATATATTCATGACTTTGGTGTAAAGGTTCAAGCCGCCTGTACTGATTTTGGCGGCAGCCGTCCCCGATATCTTGACCAGCTTCTGGGTGAGTTCAATCTGGCCGTTGTCATTCTTGAAATCAAAGAAATCAAGCTTGGCCACTGCGTATTGCAAGTTAAGAACATAGGCCTGCCCTCTGAGTCCCCAAACATCGGCGGCGAGGCCCGTCACTGTGAACCTCGCTGGGGTGCCTCTTGCATAGCTGGACTGCCAGAAGGCAGTGGGGCCGGTGTTGTTCAATGTCCACGAGGGCGTGGTCACCGTAACGCCCGCTTCGGCATTGACAGTGACGGCGCCCGTCACGGTTTTCGTCAGCGTGCCATCCAGGGTGCTCGTCGTAGCACCCGTGACCGTATGGGTGATGGCCCCAGTTATGGTGTCGGTGACATCGCCGGTAATCGTACGCGTCACCGCCCCGGTCGTAGTCTGCGTATGATCCCCTGTAATCGTTTCATCCACCGTGCCGGTGGTCGTGTCCACCACTGGTCCTGTAATGGTGCGCGTGACATCACCGGTCGTGGTCTGCGTCAGATTGCCGGTAATGGTTTCATCGACATTACCGGTAATCGTTTCGATCACATTGCCGGTCACGCTGCGTGTTTCATCGCCCGTAATGGTTTCATTGACTGCCCCCGTTACCGTGCGGTCTGCCCCGGCCATGAAGCTCTCGGTTTCCTGCCCCTGGGTCGTGCTGGTGCGCGCGCTCATGACCGTCAGGGTGTCATTGCCCATGATGACCGTATTGCGATCGCCATCAACGGTATGCAGTTCATTGGCCTCGACTTCAGTCGTAAGATCCCGCTCGGCATGCAGCCAGATACGCTCGCCACCGGCCACATCCTCGAACATCAAGGCATTGGCAGTGTTGCGGTCACCATCCTTGGATCGGCTCAGAAAGCCGCTTTGCGTGGCGTTGCCAGGCAAATCCCAGGGCGGCATATTGCTGGCGTTATAGACACGCCCAATAATGATGGGGCGATCGGGATGTCCGCCTATGAAATCGACAATGACCTCGTCATCGACACGCGGCAGTTGAATGCCACCAAAGCCACCACCCGCCCAGGGGCTGGACACACGCACCCAGCATGAGCTGTTCTCGTTGGTTTGCCCATAACGGTCCCAACGAAACTGCACCTTGACGCAGCCATAGCGGTCAGTCCAGATTTGCTCGCCGGGCTTGCCCACCACCCTGGCAGTCTGCGGGCCATGGGTACGCGGCAAAGGCGTCACGCGGGCAGGCCGGAACGGCAGGCTTGAAGGAATGGCCGCAAAATCGACTTCAAACTGGCTGACCTGCGCCTCGGAGCTGGAATAGTCATTTTCCTGCACGTGATAAACGACTTTCTGGATCAGGTACTCACGATTCTCGGCCTGACGCGGATGATTGACTAACGTCAGTAATCGTCCAGGGGCAAGCGCATGCGCGTTGCTCTGCCCGGTTACCTGCGACTGCTGGGCCTGCAAGGCTTCCAGTCGCACCTGTGAATAATGCTCACCCTGATCGGGTTCGGTATAACCGCCCATCCATTCATAGACTTCAAGGTCTCCATTGGCATAGGAGCCGGGATTGCTGCGCAGCGCATCCAGGCTGGCCGCCGGTTTCTTGAAGTCGTAGTCCACCGTTGCGAACTTACCGGGGGTAACCTGTTCCGCCGGCTCCCAGCGCGAAATATGTTCCTTGTCTGGTTGCACGACACGGTCCGGCCCTATGTAGGGCAGCGACTCAAGTCCAGGATATGGCTCGTGCTGGGAAATATCATCGGTCAGTACCAGGATATGCTTGCCGTCCTCATGCCTGAACCAGTAGCAAATGCCCTCATGCTCCATCAGGCGGCTGATGAAGGCAAAATCGGTTTCCTGATACTGCACACAGTATTCCCAGGTGCGATAGCTGCCACCCAGCTTGAACTCGCTGGGAAACTCATAATCTGACAGCACTTCGCGGATGACATCCGGCACCGACTTTTCCTGGAATATCTTGCTGTCGGTCGTTTGCGTCAGGTACCACAGCCAAGGCCGCACAACCGCGCGATAGATGTATTGGCGCGAGGTCGCACTTGCGCGGCCAATCAGCTTGCAGCGCGTGACCTGCCCGTTCAAATAGCGGGTGCCCGCCAAGCCCAGGTCAATACTCATGGTCAGGGGCTGGCTCAGCAACTGCCTCAGGTCCAGGGAATGGGACTCGGACAGCATCTCCACATTAAACTCGAATAGCGTCGACAGCTCCTCTTCTCCGTGGAGCGAGCGGAATACCAATGTGTCGCCGGGAAGTGATGTGCTGACTGTAACGGTACGGTTCACGCGTTCATCTCCTGCATGCTTCCGGCTTAGCCCATGTGTATTTGATCGGCATCGACCTTGACCAGGTCGGTACCGGTAAGCAGCGTGTGCTGTGCATGCAGCCGCACGGTATGTTCCGCCTGGTAATCAATGCGGCCCGCCCGGACCTGTTCGGTATCTTCGGTAATCCGGAACACCTGACGGGCCACCTGGGAAATACGGTCCATCACGACTTCATAGCCACTTCCTATCAAACGCGCCGCGGCCACGCTGACCCGGGCACCGGTGCCGATATAGTCGAGCTCGCCCACGGTGCATTCCGCCTTGTCGGCGCGCATGCGCAGCGCCGTGGTATCCAGCGCCAGGCCTTCGTTGCCTTGCAAAGCGACCGTCCGCCCCGCCTGCAAGGAAATATCTCCTTGCGGGCAGGCAATCACCATGCTGCCCTGTATTTCCAGGCGGGCGGTATCCGGCCGGGCCTGGTGAATGATGGCGATCAGATAGGTCTGTTGCGGGACAGGGCCGCTGATCAGCACCGTGTCACCCACACCGGGAGCCAGCAGGCAGCTGGCAGCCCTTTGAACACGCCATTCCGTTGTTTCACATTGCACCACGCAATATCCGCCCTCTTCAATCCGGATTACCGTACCCAACAATTGCACGGGGTCGTACTGCAGTACGACATCGGGTTTGACGGCGGTTCTCATTACGTGGCTCTCCTGTATTGCAAATGTGCTGCTGCCTGATCACACGGCAGTATGCAAAGGCCATGCCTCAGTTTGATGACATGGATACTTCTTTACCTTTTTTACGTTTTGACAGAGCTTGCCTATTCAGGCCGGACAATCATTCAGACTCGAATTCATGCACGATACTGACGGACTCGCCCGCTTGCACCGTGAAGGTCCGCTGATAAGAAGGCAAGTCTCCATTGACCACCCTTACGCGATATTCACCGGGTTTGAGCGACAAGGAACGCAAGGGAGGCGACACGCCCTGGGATGTGCCATCAATAAACACTTCCCCCCAAGGCTTGATGGCCAGCCCGACACGGACGCTTGCGCTGGCCGGTTTCGCCGCCTCCACATCAACCGCCTCCATTTCCACCCGAGCCGCTTGCGCTACTTGCGTCTGCTGCTCCGCGGCTTCCTGCTCGGCCGCGGCCAATAAGGACCGGGCCGCGGCATGGGCCTCCATATCCATGGCGGAAGTCTGTTCAAGCATGGCCGCTGTCGACTCTCCGACTTCCGGCTCCATGGCGGGCGGCTGGGCGGGCGCCGGGTTCAGCGGTTCCGCCGTCTCGCGCACAGACTCAGGCGCCGCGGCAACGACCGGTCCCTGCGGTGTGGCCGTCGCCGCGATGTCGGCGCCCTGCCCGCGCAGGAAATATGCACCTGCGGCAATCAATGCTGTCGCCACGAACACCATCATCCAGATGGGCACCTTTTTCTTTGTCTGTCCAGGCTCACTCGCATCCAGCGGCGCGACAACGGCGGCGGATGGCGGACTTTCAGGGACCGGGGCAGCCATCACGACAGGCTCGCTTTGCTCGCGGACAAGCGGAGCGAGCGACAGGCCCAGCCCTTGGGCAAACGCATCGACGCTGGCAAAGCGCTGTTGCGGAAGCAAGGACATGCCGCGATCTATCGTTTCCAGAAACGCCTGTGAATAAGCGGGCAGTTCCATGTCCAGCAAAGGCTCGCAGGTATCCGACACCATGCGCCGCAATGCATCGGGCGGCGGCTGCTTCAGGATCAGGCTGCGGGCCAAGGCCGACATGCCGTAGATATCTGTCCACGGTCCCTGGGGCCAGGCCTCGTCATCCACATACTGTTCGAACGCGGCAAACCCTTCGTTGACCGCCTCATGCAGGTTCGTGGATGCGGCGCGGCCTTCAAAAGGGATATCATGCCCGGCTGCCATATGCACCTCGCCTTGCGGATCCAGCAAGACATGGTCGGGCGATACGGCGCCATACAGCCGCTTCTTGTCATGCAAGGGCTGCAGGGCCAGGCACAACTGGACCAACCACTTTTCAAGGTCGGCCTGAGCCAGCATATGGCCCGTGGACAGCCACCCACTGCTGCGCAGGGGAATACCGCTGGAATGAATAGCGCCTGACATCATCGATAGCCCGCATGAGAAACAAACAGTTTGTTGAACAAGGTGGCATTCAGCGCACCGCCGTGCACATGGCTTTTGTATGCCGCCCCCTCTATCGTGTTGGTCCACCAATAGCTGGTGTGTGAATTTGGGTTGAAATACGATGGCAAGTCGCGCCAGCCCAGCTCATCGTGCACGCCCACAGGCACCGGAGTGCCATGACCGACGTTGAGCACGCTCAGAATATCGGCGCCCGGGTCGTCGGCCACAGACGTTTGCACAGCAACCATGGCGTTGATCTCGCCGCATGCAAGGCGCAGGGACTGATCGAACTGCTCCGGGTTGCAACCACGGCGCAAGGCGGCCAAAAGGCTGCCCCCCAACTGCCGGTAGAATCCGCTGGCGCCGGCCAGCACGGCTGGGCTGAAATCCCGTTCGGGCATGCTCAGCGTGATGACCAGCGGATAGCTGCGCCCCACCCGGTCACGGCTGGGGCCTATGCATCCCAGCTGCACGACGCCGGAACCGAAACCCGACGGAATGGCAAAGTTCCACAACGGCGCTCCCTGGAACTCCGCCTCGATGCTTCTGTCCGCGTTGCGCTGGTGCAGGCCGGCCACGCCCGTTTGCAGCCATTTGTCCCACCACTGCACAAGCTCACGGCTAAGGCGCCGATGCACAAAATCGCCGTTGGCCGGCATTTTTCCGTACCAGCCCACAGCATCCCACCAATCCTCGACATCCCGATTCCGCATGTGTCCTTATCCTTTTCCCGGGCAACTGAAGCCCAGCATCTCACTGAGCCTGAAGGGGCTTTTCACGGTGTTGGCGCTGAGCTCCAGCACCACCTGTCGTCCCCCTATCGAAAAAGTGGCTATGGTGATTTCCGGTGCAGGCCCGCGCTTCAGGATCGCCTTGTCCAGCAAACGATTCAGCGCCCAGGGGCCCGAGGCGGAAATCCCGGACACTCCGGTTTGCGGCAACAACTCGATACTGACCTGATTGCTCCCGCGGGTTCCAGGCCAGTTCACCGCCGTGCCCACCTGCGGGCCGTGCGCATAACTCACGGTTTGGCCATCCACGTTCATGATGAACTGCGTGATGTCGGCATCCATATGCACGGGCCTGATAGAGACACGATAAGAAGGCTCCGTTCCCGTTGCAGTGAAGTACACACTGCGGATGATGCTGGCCCGCTGAAAGGAATCGAGAAAGCTGGCGATTTCACCCTGCTCGCCATCCATGCCGGGCTTGAAGCGCCAACGTGAAGCCGACATATCCACGTGGTTCACCAGCTTCTTCTGGAAGAAGTCGTCCATCATGGCGCCCGGCGCGAACAGGCGCGCAAAGTCATTGGGTGCCACATCGCGCGTGGACTTGGCGGCGAAAGGATAGCGTCCGGCGATGGCCTGCCGGCAGAAAACACCCAGGTTTGCAGACACGCTGCGCCCCAATTGCTGACGCTCGACATCCGAGACCTCGTCGGACGCATGCAGCGACAACTGGGTCAGCATGCCGCTCACAGGCTTGGGCAGCCTCCCCGCCTCGGCCTGCAACTGCGTCACGACGCTGGAAGTGGGCAAGGGGCTGGCGCTGCGCAGCGCGGCATCCGAAGCCGTCAGATAAACGTATAAGTCGTTGATCAGGTCCGTCGTCGCGGCAATGGGCGCCTGCCCACCCTGGGGCGCCATGGACAGATTGCGATAGACACTAAAATGCCTGTCCACCATCGCCTCGATGCGTTGCCCGGCATTTACCTCTCGCTCAGGGTCGCCCGGCACAACCGAACCGAACATGCGTTCCAGTGAGCTTTGCGTGGAGCTGACTCGGTCTTTAGCAAGATCCACCAGTGACCGCTCGCCGGAGTCGCTGTCACGCAGCAATGTCGTTTCTCTGGCCACCGATCGAATCAGCTGAACCAGCGGCGAATTGCCGCTAGACAAGGTGCGCGCCATCTCGATGTTTTGCAGCAAGGTCTGGGCGGGTTTCAAGGCCAGGTCCGCCAAATACATATCCCAGTGCTTGACGTAATCCGCCAGATACAGGCGCCTGATGTCGGCAATCAACTGCTCATTGGATATGGCCCGCTCACCTTTGCCGGCATCAACCTCCAGCACCCAAAGATCATCGCGCTTGAGGTGGGCGGCAACCTCGCCCACCTGCTTATCGACTTTATTCCAGTATCCTTTGTAGCTGTAGAGGCCCGGAATGCCTTCGCTCAAGGGTTTGCTGCTGACGCGTGTAAACACGGACATGGCCGACGGCCCGCCCAGATCGAGGAATGTCGTGTCCGGTATATCGTCGCTGAGCAACAAGCGCTTCAGCCGGCTATAGGCCCGCTCCGACAAGGCGTGCTGGTCAAGACTGACGCGTGTGCGCGTAATCAGCCCCTCGTCCTTGGCAAATGGCGAAGCAAGCACCCGGCTGTCAACCAGGCTGCGCAAGTGCCCCGACAACTGCTCGTACTGCTTCCTGGTATGACCCTGGTCAAGCAAGGCACGCATGTCGGACAAGAGCCAGGCATGCATGAAATCGGGATCATAGCGCTGGGCCTCATAGAGCATCAGGTAGGCGCGCAAGGCCTCATAGGAATACTCCAGGTCATCCGCGGGCGCCGATGCAAGCGCCCCCGTTACCCGCTGCGCCACCTGCGGCACCAGCACCTGGTCTTGCGCAACCCGGTAAGCACCATCGGCACCGGCTTGAACCTTGTGCCCCTGGTAAAGCCCGAAACCATGGCTGAGCGGAGGCTCGTCCGTGTCAAAGCCATCGCCGGCCGGCAAGGCCTGCAAGGCATCCAGGTAGGGAAGCAGACCCAGCACATCACCGGAGGCATCCAGCTTGATCTCTTGGCCCAGTGCTTCGACTTCCGGCATGCGCGCCTGTACGGTTTCCAGGTACCGGCTATTGTTGCGGTAGCTGGTGGTCCAGCCGATCAGCAACAGCACCAGGCAGACACTGACGGCTGCGTAGCCACCCCACTGCAAGCGGCGGTAGCGGCGCTCCCACTTCATGTTGCGCCCTGCCAGGCCTGACTCGGGGAAAATCACCTTCTGCAGCAGGTTCTGCAGGAAGTAGCTGCGCCCCTGTCCGCCAGGCACGTTGCTGTCCACGCTGGAACCGGGCAAGCCATCAATCTTCAAATAGCGCTTGAGCTGGCCGGTCACGTGATCGATGGTGCGGCCACCCTGCGTGCCGCTGGTGAAATACACACCGCGCGGCAACAACGCCGACTCAAATCTGGATGTGGCAAACACATCGCTCAGGAAGTGTCCAAGTATCGACTGCAAACCGGCAAACTGCTGGGGCAGCAAGTATGCCAAGGCCCGTTTGGACTCGTCCGGCTCGGCGCTCAGCACATCGGGCAAGCCCGCATACAAGCGCTGTTTCAGCAGCTCATATTCAGTGTTGAATGACTCCTGCAGGCTGAAGCCATCTGCCTGCAGCGAAGCATAGGGGAAGGTGAAGCCCCATACCTGCTTGAGCGCTTCACGGCCGCATGACGCAAAGTACTCGTTGAAGCCGGACATCAAGTCCGCCTTGGTCACCAGCACATACACGGGAAACTGGATGCCCAGTTGCTCGCGTAGTTCCTGCAGGCGCCGGCGCAAAACGGCCGCATGCTGCACACGTTCAGTGTCGGACGACGACAACAGGTCCTCGATGCTGACAGTAAGCATCACGCCATTGACAGGCTGACGCCCACGATAGCGTATCAACAGGTCCAGAAAGCCCTTCCACTCTTGCTCATCACCCGCCGAATCGCTTTCCTGCGTGGTGTAGCGACCCGCCGTATCCAGCAGCACTGCGTCGTCGGTAAACCACCAGTCGCAGTTCCTGGTTCCGCCAACACCTCGCAGCGCCACTTTCCCAAAACGCTCAGCCAACGGGAAGTTCAGGCCGGAATTGACCAGCGCGGTGGTCTTGCCCGAGCCCGGCGCGCCTATGAATACATACCAGGGCAGCTGGTACAAGTGTTGCCGCGAAAAACGCGCCATTGAAAAACGGCTGGCCTTGCCGTCGAACCGCATTTTGCGCAGCAGCTCTATGGCCTCGTCGAAGCGATCCGACAACTCTTTGATCTCGGGATTTTGGCCGGGTTCTTCAGGTGCCTGCTTTTTTGCAGGCCGGCGCAACTGGCCCAGCAGTTGCGCATTGAGCCGCCCCTCGCGCCACTTGCGCCACAACGCCCGCGACAGCCACACCGCAAAGATGGCAACAATGACATAGATGCGAACCGTTGTCGACTCCAGCGGCCTGACCGCCCCAAAGGCCAGCAATGGGCCCGCCACCCAGATCAACAGCGCCAGCGCAAGCAGGCCAAAAAAGCTCCACAGGCCGCGACTAAGCAGAAAACTGAACAGACTGCTCATGGTCGCGTACCTCCTTGCACCGGGTTGGCAGCGTCACCCGCCAGGGGTGACACCAGCAGCGTAATTTCCACACGACGGTTTCTCGCCCTGTTGGCGGGGCTGTCATTGGGCGCAACGGGATTGGCATCGCCGCGTCCCTCGGCCCGCACGCGTGCGGGTTGCGTGAGCCGATCCTGCAATAACTCCTTGACGGCATCCGCGCGCGCCTGTGAAAGCTCCCAGTTGGAAGGAAAGCGCACGGTACGTATGGGCACGTTATCGCTATAGCCACTGACCAGGATACTGCCCTGAGATTGATTCAGGGCGTCAGCCACCCGTGAAACCACGGGAATATATTCAGACCGAAGCTCATCCGAACCCGACGTGAACAAGCCATCACCATGAAGAATGATGACGCTGCGATCGGCCTCATTGCGCACAGCCAGTAAGTTCTCACGAATTTCAGGCGCCAGGAAGCCTGTCAGGGCCCGCCCAAACGGAACCGGTTCGGGCGTCGCGGCCTTGGGCGCGGGCGCCGGCAACACAGGCGGCTTGAGCCCGGACATGGCGGTATAGACGGTATCGGATTTTCCGCCCAGGCTCCAGCTCATGCTGAAATAGACAAACAGGCCAATGACAGCGGCAATCGATGCAAACACCCACAGCGGTATGGGCAAACGCCGGACCTGGGCCAGCAAGGGCGCATCCTGCCAATGCGGCGACAGCGGGACGGCGTATTCCCCCCTTACATCGCGCAGTATCAGCAGCAGGCGCTGCCGCACGGTATCGAGCTGGCTGCGTCCATTGTCCGCCACCCTGTATCTGCCTTCGAAACCCAACAAAAGGCAGTAATACAGCAGCTCCAGCAGATCTATGTGCTGCCGGGGATTCTGCGACAACTTGGCCAGCAGCTGGAAGAACTTTTCCCCCCCCCAGGTCTCATTATGAAATGTGACCAGCAGGCTGTGGGCCGACCAAACCCCACCGCCGCCCCAGGGCGTGAGCGCCGCCGCCTCATCCAGTGCCGTGCACAGGCAATAGCGCGCGCCCAGTATGGTTTCGTTTGGTATGCCCGCCTGCTGCGCCCGCATTTCGAACTGGCGCACCTCATCCAGCAAATGCTCACGCAGCAGCTGCGGCGAGGGATGTGCTGGCGTGGCACGAATCTGCGGTATCAGCACCAGGAGCGAGTTGGCCGCCGCAACCAGAGGGTTGCTGGAGCCCGAGAACGCGTGCTCGTCGGGCCATAGCCGCTCACCCTGCCGCGCAGAGAAACCCCCATCCGCCGGCAACCCTGAATTGCCCATGTCAGATACATTGTTCAGCGAGGACATTGAATTGCTTCCCTGCATCATTCGCGAATTGCCCAGAACTCAAGCTGCAGGCCTGGAAAATCACCGGCCAGATGCAGGGCCAGCCCCCCCGTACGTTCGAACTGCTTCCACATCTCACCGTTCTTTTCCAGCTCGAAGTAGATATAGCCTGCGTGGTAGGGCAAGGGCTTGGGCACATTGGGCAAGGGCCTCAAGGAAATCCCGGGCAACTGCAAATGCACCAGATCGCGTATGCGCTCTATCGGTCCCAGCTTGGCCTGCGCGGGCAGGCGGGCACGTGTCAGTTCGGACGGCATCTGCGCATGCACCGCCAATACCAGACCGGCCGTGCGGACCATATCCAGGTCGCTGATATGCGCCACCCGAACTCCCTGGCCTTTATCTTCGAGCGGAATCTGTATTGCTTTGTCCTCGAGCATGGCGGACAAGGCACGACGCAGCAACAGCATGAGGGGCTCGAAACTCGAGACCAGATCGTCATGCCGATACTCGGGAAATGACACCAGACGCCGCCCCTCAGCGGAGAACGTCGACAAGTCTCCCGCCAGCATCAACAGGTCGTGAAACAAGCGCTCTGGATGCAAGGTTTCAAGCTGGCGCGCATGCCACAAGGCACCACGATACCGATTGATGGTTTTGAGCAGCAAGAACTCCGACACCTCGGATACTCCGCCGCGCCCCGGCTCGGCCAGGCGCTGCACCAGCAGTTCGCTGCGCGCCTCCAACAGGCCGTACAACTCATGGACATACGCCCGCAGCACCGTGTTCAAACCGGCTGCCAGGGTTGGAGGAATATAGGACTGGTCCAATATCAGCCTGTTGTCGCCGCGCCGCTCAAGCACGACGGCAACACCCAGCGCCAGCCACTCGCCATCCACGTCATCCTCCAGCATCAAGCGCAAGCGCAACTGCCCAAGCTGCAGTACCGCCGGACCCAACGCCACCGCGCTGGAGTCGGCAACCTCGTGCTCTTTTGCGTAATAGCGCGCAAGCTTGTCGTCATCGCCGTCGAACGACACATCCTGCCCACCTCGGCGACGCCTGGGTATAGCCAGCAGAACTTTCCTGTGATGAGTGCCTGCAGGGATATTCAGCGCCGCAGGCGCATCGGTCGGATCGTCGAAACTGAAAGGTGTTCCATCGGGAAAAACACCTGTTGCCTGCTTTAGTGCCAGCTTGCCCAGGGCCAGGGCGTCGAGATCCAGTTGCAAGGATTTGAAGCCCCAATAAAGGCCCGCCGCACACTCGGTGTGAATACCGCTACGGTGCTCGAGATGCCGTTCCAGCTGTTGAAAATGATGAGGGCGCAAGAACATACCCTCGGACCAAACTACTTTCTTTCTTTCCATTATCTGTCTTTGATAGCCTGTTGTAGTACTGCCTGTCCACGCCACATGATCAATCGTCGGCAATCAACGCCATGCCGCGCTTTCCGACTTCTATCCTGATGCGTTTTTCACCTGGGGAAAACTGCCAGAACTTGTAGATATTCGTGCGCCTCGATTCTGGAAGCTCGACAAGCATGCGCCATTGGCTCGAATCCAGTTCCCTATATCCCGCCACGATCCCCAGGGCCTTCGCGCTGACGTCGCCCTCATGGGTAATGACCTCGGACTCGCCTGGCCTGAGAATCACACGGCTGACGCCCAGCAGTTCCTCGCCCAACGCCTCATGGGCGCCGCCCTGCAGACTGAAATAGTCTGTGGTCTGGAACTTGCCTACGGACTTCAGTTCATATACGGTCAGCTGTATGGGTGCTGGCTTGCCGTTGGTGCCCGGGTTCACATCGGGCATGGCGTGCAGCTCGACCACATAGGGCACCGCCAGGCGGCTCGCTGTTGCCGCACAGCCAGCCAAAAGCGCACAAACAAGAATTGTCAAAATACAAAATGCTGTCAAAGAAAGTCGCCGGCCAGGCTGTGTGCTCATGCAATGATTTCCTGTCTTGTGGTTTCTGGTTCACGCTGGGTGTCAAGACCGCCATCAAACACAAGTCAAAAGACATTTACATTAAATCAACAGAGTCTTACTTCATTTACATCGGGCAAACATAAACAAAGGCAGGTAACCTCCTCGCACGGCACGCGTAAGAAAACCGACACATTGGGCCATTAGGATGTCTGGAATTGCGCAACCACTACTTAAAAACCAATGAAACACAAGCTTCTGACACCGCTGATTACGCTGCTGGCCGCCTTGGCACTGGGCGCCTGCGCGCATTCTCCTGATCCGATTGCCGCCACATCCAAACAAAAACAGGCTCTGACGGACCTGGAACTGAACTACAACGCCGGCAACTATGCCAAGGTTGCACAAGCCGTCGGTTTATCGGTCGAGCTGCAAAGCGCTCCGCCCGGCGTGCAAATCCCCGCGCTGAAGCTGCAGGCATTCAGCTATTGCCTGCAGGACAACACCGTTCAATGCAGGCGCAGCTTTGACAAGCTGCTCCAGCGCCATCCAGATTTTGACCTGGCGCCATCCGAGCGCGACCATCCCATGTGGGGTCCGGTGTTCACACAGGCCAAGGCCGATGCAGACACCAACAGCGCCATGCCCTCGTCCAAATGATTGCGCTGGCATGCCATAAAGGAAATATCTCATGAGACTCGTTGCCACCCATATTCCGACTTCCCGGACCATCTTCTTTGAATTTACAGAGCCGGGCGGCACGATAGGTCGCTGTCCCGGCAATCACTTGCTGCTTGAAGAAGACAGCCGCGTGGGCCGCGTCCAGGCTGTCGTGCGGATCAAGAATGACATCTGGAGCATGATGAGTGTCTCCAGCCGTACGGACACCGTGCTCAATGGACAGGCTTTGCCCATGTTGAAGGAGGTCCACCTGGCCTTGGGCGATACCTTGACTATCGGGGACTACTTGCTGCGGATGGGTTCCTCGCCGGTGGCAGAGTCCTCTGCCATGAAGGCGCTGCCTGAAGAACCTCCTGTAGCCGAAACCACAGAGGCCGCCCAGGAAGACAGTACCGATATCTTCAAGGAGCTGCTGGATGGACCCGGCGTGCTGCCTGTGGGCCAGCCCGCCGACGCCGGCAAGCTGCACCCCTTTGAGCTTGCATCACAGGCGCCGCGCAACCATCCCGATCCAATACAACAGCTACAGGATGGCCACTGGTACACACCCGCCTACGGCGATGGAGCATGCAGTTTTTCTTTGGATACAGAACCTGAGCAGCACAACAGCCATATTTTCAGCAATCCCACGCCCAGCACCCTGAACCTTGAAGATCCCCTGGCGCCGCAGCGCAAGAACCTGATCGACGAGGCACTGGCACAGGGCCACACCAGCACCTTGCATCACGAGAACCGGTAGGCGAACTCGCCGTTCTCGGCGGACAGCCTGACTGAGCTTATGGCTTGAGCCCCTACCGCGGCAGTCAACAGTTCACGGCTGATTCTGGGCAGGACGGTATTGCTGAGGATGGTGTCTATCATCCGGCCGCCGGATTCGACTTCGGTACAGCGCTCAACGATCAAATCGATCACTTCGGGCTGGACCTCCATGCGCACCTGATGGTGGTCCATCAGGCGAACGCGTATCCGTTCCAGCTGCAGTGACACAATCCGTGCCAGCATGCCGTCCGACAGCGGGAAATACGGAACCACGATCAATCGCCCAAGCAAGGCGGCGGGAAACAACTGCAGCAAAGGCTGGCGCAAGGCTTGCGAGACGTGCTCAGGTGCCGGCAACGGCTCCGGCTCACGGCACATGGACGCGATCCAGTCCGATCCTACGTTGGAGGTCAGGATAATGACCGTGTTCCTGAAGTCAATATAGCGACCTTCACCGTCTTCCATCCAACCTTTGTCGAACACCTGGAAGAAGATTTCGTGCACATCGGGATGCGCTTTCTCGACCTCGTCCAGCAAGATCACGCTATAGGGACGGCGACGCACCGCCTCGGTCAGCACGCCGCCCTCGCCATATCCCACATACCCGGGCGGCGCCCCCTTCAGGGTCGAGACGGTATGAGATTCCTGGAACTCGCTCATATTGATGGCGATCACATTCTGCTCTCCGCCATAAAGCGTGTCTGCCAGCGCCAAGGCTGTTTCTGTCTTTCCCACGCCGCTCGGTCCACACAACAAGAAAACACCCACAGGCTTGTTGGGGTCGGTCAGCTTGGCACGCGACGTCTCAATACGCCGGGCGATCGCATCCAGCCCATGGCGCTGCCCCACAACTCTTTTCTCCAGAGTATCGGCCAGCTGCAGCACGGATGCCGCCTCGTCGCGCAGCATACGGCCCACCGGGATACCTGTCCACTCGGCCACCACGGCAGCCACGGCAGCCGCGTCCACCGAGGGGAATATAAGCGGCGTCTCGCCTTGATGCTCGTCCAACCGCCGGCGCAACGGGTCAAGCTCCGCACGCAGCCGCCGCTGCTCATCAAGCCCAGTTCCGGCTTCGTGCAGAGCAGCCTGCAGCCCGTGCAACTGCGTCACCAGTGCCTGTTCAGCCTGCCACCGGCCATCCAGCCCCGTCAACCTTTCCTGGCTGGATATCAGGCTCGCCTGCACTTGTTTATTGCGTGCCTCATGTCCGATACCCAGTTGCTGCTCGCGCTCCAGCATGCCCAGCTCGATTTCCAGGGCCTCGATCTCGCGGCGGCAATCCTCGATGTCGGCAGGCACGGCATGCTGGCTGACAGCCACCCGCGCACATGCCGTGTCCAACAAGGCGACGGCCTTATCAGGCAACTGCCGTGCGGGAATGTAGCGATAGGACAGGCGCACCGCCGCGTCGACAGCCTCATCAAGCAACAACACTTTGTGATGCTCACCCAGGATGCCTGCCAGGCCACGCAGCATGACGACCGCCTGCGCCTCTGAAGGCTCGGCTATCTGGACCGGCTGGAAGCGACGTGTCAGCGCGGGGTCCTTCTCAATGTACTTCTTGTATTCCGACCATGTCGTGGCGCCTATGGTGCGCAGTTGGCCCCTGGCCAGAACCGGCTTCAGCAGATTGGCCGCATCGCCCGTGCCCGCCGCTCCGCCGGCGCCCACCAGGGTATGGATCTCATCGATGAACAGCACAATGGGCTTCTCGCTGGCCTGCACTGCATCGATGATGGAACGCAGCCGGGTCTCGAACTCGCCCTTCATCCCCGCACCCGCCTGCAACAAGCCCAGATCCAGCATGTACAAAGACACTTCGCGCAGAGCCGGCGGCACATTGCCTTGCGCAAGCCGCAATGCGAGCCCTTCGATAACGGCAGTCTTGCCCACGCCGGCCTCGCCCGCCAGCAGAGGGTTGTTCTGACGGCGGCGCATCAAAATATCGATGATCTGGCGGATTTCTTCGTTGCGCCCGGACACCGGATCGATCTGGCCGGCCCTTGCGCGCGCGGTCAGGTCCACCGCGTACTGCGCCAGCGCCAGCGCCCCTTGCGTCGCCCCGCCCGCTTCCACAAGAGGCGCTTCAGGTGTACTCGTATCCCGTTCGGCCGAATCATGGACGATGTCTTCGAACTTCATCAGCAACAAGTCCGGCACGATCTTCTTGAACTCGGGCGATATGCCATACAGCACATGCAGCAGGCCTGGAGTCTTCAACAGGCCCGCCATCAGATGCCCACTGCGTATCCGCGTCATGCTGTACTTCAGCGACGCGTATACCCACGCCCGTTCCACGGCCTCATCGATATGTCCCGACAGGTCGGATACCGAGCCGGCCCCCTGCGGCAGTTGATCCAACGCCTTGAGGATACCGGTGTCGACCAGCGCGGTGTTCAGCTCGAAGTACGCCATGATGGCGTGCAGATCAGTGTTCCTGGCATGGGTCAGTTGATGCAACCAATGCACCAGCTCGACATGTGAGTGGCGACGCAGCTTGCAGAATGTCGTGGCGCCGTCAAGCGTCCTATACATGACATCACCCAGCTTTCCGAATAGTTCTACACGGCTTATATCTGACATGGCTCCAGCTTTATCCATTAAAAATGTTCAAGTTTTCCCATCCGTACTGCCTGCCATTTCAGGCAGCCCCCATACGCTGTTCAAGATTCAGCACGACATCACGGGCATCGCCCAGGGCGGGATCGCGCAGGCCCAGCCAGCTGGACAGGCCCAGCGGTGCCGACTGGCCAAGCATCAACCCTTGCACATCGCGCTGATCCAGTACCAGTTGCACATCCCACTCGTATTCCAGGCCGACGTACTGTCGCACCCAGTCCAGCAACTGCCGTGCTTTGCCTGCCCCGGGTAGAAACTGCGTGTACGACGCCATACGCAAAGGCCCGAGCTCTATGCGGAACTTATGCTGTGCGTCGCGCACGGCCGCGCCCAGCAGCGTGTTGCGGCCCAAAGCAGATTCGGCATCGCCCAGCATCAGTTGCTGATCCCGCTTCAGATGTATCCAATGGGGAATGAATTCGCAAATCCGCACGGACACGGAAAAATAGGTATGCAGGATCTGCTGCAAGCCCTCCGGATTGCGCGTCTGTCGCAAAAGATGGCCGGCCATGTAGTACTTTGCGTGATCCGGAATGCTGTCCCGGCCCTGCTGACCACCCGTGCCCATGTGCAGCAGACTGGCCAGATAGCGGCTGAACTGCTGGCCCTCCAGATCCAGGCTTGCCGTGCTTTGGGCGTCGGCCCATGCCCGATAGAAAAGCAGGATCAGCCTGTGATGGAAAATATCCGCAAAGGCGGTCAGCGTGTCATCGCCATGATGGTGCAGGCGTTCACGCGCGTATTCCGTCAGATGCAAAGGCAGGGGCCCGTTCGGACCGAACAGTCCAAAGCTGTAGATGGACAATTCACGGATGCCGTTGGGCCCATCGCAATTGGCTGACGAAAGCGTCGACGGCGCAAACGCCATGCTGGGTGTTTGCCGCAGGCGTAGCGGCTCATCGCGAGGCGTACCCGCCCGGCCCAATGGCTTGCGGGCGCCTGCACGGGCATCTATCCATCGAAGCACACGAAACAGATCATGCCCATACGGATTCGCCGTCAAGCGCTGCCAGAAATCCTCAGGCAAGCCGAGAGCGCCATCTGCGAACGCCGTTCCCGACGCGGGCTCCACTTCGCCATATACACTGCGCATGAGCACTCCCTAGGCCACTGGACGACCGCCCAGGCGAACCGGCCAGCGCACAAGCTGCCCGCGTTGCAGCGTCGACAAACTTGTTTCCGTCATCATGTTGATGGAAACATGGCGCGCAAAAAACTGTTCGATCACGGCTGCAAACATGAAGGGGCTGATGCCGGCAAAGGCCGTCTCATCAAGACTGACGTCAATTTTCACCCCCCGGCCCATCAGCAGGGGTCCGGGCACCGGCAAATGGCGATACATGGCTTCTATACGAATATGCCGCAGGCCTGAAATTTGCCTGCTGGTCGCGGCATCGGCCATATTGCTGTACAGGCTGAGCAATTCACGCATGGCATGCGCCCCCTGGTGCTCGTCGACATCGACCAGGCTCAGATAATTGAGTCCCATGTGGCTGATCAAACGCCAGGTTGCCGCACTGTCCGTCAGTGCCGGTCGTGGCCGGGAAGGCCCTTTCAGAATACGCACCGATGAGACCGGTGCCGACACCCTGAGCGTAAAGTCACTTGCACCGCCACGCGGCAGCATCAGCGGCAGATCACGATTGGTGCACAGGGTTTCGACACTCAGGTGGCGCAACTTATCGGAGTGCGGCGCTTCATTGCGGTCCACCAGCGACAGAAAGACCTCGCTGCCGGTATAAGCCGTACGTGTCCCTTCGCGCCTGCCCACGTCGGACAACATGCGCGCCTCGCGCCGGACCGAGAAGTAGGCGCCGTAGTCGCCGCCATCTTTTTCCAAAGAGCTGTAGAAGGGGCGAAACTCTTGCTGCTGGTCAGACGAGATATGCCCTGTCACTTTGCTTACACTAAATACTTCATAGTCCATGGGCCGGGAACGCTCAACCACCACGTGATGCTCGTGATCGCGGGTCGTCACAGCGATACGGTCCGCCCGCTTGGGCACCAGATTGATGGCCGGCGTACAGTGCAGGGCCAAGTGCTCCGCGGTGATCAGGTTTTCAAGTTCAGGTACGCTGCTGTCCAGCAAGATGGTCAGTTCAAAGGACTTGCAAGCTTGGCTTGCGCCTATGCGCTTCAGGGCCGGCTGCAGTCCATTGATGCTGAAAAAGCGGTAACGGTCGGGAAAGGCAAAGTATTCCTGCAACAGGCGATATCCTTGAAACAGCCGCGTATCGGCAGGCAACAAGGCCTGTTCCGTATCAAAGCCCTCGTGCCTAAGCACCGCTTTGGACAAGCGCTCCATACAGCTGACCGGGCGGGCTGTATCATGGCACAACACCGTGATGGTATGACCCACCACCAGCTCGAGCAGGCGGCTCATTTGCACGTCCTGGCCATTAAGGTAAAACATGAGCTGGTCCAGATCCAGCTCGTGCAGCAAGGCGCCGCCGCACAATGCTATCCGTAGCCGCAACGCCGCACGAACAGGCGAATCGCGCCCGGCCAGGCCCAGGCGGCTCAAAGACAAGTCCGCCGGCGGACCCGTCAACTCGGCGCTTTCCACGCGCATCGGCCACAAGGTGATCTCATGCGCGGTAGAGAACTCACAGCGGGTCTGTTCGCCAGGCGTGAGGCCGGCACGCAGCAAGGTGCCGCGTGGCAGGCGAAAGCCGGTAGCCAGTGTCCCTTCATTCATGCTGGGCTCGAACTGCACCACCGTCATGGATGGTACAGGCGCCAGATAGTTGGGATAGGCAACATCCATCAGGCGCTGCGAGAAGCGGGGAAACTCCGCATCCATCTTCATCTGGATGCGTGCGGTCAGGAAGCTGAAGCCCTCCAGCAGACGCTCGACATAGGGATCCGCGACCTCTGTGCCATTCATGGCAAGGCGTCCGGCAACCTTGGGGTAGCGCTCGGCAAACTCGGCACCCAGTTCGCGCAGATACTCAAGTTCGCGGTTGTAGTATTCAAGCAAGCGTGGCTGCATCAGTGCGCACCCATGTCACTCAGGTCTATATGGCCGCTTTCCAGGTCGATCACCGTGCGAAACATGAATTCCTGGTGATACGGCACGCACCAGAGCATGCCCTTGATCTTGAAGCTCAGAATATTATGGTGCTCCAGCACATCCGCCTCGGTCACGCACTGGACAGTAATGGTATCAGCCAGGATGCGGGGCTCAAAATGAATAATCGCTTCGGTGATGGCACGTTCAAGATCGACCCAGTCCACCTCCGACATACGCTTGCCGGCCAAGGCGCGTACGCCGAAATTCAGAGCTGAAGCCCTGACATGCGCGTAGCTCGCCAAGTCCTGCGAGGACTCTAGACTGACCGTATTGAGCAACCAGTTCAGATCGCGCAATACGGCAAGCCGCAATTGAACATGCGTCAGCATGCCATGCTGCGATTCCGCACGGTGCTTCGGAGCGTCGTCCGTCAGGCGATCCAACAAGGCCGGCTGCAGGCGATCACGCGCAATACGCGGGTCGCTGCCGGGACCATAGGCCTTTTTTCCACTGCCTGACACTCGCTGCGATCTACTTGTCATGTCTGTTCATTCTGTATAAGAAAACCGGGCGGCAAGTCGAATCCAACTTGCCGTCCGGCTGCTTTTTATTTTTATGTTTAGGCTTCTTTGTTCTGCTTGATGTCCCATGCAACCAGGCTTTCAGCACCCTTGCCGCCTGCGTCCGTCTGCTCCCAGTACTGCTGCTTGACCTTCGCAGCCTGGAAGGCATAGTTGACCACCACGAACTCCGACTCATTGTCGGCAGCGATCTGCACCGAAGTCACCAGCACATCGTCCAGCGTTATCTTGGAATACTCGATCTGGCTGCCGCCGGCTTTGCACAAGGACAACTCGATCTTGCTCAGATGCTTGCCGTTGGCGCAATGCTTCATGACCGCCGGCGCCGCCTTATCGATGTGGGCAACCACATGCAGGTCGTTGAAGTTGGCCTTGCCTATGCCGCCGCCACCACCGCTGGTAATCGATCCGGGCTGGGTAGCGCCCCAGGAAAACGATTGGATATCCGTCCAATCCTTATGATTCGCATCCTTCGACTCGCCGTTGGCGCCATCGATCTTCATGAACATATCTACTGCCATAACACACCCCTGTTTGGAAAATGATGAGGAAACAATGAATGCAGCCGGCAAAGCCCGCCACGCTCAACTACTGGGTACTGACTGCATTTCCCTTACCCGTCGTTCTGTTTCAATGAGGGCAGCTTGGAAACCAGCCGTAAAGAAACCGTCAGCCCTTCGAGCTGATAGTGAGGCCGGAGAAAGAATTTGGCGGCGTAGTAACCCGGGTTGTCCTCGAGTTCCTGCACTTGCACCTCGGCCGCCGCCAGTGGCTTGCGCGCCTTCGTTTCCTGCGACGAATTGACGGGATCGCCGTCCACGTAGTTCATGATCCAGTCATTGAGCCAGCGTTCCATGTCGTCACGCTCACGAAAGGAACCGATCTTGTCGCGCACGATGCACTTCAGGTAATGCGCAAAACGGCAGCAGGCAAACAGGTAAGGCAGCCTGGCTGACAAGCGGGCATTAGCCGACGCATCGGCGTCGTAGTACTCGGCGGGCTTCTGCAAGGATTGCGCGCCAATGAACGCGGCAAAGTCGGAGTTCTTGCGATGCACCAGCGGCATAAAGCCGCTCTTGGCCAGTTCAGCCTCGCGACGATCACTGATGGCGATCTCGGTCGGGCACTTCATGTCCACACCACCGTCATCGGTCGGAAAAGTATGGCAAAGCATATTTTCCACCGCACCGCCGGACTCCACCCCGCGTATCGACGTGCACCAGCCGTATTCCTTGAACGAGCGATTGATATTCGCCGCCATGGCATAGGCCGAATTCGACCAGGTATAGCGATCATGGCGAGCACCCTCGGTTTCCTCTTCGAAGTCGAACTCATCCACCGGATTGGTGCGCACGCCATAAGGCAGGCGCGACAGGAAACGAGGCATGGCCAGCCCCACATAGCGGGCGTCCTCCGACTCGCGCAGGCTGCGCCAGGCCGCATATTCGGTATTGGTGAAAATATTGGTCAGGTCACGCGGATTGGCCAGTTCCTGCCAGGAGTCCATCTGCATGACGTCAGGCGAGGCACCCGAAATAAAGGGGCAATGCGCAGCTGCGGAAATCTTGGCGATTTCACCCAGGAGCTCGATGTCCTGAGGACTGTGGTCAAAGTAATAATCACCCACCAGGCAGCCCAGCGGCTCGCCACCGAACTGGCCATACTCTTCTTCGTACACACGCTTGAAAATCGGACTTTGATCCCAACCCACGCCCTTGTGGCGCTTGAGCGTGCGACCCAGCTCCTTCTTGGTGATGCACATGGCCCGTATCTTCAGCATTTCATCGGTTTCGCTGTTATTGACCAGGTAGTGCAGTCCTCGCCAGGCGCCTTCCAGTTGCTGAAACTGTTCGTGATGCAGAATCAGGTTGATCTGCTCGGACAGCTTGCTGTCGATCTCGGCGATGATCGCCTGGATGGACTGATAGGCATCCGACGACATGGTCACCGAATGCTCCAGCGCCTGCTGCGCCAACGTCTTGACGGCATGCTCGACCGCCTCTCTGGCTTGGTCTGTCTTGGGCTTGAACTCTTTGTGCAACAAGGCCGACAAGCCATCGGCCTGTTCGACGTAGGGGTCTTCCGGCAAATCCTGCAGCTCGGTGTTTTGGGTTTGTGCGTTCATAAAGCGAATTCCGTATCAAGCCTGTTCAGGGGTAGCGCCGCCGTCGCCGTGCTCTGCATCGGACGCTTCGGCATCTCCTGGCTCAAGCGACCCGGGATTGGGCGCGGCGGCCAGCGCACCCATCAAGGCGGGGTTTTCCAGCACTTTGCCTATCAACTCTTCCGCGCCCGTCTTACCATCCATGTAGGTCAGCAGATTGGCCAGTTCCGTGCGTGCATCCAGCAGGCTCTTCAAGGCTTCGACCTTGTTCGCGACAGTGGCCGGAGAAAAATCATTGACGCTGTTGAACTCGATATCGACGGCCAATTGGCCATCGCCCGTAAGCGTATTGGGCACGTGAAATGCCACCCGTGGCTTGATGGCCTTCATGCGATCATCAAAGTTTTCGACATCGACATCCATGAACTTGCGCTCAGCCACCTCTGGCTGAGGCTGATTCGACTTACCCGCCAGGTCCGCCATCACACCCATGACAAACGGCAAGTTGATGGTGCGCTCGGCGCCATAGATCTCTACGTCATATTCGATCTGTACGCGTGGCGCCCTGTTACGCGCTACAAATTTCTGTCCACTCTTACTGGTCGCCATGCATCACTCCTTGTGCAGGGTTGTTAATTGAACTTGAGCGGAAGTCTGCAAACATCATTACTCCGCTCCGCTTTTTGGCACCCAGGCCTCAAACTGATCCAGGCCCTGAGGGGCGAGGTTCTTCAGCATTTCGTAAAAATCCAAGGGTATGGTTTGCTGCGCCCGCCGTATCAGGAACGGTGCTGGATGGCTGGGTTCATGACGCTCGAAATAAAGCGAAACTTTCTCGAGCGCCAGCAGCGCATCGTCGCGGGTCTGGATCACAGCCTCGCGCCAGACGCCCACGGAAACCAGACTCGCACCAGCATCCGGCAACTCCGCCGGCACCGCGTCAGCAGGCTGCGTCATCTCGTCCACATCGGAAGTCGGCCGGGCCTGCTGCTGGGCCTCTTGCGCAGCCGTGTCCGTGACACTGGCAATCGCACCCAAGGTACGTCGCAGGCTCGTGAAATCGGGTACCCACTCAGGCCCAATCCGGGATGCCACGGTATCTTCGATTGCCCGCAGTCCAGCCAGCGCCTGTGAGACCGCCAGCACTTCCTGTGCCTCGAGCAAGCGCGCATGGCGCAAGGCCTCGACCAGGCGTGGACGTCCGCCAGGGTAGGTTTCAGACTGCGTTTTGCTGCCGTCCAGCAGGGCCTCGGCCTCGCGCACTGATACCTGCCCATGCGCGCCCTGCAGCAACGATGTCGAACGCACACTGCGGGCAACACCTTGCGTATCGCCCAATGCCACCAGCGCATTCATGCGCTGCATGGGATCATGCTCATCGTCAAGTATCAACAAAGGATATATATCGTTCCAGTGCCTATCCAGTACCGTTGCCAGCAACTGAATGCCCTCTGAAAATCCAGACAAGCCTCTCAATTCCGTCCAGGCCTGCGTGAGCAGCACAAGAATCCTGACGTCGCAGGTGCGCTCGCTCAGGACGGCTGCCTCACGCTCGATCAAGGCCCAGTCTGGCGCCTGCTCAGGAATGATGGTGGCGCCGAACTGTTGCTCGGGCTTGCCAGTCATCGCCTGCTGCAAGGCCAGGAACTCCGGACTGTATTCCAGGTTTTCCCCCCTGTAAGAAGCGGAGGAAAAGGTATTGAACAGGTCAGCAAGCGCAGCCATTGAATCTCATCTGTGTAGCAGTCATCAAGAAGGCTGTCATGGACAGCGTTCTCGTTAAAAGTGATGAAATTCTAGGTAGGAAGCAAGTAGTGAATGTGACACGTTCTTTTTATTACAGTATTTAATATTTTGTGCGTGTCACGCTACAGATGGATACACGAAGTTTGCCGTAGCAGTGCACGGCCACGCTGTTATTAAGGCATGGCGGTGCACTGCTACGGCAGCGGTACTGAAAGCTCGTGCTATTTGGCCTTGCCTGACGCTGCGGCGCCCTCTTCAAGACGTTGTACCTTGGTGCCTTCGAGTGAGACGCCCGCCATCAGGCCCGCGTTCGTCATTACAAAGCCCACCACCGGTTCGTTCAGGGTGTTCAAGTCAACAGCGCCAGTGGCACTGACGTTGGCGACGGCAACCGTTGCGTCGACACCGGCGGTCCAACCGTTGCTGGCCAGGAACTTGTCTAGCGCATTTTGCGTCTTGAAGACGAAAACAATGGCCTTGGACTGAGCTCCCAGCTGCAGGCCGACGGAACCGCTGGATGTGGTGTAGTAGCCTTGGTTCTTGCCTTTGACCCTTAATACTCCATCACCGTGTTCCGCACCAATAAGCACGCTGGCACCTAGCACTTTTGGAAAGACCAGCACGCCGGCGGATTGGGCAACCAGCTCACGCGAACCCGGCGCAACTTCGTACAGGCGCTTTATGGCCGCGTCAGAACGTGTATTAATGTCTTGAACAGTTTCCGCACGGCTTTTCTGATCTCGCGGTAACGTTGTAGTACATGCCGTCAGCGCCAAGCCTGCAGTTGCCAAGGTGACAGCAGTCAACACATTGCGTGCAGTGATGGTAACTTTTTTATTCATGGTTACTCCAAAAAGTGGATTTTCGGGGATACAGCACCTCTATCCTATGCCAGCAAGCAGGATGCCCACCTCCTTAAGGTTAGTATCCTGAAATACATCATATTGCAGAAACTACGTGCTGTCGCGCGTGCAATGCATCTGCCAGACGCAGACCACACCAAGGGAGTACAGTAAGCACTTTCCAACTATTAAATAAGGGGTGGCAACTTATGAAGACTATCCAATACTATTTTTCTCCAAAGTCGCCCTGGACTTACCTTGGCCATGAAAGGTTGGTATCCATGGCTCAACGTCACGGCGCAAATGTAGAGCCCAAGCCTACCGACCTGGGCAAGATCTTTCCCTTGTCCGGTGGCCTGCCCTTGAACAAACGCGCTCCGCAACGTCAGGCTTACCGCCTGCGTGAACTGGAACGCTGGTCGCAGTTTCTGAAATTGCCACTGAACCTGCACCCCAGGTTCTTTCCCGTCGACGACACAGACGCTGCCTTGATGATCACGTCCACCGTCAATGCGGGCGATGTCCAGGCGGCCCTGGTTCTCTCCGGCAAGCTGATGCGTGCCGTTTGGGCCGAGGATCGGGATATTGCAGACGCTGACACCCTGGTGCAGGTAGCCAACGAGGCCGGCCTGGATGGCGCGGCGGTATATGCCGGACGCCAGGCCGGTGCTGAGCTGTACGAGCAATACACACACGAAGCGAACCAGCTACAAATGTTTGGCGCGCCCTGGTATGTTTATCAAGGCGAGCCGTTCTGGGGGCAGGACAGGCTCGACTTCCTGGATCGGGCGCTGGCTGATTGATTTACAGGAAGCCGGGCAACCAGCGCTTGGCATTCAAGCAGGAGCACTGGCTTCGTTCAAAAGCACAATATCGGCCTCGGTGAGCAGACCGCAAAAATCAGTCCTGAACAGCGGCGACAAGGGCGATTTCCAGCAATACGCCTCGTTGCGGCGTCGACTGAATGCAGGAGCGTGCAGGTGGACGTCCTGGAATAACCCATTCGTTCCATTCAGCGTTGAATGCGTCGACATCACGGTTCACGTCATGCATCCAGATGGTTGCGGACAGGATTTTGTCTCTGCTGCTGTCCGCCTCCGCCAGTCGCTCATCGAGTTGTGCCAGCACCTGCTGCGTTTGGATCGTGATATTGGCGGCACTATCCGAAGGGATCGCTCCAGACATATACGCAATGCCGTTAGATCACGGTATCAGAACGGTGCCGCAAATTCGCAGAATTCTTGTAAACAATATTCACGCCTTTCCTTCTATATTGATGGGAATGCTCCATAGTCCCCTCTTGCTCGCTGATTAATTTATTCAAAATTCTAATATGCGAACGATATTCCATATTAGGAATATGTCAAGCATATGGAAATCAGCTTGTCTGGTTTGCACTCTTCGGGCACTAGTGATTATTTTTCGGGATCGAGGCGCTGTAGACAAAAAACCCGCAATGCTTTTAAACATGCGGGTTTCCATATAGAGATGCCCTGTGCGGCGGGGCCGTACCAACGCTCGATCAGGCTGTTGCGATTTCCAGGTCGGGGCTACCAAGAGGCTGTTCGCAACGCGCGCCAAGCGAGCTCAGGAAGCGCCACACGAACAGCAAGGTAGTCAGCAGCAGGCCAGGGTAGCCGACCCATGCCAGCAAATAGGGCAGAGTGGGATCACCCGCCTGCACGACCGACAGATTGAAGCTCAGCAGCCCCAGCGTGATAATGGCGCCAAAGATCCACATGGTCATCAGCCACATTCCAGCCTCGAAACGGCCCAGCACGCTGCTCCAACCGGTTTCGGGTGGCGAGAGCCTGGGTACCCGGGCCTTCGACGTCTGGGTTGAGGACGATGTGCGCAGACCCATGGTCAGCAGATCGAATATCAGAAGACTCGCACCCACGGAAAAGATGATGCCGAAGAGCACAACCAGGGATTTGTAGAGCTGCATCGCCGGGAAGATATCACCCCCGAACCAGTCCAGGCCCAGGGTACGGTACATGAAGACCTGGATCGTGCCTCCGATGGCGAAGGCGAAGGACATGCCCAGCATGCCAATGAAAGCGAGCCAGAAAGAGAGCTTGCCCAGCTTTTGATCGAAGGCGACCCCACGCATCAGCGGCACCGCGTAGTAGGCCGCCGCGATGCCCAGCATACCGAAGGTTCCGAACAGCGCCAGGTGGGCATGGCTGGGAGTGACCCAGGTTCCGTGCGACCAGACATTGGTCAGGGCAAAGGTCATGGTGAAGCCCAGAATGCCAGCGCCAACCTGCTCGAGGATGACGGAGCCCAGGATAAAGTAGAAGGCCGGAGCATTTTCCAAAGGCTTTCTGTTCTGGTGAGCATCGAGGTAGATGTGCCAGAAGCAAAACACCAGCGGCAGAGGTTCCAACGCACTGAACAAGGAGCCCCAGAACTGCCAGAATTCCGGTGTGCCGATCCAAAAATAGTGGTGCGCGTTGCCGATCAGGCCCGACAACCAGACCAAGGTAATGCCCCAGAACACGGCATAACCTACAGACTTCACGTCGGCCTTGAACATCAGCACCAATAAAAAACCCACCAGTGCGATATGGATGACCTCCCATACGCCTTCGACCCAGTAGTGCACCACGTACCAGCGAAAATATTCCTGAAGATCGAGGCGTTCTATGAAGAACAGCCCGAAGATCCACACCAGCGTCAGGGCTGTAACCCCAAGGCCCAGCCCCCAATGGATTTCGTTCCACTGGCGCACAGGCGGAAAGGTGCGCAGCACGACATAGCTGACGATACAGAAGCCGATCAGGATTATCAGATCGGCAATGCGCCCGGCCTCTAGATACTCCAGCCCTTCCTGGAACCAAGGTTGGCCCAACCACCAACCGGCAATACCTTCGGCCGCGAGTGCCTGAGTGCATACGTTCCATACCGTCACGGCGATCAGGGCAATAAACAGGAACTTGATCAGCCAGGGCGCAGCCAGCTCGCGGTTAGACAGCAGCGGACCGACGAACAGGATAGTACCGATGAAGCCCGACAGGATCCACAGTATGCCCAGGTTCAGGTGCTCGGCGCGCAAGATGTTGAAGTTCAACACTCCCGATAGCAGGGTCGGGTCGGCCTGCTGAGCGGCGATCAGCAAGCCAAAGCCAGCCTGGAAAAAGAAAAGCACCAGCATCAGCATGAAAAAGCGCATGCTCAGGCGTTGTGTCTGGTATTGGATCTTGATCATTTTTCATCCCCTTGCAGGCTGTGCAGGTAGGCCAGGATCGCATTCATGTCGTGCTCGTTGATCAGCGCGTCGTAGGACGGCATGAGGCCCGGCGGGTATCCGAAGACGACCTGGACATCGGGCGTGCGCATGGCCTTGATCAGATAGTCATCGTCGACCTCGACCGTGCTTCCGTCGGTCAGCGTGGCCTGCGATCCGTACAGCCCGCCCCAACCCGGCCCGACAATTTTCTTTTCGTTCTTGGCGTGGCAAGCCAGGCAGCCCAGATCCTGGACGAGCTTTTCCCCCAGCATGGCCGGATCTGTGCTTACACTGACAGGCAGGACTGCGGCTGATGCTTCGTTCGACAAGGTAGACGCAACGGGCGCACCGTACCTGGCCTGCAGCACCGTCAACCCATCGACTTTGGGCTTGGGCGGCCAACCTTCGTTATTCATTTCGGACGTGTACTTCAAGAATGCCATCAGGCTGGCGACCTCATCGGCGTCCAGCGGCAGATTGGGCATCAGTGTCGGATGACCGCCCCGGCGGGTGATACGCTCGTGAGCCCCCGGGTAACGCGCTTGGTAATCGGCCATATCGGTTACACCGACTTCCTGCTGAACGGCAGCGTTCTGAAGCTGCACCTGCACGGCGGCAGCCGTGGGCCAACCACCCGCCGAGGGCAGAAAGGCCGCCAACCAGGCCGGGCCCACGTGCTGGTAGGTCTTGGTAAGATCAGGGCCGAAATACGCGCCATTGCCCACGATAGTGTGGCAACCCATGCAATTGAAGGCCTGGAACACGCGCTTCCCCGCCACGGCATCGTAGTTGTCGTAATGCACGGCATCTGGGATAGCCTGCGGCCGCGATCCCATGAATGACCAAACCGAAAGCAGCAGAAATATAGCGAGCATCAGCCCAAGGACTCCTAGGGCCACGCGGCGCTTAAGAGGTTCCTTGCAGTCGGTACCGTTCAGGCAGCTCATGACTCGTCTCCCTTGTTGGCCCCGGAGTGCGGTACGCTTCGGGCCTGATCCTCGTGCAGGAACAGGGTGCGCAGGCTATCCAGGAATACGTAGAACACATACGTGGCCAGCACAAAACCAATAGTGAAATACAACAACCACATGGTGCGGGATTCGGGCCAGTACTCGAAATCGCGCCAATAAGGCCAGGAAAGCAGCAGGCTAGCCAGCCCGGCCAGCGCTGAAAGAGCCAAATCAATGATTCGTTGCGTCATAGTCTTGCCTTTTTTTAAAAATAATAATTGGCGAAACCAGTCTATGACGTTGAATTATTCAATTGATTAATAACCGCTTTTATAATGAGGGCTATATATTTTGATCAATCAGATAACTAAACTATTAAACATATATTCAAAAAAAATTTATTTCATTAATAAAAATCATGAAAATTTGAAAAGACCTCAATAAATTGATTTACATTAATTTTGATTCACTTATTTTGAAAATACCTATACCGTTGAGTAAGAATTATTATTGGTTTTTGGACAATAATAAGGATTTACCCTTACTCATCGAAATAAGAGCAAATACTCCATCGAAGGCCTTTTTTCATGACAATTGATGACGACACCTTGCAGCGCATCACCGAACTGACACTCGCCCACTACAACGATTCCGCCGACAGTTTCCGGGCAGGAACCAGCAGCCATGATGTAAGTCAGAACATTACCGCCCTGCTTCGCCATATCGAAGGAACGCCCCCCTTTACAATATTGGATCTGGGTTGCGGACCCGGGCGCGACCTGAAAACCTTTAGTGCATTAGGCCACCATGCTATCGGCCTGGATGGATCAGAGCGTTTTGTAGAAATGGCCCGCGCCGATACTGATTGCGAGGTCTGGCATCAGAATTTCCTTGACCTGCAGTTACCCATAGACTATTTCGACGGTATTTTTGCCAATGCCGTTCTGTTCCATGTGCCACTGCAAGTACTGCCCCAGGTCCTTGAACGCTTACGCGCCACACTCAAGCCGCGAGGCGTGCTCTTTTCCTCGAACCCACGCGGACGGAACCAGGAAGGCTGGAATGGTGACCGCTACGGTTCTTATCATGACCTGGCACAGTGGCAAGCGCTGATGCGGACAGCCGGATTCAGTGAACTGGAACACTATTACCGTCCGGACGGACTGCCACGCGAACAACAACCCTGGCTGGCGAGCGTATGGCGGGTGCCAAGCACTGGGGCCCTGCCTCACACTGAGGCTTCGCCACCATAGCGCGCTTGTGCGTGGGTTATCAGCACATTGCTTAGCACCTTCATCCCTCTTATGCGGTCGGTGTGATATTTTAAAATTTGAGTGAGCGTTGCTGCAGATTCAAAAGGAGTCCCACAAGATGGCCGACCAGGCACCCAAACAACCCGATAAACCTGTTCTTCTTTCTGGCGGAAATCCGCAGATCGCGAAAGGCTACGGGAATGCTCCAGTAAAAGCGTATATCGACGCAATGCCAGGCTGGAAGAGCGATATAGGGCGAAAGCTCGACGCGCTAATTGAACAGACCGTTGCCAACGTGAGCAAGGCGGTTAAATGGAACTCACCGTTTTACGGCACCAAGAAGGATTGCTGGTTTCTCAGTTTCCATTGTTTCACCAAGTACATCAAGGTCACATTTTTCCAAGGTGCGTCACTCGATCCGCTTCCAAAGGGCAAATCGAAACATGTGAATGTTCGCTACCTCGACATTTACGAGGGGCAGTTTGATCAAGAGCAATTTATTGATTGGGTGAAGCAAGCTAGCCGGTTACCGGGCGAACGAATGTAATTTTTGGCGGAGTAGGGAAACGGTAACCCGTCCCGGTCAAGCACGAACGCTGCGTAGCAATGCTCGTGATACTTCGGACGAAGGCCCGGCGCGCCGTTGCTCTTGCCGTCGGCTGCTAGAGCCTCCTGATAAAAACGCATCCACTTGAAAGCGGGTTGCCGCACGGAACGCGATGTGAGATCGAGGTGCCAGCAGTTCGGCAGAAGTGATATGGAAATCTCCGGCGGGATCTTCACCAGGCGTTCTAACCTTCGGCCCGATAAAGGCCGCAATCTCGAGGGTATAAACCGGGCAATATCTGTCGATTCCGCAGTACAACCGCAGTACGAAAACCCGAAAAAAGAAAAAGCCCTGTAAAAACAGGGCTCTTTGCCAGAATTAACTGGCGGAGACGGAGGGATTCGAACCCTCGA
This sequence comes from Alcaligenaceae bacterium, assembly GCA_013416405.1. Classification (GTDB taxonomy): domain Bacteria; phylum Pseudomonadota; class Gammaproteobacteria; order Burkholderiales; family Burkholderiaceae_B; genus Pusillimonas_C. The sequence goes on from JACCET010000005.1 coordinate 237,985, forward strand.
TACGGGTATAAGCCGTATGCTCCCTTAGCAGGGGAGTACCTTCAACCTCTCGGCCACGTCTCCGAAACAGGCCGCCATTCTAGCACGATAAGAACTTGCTCTGCTGCCAGATACGAAAATCGGGCAAAAAACATGCCTATGCGTGACGCATGGCGGCCATTAAACCCCTATCAAGCCTGGCTTTTGTCCTGATCCAGTTCAAAAGCCTTGTGCAGGGCGCGCACGGCCAGTTCCATGTACTTGTCGTTGATGATGACCGAGGTCTTGATCTCGCTGGTACTGATCATCTGGATATTGATGCCCTCTTCCGACAAGGTGCGGAACATCAGGCTGGCAACGCCCACATGGCTGCGCATGCCTATACCTACGATCGATACTTTGCAGACCTTGTCATCGGATGTGATCTCAGCAGCGCCAACGGCTGGGCCGATCTGGTTATTGAGCAGATCGAGCGCACGGGCAAAGTCGTTGCGGTTAACAGTGAAGGAAAAGTCCGTGGTGCCTTTGACGGACTGGTTCTGCAGAATCATGTCGACGTCGATGTTGGCGGCGGCAACCGGGCCGAGAATCGAGTAGGCCACGCCCGGGGTGTCAGGTACGGCCAGCAAGGTGACTTTGGCTTCATCGCGGCTGAAGGCAATGCCCGAAACGACGGCAGCTTCCATTTTTTGATCTTCCTCGAAAGTAATGAGTGTGCCCGAAGACATTTCTTCTTCGAGCGGTATCAGGGGGTCGGTCAGAGAGGACAGGACCCGCACCGGAACTTGATACTTGCCGGCGAACTCGACCGACCGTATTTGCAGCACCTTGGAGCCTAGCGACGCCATCTCGAGCATTTCTTCAAAAGAGACCACGCTCATGCGGCGCGCTTCGGGAACCACACGCGGGTCGGTGGTGTAAACGCCGTCGACGTCGGTGAAAATCAGGCATTCGTCGGCCTTGAGCGCCGCGGCCACGGCGACAGCCGATGTATCGGAACCACCACGGCCCAAGGTCGTGATGTTACCTTCGTCGTCAACGCCCTGGAACCCGGTCACAATGACGACCCGGCCAGAATCGAGTTCGGCCTGTATGCGGGCATCGTCGATGGAGCGTATACGCGCCCTGGTGTACGAAGCGTCAGTACGCACCGGCACTTGCCATCCGGTAAAGCTGCGCGCGGCAACGCCTTGCGACAGCAACGCCATGGCGAGCAAGGCGCTGCTGGCCTGCTCGCCGGTGGATGCCAGCATATCGAGCTCGCGGGTATCGGGCTGCGGCGAGATTTCTTTGGCCAGGCCCAGCAGGCGGTTGGTTTCGCCGGACATGGCCGACGGCACAACAACCACTTGGTGGCCTGCGGCATGCCATTTGGCCACGCGCCGCGCCACATTCTGGATGCGCTCAACCGAGCCCATGGACGTGCCACCGTATTTGTGAACAATCAGGGACATCTTTTTCTCTGAGTTAAAGGATCAACAGGCAAAGCGGACTATTTTAACGTTTTTCCACAATCGGGACATTCCCTGGGGAAAGCGCTGCGCATCGCACCGTAAGCCGGTGTTGAAAACTAGCGTATCGGGTCGATAAAGACGCGGCCCTGGGCGCAACGTATCCACACCTGCCCATGCTTGACTTGCATATGCCTGTCGTACCCCAAGGCGTGCAGCCCCCGCAGTTGGCGCATGGTGTCGTGCAAACGGGCTTCGGTGGGCATGCGCAAGCTCTGCTGTGCCAGCCAGTAACGTAATACCAGTGCCTGGCGCGCATGCGACAGCTTACGCCAGGCAGCCAGTGAAAAGCTCTGTCTGTCATCTGAAGGTTCAAGGCCGGCAAAGTCTTGCTCTGCTACCTCATGCAGTACATCGGCAGCCTGGGCGCTCTGGCGCGCATGACGTGCCAGCATTGCCTGCCAACCCGGCCAGCGTTCGTTCAATTCGGGTACCAGGCGCTCGCGCAGGGCCGCTCGGGTGTATTGGTCGTCGGCGTTGCTGGGATCGTTGACTGGAGCCCAGCCCGTCAGGCCGGCAAAATCTTCGGACTGCTGCACAATCAACGCGCGGTCGATGTCCAGCCAGGGCCGCACATAGCTTAAACCTTGACGCTGCTTGACTGGAGCCATGGCCGCCAGGCCGGTGGGGCCGGCGCCGCGCAACAACCGCAACATGACAGTTTCAGCCTGATCGTTCCTGTGATGGGCCAGTAGTATGTGCTGCAAGCCCGCCAACTGCGCCAGTTCGAGCAAGGCGGCGTAACGCATCTCGCGCGCGGCCGACTCCATGCCGTCGCCGCCAGACACATCAACCCGGACAAAACGAGTATGACACGGCACTTGCAGCATTTGTGCCAGATCGTGCACATGCGTCTGCCAGCCGTCGGCCGGTGCCTGCAAGCCATGGTGCACATGAAAACAATGAAGCTCCGTGCCCGCACGACGAGCGTACAAGGCGGCATGGACGGCCAGCATCGCAGAGTCGGTGCCGCCGCTAAGCGCTATACCAATGCGGCGGGGCGCCTGTGGCAAGGCGGCCATGGCGCCAGCCAGTGCCTTGCGCAACGGTATCGAGCCGAAATCCTGCCAGAACGTCAAGGGAAGCATATATCTTCAGCGTGCCAGCAGGGTCGACGCCCTAGCGTGCTTCCTGGTAGCGGCCGTAGGACATCAATCGCTGCAGCCGGTGCTCGATGAGTTGCTCGGAAGACATGCCCGAGACCTGGCGCAATGAGTCGGACAAGGCCCGGCTAAGCTGACGCGCCATCACGGCAGGGTCACGGTGGGCACCGCCTACCGGCTCGTTGACGATGCGGTCAATCAGGCCCAGCTCTTTCAGGCGCGGCGCGGTAATGGCCAGCGCATCGGCGGCTACTGACGCCTTGTCGGCACTGCGCCAAAGAATGGAGGCACAGCCTTCGGGGGAAATTACGGCATAGGTGGAATACTGCAACATCATGACGACATCGCCCACCGCGATGGCCAGTGCACCGCCCGATCCGCCCTCACCGATAATCGTTGCAATAATTGGCACTTTGAGCTCGGCCATGGCATAAAGGTTGTGGCCTATGGCTTCCGACTGGCCTCGCTCTTCGGCCCCGACGCCCGGATAGGCTCCGGGTGTATCCACAAAGGTAAAGACAGGAATCTGGAATTTTTCGGCCAGACGCATCAGGCGCAAGGCTTTGCGATAGCCTTCAGGCCGGGGCATGCCAAAGTTGCGCATCGCGCGCTCTTTGGTGTCGCGCCCTTTTTGATGCCCGATCACCATACACGGCGTGCCGTTGAAACGCGCCAGGCCACCCACTATGGATAAGTCATCGGCATACATGCGGTCGCCGTGCAGCTCGTGGAAGTCGGTAAATATTTCGCGCACGTAATCCAGCGTATATGGACGCTGCGGATGGCGGGCCACCAAAGCGGTCTGCCAAGGCGTGAGCTTGGCATAAATGCTTTTGGCCAGAGCCTGGTTTTTTTGTTGCAGCCGATTAACTTCTTCCGAAATATCGACAGCGGAATCTGTCTGCACATAGCGCAACTCCTCGATTTTGTTCTCGAGTTCGGCAAGTGGTTGTTCAAATTCCAGGAAAGTATTACGCATAAGAGCTAGGTTTCCAGATTAGGGCATTCACTGTTTTAGTACTGCACGGAAGCCGGGTCAAGGCTACGCCACAGATACCACGTGGCGACCGTACGCCACGGCATCCAGGCTTGCGCGACCTCTCGGGCTTCAAAACGCGAAACAGGTTCACCACTGAAGTAGTGTAACGAAATCGCCTTAAGCAGGCTCGCGTCATCCAGCGGAAGCACGTCGGGTCGTTGCAGGTTGAATATAAGGAACATCTCGGCCGTCCAGCGGCCTATGCCGCGAATCGCGCACAAATCGGCGATGACGGCCTCGTCGGTCATGGTACGCCAGGCAGCCGGTCTGACTTTTTTTTCAGCAAAATGCACTGCCAGGTCAAGGATGTACTCGGCTTTGCGCCTGGACAGGCCAGATTGCTGGATATCAATTTCGGCCAACTTGATAATGCATTGCGGGGTGGGCGTGCGCCCGCAGGCCTCGGTAAAGCGCTGCCACATGGCATCCGCCGCCTTGACCGAGATCTGATGGCCGACAACAGCGCGCGCCAAGGTAACAAAAGGCGTGGCCGATGGCGCAAGCCATTCGGCTTTATGCTGAGGGATCAGCTTCTTCAGAATACGGTCGCGCGCCATGAGCTCGGCCGACGCCTGATCCCAGTATTCAGGTTTGTCAATTATTCCGCTTGAACTGCTATTGGTCATGCCCCTTCCTTGCTCAGACTCTACGCCACTGCGTCACGCCACCCACCTTGTCTTCAAGCTCGATACCACCGTCTTGCAAGGTCTTGCGTATTTCGTCGGCCTGAGAAAAATCGCGTGCCTGCTTGGCGAGCGTGCGCTCATTGATCAGGGTTTCAATCTGTTCACTGGTAAAGGCTGCCTGCGCATTGGCGCCAGGCTGATACCGAGTGGGCGACTGCAAATAGGTGGCTGGATCAGACTGCAGCAACCCAAGCACGCCACCCAGCGCACGCATCAGGCCGGATGCCTGAGCTGAGCCGTTGCGGTTGGCAAGTGACGACAATTCGAACAATACAGCCACGGCGCCTGACGTATTGAAGTCATCGTTCATGGCCGCACGAAATGCTTGCGCCGACGGATGATCCCAGTCTATCTGGACGGCCTCCGGCGGCACATTCTGCAGGGTCTGGTACAGACGATCAAGCGCGTTCTGCGCATCGAACAAGTTGTCGGGCGCGTAGTTTTGCTGGCTGCGGTAGTGGTTACGCACAATGAAAAAGCGCAGCATCTCGGCTTCGCGGGGGTTCGCGTTATAGCTGGCCTGATCATCAGGCAGATGGGCATCGGCAGAGATGGTGGCGCGTATGGTTCGGAAGTTGCCCAGGGATTTGGACATCTTGTCGGAGTCCACCATCAGGGGACCGCAATGCATCCAGACCGAGGCCAGACTGCCGCCAAAAGCGCCTTCTGTTTGGGCAATTTCGTTTTCATGGTGCGGAAACTTCAAGTCGGGACCACCACCATGGATATCCAGGGGCAAGCCCAACAAGGCACGGCTCATGGCCGAACATTCTATGTGCCAACCCGGGCGGCCCATGCCATAGCTAGATTCCCATTTGGACTCTTCAGGCTCTTCACTTTTGGCGGCCTTCCACAATACGAAGTCCAGGGGATCACGCTTACCCGAGGCAACGGCAACGCGCTCACCGGCTCGCAGATCATCAAGCGACTTACCCGACAGCTTCCCATAGCCTGGAAAGTCACGCACGGCGTAGTTGACGTCGCCGTCATCGGAGCGATAGGCCAGGCCGTTTTCTTCCAATTTCTGGATAATCCCCAGCATATCGCCTACATGCTCGGTGGCGCGTGGCTCGGAATCGGGTGAGGCCACCCCCAGAGCCTGCTCGTCGGCATGCATGGCATCGATGAAGAACGAGGTGACCTGAGCCATACGCTGGCCGTTCTGTACCGCCCGCCGTATGATTTTGTCATCGATATCGGTAATATTGCGCACATAGTTGACCTTGTAGCCGCTAGCCCTGAGCCAGCGCTGCACGATATCAAAGCTGACCAGCATGCGTGCATGGCCCAGGTGACAGAAATCGTAGACCGTCATGCCGCACACATACATGCGTACAAGGCCGGGCTCCACGGTTTTCAGCGGCTCTTTGGCACGGGAAAGGGTGTTATAAATGTGCAGCATGTAGGATTAATATCTGTCAGTCTATGTCGATTGCAGCCCCTGTAATAGGGGTCCGTCAGCAGCCAATTCGGCGCGAATCGACAAGCAAGGCTAAAATGGCGGTCGATAAGTATAGCAAGCCGCCGGCAACACATCGTTTACGTATAGGTGCAAAATCTGTGTTTCGAATTTATGGTTCCGCATTAGCAATTGCCCTTTTTGCCGGCGGAGTGTCGATGCAAGTGGCGGGCGCCCAAACACCTGCGCCCGGCCTTGTACCGCAAGTCGATCTTAACGCCTCGGTCGATGCAGGTCTAGAGCAGCCACAGCCCGATGACATCATCAATGGCCTGAAGGTCAACACTGGCCCCAGTCAACAAACGGGCAGCAATGGCAAGCTTTTCAACGACCCCAAGCCTGAAGAAGGGGGGTGGAAAGGCTTGGCCAGGTTGCTTGAAGCCCTGACACCCAGTATAGACACCCAGGCGCCGCTTTCGGCCTCGCAAATCACTGATCGCATCACCAGCATGCTGAATCAGGGACAAAACCAAGAAGCGCTAGACATCATAGAAAAACGCCAGGCGCAGCTGGACGAAAAAGGCGCCTTGGGTACCGATGTTCAATTGCTGTTTCTGCATGGCCGGGCGCTGGCTGCCTTGGGCCGCAGCACCGAGGCCATCACGACCTACCGCAACATGAGCACACTGTACCCAGAACTGCCTGAACCCTGGAACAATCTGGCTGCGGAATACGTCAAGAACGGCCAACTGGACATGGCCTATGAAGCCCTACGCATGGCGCTGGTTGCCAACCCCAACTACGCCACCGCCAGAGAAAACCTGGGCGAAGTCCAGCTTATGCTGGCACAGCGCTCGTTCCAGGAAGCCGCCGGACTCGGTGCAAGCCAGGCCCAATCAAAAGCCGAACAGGCGGGCAAGATATTGTCGCCGTAAAACCGACCACCGCAACATTTTCACCTATATACCCCTATGACTTTTACTTCTTTTTCCTTGAACACGTTGAGCTCGACGCTGCGTGTTCTCAGCCTTGCCTGCGTCACATCGCTTGCCCTATGCCTGGGCAGCACCACGCAAGCCGCCTCATCCAACTCTACCGAAGGTAAATCCATGAGCACAAATCCCCGCGTCAGTCTTCAAACCAGCCAGGGTCAAATTCTGATCGAACTAAATGCCGAGAAAGCACCCAAGACTGTCGAAAACTTCCTGACTTACGCCAAAGAAGGTTTTTTTGATGGCACGATTTTCCATCGCGTTATCAACAACTTCATGGTGCAAGGCGGCGGCTTCGATGCCGACATGAAACAAAAGCAAACCCATGCTCCCATCGAAAATGAAGCCGATAACGGCTTGAAGAACGATCGCTACACACTGGCCATGGCCCGCACATCCGATCCTCACTCAGCCACGGCACAGTTCTTCATCAACGTAGCCGACAACGACTTCCTGAACTTCACATCTCCCACGCCCAATGGCTGGGGCTACGCTGTATTCGGCAAAGTCGTCGAAGGCACCGAGATCGTAGACAAGATCACAGCAGTGAAAACCGGCAACAAGGGCTTCCACCAAGACGTACCGGTCGAAACTGTCGTTATCGAGCAAGCCACGGTCGTTGAATAAATTATCGCTTACGGGCACGGTCTGGGTCGCGTCGGATATCCATCTGGGGCCCGACACCCCAGCCACCGCCCAGGCATTTCATGCATTTCTGGATCAGGCGTGCGCGCAGGCGGACGCCTTGATTTTATGCGGCGACATCTTCGACGCCTGGATAGGTGATGACTTTGCGCTGACATCCCCCCCGCCCTGGCTCACGGCCACGCTGGAAAAATTCCGGCAGGTGTCTGAAAAAATACCTTTATGGTTGGGTCGCGGCAACCGTGACTTCCTGCTGGGAAAAATCCTGGCGGGGCACGTTGGTGCCCATCTGCTGCCCGACCAGGTATGTCTGGACACCCTGGCAGGCAAAATATTGCTGTCGCATGGCGACGAATACTGTATTGCCGATCGTAGCTACCAACGGTTTCGCCGTGTAGTGCGCTGTCCTGCCGTGCAATGGCTTTTTCTAAACCTGAGCCTGCCGGTACGGCGCCGCATCGCCAACCTGGCCCGCCAGCGCAGCATGGCATCGAATCGCCACAAGGCCATGAGCATCATGGATGTCACGCCATCGGCCATAGAACAGGCTTTTTCCACTTGCGACGCCAACATCATGGTGCATGGGCACACCCACAGACCCCAGGTTCATTACCTGGAGGTCGATGGTAAGCCACGTAGCCGGTGGGTGTTGCCCGACTGGGATTACGATCACATTGGTGCACAGCGCGGCGGCTGGCTGGCCATTGATGCCAACGGCTTGCGCCTGATCTGAATCAGATACGGCGCCACCTGGCGCCCGTCGGCATTAGCGCACCATCAGCCAGACAAACACCACTATTCCCAACCCGATTCGATACCAGGCAAAGGGACGATAGGTGCGTCGTGAAACAAAGCGCAGCACGGCACGTACCACAAACAAGGCACTGACAAACGCCGCCACGAAACCGACGGCAATGGCGGTCATCTGCGTTTCATCCAGGGCGGAACTGTTACGGTACAGATCGTACACGGTGGCTGCCAGCATGGTCGGCATGGCCAGAAAAAATGAGAACTCGGTTGCCGTCTTGCGCTGAATGCCGGCGATCATGCCGCTGATGATGGTCGCACCCGAGCGTGATGTACCCGGCACCATAGCCAGGCATTGCGCAAACCCCACCACCAGGGCCTGCTTCCAGGTGATTTCTTCCAGGCTGTGCGCCGTTGCCAATTGCGAGGCACGGCTATCGTCCAGGCCGCCCTGCTCGGACGACTGGCCTTCGATGTTCTTGGCGTACTGCGGCTTGCGCTCGACCCATAGCATGATGATGCCACCCACTATCAGCGTAAACACGAACACACCAGGGTTATGGAACAGCATCTTGATGTATTTAATCGCCAGGGCCCCGATTACGGCTGCCGGCAAGAACGCGATAAGCAGGTTACGCATGAACATGACTTCGCTGCGTACGCCCGTGAGCGTGCCATGTATCAATTGCCACAAACGGACGCGAAATATCCACATGACGGCCAGTATGGAGCCAAACTGTATTACCACTTCGAACACTTTGTCACTGCCGGAAGAGAACCCTATCCAGTCTCCGATCAAGAGCAAATGCGCCGTGCTTGATACGGGAATGAATTCCGTGAAACCTTCTATAAGCCCTAGAAACAAGGCCTTCAACATAAACCAGCTGCTTTCAGTCATAGTTACTCATTGTTATTTTCATCTGCTTGCTCGTGCAAGCGCTCAATACGCACGGCGGCAATGCGCCGTCCTTCAACACGCAACACGGTAAACCGGAACGTCGCATGGGCTTGTTTCAGTTCGCAACTGTCGTCAGGCTGAGGCAGATGACCGAAACGCTCCAGCAGATAGCCCGCCACGGTAGAGTAGCCTTCTTCGGCATCGACCAGGCCATCGGTATTGAGCAATAACTCCAAATGATGCAGATCCGCCGCCCCGTCCACACGCCAGCGGTCATCACCCTCTATAACGATGTCCGGTGTTTCGTCTTCATCGGGAAACTCGCCCGCTATGGCTTCGAAGACATCGATGGGCGTCACCACCCCCTCGATGGTGCCGAACTCATCGGTGACCAGAACCAGCTGGCCGCGCGACCGCTTGAGCGTGTCTATCAGGTGCAGGATGCCTATGGACTCATGCACGATGATGGGATCGCGCAAGTGCGTCAGGCACAGCTTGCCGTGTACGAGCAGATCGGTAATCATTTCCTTGGCACGGCCTATGCCGACAACTTCATCGAGCGAGCCACGACACACGGGAAAGAAGCTATGCGGCGCCTTGGCAATCTGCTCGCGCAGCGCATCTGGCCCGTCATCCAGGCTGAGCCATGAAACTTCCGTGCGCGGCGTCATGATGGAATGAATGTTGCGGTCTGCCAGTGTCAGCACGCCACTGACCATATAGCGTTCTTCATCTTCGAATACATGTGCGGGGATTTTCTGCTCTTGAGGCTGCCCTACCCCCGCCACAGGCTGCTTGCCCAGCATGCGCAGTACCCCTTCAGCCGTTCGTTCACGCAAGGGCCGCCTGGAATCGACTCGCCGAAGATTGCGCCGCGCAACTTGATTCAGCGTTTCTATCAAGACAGAAAATGCAATGGCTGCGTACAGGTAGCCTTTGGGCACGGGAAAACCGAAGCCTTCGGCTACCAATGAAAAACCGATAGTCAGCAAAAAGCCCAGACACAGTATGACGACGGTGGGATGACTGTTCACAAAGCGGGTCAGGGGCTTGGACGCAACCAGCATCAGCCCAATGGCTATCGTTACGGCAATCATCATGATGGCCAGATGATCGACCATGCCCACCGCCGTAATGACGGCATCGATGGAGAAAACCGCATCCAGGATAACGATCTGGGTGACGATGACCCAGAAGCTGGCATGCATGCGCGAGCCGGAAACTTCTGAGCCGCGGCCTTCGACCCGCTCGTGCAGCTCCAGTGTTCCTTTAAGCAGCAGGAAGAAGCCACCCACGATAAGTATCAGGTCTCGTCCTGAGAACGATAGCGTCCCGACAGCAAACAAAGGTGTCGTCAGCTGAATCAGCCTGGACATAACAGAGAGCAGCACCAGCCGCATCAGCAGCGCCAGCGACAGTCCGATGACGCGTGCCCTGTCGCGCAATTGGGGCGGCAATTTCTCGACAAGAATGGCAATAAAGATGAGATTGTCTATGCCCAGAACAATCTCGAGTATGACCAGAGTAAGCAAGCCGACCCATGCCGACGGGTCCAGCAACCATTCCATCAAGGGCTCCGTAAAGGGAACTTATTCGTGCAAGTAACCCAGCATTTGGGGGAACAGTTTGGGGGTGGCGGCCAGCACGTTGCCGCTTTTCATCCACCCTTGCTCGCCATCGAAGTCGGCGACCAGGCCGCCTGCCTCGAGGATGAGCAGGCTGCCGGCGGCCAGATCCCAAGGTTTGAGCTTGACCCCACAAAATCCGTCTAGGCGACCGGCTGCGACATAGGCCAAGTCCAGCACTGTTGAGCCCAAGCGACGCGCAGCGGCACACTCGGACAGAAGCTTGGAGAACTTGATGTCTGTAGTTGGTGACGAAGCGGAACCAGGCACATGGGCGCCCAACAGGGCATCGTGGTAGCGCAGTTGGCCCGACACACGCATGCGCCTGTCATTCAAAAAAGCGCCGCCGCCGCGACTGGCGGTAAACAGTTCATTGCGAGTTGGGTCGTAAATGACGGCCTGGGTGATCTGGCCATGCTGCGCCAAGGCAATAGAGATGGCATACACCGGCATGCCATGTATGAAATTCGTTGTGCCATCCAGGGGATCGATAATCCATTGAAACGCAGCCGGTTCGCCAGCGGCCTGCTCTGCAGCCAAGTGCGTGCCGGACTCTTCGCCTAAAAAGCCATGATCGGGATAGGCTGTGCGCAAGATGTCGATAATGGCTTCTTCTGCAGCTTGATCCACTTCCGTGACATAATCCTTAGGCCCCTTGCGTGCAACTTTCAGGCGTTCCAGGTCAAGACTGGCCCGGTTAATGATATTGCCAGCACGGCGTGCCGCCTTGATGGCGGTATTGAGCATCGGGTGCATAAAATTCCGTATTTAACAAAAATTGTTGAAGCCTGGCCTTGCTGTATATGTGGTACGCAGCATGGGCAAAAAGCCCGACAGTCAACACAGTAAAACATCTATTTTAAATGACTCAGTCGTTTTTACCCGAAATTCGCATAACTTCTCCTGAAACGTCGATTTCAGGGGCTTCCGACAAGGCCGATGCTTTCGCTAAGGTGCGCTTTATTATGGTGCGCCCCAGCCACCCCGGCAATGTCGGCGCAGCTGCCCGTGCCATCAAAACCATGGGGTTTCATGATCTGTGTCTGGTGGCTCCCAGGTTTCCTGATGTGCTGCAGCAACCCGATGCACAATCGCTGGCCAGCGGTGCCACAGACGTCCTGGCATCGGTTCGTATCGTGCCTACTCTGGAAGAGGCCCTGGCGCCAGTCACGCTGGCCTTTGCGCTAACCGCCCGGGCACGCATGCTGGGCCCCCCGGTTTGCGACATCCGCGAAGCGGCGCAAATAAGCTGCCAGCATCTGCAAAGCACCGGTAATGCCTGCATCGCCATCGTACTGGGTACGGAACGATCAGGACTTACCAATGAAGACATTGCCTTATGCCAGCGTGTTTGCCATATTCCGGCCAATCCCGAATACAGTTCGTTGAACGTATCGCAAGCGCTGCAACTGGCCGCCTGGGAGCTACGCTACACGCTGGCCAGCGCCGCCTCCTTGCCCTTGCTGCCCAGCACTGAAGGTCAGCCCGACGCGGGCAATCAGGCGGCCAGCAACGACAAGGTTCAGGCACTTATGACGCACTGGGAGCAGGCCATTACCGAGGTGAAATTCCTGGATCCTCAGCACCCCAAAAAACTGATGCCACGCATGCGACACATGTTTGGCCGTAATGGATTAACGCAGGACGAAGTCGACATGTTGCGCGGCCTGTGTACAGCCATGATAAAAGCAGCCAGGAAATAATAAGGGCGGCTCTCGAGCCACCCTTGGCGCTACTTATCAACCCGGGCAAGCCGACCTTCGCCCATCAGGCAGCAACGATATCGATGCCGGTCAAGCGAGTAAGTTCGGCAATACCGACACCCGATACATCGTCTGCCAGCAAAATTTTCCCGTCTTTCAGATCGAACACCGCCAAATCGGTATAAATACGGCTCACGCAACCGACACCCGTCAGTGGATAGCTGCACTGCTCAACCAGCTTGCTTTGGCCATCACGCGTGAGCAACTCCATCAGCACATACACCGACTTCGCACCTATCGCCAGATCCATGGCACCGCCCACAGCGGGAATAGCATCGGCATCACCCGTATGCCAGTTGGCCAAGTCGCCGTTGCGCGACACTTGAAACGCACCCAGCACACAAATATCAAGGTGTCCACCGCGCATCATGCCAAACGAATCGGCGTGATGAAAGTAGGCTCCGCCATCGAGCAATGTGACAGGCTGCTTGCCGGCATTGATCAGGTCGGGATCTTCGGCCCCAGCTTCTGGTGCTGGCCCCATGCCGATGACACCGTTTTCGCTGTGCAGCATGATCTCGCGATCGGCGGGCAGGTAATTCGCCACTTTGGTGGGCAGGCCTATGCCCAGATTCACCACGCTGCCTTCGGGGATGTCTTGCGCAACGCGTGCGGCCATCTGGTCTCGGTTCAGTCGGTTCATGCTGCGGCTCCTGTGGCAATCACACGTTGAATAAATAGGCCTGGTGTGACGATGGCTTCGGGATCCAGTTCGCCCAGCGCTACGATGCTGTCGACCTGAGCCACCGCGACCTTGGCAGCCGTGGCCATGATGGGCCCAAAATTACGCGCTGTTTTGCGATACACCAGGTTGCCCCAGCGGTCGGCGCGCAAGGCCTTGATCAGTGCGTAATCGGCATGCAATGGATATTCAAGTATGTAGTCGCGACCATTGATGTTGCGTTGCTCCTTGCCTTCCGCCAAAGGAGTACCCGCCCCGGTGGGAGTGTAGAAACCCCCAATGCCGGCGCCGGCCGCACGTATGCGTTCGGCCAGATTTCCTTGCGGCACAAGCTCAAGTTCGATTTTTCCTGCACGGTACAAGCCATCGAACACATGTGAATCGGACTGGCGTGGAAACGAGCAGATAATCTTGCGCACCCGCCCGGCTGCCAGCAAGGCTGCCAGACCGGTATCACCATTGCCTGCATTGTTATTGATAATGACCAGATCTTTGGCGCCCTGATCGAGCAAGGCGTCGATGAGCTCTTTGGGCTGACCAGCCATGCCAAAGCCGCCGACCATGATGGTGGCCCCATCAGGAACATCGGCCAGACCGGCGCGCATATTGTCGAAAATCTTGGAAATCATGTTCAATCCATTGCCTGCACACTGCACAGGCCGTTAAATGCAATGGCCGGCCCAAGGCCGGCCATTGCATTACTACTTAGAAAATCAGTCTACCGTTGCACCGGAAGCCGTGACCACCTTGGCCCAGCCTTCAACTTCCGACTTGATGAAAGCGCCGAATTCGGCCGGTGTGGTCTTGGCTGGAACCGCACCCAGGTCTTCCAGGCTTTTCTGAACCGCAGGTTTGGCCAGTGCGGCCAACATGACTTCGTTCAGCTTGTTGACGATTTCGTCGGGCGTACCTTTGGGCGCGATCACGCCGAACCAGGAAGACACATCGAACGAGGGAAAGCCTGACTCTTGCATGGTGGGCAGATCGGGAGCCGTCTTGGAGCGGTCAGCCGTGGTTACGGCCAGCGCACGCAGGCTGCCCGATTCCACATGAGGCCATGCCGAAGGCATATTGTCGAACATGTAATCCACCTGACCACCGATAAGGTCGGCCATGGCCGGCGCACTGCCCTTGTAGGGGATGTGGACCGCATCGATGCCTGCCGACTGCTTGAACAGTTCGCCCGCCATGTGGATGGAGGTGCCGCTGCCCGAGGAAGCAAAATTCAGCTTGCCCGGATTAGCCTTGCCATATTCGACCAGCTCTTTGACGCTTTTGACTGGAACTTTGGGATTGACGACCAACACATTGGGCACCCGGACAGCCAGGGCCACCGGCGCGAAGTCGTCGATCAGGTTGAACCTTAGATTCTTGTACAAGGTTTGGTTAATGGCGCTGGTAACAGCGACCATGTACAGGGTATAGCCATCGGGGTCGGCACGTGCAACCAGCTCGGATGCAATATTGCTGCCTGCGCCGGGGCGGTTGTCGACAACCACTGTTTGTCCGAGCGCTTCGCTCATTTCCTTGGCAACGATACGAGCCACAGTGTCAGTGGTGCCACCGGCAGAGAAACCAACCACCATCTTGATGGGATGATCAGGATAAGCCGCCAACGCGGTCGTGGAATAGCCCAGTGCGCCCGTCAGCATCAGGCTGCCGGCCAACACTTTTGCGCCGGATTTGAATTTGGATTGAATTGACACTGCGTCCTCCTGGTCTCGTCCATCAAGTGGACAGTTATATAATTGAGCCTACAATTCTCTGACACAATTTGTTTTTTTCCAACCCAACTGTACATCCAGTGGACACTCCAGCAAACGAATCCACAGCTGTCGGCCCCCGTACACTAAGGCGGGGGCTGCAAATTCTGCGAACCTTACGTGATTACCCGGATAACGGCCTGAGCGTAAGCGACCTGGCACGGCTGACTCATCTTCAACGTCCCACCATCTACCGCCTGCTGGCCGCCTTGGTGGAAGAAGGATTTGTACATAATATTGGTGGTTCCAAGCGCTTCTCGGCCAGCCATTCGGCCGAAGCCAACATTCTGGAACAAGACCCTCGCATCAAGCTCGCGCTGCCGGTGATGCAAAGCCTGGCCGCTCAAACAGGCGATGCCGTGTTCCTGGTGGTGCGCGACGGTAACGAATCGCTTAGCCTCTGGCGGGAAATCGGCCCCTATCCGGTACAAATACTTGCCACCTTTGCGGGAAAACGTCAGCCCCTGGGGGTCGGTTCCGGTGGAATGGCCCTGCTGGCCAAACTGCAAGACGCCGAGATCGAGGAAATTATTGCAAGCAACAGCGCGCAGATCGAGCAATACGGCGGCATGAGCGTACGGGAAATGCGACGACTCGTGGAAAACACTCGAACACGCGGCTATTCCGTTGTAGGCAACTATGCCGTACGAGGCGCACTGGGCGTAGGCTACGCCTTGTGCGATAAAAAACAAAATCCCTATCTGGCCATAAGCGTCACGGCCATTACCGACCGCATGCCTGCCACCCGCCAGCGGCAAATTGCAGGGTTGATACAAGAAGGCCTGAACACACTGGCTGGCAACATTTGAAGCCTGGCAAGTCTTGTAGGCTTACCAGCTCTTCAGCCTTCAAGGCTCAGCGGCACCACCATGCTCCAGGGCTTGGGTCGGCGTCTTTGCCTGAACTTCACGCACCGGAATCGGCATGCTCAAGCCCGCCCGCGCCAGAACCTGCAGGGCATTGCGATAAAGATCAAAGCGCAAATCCCAATAATTGTCGGTGGCGGCCCACACTCGCATATTCACCGTCGTGGTGCTTTCGCTGTATCCGGTAACCATAACTTGCGGTACGGGATCAGGCAGCACATGCTGATGATGCTGCACCAGACTGCCCAGTTCGCGCAGAGCCAGCTCAAGATCATCGCCATAGCGCACAGACACCTCGATGTCGAGACGGCGGGTGGCATTCCGACTGTAATTAATGATGGGGTTGCCCCAGACCAGGCTGTTGGGCAGGGTCAAGTGAATACCATCGATTTGAATCAAGCGAGTCAGGAACAGCCCGACTTCAGCCACTGTGCCATCTCCTTTGCCTACCACCGAAATATATTCACCGGCCCGTAACGGACGCAGGGCCAGCAACATAATACCTGCCGCAATATTTTGCAGCGTGCCTTGCAAAGCCAGTCCCACGGCTAAACCTGCAGCACCCAGTACGGCTATGATGCTGGCCGTTTGCACACCAAATCTTGCCAGCACGGCAACGATAACAAAAATCCGGATGGACCAGACTGTTACGGTATAGACCATGGGAACAATGGTGGGATCAATCTTGGGCGAACGAGCGGCCAGCTTTTGCACGCTACGGCCAGCAAACGAAGAGGCTGCCCAGCCAAGCACCAAAATAAGCAGCGTCAACCCGAGGTTAAGCGCAAGATATTGAACCGCAGGCATCAAGGCCGTTAGTTCTTTCAATGTTTCCACCATACTTATTCCGCCCAGAGTGATATAGGAAGCAGCATCCCACAGTAAAAATGCCCGCTTGCCGCAGGCATCAACTTATCCACGCAAATTGTGGATAAATCCAGGGACAACTATTTGACTAGATAAATTATACGGACAATAACAAGGACTTAGCACCGCAGAGCTAAAAATGCCCACACATCACCAGCGAGATGATGTGTGGGCATTTTTACTACAGCTGTCGCAATTGCCGATAGACAGCTGCCCTTAAGGCGACCGGCCCGAGATCACGCGTACCAATATGATGATGATGGCGACCACGATGAGAATATGGATGAACCCGCCTATGGTGTAGGACGAAACCACGCCCAGCAGCCATAAAACCAGCAAAATAATAGCAATGGTATAGAGCATATCAATCTTCCTTCTGTCTAAGTAAGTTTGTTTCTGTTCTGGTATTACTTGCTGGCTTCATGGCCGACTACGCCACCTACGGCGGCGCCACCCAGGGTACCTAATGTGCTGCCTCCGGTTAGAACAGCTCCACCGACGGCGCCTACGCCTGCCCCGATAGCCGTATTTTTCCCCTGCTTGGACATCCCGCTACATGCGCCCAAGCTCAACAGTGCACTCAACACTATGGCAGTGCTTGCGATTCTTTTCGTCTTAGTCATATCAATACCTCTTTCAATGGTTCAACGGAATAAAGCCTACGTTTCATCGTTGCACTAGCAAGTTCCGTACCCGGGCAAGCATGCTCGGCCGGCGGGCACAGTACTTGCTTGATGATAATCGACCTTTTCGTCAACAACCAGGAGAAACGTATGAGGAAGATTCTTACTGTAGCTATTTGTTCGCTTCCCCTTGCCATGGCACCCGCCGTTTATGCGCAATCGACAGCACCGAGCACAGGAGCGGCACCGGACACCTCTGCACCCGCACCGGCGCCGAATCCTGCACCGGCGCCTGCACCCGGCGCAGGTACTGGAGCAGGTGCTGGAACAGGTGGCGCAGCGATGCCAAGTACGGGCGGCGCAGGTGCTGGGGCTATGGCCGCGGATGAAAAAGTGGAAACCATATCCGGCTGGAGCGTCAAGGACAAGATCATCGGTAGTACCGTCGTTAACGAAGCCGATGAAAAAATCGGCAACATCAGTGATGTCGTGCTGGCCGCCGATGGCAAAGCCGCTCACGTGATTGTTGGGGCAGGCGGTTTTCTTGGCCTTGGCGAACACGACGTCGCCATTCCTTACGATGAAATTAAACAGAGTGGTGACAAATGGGTTCTGGCAGGCTATACCAAAGACCAATTGAAAGCCCTACCCAAGGTTGAGGTTGCTGAGTAAGGCTGACCTTATGGTCGAACAATGACATAACGTCTAGTTTGGGGGCGGCACTTGATTTATTCAGTGCCGCCCCTTATATATGAGTGATGATTCCATTCTCAATACTCGACCTTTCTCCGATTACTGAAGGCAGCACTGCCGCAGAATCATTTCGCAACACACTTGAAATTGCCCAGCACGGCGAAAAATGGGGTTACAAGCGCTATTGGATGGCCGAGCATCACGGCATGCCAGGCATCGCCAGCGCAGCTACTGCCGTCCTGATCGGGCACGTTGCAGCCGGCACCTCCAGTATTCGGGTGGGCGCGGGTGGCATCATGCTGCCTAATCATTCACCCTTGGTGATCGCCGAACAATTCGGCACACTGGAATCATTACACCCGGGGCGCATTGATCTGGGCCTGGGCCGGGCACCGGGCTCGGATCAGACCACGGCACGCGCCCTGCGCCGCAACCTGGCATCAGACGCCAACGAGTTCCCACGCGACGTGCTCGAACTGATGGATTACTTCTCAGACGATCCACGGCAACCCGTGCAAGCGGTGCCCGGCAAGGGTTTGAATATTCCGATCTGGATACTGGGATCCAGTCTTTTTGGCGCACAGTTGGCAGCCGCCCTGGGCCTACCCTACGCCTTCGCCTCGCATTTTGCCCCACAGCAAATGATGCAGGCCATTCAGTTGTACCGAAGCACGTTCAAGCCGTCAGCCCAACTGGACAAGCCCTATGTCATGTTGGGGTTCAACGTTTTTGCAGCCAACACCGACGATGAAGCACGATTTCTTGCCACATCATGGCAGCAGTCTTTTGTAAATCTGCGCAGCGGGCGTCCCTCGCGTTTGCCACCACCTGTAAACAACTATATTGAACAGTTGGGGCCAGCGGCGCAAGATCTGCTCGATCACGTTCTTTCGTGCTCGGCCATTGGTGCGCCCGATACCGTTGCCAGCCAGCTCAAGGCATTCATAGACAAAACCGGCGCTGATGAATTGATGATTACATCGAATATGTTCGACCATACGGCACGATTGCACTCTTACGAGATCACCGCCAACATTGCGAGCGCGAGCCATGCCTAACGAAAACACTGTCGCCATAAATCTGGCGAAAGTTCAGGAACGTATCCGTAGCGCGGCGCTAAAGGCCGGACGCCCCGCGGATTCAGTCACGCTGCTGCCCGTCAGCAAAACCTTCGGCGAGGAAGCCATACGCGCTGCTGTCCAGGCCGGCGTCCACCGTTTCGGAGAAAACAAGGCCCAGGAAATTCGCAGCAAATACGAGCCGCTGGCCGACTGCGGCATAGACTGGGTCATGATAGGCCACTTGCAAAGCAACAAAGCCAAAGACGTAGCCCGCATGGCCTCTGAGATCCAGTCGCTGGATCGCATGGACCTGGCTGTTGCGCTTGACCGGCGCCTGCAGCAGGAAGGCCGCGCCATCGATGCACTGGTACAGGTAAAAACCTCGACGGAACCCAGTAAATACGGTTTGCCTGCCGAAGAGTTGCCCGGTTTCCTGCGTCAGGTGGCGCGTGACATACCGACCCTGCGCATACGCGGCTTGATGACCCTGGCCATCAACGCCGCAGATCAGGCCGCAGTGCGGGCCTGCTTCCGCACACTGCGCGAACTACGCGACCAGATGCGCAACGAAGCCATAGACGGCATAGAGCTCGACCGCCTGTCCATGGGCATGAGCGGAGACTTTGAAATTGCCATTGAAGAAGGTTCCACCGAGGTACGCATAGGTACTGCCATCTTCGGAGGCCGCATCTATGGCGACGATTATTACTGGCCCGAGCAACCCGCCGTCCGTTGATAAATCAACAGGCGGCCCTTGTACTCGTTCATCAGCACACCTTCGGCATTGGCCACTGCCTTGTCATGCAGGCGTTCATCGCACGCCAATTCGAATCCAAAAGCAGCCATATGCCGGTTGAAGGCAGGCCGATGGCCGCGATTGGGATCGACGATCCACACCTCGGCACTGGGCAGCGCATGATCATCGATAAAGTCCGCAAGCATTTCCGGCATATCGCGCCCGTAGAGCAAATCACTGCCGATGATCAGGTCGTAGCGCGCCGACAAAACTTCAATACCCATGTCCACCAGCTCTGATGGAGCCATCGCTGCGCCCCACTGCCCATGCCGGTAATCCAGCTCGTGCAAGTGATTGAGCTGTAGATTATGGTCAAGAAAGCTGGATGCCAAGGGATGGCAATCACTGGCTGTAACCCGCGCCCCGCGCCTATGGCCAACCAAGCTGGCAAAGGCCAGGCCACATCCGATTTCCAGAATAAGCTCGTTCTTGCAGACGGGTCGCTGCGCCAGCCGGGCGGCCAGTTGCATGCTTGAAGGCCACAGCATTCCGAACAAGGGCCACGAGGCAGAGCAAATGCCCAGGCGCTGCGCCGTACCGGCCGGATCATAATATTGCTGGCGGTCGAGTAAAGATCGAATAAACAGATCTTCGGCACCATTAACCGCGATACGCTCGGTCTTGGTCTGGTAACCTGGAACCGTCACGTAAATAACCTATTGAAAAATATAAAAAAATTAGACATTGAGCAGTATGGCTCAAATCGGTGGATTTAGCCACTGCATCCTGCCCAAGTAAGGCGTTATAGTGCACAGGAGCCGCCAACTGGCATAGCACCCCAAAGGTACGATATGGTTCCCTTCGACTGGCAACGCTTCTTCCTTGATGACCTTCCTCTTTTATTCCTGGCCGAGGTAGCAGTACGCGCTTTTGCCGGTTATGCCTTGGTGTTCCTGTTTCTGAAAGCGTCGGGCCGACGCGGCGTCAGACAATTGTCCGTCTTCGAACTAGTTGTGATCCTGACGCTGGGCTCGGCTGCCGGCGACGTCGTTTACTACGAGGACTCTCCCGTTTTGCCTGCCGCAGCCGTATTCATCAGCATTCTGCTGTTATACAGAGCCACTACCTACGCCATGCAACACTCCCACCGCTTCAACAACTGGGTGGAAGGCAAGCCGGTAACCTTAATCCGTGACGGCTTATACGAAATCGACAGCTTTAAGGACATGAACATCACTGACGACGAATTCTTCATGGAACTGCGCCAGCAAGGCGTCGAGCACCTGGGCCAGGTAAGGCTCGCCATCCTCGAGGTCGACGGCAACATCAGCCTGTTTTTCCATGAGAACAATGCCGTCAGAGCAGGGCTGTCAGTGCTGCCGCCAGAGTATCGCGACACCCGTAAAAACGTATCCGCAGATGGCTTGTACGCCTGCAGCCGCTGCGGCCACACCGAGACGTTGGCCGCGCAACAGGGCGCCACATGTCCACGCTGCCAGAATACCCTGTGGTCGAAAACACTGACTACCCATCGTCACAACTGAGCTATCTCGCGCTCTTGTTCACGGTCAATTTGTCAGCTTCGTTTGACGTGCTCTATGCCGACGGCAAGTTTGCACGCACCAGGCGGCCTGCGATGGATTCCAGCATGGGGATATCGGGCACTTCATCGCCAGGGCCCAACCAGCGTGCCTCTGCGATTTCGTCTTCCTGTATTTTCAAGTCCCCGCTGTCGTACTCGGCGGTGTAGGCGATCATGAGCGAATGAGGAAATGGCCACGATTGGCTGCCGAAATAGCGCAAGTCCTTCACACGCAGGCCCACCTCTTCCAGCACCTCACGATGTATCGCTTCCTCTATGCTTTCTCCGGCCTCGACAAATCCTGCCAGCGCGGTATAACGCGCTGTTGCATAGGTGGCGTGACGCGCCAACAGAATCTGATCGCCCCGCTTGATCAGTACCATCATGGCGGGCGAGATGCGCGGATAGGCAGAAAAACCGCAAGCGGGACAATGAAAACAGAGTTCTTTTTCCGACTTGCGCATAGGCGTTGCGCAAACGCCGCAATAGCGATGAGTACGCACCCACTCCGACACCTGGAACGCCCGACTGGCCACAGCACCATACTCCCCTAGCTCGGCCAGCACGGCGCGCAACTTACGAAAGGCAAAACCCGGCGGCGCTTCGATATCGCGGGCAACATGACAGGTTCTATGACTGGCTTCATCGGACACCCATAAGGGCTGAAGCGCATCCGCTCCTGCCCCAATCAGGGCACAGGCGTCAGCCATGGGAAAGTCTATGCTGGATTCATGCAAGAGGATTTCGTCGCCGCGAAAAATAAAATTCACAATGTCTCCGTGATTATGGATGCGCTGGCATCATACGCCAGACCCTGTTGATACGCTGAACAAACATCGCCTTTTAGCCCCCAAGCCGCCTGCTCCGTACCTCGGCCGTTTGCGGCTCGGCCATGACGGCGTCTCCGATGGCATGGGCAACGTTGCCAAGTATCTTCCCTTCCTGCTCGATACGCCGTTTGGCAATTTGCCAGATACTGTCTTTAACCGGCTTTGCGTCCCGCGGGACCAGGCCTTGAGCATGATAAAGGTCCAGCATGCTTGCTGTCGCGCGTTCGCGGCTGAACAGGGCCGCGGTTCGGCTCGCGGCCAGACACAGACGGCGCCTCTGGTCGCCATCAAGATCGTGCAGCCACTGAAGGGCCTCGGCAAACTGTTGAGTTGAAGCATCCGCGTCCAGCAACCAGCCATTCAACTCGCAGCGAACCATCTCCCGGGTCCCGAAAGCGCTCAGTGCAATCACCGGCACACCGGCTGCCATGGCCTCTGCAAGCACCAGGCCCTGCGTTTCCGAATGGGAGGAAAATGCGAACACGTCCATCGCCGCATACATGTCCGCAAGACGATCACCCTCGACGGCACCTGGCAAATGAACGCGGTGGGCAAGCCCGTGCCCGGCAAAGACCTGTGCCATCGATTCTTTCATCGGCCCGTCTCCAATGGCCAGAAAATGCGCCTGCTTCTCGGCCTGCAGAAAACGAACAATGGAATCAGTCAGGTAGTCCAAATTTTTCTCTATGGCCAGCCGACCGACATGGCCGACCACGAATGCATCGGCAGGAATACCGAGGGTCGCGCGAATACCCTTGCCGCTTCCTTTCGAGAATGCATCGATATCAATGCCAGTGGGAATCGTCCTTACCGGCGCCGTGACGCCATGCTCGATCAGAAATCGGGCCATGCTCTGACTTGGAGCAACCACCGCATCGCACAGATCACAATAGCCAAGCGCCAGATTCAGCACGAGGCGCTGCAGCAGTGGTGCATCCTGGGCAACATAATGACCATAAAGCTCATAGCGTGTGTGGCAGGCATAAACAATTGGCACGTCAAACGTGGCGGACACCCGCAGAGCCGTATCGCCGAGCAGAAAGGGATGATGCGAATGAACGAGATCTGGCGCGAAATCAGCCAAGGTGTCGCGCAGCGACACGGTAAGGGGAATAGGTACGGAAAAATCGCTACCCCGGAAGTTTTGCATGGCGGGGATACGCACCACGCCGGGCTCGTCGGGAATGCAACCGGGAAATTCAGGCGCCACCACCAGCACCTTGTGGCCGGCGCCACGCAGGCTGTCAGTCAGCCATGCAACGCTATTGGCAACCCCGCCCACATGAGGCCGATACGTATTGGTAAACATCACAATATTCATGACCGGCCTTTTGCCCTTTTGCATCAGGACTCTTTGCTGAGAAAACGTTCTACGGCTTGGGCAAGGGCACCTGGCTGATCGAGATGAACCATATGGCCACAGCTGCTTATTTTCAACCGATCAAGCGACTTTAGCACGCTCACGCGGGCTTCGAAATCTTGTGCATCGCGGTCTTCTTTCCACAGGTTTTGGGCAGCCTGGTCACCCTCTATCAGAAGAATCGGGGCGTTAATCGCTGCCCAGGCAGCCAGAATCTCATCATTTCGATACAGAATAGGATTCACGCGTTTATGCGCGGCATCAGCGATCACGTGCCAGCGGCCATCGTCCTTGCGCTCAGTCCATTGCCGTGCCAGCCAGGCTGCAAAACCTTCTTCCATGTGCGGACTGCGCCGAAGCAGCTTTTCGATCACCTCTTCTAAAGTTGCAAACGATCGAATCGACACGGGATCCTTCAATTGCGAAAGCCAGCGGGCAAGTCGAGCCGGCGCTTCGGAGGGCTGCGTGCGCGCAAGCCCGAATCCTTCGACATTGATCAAGCGACGTATACGCTCAGGACATGTACCCGCATAAACCATCGCGATATTGCCGCCCATGCTGTGGCCAAGAAGGTCAATCGGAGCGCCAGGCGACAGGTAGTCGATGACTGCATCCAGGTCTGCGTAGTAGTCGTAAAACCAGTAGCCGTCTTGACCCTCTGCTGTTCCGCTCCCTCCGAAACCTCGCCAATCAAGCGCAATGATCTCGCGACCCGCAGCAAGCTGATCCACACAGCGCTGAAAAGAAGCGCCCACATCCATCCAGCCATGAAGCAGAAGCAGAGGCGGTGCGCCGAGAGCTTCATTTTCCGGCGGGCGCCAGCGTCGAAGACGATATGACACATCTTCCCTGATTTGTATTTGCTCTGTGGTGCTTGTTCTGTGGGGGGAGTAAGAAGAAGTTTGGTTGCTCATGAGATGTCTAGACGCTATTCGGGGACAACGGTAGGTTGAGCATACAATAGTTCCAGTATGGTTCCTTTAGTCAAGGATATCCACGGCCTAAACGCTGGCCCCGGTAGCACACCCGATCTTTCCAAACAAAGCCCCATGATGTAGGAAGGGATATAAGCCACAGTGTAAATAAAGAACTTTCTTCTTTATTTTCAATCGATTATTGCATCTACATCACTATACGCCGCAGCACACCATGGGCTTGGATTAGCATGACTTGGCGTTGGGATTACACCAAAATTACACCAAAGAAATAGCTCGAAAACTGGGGCATATCTTGGCGCGTGCAGGCATATTTTGCTGCACCTCACTGGCGCCCTCTTGCACACTCCCACACTAGCACGCCCTCCCCTTATTCTAGGTAGCTCGTCTCCGTCACGGGTGAAACCTCCTCACTTCTAAAATGTCAGATACTACGGTATAGTTTCTGACCAGACGAGGCGCATTATGGACACAGTACCCCAAGCTATTCTGAAGCAAGCACAATCCCTCCCAGAAGGGGGAGTTCTGTCGCCCAAAGAATTCCTGCATCTCGGCAGCCGCGCCGCTATTGACCAGGCGTTCTCCAGGTTAAGCAAGGAAGGAAAATTGCTGCGCGTCGCCCGTGGCGCTTACGTCGCTCCGGTGTACAGCCGATTTGGCGCGCGTGCGCCGTCTTCCGAGAAAGTAATTCAGGCACTGGGTGAACAAAATGGCGAAGTTGTCGTCCCGCATGGCGCCAGCTCCGCCAATGTCCTGGGGTTGACCCGACAAGTACCGATCCGTGAGGTCTACCTCACATCCGGAAAGACGCGCCAACTGACGCTTGGTCATTCGACCATACTCGTCAAGCATGCTCCGCGCTGGATGATGGCACTGGGCTCACGACCCGCTGGCGCAGCGGTGCGTGCCTTAGCCTGGATGGGACCTACTCATGTCAGCAAATCCTTAGCGACACTGCGCCGCACCCTACCCAGCTCCGAATGGCAAACCCTTACAAACGCACGGGCTGGTCTGCCTGGCTGGATGGCTCAAGCCATCGGCAAGGAGGCCATGCATGGCTGAATCCTTTTTCGACCTCAGCAAAGCTGACCAACGAGAAGCATTGGAATATGCCCGCGCCCAATCAGGCCACCCCGCCCATCTTCTGGAAAAGGACATCTGGGTAGTCTGGGCACTACACGCTCTATCTAACTCCCCGTTAACAGATGACTTGACCTTCAAGGGCGGTACGTCGCTTTCCAAGGCCTACAAAATCATCGACCGTTTCTCGGAAGATATTGACCTCACATACGACATTCGCAAGCTGATCCCAGACTTGCTTGGCGATGACGGAGAGTTGCCAGCCAGTCGTAGCCAGGCCAACAAATGGACCAAGGCTGTTCGAAATCGGCTACCTGACTGGATCACAAACGAAGTGCTGCCCGTACTTCAACAGGCACTGAAGTGGGACAATCTCGAAGCACAGATCGAGTTTGGCGGCCAAGATAATGACAAGCTTCTGGTGCACTACCCCGCTTTAATGCAAGGCACAGGTTATGTAGCGCCGGTCGTCACACTGGAGTTTGGTGGCCGGGCCACCGGGGAACCTCATCAGATACATGAGATCGCTTGCGATATCGCAGACCACATTCCAGACATAACGTTCCCAACTGCTTCACCGCGGGTAATGAGCGTCACACGGACATTCTGGGAGAAAGCCACGGCAGCACATGTTTTCTGCGCACAAGGGCGAATTCGAGGAGAACGCTACGCGCGGCACTGGCATGATCTGGCCGCAATTGCTCGAAGCCCTTATTTCGCCACAGCGATTTCCGACCATGAGGTCGCTGTGGCGAATCACAAATCCTATTTTTTTATCGAAAAAGATATCAAAGGCCAAGTCATTGATTACTTGGCCGCAACGACCGGACATTTGCAAATAGTCCCAACAGACCAAGCCAAGGTTGCTCTGGAGCATGACTACGCCGCCATGCTGGCAGACGAAATAATGCTTGGTCATGCGCTGCCTTTTGACGAATTATTGAAAGCCTGCATTGACCTTGAAACAAAAGCAAACGTGGCAGTCGGTCAACCCGCATGAGCACATCTACAACCGCCCTACACCGATTAAGAGAAGCATTACTTACTCTCCCCGAGACTGGTCCCAAAGGCTTTGAAGGTTTGATAGGCGCTCTACTGGGCAGCCTCACTCACGCCTCTTTCCGTCTTGCGGCATCAGCCAGTCAAGGCGGTCAGGCCTCCTCCGCATTGAACGCGCCTGTCGCCCGGTAACATCCAATGAGGTTCCATTTTTCGGGCTTCGGCCATCCGAGAAAATTCGAAACTCGTCAATACCAACGCTATCGGTTCCGTACCTGCCCAGCGCTTAGCAGCA
This sequence comes from Alcaligenaceae bacterium, assembly GCA_013416405.1. Classification (GTDB taxonomy): domain Bacteria; phylum Pseudomonadota; class Gammaproteobacteria; order Burkholderiales; family Burkholderiaceae_B; genus Pusillimonas_C. The sequence goes on from JACCET010000005.1 coordinate 264,744, forward strand.
CAGATATCCAATTGCTATAAATATGGACTGAGTCAATGGCTATGTTATTTTCAACGTAGGCGTCAATAAGTACCGTGTCATTGTTGATATGACCCGCCGGCTCATCACGTCAACGAAGTAAAATTCCAGCATAAAGTTTGCCAAAAACGCAGACGTTGCGTGTCGGTACAATGAGTAGATATCGCTGCGCGGTAGCGGCAATCATCGACCTACAACACTCATAGTATTTGCCCCCTTCTTGATGACGCAATCCGATCTCTCCAAGCACACCCCCATGATGCAGCAATATTTGCGCCTGAAGGCTGAAGCCGGATCGCATCTGTTGTTCTACCGCATGGGTGACTTCTATGAAATGTTCTACGAAGACGCCGAGCGCGGCGCGCGTCTGCTGAACCTGACGCTGACCAAGCGGGGTACGTCCAACGGCGTGCCCATCCCCATGGCTGGCGTGCCCTTTCACGCCATGGAAGGCTATCTGGCCCGCCTGGTAGCCTTGGGTGAATCCATTGCCATTTGCGAGCAGATCGGCGACCCGGCCACCAGCAAGGGTCCGGTCGAACGCAAGATCATGCGCATCGTCACGCCTGGCACCCTGACCGACGAGGCCCTGCTGCCGGCCAAGGCCGATCGCATGATTGCGGCGGTGTACACGGCACGCGCCAACCGATCGGAACGCAGCGGTCTGGCCTGGATGAATCTGGCCAGTGGCGAATTCCGGGTGACCGAATGCGCCCCCGATATGCAGGACACCGAGCTGCATCGTATCGAGCCGGCAGAGCTGCTTTGCGCGGAAAGCCTGCGCATGAATCCAGGCAATGGCATGGCACTGACTGCGCTGCCGGACTGGCACTTTGAAACCGACGGCGCGCGCGATGTGCTGCTTCGGCATTTTGCCGTGGATACGCTGGCCGGTTTCGGGCTGACCGATCTGCCGGTAGCCACTTGTGCAGCGGGCGCCTTGCTGCGCTATGTGAGCCGCACGCAAACACAATCGTTGGCGCATATCCAGACGATACGCACCGACCAGGCGGGCCAATATGTCATACTCGATCCGGTTACCCGCAAGAATCTGGAACTGACGGAAACCATTAGTGGTGAGACCAGTCCTACGCTGTTCTCGACCCTGGATCATTGCCTGACCCCCATGGGCAGCCGCTTGCTGCGTCGCTGGTTGCATCACCCCTTGCGTGATAACGCAACGGTACAGGCGCGCCAGCAGGTGATAAGTGCCTTTTTATCGGCTCCGCCAGGCGGAGATACGCTGAACGCCCAGGAACCACTGGATACGCTGCGCCAGATGCTGGACCGCTATCCCGATCTGGAACGTATTGCCACGCGCATCGCCTTGCGCTCGGTGCGCCCACGTGAGTTGGCCAGCCTGCGCGAGGCACTGGGTTTGCTGCCCGAAATTGCCCGGCACCTGCAGCAGGCTTTTGTCCATCAACCAACATTACATGCTTATATTCAGAACCTGGGCATAGACCCGGACTTGACCGGGCTTTTGCAACGATCAATAGATCCTGAGCCTGCCATGCTGGTTCGTGAAGGCGGTGTGATTGCCGCAGGCTACGACAGCGAGCTAGACGAGTTGCGCCGCCTGGCGAGCGACAGCGGCGAATTTCTGGTCGAGCTGGAAGCACGCGAACGCGCGCGCACCGGCATCCCTACCTTACGTGTGGAGTTCAACCGCGTTCACGGCTTCTATATTGAAGTATCGCGCGGGCAGGTCGATAAGGTTCCGGCTGAATATCGTCGCCGACAAACGCTGAAGAATGCGGAACGCTACATCACGCCCGAGCTCAAGACCTGGGAAGATAAGGTGCTGTCGGCCAAGGATCGCAGCCTGAGCCGCGAGAAATGGCTGTTTGAGAGTCTGCTGGAGCGGTTGGCGGGCTATGCCGGTGCGCTGTCGCAGTGCGCCACCGCCCTGGCGGAAATCGATGCGCTCGCAGCGCTGGCCGAACATGCCCAGGCCAATGACTGGATTGCTCCGGTATTGGTCGAAGGCAACGAAATCGTTATTGAAGCCGGACGCCATCCTGTCGTCGAACACAGCATAGAGCGATTTACACCCAATGACTGCGAGTTGGGACCACAGCGGCGCATGCTGCTGATTACCGGTCCAAATATGGGCGGTAAATCAACTTATATGCGGCAGATCGCACTGATTGCCCTGCTGGCACGCGTAGGCAGTTTTGTGCCCGCACGCTCGGCGCGCATAGGGCTGATCGATCGTATATTCACCCGTATCGGTGCGGCCGATGACCTGGCGGGCGGGCGCTCGACCTTCATGATGGAAATGACCGAGGCCGCCTCGATTCTGTCGGCCAGCACACCACAAAGCCTGGTCCTGATGGATGAAATCGGCCGAGGTACATCCACTTATGACGGCTTGGCCCTGGCCTGGTCCATCGCCCATCGCCTGCTTACACACAACCAGGCACTGACTTTATTTGCCACACATTATTTCGAAATAACGCGTTTGCCGGCCGAGGCAGCCGGCGCGTCCAACGTGCACCTGGCGGCAGCTGAATCTTCGTCCGGCATTGTGTTCCTGCACGAGGTCCAGGCTGGTCCGGCCAGCCGCAGTTATGGTATTCAGGTCGCGCAGCGGGCGGGCATTCCAGCCGCCGTGATCCGGCACGCCAGCCGGGAGCTCTCGCGCCTGGAAGCACAAGGCACCCCCACGCCACAGCTTGATCTTTTCTCGGCTGCAACTGATACTGAAGCGGAAACGATGGCAACGGATGGTGTGGAAACCGCAAAGGCTCTGTACGCCGCCCTGGAGCAGATAGATCCCGATCAGCTCACGCCTCGCGAAGCGCTGGATCTGCTTTATCGTTTGCGCAACGAGCACCTTTAATCGCGGCAGCGGTGGTATATACGCCCAGCAATATATGCACATAAGCGATATAGAAATAATAATCTAGTCGTTCGTGCTGGAGGTCAGGCTACATAGAATGGTCATGAACTTATTGATTATGAGCACGCTATGCTGGCCCCATCTTATCTGCCTGAATCCAAACAACTGCTGGTCACCGAGCTGGCCGACGGCCTGGAATCCAACGCCTTAAGTTGGCTATCCGGCTATTTTGCGGGCGTCGCCCAAGGCCGCCAATTAGGCACAAGGCCTGCTGTCGCCAGCCCACCCCTCATCGCTGCCGTTGCCGAGACAAGCACCGCACAACAACTGACTGTACTGTATGGCAGCCAAACCGGTAACGCCAAGCGTGTGGCGGAATCATTGTCAGAGCAGGCGCAAAGCCAGGGGCTGAATACCCGCCTGGTCCGGGCCGACCGCTACACCACGCGCGAGCTCAAGGACGAGCAGCTGTTGTATGTGGTCATCAGCACGCAAGGCGATGGCGATCCGCCGGATGACGCATTGGCATTTGTGGAATTTCTGAACGGCCGGCGCGCACCCAAGCTGCCAAAATTGAAATATGCCGTACTGGGGCTGGGCGATTCCAGCTATCCCATGTTCTGCGGTATTGCCCAGCGCATAGACACTCGCTTACAGGAACTGGGTGCAACGCGCCTGCACGAAACCGGCACAGCAGACCTGGACATAGAAACCATCGCCGTGCCCTGGCAGGACGCGGCCATTCAAGAGGCCCGCAAGGCGCTCAAGCAGCCCGAGATTCCTAGTGCCAGCGTCACCACACTGCATCCAAAAACAGGCACAGCCACCCGCGACAAGCCCTTACTTGCAGAGCTGCTGCTGAATCAGCCCATCACTGGCCGTAGCAGCGATAAGGATATTCGTCATCTGGAGATTTCCCTGGAAGGCAGCGGGCTGAGCTATCAGCCAGGTGACGCGCTGGGCGTATGGCCGGTTCAGTCCGCCGCCCTGGTCGACCAGGTGCTGGACATTCTGAATCTGTCTCCTGACGAAATCCTGACCATCGGCAACGCCACACACAGCGTCAAGGAATGGCTGGGCCGCCATCGCGAAATCACTCAGTTGACCAAGCCATTTCTGGTTGCGCATGCAGCACTGGCGCAGAACGATGAACTGACATCCTTGCTGCAACCCGAAGCCTCGGACGAGTTTCGCACACTGCTCGCCACGCGACAGCTGGTCGACATACTGAAGGCCTACCCCGCCAGCTGGACGGCACAAGGTTTGATCAAGGCCTTGCGCCCGCTCACACCTCGCATGTATTCCATCGCTTCGAGCCAGACCGTGGTCGACGAGGAAGTCCATTTGACGCTGGCCAATGTAGCTTACGAATATGAGGGCGAAGCACGCTGGGGCGTCACCTCGCATTTCCTGTCGAGTCTGAATGAGGGTGAGCAGCTGCCTATTTTCATCGAAGAGAATCAACGCTTTCGCCTGCCTGCGGACGGCTCACGCGATGTCATCATGATAGGACCCGGCACCGGTATTGCTCCATTTCGCGCCTTTGTGCAGGAGCGCAGCGCCACTAGCACCAGCGGGCGCAACTGGCTTTTCTTTGGCAACCCGTATTTTTCATCGGACTTTCTGTATCAGACTGAATGGCAGCAAGCCCTTGCGGACGGTAACTTGCATCGCCTGGATCTGGCTTTCTCGCGGGATCAGGCACACAAGATTTACGTACAGGACAAACTACGCGAACATGCCAGTGATCTCTTCGACTGGATTCAAAGCGGCGCCCATATCTACGTATGCGGCGATGCCACGCACATGGCCAAAGACGTGCATCAGGCCTTGCTGGATATTGCACAACAGGAAGGCGGACTGGATGCGGCCCAAGCCAAGGAATGGCTGGACGAACTGGCTGCCCAGGGCCGCTACGCCCGCGACGTTTATTGATCAGGATAGTCATGAGCAACACCACCCTTACCCACCTTGAGCAAATCAAAGCAAACAGCCGACACTTGCGCGGCACCATAGAAGAAGGGCTGAACGACCCGGTTACTGGCGCCATCAGCGACGACGACAACAAACTGCTGAAATTTCACGGTAGTTATCAGCAAGATGACCGCGACATTCGAGATGAACGTCGCAAACAAAAGCTTGAACCCGCCTATTCATTCATGATCAGGGCCCGCCTGCCTGGCGGCGTGGTCACTCCCGACCAGTGGCTGGTATTCGACGATATTGCAAGCACCTATGCCGGACGTGGTCTGCGTATCACCACACGGCAAACCTTCCAATGGCATGGGGTAATCAAACGCGATCTGAAGCCCACCATGCAGGCCATCAACAAAGCCATGGCCACCACCATCGCCGCCTGCGGCGACGTCAATCGCCAGGTGGTCAGTTCGGTCAACCCGCTGCTGTCCAGCCAGCATCAACTGGTTCAGGACTGGGCCCAAAAGCTGTCCGACCATTTTATTCCGCGAACCCGGGCCTATCATGAGATCTGGCTTGATGGCGAAAAAATCACCGATGAACCCGAGGTGGAGCCTATTTACGGCGACCTTTATCTGCCACGCAAGTTCAAGATCGGCATTGCCATCCCGCCCACCAACGACATTGACGTATTCGCACAAGACCTGGGCCTGATCGCCATCATAGAAAACGACGTGTTGCTGGGTTTCAATGTGGCTATCGGCGGCGGCATGGGTGCCACCCACGGCGACGACACCACTTATCCAAGACTAGGCAGCCTGATTGGCTTTGTAGAACCCGAACAGCTGATTGCCATTGCTGAAGGCGTGGTGACTTTGCAGCGCGACCATGGCAATCGCCAGGAACGCCAGCATGCACGCCTGAAGTACACCATAGATAATCACGGCCTCGACTGGTTCAAGGATCAGCTGGAAGCACGTACCGGCATCACCCTGCTGCCTGTGCGCAGCTATCAATTCGATCAGAATGGTGACCGCTACGGTTGGGAGCAAGGTGAAGACGGGCAATGGCATCTGGGCCTGTATATTGAATCCGGACGACTGTGGGATGAAGGCGGGCTGCAACTGCAGACCGGGATACGCGAAATTGCCAGGATTCATAAAGGCGAATTCCGCATGACCTGCAACCAGAATCTGGTCATATCCAACGTCAAGGCCAAGGATCGCAACAAGATAGACAAGCTAGTTGTCCAATATGGCCTGGATGGCTATAAGCAACAAAGTGGAATACGCCGCCACAGTATCGCTTGCGTAGCGTTGCCCACCTGTGGCCTGGCCATGGCGGAAAGCGAACGCTACCTGCCCGAGCTGCTGCCCAAACTGGAAGCCTTGCTGGATCAGCACGGCCTGGCCAACGAGCCTATTGTGCTACGCCTGTCAGGTTGCCCGAATGGCTGTTCACGCCCCTATCTTGGCGAGATCGCGCTGGTGGGTCGTGCACCGGGCCGCTACGATCTGCGCCTGGGTGCCAACTACACCGGTGAAAGGCTGAACGTCACCTATCGCCAGAATATCGACGAAGCCGAAATACTCAATACCCTGGATAGCCTGTTCGGAGCCTATGCCCTTGAGCGTCAGCACAACGAGAAATTCGGCGATTTCCTGGTACGCAGCAAGGCGATTCCGGCCCCGACGCAAAAACTGATACCTATTGTCCTGGCCGCAGTGGTATAACCTTTCTCCGGCCGGCATTTTGCCGGCCGGGTCGCCTTCGATAGCAAATCAGGCACAGACAGACCCCATCATCCTCTATGCGATTATTTCCCCTTTTTGCCGACCTGAGTGGGCGGCGCGTTCTGGTTGTAGGCGGCGGCGCAGTAGCCGAACGCAAAGTAAAAAGCCTGCTGACCTCGGGTGCCCTGGTCACGGTCGGCACCCCACAAGCCACCGATGCGCTGGAGCAATTGCAGGCACAAAATCGTATCCAGCGATTGCATGGGCACTTCCATCCCGATTGGCTGGCTGATCTATGGCTGGTGGTTGCCGCCACTGATGATAGAGAGCTGAATCGTCGGATTGCCGAACTGGCCGATGCACAAAGACTCTTCATCAATGTGGTCGACGACCCCGAACTGTCTTCATTCCAGGTTCCTTCCATTGTCGATCGCTCACCGTTGACCATTGCCATATCGTCGGCCGGCAGCGCACCGGTACTTGCACGCCGTGTACGCGAACGCATAGAAACCCTGTTTGACCACACGTTGGGCTCGTTGGCGACATTGGCCGCCAAGTACCGCCCCGCCATACGTCAGGCTCGCCCCGAACTGCGCCCACGCCGTGAATTCTATGATTGGCTGCTGGATGGCCCGGTGGCGGCCGCACTGCGCCGACAGCAACCGGAGCAGGCCGCGCAACTGCTGGAGCAAGCGCTGGAGCAACCACAAGTCACTGTCAGCGGCAAAGTATTGCTGGTGGGAGCGGGCCCTGGCGATCCCGGGCTGCTTACCCTGAAGGCGCTACGTGCGCTGAATGAAGCAGACGTCATTTTGTACGACCGCCTGGTCGACGCCTCCATATTGGAATTGGCTCGTCGTGACGCCGAGCAGATTGCGGTAGGAAAAATTCCCGGCGAAGATCACAATGCCACGCAAGCCAGAATACACGCGCTCATGCTGGAACGCGCCCAGCAAGGGCAACTAGTGGTTCGCCTGAAGGGCGGAGACGCCTTTGTATTTGGACGCGGCGGAGAAGAACTGGAGTTTCTACGCCAGCACCGGGTACCGTACGAAGTGGTACCCGGCATTACTGCGGCGCTAGCCTGCGCTGCTTACGCAGGCATTCCCCTGACACACCGTGATCACGCGCAATCGGTCCGGCTGATCACCGCCCATTGCCGTCAGGACACCATGCTTGAAGATTGGCCCGCGTTGGCGCAGCCTCATCAGACACTGGCCTTTTACATGGGGGTCAGTCAGGTGGATTGGGTAGCCAGGCAGTTAATGGACCATGGCCGCTCGGGGGACACCCCATTTGCCATCATTGAAAATGGCACCCGTGAATCGCAGCGCGTGCTGCATGGCCTGTTGAAAGATATGGCGCAGTTGGCGCGCCAGCACGAAATCAAGGCGCCGTCGTTGCTGCTGATTGGTGAAGTCACAGCACTTGCCCCCACGCTGGAGTGGTTCGGCGCCAGCATTCCTGGCCACTGAAACCGGCCAACACTAAAAACTGCTTATTCAGTGTTGGCCAGCTTCATGGACTAGTTCATGTGCGACACCAGCACTGTAATGATGCGGCGTGCTGTATCAGTGTCTTGCACCTGGCCGTTCTGATCAAGTACGGTCACGAGCGAACTGGAACCTTGATCGGCCACATGTATCCGATAAGGAACCGCTTCGGCAGTATTACGTGAACCGAACAGGCGACCCATGAAGTTCTGCTGCTCGATTTTCTCGCCAGTATCGCTGTCCAGGTAGCGAATGAAGTAGTCGCCCGAGGAACGGTTACGGTCTTCAAGGGAGAAGCCCGCCGAATCAATCGCCACGCCAACACGACGCCATGCCCGATCAAAGGATTCGGCCAGCGTCAGGGAAGCCTGGCCTTCGGCGGCCTGTATGACTTGAGGCTGTCCGGCGGTGCGTTCGGCCTGAGCGACCATGGCGCTGGCGTTACGCACGTCGGTGCCCAGATAAACCATTAGGCGCGCCAACATGGCGGCATTCAGGCCGGGATCTTCCTCGCCCATGGCCCACTTGAACGAAGAGGCTACGTCGCCGCTGCCGCTTCCACCAACGGCCGTTTCAACCATGTGGTCGTGGCTGATATAGACCTCGGTGGTGCCGTTGACCCGTTCAAGCCGCGTACGGAAACGCTCGCGTTCTCCGCTGTCGTAGACGGACTCGATGATGGAGCCCAAGGCGTTGCGTATCCAGCCTTCGGGAATCTTGGCCCGGTTCTCGGCCCAATCGGTTTCCATAAGGCCTGCTCGCGGATCTTGCGAGTGGATGGTGAAGCCCTGCTCACCCCAGAATTCGACTATCTTGGGATAGACGTCTTCGGCCTTCTGATCAACCACCAGCCAGCGCAGATCACCGTCGCGCATGACCTGTATGCCACCCGTCTGGGGTAGTATTTTCTCGCTCGCGCTGGTGTTCTGTTCCAGCTGCTGATTCTGAGCATATTCGCTGAACGTCGTCGTGCCCTCGGGGGCGCGATAACGGGCATCACGATTTGCTTGGGTCAGGTCAGGTGGAATGCTGAGCGGATCGCCGGCAACCGTACTTTTATAGTCGACAGCCTCTTCGGTGCCCAGCGCCTGATTCAGGGTGGAGCAGCCTGACAGCATCAGCATGCCCAGGCTCAGCGTGACGCCGATGCAACGTTTATTCATACGCATATTAATCATTTTCAGAGTAAGCCAGCTTCTTTCAGTGAAGCGCGCACCAAGCCATGATGCTGCTCGTGCAAGGCGGTTAACGGTAAGCGATAGCCCAGCTGGGTAAGGCCCATTTCTGCTACGGCCCACTTGACGGGTATGGGGTTGGACTCGATAAACAGCACTTTGTTCAAGGTAGCCAGACGTGCATTGAGCTGACGCGCCAGCACGGCATTGCCCTGTACCGCAGCCATGCACATCTCGTGCATGAGTCGCGGGGCGACGTTCGCGGTGACAGAGATGTTGCCTTGTCCGCCCAGAAGCATCAGGGCGATGGCTGTGGCGTCATCGCCACTGAATACCTGGAATCCGGCCGGAACATCTCGCAGCAGCAATGCAGCGCGACCGATATCGCCGGTGGCGTCCTTGATGCCGATGATGCCGGGCACCTGAGCCAAACGCAGTATGGTGTCGTTGCTCATGTCAGCGACAGTACGGCCCGGTACGTTATACAGGATGGCAGGCAGGTCGACCGCTTCGGAAATGGCCTTGAAGTGCTGGTACAGCCCTTCCTGCGTAGGCTTGTTGTAGTAAGGAACCACAGACAGCCCTGCCTGCGCGCCCACGTCTTTGGCGTGCTGCGAAAGTTCGATGGCTTCTGACGTGGAGTTACCACCGATGCCGGCTACGACGGGCAGCCTTCCGGCGGAATGCTCGACCGCAATCTGGATGAGCTCGACATGTTCTTCGACGCTGACAGTGGGGGACTCGCCCGATGTGCCGACCACGACCAACCCGTCGGTACCCTGCCCTATATGCCAGTCGATCAACTTTCGATAGGCATCGAAGTCAAGGCTGCCATCAGGCAGCATAGGCGTAATTAGGGCTACCAGGCTGCCCTGGAATGTAGGAATCGCAGAATCCGTGCTTGTTGCCATGATGAGAATGATCTCCTAGAACTCACCGTAAACGGGAACTTATCAACCCACAAGTTTACCGGATTAGCGGGCACATTATAAAAACCAGCCAACAATTAACTGGCCAAAAGCCAATATGGGGCCCAGCACTACCCACAGCACGCCCGTCAGCATTAAAACTATCAGTATCAGCAGGCCATAAGGTTCAATTCGTGAAAACTGCCAGGCCATGCGGCTGGGCAGCAAACTGAACACAATTCGCCCACCATCCAGCGGCGGCAACGGCACCAGGTTCAGCGCCATCAGAATCAGGTTGACCTGTATGCCTGCGATGGTCATCTGCACCCAAAAATCACCCTGGTTCGCGCCTGTTTCGGCCAACAAACGCAGGCCCAGGGCCCAGATTATGGCCATGACCAGGTTAGAGGCCGGCCCCGCCAGCGCTACCCACAACATATCGCGCTTGGGGCGGCGCAAGCGGCCCCAGTCGACCGGCACGGGCTTGGCCCAGCCAAACAGCAGACCACCCCCGCCCAACAACTTGGTACTGAACAGGAGCACCAGTGGCACGATAATGGTGCCCACCGGATCAATATGACGTATGGGATTCAGGCTGATGCGCCCCGCCTGCCAGGCGGTGGGATCGCCGAACATTCGCGCCACATAGCCGTGTGCAGCCTCGTGCAGGGTAATGCCAAAGAGCACAGGAAGAGCATAAACCGTTATCGTTTGTATCAACGCATCCATAAATATCCGGGAAGAATGGCTGGCTGCCGGTGATGCCGGGCAGATCCAAAATGAGCGCGCCTGGAAATCAGAGTATTAATCCAGGCCAAGCGCAGACAAATCGCCTTGCCCGCGACGTATGACTTCAGGTGCCGCGCCGGTCAGGTCGAGCACCGTGGTGGGCGCCAGCACGCAAGCGCCGCCGTCTATGACAGCGGCAAGCTCGTTGGCATAACGATCGTATATGGCCTGTCCATCATTCATGGGCTCATCTTCATCTTCAGGTATCAGGGTGGTAGACATAAGCGGCGTGCCGGCCGCCTCGATGAGAGCCAGAGCCACCGGATGATCGGGCACCCGTATGCCTATGGTCTTGCGCGAGGGGTGGGACACCCGCCGGGGCACTTCCCGGGTTGCTTCAAGAATGAAAGTCCAGGGCCCGGGAGTAGCCATTTTCAAAAATCGGTATTGGCGATTGTCTACTTTTGCGAAGTGGCCTATTTCAGCCAGATCGCGACAAAGCAGGGTCAAGTGATGACGTTCGTCCAGGCCGCGCAGACGGCGCAAGGCGTCGGCCGCTGGTTTGTCGTCCAGGCGTGCGACCACCGCATAGCTTGAATCGGTAGGTACGGCCACCAGGCCACCTTTGGCCAACAGTTCACCCGCCTGCTTAAGCAAGCGAGCCTGAGGATTTTGCGGGTGAACGACGAAATATTGAGCCATTTAACGTATCCTAACATTCTTGATGGGTGAGTTTAAGTTCACTTGACGCTACAGGCAATAAAATCAACTTCTTTCCATAATACAAAGGGCGTGCGGCTACCAAAAGCCGCCGCGACGCAAGGAACCCCTATGCGACTGAACAACTCTCGTAAAAGCCGCAATATCGAAGACCGACGTGGCCAGCGCATGCGCATAGGTGGACGAGGCGGAAAAATAGGCCTTGGCACCATTGTGCTTGCGCTGGTGGCCATGTACTTCGGCGTCGATCCCAGCATCGTATTGCAAAATGCGAGCGGACCCGTCGTTACCGGGAGCAGCACGCAGGCACCTGCCGAAACGCCGCAAAGCCAATTCGTTTCAAAAGTGCTGGCCGACACTGAAGATGCCTGGGCCACCATTTTTCAGCAAAAAAATTGGGGCAGCTACCAGGAACCTACATTGGTGCTGTTCAATGGCTCCACACCTACCGCTTGCGGTACCGGCCAATCGGCCATGGGCCCATTCTATTGCCCGGGCGACCACAAGGTGTATCTGGATTTAAGCTTTTTCCAACAGATGGCACAAGAACTCAATTCGCCCGGAGACTTTGCCCAGGCTTATGTGGTTGCGCACGAAGTGGCACACCATGTTCAAAATATGCTGGGCGTCATGGACCAGGTTGAGCAGGCGCGGCGCGGTGCCAGCGCCACCGCAGCCAACCAGCTCTCGGTTCGCGTAGAGTTGCAAGCCGATTGCTTCGCCGGCGTATGGGCCAACCATTCAGACTCCCAGCGCAGCACACTGGAGCCTGGCGATATCGAAGAAGGCTTGAACGCCGCCAGCGCCATCGGTGACGACGCGCTGCAAAAGCGCGGGCAGGGCTATGTGGTGCCCGACTCCTTCACCCATGGCACCTCGGCCCAGCGGGTGCGATGGTTCAAACAAGGCTTCGATAGTGGCGACCCGGCACAATGCGACACCTTTGGAGCCAGCAATCTATAGGTTTGCATTCGTGCTAGAATTCTGGTCTTCAGTAAGGGCCCTGCCCTCTGAAAGCTGCTATACTTGCTGTCCGACACTGGTACGCAAGATTTAGTCAGTGTCATGCGCAATTTTTATGGCGCATTAATGGTGACCGTAGCTCAGTTGGTAGAGTCCCGGATTGTGATTCCGGTTGTCGTGGGTTCGAGCCCCATCGGTCACCCCAAATTATCGCTGCAAATGAAAAAACGCCACTAGCTAGAGTGGCGTTTTTTTTTGCCCTGCAAGAGCAGACAAGCAAAAAATCAGATCACTTGAATCTGTGTCGCGCACGGACCTTTTTGTCCCTCGCCAGCGATAAATGACACGCGCTGATTTTCTTCTAGAGATTTATGCCCGGCGCCTTGAATTTCGCTGTAATGCGCGAAGAGGTCTTTGCCACCTGACTCAGGCATGATGAATCCAAAGCCTTTGTCGTTATTGAACCACTTCACAATACCAGTTTCTGTTTTCAATATAGATCCTAAATGTCCTAGGGAAAAATCTCCCCAGGGACACTATGGACGCTCCGCGCTATAAAAGATACGACTGTTTCAAATTGGCACTGACATTATCCAGCCATTATGCGTGAAGCGTAAGTCGTTACGGTATGCCAGCGCGAACTGATGGCATAATTTGAAATTGACAATATTCACCGCAACAGTCCGCCTGGCGGGCGTTCTGTCATTGCTTCATCCTTGTATTTCGCCAAAACCGCGAGCACTCCTGTGATTCCTGCATCCACCCCTAAATCTTCCCTTCCCGACTGGTCGCTGGCCCCGTCCGGGTGGAACTGGGCCGCGCAAGATGAAGATGGTCGCTGGTTCTGGTATGGGGTGCAACCGTCTCCCGGCATAGGCGGTGGCGTATGGCGAGCGCCGTCCAGGGCTCAAGTCTTTGCCTTTCAGGGCCAGCCTAATCCACAATGGCATGCCTCGCTGCAACAGCGCCCGTAAACCAACTGAAGTCGTTTCACATGCCCGATCACTTCCAGACTGGTGCGATCTTATATACTTGCACTGGCTCAATCGCCGCGTAAATCAGACGCCCTGTACAGCCCAAGGCTGGACATCGACCTCCCCTTGTAAGGAATGGCTAGTTTTATGGACATGGCCTATTTGGAATATCTGGCTTCGGAATACTGGCCGCACCTGGCCCTGCTGCTGAGCATCGCGGTGGGTGGCACGGCAGCCGTTCACGCCGCCATGACCAAGAACGATGTGCGAGCCGCCATAGGCTGGGTAGGCATCATCATGATGTCACCGTTGCTCGGACCTTTCATTTACCTGATCGCAGGCATCAATCGCATACGCCAGGATCATATTTCCGAACAACGCAATAAAAGCCTTAAACACTACGCCCCCAGGTCCGACCTTGTGCTGGCCGATATTGGCGCCATCGCCCCCGCGCAGTTTGAATCACTGCGTGTGCTGGGCGATCGCATCAGCCATTTCCCCTTGTGCGACGGCAATCACATCCAGATGCTTCTGGGTGGCGACCAGACTTATCCGGCCATGATCTCGGCCATAGAGCAGGCGCAGAAATCCATCGCCCTGCAAAGCTATATCTTCGATAACGACAGCGTAGGGCGCCAGATGGCAGATGCACTGGCGCGCGCACGGGAGCGTGGCGTAGAGGTGCGTGTATTGATAGACGCCGTCGGCTCAAAGTATTCGCGCCCTCCCATCACACGGTTATTGCGCAAGAAAGGCATACCGGTGGCCTTGTTCATGACCAACCCGCTGGGCTTCATGCGCATGCCCTATGCCAATCTGCGCAGCCACCGCAAGGTATTGGTTATTGATGGGTGCATGGCGTTTACCGGTGGCATGAACATACGGGAAGAATTCCTGTCTGCGGTGGCAGGCCCCAATACCTGCAGCGACACCCACTTCAAGGTTGAAGGGCCTGTTGTGTTGCAGCTGCTTTCGGTGTTTGTCCACGACTGGGAATTCACCACCAAGGAAAACCTGCCGTTCAGAACCTGGTGCGGCCACACACAGGATGCGCCCATGCCGCAGGTGCCCGCACGAGCCATCCGTTCGGGGCCAGACCGCTATATCGTAGGCACCCACAATATGCTGCTGGGCGCATTTGCCGTGGCGCAAAAGCACATACGCATACAGTCGCCCTACTTCCTGCCCGACCAGGTACTGCTGGGCGCACTGAATACCGCTGCCAGACGCGGCATCACCGTGGATATTGTCATTCCCAGCCGTAATAATTTGCGCTTGGTGAACTACGCCATGACTGCACAACTGGATCAGGTCATACGCAATAACTGCCGGGTGTGGCTGGCACGCGGCTGCTTCAACCATTCCAAGCTCATCACCATAGATGGCGCCTGGTCATATGTGGGTTCATCCAATATGGATCCGCGCAGCCTGCGCTTGAATTTCGAGCTGGACATGGAGGTCTATAGCTCCGAGCTGGCTGCACAGATCGAGACGCTGGTGGACAATCAGATTGAAGAAGCAGAAGCCGTAACGTTGGAAGGGCTGGCCGCCATACCGTTTCGCAAGCGTTTGCGCAATCGGATTATCTGGCTGGCCAGCCCTTATCTATAGCAGAACACGCAGCTACCATGCCCCTATATCGCCGGTCCCATGATCAACTCGGGCAATATCGTTACGATCTGAGGGAATACGCATAACAAGAGTATGCCCAGCAGCATCACCAATACGTAAGGCAACGAGCCCCATAGAATTTCCCGCGTGGGCACATCGGGCGCAATCGAATTGATCACAAACAGATTCAGTCCCACGGGCGGGGTAATCAGACCAATTTCCATGGTGATGGTCAGCACAACGGCAAACCAATACGGATCAAAGCCCGCTTGTGTGATGATGGGAAACAGCAAGGGTGCCGACATCACGATAATTGCGACGGGCGGCAGGAACATACCTGAGACCAGCAAAAATACAGTGATCAGCCCCATCAGCGCCCACCGATTGATTTCAAGCGCGGCGATGGTAGCGGCCAGGGATTGCGTGATGTATAACGAGGACAAGGCAAAGGCAAAGAGTTCGGCCGAGGCCATGATCATCATGATCATGACACTTTCGCGCATGGCCGACCCGAAGATACCCACGAAAGGCTTGATCCTGAACAGGCGATACACAATGATCACGACAGCCAGGGTAAGGAATGCGCCGGCTCCGGCCGCTTCTGATGGTGTAGCCACCCCGCCATACAATACGAATAGCATGCCGGCAATAATGAGCAGCAAAGGAAGCACGCGAGGCAATGTTGCCAGCTTCTCTTTCAACGTGTAATGCAGCGATGTGGACTGGAAGCGATAACCTTTTCTACGAGCGTCAATCAGGGCCCATGCCATGAACATAAGCGTCAGCATGATCCCGGGCAAGACACCTGCCAGGAACAAACGGCCTATCGAGGTTTGCGTGGATATTCCGTATACGATCATGGTGACCGAGGGCGGTATCAATATGCCCAGAGTGCCGCCTGCGGCAATCGAGCCTGTGGCCACGGAACTGGGGTAGCCGCGCTTTAGCATCTCGGGAATGCCCATTTTCCCTATCGCTGCGCACGTTGCGGGACTTGACCCCGTCATGCCCGAAAAAATGGCGCAAGCACCAATATTGGACAGCACCAGGCCGCCTGGCACCTTGTACAGCCAGCGATCCAGCGATTTGTATAAGTCACCTCCTGCCGGGGTGCCCGCCACGATGGCGCCCATGAGAACAAACATGGGAATCGCCACATAAGCCAGATTGCCAATCCCTGCAAACATGGTTTCGGCTATGACATAGATAACGTCGGGTCCCATGTCGAGAAACAGGCCTGCAATGGCCGCCAAACCCAGGGCAAAGGCGATAGGCATACCTGTGGCCAGCATCAGGCACAGCCCAACAACAAGCGCAATTCCAGCAATGGTTGGGCTCATGATGGCTCCCCGGATAATTTGATGATTTCGGCCGCGTACTGCAGCGTGAGCAAGACAAACCCCAGCATCATGGGTGTCAGTGGCATCCACAGCGGAACCGCCGCCACGCTGGGCGTTGTCCAGCCACCTTCCAAGGCTTCGTATAGGTGAATGCCTGTGGCAATGGACATGACCAGGCAAAACACGATACCGAGTATGGCGCCCACCTTGTCCATGACCCTGCGGGTACGTGGTTTGACCACCATCTGAATGAAGTCGACCCCCACATGCCCCTTGGTCAACAGCACATAGGGCGCACCAACAAAAATCGCGGCGGTAGCACTAAAAACCACGGCCTCGGTCTGCCAGATGGTTGCGGCGCGAAATACATAGCGCATCAGTATCATCTGACAGACCACGACCATTGAAAAGGTGAGCAGAAGTGCTGCGAGCACGCCGCATGCACGTGATAGCGACTGGACCAGGTTGATGAATCTTAGGGCCATAGGAATCCTTGTTGTGAAGACTTGAACCGCCGGGCGTCGCTCAGGCCGGCTGTTGATGCCTGAGCGACGCCCGGCGTGGCCTCTGCTACTTGACTGCCAGCGCCTTGTTCAACAACTCATCGCCGCCCTTGACCTTCTCGGCGAAATTTTTATAGGATGAAGCCTTGGCAACTTCCATCCAGGCATTGAAGTCTTCGGGACTCATGCTGACCACCTTAACCCCTGCCTTGGTAAAGGTGTCTATCATCTTCTGTTCGCCTTTGCGTGATTCGGCAACAAAGTAATCCTCGGCCTTCTTGGCGGCCGCCATAATGGCCTGCTGCTGTTCTGGCTTCAACCCGTCGTATACCTTCTTGGACATGATGACCGGTTCGTACATGAACCAAAGCGCATTTTCACCAGGCGCCGTCAGGCACTTGACCTGCTCGTAGATCCGGTAAGACACAAAACTGTCATTGGATGTGTTGGTGGCATCGAGCACACCGGTCTGCATGGCGGTATAGATTTCAGACGAAGGCATGGAAGAGATCGAGGCACCGGCCGCTGCCAGCATCTGCTCGAAAGCCGGGCCGGCAGCGCGTATTACCTGGCCTTTTATGGTGTCCGGACTGGTAATGCAGCTTTCTTTAGAGGCAAAGCCGCCAGCCAGCCAAGCATCGGCAATGACTATGGCCCCTTTGTCCTCGACCAATGCCTTGATGTCCTTCATGAAGTCAGACTCATTGAGCCGCTGCGCATGATCGTAGTTGCGCACCAGGCCAGGCATGAGGGTGGCGGAAAACTGAGGCACACGGCCCGAGGCGTAATCCAGCGGGAAGGCCGCCATATCGAGTTGCCCTCGGGTGACTGCTCCCCATTGCTCAGTGGCCTTGTATAAAGATGCCGAAGGAAAGACTTGTATGGTCAATCCGACATTTGCCGCAGCGACCTCACGCGCAATAATCTGCACCATTTCGTCGCGCGGGTCTCCCTGCCCACCTGGAAATTGATGCGATGCGCGCAGCGTGGTCTGGGCGGATACGGGTGCCGCAGCCGCCAATGCTGCTGCTACCGCTACGATACTTAATAGGCTTTTCATGCTTGTCTCCTGAAATTATTGAAGGACTGCTTGCTATTTGTGCGAGTTGCCTTGCTGCCTGAACTTCCTTGCCGGACGAAATGATTGAAGACCTCCTGTTGTCGCCCTGTCGTTATAGCTCTTTATATTGCTGACGCAATACGTTCTTTTGTACCTTGCCCATGGTGTTGCGTACCAATTGATCAACGATATGTATGCGCTTGGGCACCTTGAAATTGGCCAATTGCGACTTCAGGGCAATGGTCAGTGCTTCTACATCTAAGGTCTGGCCGCCACGAGGCACCACCACCGCAACGACTGCTTCGCCAAAGTCGGGATGAGGCACGCCTATCACAGCAGACTCATCTACTCCAGGCAAAGCGTCTATAACCAGCTCTATTTCTTTTGGATATACATTGTATCCACCTGAAATGATCAGATCCTTGCTGCGTCCCACGATAGTCAAGTAGTTATCGGGCGCATCGCCGGCACCAAACTGCCCCACATCACCCGTGCGAAACCAGCCATCAGTGGTGAACTCTTCACGGGTTTTTTCGGGCATGCGCCAGTAACCAGAAAAAACGTTGGGCCCCCGAACTTGCACATTACCTATTTCACCAGCAGGAACATTGCCGTCTTTATCGTCGACGACCCGTACCGAAACACCGGGCAGCGGCTGGCCTACGGTTCCGCCCAGACGCTCACCCAAGGCGCTATCGTAAGGATTTGACGTCAGCATGATGGTCTCGCTCATGCCGTAACGCTCGAGTATGGTCTGGCCCGTGCGTGCCTTGAAGGCTTCGAAAGTTTCGGTCAGCAGCGGCGCCGAACCCGAGATGAACAAACGCACGTTGCGGCATACCTCGCGGGTGAAGCGCGCATCGGCCAGCAAACGCACATAGTAAGTAGGCACGCCCATCATCACCGTGCTTTCAGGCAAATATTTCAAGGCCTGGTCGATATCAAGCTTGGGCAGCCAGATCATTTTGGCGCCGGCCAACAAGGCACCATGCGAGGCCACGAATAAGCCATGCACATGAAAAATCGGCAGCATGTGCAGCAAGACGTCGTCGGGACGCCAACCCCAGAACTCCTTGAGAACCTGCGCATTGGATGACAGATTGCGATGCGACAGCATGGCGCCCTTGCTGCGCCCCGTTGTACCCGAGGTATATAGAATGGCTGCCAGGTCATCGGGCTGGTTTGTCACGGTCTGGAACGTATCGCTTTGACTGGCGGCCGCAACGGCCAAACTACCGTTACCGTCCTGATCAAGCGTATGAACATGAGTCGTGCCCGTTTTGTTCGCCAGCTCGTTCACCCATTCCAGATTTTTACTGTCGCACACTATCATGGCCGGCTCGGCGTCAGTCAGGAAATACTCGACTTCGGCCGCTTTATACGCCGTATTCAATGGCAGATATACCAGGCCAGCCCGTATCGTTGCCAAATACAGCATCAGGGCCATGGGCGACTTTTCAACCTGAACCGCGACTCTGGCCCCCGTAGGCAAATGCAGAGCCTGCAATAACGATGCCAGGCGCCCGCTCAAGGCCTCGATATCGTTCCAGCTATAGGTTTGCTCTGGCGTCTCGATGGCCACTTGTTGACGATCCCGGGGGAAGCCCTGGGTCAGCAAAGCATACAAATTGGCATTACCTTGCAATTCCATCTCCTGTTAAGGCCAGTTGTGCACCGGCCAAATTATTTGCATGCCTTGGTGACTGCCACGGCATTGGCATACCTGCACAGACTTTACGCATACCTTAGCGCCACCTTAGATTCATTCCTACCCTGGGCTTTCCGGCGGCAAGCTGGGCCAGATTATCGTCAAGCTGATCGAGCTCGTATAAATAATTAACCATGACACCGCAAGACTGCTCCATGCCTTTCGCAGAGCAGTCGGCCGCCCAGTTCAGCCGTTCTATGCGCGCCCCGTTGCCCAGGTGAAAGCGTGCCACCGGATCCAGCGGTTGTCCACTCTTCATCGTTTTCAGATAGTGAACTGCGAGCCGTAGTCCAGCGCGCTGGACTGCATCGGAAGCCTGCCCCGCCGCGGCCGACTTGAGCTTGTCTACCCACTTGAGCCCGGCCTCGGGGTCATCAAGCGCCTGCTGCCTGTCAGCCTTGTCGCTCAGCAGCTCTTGCATGGCTTTACCGTCTTGCTTGCCCAACCATTCGGCAAAGCCCGGCATGGGAGACAGCGTTGCAAAGGACTTAAGACGGGGCAATTCACGCAACAGCTCGTCTATCACCCTTTTAAGCAGGAAGTTACCGAAACTGATGCCACGCAATCCCGGCTGCGTATTTGAAATGGAATAGAAAATAGCCCAGCGCGCCTTGCCGGTATCGTCCGGCGGCGCCTGGGGGTCAAGCAGCACCTGCACATTGCCCGCCATTTGCGCGGCAAAGGCAACCTCGACAAATATCAGGGGTACGCCGCTCATGCGGGGGTGGAAAAATGCGTAGCAGCGACGGTGATCAGCGACCCTGTGCTTCAGCTCCTGCCAGGAATGGATTTCGTGCACGGCCTCGTATTCAATGAGCTTTTCAAGCAAGGAGGCGGGCGAATCCCAAGTAATGGGGTGCAGTTCCAGCATACCCACATCAAACCAGCTGCACAGCAGCCCTTCAAGTTCGCGCTCCAGCACACTAAGACCAGCCACCTGCTTGCGCCAGCGCAGCATATCGGCACGCAGCTCCACCAGCAACGTAAGGCTTTCTGCCTGCGCATAAAGACGCCGGAACATGCGCAGGCCCTGATCTTCGCGGGGCTCAAGGCCGTTGCTGGTTTGCGCCAGGACAGCCAGCAGGCTTCGGCGCTCTTTGGGATCGGCCGCCAAATAGCGCGCACTCCATTGTTTTGCCAGCCGATTTGCGGCAACATCGGTCATGCGGGCCGAGAACAAGGGTTGCACTTCCAGTGGAGCCGGCAAAGCGTCGCGATCCAGCCAGCGGCTCAGGCGTGCAATCAAGCCCTGCGCCGCCCTGTCGTTATCTTGGCTGCCATCAGTTTCCACTACAGCCACTGCATTTTCCTGCTTGTGAGTATCGGTAACCGTCATGGTCAAACTCCTGAATCATTGAGTGCGGATGATGGCTGTGCATCGGCCGTCAGGGCGCCACTGTCTTGATCTGATAAAGCATGCAGCGCATCGAGCTGGCGCATCAAATGCTTGCGTGTCAGCGCCTCGGCGCCGTCCGGGTCGCGCGCCTTCAAGGCAGCAAAAATGGCCAGATGCTCGGCACATGACTCCTGGATGCGGCCGGGATAAGCCAGACTCTTGTGCCGGGACAGGCTCAGCAGCTTGCGCAGGTTATCAACCAGATCGGACAGCCAGCGATTGTCGGCCAGTGCTTGTATTGCTTCATGTATAAGCGCATTGGTGGCGTAGTATTGGTCTATGTCGCCGGCCTTGGCGCGCAGCTGAAGCTGTCGATGCAAAGGTTCCAGTCGTTGCAGATCATCATCGGTGACCTTGCGGGCCGCTTCGTGGGCGCAGCGCCCTTCGAGCATGGCCATGAGCGGAAAGATATCGTCAAGGTCGCGTGAGGCAAGCTGATTCACGAAGCAGCCTCGCCTGGGCTCCAGGCGCAGCAAGCCTTCCGCCACCAGCACCTTAAGGGCTTCGCGCAGCGGTGTCCGGGAGATGCCAAGTTCCTGGGTCATGCGCACTTCGTCTATCCAGGCACCAGCCTGGAGTTCGCGCGACTCGATCATGGCGCGCAGCCTATCGGCAACTTCCAGATAAAGCACTTGTTGAACGATGCGATTACCCAAGACCTGCCCTCCGTGATGAGCACTGCAGGCGAACGACTACAGCCCATAATTCATAATTATGGCGAAATCTGACGATAAGGCAATAAGTAAATTCCTATTGTTAACCCTAGGAAGGTCTAAACTGGAGGTGCAAATTCAAGCTTGGGCGCCCGCATGTGCGCTCACATTCTTTCACCTCGATCAGGAGCCCCGCAATGAAGGACGCCGCAAGCCCGCCAACCCGCCCAGAGAAGCAAGATTGGCACGATGAAACCGCCGTACTGCATGGCGACGCCTGGCTATCCAGCGACGGGGCCGTCTGTCCTCCCATTCATTACAGCGCCACGTTCAAGGCCGAGAGTGCACAAGAGTTCGCCGAGATGGCAACCACGCCCCGCCATCCCGGCTTCTACACGCGCTACGGCAACCCAGTCCACAAGCGTGTCGAGGCCATCCTGGCCAACCTCGAAGGCACCGAAACCGCGCTGCTTACCGCATCAGGCATGGGCGCCATCAGCACCACGCTGCTGGCGCTGGTGACGCGTGGCGATCATGTGATCGCACAGCGCCGTCACTACATGAGCACATCCCGACTGTTCGAAGAAATATTGCCTCGTTTCGGTGTGGAGTCCACCGTGGTCGACCAGACCGACCTGGACGCCATGGCCGCCGCCATCAAGCCCAATACCCGCCTGATCATGGTCGAAACACCAGTGAATCCCACGCTTGCGCTGACCGATCTACGTGCCGTCGCCGACCTGGCCCAGCCCAAAGGCATCATCACCATTGCCGACAATACTTTTGCTTCTCCGCTTAACCAAAAGCCCCATGCGCTGGGCATAGACATCGTCCTGCACAGTGCCACCAAGTATTTCGGCGGCCATCACGACATCACCGCCGGGGCCATCTGCTGCAGTAACGCGCACGCTGAAAAAATCTGGGACATGCACACCACGTTGGGCTCGGTCTTGTCGCCCATGGACGCCTGGCTGCTCTTGCGCGGCCTGCGCACCTTGTCGTTACGGATGGAGCGCATCAACGCCAATGCCCTGGCCCTGGCGCAATGGCTGGAAGACCAGCCACAAATAGAGCGGGTGTTTTACCCAGGCCTGGAAAGCCACCCGCAACATGCCCTCGCACTCAAGCAGATGCGCGGCTTTGGCGCGGTCATTGCCTTCTCGGTCAAGGGGGGCTTTGATGCGACCAGCCGTTTCGTATCCGGCCTGAAGCTTGCCACACACGCCGTCAGCCTGGGTGGCGTTGAAACGCTAGCCGTGCACACCGCTGCGATGTGGTCAGGCACCATGACCGAGGCTCAGATGAAGACGGCGGGTATAGAACCCAACTTCGTGCGCATGTCGGTGGGCGTGGAACATATCGACGACTTGAAGCAAGATCTGGCGCAGGCCTTGAGTCCGGCGAGCTAAGCCGCTGCCCCGACCTGCACCATTTGGCCAGGCGCCGGGCCTGCTGCGGCATCAGGTGACGTACTGAAACGGTCTGATACGCCGCAGCGCCATGATCATGCACAGCGACACGGCAAACACACAAACGGCGGTAAACGGTATGGCCCACCACGACGAGGCCGCGGTATTCGTCAGGCCGGTCGCGTCGCCCATAAGGTTCAGCACGAAAATATGCACGCAGTAAATACCCAGGGTGCAGGCGGCTACTTTGTTTACCGGCCCGGCATATTCTCCCACCTTGGTTCCCAGGCCGTAAAGAACATTAAAGGCACACACTGATGAAATCAGAACAAAGGGCGAAAGATAGTCGTAGAACAGCGTCTGGGGTGTGCCCGTACTGACCGAGTAGGCGTACGTCGCCGTCATAGTCAGCACGCTGAAAACCAAAAACAGCCCCACATTGCCAAACCAGTACCTGCGCTTATCAGGGCGCTGTACATAAACTTCGTGTACATAGGCGCCCAGGAACAAATAACCAATCAGACCGACGAAGGAATCAACGCCATAAACCTTCAGCAAATCGGCTTCAATATGCAGTACCTCTTGCACCGTAGGCCAGGCACATACTGCCGCCCAAAATATCAGATAGAGTTTTTTCTCGGACGGCAGCGTTGCATGCCATATTTTCCGCAGAAAAGGCACGAACAAATAAATGCCGACTATTGCGTACAGATACCACAAGTGAAATGTGACGGGCCCATTCAGTAATTCCTTGACCCAGTCGTACCAGGCGCCGTAGCGCTCGCCTTCCCAAGTGTTCCAGGCCATGTAAAACAGCGACCAGAACAGCAGAGGCGGCAAGATGCGCGCAAAGCGCTTCCTGAAAAACACGGGCATGGACTCTTGCCTGCCCAGCAGCAAGACCCCGGTAATCATCAGAAAAATCGGTACGCAACTACGTGTGAGGGAGTCATAAAAGTTACTGGCCCACCATTGCTCGTCGAAAATGGCAAAGTTCACCGCTGCCGCGTGCAACAGCACCACCATAAAGCACGCCCCTACCCTGGCAGTATCCATAGCTGTGCTGAAGGTATTATTTCCGGCTTTGGGCATGCCGACTCCACATGTTAGAACCCCCTAGAGTTAGCATGCTTCATTGTGGCGTATGCAATGAGGCTTCTCGACCCGTTGCCAAGTGTTAGCAAACCTGGGGTTTTCCCGTATCGGTTAACAACTCATTGCGTTTCACTACACCCCCGCGAGCAATTATCCGACCTGAATATTGAGCGCACGCATTGGAGAATTGAAGATCAGCCCGTTAGAATGGCTTACACAGATGCAATCCCAAGCAAGGAATAATCGATATGCGCCGACTCATGCTGTTGCGCCATGCCAAAGCCGACTGGCCTGACGGCGTTGCCGATCATGAACGCCCCCTGGCCAGACGCGGCCAGCGCCAAGGTCCTGAAATGGCCAGATACATGGCATCCGAAGACCTGATTCCAGATAGAGTCATAGTATCTACGGCAATCCGCACCCAGGAAACCTGGGAACTGGTGGCACCCGCCTTTCCAGCCGGCATCGACAAAAGCAACGACGCTCGTATCTATGAAGCTCCCAAAGATAATATCCTGAACGTCATCCGGGAAGCCGACGACACAGCGCGGGTATTGTTATTGATAGGCCACAATCCGGGGTTCACGGAAGTGGCATACAGCCTGATCAACACCGAACTGCATTCTCCGGCTCTGGCGCGGCTGGATCGCGGCTACCCTACCTCGGGTCTTGCAGTCATAGATTTCCAGGTGGATCACTGGGCCGATATCATCGAAGGTAGCGGGCGGCTGGAACGGTTCGAGACACCGGCATCAATCGGCGACTGATCCCACGAATGAACAACCGTGTCGGCATTCTCGGGCTGGCCACCCTGCTGCTTGCCCTGGCCCTGCCCGCCATATCCGTGGCAGCGCAAGAGCTGCGCATCATCACTTCGTATCAGCCCAATATGGTCAATCCCATGCTCGAGGCGTTCCAGCAGCGCCATCCGGACATCCATGTCCGGGTGCTGAACAAGAACACGCACGCCGCTGTCGATGAGATGCTGGCCGGCAACGAGCGACGCTTCGATCTGTTCTGGGCTTCGGCCCCCGAGGCCTTCGTGGTGCTGGAACACGCCGGTCTGCTAGTGGACCTGGGCCATGGACCGCATGCGGATTTCGCCTGGTCGGCGGTAGGCTGGACATGGCGTAGCCCCCGGGGAGCCTCAGGTGAGTTTCCGGTGCCACAAGACTGGAACGATCTGCTGGATCCGGCCTTTGCACGCAGCATTGCGATGTCGCACCCCATGCGGTCGGGTACCATGCATTCACTACTGGAAACGATACTGCAGGATCGCGGCTGGCAGGCTGGCTGGGCATGGGTTCTGGAACTCACCGGCCAACTGAACACTATTTCAGCCCGCAGTTTTGGCGTGTTGGAAGGCGTTGCCAGTGGCGATTTCACGATCGGCCTGACCATAGACTACCTGGCGCTCACGCGGGGAGCAGACGGACTGGTGTTCCGCTATGGGCGCCCCGTGATCATGATCCCCGCGCGAATCGCCGCATTGCGGGACGGCAAGCACAGCAAGGCGGCCCGCTCCTTCATGGACTTCGTATTGTCCGAGGACGGCCAGCGCATCTTGCTGCGCCCCGATGTGCGCCGTATTCCTGTCAATCCCGACGTCCGTGCGGAACTGGCCGAATCCCTTAATCCCGAAGTCAGGGCGGCGTTGAATTTCAGCTGGTCGCGCTATGACCCCGAACTGGCTGCGCGGCGTTACTGGGTGGTCAATCAGATTTTCGAGGCCTTCGTCGCACGCGACCTGCTGCTGCGCCGCGACCTGTGGCGCCGCCTGCGGGCGCTGAGCCAAGCCCCAGCAACAGAACGCGCCCGCATCCAGCGGCTGCTGACCTGGATGCCGCTGACTGAACATCAGGCGCGTTCAACCTCTCAGAACCGCGAGACGCTGGTGGAATGGTCGGAGCGCTCTCACACCATGCTGCGTGACGCCGAGGCACTGATCCGCCTGCTGGAGCAGCCATGAGACATTGGCGCGGTTCAATCAGGGGACGTTTGCTGGCCGCGCTGATACTGGTAGTGCTGGTCGCGGCAGGCGTACTTGCAGTAGGCATGGGCGTAATGCTGCGGGCCGAAGACGATTTTCGCACGCTGGCCCAGGATCGCATTCCGGCCGTCGCCCTGGCGGGCGAGTTGGCCGAAGCGACGGGAGATCTGGCAGCACTCGCCATGCAGATGGTCGCTGATCCCGCCATGCCCGCAACACCGATGCAACAGGCCATAGACAAGGCGGCACTGGGGGTCGAAGCGGTTTTGGCCTCGCCGGTTCTGCAAGCAGCACCCGAACGTGCCACGACCCGCGCGGCAACCAGTGTGGCCGAACGTGACCTGCGCCACGCCCTGACCGACTTCAGCCGGATCAGCGCGAATCTGGCCCTGCATGCCCGCGCCGAGGCCAGGGCCGGCATAGAGTTGCGCTGGATACATGCCGATGTACAGGATCAGGTGCAAGGAATTCTCAGCGATCTGTCCTTCAACATGGACACACAACTGGCGGCACTGGTTAGCGCGGCTGATCCTGTGACGCGTAGCAGGGCAGAACAAGCATTATCACGTGACTGGT
The DNA here is from genome assembly GCA_013416405.1 of Alcaligenaceae bacterium. Classification (GTDB taxonomy): domain Bacteria; phylum Pseudomonadota; class Gammaproteobacteria; order Burkholderiales; family Burkholderiaceae_B; genus Pusillimonas_C. Next base: position 291,560 of record JACCET010000005.1, read on the forward strand.
TGGTGCGCGACCGGATCCAACAGATTGGATCCGAGGCCGCCACCCTGACCGCACTCTTGCTGCAGGCGCGTTCAGCTGACAATGTCGATGCGCTGGAACAAACCCGTGGACTTGGTCGCGACACGCTGGATAGGCTGGCGTTGGCGCAACTGAACCTGCCGCCGCGCGTGGACATCAGACTAGTGGCCCAGACACTGGACAAGCTTAAGGCTCTGGCCACAGGCGAGGGTAGCATCTTCACCCAACAACAGCAGCGACTGGATCTGCACCGAGCCGCCGTCACCGAATTGCATGCCGCGCAATCTAGCCTGGCCAGGATGCAGGCCGCACTGACCGACCTGGGCCGAACCGAGCGCATTGGAGCGCAGCAAAGCGCCGATGCCGCCGCAGCCGCTATCGGGCGCGGCTCAATCTGGCTGGCGCTGGTGACCTTGATTGGAGCGATCGCGACCGCCGCCATCCTTGCCATCTTCGTCCATCGCCGCATCCTGCTGCGGATAGAAGCCCTGTCAGCCGATCTGCGCCGCATCGCGCAGGGGGACCTGACGGGTGATCCGCAGACTCACGGCAAGGCCCGCCCTGAACCGAACGAAACAGATGAGATCACCGACATGACCCACGCGGTGGGTGTGTTCCGCGCCTCGGTGCGTGAGCGTCAGCAGGCTATCGAGCGGCTGGAGCTGACGCAGCGCGATCTGGTGCAGGCGGGAAAAATGGCAGCGCTTGGGCAGATGTCCGCCGCGATCAGCCACGAGATCAACCAGCCGCTGGCCGCCATAGGCCACCGGCTGCACAATCTGGGCGCGGCCCACCCAGACACCCGCCCCGCCATTGCCCGCATTGACGCCCTGCTGGAACGGATCACCCGCACCATAGGCCATCTACGCCGCATCGCTCGCCGATCGGCCCATCGCAATGGCTGCGTCCCACTGGCCGAGCCTATGCAAGCGGCACTGGAACTGCTGGATCATCGCTTGCGTGCCGAGGAGGTGCACGTTGAATGCGACGATCTGAGCGATCTACAAGTCGCCGGCGACGAAATTCTGCTTGAACAGGTCTTGCTCAATATCCTGGGCAATGCGCTGGACGCCATCGTTACGCGCGAAGCGGCATCCGAGCCCGGTCTGATACGCATAGAATTACACAAGGGCGATCCAGTCAGGCTATCCATCCGCGACAATGGCGTAGGTCTGGGCGGACAAAGTGGACAGGTGCTGACCGACCCCTTCATGACGACCAAAGAGCCCGGTAAGGGGCTGGGGCTGGGGCTGTCGATTGCCTTTAACGTCATGCAGGACATGGGCGGGCATCTGGAAATAGAACAACAGGAGCAAGGCGGGGCTGTGGTACGGCTGCGGTTGAATCGCTGGCAGGAAGATAACGATGAATGATATTGCACAAGTGATGCTGGTCGAAGATGACACCGACCTGCGGCTGGCCACCACGGAAACGCTGGAGCTGGCCGGTTTCCAGGTACAGGGTTTTGAAACTGCACGTCCCGCACTGGCTGCGTTGCACCCCGATTTTCCGGGCTTGATTCTGTCAGACTTGCGCATGCCTGGCCTCTCGGGGCTGGATTTTTTGGATCAGGCTCAAAAGTTGGCACCTGATGTGCCCTTCATTTTGATTACCGCACACGGCGATGTGCCTGCCGCAATCCGCGCCATGCGGGCAGGCGCCCACGATTTTCTGGAAAAGCCCTGTCCACCCGAACTGATGCTCGATGTGCTGCGACGCGCGCAGGCCATGCGCAGTCTGCAACTGGAAAACAACCGCTTGCGCGACCGCCTGGATCGCAACGCAGCGCTGCTGGTCACTCACTTTGCCACCCATGCCGCTGCGCGCCATGATCTGCCCAAAATCCATATCGACGACGCCTTGCGCCTCCAGCTCGCGCGGCATGACTGGCCCGGCTACGACGCGGCCATGGATGATTTCGAATCGCGCTTGCTACGCGCCGCGCTGATGGAAACCGGCGGCCGCAAAGCTGAGGCAGCCAGCCTGCTGGGCATTCCGCGTAAGCGACTTTACCTGCGACTGCGCCATCACAATATGCTGGAAGGCACTGATTCGGGTCAAAAATGACCCATCCAACGAGTCAACATTAACCCATTTATTCTTTTAAAAACAAAGACTTGAGTGTTTTTTAATATTCGTGCATAGTCTGCCCGTACAGACGGAGTCCGGCCCAGCATGGGCGCGATCTGCCTGACGCAGCATGGAAAGAATAAACAAACACCAGGAGGAGTAAATGAAGAAAATCTTGACCCTCAGCGCGACCGCCGCCGCGCTGCTGATGACGTCTGCCATGGCTTTTGCCGATACGGTAACCGTAGTCACCTCGTTCCCGCGCGACCTGACCGATCCGTTCAAGACCGCCTTCGAGGCCGCTCATCCGGGCACCACGCTCGAAGTGGTCAGCCGCAACACCAATGCTGCCGTTTCGCACCTGAAGGAAACCCAGAGTGCCAATAGTGTGGACTTGATGTGGGCCTCGGCTCCCGACGCCTTCGAGGTATTGAAGGCCGGCGGACTGCTTGCCAAGGTTGATGTAAAGTCCGACGGCATACCTGATGCGATCGGCGGTTATCCTATCAACGACACCGATGGCACCTATTACGGCTTCGCGGCTTCGGGCTACGGCATCATGTATAACACCCGCTACGCCAAGGCCAACGACCTGCCCGTTGCCAAGGAATGGAACGATCTGAAACGCGCCGAGTACAACGGCCACGTTGCAATGTCCGCACCTTCGCGTTCCGGTACCACGCACTTGACGGTTGAAACTCTACTACAGGGCGAAGGCTGGGATAAAGGCTGGGCCACCTGGAAATGGATCGCAGGCAATATGAACACCGTGACCGAACGCAGCTTTGGCGTACCCGATGCGGTGAACTCGGGCGCTACGGGTTTCGGTATCGTGATCGACTTCTTCGGCCTGGCATCCAAGGCTTCAGGCTTTCCGGTCGAACTGGTTTACCCAAGCGTAACCGCCATCGTGCCCGCGAACATTGGCGTCATCAAGAATGCACCCAATCAAGCAGGCGCGGTGAAGTTCATTGAATTCCTGCTGTCACCCAAGGGCCAGCAAATACTGCTGAATCCGGCCATTATGCGCTTGCCGGTCAATCCTGCCGCCTACGAGAACGCACCCGAAGGCTTCCCCAACCCCTACGCCAAGGATTTTGCACCCGGTGCAATCGAATTCGATGTGGACGTGTCGGGAGAGCGTTATAACCTCGTGAACTCGCTGTTCGACGTGCTGATAACTTATCGTCTGGAAGACCTGCGCAACGCCGTTTCTGCCGTGCAAAAAGCTGAAGCGGCACATGCGAAAAGTGGCAATGACAAGGCCGCCGCCCTCATCACCGAGGCTCGCAAGCTGATCGAAGCCATGCCAATTACCGCAGAACAAGCATCAGATCCGTCATTCGCACACGTCTTCACCACCTCGCGCGCCAAGGCTGAAACCAAGGTCGTCGGACGCCAGGCCGAAGTTGAACAGGGTTGGGACAGCTTTGCGGTTGAAAACTATCGCAAGGCCCAAGAACTGGCCGAGCAAGCGGCAGCGCTGTAACACGCCCGCACAGCTCCGCCAAGACCCGCGCCCTGATCGAGCGCGGGTCTTGGCCCGCCCATTTCTTTTAGGACGAGCATGACAGACACTATCTCTGGGGACGCCGCCCCGCGCCGCTTCACACTGTTTCCGCGCCTGTCGGGCGCTGCGGTTGCCGGCATCCTGATCGCGATCTTTCTGATGGCATTCCTCATTCTGCCAGTGGCGCAGGTGATCTATGTCGCCTTTCTGGATGCTCGCACCGGCGTCTTCACGCTACAGAACTTCCAGGACTTCTTCAACACGACGCTGTTTCGCGAAAGCTTCGTGAACTCATTCTATGTCTCGGCAATGTCGGTGGTGGTTGCGACCGCGATAGCATTGCCACTAGCCTATATCACCACACGCTTTAATTTCGCCGGCACCGCCGCAATTCAGGCGCTGGGAATCATTCCGCTGATCATGCCCCCCTTCGTTGGCGCGGTGGCCATGTCGCTGCTGTTTGGCCGCAACGGTTCGATCAACCTGCTGCTGAACGAGTATTTCGGCTTTCGCATTCCGTTCATGGAGGGGCTCTCAGGGGTCATCCTGGTTCAATCCATCCATTACTTCCCCTTCATTCTGATCAACCTGTCAGCAAGCCTGCGCAATATCGACCGCTCCATGGAAGAGGCGGCACAAAATCTGGGTTCTTATGGCATGCGGATGTTCCGCCGCATTGTGTTTCCGTTGGCCATGCCAGGCTATCTGGCCGGCGCCGCGCTGGTCTTTATCAAGGTCTTCGACGATCTGGGCACACCTTTGCTGCTGAATGTGAACAACATGCTGGCGCCACAGGCCTATCTGCGCATCACCGGCGTCGGGATCAACGATCCCATGGGCTATGTGATTTCTTTCATTCTGGTGGCGTTCTCGGTATTTTCACTTTGGGCCTCGTTCCTGTTCATGCGTGGCAAGGACTATGCAACGGTGCAAAAAGGGGGTGGCGGGCTGTCACGCCGCGACTTGAAGCCGCGCGAGAAATGGCTGGCATGGAGTGTGATCGGACTGATACTTGCCATGGTGCTGTCACCGCATATCGGACTGCTGCTGCTCGCATTCGGCACAATTTGGTCCTTTGCTCCGCTGCCCGACGGCTTTACCATCCAGCACTTCGGCACCGTCTTCACCCAATCCTCACAATATGTCTGGAACACGCTAATCTATGCCGGTTCGGCCGCCGTGATCGATGTGGTTCTAGGCACGGCCATCGCCTATATTGTGATCCGCACCAAGCTGGCAGGACGCAAATGGCTGGACTACATGGCAACTGCCGCGCTGGCGGTGCCAGGGGTGGTATTGGGCATAGGCTATCTGCGCATGTTCCACAGCATTCAGCTTCCATTCGGCCTGGGCCAGATGTCCAGCTTCTGGGGCATCATCATCGTGGCGCTGGCCGTACGTCGACTGCCCTATGCGCTGCGCGCATGCATGGCGGCGCTGCAACAGATTTCGCTGTCGCTTGAAGAGGCGGCCGAAAGCCTGGGCGCATCGCGCACCAGCACCATAAGGCGCATCGTGGTGCCGCTGATGACGGGGGGCATACTTGCCGGCTTCGTGACCAGTTTCGCCACGGCGGCGGTCGAGCTATCAGCAACCATCATGCTGGTTTCACGCTCATCTGATGCGCCCCTTGCTTACGGCATCTACCTTTATATGCAATCGCCCGCGGGGCGCGGGCCCGGTGCTGCCCTTGGCATCTTGGCCGTTGTGATTGTGGCAATTGGCACCTATCTTTCACAGCGCATCATCGAGCGCGAACGCACACGTCAAACCATGACCGGCGACGGACAGCACTAAGTTTCGGAGACCAAATATGACATCAAGCAAAGCAGGAATCCGTATCGAGGATCTGCACCTGTCCTTCGGTGCCACCAAGGTGCTGGAAGGCATCAACATGGTGATCGAACCCGGTGAATTCTTTGCATTCCTGGGACCCTCTGGCTCGGGAAAATCGACGCTGCTGCGCGCCATCGCGGGCTTTGGCCCCACGCCGCGCGGCCGCATCCTGATCGGGGATCGCGATATTGCCAACCTGCCTCCGTGGAAGCGCAATGTGGGCATGGTGTTCCAGTCGTATGCACTGTGGCCGCACATGTCGGTACGCAAGAACGTCGCCTTTGGCTTGGAAGAACGCAAGACGCCCGCACGCGAAATTGGCCCCAAGGTCGAGGCTGCGCTGGAAACCGTGAACCTGCTGGATCTGGCCGACCGCATGCCCGCGCAACTGTCGGGCGGTCAACAACAGCGCGTGGCGCTGGCGCGCACCATCGCGATCGAACCACAAGTGCTGCTGCTGGACGAACCCCTGTCCAACCTTGATGCCGCGCTACGCGTCCAGATGCGGCGCGAGCTGTTGGCGCTGCAACGCAAGCTGGGCCTGACCACTATCTTCGTGACCCATGATCAGGAAGAAGCCAACACCACCTCGGATCGGATGGCAGTGCTGGACAAGGGCGTCATACAACAAATCGGCACACCGCAGGAACTTTATGATCATCCGGCCAATGCGTTTGTGGCAGGCTTTCTTGGCACAGCCAATATCCTGAACGGCACGATGCAGGACCAAGGATTCATGACTGCGGGTGGGCAGCGGCTGGCGGTGGCCAAGCCCGTTGAAAATGCCAGCCGCATCGTGTTGCGTCCGCAGAACGTTCGTCTGGCGGCAACGGGCGGCGACATCCCGGGCAAAGTCACCCATCGCGAGTTCCTGGGCAGCCAGATCCGCTATCTGGTGGAAACCCCGGACGGCCAGATCATCGTTGATACACAGCACTCAGCCGACGTGCCACCTCATGACGAAGGGGCACCGGTCTTCCTGACCATAGACAGTCACAGTGCCCCTTTGCTGACGGATTAACCGCATATGGTAGAACTCTGGTTTATTCGCCATTTCCGTACGCCGTGGAACAGTCAGGGCCGTTTGCAGGGCCAGCGCGACATCGCACTGGACGATCCCATGGGGGCCCAGGATCTTGCCACGCTGGCCGCCAACCGGCAGGCGCTGGCCGATCAGAATTTCGCCCTGGTCCTGACTTCGCCTCTGAGCCGGGCACGCCAAACCGCAGAGCTGCACGGGTTTCCCGACGCAGAATCCGATCCCGACCTCGCTGAGATCGCTTTTGGGACATGGGAGGGACGCACCTGGGACGAACTGGATGCCGCCCACCCCGGCGCGTGGCAAAATGCGCTGCATACCCTTCCTCTGGGCGAAACCATGGACGATTTCAACGCCCGTATAGCTCGCGTGCGCGATCGTGCAAGGGCAGCCCAGGGGCCGGTTCTGGCCTTTGGCCACGGCGCATGGCTGGGCGGATTGCAGCTATTGCTGGAGGGACGGCGTGGCGGTATGTCGCGGCAAACACTAGCCAATGGAGCCTTGCATAAGCTGACATTGTTATAAGATTGATCATGTTTGCGAGGACACAATGGAAATTCGACGATTCAAATCTGGCGATGAGGGTGCGTTATTTCAGGTCTTTCTGTCGGCTGTACATGACATCGCATCACGCGACTACACCGTTGAACAAATCAAGGCTTGGGCGCCGGCAGATTTCCCCCCCGAACTGTGGGCTAGCCGCATGAGGGAATTACAACCGTTTGTCGTTGAGGTCGACGGTGACATTGCAGGCTACGCCGACATTCAGACTAACGGGTACATCGATCATTTCTTTGTGTCGGGGGCCTATCCGCGACAAGGCGTCGGCACGCAGCTAATGAATCGTATCCATGAACAAGCTCAGCTGATTGGCCTTAACGAGCTCACGTCCGATGTAAGCCAAACCGCCCAGCCATTCTTTTCACACCATGGTTTTCATGTGGTGGAGCAAAGGTTACTGACTAAGCGGGGCGTGACACTGCAAAGTGGGTTAATGCGAAAAGACTTGCATCACGGAACATGATTGCTTGAAAAACATGGACGACAATACGCACACCTTTAACCGCCTTCGTCCGCGGCTGCAGAAAATTGCCTATCGTATGCTCGGCACCACTGCGGACGCCGAAGACATCGTGCAAGACGCATGGTTGCGCTGGCATACCACAGCACAACACGGTATAGAGAATCCGCAGGCCTGGCTGGTGTCCGTCACAACACGGCTGTCCATAGACAAATTACGCGCTGCCAAGACACAACGGGAATACTATGCAGGCATATGGTTGCCCGAACCGCAGCTGACGGAACTGCCGGTCACCCCGGAAGAAATCAAAGAGCGCGCCGATGATGTATCAATGGCTTTTCTGCTGCTGCTTGAGCGGCTGACACCCGAAGCGCGTGCCGCTTTCCTGCTGCATGAAATTTTTGACATAGACTACGACCAGGTTGCAGAGATCCTGGCCAAGACGCAAGCGGCGTGCCGGCAATTAGTCAGCCGTGCGAAAACCCAGTTGCGCAACGACAAGCCGCGCCATGTCGTGCAGCAGGCCACGCATCACCGCTTGCTACAGGCTTTTGCACAGGTTCTCGATCGTGGCGACCTTGCCGACATCAATGCCTTGCTGGCTGAAGATGCCCTGCTGATGGGCGATGGCGGCGGTCAGGTACCCAGCTTCCCGCAACCACTGGCCGGGGGCCGACGTATTGCACAGCTCTTTTTTGCAGCGACGCGGCGCTACCAAGGCAAACTTACCCACCGATTGGTCGTTCTCAATGGGCAATGGTCGCTCTTGCGCTTTATTGATGGGCAGCTTGAGTCGGCCTTGATGTTCGAACTGGACGGCGGTCGCATAAGCCGTATCTATGCCCAGCGCAATCCGGCCAAGCTTACTCGGCTCGCCATCGAGCTCAATGGTACTTAAGCATGTTTGATGCCTGTCGGGCAACACGGTGTATCCCCTGTCATGGCTACCGCCATACCTTGATTGAACCTACCATAGAAACATACTTTTTTGGAGAAATCATGGCACAGCGTCTCAATCATATTCAGCAATCCCCAGAGCTATTCAAGAAGTACCAGGAATTCAGTAATCTTCTGAATAACAGCGCCGTAGAAATTTCCACCCGGCATCTTGTGTCCATCCGCGCATCACAGATCAACGGCTGCGGCTTTTGTCTGGACATGCACGTAAAGGAAGCCAAGATTCAAGGTGAGCGCGAGCTACGCCTGCATCACGTGGCTATATGGCGTGAATCCTCGCTGTTTTCGCCTCGCGAACGCGCCGCGCTGACCTGGACCGAGATACTGACCAAGCTGCCAGAACACGGCGTATCTGATGAGGTGTACGAGCAAGTGCTTACTCAGTTCAGTAAGCAAGAGCTATCCGATCTGACCTATGCTGTCATGGCCATCAATGGCTGGAATCGACTGAATATAGCCTTCCAGACAACACCGGGCTCGGCCGACAAAGCCTATGGCCTGGACAAAGCCAATCTGTCATAAGAGCCATCATGTCACAAAACCGGGTATCCATACGTCTAGTTCAGTATGGATACCCGAACTTGCTCTCTTGTCCCCCACACGCAACTGCGCCACCCCTTAACTGGCGCAGTTGATGCGCTAGCCAGCAGCTTTGTCACCAGCTACGCAGGCGTAGTTGCCTTTCTTGCTGTTGCTGACGAAGGCAGCTTTTCGCGTGCAGGTGTTCGCCTGGGCATAGGCCGCTCTGCCGTCAGCCGCAGCGTGCAGAAACTCGAAACCCAGCTCAATGCCCGTCTGCTCCAGCGCACAACGCGCAGCACATCGTTAACCCGGGAAGGCGAACTCTTCTACGCAAATTGCCAGCCGGGGGTGGAGCGCATCATGCATGCCCTGGAAGCTATGCGCGAACTACGCGGCGGCCCTCCCAGAGGCCACCTGCGCATACAGTCAGCAGTAAGCTTCGGACGCACGGTCATTACGCCACTACTGCATGGCTTTCGTCAGCGCTATCCCGACATCACGCTGGAGCTTGTGCTGAACGATCTTCCTGCCGACTACGCTACTGACCGCATAGACGTTTCCTTTCGGGACGGGAGCATGGAAGACAGCGATATTGTGGCACGTAAGCTGATTCCCATGCAGATGGTCGTGTGCGCATCGCCAGCCTATGTAAAGGCTCACGGAATGCCGCAGAATTTTGATGATCTTGACCAGCACCTGTGCATCAACTTTCGCTCTGCATCGGGTCGCGTCAAAGAATGGCATTTTAGGGCCGGCGGCACGTTGCACAAGCATCTGCCACAAGCTCAGTACACCTTCAACGATATGGATTTGATCGTAGAGTCAGTGCTACAAGACCAGGGTATTGCTCAACTGCCGTCCTACTTGGTGCACGACCTGCTTCAAAGCCGCAAGCTGCTTGCCTGCCTGGCTGGGTATGCCCCCGATAAGGACGGCCACTACCTTTGCTACCCAAGCCGAAAACAGCTTCCCGATAGAACGCGAGCGTTCATAGATTACATCTTTGAGCACACCCACTTGATGGGTCAAGCTAGCCCGCCCGTCTTGGCCAGTATCACCGCAGCCTAAGTCAGCAAGCAGCTCGGCCAAACCGATTGTTTCACTTATATGAATAGTATATTTCATATTAATACCTTTATTCAATAGCAAAGGACTATTAAAGTTACTACATCGACGAGGGCAACAGATAAGCCACTCGCTGAAAGCCACCGGAAATAGTTTCTGCTCTGGCTTAACCAACATTTTGAATGAAAGGATAAACATCATGACACGCACTCAATTTTCCGCTATTGCCTTTGCCTTCTCGACTTTGGTTGCCGGTCAGGCCATGGCCGCCAGCACCGACGCACCTGTTACCCGCGATCAAGTCCGTGCCGAACTGGCCGAAGCCGTGCGCACTGGCAATATTGTTACCGGTGAAAGCAGCGCCAAGTTGAACGAGCAGTATCCCCAGCTGTACCCGAATCAGCAAGTCACCTCCAGCGTAACCCGTGCTCAGGTTCAAGCTGAGCTGGCCGAAGCAGTCCGCACCGGCAACATTATCACGGGTGAAAGCAGCGCCAAGCTGAACGAAAAATTCCCCCAGCTGTACGCGCACCAAGAGGCAGACAGCAAGAGCCGCGCACAAGTTCGCGCAGAACTGGCTGAAGCAGCTGCCAACGGCTGGTTTGACCGCAACATCGAAGCTTAAGTTGTACTCGGTACTGCAGCCCTTCTTAGGAAGGTGCTGCCCTGCACCGGCAGTCACTGTATGCGATATAGTGAACCTTGCTGATCGGCACAAGCTCCTTGTGCTCCGATCAGCAGTTCCTAATCATATTCAGGACAGCTGCCATGCAAACTTCCAACATTTCAGGGGCATCGCCATTGGCACGCCGCCTGCTTGCCATTAGTCTCTTCACACTATCCATCGTCGGCGCGGCTTTATTGCCCAAGGCAAGTTTCGCGCAAACCCCCACCCCTTCCACTCAGCAAGTTCCCGGCTACTACCACATGCAACTGGGCGACTTTCAGGTGACGGCACTGTATGACGGAACGGCATCGCTACCCGTCAATCTGCTGCACGGCATCAGTGCAAACGATATCCAGACCCTGCTCGAAGACATGTTTGTACCCGTCAACAAAGATGGCGTACAAACGGCCGTCAATGGTTACCTGGTCAATACCGGCAAGGAATTGATTCTCATCGATGCAGGCGCAGCGGCATGTTTCGGCCCCGCAATGGGCGGAATAAGCAAAAGCCTGCAGGCCGCGGGATATGAGCCGGCACAAGTCAGCAAGGTTCTCCTTACTCATTTGCACGCCGATCATGCTTGCGGCATCACGGCCAACGGCAAAATGGCTTTTCCCAATGCAACGGTCTATGTGTCCAAGGACGAAGCCGCTCATTGGCTGAATAAAGAAACTTCGGCACAGGCACCAAAAGAGGCCCAGGCCTTTTTCCAGTTTGCCCAAGACTCCGTGGCTCCCTATGAAGCCGCCGGAAAGCTCAAGCAATTTGCTGCTGGGGCATCCCTGGCCGACGGAGTGGCTTCGGTGGCACTGCCTGGCCATACGCCCGGTCACGGTGGCTATATGATTACGTCCGCAGACCAGCACCTGCTGGTATGGGGAGACGTCGTTCATAGCCATGCCGTGCAGTTCCCGAATCCTCAGGTTTCCATCGATTTCGATAGCGATCCAGAACAGGCTGTTGCCACACGTGAAAAGATACTTGCACGCGCAGCTCAGGAAAAGCTCTGGATCGCGGGCGCACACCTGCCCTTTCCGGGTATCGGCCATGTAGGCAAGCAAGATACGGGCTATCGCTGGATAGCCGCTGAATATGCGCCGCTGCCTGCAGGCAATTAGCACAATGGGCACCAGCAGCATGCTGGTGCCCTTACTGGCTATAGACCTGAACTACAAACCTTAACGGTTGGCCAATTGGCGGTCGGCCTCCCAGCCACCTCCAATTGCACGCACCAGCGCCACGGCGGTCTGCGCCCGCTCTCCGTCCAATGCCAATGACGCACGTTGCTGCACCAGCACCTGGCGATCGGCGTCAATCACATCCAGATAACTGACTGACCCTTCCCGGTATTGGATCTGCGACAGCTCGGCTGCGCGTGAGGCTTGCTGAACCGCCGCATCCTGTACCTGTGTCTGATCCTTGAGTATGCGCAAGCTGGACAGGCCGTCCTCGACTTCGCGAAATGCTTGCAGCACGGTCTGGCGATAGGCGGCCACGTCTTCTTCGTAGATTGCCCTTGCCTTTTCCAGACCCGCTTCACGACGGCCACCATCAAAGATAGGCAGCGTCAGCACCGTACCTACCAACGGCCCAAGCAGAAAGGTTCGGCTGGACCATTCCAGCAGATTACCCAGTTCAGAGGACTCGTAACCGAAAGCACCAGTCAGCGTAAGGCGCGGGAAGAAGGCCGCTTTGGCCACCCCTACGCGGGCATTGGCGGCGGCCATGGCTCGTTCGGCAGCCGCAATATCAGGCCGACGCTCCAGCAATGAAGACGGCAGGCCGGCGGGAATATCCACCGACATGCGCCCCAATGGATCGGGCGCCAGAGCAAACTGTGCCGGCGTTTTGCCCAACAAGGTTGCCAGGGCATGCTCGGCCACGGCCCGTTCACGCTCTATACCCAAGGCTTGCGAACTGGCCGAAGACAAAGCCGACTTTGCCCGTGCAAGATCCAGCTCGCTGATCTCGCCTTCGTCGTAACGCTGCTGAACCAACTGCAGGGTTGCGCCGCGCAATTCGACCGTGCGCCGATACAGCTGCTGTTCAGCATCCAGACGCCGGATTCGAAAATAAGCCTGTGCCACATCTGCCTGCAAGGCCAGTCGTACCGACTGGAAGAGCGCGACGCTTTGCTCGGCATCTGCCGTGGAAGCATCCACACCCGAAGCAATTCGGCCGAATAAATCCGCCTCGTAGGAAATGCCAGCCTGGGCTCGCCACAGTGTCTGCGGCGAACTGTCAGTGTCGTCGGCTAGACCCTGCGCAGCACCAGACTGGCGCTGACGCATGGGCCCGAAGCCGGCATCCAGCGACGGGAACAGGCCAGCTTCCGCATTCTGGCGCAAGGCTCTAGACTGTTTCACCCGGGCTGCCGCCACCCTAAGATCCTGGTTGGCCGACATAGCCTGGGATTCCAGTTTATCCAGGACGGGATCCTTGAAGATTGCCCACCAGTCGCCCCGTGCCAGTGCCTCGGCAGGCTGGGCCATTTTCCATTGCTTGGCCGCTTCCGGTGACAGCGTTGCTTCTTTGTAGGTATTGGGTACATCAACGTCGGGCCGTTGATAGTCGGGGCCCACCGCGCAACCAGCCAGAAACAAGGCCATCGCCAAACTCGTAAAACGCAAACGTAATCGTTTCATGATCATCATTCCATTATTCTTGAGTCGCTATAGCTGGCGCCTCGTGTGCCCCGGCCGCATGCAGTGGGCCGCGTCGCAAGCTGCGCAGCACCACATAAAACACCGGTGTCAGAAACAGCCCGAACAGCGTAACGCCCAGCATGCCGAAGAAGACGGCAACACCCATGGCCTGACGCATCTCGGAGCCTGCACCCGTAGCAATAACCAAAGGCACTACGCCCATGATGAAAGCGATGGAAGTCATCAGGATGGGGCGCAGGCGCAAGCGGCTGGCTTCGGTAGCCGCCTTGATGGTGCTCATGCCCTGCAGTTCAAGCTCACGGGCAAACTCCACAATCAGGATGGCGTTCTTGCACGCCAAGCCCACCAGCACCATCAAACCTATCTGCGTAAAGATATTGTTGTCGCCGCCCGTCAGCCAGACACCTGTCAGCGCCGCCAAAATACTCATGGGGACGATCAGGATTACTGCCAGCGGCAGCGTCAGGCTTTCATAAAGCGCGGCAAGCACCAGGAAAACCAGCAGCACGCTGATGGGAAACACCCACATGCCCGCGTTGCCTGCCAGAATCTGCTGATAAGTCAGGTCGGTCCATTCATACTTCACGCCGCGCGGCATGACTTCTTGCGCAATGCGTTCGGCAGCCGCCTGTGCCTGGTCAGTCGAATAGCCTGGCGCTGGCCCGCTATTGATATCAGCAGCGGTATAGCCGTTGTAACGTATAACCATTTCGGGGCCGAAACTGGGCGATACCGAGGCCACCGCCGACAAAGGCACCATACGGCCATTGCTGCTGCGTGTTTCAAGCTGAAGAATATCTTCCGGATGCGAACGGAATTGCGCGTCTGCCTGGGCCTTTACCTGGTACACGCGTCCAAACCTATTGAAGTCATTGACGTATAGCGAACCCAAATATATTTGCATGGTGTCGAAGGCCTCGTCGACAGGCACGCCCAGTTGCTTGGCCTTGACACGGTCCAGCGCTACATCAAGCTGCGGCACATTAATCTGATAGCTGGAAAACGCCGGGCCCAGCTCAGGTGCCTGCGCCGCTTTGGCCAGGAACTGCTTGGTCACCGCATCCATCTGCTCGTAGCCCAGCGCCGCACGGTCTTCCAGTTGCAGTTTGAATCCACCCACCGTACCCAAGCCCATGATGGGCGGCGGCGGAAACACGGCAATAAACGAATCCTTGATGGCTGCGTATTGCTTGCCAAGTTCTGCAGCGATATTGTCTGCCGATAGCGCATCCCCCTTACGTTGTTCAAAGGGATCAAGCGTCACGAACACGATGCCCGCGCTCGAACTATTGGTAAAGCCGTTGATCGACAGTCCCGGAAAAGCAATGGTGCTTTCCACACCAGGCTGCTTCAGCGCGATGTCGGACATCTTGCGTATGACGGCCTCGCTGCGATCCAGCGAGGCTCCGCTGGGCAACTGGGCAAAACTGATCAGATACTGCTTATCCTGGGCGGGTACAAAGCCGCCCGGCACCAGATAGGAAATGCCCACGGTCAGTGCCACCAGCAACACATATACACCCAGCGTCGAGGCCTTGCGACCTATAGTGCCAGACACACCTGTGGCGTAACGGTCAGACGAACGCCGAAAGAAGTGATTGAAGCGTTCGAAGAAGCCACCCAGATAGCGATTCATGATTCGGGTCAGCCAGTCAGGCTTCTCATCATGTCCTTTCAGCAACAGAGCTGCCAGCGCGGGCGACAAGGTCAGGGAATTGATGGCGGAGATGACGGTCGAGATCGCGATCGTCATGGCAAACTGCTTGAAAAACTGACCACTGAGTCCCGTCATGAAGGCCAACGGCACAAACACAGCCACCAGCGTCAGGGCGATGGCAATAATCGGGCCACTGACTTCGCGCATGGCGCGGTAAGTCGCATCGCGCGGCGACAAGCCCGCCGCGATATTGCGCTCCACGTTCTCGACCACCACAATGGCATCATCGACCACAATGCCTATGGCCAATACCAGACCAAAGAGTGACAGTGCATTGATCGTATAGCCAAAAGCCAGCAACAACGAAAAAGTCCCGACTATCGACACCGGCACCGCAAGCAACGGAATGATGGATGCACGCCAGGTTTGCAGAAAGACGATAACCACCAGCACCACCAGGGCGATGGCCTCCAGCAGCGTTATGACCACCGCATGGATGCTGGACCGTACGAACTGCGTGGGGTCATACATAATGCGGCTTTCCAGCGAAGCCGGAAAATCCGCTGACAGCTCGTCCATGACGGCACGCACCTGATCTGAAATGTCCAGCGCATTCGCGCCTGGGGACTGCATAATGGCAATACCCACAGCCGGTTGGTTATCAAGCAGTGCACGCAGGCCATACTCTGCCGCGCCCAGTTCAATACGCGCAACATCACCCAGCCGCGTAACCCCGCCGTCGGCGGAAGTCTTCAGAACGATATCGCTGAACTGCTCTTCGGTCTGAAGGCGCCCCTGAGCATTGACCGAAAGTTGCAAGGACACGTCCGATGCCGTGGGCGACGCGCCTATTACGCCGGCAGCCACCTGAACGTTCTGCTCGCGAATGGCGGCAACTGCTTCCATTGCCGTAAGGTTGCGCTGAGCCATCTTGCCGGGATCCAGCCAAACCCGCATCGAATAATCTCCCGCACCCCATACCTGCACCTCGCCCACACCCTGGATACGGGCCAGCCTGTCTTTGACATTGAGAACCGCATAATTGCGTAGATAGGTCGTGTCGTAGCGCTGGTCGGGTGAAATCAGGTGCACCACCATGGTGAGCGTCGGCGATGACTTGGTTGTCGTCACGCCCAGCCGCTGCACTTCTTCAGGTAAACGCGGCAGAGCCTGTGTAACCCGATTCTGCACCAGCTGCTGCGCCTTGTCGGGATCGACACCCAGATGGAAATTTACCGTCACCACCAGATTGCCGTCGCTATTGGCCTGCGACTGCATGTACAGCATATCTTCGACACCGTTGATCGATTCCTCCAGCGGCGCGGCTACGGTCTCGGCCAGCACTTTGGGGTTGGCCCCTGGAAACTGAGCCCGTACGACCACGGATGGCGGCACGACTTCGGGATACTCCGAGATGGGCAGCTGAAACATCGCCAGACCACCCGCCAGCAAGATCAGGACGGAAAGCACACCCGCAAAAATCGGACGGTCGATAAAGAACTTGGAAATATTCATGATGAGTCCGGATCAAGAGGCCGTTTTGTTATCGTTCACAGGTGCCGCGTCATCTGCCGCCCCTGCCACAGCCAGCCGCTCCTCGCCCTTAGCAAGGCCCGTTTCCGGCGTTACCGCATCACCCGGACGTATCCGTTGCAAACCGTTGACGACGATGCGCTCGCCCGGGGAAAGTCCAGCTTCGATGACACGCAAGCCTTGCTGAACGGCACCCAGTTGAACCTCTCGATAGGCCGTTCGGTTCTGCTTGTCGACAACCACCACAAAACGCTTGCCCTGATCCGTCCCGATTGCGGTTTCCTCTATCAGCACAGCAGGACGAGGCGCGCCACCAGCTAGCCGAATGCGGGCATATAAGCCAGGCAAAAGCAAGCCATCCGCGTTATCGAACACAGCGCGCACCCGTATGGTTCCGGATGAAGTGTCCAGCCTGTTATCAATCGAGGCGACTTTACCCAATCGCGGAAAACCTTGTTCGTTACTCAACCCCATAGACACTGACGCCGGGCCACCCTGCCCCTTGCGGGCCGGGTTCACAAACGACAGAAAGCTTTGCTCGTCAACCTCGAACGAGGCATACATTTTGTCGACCGACACCAGGGTGGTCAGTGGCTGCGCCCCAGTTCCTGCGGCAACAATATTGCCCTCTGTGACCTCGGCGCGTGACACACGGCCCGACACCGGCGCAACAATTTGCGTGTGCTCCAGGTCCAGCTCGGCGCTCGCCAATGCAGCCTCGGCAGCCAGTGTTTGCGCCGCGGCAACGCGCGATGCATTGCGTTTTTGCTCAAAGTCGCGCTTGGCGATCGCATTCTTGTCCAACAGCCGGCGCGCACGTGCCAGATCGGCACCGGCGTACGCCTTGCGCGCCTTGGCTGCGGCAAGTTCAGCCTGGGCCCCGTCTACAGCGGCCTGGTACGGTCTGGGATCTATGGTGAACAGCACATCGCCGGCCTTGACCAGACTGCCGTCCTGAAAATGAACCTTGGTGATGGTGCCTGAGACCAGCGGCCGTATCCGGACTTGCTCCACCGCCTCCAGGCGACCCGAATATTCACGCCAATCGGTGATGCTGCGGCTGCTGACCTGCGCAACATCCACGGCAACCGCCGGAGTCGGCGACGGTGCAAGCGCCGCAACCGCGCTTCCGGTTTGCAGGTGGAACCAGGCGGCGCCTCCGGCCAGCAACACAACAGCCACTACGGCGAGCGCGTATCGTTTACGCAATAAAGACATGGAGAAATCCTTTTCTGAGGAAGGGTCGCGTAGCCCCGACAACACAGGACTGTTCACGACAAGAAAGAGGATGTATTATTCATTTTTTGGAAAAACAGTTAAATAGCAATTTTTCGCTATCACTATTCGCACCAAACGAACAATATGGAGATCGCCATGGATAGATTCCAGGCCATGCAAGTCTTTACCCGTGTCGTCGATGCCAACAGCTTCACGCTGGCGGCAGACAGCCTGGGCCTGCCGCGCTCCACCGTCACCACCACCATACAGAGCCTGGAGCGAACCCTGAAGCTGCGGCTATTGAACCGCACGACACGCCGCCTGAGTCTGACACCCGATGGCGCCGCCTATTACGAACGCTGCGTCCAAATTTTGGCCGACATCGAAGACATGGACGCCTCGTTCCGGGACGTAACCCGAGGCCCCAGCGGGCGTCTGCGCATAGACACGCCGCCGTCAATCGGCCGCTTGATCCTTGTTCCCGCCCTATGCGATTTTCACACTCGTTATCCAGACATTGAACTGGCAATCGGCATGGGCGACAGAGTCGTCGACATGGTGCGGGATGCCGTCGACTGCGCCATCCGCGTCGGCGACCTGGAAGACTCCAGCATGGTGGCCCGCCGCATTGGCACATTCGAAAGCATCACCTGCGCATCGCCAGCGTATCTGGAACGGTACGGCGAACCAAAATGCATTGATGACCTGGCCAACCACCACGCGGTCCATTATTTTTCAGCCCGCACCGGGCGCGTCATTGACTGGTCTTTCATGGTCGATGGCAAACCGCGCGACATCCAGGTCAAAGGCAACGTATCGGTCAACGATGCCGAAGCCTATGTGCAATGCGGCGTCAACGGCTTCGGCCTGATCCAGCCATCCCGTTATATGGTCGCCCCCTTGCTGGAATCGGGACAACTGCGAGAAATCCTTACCGAATGGACGCCGCCGCCCCAGCCGATTTCAGTGGTCTATCTGCACAACAGGCATTTGTCACCCAAGGTAAGGGTATTTGTCGACTGGGTCAGTGAGCTATTCCGGCATTGCGCCTTGATGTCGGGCTGCAAGTACAAAGATTTGCTTGAACACGAGTGTGCTTTTGCCGGCAAGGAAAAACCACAGGCTACCGTACGGGAGCATCTGAAGCACGAAGAACTGGAAGAGAGTGTTTTTTAATACACCCAACAAAGGAAACAAAGATGCCGGTTACCAAAGGAGTCAAAGACCTGATCGCCGAAGCGCGTGAACGAATCACCACGCTGTCGCTGGCCGAGGCAAAAGCCAAGCTGGATAGCCCTGATACGATTTTTGTGGATATTCGCGATATCAGAGAACTTGAGCGCGAAGGGATGATCCCCAATGCTTTGCATGCTCCGCGTGGCATGCTGGAGTTCTGGGTAGACCCCGAAAGCCCCTACCACAAACCTATTTTTGCCGAAGACAAAGCGTTCGTGTTGTACTGCGCCTCTGCATGGCGATCGAGCCTGGCCACGGCCGCCCTGGTCGACATGGGCCAGTCTCGCGTAAGTCATATCGAAGGCGGCTTTAAGGCCTGGAAAGAAGCAGGATTGCCGGTGGCGGAAAAGGCTGGAAAGCGGTGATCAGTCGTCTTTTGCAAGCTATGTGCAACGTCTGCTGACCATCAGTGGGCGCATCTCGGGCACCGGGGAACTTGAATGATTGGCGCGGCAGGAGGGGCTCGAACCATTATATTAGGTAAGGCCTTCTAATCATCGGTTCTGAGCTTGAAGATTGAGCCGTAACTATATGATATTCAATCAGAATCACTACAAACAACGAGAACGCAATTGATTGCATATTTGGTAGCTTCTGTCTCGTACGCGTCGAATTGCAGTTAGTTGCACCGGCAGGCGCACCTGACCAGATCAGCCAGACTTCGGCGTTAGGAGATCGCTATGCTCACTGTCAATACTTCCGAGGAAAAATCGTCGCTATCTAAGCACGACATTGCAATGACACGCAGCGGAAGGCCTGTCGCCAGGCTTGTCCCGCTTATGACCGGATATTCGGCAAACGCCTTGGCGTGGCAAAAGGATACTTTGAGGTGCGGGTCAGCATCGAAGTTAACAATGATGAGATAGCACGCCCGTTTTCTAAGTAGAGAAGCCGCTGAGACAGCCCTAGTGAAGGCCTACGCAAGCGGCACCACAAGGCGCTTCATGACCCAGGCGAGTGCCGCGGGTTCAAGACTCCAATCCTCAGTGCGCATTTTTTTCTATGCGCTCCAGATTAATTCGCTTAACCAGACTCGTATTTGTGGTGCGGGCGGGGAAACTCTTCGAAAGCGTCAGCAGTCACGGTCACGGTGCTGTGCCCTGCAACTGCTCATGTACACGCTTACTCACCAGCTTAACGCCCCTGGGCGACAACAGCTTGACTTGGCGGCCCAGCTCGCGCAGCTTAATTGCCTAGTGCTCTGCCCTGGCACAGGCTTCCATGCCAGTCGTGCGCACCGGCTTATACACAAAAAACGCGACCAATTAGCGTCAGAGCTGATTATCTGGCACCACTGTCTGATACGATTCTCATGAGAACACCGGCTTACGCTTCTCGGTAAACGCCAGAACGCCCTCACGGGCATGCGCACCACTTGCGCATTCAATCATGAATCTGCGTTCAAGTTCGAGGTGCTCTTCGAAACTACGCTGATACGCGCCGGAACCAACCAACTGCTTCACCCGATGCTGAGCGTCGCGTGGCCCATCGGCCAGCTGCTGCGCGGTGGCACGTGCCTGGGCCAGTAATTCGGCATCGGCACAAACACGGTCAACCAACCCCAGTGCCAGGCATTCGCGAGCATCGAGAGAAGTATTGAAAAGAAGAAGTTGCCTTGCACGAACCACACCCACCCGCTGCATCAGAACCCAGGAGCTACCGGCATCGGGACTCAGGCCAAGCAGTGTATAGCCACAACGAAGCTTCACTGACTCTGCTGCAAGCACATAGTCGCCCATCAGGCCCAGACCGATCCCGCCGCCCCCCAGAGGGCCATTCAAGGCCACGACAATCGGCAAACCAGCACGTTCTAGCCGCAGTAACGCCTGATTCAGGGGGCACAACAAGATATCCATGCAGTCGGCAAGAGCCTCTCTCATCCCCTGAAAAACCTTGATGTCGCCGCCAACACAAAACGCCCGTCCAGTGCCTGTCAGCAGTACTGCACCGATGTCGGGCGAGCAACACACTTCATCAATCACTGAAACCAACCTGAAGACCATCGCATCATTCAAGGCGTTGCCCCGATCTGGCCGGTTCAATGTGATGGTTGCCACCCTCGATTGAATCTGAAGGCCAACCAGCGTGTCAGCCTCGACGTTTGCACTACCCTCTTTCGTCATCGCCCACTACCTTTTCAAAAAACGGTCAATACACGCGCGATGCTCGGCGGAAAAAAAGCAGGCCTTTTCCATCGCAAGCGATGTATCGAGATTCAGGTTCACTGTGTCGCGCAGACTCTTGTTCAAGGATGCCTTGGTAGCCCGTATGGCCATCTGGGCACCCGAGGCAAGCTTGGATGCCATCGCCATGGCGCTGTCCAGTAGTGCATCGTCGTCAACCACATGGTTTACCAGACCAATCTCACGCGCGGTTTCTGCATTCACCTTCTGGCCCGTCAGCAGATATTCCTTCGCCCGGTGCATGCCAACCAAGGCCGGCCAGATAGCCGCGCCGCCGTCGCCTGCGGCGATACCGGCCAGCACGTGGGTGTCCGCAATAATGGCAGATCGCCCCATATACGTAATATCGCTGAACAAGGCGAGTGTTGCCCCCAGGCCCACAGCCGGTCCATTCACTGCCGCAATAATGGGCTGCGGCACCTCGAGCATATCGATGATTATCCGGCGAGCCTCAAGGAAAAGGGTGTCGACCTCCTCGGGGGTGATGCGCGAAAACCAGTTGACGTCTCCACCTGCGGAGAAGGCTTTGCCTTCGCCCGTCAACACCACCGCATTACAACCCGATGAGTCGGTGATATCCCGAAAGAGCCAGGACATCTCCGTGTGCAACTGGGCATTGACGGCATTGAGTTGTTCCGAACGGGAAAACCTGGCCTGAAGCACTTTGCCATGCGTTTCAAAGCCAATGCACTTGTACTTCTCTTGCCACGAACTATTCATAAAAGATCCATCCTCAATCGGTCAATCTGCAAAAAGATCTTTGGCCCTTTCGGCCAATGCACGTCGATTCACTTTTCCCGTCGGGCTTATCGGCCACTCGGCAGCATCAATCACAAGAACACGTTTTGGTATCTTGTATCCCGCCAGCGAACCTCTGCAGTACCCCTGAACCTCTTCGACCGTGCATGAATAACCCGCCTTCATTTGCAGTAGCGCAGTTACGGCTTCACCCCACTTCGGGTGCGGTGTCGCGCACACCATGGCGCACACTACGCCAGGAACAGTCTCTGTCAGAAAATTCTCGACCTCGAGCGCAGAGACATTTTCGCCACCTGACTTGACCATCTCTTTGAGCCTGCCGCGATAGTAGAGATAGCCGTCGTTGTCCAGATAACCAATGTCGCCGCTGTGAAAGAAGCCCTCATCGTCAATGCACGCGCCGGACTCTTCTGGAAGACCGTAGTAGCCCTTGAACAACGCTGGCCCGCGAACGCAAATTTCGCCTATTTCACTGGACGCTGCCCAGCCAGAAGCTCCGATTCGGGCAATACGGATCTCACCGGACGTTGCCCGCCCGTTCGACAACCTCATGCGGTCGATATCGAACCGGTCACGGTAAGGAAAATAGGTTTGCGACCCCATGTATTCGGTAGAACCGTACAGGCTGCCGATATGGCTCAAGCCCATCGCCTTGATCTTGTCGAAATTCCCAGGGCTGGCGGCCACCATAGTGCGCTGCAGCGTCTTCAGCATCCCGTCGCTGTAGCCGGAGTGCTCGCGCATCATGAGGAAGTGCGTATCGAACCCCCAGAACAGGGTGGCGCGGTCCTGCTGCATCAGGGACAGTACCCGTCCGGGCTCAAACTCCGTGACCAGCCGCAAAGCAGCACCGCGCATTAAGGTGAGAATGGCCGTTGCGAGGCTGCCCACGTGGTAGTTGGGCATGCAGTGCATAAAAACATCGTCGCAGTGCACCTCCAGGCCGTCGGCATACGATGCAGCGCCACAAAGTACCGTCTCGTGGGTATGGATCGCCGGCTTCGGAAATGATGTCGATCCCGATGTCAGAATAAGGAATGCCGCATCATCTGGTGCGCAGCGGGCATGCGATGTTTCTTCGGTGGCCCCATGACCTCCCGGCTCACCCCTTGCCTCCAGCAGGCGGAAGGGCGACGTCTGACCGGCATCGTGTGCTTCCACCTGCAAGACCTGTGGCAGAGCTTCCTGCATCTCACCGGCCACCTCCGCGAACACGGGCGCCAGACGTTCGGCCAGCGATGCCCCTTTGTGTCCGCTGCCCACCAGTAGCCATTTCGAGCCCGTAAGCGCCAATCCCTTGCGAATCTCCGATGCAGTCCAAGTAAGGTTTAGGGGCACAAGCACCGCACCGATTTCAAGGCAAGCAAAGAGTATTTCGAGCCAGCGCGGGCACGAAGCCATGAAGTAAGCTACGTGGTCTCCCTTGCAAACCCCCTGCTTAATCAGCAGTTCCCTGACAGCCGAAACCCTGTCCGTTAATTCGCTATAGGTGAGCCTACAACAGCGTCAAACGCTTCGCAGGCAAACTGCGCGACCATGAACCTGAGCAGTTCGACAGGCTGGAATTTGCCTCCAGCGAAGAGGCGCAGGTTGACTACGGCGAGGGCGCGCCCACCCGCGTACCCGGTACACAGCGGTATCGCCGTCCACGCCTGTTTGTGATGACGCTGCGCTACTCGCGGCGCAGCTTCCGGCGCGTGGTCTGGAAGTCCAGTCAAGAAATCTGGGCGCAGTTGCACGAGCAAGCCTGGCGTTACTTTGGCAGCACAACGCACTATGTCGTGCTCGATAACCTGAAGGAAGGGGTGCTCAAGCCCGACCTGTACGAACCCGAACTCAATCCGGTACCCAATGGATCGTCTTCATCATCCTCACCCAGGAAGTAACAGTCCAGCCGGTACCGTCTTGAGTTCCCGAGGCCGGAGTAAAACTGACCCACTTGGGCGAATATGGTGGCTTTTTGGCCGCCGAATGCTTGACCGCCTCGGCGTCAAAAGCAGTACTGTGCGGCACTTTTACAGCGCCTTTGCTGTCATCAATCGCGATGGCCAGGGTGTTGTTGCATACGACACGAACAGCCGTGAATTGCGCGGTGGTGGCCAGCGTGCCATCGCTGGGGGATCCGTCGGGTGGCCGGAACGCTGCTCCCCCACGGCTCGCGGATCTCCTTCAGGACATACAGGCGCTCAAGGACTGGACTGCGTCGCTGAGGGACCGGCAGAAGAAGCTTGCATGACGCGCATCGACCGCAGTCGGAGGACTACCGCTCCCCTCTTGTCGCCGTCTGCTCCTGTCCGAAAGCGGCACTTACTGGCCTTGCCCCGAGCGGTTTACTAGCGAGTGCACGATCAAATCTGAAGTAGCCAGGTGACCCGGGAGGAGCCGAGTCTACGACGAAGGCCGGGAGCCTCTCCCAATAACAGAACTCAGTTTGACCTTTGCTATTCATCAGAGAGCACGAGCGTCCACGTGCTTTTCAGCGGTATCTGCGCCTTAATGTCTTCCTCGAGCTGGTCGTAGACGGCAAACAGTACATCCAACACATCATCTTGCGTCCATAGCCGCAACTGAAAGAAGCTGGAAGCAAGCTCTTTCTGTACGTTCTGCTTGAACCCTCCCCAGGCGACGAACAACCCCTTGTTTGCATTGAACTTCGTCATGGCTCCCAGTAACTTATCAACCGTCGGGCGGTCTACCGTTCCGTTGCCGGATTTAACTTCCACACATATCCGATCCGCGCCGAACCCCATGTCGCCACTAGATGCCAAGATATCGGCACCACCATCCGCCCCTTCTGGGCTTTGCCAAGTCGTGTACCCCTGAGCTTGAAGTATGGCTGCAATCAACTTCGTCAATGCGTGGCCCTTGAACTTGAATTCGATCTGCCTCACCACTTGCTGCCGGGCGTAGGCAACAATATCCACTTCGGCTACCGCCTCTTCATCTACGATGCTCGCTTTAAGATCTGGGAATCCTGCGCTCGTCATTTTGACTACGGAAGCGGCCGTTTCGGGCGCCCAGCCATTGCTATACATCGCTTGCACACGATCCAGCGCGTTGTTGCGCCGGATCCGACAGATCGTCATGAAGGCCCCAAAACTGTAGAGGAGATCCTGACCAAAATTCGAGCGTGGTACTTCCCGACCAAACCACTGGATTTCACAATAGTGAAAGAACGGCGCGGGTCCATCAGCACGATGGGTGTATGGGCTCACCACCTTTCCAACATGAATCACTGGTTGCTTCTTTGAAGGAAGCACCACCCAGTCCCCTGGCTCCATAGCTTTCGCAAACGCCCAGATCTGCCCCCCATGGTTCGCCAGGCGGGAAACCTTCTCATCTTGGTAAGTATCCTTAAGCAGTACTAGAAGCTCCTCACGTGAGCTCAAGGATCCGAGGTTGGCCTCCAAACCTTCCCAGGTGAGATACACCCTCCCCTCATTGAGAAATTTGTCTTCGTATTCACCTTGTGCACCGGCACGATTCAGCCACAATTCCATAGATGTCCTTGATTCGTCTTTGCGTCATCAGGTGCCAAGAAAACAAAGCCTCATGCCGACACCGTGATACCCCTACTGAATGTTACGCACTTTTTACATGTCACGTCAGATGGATCCGTAGACCGAAGGTACGTGCAGTTTCACCGGCAAACTGGAGTCCCCAAACTGGGGGCCCTAGGGAGGTATGGAAATACCCTACTCAATCACCGATCGGTATGTCGCTGCATAGCTAGTGCTTTTCTGAGCTGGCCCCCCAGTGCCCGAATGGTACCGCCTTGCCAGGGCTTGCCCGGTTCAATCAGAACCGTTTCCAGTTTCTCACTTACTGCCCATTGCAGCAATTGAGTGCTTACGAATTCCGGGCCATTATGAACCGCCCCGGGTTTGAACTGCCCCCAAGAGCTGGACACAACCTTGGAGGGTGCATGAGGAGATTCGACCTCACGTTCAAACCCGGGGCGGTTCAGTTCCTATTCTTAGGTAACGATATCCCAATTCTTTTGATGAAAGAAGTTGCAATGCATGCAGACATGCGTATGCAGTAATGCTTTCGCGCCTGTGCATCATGTAATTTATCTGAATAACGCGTATCAGTGTCCAAGAGCGCTAATCAGCGCCATTGGTACCATGCTGTTGACAACTCCGCTGTAATATGAAACTCTGATGTTCCCGCAAATATTAGAATGTGCATCCTAATATTTAGGATATTAATATATGGAGATAGACAATGAAACGACATTTTTCGCGCTTACTGGTAGGAACGGCGGTTGCCGGGTTTGTTGCGTTATCAACTCCGGTGACTGCTTTTTCAGCAGACTGGCCTAGCGGCCCCATCCGAATGGTGGTCCCATATCCACCCGGTGGCGCATCGGACTTTTCAGGAAGAGTCTATGCAGACCAGCTTTCGAAGGAGCTCGGGCAGCCTGTTGTGGTTGAGAATAAGGCGGGTGCGGCGGGTGAGATCGGGGCTCAGTTTGTAGCAAACGCTACGCCGGACGGGTATACGGTTCTACTTGCGGCCATGGGTAGCCTGGCGATCAATTCATTGCTTCCTTCCAAGAAGCAGCAGTATGAGTTTCCTGGGGCTTTCAGTGGCGTGTCTATGGCGACATCCACTCCATTGGCTATCGTCGTACGGTCGGACTTGCCGGTTAAGAACACACAAGAGCTGATCAAGCTTGCAAAAGAAAAGCCGGGCACACTGACTTTTGGCTCGGCGGGGTACGGATCTTCCCAGCATATGGTGGGTGAAAAATTCCAACAAGCAACGGGGATCAAACTCCTTCACGTGCCGTACAAGGGCAGTGGTCCCGCATTGACCGACCTGATGGGTGGTCAGGTTGATATGGTGTTTGAAACCATGCCGACGCTAATGGGCCAGGTCAATAATCCCAAGTTGCGTTTTATTGCTGTAACAACCAAAGAGCGGGCACCAACTCTTCCCGACGTTCCAACGCTGGCGGAAGAGGGCGTAAAGGGCGTGGACCTTAGCACGCGCTATGCAGTGCTTGCTCCTAAAGGCACACCTCCCGATGTCTTGAAGACACTGTCCGACGCAATGGTGAAATCGGCGGCTTCCGAGTCCTTGCAGCGGGCTGCGTTGAAGCAGGGTGTTGCCGCTGTGCCATCAACGCCAGAAGAGACCGACAAGGCACTCGTTGCGGAAGTGTCGATCTGGTCAGAGGTGGTGGACAAAGCAAATCTGCGTTGAGCGTCTGAGTGGTGTTCGAAATAATCGATGTTTCTCCACACGGATATTTCGCTTACATTGAACACCACATATTCCTAGAATGTACTTACCTAATCTAAACATTAAACGAGGTAATACTATGGGTAATCTAGCAAGTGTTTTGAAAGATCATTCCGAAACCGCGACTCACGGAATACCGCGTGACAAGCTATCGGGAAATATTGTTTGGACGCGGGCGTCTCTTAAGCCGTCAAATGGATTGGTGAGGCTAAATGCAAAAGCAGCTGCTGAGCTTGATGATGTGGTTCGCATGCTGCGTGATAATCCGCTACCGATCGAGTTTCTGGAACCGTCAATGTTCCGTCTGGATGCATGCCGCGACCTAATGGATGAGTGCCGCAGCACTCTCGAGAATGGAGTTGGCTTTGCCATCATTGACCGGCTTCCTATGGATAAGTATTCTCGTTTAGAAGCCAAGGCGGCGTATTGGATTCTTTCTCAGTTGTTGTCGCGGCCAGTTGCGCAAAGCTGGGATGGTAAGGTCATCTACGATGTGCGCGACTTCGGGAAAGCTCCTGGCAATGGCGTGCGTCCCGATATCACAAACGCCGAGCAGAATTTTCACACAGACAACAGCTATAACATTTGCCCTCCCGACTATGTGGCGTTGCTATGTCTGCAAACTGCTAAGGAAGGCGGTGTGAGCAGCATCGTAAGTTTTTATACTGTATTGAATGAGATGCTTGAGCGACGTCCAGATCTGGTCGATCGCTTGTTTGCGCCGTACTTGTTTGATCGGCAGAAAGAGCATGCACCTGATTCTCCTCCGGTGATCAGCCATCCGATGATGCAAATGGATCATGGCAGCATATTGTGCCGCCTGTCACACCGCCATGTAATCAACGGTTATAAGATGGCTGGCATTGAGCTTGATCCCGTAAGCGAAGATGCATTGGAAACGCTGGAGTCCATCATGCGTGAGCCTGAATTCATCCGTGAATTTTTCTTTGAACCAGGGCAAATCCAGATCGTGGACAATCGACGGCTTGGGCATCGACGCTCCGGTTTTGTGGACTACGAAGAAGAGGACAAGAAGCGGCATTTAGTCAGGCTGTGGCTGCGCCGTGAAGGAAGGCGCTACTACAACGGATAGCTTCCTAATGAATATCCGTCAGCTCGAAACGCTGGTTCGCGTAGTGGAAGACGGCAGCTTTGCTGCCGCTGCCGAGGCCCTTCATGTTACTCAGTCGACGGTTTCGGCACGTATCAAGGAGCTGGAAAACTACTTCGGTGTGGACGTCTTTAACCGCGCGTCACATCGTGCTCAGCTTACACCTCAAGGACGAGAGCTTTATGAAGGCGCTCAAGAGCTCATAGAGCGGGCGGGTGGCTTACGCGAGCGGGTTGGGGATCAACGGGCTATGGCGGGTTTATTGCGGCTTGGTGCTGTGGGGCATGTTGCCAGCACGTGGCTACCCGCCTTGTTGGCAGGGCTTCGAGATCAATATCCCGCGCTTCGCATGCGGGTTGACGTAGGGCTTAGCCGGACTCTTATCGAGCGGGTGGCGTCTGGGCGGCTAGAGGCTGCCATTGTTGCTGGTGAGTTGCATGATCCTTCTCTTCACTTCGAGCCCATGGCGCAAGATGATTTTGTTTGGATGGCCAGCGCCGGTTTGGATATTCCTGAAGAGGCATGCACTCCGGCCGGCCTCGCGCATTGGCCTATTTTGTCGTACGCAGAGGATTCGCATCATTTCCCCGTGATGCGCAAATGGTTCTGGGATAGCGGTACTTCGTTTCAGCCAGCAATCACCACGAATAACATGGAGCTGCTCGCACGTTTGGTGATTGCGGGCCAGGGTCTGGCGATGCTGCCGCGCGATTACTTTAACGAAGAGATCACAGCAGGCAGACTAAAAGTGCTTCAGACCGAGCCGGCTCTTGAGAGCGTGGGCTTTTACTTGGTGTATCCGCGAGAAAATAGTACATTGTTCGGATTGCGGGTTGTTCAGGCAATATTGGACGCGCATAAGTTGGTGGCGTTGGGTAGTGGCTCGGAACCAGCGTGAGGAGGAGCGCACGTTGTCAGCTCATTGGCGATTCTTTTGGCTTGATCCAGTGCCAGGCGTGCGTTTACGTCCAAAGACATTGTCCAGAAGTAAGTTCCCACGGCAAGGCTGCCAAGCACACTGATGTTTCGAATCACGCTACCGTCCGTGTAAAGCAAGCAGCCGGTATCAAAATCCAGATTAAATCCCCCGTAGGGGTTTGCGCTAGCGATCTCGCGCTTTAGAAGCGACTGGACCAATGGGTCATTGGATGCCGCGACGTTGGTAGACATCCCTGTTGCGTTCACAATGTAATCAACGTGGCGTCTATGCCGACTGCCGTTGGCGCCTGAAAACGTAATTTCAAAGCCGTCTCCTGCCGGCTGTATGGCCAAGTCATTGCTCCCTGCTTGGATTTGTAACCTGTCTTCATTCAGATACTGTTTGATCTTCAGCGCGTTGGTCAAGGGAAAGGTGGCTCGTCTGGTCATCCATAATGAACGCCATTTAGCATAAAAACTGCGCTTTTCGGAGTCTGGCATTAACCTCCAGGCATGCTCAATCGAGTCGTTCAGTGAAATAGCGATAGATTGCCAATTGCGTGGAAGCGTGGACGACGCATCAATCTCTCGTTCAAGCGCAGTCTGCGGGTCTGAGCCGTATCCCAGTACATCAGTCCAGTCCAACGCATCTCCCGAGGCGGTCAGGCGCTCGCTTAACAGGGAGAATAGCGCCTCGAGCGTCAAGCCTCGGTCCTCGCTCTGGACGAGGGAGGCAATTTCTTCTGCTGTGGGCGGCACAATGGGTGTGGATGGCGCTACGGCACTACGAACAGACGGAAGGCGCCCGCTACGTGAAACCGAAAGCAGGGGGCCGGCGTGGCCTGATTCAACGAGCGCAACAATAGCGTCAATGGCGCTGAGGCTGGTGCCGATGATGCCAACGCTGGCTTCGCGTTCTACTAGAGCGGCGAGCTTCGTAACAGGGTAGGGACTATTGAAATAGCCCTTGCATCCCTGTAGATCGGTATAACTTGCGCTCGGCAAGTTTCCATTGCACAGTACCACCCGCGATGCGCCGTATACGCCTTTACGCGTTTCAAGGTGGACACAGCTGTTTTCAGGGCTCAACGCAATACCATCGACACGGACTGCCACCTGCTGAACATTTACTCCCAGTATCTTGGCGTTGGCGCATAGATCTTGCCAGACCTCCTTCAGATATTCACCGAACATCGGACGGGGAAGAAAGGTTCCCGCATCGAGGTGATTCACGCCATACTTCTGAAGAATTGCGTCCCCTTGGCTTTCGACCCATTTAAGGAAGTGGCCACGATCCCCAGCGTAAGCAGACATCTTGCCCGCGGGGATATTCAGCAGATTGGTGGGTAGGTCCTCTGCATAAGGCTCACCCGGCCCGACATCGGGTAAAGGCTCAAAGACGACAATTCGCCTGGAGCCATGGATGCCGGATTTATCGAGTGTCTCTATCAGTTGCGCCAAAAACGATGTCGCCGTAGATCCTCCGCCTACGATAGCTAGATCGACAATCTCTTCCATACTGGCTCCTGTCTTTGGTGCAGTTATCTATGAATTCTAAATAATAGGATTTGAATTACATAATTTGATTTTTTGTGGATATATATATACCATGTTTTCTGTGATGCCTGTGTCGCAGAGGTACTCTATATATGTGCTGGCGTCTTCACCATCAAGATGAACACGGTTAGAATAAGTTTTTATTTCCTAATAATTAGGATTTGATGTGGATAAAACATTATTGAAGGGCTTGATGGTGCTTGAATCGATCAGTCAGCTCGACGGAGATGCCCAAACGTTGGATGAGATCGCCGCTACCGTCGGCTTGACCCGAAGCAATACGCATCGCACGCTGCAAACGCTGGCGCATGCAGGCTATGTTCGTCGTGATGCTGAAAGCGGAACATATCGTTGCACGCTCAAAATGTTCGAGATCGGTGCCCGTCAGTTGGCCAGCATGGACGCGCGCCGCTTGGCGCCACCTTTTATGCGTGAGCTGGCCCGGGCAACAAAGGAAACCGTCCACTTGTCCGTGCTTGATGGGCTTGATGTCGTTTATGTCGACAAGATCGATAGTGCACAACCGTTACACGCTTATTCCACCGTCGGAGGACGGGCTCCGGCCTATGCGGTCGCCACCGGAAAGGCGCTGCTGGCATTCCAGCCAGCCGACTATATTCAGCATTACGGCAACTCCGTTCGCAAGCACACCGAGGAAACGCATATTTCGATTCCAGCGCTCACGCAAGAATTGGCCGACGTTGCACGCATTGGCTATGCCATGAATCGAGGCGAGTGGCGCCAGGGTATAGGCGGTATCGCAGCCCCCGTTTTCAATGGGCTCGATAAAGCTGTGGCCGCGATAGGCATCTCAGGGCCTCTCGAGCGACTCTCCAATCAAAAAATGGCGCAGTATGCGCCGCTGGTTCAACAGGCTGCAAGGGAGCTGTCCGCCCATATGGGTTATCACGGCGGCTACTTCGGCCTTGCCACATAAAAGGAAATTCAATGCTTCAAGAGTCCACCCTTAAAGGCATACGTGTCATCGAAATCTGTAACGTCGCGGCAGGCCCTTACTGCGGGTTGCTACTGGCCGACATGGGCGCTGACGTCATTAAAGTTGAGCAGCCTGGCAGCGGAGACACCTTGCGCAGCTGGGCTCCGATCACTGACGGTTACAGTGAAAACTTCGCATCGCTCAATCGCAACAAGCGCTCGGTTACCTTAAACCTGAAGGACGAGCGTGATCAGCAACTTGCAGCCGAGCTTATTGCTCAAGCTGATGTGCTCGTTGAAAACAATCGCCCCGGAGTCATGGAGCGCCTTGGTCTGGGCTATGCCGCCATGCGCGAGCGCAACCCCGCCCTGGTCTATTGCTCGGTTTCAGCCTATGGACAAAGCGGGCCACGCAGCCAAGAGGGCGGTTTCGATCTGACCTTGCAGGCCATGAGTGGTCTTATGAGTGTCACCGGCGAGCCCGACGGCGCACCCGTTAAATGTGGCGTTCCCGTATGCGATTTCACGGCGGGCTTGTATGCTGCTTTCTCTGTCGTTGCCGCACTGCGTAGCGCCGAGGCCAGTGGTCAGGGTACGCATGTCGATGTGTCCATGCTTGGTGCGACCCTGGGCATCGCAGCACTGCAAACCTCCCAGTATTTCGGGACCGGTACTGACCCAGTCAAGCTTGGCTCGGCCCATCCACGCAACGCGCCGTATCAAGTATTCCGGTGCAAAGGTGGCTATTTTGGCATGGCCGCCGGCAACAACTCCTTGTGGGCGGCTGTCTGCAAGGTGATAGATCGGGAAGACCTCGTCCAGGACGCACGGTTTTTGAATCCCACAGATCGCGCTCTGCATCAGGACGCCCTTTGCGAAATGCTCGAAGACATTTTCAAGTCGGAAGACGCTGAAACCTGGCTGTCCCGTTTCCGGAGTGCCGGAGTGCCTTGCGCACCCATCAACAACTATTCTGATGTGCTCGTTGATCCGCAGGTCGAACATATGGAGTGGGTACAGGACCTTGAGCTTCCCAACGGGGCGCGCACACGCACCTTCGTCTCACCCATCCGCTTTGATTCCCGTACATCGGCCATTCGAACCCGTCCACCAGAGCTGGGTGAGCATAATGAGGAAGTGTTCGCCCAGCTGCTGAAGCCCCAGGTCACGGAGTAATCATCGATGCAAGAACTGCTAACCATAGATCGTCAGCCAACTCGCTGGATACTTACGCTGAATCGGCCCGAGAAGCGTAATGCGCTGTCCAAAGACATGGTTGAAGCCTTGATTGAAGGGGTCGAGACAGCTCACGCTGAAGGCGTCCCACTGCTGGTATTTCGCGGAATGGGCAAGAACCTCAGCGCCGGCTTTGACTTTACCGACTACGAGACTCAAAGTGAGGGTGACCTCGTCCTACGCATGATCCGTATCGAGACGCTTCTACAACTGCTCGCCAATTCGCCGGCGCTGACAGTGGGGCTTGCGCATGGCAAGAACTTTGGCGCAGGTGTTGATCTGCTCGCTGCATGCAAGCTGCGCTACTGCACGCCGGATGTTAGCTTTCGCATGCCCGGACTCAAGTTCGATCTGGTATTAGGCACACGCCGTTTCCGACATCTGGTGGGCCCGGATAACGCGTTGTCGATTCTTGGCAGCGCACGCAGCTTCCAGGTTGATGAGGCTCTGCGCATCGGCTTTGTGACGGCCTCGATGCCGGAAAGTGATTGGGACGCTTTGCTGGACAATGCAGAGCAAACCGCCACGGCACTTACCGCCGACACACGTGCCAGTCTGTATGCCGCATTGAGCTTGAGCGATGATCAGAGCGACATGGCGGCACTTGTTAGGTCGGCCTCCAAGCCTGGCTTCAAAAACCGCATACAGCAATACCTGGCAGGATAATTTCTAGGAGAACAAAATGTCATCTGGATTCAATAACCCGGACAAACAACGATCCATCCAGGAGCTGGCGGCACTAATTCCCGATGGTGCCTCGGTTGCTCTGGGTGGCAGTTTCCTTCATCGAGGCCCTTTTGCATTGGTGCGTGAGCTCATCCGTCAGAAGAAAGCCAATCTGGAAATCGTCAAACAGTCCCCGGGCTACGACATCGACCTGTTATGTCGTGCCGGTGTCGCCACACGCGCCCGCACTGGCATTGTCGCCATGGAAGGCAACTTCGGCTTGGCGCCAAATTATCGGAAAGCCGTTGAAACAGGCGCTCTCAAGCTGGAAGAACATGCTTGTGCTACGTTGACAGCCGGACTACGCGCCGCGACGTTTGGCATTCCCTTTCAGCCTTGCGCTGGTGTGGAAGGCAGTCATCTTGTTGATATCAATGGCTGGAAGAAACTTGATGACCCATATGGTCAAGGCGAACCTGTCTGGGTGATTCCGGCGATACAACCCGATGTGGCGGTGATTCACGCCAACGAAGTCGACAAACAGGGAAATGTTCGCGTATTGGGAACCTCGCACTGGGACCGCATAATGAGCCGCGCCGCAAAGCGCGTCCTGGTGGTTGCCGAGCGTGTGGTGGACAGTGAAGTCTTCGAGCAGCAACCCGAAGTCACATTGATTCCTTACTTCTTGGTACAGGCCTACGCCGTTGTCCCGCAAGGCGCGTGGCCCGGATCCTGCTGGCCGGACTACGAAATCGATTATCCCGCCGTCGAGCGGTATCTTGAACCAGGGGCCGAGGCGCTGCAGGCCCACCTTGATGCGGCACCCGAAGCTTTGCAGGAGCATGCAGAATGAGCACGAACTGGTCCCCGTTTTCGTATATCGCCACCAACCTCGCCCGTTTCATCAAGCCTAATGAAATCACCTTCAGCGGTGTGAACTCCACGATGCCCATGTTGGCCTGCCTGATAGCCAAGCGTGCTTACGATTGGGACTTCATTTATATTAATGTCGCTGGCGGTGTCGATCCAACCCCATCAAAAATTCCACTTTCGAGCTCTGATCCTGTATTAGCCGAACGGACTGCATCCATCTTCGCTAATGAAGATTTCTACGATCTATGCTGCCGGGGACGCATGGACCTGACCTTCCTTGGAGCAGCACAAATCGACGGTGAAGGCAACGCCAATAACTCTTGCATTGGTGATTGGCATCAACCCAAGGTGCGGTTACCGGGCGGTGGCGGTGGAGCTGTAATGTTGCCCACTGCGCGACGCGCCTGCACATGGCGTACTGAACACTCAACGCGCACGTTTGTCGATAAACTGCATTTCCGTACTTCCTGTGGAGGCTTCCACGGTGTGGTCACCCCTATTGCCGTATTCATCAAGAAAAATGACCGTCTGGCATTGCAGTCCTGGCATCCGGAGTCCAGCCTTGAGGAGGTTCAGGCGCGTACTGGCTTCCAGTTCGACAGAGAAGGGGCCACGCCGACGGCCTTGCCAACGCCGGAAGAAATAAAGGCGCTGGCCGAACTGGATCCCGATGGCGCATTCGAGCGTGATGCTGCTGTAGCTTTGCGGTAGGAACTTCTCATGCATCACGATACCAGCCTGATCTCTGCGTATCCCGCCCTATGGCAGTCGGGCCAATGGGCATCGCTCCCGGCCCTTGCCGATGCCACGGGTACGCATACCGTGTCCTATGGTGACTTATACAAACGCGTCGGCGCTATGGCGGGGCAACTACGCCAAGCCGGTGTCCAACCTCGGCAATTGGTCGCTCTGGCAATGGAGCGATCACCCGAAAGCGTGATCGCCATACTGGGAATCATGGCCGCCGGCGCCTGTCCCTGTCCGCTAGAGCCCCGCCTGACTCCGCAAGAGATCCTTGATCGTCTTCACTCCGTTGGCATCGATACGGTGCTAGTGGACGAAGCCAATTTACACGGCTTGGGCTTTCCTCAGGACATTCAGCTGTTAATGACGGAAACACTGCCAAAGGCGCCTCACTATTGGGCTGACAATATCCAGCCCGACGATCCCGGTCTCTTGCTCTTTACCTCTGGCAGTACTGGTCGTCCCAAAGGGGTTCTGCTCAGTCACAAAGGCCTGTTGAACAATGCAAAGGGTGTTATTCCATTTACTGAGCTGACCCCGCAAGACAAGCTGCTGCATGTCATGCCGCTATATCACACCAACGGCTTGAACAACCAGATCTTCAGCCCTTTCCTGGCCGGCGCGCAGGTCGTACTGGCCAGCCGTTTTCGCGCCGAAGACATGCCCGCTCTGCTGGATAGGCATCATCCCACCATCATCACGGGTGTGCCAACCATGTACTCACGCATGCTTGCTCAAGCCTTTTCCATCGAAAGCCTTGCCGCATTGCGTTTTGCCCGCTGCGGCTCCGCTCCCATCACCAAAGAACTACATGCCAAGATAGAAGCATTGCTGCATTGCCAACTACTTGTGTCCTACGGGCTGTCGGAAGCTACATGCACTTCCACCATGAATCCTCCAGGGCAACGCAAAATCGGCTCAATCGGCAAAGCACTGCCTTTCCAGCACGTTTACCTTCGAGCAAGCGATGGCACCTCTGTAGATCAGCCGGGCATCGACGGTGAAATATGCATCGAAGGCGATAGCCTGATGCTCGGCTACCTTGGCGTCACTCAAGACGGCGTGCTTGATCCACCACCGCCCATACTACGTAGCGGCGATCT
Source organism: Alcaligenaceae bacterium (assembly GCA_013416405.1). Classification (GTDB taxonomy): domain Bacteria; phylum Pseudomonadota; class Gammaproteobacteria; order Burkholderiales; family Burkholderiaceae_B; genus Pusillimonas_C. Next base: position 327,911 of record JACCET010000005.1, read on the forward strand.
TGGACGCATGGATGAAGACGGATATTTCTATATCACCGGTCGCCTCAAAGACGTGATTATCCGGGGCGGCGAGAATATTTCCCCTTCGTTGATCGAACAGGTCATCAGCTCCAGCGCTGAAGTGCACAGCTGCTGTGTCGTAGGCCAGCCGGACTCTGATCTGGGAGAAGTTCCTGTCGCCTTTGTCGTGCCTGCTAACCCTTTGCTCCAGGACAAGACGAGTATCCAGGCTTTGGTCAGCGAGCGCTTGTCACGTATCTACCGCTTGGAAGACGTTTTTTTTGTGGATGCTCTTCCAGAAAACTCAGTGGGTAAGATTGATCGAAAAGCCTTGGCGCGTTCCTTACAGTCTTAGCAGTGCAAATAGGAGACGCCGCGATGAAATCCGACGCGTACAGAGATACCTTCGACTATATCTACGATTACGGTGATGCCTGGTGGCATCACGTCACGCTGCTAGAACGAACTCGATTCGAAGGGCCACTCGATTCGCCCTGGTGTTTAGATGGAGCAAACGCCTGTCCGCCTGAAGATGTCGGCGGCATCCCCGGCTATGAAGACTTCCTTGAGATCATGGCCGATCCCTCACATCCTGAGCATGAAAATATGACTCAGTGGCACGGCGGCCCCTTCGACTCGGCTGCGTTCGATCTGAATGAAGTCAATCAACGGCTAATGGAAATTCAGCTGTAGCGCAAGACGGTACTGGACGTACGCTTACGATTTATTCAGGGCCGATTACATACTATCACTGGAATAAGCTTTATTTTTGCTTTTCAACAGATTTCTTGAAACCTTAGAAACTACCCGTTACCCGTCCGACGTTCCGCATGAAGCGCCCCGGCTTTCGTGGAGGCCGGTTGGTTTAAGTTAGACCTCGACAGCGATCTTTTCAGTCAGTTGCCGATAATAATTTTCTTCAGCTTCTGCCGGTGGAATATACCCGATAGGCGCCAACAGGCGATGGTGGTTGAACCACGAAACCCATTCCAGCGTGGCCAATTCGACGGATGCCTTGGTTTTCCAGGGGCCGCGCCGATGAATCAGTTCAGCCTTGTACAAGCCGTTGATGGTTTCCGCTAAGGCATTGTCGTAGCTGTCACCGCGACTACCCACAGAGGGCTCAATACCGGCCTCAGAGAGTCGCTCTGTGTAGCGGATGGAGACGTATTGGGAGCCTCTGTCGCTATGGTGTATCAAGCCATCGGTTTGCGCCGGCTGACGGTCATACAGCGCCTGCTCCAGGGCATCGAGCACGAAGTCCGTATGCATGGAACTGCTGACGCGCCAGCCCACAATGCGACGAGCAAACACGTCAATGACGAACGCCACATACAGCCAGCCTTGCCAGGTCGATAGTAGAGTAAGAGACAGGGCGTAGTCGAACTATTTCCCTGCCTCTCCTCTCCGAACCGGACGTGCACCTCTCAGCGCATCCGGCTCTCCATTTAAGC
>JACCET010000006.1 GCA_013416405.1 Alcaligenaceae bacterium
GCTGGAACGTTTGCCGTTGGCCGAAACGATTGATGACATTGAGGCATTGTTGCCGTGGAATATTCATGACCAGGATTTAGCCATGAATCTGGCGGCATCGAAATAATGGGGGAGATGGACCGCTTACACTTTTCCCTTTGCTGTTCGCAACTGCGGTTCTAAAGACTGAATCACGCGCTGTGCATTTTCCTCCTGCCGCAAATAGAGATAAGCAACAGTCTCGATCAGAACGCTTCTCTTCCTCGCATTAATTGACCATTCAGCAAAGTTGCATTCACTTGTAATGACAGGTTTCAACGAAAAAGGCATTTCAGTAATTAATTTTTATAAAAAGTGACAAAACATATTGTATCGATAGAAGCTCAGTAAAGGTGCGAATCTATGCTTTTGACTGCAAGGCTCCGGCGATTCATCGGCTATGGCAGACCACCGCATTGATCTGGCATCGGTTCGTCAACATGCGGGTGAATTTCCCCATTTCAGATGGAGACCACAACACAAAATGGTATGCGCTCTACAAGCTAGCTGACTCCGATCCTTCAGTGATCGAGAGTCATAAGCACTACTTGTTATTTAGAGATATTGTGGCTATGTCGATACTGCTAGTCCCGATGGTTCCCCTAGCAACGCACTTTTCCGGCATAGATGTCATGTCTCTCAAGCTTTCGGTAATGAAACGCCTATTGCAAGCGTTCCAAACCCTGATACCGACATGCGAACGGAATCTTGCAATACTAAGTTTTCCGGGATTTCCGGAGACCTCATTTAAGGAAATAGATATGAACGCAAATCTTACGACTCTCGAAAACGCCCCAAGTAAAACAGGCCAGAAATCTGGCGGTGGTCGGGGAAACAACCCTTCTAAAAAGTAACACCGCCCGAATTCAAACAGACGCTTGCGACGACCCGCCATGTTCGGCCTGATAGTCGCAAGCATATTTGCGCCAAGCGGGATATCTTTCGCGCCCCCATGTAGCGAAGTCCGAATAACCATGCGGCAATTGAGGCCAAGGCGCAATGACAGCCCTCTCAGATTCGGTAAGGCAATCGTTGATTCTCATCGTCATCGACTGATGTACATATCCGATAAAGTTCACAGCCAGCGCCATGTAATACCGATGCCAAAATGGTTTATAAGCCTTATCGCCAAATAGTGCTGCAACCAAGGTTTCAAGCCATTCTCTGTCGGGCTGATGGCTCCCGCTACTCCACCGCTTTAAGGTGACCATCTCCATTTTGATAGTAGTCAGTTTTGGGTGGTCGTAGAATGCGGAGATAGTGCGCACCCCGGATTTCGCCTTGGTCCAGTCAAACAATAAAGCTGTGGGATTTTTGAACGGTTTGTCCAATGTCGGCCATACACTCATCAACGCATTGGTGTCGTTGGCCAGACAGTCGGTTTCATAAGAATGGTCCATTATTACCAGATGGGCTAAATGGACTTCAACGGCCACGAGCGCCCTCAAGAACACATAGCGCGTCTGTGTGGCAGCATTCTTCATAGCAACCATGACATCCGGCCAGATAAATCGCTTCAATAATTCATTATTCACGATTGCTTCGTAGGCTTGCGGGTATGCCTCTTGCATCAAGTGCTGATGTGCCAATGCCGATGCGGTTTCAACATCTATTAGGAAAGACTGATCCAGCGAAGACGCCAACCGGCCGGTGTTGTGATTTAACCCCCAAAAAAATGCTCCATACTCCCCTATTTGGTGCTCTATGCTGATCATGGCACGCTCATTTTTGGTGTGTGTGGCTAAAGCGAGCTCGGCCTCAATTCCCTCACTGAAGATTGCCCGCACATCGTCCGGGAAACCAAACGCTTCAACCATTTCTTGGAGCAGCGCCGCCACAACGTCGGGCGCAGGTTTCTTCCTTCCCTTTGAAACGGCATCAAAGCGTTTAAATAAAGACTCATGACCCGCAGCCTTGAAAATGCCACTCAGGGAAAAACCACCCAATCTTATAAAAACATGGGGCGAAAACAAGAAAAATCCAGAGAAACAAAATGGCGCGGGCTTTCCGGAAAATGGTCTCAGAAAGCGCGGCCCCAAAGTAACTTTAGTGGGAAGACTGCTCATAAAGGCGCGAAATCATTGATGTAATGGAGGGTGCTGACGTATGGCAAACCTGTTCCGTGTCCTTTCCCTATGGTCGGGTTGCATGACCGTTTCAAGAAAGGAGTTCATGCCAAAGCATCGATGACCGCTTCGGGATTGTGCTCAATCACATTGAGCAGCACCAGCGCCGGGCCACGCGGTGTTCTGTCGCCTCGTTCCCAATGCCGCAGTGTGGCCGTTGAAAACCCGAATCGCGCCGCAAACTGCTCTTGCGTCATGCCCACTTTGGCGCGCACGGCCTTCACGTCCACGGACCTGGGCCGATGCACCTTGACACCGATCTCTTTACCACGCGCGTGCTCAATGGCTTCCTGCAGTCCCTGCTTGATGCTGTCGAATGCGTTGCTCATGATGCATGTCCTTTCCAAATGTGTACCAATAGATCAACCAAACCTGCCAACTCATTACGCTCAGCCTTACTCAGGTTGACCTTGTCACCTTTGGCGAACAAGGTCAACAGGTAGAGCGGCATGGCATCGTCGTGGAAGTAGTAAATAACACGTACGCCACCGCTCTTGCCCTGCCCGCCTCGGCCCCAGCGAAGCTTGCGTACGCCGCCGGTTCCTTCCATCAGGTCGCCCGCTTTGGGGTGCTCAGCCAGATAGCTGATTAAATCGGAACGCTCATTCTGGCTGAGAAGCTTGTCGGCCAAGCGAATAAATGAAGGCAACTCCGCAATGCCGTTTAAAGTTTGATTGTAATCCATTGGATGAGTTCCGTGCAGAGTAATGATTCCACAGCATCACCATACAGACTAGGAGTCTGGCGATAAAATTTCCTCGTCCAGATCGTTGGACAGGCGCTTGAGCGCCTTGGCCTGCCGCGTGCGTTCGGCTGCCTGCCAGCGAGTCACAGCGCTGCGCAGCACACGGCGCTGGTTACCGACCTTTTGATGCAGTTCCACCGCGCCGGAGTCGATCAGCTTGGCCATGTAGGGCCGGCTGACGTTGACGAGTTGCGCCGCCTGCTCGGTGGTGAGAACCGGATCGTCGTTGTGAGCCACTGCCTTGTGATCTGTGGTTCGCAGTTGCACGGTTGCGCGACCCAGCATTTCGATCAATTCGTGCGTAATCGCCTCATCGGCTTCCTTGCTGAGCGTGACATGGCGCCGGACAATCGACACGACGGGTTCCACGTCGAACGATAATTCGAACATCGGCAAAGCGCGAGCAGACTCGGCGCGCACTCCAGCCGCCCGGCGAGGGGCCGGCGCAGTACGCCGCTTGTCCGGAGAAGGGAACGTTTGCTTAGTAGTCATAGTTGATATGATAACACTAACTCGAAATTATCGAAATAGTCGAAACCCAATAAAATCCTCCAGCAGTTCCAACTCTCGGGCAGCGACTGTGGTCGCTGCCTTCAAGAGACAGCCGCGTTTCCAACGATCCATTCCTATCGAGTTAATTTGCTCACTATCCTTAATACTGGAAGACTCTGCCCTCCTTGCGCAAATCAGCGCCTTCGGCGTCATGATGCCATAATCAGCATCACGCATAGCTCTGGCTTATTCCGACAAGCCAACACAGTTTATATATTCCTCCTACGCATAAAAGGCCACTGTGCCCGTTAACCAAAAGATACGGCCAACCATGAAATCCCCAAAAGAATCTCAGCACGATGTCACCGAAACCGCGATCAGAAAAACAGCCGACCTCGGGGCCAAAATCGCATTGAGTTTCATCCCTGGCGCATCTACCGCCTATGAGTTAGCAAAGCTGGGCGTGACCCAAGCACAGGCCTATGTAGAACAAAAGCAGAATCAGCGTATAGTGGATTTTCACGCCATGCTTATCAAGCAGGACGAGCATTGGAATCAGGACATGGCCGATGCCTACATTGAGGCTGCCGATTACCACTTGCTGTTGAGCGCATGCGTCCAAGATCTGGAGGATGAAAAAACAGAACTCTATGCTGCCCTTGCAAAGAATGCGGCTCTGCGCCGTATCACACCGCAAGACATTCGTTTTTTTACCTTGTCGCTACGTGAACTATCGCTAAATGACGTCAAGGAAATGCAAGTCGCCTACATTGCAAGCAAGTATCCATTGATCCCTCCATCTGGCGCTGGCAACTATAAGAAAGACCTGTCGCTTGAGCGAGCGTCAGACCATCAGGTCTATGGGCGCAAATTGATGGAGCAGCGCGGATTCGTCAAAGACGAAGTTCTTAGCGGCTATGGCGAACAGTTCATTGCAGCCTGCCATCTTCCGAATCAGCTCACACCCGGCGCAATCGGCATGAAAGAGTGGAAAAATGCAAACTCCCCCTTGCTCCTCCTATGTTATGAAATCGGGGATACCTACATCACGGCATTCAGCGATAGGCTTTCCCAAAACCTAAGAACACAAGGTTATGCAACAACGGGGTTGGCCGCGATCACCCGAGAGAAGGCTATTCCTTTTATTCGGTACAGTCTGCTGATTTTCAAAGACAAGCCTGAATCCATCGTTGAGCATATTCGCTTCATCGAAAAAACGCTGAAAAAAGGCTCCATCGCCTTACAGTTATCGAAGAACTTTCCGGCGGTGCTTGAACCTGTGCGTCATCTTTTCGCACATGTGCTTCCCGTCGACGACCCCGATCCGCGACACGCAGCAGATATCGTTGCGCAGCTAATAGCAACGGATGAAACAACCGGCGAACCGGCCGCTGAGCAGACGACTTAGCTGTCTACACCAGCGAGATACGCCCCGCTACGCTGCCGCAGGTTTCAGCAATAGTCGATGAACGCTACCATTGCTCCGTACAACAGAAAAACGTGCAGCGCCACATATTCGCGGAGTGCGACATGGATAATCAACCGTTCCAGAAAAGTAGCCAACGCCATGGCATCGAAGCATCGATGCCGCTGCCCGATTCTGACGCTTACGGTGATCTGCCTCAGTTTCCAAAGGGCGGCGTATTGCCTTTTCGTCGTACCATCCGCCGCCAGGAACTACGCCAGATCGTCCCTTTGGCCGAAACAACCATCTACGAAATGGAGCGCCGAGGCGAGTTCCCGCGCCGCTTCAACCTGACGCCGCGTTGCGTCGTCTGGGACTTGGAAGAGGTGCATGCTTGGATAGAAGCGCGCAAGCAAGCCTCACGCTTCACCTCAACAAGTCGCTCGACAGGGCCGGATGTCAGGCAACGCAAAACACGTCCCGTCAAAAACTCACCGTAATGCCCAATCATCCCCCTACCCCTCTTAATCCCCTAGGGCACGTTGGGTCCCGACCACATCCGGCGCGGCTTCAATCAGTCGGGCCGACGGCGCAGCGCGCCGTACGTCCGCCAACGCGCTACGCATTGCGGCACCGGCATCGGTGGCTTCGCGGGTGAACTTCAACGCCAAGCGCCCCGGCTGCCCAATACCCACCAAGGCATCGTTGCAGCCCGCTTCGCCCAGGCGCTCAAGCAACGCATCCGGGTTGCGATCGTCGTCGGCGAGCTGATATGTCAGGGTAAAGGTGTATTCCATCGCACTACTCCTTAGCATCGTTGTCAGCCTCTTGCTGCTTACGGTACGTGATGCAGTTTAGTGATCTCCAGCATGGGAACGATTGGCCAGGCTGCCAGATGACAGCCTGGCCGCCATCTTACGCCATCGCGCTCAACGTCGGCACCACCGCGTTCGCCGGCGTCAATGCGGGCACGTAGCTCTCCCCGTCGATCCAAGCATCAACCATGTTGGCCCACTCTTGCAACATGTGGCGCCGCTGCTCGGCGTACTCGGCCTTGTTGTAGATCGAGCGCGAAGAACGGCCGTCTTCGTGCGCCAGGCACTTCTCGATCCAATCGCGGTTGAAGCCGACTTCGTTCAGCAGCGTCGAGCCGGTACGGCGCAGGTCGTGGACGGTGAACGGCTCCAGCGGCAAACCGGCGGCCTTGGCCCGCTCCGCCACAATCTGCGTGATCCGGTTCAAGGTCGCCTGGGACATGCAACGGTCAGAATCATAGCGCGAGGGAAGCACAAACTTGGAGCCAGCCGCGCACGTATGCAGCGCAACGAAGATATCGAGCGCCTGACGAGACAAATAGACCACATGCGGATTGCGCCCTTTCATCCGTTCCTTGGAGATCGTCCAGACTGCGTTCTCAAAATCGACTTCGTCCCAGGTGGCTTTGATCAGTTCGCTTTTGCGCACCAGCGTGAGCAGAATCATGCGTAACGCCAGTCGGATGGTCGGATAGGTCGCCACCGACTCCATCTGTCGGGCCATCAGCCGAATCTCCAGCGGCGACAAGGCGCGATCCTTTGGTACAAAGGTCGCAATTGACGCAGCACTCACGTCGTTGCCCGGGTTATCCACCTTCTCGCCGTGCAGGATGGCGAAGGTGTAGACCTGTTTCACGATGTCTCGAATGTGGACCCCTGTGGCGGGGGCACCACGATCCTTCACCTTGTTGCAAAGGGCGCGCAGGTCACCGGCGGTGATTTCATTGAGCTTCCGATTCTGAAAGGCCGGCAGGATGTCCCGAGCAATGATGTGCTTGCGCATCGCCTTGGTGCTGTCGGCCATGCGGGCACCGGCCAGCCATTTTTCGGTCATGTCACCGAAGGTCTTGGCGGCGGTCAGCCGGCGTTTCTCGCGCTGCTTCTCCAGCGCCGGGGAGATGCCCTGGGCGACGGCTTTCTTAGCGTCGATCAGCTTTTCACGAGCCAGGGCCAGCGAAATGCCCGCTGGCCCGTAGCGGCCAATGGTCAGCGTCTCGCGCCGACCGTTGAGACGGTAATCATAGCGGAAGGTGATGGTACCGGTGGGCGATACCGTGACGTACATCCCGTCGCGGTCAGAAGCCTTATAAATCTTGGCCTTAGGCTTGAGATTGCGTAGTGCGGTGTCAGTAAGCATCGAAGTTTTCTCCTGTTTATGACGGCTTTTTACCGTCAGGGGTCAGGAGACCTGCTGATGCCCGGAAAGCCGCATAAAATAAGCTTTCCAGAGGAGCGTTTTACCGTCAAAGACCGATTTGGTCTGAATAGTGAACGGCAGGGTCTTAATCGGGCCACCGGTTCCTACCGCCACTTCTATCGTCAACTTGTTTTGCTGGTCAGCGATAGCTACCGATAGTCACCGCAACATATTTACTTATAAATCAATACGTTACGGTGGTTTTTCGATAAGTAGCGATAGTCCCAAAAGGACCTGATTTTATTCCCACTCAATAGTAGCAGGCGGTTTGCTGGACACGTCGTATGTCACACGATTGATTCCGCGCACTTCATTAATGATGCGCGACGACACTTTCTTCAGCAAAGCATAGGGTAGCTCGGCCCAATCGGCGGTCATGAAGTCGGAAGTTTGCACGGCACGCAGCGCCACGACATAATCATAGGTGCGTCCGTCGCCCATTACGCCTACCGACTTGACCGGCAGGAATACGGCAAAGGCTTGCGAGGTCAGGTCGTACCAGCTTTTGCCGCTGGTATGGTCTATGGTGCTGCGCAGCTCTTCGATAAAAATGGCATCGGCGCGGCGCAGCAAGTCTGCATATTCTTTCTTGACTTCGCCAAGGATACGAACGCCCAGGCCAGGCCCGGGGAATGGGTGCCTGTACACCATGGCGGGCGGCAAACCCAGCGCAACGCCCAGTTTACGCACTTCGTCTTTGAACAACTCGCGTAAAGGCTCCAGCAATTGCAGGTTCATGTCGTCGGGCAGTCCGCCAACGTTATGGTGCGACTTTATGGCGACCGCCTTGCCTGTTTTGGATGCAGCCGATTCGATAACGTCGGGATAAATCGTGCCCTGTGCCAGCCAGCGGGCATTGCGCAGCTTGCCCGATTCGGTCTGGAACACCTCAACGAATTCCTTGCCTATGACTTTACGCTTGGCTTCGGGATCGGACACGCCAACCAGTTTTCCCATAAAGTCAGCCGTGGCATCAACGTGTATGACCTTGATTCCGAAGTGGCCAGCAAACATGGCCATGACTTGCTCGGCCTCGTTCAGGCGCAACAAGCCATGGTCAACGAAGACGCAGGTCAGTTGGTCGCCGATAGCCTTATGGATCAGCGCCGCGGCCACGGATGAATCAACGCCGCCCGACAAACCCAGGATGACTTCGTCGCTGCCGACCTGGGCACGTATGTTTGCTACGGCCTCGTCGATGTAATCGGGCATGTTCCAGTCACGATCACATCCGCAGATTTCGGTAACGAAACGGGCCAGCATGGCTTCGCCCTGAAGCGTATGCGTAACTTCGGGATGAAACTGCACGGCATAAAAGCCACGGGTTTCGTCTGCCATGCCCGCTATCGGGCACGATGGCGTGGATGCCATCAGTTTGAACCCCGGCGGCAAGGCGGTGACCTTGTCGCCGTGGCTCATCCAGACCTTGAGCATGCCATGGCCTTCGGTGGTGCTGAAGTCCTGCAAACCATCAAGCAAGCGTGTGTGGCCGTGCGCACGCACTTCAGCATAGCCAAATTCGCGATGATCCGACCACTCTACCTTGCCACCCAATTGTGTGGCCATGGATTGCATGCCATAACAGATGCCCAGCACCGGCACGCCGGCCTGGAACACCTGAGCCGGGACTTTCATGGACTCTTCGGCGTAGGCGGATGCATGGCTGCCTGACAGGATGATGCCTTTCAAGCCTTGCTGATCTTGTATGAAGGCATCGTCGACATCGCCCGGATGTATTTCGCAATATACGCCCGCTTCACGTACGCGCCTGGCTATGAGCTGGGTAACTTGTGAACCGTAATCGAGAATAAGGATACGCTGGTGCATGGCTTGAAGAAAAAAAGAAATCAAGGCGTTAATGTAACGTATTGGCGCCCTTTTCGCTGGCATAACGGCACAAGTACAGCTACAGTTTCACGTAACAAGGAGCATCAATGCAGCATAAGCAGTCCGCCGTTTTACTGGCATTTACCGGTTTCATTGCTTTGGCCGTGGCCATGGGCATAGGGCGCTTCGCTTTCACGCCCTTACTGCCCATGATGCAAGACGACGCAGGCCTGACACTGGCGCAAGGTGGTTGGCTGGCCAGCGCCAATTATCTGGGCTATTTGATTGGCGCGTTGGCTGCAGGCATGCTCAGCTATTCGCCCTCGGCCATGCTGCGCGGCGGCTTGCTGTTGGTTGTGGTCACCACCGCGTTGATGGGGCTGACCGACTCGTGGCTGGGATGGCTGGCCTGGCGGTTCATTGCCGGGGTAGCCAGTGCTTGCGTGCTGGTCGGCACCGCGTCACTGTGCCTGTCCCGCCTGTCCGCACTGGGTGCATCAAGACGCGCGGGCCTGGTATTTGCCGGGGTTGGCAGCGGTATCGCCCTGGCGGGCCTGTTGTGCATGGCGCTGGGACTAGCCTCCGTACCTTCGGCACAAGCCTGGCTTCTGCTGGCATTTTTAGGCCTGGTGGGTATGCTGACAGCCCGACCTTTATGGAAGATACCCTCCACAGTGCAGGCCCCGTCAGCAAGCAACCCGCATGGCGGAATGACTAGTCACACACAGTGGAAACTGGTGCTGTGCTACGGCCTATTCGGATTTGGCTATATTCTGCCCGCCACCTTCCTGCCAGCTCAGGCCCGCATGCTTATCGACGATCCCGCCATTTTTGGTTTGGCCTGGCCCATACTGGGGCTGGCAGCGGCAATATCTACGGCACTGGCCAGCACGCTGCTGGCGAATTGGCGACGCCGTACGCTCTGGGCCGTCTGTCAGCTTGTCATGGCGGTAGGCGTACTGCTGCCCGTCGTCTGGCCCGGCATGATCGCCATCATTATCGCTGCGCTCTGCGTAGGGGGAACCTTCATGGTCATCACCATGCTTGGTATGCAAGAAGCGCAAGCCGCCGGTGGCAACCAGCCCAAGAAGCTGATTGCCGCGCTAACAGCAGCATTTGCTGCTGGCCAACTGATCGGGCCCATGTTTTTCAGCCTCAGCCACGCCTGGTTCAATACCGATCTGAATTTTGCGCTGGTTTTAGCGACGATCGGACTGGTGATCAGCAGTATCTGGCTGTTCATGCCTGATCGAGCATGACTGCAGCGCCATGGTTTCAGACCCTAACCTGGTCTGCAACGCAGCGCTGCGCCTTAGCCTTTAATCGGCCCGGTAGTTGGGCGCTTCTTTTGTGATTTGCACGTCGTGCACGTGCGATTCACGTACGCCTGCCGATGTGATTTCCACAAACTCGGCCTTGGTACGCATATCGTCGATGGTGGCGCAGCCGCAATAACCCATGGATGCGCGTATACCGCCGACCAGCTGATAGATAATGGCGATGACACTGCCTTTGTAAGGCACGCGGCCCTCTATGCCTTCGGGAACCAGCTTGTCGACATTATTGGCTGGGTCCTGGAAGTAGCGGTCGGCCGAGCCATCGGCCATGGCGCCCAGGCTACCCATACCACGATAAGACTTGTACGAGCGCCCCTGGAATAGCACGACTTCGCCCGGTGCCTCTTCAGTACCCGCAAACATGCCGCCCATCATGCAGGTCGATGCACCCGCAGCCAGGGCTTTGGAAACGTCGCCCGAATACCGGATACCGCCGTCGGCAATAAGCGGCACGCCTGTGCCTTCAAGCGCCTGGGCCACATCGGAGATGGCCGTGATTTGTGGAACGCCCACCCCTGCCACGATACGGGTCGTGCAAATCGAGCCTGGGCCTATGCCCACCTTGACGCAATCGGCGCCCGCTTCGACCAGTGCCTTTGCAGCGGCGGCCGTAGCAATATTGCCACCAATCACCTGAATTTTCGGGTAATTTTTCTTGACCCAGCGCACGCGTTCAATAACGCCGGCGGTATGCCCGTGCGCCGTGTCGACAACGATCACATCGACGCCGGCAGCCGCCAGTTTTTCAACACGTTCTTCGGTGCCCTCGCCCACGCCAACCGCTGCGCCAACGCGCAACTGTCCTTGACTGTCTTTGGATGCATTGGGATGTTCGGTATTCTTGACGATATCCTTGACGGTGGCCAAGCCACGCAACTGGAAATTCTTGTTGACGATCAGGACACGCTCAAGGCGGTGCTTGTGCATCAGGGACTGCGCTTCTTCCAGCGTGGCGCCTTCGTCCATGGTTATAAGGCGGTCTTGCGGTGTCATGATGTCGCGCAGGGGAACATCAAGGCGGTCTTCAAAGCGCAGGTCGCGGTTGGTGACGATACCCACCAGCTTGCCGCCTTCGATGACTGGCAGTCCGGAAAAACCGTGCTGACGTTGCAGAGCGATGGCATCGCGCACTTTCATGGTGGGCGTGACGGTGACCGGATCGATCACAATGCCGAATTCGTGACGCTTGACGCGGGCGGCCTCGCGGGCCTGCTCGTCGGCGCTAAGATTCTTGTGAATAATGCCTATGCCGCCTTCCTGGGCCATGGCAATGGCCAGGCGCGATTCGGTCACCGTATCCATGGCAGCGGATACCAACGGAATATTCAGGGTGATATCGCGTGTGAAGCGGGTGGACAAAGAAGTGTCGCGGGGCAGGATTTCAGAATACGCCGGTACCAACAAGACATCGTCGAAGGTAAGCGCTTTTTTGATGAGACGCATAAACTAGGCTCCGTGCAAAGCAAGATTATACGCCTAAACCTAGGGTCTGTACCTATGCCTTGCAAGAACGGTGGGGCGTCACCGACCCCCACCACTCGCACCCGACAATAGCGGGCTTATCCCAACCATACCCGTGCATTGCGGAACATGCGCAGCCAGGGGCTATAGCCACCGTGCTCGGTGTCAAGGCCGTTGTCCTGCCTGCCCCAACGTTCCGGTGTCCATGACATCATCACATTGCGCGTGACCCGTTCCGGGTGCGGCATCATGATGGTGAAGCGGCCATCGGCCGTGGTGACGCCGGCCAGGCCCTGTGGACTGCCATTGGGATTGTAGGGGTACTGTTCCGTAGGCTGGCCGTAGTGGTCGATATAGTTCAGGGCGGCGTGCACCATGGGTTGGCTACCCTGGGCGGAAAAGTCGGCATAGCCTTCGCCGTGTGCCACGGCAATTGGCACACGGGCGCCTTCCATGCCTTGCAGGAATAGCGAAGGCGATTGGGCAATCTCGACCAACGACAACCTGGCTTCGTATTTTTCAGACTGGTTGCGTGTGAAGCGCGGCCAGGAATCTGCCCCCGGAATCATGCTTGCCAGTGCCGCCATCATCTGGCAGCCATTGCACACACCCAGCGCAAAGGTGTCGGGGCGCGCGAAGTAGGCGGCAAACTGATCCGACAATTGATCATTGAAGCGTATGGTGCGGGCCCAGCCTTCGCCCGCCCCCAGCACGTCGCCATAGCTGAAGCCACCCACGGCCACCATGCCCTGTACATCGTCCAGCCTGGCGCGCCCCGACAGCAGGTCGGTCATGTGCACGTCCTGTGCCTCGAAACCGGCCTTGTCAAAGGCCCAGGCCATTTCAACCTGACTGTTGCAGCCCTGTTCGCGCAGAATAGCCACCTTGGGCCGCTTGCCTGTGGCGATGTAGGGTGCGGCAATATCTTCCTGCGGATCAAAATCGACCCGCACGGCGAGACCAGGATCGTTCTTGTCTTGCCACATCTCGAATTCAGCTTGCGCGCAGTCGGGATTGTCGCGCAGCGCCATGATGCGACGTGTGACCTCGGCCCACTGCTGTCCCAAGTCTGCCCGCGGCTGCTGATAAATGCATTGGCCGTCGCGGTAAAGCTGGATTTCGTCCAGAGTATTCAGGCTGCCTATGACATGGGAATGCGCCGACAGGCCGGCCTGTCGCAATTGCTGCATGACGCTATCGCGCTGCGCCGCCGGCACTTGAATGACCGCACCGATCTCCTCGGCAAACAAGGCTTTCAGGGTGAGTTCGTCGCGCTGCACGGATACTTGCTCGGTGCGTATTTTGTAGTCGCCCCAGTCGGCGGCCACGGGGTCTATGGTGAGCATATCCAGATTGACGGACACACCCACATGACCGGCGAAGGCCATTTCACAAACGGTTGCCAGCAGACCGCCGTCTGAGCGGTCGTGGTAAGCCAGAATGGCGCCTTGCGCGGCCAGATCGCGCACCGTCTTGAAAAAGGCAACCAAGGCCTGCGCATCGTCAAGATCGGGGGTTTCGTGCCCTGTTTGATTATAAGCATGCGCCAATACAGAGCCACCCATGCGCTGGCGCCCCTTACCCAGATCTATCAGTATCAATACCGTATCGCCGGCATCGGTACGCAATTGCGGCGTGAGTGTGGCACGCACATCGCTGACAGGTGCAAAGGCCGTTACGACCAATGACACGGGTGCAATCACCTGGCGCGCCTCACCCTGGTGATCCCAGGCCGTACGCATGGACAGCGAGTCCTTGCCCACGGGTATGGACAGCCCAAGTTGCTGGCACCATAGACTGGTGGCCGATACGGTGTCGTATAGGGCAGCATCTTGCCCGGGCACACCGCAGGCAGCCATCCAGTTGGCCGACAACTTGATATCCTTGATGGACTTGACGTCGGCCGCCACCAGATTGGTCAGGGCTTCGGCAACAGCCATGCGTCCGGAGGCCGGCGCATCGATCACGGCGATAGGCGTGCGTTCACCCATGGCCATGGCCTCGCCGCGCACGCTTTCGTAGTCAGCCAGCGTGACGGCGCAGTCGGCGACAGGAATCTGCCAGGGGCCGACCATTTGATCGCGGCTGGAAAGCCCGCCCACCGTGCGGTCACCTATGGTGATAAGAAAATTCTTGCTGGCCACTGTGGGATGTCGCAGCACGCGAGCTATGGCGTCGTCCAGGGCAATTCCGGTAAGATCCAGCGCCACATGCGTGGACGCAATGCGCTGAACATCGCGCGTCATGCGGGGCGGTTTGCCCAGTATGACATCGATGGGCACATCAACCGGCCGCAATTCGTCGGCGGCAGGCGGGTTGACCGGCGCTGGCGTGGCTACGGGTTCGTTGCCATCATAACCAGGCAGACCTTCGCCGAAAGTGACACGCAATTGACGCTCTTCGGTGGCTACCCCCACGACGGCATAAGGGCAGCGCTCACGCCTGGCGATCAGATCAAAGCGCGGCAGATCTTCCGGCAGGATAGCCATGACATAGCGCTCTTGCGACTCATTGCTCCAGATTTCCGCAGCCGACAGACCGGACTCTTCCAGGTGAACTTGTTCCAGTTCGAACAAAGCCCCCCGCCCCGCGTCATTGACGAGCTCGGGAAAGGCGTTGGACAAGCCACCCGCGCCCACGTCGTGGATGGCGATAATGGGATTGTGTTCGCCCTGCTGCCAGCAGCGGTCTATGACTTCCTGGGCGCGCCGTTCGATCTCGGGGTTGCCACGCTGAACAGAATCAAAATCAAGTTCGGCGCTATTGGTGCCCACACTCATGCTGGAGGCCGCGCTGCCTCCCATGCCTATGCGCATGCCCGGCCCACCCAGCTGTATAAGCAGCGCACCCGGGGGGATGGGATCTTTGTGGGTAAGACGCGCGTCGATGGAGCCCAGGCCGCCAGCTATCATGATGGGCTTGTGGTAACCCCAGCGGGTATCGCCCTCGGTTTGTTCGAAGGCACGGAAATAGCCCAGCAGATTGGGACGCCCGAATTCGTTGTTGAATGCGGCCCCGCCTATCGGGCCGTCCAGCATGATGTCCAACGGGCTGGCGATGCGATCGGGCGCGCCGTGCACATCGGTTTCCCAGGGTTCGATGGCATCTTTGAACTGCAGGTTGGACACCGTAAAGCCGGTCAGGCCGGCCTTGGGCTTGGAGCCCCGGCCTGTTGCGCCTTCGTCACGAATTTCGCCGCCCGCGCCTGTGGACGCCCCGGGAAACGGCGCAATGGCTGTGGGATGATTATGCGTTTCCACCTTCATCAGCGTGTGGACCGTGGCCGCGTGGGAGGTGTAAACGGGTTCAGCACCCGCCTGCCCTGCATGGAACAGGGTTGCCGGCCCGCCCGCCATGACGGCGGCATTATCGGAATAGGCAACCACCGTACCTTCGGGCTGCGCGGCATGCGTGGCCCGTATCATGCCAAACAGCGTATTGTCTTGCGCCTGGCCATCAATCACCCACTGGGCATTGAAAATCTTGTGACGGCAATGTTCGCTGTTGGCCTGCGCAAACATCATCAGCTCGACATCGGTCGGGTTGCGGCCCAGTTGCTTGAATGCCGTTTCCAGATACTCGATTTCGTCGTCGGACAAAGCCAGACCCAGCGTGCTGTTGGCATGCGTAAGTGCCGTCAACCCTTGACCCAGGACATCTATGGTTTGTATGGGTTTGCCGGGCAGCGAAGCAAACAGGGCCGAGCCGTCGAATGCGTCGTCGACCACGGTTTCGGTCATGCGGTCATGCAGACAGTCGGCGATTGTTGCCAGTTGATCGGCATCAAGCTTTTTGGCGCCCAGCAGGCCTCGTGAGGGGGTAACGGTATAGCGTATGCCACGCTCTATGCGTCGCACGTCGGCCAGACCGCAATTGTGCGCAATATCGGTGGCCTTGCTGGCCCATGGCGACACCGTGCCAAGCCGGGGTATCACACGCAGGATCAGCGCATTCTTGCTGTTTTCACCAGCGGTAGCTGCAACGCCGTAATCCAGCAGCTGTGCCAGCTTGTCCTGGGCTTGCTGATCAAGAGCGTTTTCAGTCCAGACGTAGTGCTCGAACTGGCCGTGGATGTCGGAAACCGGCAGGCCCAGATCGGCAAAACGCCGCAGCAGGCGCTCGCGGCGAAAAGAGGACAAGACCGGTGAGCCAAGAAAGTACTGGATAGGATTCACGATGCAACGCAAGGAAAGATGGGAAATACGGCATTTTACCCGTTTGCGGCTCGATCGCTGCAAGGCAGGTATCAAGCAGGAATAAGGCTGACCACCGGCCTTGACGCGAAACCGGATGGCTGGCCAAATTGGGCACTAGCCGTCCGGATAGCTCACCTCAAGAATGTCAAGCTCGTCCACCCCCGCCGGGGTACGCAAGGTGACCGTATCGCCCTCGCGGGCCTTGAGCAACGCCCGGGCGACCGGGGAAATCCAGCTGATCTTGCCTTGCAGGGGCTCGGCCTCGTCGACGCCCACTATCGTTACCTTGAAGCTTGCACCCGCCTTGTCCGAGTACTCGACCGTGGCGCCAAAAAAAACCTGATCCTTGTTGGGCTGAGTGGCCGGATCGACCACTTCGGCCATTTCCAGGCGTTTGGTTAAAAAGCGCATGCGTCGGTCGATTTCACGCAGCCGCTTCTTGCCATACAGATAATCACCGTTCTCGGAACGATCGCCGTTGGACGCCGCCCAGGACACGACCTGGACGACCTCGGGGCGCTCCTCGTTCATCAAGTGCGCCAGTTCGGCGCGCAAGCGCTTATACCCTTCAGTGGTTATATAGTTTTTCGTACCGGGAGGCAGCGGCGCCGCTGCGGGCTCCAGGTCGTCATCATCATCGTGATCAGACTCTTTGACAAATGCTTTATTCATGGGAATCGACCATATCAAATAATCCGCTCAAAGCCTTGCCCTGATGGTATTAAATCCAATCGTGCCAGATGGGTGTCAGGCCCGAAGGCAGCGCAGGCACGCTGCCCAGATCAAGCTTACCCTCTTTGGGGCTGTGAAAGTCAGAGCCGCTGGACGCCAGAAAACCGTATTGACGTGCTACCCGGGCATATTCAATGTATTCGTCGGGGCTATGGCTGCCGGTGACCACTTCAATGCCGGCGCCCCCGAGATCCTTGAATTGACTGAAAAAAGCGTCGAACTGCACAGGCGTATAGCCGTAGCGTCCGGGATGGGCGACCACCGCCTGCCCGCCGGCCTGGAGTATCCAGCCGACGGCCTGTTCCAGCGTGGACCAGTGCATGGGAACGCTTGCGGCCAAGCCATCGCCCAGGTATTTGTCGAATACCTTTTGCATGCTGTCGCAATAACCTTGGGCAATCAGGAAGCGGGCAAAATGCGTGCGGCTGATCAGCGCGGGATTGGCGGCGTACGGCAAAGCCCCTTCGTAGGCATTGGGAATGCCCATCTGCTCCAGCCTGTCGGCCATTTCACGGGCGCGTATCGTACGACCGGCGCGTATATCGGCCAGGCCGGCATTCAACTGTGGGCTATCTTCATCTATGCCCAGCCCAACAATATGAACGGTATGCAGCGCCCAGGTCACCGAGATTTCAACACCAGGAATGAACTTTATGCCCAGCGCCTCGGCCGTGGTACGCGCCTGTGCCAGGCCCGACACTTCGTCGTGATCGGTCAGAGCCCACAGTTGCACGCCGTTGGCATGGGCACGCTCAGCCACTTCCGCAGGGGTCAGGACACCGTCGGAAATCGTTGAGTGGCAGTGCAAATCGACGTTGATAGGCTTGCTCCGGTCTGTTGGAATAAAAGTAATACTTGTTTAAGAGTTTAACCAAGTTCGACCCGAAGTGTACGCTATGCGCATATCCGGGCTGGCAGTACCGAATCAGGCCAGCAGGAAATTCCGTATCGGATCGATTTGATCGTCGGTGCGCAGCGTGGGCGCATGCCCCACATTGGGCACGACATGCAGGCCGGCATGGGTATTGCGGGCCAACATCTGCTTTGCGGTTTCCGCTGTCAGCAGGTCAGAGGACTCGCCCCGCACGACCAGAACCGGGCTGGATATGCTTTCATAGGCACTCCACAGCAATGCCTCGGAGGCCTTGACTATTTCTGCGGATTGTCCGGCAAAGGGCTCGGCGATACGCAAATCATAATTCTTGATCCACTTTCCGTCTTGCTCGGTAAAAACGTGCTGCGTCAGCGCTTCCCAGCCCTGCTGGTCGTGCTCGCCGAAGCCTGTCGATATACTGCGTACGTAGTCAGTGGCCTGGCCAAAGGAGTCGAAGCTCATGGGCTGGCCAACATAGGTGCCTATGCGCTCAAGCCCCGAAAGACTAAGGCTGGGCCCGATATCGTTCAAGATGATCTTGCCCAGCCGCAAGGTTTCGGACTTGGGCATGCCCGCCTGCTCAGGCCTGGGCTGCAATTGGGCGGACATGGCCAGCGTACCCGCCAATGCCAAGCCTATCAAGCCCCCCATGGACGTGCCCACCCAGTCCAACTGCCGGGGGTTCAAACGTGCAATCAGGGTCAGCACGTCGGACACATACTGGGGCACCACGTAAAACGTCGGATTGATCAGCCAGTCGGACTGGCCACGACCCACGATATCGGGGCATATCACCCTGTAGTCGCTGGCCAGCCTGGTGGCCAAACGATCAAAATCGCGACCGGTACGCGTCAGGCCATGCACGCACAGCAGCACCTTGTCGTTGTCAGGATCGCCCCATTCCCAATAGGCCATGCGGTGCGTGCCAGCGGGGCTGGCGCAGGTTACATAATCAAGCCGCGGTTCAGGCATGCCATAGGCGACTACTTTTTCAGTCATGGGGCGCACTCTATATAGTTGATTTTCTGGTCAGTTGATTGTAGCGCCTGAAAATTAACTATATATGCAGGGCGTGCCCCAGTGCACGCATGGCCGCCTCTTGTACGGCTTCTCCCAAAGAGGGATGTGCATGTATCGTGCCAGCCACGTCTTCCAGCCGCGCCTGCATTTCCAGAGACTGGGAAAATGCCGCACTAAGTTCAGATACACCCCGCCCCACTGCCTGCCAGCCCACGATCAGGTGATTATCCCGCCTGGCCACGACCCGTACGAAGCCGTCTGTGGAGTCAAGAGTCATGGCACGACCATTGGCGGCAAAGGGAAATACGGCACTGACCACATCCAGCCCCTGCTCGGCGGCCTCGTCGGGTGACAAGCCGGCCACAACAATTTCCGGGTCGGTAAAACATACGGCGGGAATCGATGCCGGGTTGAATCGGCGGTGCCGGCCGGCTATGACTTCGGCCACCATTTCGCCCTGGGCCATGGCGCGATGGGCCAGCATGGGCTCGCCGGTCAGGTCGCCTATGGCCCAGACATTACGCATGGAGGTACGGCATTGCTCGTCTATGCGCAGCGCGGGGCCATTCATCTCGAGCAGCAAGGATTCCAGACCATAGCCAGACGTGCGGGGACGGCGCCCCACAGCAACCAAGACCTGCTCGATCGGCAATATGGTTTCCTGGTTCTGGTCGGCAACAATACGCAGGCCATCGCCGGATTCGGTCAGGCCGCTGACGCGGTGGGACAAATACAAGACTACGCCCAGCTTCTTCAAGGCCGCCTGAACGGGCTTGACCAGTTCAGCGTCGTAGGCGGGCAGAATGCGATCCTGTGCCTCGATGATGCTGACCTTGACGCCCAGCTTGGCATAGGCCATGCCCAGCTCCAGCCCTATGTAGCCGGCTCCGATCACGGCCAACTGCTTGGGCAGGCTGGTGGGCGACAAGGCCTGGGTTGACGAAATGACCGGGCCGCCAAAGGGCATGAAGGGCAATTCGACCGACTCGGAGCCAGTGGCCAGCAGCAAATGCTCGCAGCTGAAACGCTGTGGCTGGCCGGTTTCGTCAGCCTTGTCCGACGCACCCGAAGGCTGAACCTCTATGGTCTTGCCGTCGATGATTCGCGCCCAACCCTTGACCACTTGCACGCCGTGCTTCTTGAGCAAGGCGGCCACGCCGCCCGTCAGTTTGGTGACTATGCCGTCTTTCCAGGCTACCGTTTTGGCAATATCGACGCTGGGCGACTGCAGGCTTAATCCCAAGGGCGAATCGCCCGCATAATGGCCAAGCTTGTGGAACTCTTCGGCCGCGTGAATAAGGGCTTTGGATGGAATGCAACCTATGTTCAAGCAGGTTCCGCCCACGCCATCGGCCTCGACCAAAGTTGTTTGCACACCCAGTTGGGCGGCACGTATGGCGGCCACATAGCCACCGGGGCCGCCGCCAATAATCAATAAAGTTGTTGTTTGCATACCTGCGCCCTACTCCACGAACAACATGGCCGGACACTCCAGGTATCCGCGTATTTTCTGAATAAACTCGGCGGCATGCAGGCCGTCGACCACACGATGGTCAAAAGACGAGGAAAGATTCATCATCTTGCGTGCCACCACTGCGCCACCCAGAATAACGGGGCGCTCAACAACACGGTTGACGCCCACGATGGCCACTTCAGGGTGATTGATGACAGGCGTGGAAACCACCCCGCCCAACGCGCCAAGGCTGCTCAGGGTGATGGTGGATCCCGACAGCTCGTCGCGAGCGGCGCGGCCGGAACGGGCCGCCTCGGCCAGCCTGGCGATTTCGCTTGCGCAGGCCCAAAGGTTCAGCGTTTCAGCATGTCGCAGTACCGGCACCATCAGGCCAGCTTCGGTCTGGGCGGCTATGCCCAGATGAACCGCGCCGTAGCGGGTAACGACGCCGGCTTCGTCATCGTAACGGGCGTTGATTTGCGGAAAATCACGCAAGGCCAACACAATGGCACGGGCCAGCAAAGGCAACAAGGTAAGCTTGCCGCGCTGGCTGCCCCATTGGGCGTTCAGGCGACCCCGCAGCGCTTCGAGTTCAGTAACGTCGATTTCTTCAACATAGGTGAAATGCGGAATCCTGCGCTTGGATTCCTGCATTTTTTCCGCGATCTTGCGACGCAATCCGATGACGGAAACCTGCTGCTCGTCGTCTCGTGACGCATAAGCCGCAACGGTACCGCCGGTTGTTGTCGCCGCCGCCCCGCGCGCCAGATAGGCATCAAGGTCGTTATGGGTAATCTGGCCACCCACACCGGTTGCCGGCACATACTGCAGTTCCAGGCCGAGATCCCAGGCGCGCTTCCGTACTGCGGGCGAAGCCAAAGGCTTTTCGCCCTGCGCACGCGCGGCTGCCGGCGCCACCCGGGCAGATACAGCCGCCGGGGCGCCGGCGATACCCGGCTCAGGCACAGCAACACTGCTTTTTGCAGGCTTAGACGACTCAGACGCAGCCTTGGGCTTGTTATCGTGGGCCGCTTCAGGTGGCGACGCTGCCACATCGGCGCGAGCGGGGCTGGCGTCCTTTGCACCCGCCGCGACATTACCCGCGCCTTCCACCTGCAAGCGTATGAGATCTGAACCCACCGCCATGACCTCGCCCACTTTACCGCCCAGCGACTCGACCGTGCCATTGACGGGCGATGGTACTTGCACCGTGGCCTTGTCCGTCATGACATCGGCCAAAACCTGGTCTTCAACAACGGTATCGCCCGGCTGAACATGCCATTCAACCAGCTCGACCTCAGCAATGCCTTCGCCGATATCCGGCATTTTTATAAGATGCACACCCATGATTATTCTCCCCCCTGGCCGACCGCTGAGGCCGTATCTGGATTCATGACGCGCCGATAGGCATCGGCAACCCGTCCGGGACTAGGGAAATACGCCCATTCATGGGCATGCGGATAAGGCGTGTCCCAACCGGCTATGCGCTCAATGGGCGCTTCCAGATGATAAAAGCAGTGCTCTTGTATCAGGGCGGTCAGTTCGGCACCAAAGCCGCTGGTTTGCGTGGCTTCGTGCAGAATCACGCAGCGCCCGGTTTTCTTGACCGAAGCTTCAATGGTGTCGATATCAAGAGGCCAAAGACTACGCAAATCTATGATTTCAGCGTCTATACCCGATTCGCGCGCAGCGACCTGGGACACATACACCATGGTGCCGTAAGTAATAACGGTTAGATCGGCACCCGGCCGAACCACCGAAGCGGACTCCAGCGGCACAGTGTAATAACCCTCGGGCACCTTGCCCATGGGATGCTTGGACCAGGGCACCACAGGTTGATCGTGATGACCGTCGAAAGGCCCGTTGTACAAGCGCTTGGGCTCTAGAAAAATGACAGGATCATCGCTTTCTATGGCAGCAATCAGCAGGCCCTTGGCGTCGTAGGGATTGGACGGCATGACGGTACGCAGCCCACTGACGTGGGTAAACATGGCTTCCGGGCTCTGACTATGAGTTTGCCCGCCGTAGATACCGCCACCGCAAGGCATGCGTATGGTCAGGGGCGCAATGAATTCACCGGCGGAGCGATAGCGCAGCCGCGCGGCCTCGGACACGATCTGGTCGGTAGCCGGATAAAAGTAATCGGCGAACTGTATCTCTACTACAGGACGCAGGCCATAAGCGCCCATGCCCACTGCGGCACCCACGATGCCGCCCTCGGAAATGGGTGCATCGAAAACGCGGTTGCGTCCGTGCTTGGCCTGCAGGCCTTCGGTACAGCGGAATACACCGCCGAAATAGCCGACGTCTTGTCCGAAAATCACGACATTCTCGTCGCGCTCCAGCATGACATCCATGGCCGAACGCAGGGCCTGGATCATGGTCATGGGGACTGTTGTGTTGTGTTTGTTGTCTTTTTCCATGATCAAATCCCCAGTTTTTGACGTTGACGGCGCAAATGCCAAGGCATGTCTTTGTAGACATCCTCGAACATGGTTGCAACGCTGGAGGTTTGTCCTGTGGCCAGGGTGCCATGGCTTTCCGCCTGTTTCTGGGCGGCAATCACCTCGGCTTCGTATTCCTTTTGGGTGCGTGCGTGCTCTTCTTCAGACCAGGCGCCCAGGCCTATCAAATGCTGCTTAAGACGATTGATGGGATCGCCCAGCGGGAAACGTGCCCAGTCATCGGCAGGTCGGTATTTGGAGGGGTCATCAGACGTGGAGTGTGGACCCGCACGGTAGGAAACCCATTCAATTAAGGTCGGACCAAGATTGCTGCGGGCTCGCTCGACCGCCCATCTGGATACCGCATGCACGGCCAGGAAGTCGTTGCCGTCTACCCGCAACGAAGCAATTCCGCTGCCCACGCCGCGCGCGGCAAAGGTATTGCTTTCGCCGCCTGCCAGCGCCTGGAAGCTGGAAATAGCCCACTGATTGTTGATGACATTCAGTATGACTGGCGCCTGGTACACGTGGGCAAAGGTCAGCGCGGTCTGAAAGTCGGCCGCCGCCGTGGCACCGTCGCCTATCCAGGCCGATGCGATTTTGGTATCGCCCTTGATGGCCGACGCCATGGCCCAGCCTACCGCCTGGACAAACTGTGTGGCCAGATTGCCCGAAATGCTGAAAAAACCATGCTCGCGCATGGAATACATGACAGGCATCTGCCGGCCCTTCAAGCGATCAAGGTCGTTGGAAAATAACTGACACATGATTTCGACTAGAGGCACGTCTTGGGCGATCAGCAAATTCTGCTGCCGATACGATGGAAAACACATATCGCCCTTGGACAGCGCCAGCAGCTGCGCCACGCCTATGGCCTCTTCGCCCAGGCTCTGCATGTAGAAAGACATCTTCTTCTGGCGCTGGGCTATGACCATGCGCGCGTCGAATATGCGGGTCTTGATCATGGCCTGCAGGCCCTTGCGCAGCAGTTCCGGCGCAATGGGTTCGGCCCAGGGCCCAACCGCGTTGCCGTCATCGTCGAGCACGCGTATCAGTGTGCCGGCCAGATCGGTGGTGTCGATGGCTGAAGTATCTACAGGGGGTTTGCGGACAGCGCCAGCAGGCGCCAGGCGCAAATAGGAAAAATCTGTGGCATGCCCAGGGCGCCCGGAAGGCTCGGGCACGTGCAGCCGAAGTGGTAGGTTTTGTCTCATGGCCTTGGAAAATATCTTGTGGAATTTTCGTAAAGTTTTCTGCTTTTCCACCTTGTGGGCGGATTAAAGCATCTTCGCCGATTCGCGCTATTTTCGCAAGTTCCAGGTCAGTTCCAGGTCAGGGCTCGTCGCCGTGCAACCCATGCTCGACGGCATAAACCGCCACCTGCACCCGGCTGGAAAGATTCAATTTCTTCAGAATGTTCTGCACGTGTATTTTGACTGTACTTTCGGCCACATCCAGATTGCGGGCAATGAGCTTGTTACTTTCTCCCCGGGCAAGGCATTGCATGATTTCACGCTCGCGCGTCGTCAGCCGTGCACGTTCCAGCTCGGGGGATGTATCCCCGGTTGCATGTGAACGAAACTGCGCCACCAGCTTGGCCGTCATGCTGTCGGAAATGGTGGGTTCTCCGGCGGCAACCCGGCGTATCGCCGCCGTCAGGGCATCGGCCTCTATATTCTTGAGCAAGTAGCCGCTTGCACCATCGCGCAACGCCCGGCCCAGCTCTTCGGCCTCTTCCGACACAGTAAGTATCAGGACCGCGCACGCGGGCAAGTCTTGTACCAGCAACTGCAAGGTATCCAGGCCCGACAGGCCAGGCATGTTCAAGTCCAGCAATATGACATCGGGCGTCAGGGCCTTGGCTCGCTTGATGCCCTCGAGCCCGTCGGAAGCCTCGCCGACTATGTCGAAATCTGGCTGGCGTTGCAGCAACAGGCGTACGCCCGAGCGGAACAGACTATGATCATCGATAAGAAGGATGCGAATGCTCATGGTGGCTCATGGGATCAGGAAAATAGTCATCTCAGGCAGCCTGCCTTGCATCGGCACGCAATAAAAGCATGATGGACGCGCCTGCGCCAGGACTGGAGTGCAATTCAAGCACGGCCTTCATGCGCTTGGCGCGCTCTTGCATGATACGGCGCCCGAAGTGCTCGTCGGCTCGCTCATCGACTTCCTTGGGGTCGTAACCGACCCCGTTGTCTGACACCGACAATTCAAAATCATGCCGGTTCTGGATTTTTATTTCCACCTTGGTGGCCTGGGCGTGCTTGCGTACATTCGACAAGGCCTCTTGTAGTATGAAAATAACCTGCAACTGCTGCTCAGGTGGCAAAGGCGGCCCGGCCAAGTCATCGGCGTTCAGCACCACTTCAATACCGCTCTGACGCCTGAAGCGTACAACCGTAGCCTCAACAGCCGTAAGCAAATCCCCCTGCTCCAGGCGGCTGCGAAAATTACCCAGCAATTCGCGCACATCCTGGTAGCTTTCATCGACCCCGGCACGCAGCAAAGGCACTATGCCATTGACCTCGGACAGGTCGCCGCGCGTTGCCGCCTGATCGAGCAGCTGCAGCTGCAGATTAAGAAAATTCAGGCCCTGGGCTATGCTGTCATGCAGGCCCTGTGCCATCAGGCTGCGTTCATGCACCATGGCCAGTTGCCGAGCCACAGCGCTTAGGCGGCGGTTCTCAAGGGCAATGCCCAGATGTTGGCCCAGCGTTTCCAGCAAATGCCGCTCTGCAGGGCTGAGTGCAAGGGTGCGCCCGAAATGCAATGAGAACGAACCCAGCACTTCTTTTTGCGCCTGTATGCGAAAAACCGCAAGGCTGCGGAATCCTTCCTTGGCACACTGGAAATCAATGGGTGTTGCAACCTTGTGTATGTCTTCGATAAACAGTATTCCGCTGCGCGTGGCTGTTCCGCAATAACAGCCATCGACCTTCATGCAATGCTCTGAGCGGTCATGAGCCTCGGACAGGCCTCGCGAAACCACCATGGTGAGGTGCTCGCTCTTGGGGTCAAGCGTGCGTATGGTTCCGCCACCCGCCTGAAACTGCTGGATCACCCGATCAAGAAACCCCGCGCACATATCTTCGATTTCGTTGGGCTGATTCAGAAATGCGGTGATATCGTAAAGCGCACCCAGCTCTTGATTTTGTTCGTTAAGCTGCGCCGTTTTCTCGTCGACCCGCGCTTCCAGATCGCCATACAGACCCTCAAGTTCATCGGCCATGCGATTGAAACCACTGGCCAGCGCACCGAACTCATCCTGGGTTTCAACGGGCAGCCTCACGCCGAACTGGCGCGCGGCCACGCTGCGCAGGCCGTCGCCCAGCCTGAGGATGGGAAAGATGATCCACAAGTACAGCAAATAGATCATGGTGAGCGTGCCCAGACAGGCAATCACCACAAGTATGCCCTGCGTCAGGCGCAACTGCGATATCTTGCTGGCGCTATCGGCGCCTTCAATCTGCCAGGACAGCCAAAGTGTCCAGGCGATCATGGACAATACGACGACCAGCGCCACCACCGAGCTGGCGATGATGCGAGTGGAGAGCCGGTCGCGTAGCGCAGGCTGATTGGAAAGCGCAGTCATATCGTTCATTTCATAGTCATTAGATCACCCGCGCCCGCACCGGCGACTCTATATGTTTGAAATTATTGATAAAACGCAAGCTTTATGGCTCATTGCATCAGAAGGCTGTCGGCGCCTTCCAGTTCGATGCCTTCGATCTGGGCCCGTCCTACCAGCAGCTTGAGGTATTGCTTCCAGGCCGTATCGCGACTGGTGGCGGCCAGTGCCAGTGCAATACCGCCTGCCACGGTATCGTAGGGCTGCAGCTTGCCCTCGACACGACGGTTCACCCTGACGATATGCAGGCCATAACGGGTTTCCAGCAAACGTGGCAGCAATTGCTTTTCTTGCAAGGCGAATACCACGCGCTCGAACTCGGGCACGGTATCGCCACGTGTCAGCTGGCCCAGGCTGCCCCCTACCGCTCCGGATGGACAGTTGGACAGCGCCCGAGCCTTTTCGCCAAACAAGGCCGGTTCGGCAATAAGCAGATTCAAGGTATCTTGCGCCAGGGCGCGCAGCGCAACCAGGTCGACCAACGGGGTTACCTGGAACAGAATATGATCCACTTCCAGCAACTGCCCTACCGTGTACCGATCTGTATGCTGCTCATAATAACGACGGCAGGTAGGTTCATCAGGTACGGGCGCCCGGGTTTCCTGCTCAAGTAAGGCATCTATCGTTGCCTCGTCGTTGTCGCCGCTTATGCCCAGCCTGGCCGCTTCGTCGAGCAACACACGACGCAACACCAGGGCGGTCATCGCACTTTGCATGGGATGATCCGCTTCGGCATGCAGCGGCAGCTCTTGTTCCATCTGAGCATCTGTCAGCTCAACACCATTCACTTTTACAGTCATACTGAACTCCGCAACAATACGGGTGGGAAATAACTAGCGCGGACGCACGAGCTGCCAGGCGCGCCCCAGGTAACCCACCGAAGCAAAGCCGCTCCAGACGTGCACCAGACGCGTGAAGGGAAAGATCACAAACAGCGTCATGCCCATGAATAAATGCGCCTTGAACAAGACCGGCGCATCAGCCAAATAAGTAGCAGCATCGCCACGGAAGGTAAAGATATGCTGGGCCCAGTGCATGAGCTGCACCATCATGTCGCCATCCAGATGGCTGGCAGACACGGCAATGGTGGACAAGCCCAGCAGCAACGTCAGCAGTATCCAGACCAGCAGGACTTTGTCTCCTTTGCTGGTAACGGCGGCAATGCGCGGATCGGTCAGGCGACGATGCAGCAGGATCAGCAGGCCAACCAGGCACATGATGCCCATAACGCCCCCCGCGACCATCGCAACGACCTGTTTCACGCTGTGTGTAACGCCCAGCGTGTCCCAGACGATCACCGGTGTCAGCAGGCCAACCAGATGTCCGAAAAACAAGCCTATGATGCCGATATGGAAAAGAATGCTGCCCAGGCGCAGGTTGCCGCGATACAGCAACTGCGAGCTATCGCTTTTCCAGGTGTATTGCTCGCGCTCGAATCGCAGCAAACTGCCCAGCAGGAATATGGACAGAGCTATGTAGGGATAAATGCCAAAAATGAATTGGTCAAACGTGTTCATGGTGCTTATCCTTGATAATCAGCCGGCCGCGGCGCGGGGGTGGAATCTAAGAGTGTGTTCGCCCCCGATCGATGGGCGCAGCAAGGGCTCGACGCCGTCGGCACCCACACCGAAGGTTTCCATGGCCTCGTCCATGTCGCGCACCGGCGGCTCGGCCTGGGCTCTGGGCTCGACTTGGGTCAGGCTGCGCAACACTGTGAACACGACGGCGTACGGGCTATCATTGCGACCCAGCCGGTCGCCTATTGCCGCCAGCACATGAATGGCTTCGCCCAGCAAAAGCTCGGCAGCAGCCGGTTCGAGCAGACTCAGGTATTCCAGGAATAGCGGCACATGATCGGGCAGTTCGGCAGCGGCGGGCTCAAAGCCGTTGCTGCGATATTCTTGCAGCAGATCGACCATGGCCTGCCCGCGATCACGGCTTTCGCCATGCACATGTTCGAACAGATGCAAGGAGTGAGCGGGACTGCGATCGAAGGTCGCCACATAATTTTCCTGGACGGCGATAAGGTCGCCGGCGCCCAGAAATTCCGTTAACGGCTTGAGCTGCTGGGCCGCCTGAGGCCAGGCTGATAGTGCCTGCTCAATTTCAGGCAAGGCATCAAGCATGTCTTGCTGTGGATAATCGAGCACTGCGGAAAGTATCCGGTAAAGACGCATGATGGGCTCCTGGTTCACCTGGCGACCACAGTCGGCTTTTTGCGCGACTTGGGCATTTCTGTAAAAATTTTGCTGCCTTGCGGCTTGCGGCCAAACAGGCCGGGCTCGGACACGCCGTCGGAACAGCCGTTGCCGAAAGTGAAGCCGCAACTGCCCTTCTCGTTGAAGCTGTCTTCAACCATTTCCTTGTGGCTGGACGGGATCACGAAACGGTCTTCGTAGTTGGCTATGGCCATGATCTGATACATGTCTTCGACCGTTGCGGCGTCAAGCCCCACGGCATCCAGCACGGCGGTGTCGGTTACGCCATGCACGGTTTCAGAACGCTTGTAGGCACGCATGGCCAGCATGCGCTTAAGTGCATGCACTACGGGTTCCTCTTTGCCGGCGGTCAGCAGGTTGGCCAGGTAGCGCACGGGTATGCGCAGGCTTTCCACATCGGGTATCACGCCGTTAACACCAAACGTGGTGTGAGGCATGCGGCCGGCTTCAGCTGCCGACTGTATGGGCGATAGCGGCGGGATATACCAAACCATGGGCAGTGTGCGGTATTCGGGATGCAACGGGAAGGCTACCTTCCATTCGCACGCCATTTTGTACACGGGTGAACTGCGCGCCGCCACCAGCCAGCTTTCGGGTATGCCCTGCTTGCGGGCCTCGGCGATGACTTCGGGAGAATGCGGATCAAGAAAAACGCCAAGCTGCGCTTCGTACAGGTCTTGTTCGTCCGGGGTGGCTGCCGCGCGCTCGATCTGATCGGCGTCGTACAGCATCACGCCCAGGTAGCGGATGCGCCCAACACAGGTTTCAGAGCAGACCGTGGGTTGCCCGGCCTCGATGCGCGGATAACAGAAGGTGCACTTTTCGGCCTTGCCGCTTTCCCAGTTGTAATAAACTTTTTTATAGGGACAGCCCGAGATACACATGCGCCAACCCCGGCATTTGTCCTGGTCGACCAGAACGATGCCGTCGTCTTCGCGCTTGTAAATAGAGCCCGACGGGCAACTGGCCACACAGGTGGGATTCAGGCAGTGTTCGCACAGCCTGGGCAGGTACATCATGAAGGTATTCTCGAACGTGGAATACATTTCCTTTTGCACACCCTCGAACAAGGCATCTTTGCTGCGCTCGCTGAATTCTCCGCCCAGATCATCTTCCCAGTTCGGCCCCCAGGTAATCTTTTCCATCTTCTTGCCGGTAAGCACAGAGATGGGGCGCGCCGTGGGCGGCGTCTGGCTAAGCGGTGCGTTTTGCAGATGCTCGTAATCGTAGGTGAACGGCTCGTAGTAATCGTCGACCTGGGGCAGATTGGGATTAGCAAACAGGTTGGCCAATATGCGCAGTTTGCCACCCTGGCGTGGTTGCAGCTTGCCTTGCGCGGTGCGCGTCCAGCCACCCTTCCACTTGTCCTGGTTCTCCCATTCCTTGGGATAGCCTACGCCGGGCTTGGTCTCGACGTTGTTGAACCAGGCGTATTCAACGCCATCGCGGCTGGTCCAGACGTTCTTGCACGTGACCGAGCAGGTATGGCAGCCTATGCATTTATCCAGGTTCAGCACCATACCGATTTGTGCACGAATCTTCATTTTGCGGCTCCTTCGTTCATTGCTTCCTGTTCGAGCGGGCCTTCCAGCCAGTCTATGTTGGTCATTTTCCTGAGCACCACGAACTCATCGCGATTGCTGCCTACCGTACCGTAGTAATTGAAGCCATAGGCCTGTTGGGCGTACCCTCCTATCATGTGCGTGGGCTTGAGCACCGTACGCGTCACGGAGTTGTGTATGCCCCCGCGCTTGCCGCTGATTTGCGAGCCCGGCACATTCACGATTTTTTCCTGGGCGTGGTACATCAGGCACATGCCCACCGGCACGCGCTGGCTCACCACCAGCCTGGCGGTCACGACGCCATTGACGTTAAATACCTCCACCCAATCGTTATCGACCAGCCCCGCCTGCTTGGCTTCGGTTTCGGACACCCAGACATGCGGCCCGCCGCGACTGAGCGTAAGCATGCGCAGATTGTCGGAATAGGTGCTGTGTATGCCCCACTTCTGATGCGGCGTGATCCAGTTCAGCACCAGCTCGTGCTCGCCATTGGAGTAGCGGTTCAGCATGGGCTGCACCGTCTTGGTATCGACCGCGGGCTTGTACACGCAAAAGCCTTCGCCGAAATCCAGCATCCAGCGGTGATCCTGATAGAACTGCTGGCGGCCGGTAAGCGTGCGCCATGGAATCAGCTCGTGCACATTGGTATAGCCCGCGTTATAGCTGACCTCTTCGCTTTCGACGCCCGACCAGGTAGGCGAGGAAATAATCTTGCGCGGCTGCGCCTGTATGTCGCGAAAGCGGATCTTGTCGTGCTCGCGACCCAGCGCCAGATGATCGTGATTCAGTCCAGTAATCTTGGACAGGGCCCGCCATGCCTTGAGCGACACATGGCCATTGGTTTCGGGTGCGAAAGTTAGTATCATTTCGGCCGCATCTATAGCGGTATCCAACCTGGGCCGACCTTGGCTGACGCCAGGCTCGGAAACCAGCTTATTGATACCCCCCAGTTCCTTGACCTCGTGTTCGGTATTCCAGCCTATGCCCTTGCCGCCATTGCCCAACTTATCGAGCAAGGGGCCTACCGACGTGAACTTGCGGTAGATATCCCGATAGTCGCGCTCGACCACGGTCATGGTGGGGGCTGTCTTGCCGGGGATGAGTTCGCATTCGCCATGCTTCCAGTCTTGCGGCGCGAACGGCTGGCCCAGTTCTCCGGGCGTATCGTGCATGAGCGGCGCCAGCACGATGTCTTTGCGCGTGCCCAGGTAGTCTCCGCCGATCTCGCTGAACTTCTGCGCCAGCAACTTGTAGATTTCCCAGTCGCTCTTGCTTTCCCACAAAGGCTGCACCGCTTCGCTGAGCGGGTGAATGAAGGGGTGCATGTCGGACGTGTTCAAGTCGTCTTTTTCGTACCAGGTGGCCGTAGGCAAAACGATATCGCCATAAAGACAGGTGGTGCTCATGCGGAAATCAAGGACAGTGAGCAGGTCGAGCTTGCCCTGTGCGCCCTCTTCGCGGAAACGGACTTCGGAAGGCTTGATGGCGTGGCTTGCATCGCTGAACAAGGCGTTTTGCGTGCCGAGCAGGTATTTCAGCAGGTACTCGTGCCCCTTGCCGCTGGAACCCAACAAGTTCGAGCGCCATACAAACATATTGCGCGGAAAGTTGGCTGGGTTGTCGGGGTCGTCGCAGCTCATATTCAGCTTGCCGCTTTTCAGTGCCTCGACGGTGTAGGCGACCGGATCCATGCCTTGCGCTTCGGCCTGCTTGACCACATCCAGTGGATTGGTTTCCAGCTGTGGCGCAGACGGCAGCCAGCCCATGCGTTCCGACTTGGCGTTCAGGTCTATCATGCTGAGCTTGTCGTAGTCAGCCACATTGGCTGTGGACGACAGGATTTCGTCTATACCCAGTTTTTCATGTCGCCACTGATTGCTGTGCGCGTAAAAGAACGACGTGCCGTTCATCTGGCGCGGCGGACGGGACCAGTCGAGCGCAAAAGCCAGAGGCGCCCAGCCTGTTTGCGGGCGCAGTTTTTCCTGGCCCACGTAATGGGCCCAGCCGCCTCCGCTTTGCCCCACACAGCCGCACATGACCAGCATATTGATGATGCCGCGATACGCCATGTCCATGTGATACCAGTGGTTTAGGCCGGCACCGACGATGACCATGGATTTGCCATGGGTGTCGTGGGCGTTCTGCGCGAACTCGCGCGCCACCTGTACTACGCGCTCACGCGGGACGGTGGTGTATTTTTCCTGCCATGCCGGCGTATAGGGGATGTCGTCATCGAAATCGGTGGCCACATTCGGTCCGCCCAGGCCGGCATCGACGCCGTAGCTTGCCATTTGCAGGTCGTATACCGTGGCCACCAGTGCGTTGCTGCCATCGTCCAGCAACAGCTTTTTGACTGGAACACGACGTACCAGGACGTCGTCGTGCCCGCCGGCAAAATATGGGAAAGCTACGTCGGCAACGTCATCGTAGCCGTCCATCAAGCTAAGCTTGGGCACGACTACCTGACCGCTTGCCGCGTCTTTGAGCTCCAGATTCCAGCGCCCTACCTTACCGCCTGATTCGGCGCTGTCTTCGCCCCAACGCAAGCCTATGGTGCCATTTGGAACCACCAGTTCGCCGGTCAGCTCGTCGATGAGCAGCGTCTTCCATTCGGGGTTGTTGTCCTGGCCCAGTGCGTTATCAAGGTGCGAGGCTCGCAGGAAGTGGTCGGGCACCAGCCTGCCTTCATGCTCTTTGAGCATGACCAGCATGGGCATATCTGTGTATTGCCGGGCGTAATCGCGAAAGTAATCGGATT
This sequence comes from Alcaligenaceae bacterium, assembly GCA_013416405.1. Taxonomy (GTDB): domain Bacteria; phylum Pseudomonadota; class Gammaproteobacteria; order Burkholderiales; family Burkholderiaceae_B; genus Pusillimonas_C. Next base: position 32,536 of record JACCET010000006.1, read on the forward strand.
GCCCAGACAGATGAAATTCCTTCAGGATTACGTGGCCCATGGCCATGGCCAATGCAGCGTCGGTACCCTGCTTGGGCGCCAGCCAGATATCACCGAACTTCACCATTTCACCAAAATCACTGGATACGGCAACCGTTTTGGTGCCCTTGTAGCGGACTTCGGTATAAAAGTGCGCATCGGGCGTGCGCGTTTGCGGTACGTTCGAACCCCACACCATCAGATAGGTGGAGTTGTACCAGTCGGCCGATTCGGCAACATCGGTTTGTTCGCCCCACACCTGGGGGCTGGCCGGCGGCAGGTCGCAATACCAATCGTAAAAGCTCAGGCACACACCGCCGATCAGGCTAAGGTAGCGCGAGCCGGCCGCATAGCTGACCATGCTCATGGCAGGTATGGGCGAAAAACCTACAACGCGGTCGGGGCCGAACTTGTCTATGGTGTAGGCGTTGGCAGCGGCGACGATTTCCATGGAGGTGTCCCAGTCGGCACGGACAAAGCCGCCCAGGCCGCGCACAGACTTGTAGTGCTGCGCCTTGACCGGGTCCTGGCTGATCGATGCCCAGGCACTGATAGGATCCATGGTTTTGCGCGCCTCGCGCCACATGGCCATGAGGCGCCCACGTATCATGGGGTACTTCACGCGCTGCGCCGAATAGACATACCAGCTGTACGATGCCCCGCGCGGACAGCCTCGGGGTTCGTGGTTGGGAAGATCGGGACGGGTGCGTGGGTAATCGGTTTGCTGCGTTTCCCAGGTAATCAAGCCATTTTTGACGTAGATTTTCCAGGAACAGGAGCCTGTGCAATTGACACCATGAGTCGAGCGCACGATTTTGTCGTGCTGCCAGCGGCTGCGATAGGTGTTTTCCCATTTGCGATCTTCATTGACGACTTCGCCATGCCCACCCGAAAAGGTGGACTGGACACGCGACATGAATTTCAGTCGGTCGAGGAAGTGGCTCATTCATTTCTCCGTACTGCCGAGGAGCTCGGCGCTGTGGCGTTCGTGTATGTGGATACTCTAAGGATTTATCGGGACACGATCTATTCTTCTGTGTGGGAAGGCGGCAATGGCAAAGGAACTAGTGCCTATAGGTCTTATGAACTAGTTCTCTGCCATTCAACATGGCATGACCGCGTTCTTGCGCGCATAAAACCACCAGGTAATGCCTACGCAACTGATATAAAACGCGATGAAGCACAGCAAGGCGGCCGACACACCGCCCGTCATGTCTATGGATGTACCGAAGCTTCTTGGAATGAAAAAGCCGCCGTAGGCGCCTATGGCTCCGGAAAAACCCAGCACCGCAGCTGACTCTTTGCTGGCGTCGGTAACGGCCTGCCGGGCCGCCTGCTCGCCCTGGCCTTCGGCTGCGCGCTGGCGCTCGGTCAGGAAGATGACGGGGATCATGCGAAAGGTCGAGCCATTACCGATGCCAGTAAGCGCAAACAGCACAATGAAAACCCCCAGGAATCCGAAGAAATTACCCGCCTGTCCCTGGGCGGGAATAAAGAACAGCAAGGCCAGGACGGCAGCAATCATGCCTATGAAGGTGTAATAGGTAACCCGCGCACCGCCCAGCTTGTCGGACACCCAACCGCCCAAAGGCCGGGTCAGCGAGCCGACCAGCGGCCCCAGGAAGGCATAGGTCATGGGATCGACTTCAGGAAACAGCGTCTTGGTCAGCATGGCGAAGCCCGCCGCAAAACCAATGAATGAACCGAAAGTACCTACATACAGCCAGCACATCAGCCAATTGTGCTTGCGCCGAAAAATGACCGCCTGATCGGCAAACGACGCTCGCGCCTCGGCAATGTCATTCATGCCGAACCAGGCCGCAATCGACGCCGCCAGTATGACCGGCACCCAAATGAAACCGGCATTCTGCAGCCACAGGCTGTGTTCGACGCCGTCAACCGTATACGACTGCGAAGCGCCACCCAATGCGCCGAACATACCCACGGAAATGACCAGCGGTACGACAAACTGGGCGATAGACACACCTAGATTGCCCACACCGGCGTTCAAGCCGGTAGCCAGGCCCTTCTTGGATTTGGGAAAAAAGAAACTGATATTGGCCATGCTGGAACTGAAGTTGCCTCCGCCCAGGCCACACAAGAGCGCGAGCACCAGCAGCGTGGGATAGGAAGTGGACGGATCGCGTAATGCAAAGCCCATGCCCAACGCGGGTATCAGCAAAGTAGCCGTGGAAATCGCCGTCCAGCGACGTCCGCCGAAGATGGGCACAAGAAACGAGTAGAAGATACGCAGCGTCGCGCCTGACAGCGCGGGCAGTGCCGTCAGCCAGAACAGCTGGTTTTTGGAAAGCTGGAAGCCGGCGCGATCCAGATTCACCACCACTACGCTCCACAGCATCCAGATGCTGAAGGCCAGCATCAGGGCGGGAATCGAAATCCAGAGATTGCGGTGCGCCACCCGCGAACCGGTGTCTTTCCAGAACACCGCGTTCTCGGGATCCCAACGGGTCAGGACTTGACTGCTCATGTTTACACTCACTGAAAGAAGGATGGGGGTCGGGCGCCGGGCGGCGCCCGGGAGAATCAGGCGGTATTTCCCAGGGCGGAAGCGGAGTCGCGCTGGCCCTGCGAGGGACGGAAGCTGAAGTGCATCCATACCAGCGACACGCAAACCGTGCCGTACAGCAACATGAAGCTGCTGGAGCGTATGCCGGTGATATCGAGCAGAGCACCGAACATGATCGGCAGCACGAAGCCGCCAAGGCCGCCCGCCAGGCCGACGATGCCCGAGACGGCACCTATGTTGTCGGTGAACTCATCGGAAATGAACTTGAATACCGATGCCTTGCCTATGGCCATGGCGATACCCACCACGAACATCAGCACGGTGAATGTCGTGGGGCCCAGTGCAATGTGAAAGGTCTGCGGTCCGGTGGCCGTCTGTATGGTGAATTCCGTCTGGGGATAGCTGAGCATGAAGAAGGCCACCCAGCACACCCACATCACCCACCAGGTAGTCTTGTATGCACCGTAGCGGTCGGAGATCCATCCGCCCAGGGCGCGCAGCACACCGCCCGGCAACGAGAAACAGGCTGCCAGGAAAGCAGCGACCTGAATGTCGAAGCCGTACTCGCCGATATAGTATTTGGTCATCCACAGCGCTAGCGCCACATAGCCGCCGAACACCACCGAGTAATACTGACAATAGCGCCAGACCCGCCTGTCCTTAAGCACCTTCATCTGGTCTTTGAAACTCGCGCTCTTGCCCGTCCGGTGCGACGGGTCACTGGCCGAGAAGATCCAGAACAGCAACGCGGTGACCAGCAGCGCTGCGGCATAGACCTTGGGAACTATCGTCCAGACGCCACCGGCGGCAATAATGAGCGCCGGCGCCACAAACTTGGTAATGGCCGAGCCCGAGTTCCCCGCGCCGAACACCCCCATGGCGAACCCCTGCCTGTGGCGCGGAAACCAGCGCGCAACATAAGGGGTGCCCACAGAGAACGACCCGCCGACCAGGCCCACGAACAGGGCCAGCACCAGGAAATGCCAATATTCGGTGGCATAAGCCATAAGCCAGATCGGCACCACGGCAACCATCATGGTCAGGAAAAATACTATGCGCCCGCCATAGCGGTCAGTCCAGATGCCCAAAGGCACGCGAATCAGGGAACCGGTCAACACAGGCATGGCCGCCAACAGTCCGAATTGGGTTTCAGACAAGTTGAGCTGGGTCTTGATGGGGATACCCAGCACCGCAAACATCATCCACACTGCAAAGCAGACGGTGAAGGCGAAGGTACTGGAAACCAGAACCATGTTTGCTTTGCCGGAACCGGCGCTGGAGGTACTGCTCATGGTCTTGCGCTGCCTTTCTGATCAATTGATGACGATGGCACAAGATTAGGGGGCAGACGCCTGCGCGACCATTCCTCTGTGGGACAGTACGGCAACGGCAATGGGACTAGTCACTCGCTGTGGGTAGTATCCGGTGTGGCCATCCACGACCAACTGACGACACCTCCTGCCATGCCGCCCTTACGCTGGCGTATTTAAAGGCATATTTTCGTGACAGGACGCTTGAGTCTGCTGGCCTTCGTAGCGGCAAGCGGAGCCGTGCATGGCTTGCCGCAAATGCCTGGTCGCGCCTGGCTGTTGGGTCTGTGCTGTGCGGCAATGGTATTTACCGTGATGGCAGCAAGGTATTTGCCGGCACGGCGCCGCTGGCAGCTGCTGACACCCCTCTGGATGGCGATGGCCGGCTTGCTGCTGACGGTGGCGCGTGTTGAACACCGCCTGGCCGACACCCTGCACTTTGAAAACGAAAACAAGGTCTCGCGGGTAGTGTTGCGGGTGGCCGGCCTGCCCCGGCTGGGCCCCGACAGCCGCCAGTTCGAAGCCGAAGTGATTTCATCCATACCCGAAGGGGTACCGTCGCGCATACAGGTTTCCTGGTCGGCCGGGCAATGGGCAGGCCCCTATGGCCGTGCCGATCGCGCACCATCCGATTTTCCTGAGCTGATTCCAGGCCAAGTATGGCGCATGGCATTAACCCTCAAGCCACCACACGGCACACGCAACCCGCAAGCCTTCGACTATGAATCCTACGCCTTTGCCCAGGGTATTCGGGCCCTGGGCAGCGTGCGCGGCACGCCCAAGTATCTTCATGACGAGCCATGGGCAAGCTTGCCCGTCGTCGCGCAAAGGGCCAGATACAGGCTGCGGGCCGCCATGCAGCCTTATCTGCAGGACAAGCGCTACGGCGCCGTCCTGCTGGCGCTTGCCATAGGCGACCAGGCCAGTGTTCCGGCTAACGACTGGATAGTTTTCAATCGCACGGGAATCACTCATCTGGTTTCGATCAGCGGATCTCATATCACCATGATCGCCGCGCTGGGCGGTATTGCAACCTTATTCCTGTGGCGGCGCATGCGCTGGCGCGGCGCGGCGTGGGCCGAACGCCTGCCTGCCCAGGTTGCCGCCGCCATGGCAGCGTTGTTGATAGCCTGGCTGTACTGTTTGCTTGCGGGCTGGGGCGTGCCTGCCCAGCGCACCTTCTTCATGCTGGCCGTTATCGCCTTTACGTATATATTTCGTATCTATATGACAGCGTTCAGGCTGCTCACGGTCGTAGCCTTTGTACTGGTATTACTGGATCCCTGGGCTTTGCTGGCCAGCGGGTTCTGGCTGTCGTTCGGGGCGGTTTATGTGTTGATGAGCAGCGGCGGATGGTACGGCCTGGCCGTGGGATCATCGCGCCACACATGGCGGCAACGTCTGCCCACATTTCTTGCCACCGCAACACGCTTGCAGCTAGCCATTACCGCAGGCCTGATGCCTTTGTTAGCCATTATCTTCCATGAAGTGTCTCTGGCATCGCCCCTGGCCAATGCGTATGCCATCCCGGTCATCAGCCTGCTGGTCACGCCCCTGGCTTTGCTGCTGGCCGGAGCCGCCCTGGTGCCGGGGCTGGACACACTGGCATCAGCCTGTGCCTGGCTGGGACATGCGGCGCTGCATACCGTCATGGTGCCCACCGCGTGGTTGTCTGAATTCGAGATGGCGAACTTCAATGTGGCCGCCGCCCCTTTATGGCTGACGCTCCTCGCCATGCTGGGTCTGGTGCTGGCCACCCTGCCCCACGGTTTTCCCGGCCGGCGTCTGGCCTGGCTGCTGATGGCGCCCGCTCTGCTGTGGCGGCCCGGGGGTCCGCCTGAGGGTGGCTGGAATCTGCACGCGCTCGATGTTGGACAAGGCAGCGCCATCGTCATACAAACCAGGCACCACGCCGTGCTGTTCGACGCGGGCCTGCGCAGCAGCTCAAGCTCTGATGCCGCCGCGCGCGTTATCTGGCCTTTTCTGCGCTCGCAAGGCATCAGCCGCCTGGGCGCGCTGATCGTTTCGCACGCCGATATCGATCATGCCGGCGGCGTACGCAGCTTGCTCGAGGCCTTGCCTGTGGCGCAGTCCTACAGTTCCTTCGACCTGCTGGCCTATCTGAAACGCGAAGCAGGGTTACTGGGCATACCGGATCAACTGCCGCCCTTGCCCCTCGCCATGTCTGCGTGCGAATACGGCATGGGCTGGCATATTGACGGCGTAACGTTTGAGTTCTTATGGCCCTTGGCCAACAGCGCAACGGCCGAATCGAAGCGGCAAAACAAGGCGCGCAATGCCCAGGCTTGCGTGCTGCGCATACGCGGCCGGCACCACAGCGCCTTGCTGACAGCCGACATCGGCAGTGGGCAAGAGTCCATGCTGGTTGCCAGAGGGCTGGGTAAAACGGATGTAGTCATGGCTGCCCATCACGGCTCCAAAAGCTCTTCCAGCCCTGGCTTTATTGCTGAAACACAAGCGGTGCACGTGGTGGCGCAAGCAGGCGCCTGGAATCGCTACGGACACCCCGCCGCCGCAATCCAGGAGCGTTGGCAAGCCGGCGGCGCCCGGTTCTGGCGAACCGATCATCATGGCGCGATCAGCCTGTCTTCACGCCATGAAGGCCTGCGGGCACGCAGCGAAAGAATGGCCGCTCGCCGCTACTGGCAGCACCAAGTTCACGAACCGTAGATCTTGATATCTTGCGATGCTCAGCCAGGAACCTTAGCCCAACAGCCCCAGCAATCGCCGCAACTCAGCCTGCTCAGCGCTCGTCAGTCTGGCGCTGATCCTGGCATCGTGCGCCTGTATGGCCTGAATAATGCCAGCCAATGCCTGCTTGCCTGCGCTGGTCAGGGCCAGCGCATGCGCACGCTTATCGACGGCCGAATCGCTGCGACTGACGAAGCCCAGCTTTTCCAGCGAGTTGACCACCTCGACCGCACCAGAGCGTGCAATGCCCATGGCCGCAGCCAGCTCGGTGAGTTTCATCTGCGCATTGCCGTCTATGATGATCATGGCCGAGAAGCGCGGCGGCGTGATGGACCAGGCATCCAACGCATCCAGAAAGTCCTGATAAATACGTATTTGCGCACGCCGCAAGGCATAGCCCATCAAATCTTCCAATATGCCGTACTCCACCCCCGGAACCTGGGCGCCCGTGGACTCACCGCGCTGTGCGGGGCGCCTATGCTGGGGACGTGAACTGGGCTTTCTGGACAATGTGATTCCTGAACGTTTTTTAAGGTGTACAGCTTAAACGTACAGAGTCCAATTCAGCCTTCTACGCCTTAATTTGCATCAATAATACGGGTAAATCCTGATAGGTGTTAACCCCGGTCATATTGTTATGATACATAACAATATAGGAGACCGGATTTGAAAGTCATTATCGTCGGCGCAGGCATAGGGGGCTTGACCCTGGGGCTTATGTTGCAGCAACGCGGCATCGAGTGCGACATTTTTGAAAGCGTGCGCAGCCTGCAGCCGCTGGGCGTTGGCATCAATCTGCTGCCACATGCCGTCAATGAACTCAATCAGTTGGGCGTGCTCGATACGCTCACCGCGCAAGCCATCACCACTTCCGCCCTGCACTATTACAACCGCCACGGCCAGCCCATCTGGCAGGAACCACGAGGCCTAGCGGCCGGTTATCCCGTGCCGCAGCTATCCATACACCGCGGCGAACTTCAGTTGTCGTTGGCCGAGATCGCTGCACAGCGTTTGGGCAACAACCGCATCCATACAGGCATGGCCTTTGAATCGCTCAAGCAAGATGCCGATGGTGTTACCGCCAGCTTCCGCAATCGCAACACCAACGAAGCGGTAGAAGTACGGGGTGACTTGCTCATAGGCGCCGACGGCATACATTCGGCCGTGCGCAAGCATTTCTACCCACAAGGGGATGCCCTGCGTTTTTCGGGACGCATGTTGTGGCGAGCCATTACTGATGGCGAACCCTACCTGGACGGCAAGACCATGTTCATGGCCGGCCACCAGGATCAGAAATTTGTCTGCTACCCCATTTCCGAACCGCTGCGCCAGCAAGGCCGGTCGCGCATCAACTGGATAGCCGAGCTGCGTGTGCCCAATCCCGGTCTGCCCAGCACAGACTGGAATCGCGTCGTCGATGCTTCGGTGTTCGCCGACAGGTTTGCCTCGTGGAAATGGGACTGGATAGATATTCCCGCCGTGATCAGCGGCGCCGAAGCCATCTATGAGTTCCCTCTGGTTGATAAAGACCCGCTGCCTCGCTGGACGCATGAGCGTGTGACCTTGCTGGGCGATGCCGCCCACCCCATGTACCCCATAGGCTCCAATGGCTCGGCCCAAGCCATACTGGATGCACGCTATCTGGCAGGCCGACTGCAGGCCATGAGCAAGCCCGCCAAGGCTAATATTGAACTGGCGCTCAAGGAATACGAAGCCGAACGGCTGCCCATCACGGCAGGCATCGTGTTGCGCAACCGTTTGAACGGCCCCGAACAAGTCATGCAGTTGGCGCACGAGCGGGCGCCAGAGGGCTATTCGCATATACACGATGTGGTTTCCGAAGCCGAGCTGAACGAGATCTCTACGCGCTACAAGCGCCTTGCCGGTTTCGATCCAGCCGCGCTGAAAGGTCGGCACTGACGCCGTCTTGATCTTTTCTGCAAGGAATAAAACTGATGACTGCACCTACCCTTCCCCCCGAACTGGAACACTTGGCCACCATTATTGTTGACGTGGCCACCGCCCAGGAAATCGGCCATACACCCGGCGGAAGACGCCGAGTTATCCCCATTACCGGCGGCACTGTCACCGGCAAGCTCTCCGGGCACATTCTGCCCGGGGGTGCCGATTTTCAGGTCATACGATCCCACACGTTTACCGACATTCATGCCCGCTATGTCATAGAAACCGATCAGGGCGAAACGGTTTACGTGGAAAACACCGGTATACGCACGGGTTCAGCCGAAGATATCGCCGCATTGGCTCATGGCAAACCCGTGGATCCGGCCCGTATCTACTTTCGCAGCTACCCGCGTTTTGAAACGGCCGCACCCCGTCTGGACTGGCTCAACACCCATCTGTTTCTCGGCACCGGCGCGCGTTACCCCGACCGGGTAGAACTGAATTTCTATCTTATTCGCTAACAAAACCAACAACGGAGACTCACCATGAAACCATCATCCCTGGGCAAACTGCTGACTGCCGCCAGCCTTGCAGTGCTTTCGGCCTCGACCTTGGCCACGGCTTCGGCCGCCTACCCTGAACAGCCTATACGCCTGACTGTCGGGTTTCCCGCCGGCACAGGGCCAGACATCGTGGCACGCACCGTAGGCGATCAGTTGGCCAAGGAAATCGGTCAGTCGGTGGTGGTAGAGAACAAGGCGGGCGCCGGCGGGCAGATTGCCGCCTACTCCGCCGCGCACAGCCCCGCCAACGGCTACAACATTCTGATGGGCGAGGTGGGTTCCATCAGCATTGCACCGGAAACCACGGCCACGCTGTCGTATAAGCCCATAGAAGAGTTCGACCCCATTACCGAGGCCGTGCGCGCCAACTTCGTGCTGGTCACACCGGCCGACTCGCCCTACAAGACATTGAAGGACTTTGTGGCAGCGGCCAAAGACAGTACCGAGCGCTTCAACATCGCCACCTTTGGCGCCGGCACACCCGGCCATTTCGGCGCCGAAATGCTGGCTGAAGCCGGTGGCTTCAAGATAGAACCCGTGCACTATCGTTCCACCGGCGATGCCGTGGCAGCCATCATCAGCGGCCAGGTACAAGGCGCTTTTGTCACCACCGCCATGGCGGCTCCACAGCTGGCAGGTGGAAAAATGGGCGCCCTGGCCATTACCGGCAGTGAGCGCACCAAGATGCTGGGCGACATTCCCACATTCAAAGAGCTGGGCATGCCCGACGTTGATTTCGGCGCATGGTTTGCCTTCTTCGCTCCCAAAGGCACGCCCGATGCTGCCCTGAATACCTTGAATCAGAAGATTGTCGCCGCACTGCAGGCTGACAGCGTGCGCAAGACCCTGGAAGGAAATGGGTTTGTGATTGTGGCGTCTGACCGCAAAGCACTGGCGGATCTGCTGACCGCCGAGCAAGAACGCTGGGCCGGCGTGGTCAAGAAAACCGGATTCAAGATCAACTGATAGGAATCAACCGTTCACGGCGATGGACGCCAGACGTGGTAATACTCGCTTGGCATTAGTCGCCGTGGCCATGATCAGTTCTGCACGCGCCAGGCCTCGCAGCCTGGCCATCTCGGTGGCAACACCTGCCACCTCGCCCGGCTCATTTCTGGCGGCGGGCTGACCCGGCCCGCCCAGCCAGGCCGGTGCAATATCGGGCGCATCGGTTTCCAGCACCAGAGCCTCCAGCGGCAACTGTTCCGCCAGCCGCCTTATCTGCAGCGCCCGCGTGAACGTCATGGCTCCACCAAAGCCCAGCGCGAAACCCTGATCAATAAACTGGCCCGCCTGCTGAAAACTGCCGTTAAAGGCGTGTGCGATGCCGCCAATGGCCTCTCGCTTGCGCAAATGCTTGAGCACCCTATCTTGCGACCTTCTAACATGCAGCAGCACGGGCAGACCATAGCGCTCGGCCAGATCCAGCTGGGCTGCATAGAAAACCTCCTGCTTGTCCCGCATATCGGCTTCCTTGAGTTGGGGCAGAAAGAAATCCAGTCCGATTTCCCCTATTGCAACCAAGCGAGGATCATCCAGCGCCGCAACGATTTTGGATTCCAGCACATCCAGGTCGGATGCTTCCGCTTCGGGCACGCATATGGGATGTATGCCCAGCGCGTAACAGCCACCACTGAATGAATGAGCCAGATCGCGCACGGTATCGAAGTTGGAACGCGCAACGGCGGGGATAACAATGGCCCCCACCCCTTGCTCACCGGCTCTTTGAATAACAGCCAGGCGATCTTCGGCAAACTCCGCAGCATCCAGATGGCAATGTGTGTCTATCAGCATAAGCCTCTTTATTCCATGGAATTACTTGCTACCCCGCGCCTACGGCTGGTCTCAGGCCGGTGTAATCGGTGGCGTTTCAGTGTCGACCAAACGACCTTTGTCCATGTATAACTGCCTGTGGGCCAGCGCGGCCAGCGCCTGATCATGCGTCACAATCACAAAAGCGGTTCCGAATTCACGATTGACCTGAACCAGCAGATCGAACATGCTTTCTGCCGTATAGCGGTCAAGATTGCCGGTCGGTTCATCAGCCAGCACGCAAGTAGGACGCGTAACCAGGGCACGGGCCAATGCCACCCGTTGGCGTTCGCCGCCCGACAACTGGCCGGGGTAGTGATCCACGCGTTCAGCCAAACCTACCTGTTCCAGCACAATTTGTGCCTGCTCTCGCGCCTGGGCCCGCTTCTGGCGACGCACAATTAATGGCATGGCAACATTATCGAGCGCGGAAAATTCGGGCAGCAAATGATGAAACTGATAAACAAAACCCAGGCTGCGGTTGCGCAACTTGCTGCGTTGGGCTTCGTTCAGGCCGGCCGCCGGCTCGCCATTGATGAACACAGTGCCCGACGTTGCCTGGTCGAGCAAGCCCAGCGTATGCAGCAAAGTGCTTTTTCCTGAACCCGACGCGCCCACGATGGCGACCATTTCGCCAGAATCAACATGCAGGCTGACATCACGCAGTACCTGCACTTGCCGCCCACTTTCCTGATAGGTCTTGACCAGATTGCGCGCGCTGAGCGCGTGTACCATTTTTGTATCAGTCATGACGCAATACCTGTGCGGGTTGCAGGCTGGAAGCACGCCAGCTGGGGTAGAGCGTGGCCAGTAGGGAAAGCACCAAAGAAGTCACGGCCACGATCACGATATCTGTCATCTGGGGGTTGGACGGCAGTTCACTGATGAAATAAATTTGCTGTGGCAGGAACTGTACCCCCAGCATGCGTTCGATGAAGGGAACAATGACATCGATATTGTAGGCAAGCAGCGTGCCAAAGCCCACGCCCAACAAGGTTCCCACCACGCCTATCAGCGAGCCTTGCACCAGGAAAATACGCGCGATCTCTCCCGGGCCGGCGCCCAGCGTACGCAGTATTGCAATATCGGAACGCTTGTCCTTCACCGCCATCACCAGCGACGACAGCAGATTGAATGCGGCCACCGCCACGATCAGGGCCAGAATCAGGAACATCATGCGCTTCTCAGTCTGCACGGCGGCAAACCAGGTACGGTTGTTCTGGGTCCAGTCTTGCGCATGCACAAATGGCGGCAACACATTGCGCAGCTCTTGTGCCACCAGGGGGGCTTGGTGCATATCGGCAATGCGCAAGCGCACCCCACTGGCGCCACTGTCACGAAATAGCTTGGCGGCGTCTTCGTACTGAATGAAGGCCATAGAGGCGTCATATTCGTAGTGACCAGACGAAAAAAGCCCGGTTACTGTGAACTGCCGCATTCTGGGCGTAAAACCCGCCGGAGAAATGGATCCTTGCGGCGCCATCACCAGCACCGTGTCGCCCACACCCACGCCCAGGGATCCGGCCAGTTGGTTACCCAGCACAATGGAAAAACTGCCCGACGTCAAGGTGTCGAGCTTGCCCGACACCATCTGTCCGGCCACATCGGATACCTGGCTTTCAAGGCCTGGATCTATGCCCCGTATCTGCACACCGCTCAGTGCCTCGCCACGCACTATCATGCCCTGGGCCGCCACAAACGGCGCAACGCCTTGTACCTCGGGGTTCTTTCGGGCGCTGGCGGCAATCTCGCGCCAGTCCGACAATCCCTGATCGGGCGCCATGCGCGGCACGTAGAGTTCGATATGCGGCAGCACCGACAGCATGCGATCCCTGACCTGCGTCTGGAAGCCGTTCATGACGGACAAGACCACGATCAACGCCGCCACACCCAGCGCAATGCCTGCCATAGAGCTGGCAGCAATAAACGACACAAAGCGGTCGCCACGCCCGCCACGACGGCCGGCGCGAGCCAGACCGGCGTAACGCGCCCCTATCCATAATTCATAAGACATCGTTAATGTCACCGTTTCCCATAAACACTACAATTCAGGAATGCGTATCGTACTACCTGGCGCTTTGCCCCACCCTCGCGAAGCGCGCGAACTGACTTCCCATCTGCAAACCAGTGCTCCCACCCTGCTGGGCTGGCTGCGGCAGGCGCGTGCGCGGTTGATTCCCGCGGATCCCGCCCATACCGGCTGCACGCCCCATGAACTGTGGCAATTGATGGCCCAGGGCTTTCATGCCGAAGGTGAGCAGAATTTTGCCACAGGCCTGGGACCCTTATGGGCGAAAGATGTTGCAGAACAAGACCAGCCAGTCTGGCTGGTCGAGTTGGTTCATGTATCGCCATCGCGCGATGGTGCGGCCTTGCTGCCCGCCAGCGAACTGGCCATCACGCCAGAGCACAGTGTAGCGTTGTACGCATCGGTGCTGGATCTGTTTGCCGAGGCGGGTTTCCACTTGAGTCCGTCGGAAACCTCGCGTTGGCGTATTGCCTTGCCTGAAGGCTATACCCCGGCCTGTGCCAGCCCGACTCTGGTTTCGCTCACCTCGGTCAACGACTGGTGGCCCCAGGATATCGCTTCGCGCCCCTGGCGGCGTCTGTCCAACGAAGTCCAGATGCTGTGGTTCGAGCATCCCGTCAACCAGGAGCGCTATCAGGAGGGTCTGCCACCCGTCAACAGCCTGTGGCTGTTCGGAGGCGCGCGTGCCCGGCAGTTTTCCAGCATGGCGCCACTGCAAGACACTCACTGTTACGGCGAGCTGCAGGAATTCAGCGTCAAACACGACTGGGGCGGCTGGCTGGCTGGTCTGGAGCAACTGGAAAAGCGCGTGTTTGCCCCTTTGGCGGGCGGCAAGATGCCCGAGCTGGTTTTGACCGGCACCGACAGAATCGTTGAGCTTTCCCGTCCCACAACCCTGGGCCGATGGGCCCAATGGCTGCCCGGCAGCCAGAACACATGGAGCCGCTGGTGGTCACCCCAAAACTAAGTACGCGTCCGGCCAATTTTGAAGCAGCCCAGGCCCTGCAGGCCGCCGGCATACATCCCTTGCTCTCGCGGCTTTGGGCGGCGCGCGGTGTATCGCATCCCGACCACACCCGCCTGGCCTGGAGCGCGCTCATCCCCCCGGGGCAGCTGACTCACGTACAGCAAGCCGCCAAGGTGCTGGCCGATGCCATACAGGCGCGCAAGAAACTGCTGATCGTGGCTGACTACGATTGCGACGGCGCGACCGCCTGCGCCGTGGGACTACGTGCGTTGCGCAGCATGGGTGCCAACGTGGATTTCCTGGTGCCCAATCGTTTTGAAACCGGCTACGGCCTGTCGCCGGCCGTGGTGGAACTGGCTGTTCAACATGCGGCGGGCAAGCCCGACATGCTGATTACCGTCGATAACGGCATTGCCAGCGTGGACGGCGTGGAAGCCGCAACACAGGCCGGTATGGACGTGGTCATTACCGACCACCACCTGCCTGGCGACATCCTGCCACAAGCCCTGGCCATCGTGAACCCCAACCAGCCCGGCTGCGGTTTTCCATCCAAGAATCTGGCCGGTGTGGGCGTGATTTTCTATCTGATGCTGGCCTTGCGTGCCGAGCTCAGGCAGCGCGGCGTCTACGCAGCCGACGGCGGCCCGCGCCTGGACAACCTGGCTGATCTGGTGGCCCTGGGCACCGTCGCCGATGTTGTAAAACTGGACGCCAACAATCGCCTGCTGGTGACGCAAGGCCTGCAGAAAATGCGCAGCGGACGCATGCAGGCCGGCGTACGCGCCCTGTTTGCCGTCGCGGCACGCGAACCACGTCAGGCCAGCTGTTTTGACCTGGGCTTTGCACTGGGGCCGCGCATCAATGCGGCGGGACGCCTGGCCGACATGAGCCTGGGCATAAACTGCCTGGTCACCGACAACGAAAGCGAAGCACTGAATCTTGCCCGGCAACTGGAAACCATGAACCAGGAACGGCGCGGCATAGAAACCACCATGCGCGAAGAAGCGCTGGCAGCCGTCGAAACCGCGCATCCCGTTATCGGTGCCAGCGTTTGCGTGTATAACCCGGACTGGCATCAAGGCGTAGTGGGTCTGGTGGCTTCGCGGCTCAAGGAAACCTATTGGCGCCCTACCCTGGCCTTTGCCCGCTCCGATACGGGCGAGCTGCGCGGCTCGGGTCGCTCTATACCCGACGTGCATCTGCGCGATGTACTCGACTTGGTCTCGAAACGGAATCCGGGCATTATCCTGAAATTCGGCGGCCACGCCATGGCGGCGGGCCTGACATTGCGTGAAGACGCCTATGATCTGTTCATTCAGGCCTTCGACAGCGCCGTCAGGGAAATGAGCGGCAAAGCCAGCTTCGATCCCATCATAGAAACCGACGGATCACTGGAAACCGGCTACGCCAATCCCGAGGTCGCCGGCCTGCTTCAACAACAAGTCTGGGGCGCCGGTTTTCCTGCCCCCATCTTTCGCGATACGTTTCACGTACGCCAGCAGCGCCTGCTTAAGGAAAAACACCTGAAGCTAAGCCTGGAGCGTGGGCATCAGCGCTTTGACGCCATCTGGTTCAATCATGCCGACATGCTGCCTGAACAGGCCGACGTTGCCTACAGGCTGGATCTGAACGTGTGGAACGGCGTAACCACGGCTCAATTAATCATAGAACACGCCTGCGCGCCGCAATATTGAAATACTAATACTATGCGGACTTGGGCTGGCCTTACGCGCGGGCCGACCTGGGCCGGGACGGCAAAGTGGCCATCAGAAGGCCGGACAGCGCAATAGAAAACGCAAAAAACTGCATGCCGCCCAAGGTTTCCCCCAGTACCAGAACGCCCACCATTGCCGCACTGATGGGCAGCATGACGGTAAAAACGCCTGCCTGCGAGGCGGGCACCGACTTCAAACCCACCATCCATAACCAGACCGTCCATACACTGGCAGCCAGCGCATAAAACAGCAAAAGCACCCACATATTCAGGCCTACGCCTGTAAAATCGAAGTGCAGCGCGGTGTACAGGCCCATGGGCGTCATCAGGGCAAAGCCCCATAAATTGATGACCGCGCTGATGCGCTTGGGGCTGAGCACCGCAGTCAATTTCTTGCCTATTACCGCATACGCCCCTTCGCACAGCACGGCGCCAAAGATCAACAGATTACCCAGCCACTGCCTTTGCGGATCAGCATCAGCGCCAGACACATCCAAGCCGTTGGACGTCTGGGGTACCTGCGTGAACGACAGCAGCCCTATGCCAATCACGCCACAGCCTATCGCAGCCCATACCCTGGCGCTGATCGCTTCTTTCAGGAACACCCGACTAAGCACCGCGACCGTGGCGGGGATGCAGGACATGATGACACCGGCCGAGACGGCGCTGGTCATGCTCACGCCCAATATCATGCACAGGGTAAACAGAAAATTACCCAGAAACGACTCAAGAAAGATCAGCCAGCGCGTTTGTACCGACAAGACGGGCTCGGTGGCCGGCTTGCGTATCCAGCGCAGCATGGCGACCGCACCTATACCAAAACGCAGCCAGCCCAACAGGAATACCGGTAAGACCAGCGCCAGCGGCTTGGTCAACGCCACATACGCACCAACCAGCGACATGGACAACGCCAGGCAGGCATAGGCTTTCAGCTGATTGGACAACAGGCTCATGAAAAACTCGACAAGGGTGCAAGCCCCGTATTATCACCTATACCCCTTGCCTGAACCGGAGCACAATAAGCAGCACAGATGCAGGCACACCCCGCCTGTGCTGCCGCCGGTTTCAGGCGCCCTGCGGGGCCTCGCCCCCGCAAGCGCCTTCCGTCATCATGACTGCCGATGCCTTTTTGATCTCTTCGGGGCTTAGATCCTGAATGTGCGTCGCGACCGACCAGCGATGGCCAAAAGGATCTTCCAGCAAGCCATAGCGATCACCCCAGAACATGTCCTGTACTTCCATGATCAGCCTGGCACCCGCAGCTATGGCCTTTTTGGCTGCTTCGTCGGCATTCTCTACATAGACATGCAGGGAAACCGGCGTGCCCTTGAGCGCCAGCGGGCCCAGAGCCCCCCACTGAGGATTTTCATCAAACAGGAAGATGGCGGAATTGCCTATATGCAGGTAAGCATGGGCAATCTTGCCGTCTGGCCCCTCTAGTCTGCCCATTTCTATGGCACCAAAGGCACGTTTGTAGAAAGCTATGGCATCGGCCGCGTTGGCGCACACCAAATGAGGCGTTACGGTGCTCATGCCCGACGGAATGGCCCTGACCTTGTCGGGGTTTTCAGGATCCAGATCGAACATGGCCTTCCAGCTCATCATGTCAAAGGGTGCGGAAAAATGCTCGTGGGCAATCAGCCACTTGTCACCTGATTTGCGATAGCTGCTACTCATGCGCATCCAGGCTGACTGAACATTGCCCTGCTCGTCCGAGCCACCGCAGCGTATTAGGCCATGAATACTGGCCAGGTCGCCCGAAACCTGGATATCCAGCTCGCCCGGTTCGAACACCATGGGCCCGCCGCACATGTCAAAGCAGCTTTTCCAGTGATCCCTGTAGGCTTGCTGCCCCTTGAACTGAAGTTGAAGTACCGCATCATAAGCCACCACATCGGGCGTGTAGTGCGCGATGATGGCATCGGCATCCCGTGCTTGTATCGCCGTCAGCCAACTGGATATTGCCGACTTGACCTGCGCTCGTGCTGCATTTCCTGCTGCATCCATCATGAGTCTCCTGGTTTTATTTAAGGCCTGGGCGCTGCCAGCCATTTTTTGCTTTGCACCCGCCTGAATCCGAAATTTAGCATTACTTAGTCCTAAAAAACAACCAACTAAAATGTAAATAGGATTAACAAGGTAAACTGGCGTTATGAATAGAAATAAACTGGCCGCGCATCAGGCGGTCGAACAACAGACCGTTATGCAAACAACAAGAAGAAGTTACGACGACGGCTGCGCCGCCGCGCACGCATTGGATCTGGTTGGCGATCGCTGGGCATTGCTGATAGTGCGCGAATTGCTGCTGGGCCCCAAACGGTTCACGGGTTTGCGAAGTGGCCTGCCTGCCATCAGCCCCAACGTCCTGACGCAGCGCCTGAACGAGCTTGAAACCGCCATGGTGCTACGGCGACGCAAGCTGCCACAGCCCGCCAACGCATGGGTTTACGAACTGACAGACTGGGGCCAATCGCTTGAGCCCATCATGCTGCAATTGGCGCATTGGGGTGCGCAATCTTCGTCATTTGTGCGCGGAGCGCCTTTGGGCATTGATGCGCTTGTCTTGTCATTCAAGGCCATGTTCCAGCCCAATGCAGCAAGTAAGGTGCAGGTCAGTGTTCAACTGCATTTCGACGACGAAATCTTCAGCGCCGAAGTACATGCAGGCCAGTTACAGATCTCGCGGGGCCGCGCCGCGCAGCCAGCAGCAACACTGTCAACGAACCCTCAGACCATGCTGAGCCTGGTCTATGGCAAGTCCGATATCGACCAGTCCGTGGCAGTTGGCACGGCTAGTTATTCTGGCGAACGCGCTGCGCTGGATACCTTTTTTTCCGTCTTCACACTTCCCCCTGCCACCACGCAAGACGATGCCGAGTTTTGAAGACAGCCTGAATTCAGACCTGAAAAAAGGGTTCAAGCAATTGCCTGGCCATGTCGGCATGTGCCTCTTCCACCAACAGAATCTGCTCGTTCAGGCTATTGGATACCGGCCCCGGATACATGGAACTGAAAGCGCCTCCTTGCATCACGAAATGAATTTCGTAAGCCTGCATCAAAGAAACGATAACCGCCGCTTCGGATTCTGATTTCGGCGAATAGATTGGTATCATATTTGTTTGCCCCCCACTAACGCTTACTGCGATCTTAGCGTTTAATGTACACGCGTCATACCCGTGCGCAGTCCAAACCACCGATCCAGGCCGGAGAATCTGTTTTTATGGCTGTTTTCGACATTAACCCCATCGTCAGTTCACTGAATGCCGTTAGGCAAGAATGGCGCGAATCTCAACGACGCTCGCGCGAGCCCGGTGGCCGTGAGTTTCCGTCTCCGCAGGCCATCAGCGATATTCTGAACGACTTGAAAGGCGTACTGTTTCCCATGCGCTTGGGGCCACTCGACCTGCGCCAGGAAAGCGAAGATTTTTACATCGGCCACACACTGGATTCGGCGCTGCACGCACTGCTGAACCAAGTCAGGCTGGAACTGCGCTATCAAGTGCGGCACGAACAGCTGGACCAAAACGAAATCGAAGCGCGCGCCGTAAAACTGGTGCAGGCCTTTGCCTCGTCCTTGCCCGAAATGCGTCGCCTGCTCGACTCTGATGTGCTGGCCGCCTACCAGGGCGACCCCGCCGCACGCAGCGTGGATGAAGTCCTGCTGTGCTATCCGGGTGTCCTGGCCATGATCCACCACCGTATCGCTCATCAGTTCTACCAACAAGACCTACCCTTGCTGGCCCGCATGACCTCTGAATTGGCCCATTCGCAAACAGGCATAGACATACACCCCGGCGCCCAGATCGGCCCCTGCTTCTTCATTGATCACGGCACGGGTGTCGTCATTGGGGAAACGGCCATCATCGGTAAGGGCGTGCGTATTTATCAAGCCGTTACGCTGGGCGCCAAGCGCTTCCCCACCGATTCCAACGGCAAGCTGGAAAAAGGCCTGCCGCGCCATCCCATCGTCGAGGACGATGTCGTCATCTATGCGGGCGCCACCATATTGGGTCGGGTCACGCTTGGGCGCGGCTGCACCATAGGCGGCAATGTCTGGCTCATTAACGATGTGGCCGCAGGCAGCCATGTAACCCAGGCCGCGTCTCAGGGCACACGCACCTGCGATCCTGCCGTCGAAGGAGCCGAGAAGTAGTCGGTCATGAGTCAAAAGCTTTCTCCTTCCACTGTTTTCCTGCTGATCATTCCACCTGCCATGTGGGCCGGAAATGCCGTCGTGGGGCGTTTGGTCAACGACCTGGTTCCGCCCATCACGCTGAATTTCCTGCGATGGGCGATAGCCTTTCTGATCATTGCACCACTGGGCTATTCCGTCTTTCGCAAAGGCAGCGGGCTATGGACGCTACGCAAACGCTATCTCGTATTGGGTCTGCTGGGCATAGGTCTGTTCAACACCTTGATGTACATAGCCCTGCACACCTCCACAGCCATCAATGTGACCCTGGTTGGCGCCAGCATGCCTGTCTGGATGCTGGTAATAGGCGCAGTGTTCTTTGGCTCCCGCATTGCAGGCACGCAGGTGGCTGGCGCCGTCCTGTCCATAGCCGGCGTCCTGACCGTACTGGGCCAGGGGCAGTTGGCACAGCTGCTGGCCCTGCGTTTCGTGCCGGGCGATATCTACATGATTTGCGCCGCCATCGTCTGGGCGTTGTATAGCTGGCTGCTGGTCTCGTCGACCGATACGCCAGAGATACGCAGCAACTGGGCCACCATACTGCTGGCCCAACTCTCGTTCGGCGTGGTGTGGTCAGGCGCTTTTGCGATGGGCGAATGGGCACTGACCGACGTCCACATACAGTGGGGTTGGCCGCTGGCGGCTGCCGTGGCCTATGTGGCGGTGGGCCCGGGTATTATCGCCTTCCGTTGCTGGGGCCTGGGCGTGCAGCGTGTGGGGCCAACCACAGCGGGCTTCTTCAACAACCTGACCCCGCTGTTTGCCGCGCTGCTATCGTCGGCCTTCCTGGGCGACACGCCGCAGCTCTATCACGCGGTAGCCTTCGCCCTGATCGTTGGCGGCATCATTTTGTCGTCCAGACGATAAATCCAGTACATCGGCGCGCAAACTGTGCAGACATTACTAGCGTAAGGGTCGCTGCGCCGACAAAGTTCACGGTTGATTTAGAAGCGGAATCAGATCAGGCCCAGACCCTGCAGCATAACCAGCAGAATCAAGGCGGGCGACACGTAGCGCAGCAAGAAGAAAATGGCTTTGGCCACACCAGCATTGGCCAATTGGCCTTGATTGGACAAAGCCTGACTGAATCTGTCTGCCCCCCAGAACCATCCCAGGAACAGCGCTATGAAAATACCGCCTATGGGCAATAGAATATTGGAAGACAGATAATCGGCCAGGACGAACATAGTCATGCCCGCCACCTTGAATTCCGACAAGGTGCTGTGGGACAAGGCGGCGCCTGAACCGGCCACCATCAGCAACACCAGCGTTACCAGTATGGCCATACAGCGGGAAATACCAAAGCGCTCATGCAGAATCACGACCGGCACTTCCATCAACGACAGCATGGCACCGGTGGCCGCGACGGCGGTCAGCACAAAGAACATGACCATCAGCCCATGGCCCATAGGCATCTGGGCGAACACCGCAGGTATAGTGATGAATACCAGCGACGGCCCCGAAGAAGGCTCGAAGCCAAAAGTGAATACGGCTGGAAAAATGGCGATTCCCGCCAGCAACGATACGCATAGATCGGCACACATGACACGAAATGCCGTTACCGGTATGTTCTGATCATCGCGAAAATAGCTGCCGTAGGTCATCATGGTGCCCATGCCTATGGACAGCTTGAAGAAAGCCAGCCCCATTGCCGTCAGCACCACGCCCGCGCTGAGCTTGCTCCATTGCGGATTGAACAGGAAAGCCAGGCCCGCAGCGGCCCCGTCCAGCGTCAGGCTGGCACCACCCAGCAGCAGCAACAACAGGAAAAGCAAGGGCATGAGTTTCTTGGTGATGCCCTCTATGCCCTTGGTGACACCACACAGCAAGATGCCGCCTATGAACACCAGCACCACCCACTGCCATAGCAAAGACTGCACGGGATCACGACTTAGGGTGTCGAACGCGGCCAGAGTCACTTTCGGATCGCTGCTCAGTATGGAGCCGTTCACCGCCTTGACCACATAGGCAAATACCCAGGCCACGACCTCGGAATAAAACGACAGAATCAGGAATGCGGCCACCATGCCCGAGGCGCCTATCAGCCACCAAGGCAGTCTGCCTGGCGCAAGCGTACGCATGGCCGTGACGGGATTGGCCCTGGCCTTGCGGCCCAGCGTGAGCTCGGCAATCATGACCGGCAGTCCGATCAGCAACGTGGACAGCAAGTAAACCAGCAGGAAACTCGCGCCACCATTGGCACCGGTCAGCGACGGAAACTTCCAGATATTGCCCAGCCCCACGGCCGATCCCAGCGTTGCCGCCAGCACACCGAAGCTGGATGAAAACCCTTCTCGGGTCGGCTTTGTACGATTATTGTTCTGACTCATGGCGCCCGCTCAGTGGCAGTCGGCCACCACCTGATCCAGATAAACCTCGAAGGCGATATCGTTGGCCCGGGTCTTGGTCAGTGCCGCCAGGTGTTTGCTGGATTTCCACTGGTGGGTCAGTTGCTTGAGCGCGCTGACCATAGGCTGATCGTTGGCCGCAGCCAGAAATACCAGCGGCTCTTTATCCTTTACCGTAAGCTTGGCCGAAAACTTCTTCCATTCAGGCAGTTTCAGCAAAGACTTGAGCATGGTTTCGTCGTGCACCGCGGCATCACATTCGCCTATGCGCAAGGCCAGCAAGGCGTCAGCAGGGGCTCGGTAAATCATTTCCTTGGCCCCGTAGCGCGATGCCATGGTGCCCACATAACGCCCGCCTTCAGACAGGCAGACCGTACGGCCCTGCAACTGTTCCCAGGACTTGATATCGGTATCGGTACGCATGATGGCCATGGGCGCAAGCACATAGCCGGTAGGAATCACCACGCGGGCCTGTTCCGTGGACTGCACGCCAGACGCGGATGCCAGCACCGCCCTGGGCTTATCCGTGCTCAGCAGCACGTCCTTGCCGCCGGCCTGGGCCGGCACCGCCTGCAAGGCCAGCGCCAACTTGTCTGCCAGCGCCTGGGCCAGCGCGGTATCTATGGCTTCGGGTGTACGAACCTTGGTGCCGCCCACAAATGGGGGCACCACGTAATGCATGCCCACCTGCAACGGATCGGCTGCAGCGCCCTGCTCTGCTGTCCCGTTGCCGGCTTGCGACAGCATGGGCATTGCGACCAGGCTTATGGCCAGCGCACTCAGGATCAACCTGGCAGCGGAAAAAATAGAGGACATGGCAGCAGGCAAGTTATTCATGTTCAGACGTATTGATAGCGCAGCACCTTGCGCTTCAGGTTTTCAAGTATGACCTGATCGATCAGGGTGGCCAGTATGGCTATGGTCAGGATATTCGCCATCACACCCAGCATGTCGGCGGTTTCACCTGCGTAGGCCAGCGAACGGCCCAGGCCCTGGCCGAAGCCTATCAGCATTTCAGCCGAAATCAGTGCACGCCAGGCGTTGCCGAAAGCCAGTTGCGCGCCCGTGATCAACTCGGGCATGACGGCAGGCAGATAAACCCGCTTGAGCATATCCCAGCGGCTGGCGCCCATGACCCGCGCGGCCGACACATGCACGTTAAGCACGCTTTCCGTGGCATTCATGACCGACAGAGCCGCCGGGAAAAACGCAGACAGGGCAATGACCACAATAATGGGCATGTTGCCAAAGCCCATCATGATCAGGAACAGCGGCACCCAGGCGATGGACGGGATGGACTGCAAAATGATGATGGCCGACTTGAGCACTTCACGAAAGAAAAACAGCACGCCGCCTATCAGTCCGAAGCCCACCCCAAACAGCAGCGCGGCGCCATAGCCAAAGCCCAGGCGCACCAGGCTGCCCGACAGCGCTGCCCGAAAGTCAGACGACTGTATGTCTTCCCACAAACGAACCATGACCGAAGGCACCCCCGGCATAAGAAAGTCGGGCAAAGACCATGCGGCAATCTGCCAGAACAGCAAAATGGCTGCAATGGCGACCACCATAGCTAATTTTTTCTTGTAACCGGTAAGGCGAATCTGTGTACTCATGAATGCTCAAAATACATGATGGCCGGTGCGTGCCGGCCATCATAGGCTAGTTATTTACAGCGGCACTACGCTGCTCCGCGCTCCGGCCTTGATGCCGAAGCAGGCGGCATTTTACAGCTTGCGTGCTTCCTGCCATTCCAGATCAATAATCTGGCTTACGTCGAACGGCTGGCCATCACGCGTTTTCAGTGAACCCTGGGCCTGCATGATGTCGGCAATTTCCTGCATGCGATCCAGTTCCTTTTCGGTCAGCTTGGGGCTGAAAGTCTGGCTCTTGATGGCATCACGAATGATGTCGTTGCGAGGCACATCGCCGTGCTTGAGCGTCTTGAGCGTGGGTTCGGCAATAAAGTAGCTGGCGATCAGCTTTGCGCCCTCTTCAGGCTTGTTGGTCAGCAACTCAATGGCTTCGCGCTGCGCGTCCAGCGATTTCCAGACCTCTTCCTTGCGATTCTTGACGGTATCGCCCGAAGCGATCACCACCATGCAAGGGAAAGGCCAAACTTCACCGACTTCATAGATTTGCGTAACTGGAGCAACCAGTTGTGCAATGCGTGCTTGCGGCTCGAACAAGAAGGCGGCGTCGACACGTTTGCCCACCAGCGATTGCACCGCCACCTGCGGACTCACGCCCATGATCGACAGGTCCTCAGGCTTAAGGCCCGCTTCTTTCAGTACCACGCCCTTCAGCACCGTATCGGCCGTGCTGCCTTCTTTCTGGGAGGCCAGCGTGTGCCCTTTAAGGTCTGCTACGCTCTTGATGCCCGAATCATCGCGCACGACAATCGCGTGGAAGCCATGCTGGGCGCCACCAACCACTTTCAAGTCGGCTCCCTTGGAAGACCACGAAGCGGCATTGGTGAAACCCAGCACGCCGGTATCCAGTTGGCCACCAACGATGGCCTTGATCAGATCGGTGCCCGACTTGAATTCGACCAGTTCCACATCCAAGCCATGCTTTTTATAAAATCCGCCCTCGTAGGCCGCAATAGCCTGCGCGTCGTCCATGACGCGCAGATAACCGATCTTGAAGGTATCGGCAGCCAGTACTGGCGATGCCAGGGCGAAGGCCGCAAGAACGGGCAATAACAGACGTGACAATTTCATGCTTCAACTTCCTCTAGGATGACAGTGTTTTCTTCGTGCTCGGCGTGTATGCCCAGCAAGCCCAGAATTTCGCGGCGCATAGCGGCAAATTCCGACAGATCGTGTGTTTTTTCGTGCTGGGTCAGATTGAATTCCTTGAGCACGGTGGCCGGGCGCTGGCTGAACACCAGAATGCGGTCAGCCAGAAACAAGGCCTCGTCCACATCGTGAGTCACCAGCAGCACAGTGGGCCCGGCTTCACGTATAAGCTGACGCAGGGCGTCTTGCAAAGTCATGCGCGTCAGGGCGTCAAGGGCACCAAAGGGCTCGTCCAGCAACAAGGCCTTGGGATGAGAAATAAACGCGCGAGCCAGGGCGGCGCGCTGACGCATGCCGCCCGACACCTGGTGCGGAAAGTAATTCTCAAAACCCTTAAGGTTGACCTTGGACAGCCAGTCGGCAGCCTGAGCCCTGGCCTTGTTCTTGTCCATTTTCTGGAATTCCAGTGCCAGCGCCACGTTTTGCGCCAGCGTAAGCCATGGATACAAGGCGTTTTCCTGGAACATCAGCGTGCGCTCGGGATGAGGCCCCTGAATGCGTGCACCATCGGCCAGCATAGCGCCGCCACTGGGCGTTTCCAGCCCGGCGGCAATGTGCAACAACGTGGACTTGCCGCAGCCTGATGGTCCCACCAGGGCAACAAGCTCGCCCGACTCGATGTCACGGCTGAAATCCTCGATCACCCGCAGGCCCGAGAATTCTTTTTCTATATTCTGAAACGACAGCTTCATGAGTACTCAATTTGCGATTTGGTTATATCGAACTTTACTGAGCACCACCCGCCTTCACAAGAAAGTATATGGTCTTTACTTATGCATTCCAGCAATATAGCGACAACAGCCAAGCAGCAAGCCGATGCGCGTAACCATAGCCACCCTACCCTTTCAACGCGCCGTTACAGAATTGTTGCAAAATCACACGGATTTCGCCTTCTTGGGCGGCGGCGTAAAAGCCGCCGGCCTGTCCATGCCGTGGTATTCCGGGTTGGGGATCATGTCTATACCTATCGCCATACGGTTAGACATATTGAAGAAACCCACGGTATCGGCCAGATCGAAAATATCTTCATGGCTCAGGCCCACATCGGCCAGTGCTGCGCGATCGGCTTCGACCACCTGCTCGGGCGTCTTGGTCAGCTTCCAGGCAAAATCCAGCATGGCGCGCTGGCGCTTATCCAGGGGCGCCACCCGGTAATTCATCACCATCATTTCGCCCAATTGCGGGTCACCGGACAACGCCCGCACGGCCTGGCCATGTGCAACCAGGCAGTAATAGCAATGATTCGCGCTGGATACCACCACGGCAACCATTTCCCGTTCGAGCTTGCTTAAGCCCGAAGGCGCCAGCATGAGCTCGTTATACATGGCCATGAAATTGCGCAGCTTGTTGGGCCGCAGGCTATAGGCGGCCAGCACATTGGGGATCAGCCCCAGTTTTTCAGTGCACTTGGCAAATACGGCCTGTATGTCTTCATCAAGACTGGCGGCGTCGGGCACGCCCACGGCCGACACATGATTGGGTTGCGGCATCAGAGTCTCCATTCCTTATAATCATTGAACGATACTAAAGTATATGCAGGGACTATGCCATGGCTACAGACTTTCCCGGTTTCTCCGGACCCACCGCCAGCACAGAAGCGCCGCTGGAAATGCTCAGCGCCTGCCACCATCGCATAGAGCGGCAGTGCAACACCTTAAGGCGGCTTGAGCCTCATTTGCGCGAACACGGCGCCGATGAAGACGCCCGCAACGCCGCCAGCCGCATCATGCGCTACTTCGATACCTCGGCTCTGCAACATCATGCCGACGAAGAACAAGACCTTTTCCCCGCCCTGCTTGAATCCATGGCCGGCTCTGACCCCGTCTGTATAAAAGGGCTGACCGAAGGCCTGGCCAACGATCACCGCAAACTCGAAGCAGGCTGGCGTCAGCTGCGCAAAGTGCTGGCGCAGGTCGCCGACGGCGTATCGGTCGAACTGCCGGCCGACACACTGGACGCCTTCGTCAGCCTGTACGAACGCCATATGAAGCTGGAAGAGGAAGAGTTACTGCCCATGGCCGCGCGTCTGCTCAGCGATGCCGACATTACCCGCATAGGCCTGGCCATGCGCCAGCGCCGCGGCATCAGCGATACTGATATCGACGCAAGCTGAGATACCGCGCTGCGCACACCGCTATAGCCTGACCACCTTCAGCGCTTCACCAAACACACGGCGCGCCGGCTCCAGCAAGGATTCGTGGTGACTTAGAAAAATGACCTGGGTGTGCCGCGACAATTCCGCCATGGCTTGCAAGCCTGCCTCGGTTCGACCGTCGTCATAATTGATGAACAAGTCATCGGCAATGAATGGCAAAGCGGGTGCCTGCTCCAGGTGCAGCTCCAGCGCTGCCAGGCGCAAGGCCAGGTAAAGCTGATCGCGCGTGCCATCGCTCAAGCCTTCTATGCCTACACGCTGTCCGTCGCTGCGCTGCCCCTCCAGCACCATGGGGTGCCGGTCAAAATCCACCCTGAGCCGCTCGAATGAATTCAGAGTCAGTTGGGCAAATATCGTGCTGGCGCGTGCCAGCATGGGGCCTTGTTTTTCTTCCCGATAACGATCTATAGACCAACGCAGCAACCGCGATGCCGTATAGACTTTGACATAACGTTCAGCGGCATCACTCATTCTGGCCAGCGCGTCCTGCCGCTTGGCCTCGGCCCGAGCCGCGTCGTCGGCGCCCGCCATGGCCTGTAATTCACGCTCGGCATCGGCCTGCTGCACGGCCAAGTCGCTGTGCGCTGCAGTAGCCTGCTCAATATCGGCCTGCAAACGCGTCAACTGTGTAACCACTTCGGCCACATCAACGCCGTCCAACTCTAGCTGCAACTGGGCCTGGGTCAAGCCATCGCCTTCTTGCAACAAGCGCGCACGCGCCTGCTCGGCGCGTAGTTGCAGCCTGCGATGCCTATCAGCTTTTTCTATGACCGGCCCCAGGGCTTCCAGCGTAGTTACCCCGGCTCGATCCAGCATAGGCTCAATGGCACCACGCGACTGCTGCAATGTCTGTTCGGCTGCTCGAATCTCGGCCCGCTCGGCCTGTATGGCGCGAGTCAGCTGGGCAGCTTGTTCTTGTGCCCTGCTGGCTAGCGCCAGCCTGTGCGTCAACGTCTGGCTGATCTCAAAAGCCTGGGCGTGCGACAACCCTTCATTATCGGCATACTCCAGACTCACCACACTCGCCAGCCTGGCCGCCTGCTGTGCAAAATCGTGCAACTCAGCCTGCATCACGTCCAGCCTTTCACTGCGCAGGCGACGCATCTGGTCAAGCTGGCCAGACACCTCTGCAATCAGGGTCAACACGCCTTGGGCGGCACCCGGACCGGTGTCGGCCGGCAGCCCTGTTTTTAACAGGGCATCGCTCCAGGCTTGCTGCCATAGCTCATGCCGGGACAGTGCCTCGTTCAGGGTTTGCTGTGCAGCCTTCAGTGCAACATTGGCTTGGACGGCCTGCGCTTGCCAAGCCTCGTGCCGGGTCGCCGCCGCGTCCGCCTCGCGAATATAAGCCTCGGCCGTGGCACGCAGCCCGTTCAGTGTTGGTGTTTGCTCGCCCGAATCATTAACCTCAGTATGACCAGCCTGACTCAGCGCACCGGCCAGCCTGTCCAGGGCCGCCTGCTGCGCGTCCTGCAACAGATCCAGATCTTGTTGGGCGCGCGTCAATGCCTGCTCGGCATCATGCACCTGAGCCTTGCGCACCAGCCAGTCCGGCGCCTGCTCCAGCGTCAATTCCGTCAGACCCAGCTGGGTACTGGTCGCCAGCCATTGAGCATCAAAATCATCCAGCACCTGACAGCTTTGCGCATGACGTTGCTGTGCCTGTTCTACATCCTGGCAGGCTTGTTCCCACTGATGCCGCAGGCTTTGCAGTTGCGCTGCCTCTTGGGCTTTGTCGTAGCGCTGGTCAGCCAACTCATCGGCGCTGCGCAGCGCCGCTTCGAACGGCTCGGCCGCATCGGCCAAGACGGTAACGCCCTGCCTGATGGACTGCCATGTATCGTCGCGCAGACGACGAGCCTGGGCCAGTTCTTCCTGTGTGGCCGGGCTATGCTGCTCACCATACTGGCGCAGGCGCAACGCACACTTGTCAGCAATAGCCGCCAGCTCTTGCTGGCGCTGCGCCACGGACTTCACATCGGCCAGCAAATCACGGCGCTCGGCCAGCCACGCAGCCAGAACCTGTGCCGTCGGCAAGGCTAGGCCGGCCAGTTGCTCTGGCGGCATAGCCCACTGCCCCAGACCAGCCAGCGCCTGCTCCAGCGCCGTCTGACCATCATGCACCTGCAGCTTTGCCTTCTGTGTGGCCGACTCGGCATCGCCCAGCGTCTTGGCTCGTTCCAGCGCCTCGCGCAGCGCCAGGCTGACCTTGGGAACGGGCTGAGCACCCAGCCTGGCCTGAATGGCGTCAGCATCCGCCTTGCGGTCGCCCAGCAAAGTCTTGGCGCTCTCCAGCGCCTGGGCCAGGGCACCCTGATCACGCAACAGCTGCTCGATATGCTTGCGCAAAGGCAAGGCGGGCAAGCTGGCCCGCAAGGCCTGCTCCAGGGCAAGCCCATGAGGCTGCGCCGCCATGGCTGCTTCTTGTACCAGATCCAGCTCATACAATTGCTGCAAGGCCTGCTGCCCCAGCTGTTGCAGCTGGCCCTGATAACGCTCCATGGTCGACGGATGGCTGGCGTACTGATGGCGCAGTGTATCCAGTGCTGATATCTCTGTGCCCAGGCTTAATATAGTATCTTCAATAGCTATACTTTTTAAGGCAGTCTCCAGACGCTGCAATTCCTTGCGCCGATACTCAAGCCCATGTTGGGCCACGGCCTGGTCGCGCTCGGCCTGCTCCAGTGTCTGGGCCGCATCGGGTGCCAGACTTACAACATCACCCAGTTCGGCCAATTGCGCCAGGCTATCGTTCAGTTCCTGCATCACCGGATTCACACGACGTATGCGCTCCAGCCTGTCGCGCCGGGTCTGTTGCGCCATCAGCAAATCGCGCTGGGCGCGCAGCTGTTCAGCCAAGGCCTGAACTCGCTCATGAGCATCCGCCCACTTGCGCGTATGCACGGTGGAGTTTTTCAGGATCTCGACGGCAGCGTCCATATCGGCACGTGCCGCATAATACACACGCTTGGACGAACGCGTAGGCGCCCAAAGGCTGTCTGCTTCTTGATCCAGCGCATCGCGCACCCGCCCCAGGCTGGCCAGGCCCGCCGCCGATTGGAACAGAATTTGCCCTACGTCGTCTTGTGCGTTCAGTATGCTGTTGCCGCCCTGTACCAGTCGGGGATGATCCAGGCCGAACATTTTGTCGAAAAAATCACGGCTGGCACCGCCCAGATAGTCATGCAAAGCCGTCTCGGGCAGCGGTGTTTCATCGGGTGCCCGCAAGGTATTCTTGTTGGCCTTCAGGCGCATGAATTCCAGCACCTGGTCGTCGTGCTGCACGACGGCGCCCAGACGCAATTCTGATTTGGCGTGCACGAAATCCAGCGGCGTGCGCAGCGGAAAGCCGAACAGCAAATCCAGGATGGCGCCCCGTAGTGTGGATTTACCGGCCTCGTTGGGCCCCAATATCAAATGAAAGTCGAATTCCGACGGCCCCGGAAGATCAATACGGCTGTCGGTGAATTTCCCATAGCGGATCAGATCCAGCCTTTGCAATCGCATATGCCTACTCCGCCTTGCTTAGATGCGCCATCAGGGCCGGGCCAACCTCGTTAAGCAAGCCGCTCAGGTCGCCTGCCCTGATGTCGTCGAACCAGGGTACGCTGCCTTGCAGCTCCGGGGGCGCCTTGCCCACCAGGCCCATAAGCTCGCTTTGCAGGCTTTCCAGAAAATCTGTATCGGTTTCCGCCTGCAGCAACAAGGTGCGCAAGTCGGCCAGGGCTTCGGCACGATCATGCTCGGTAGCGGGTTCGGCCGGCGCGCTCGTGGCCAGCTTGACCTTTTCCAGCCAAAGTCTGTCATGGCCCAATGCGGCCACCTGCCCCAATACTTCGGCACGCAGTTGGCCTTCCTGGCCAAAGAGCTCACCATGCACGGCACTGACACCTTCCACCACAACACGGACGGCCAGCAACAGATCGGAATCCTGCTCAGCCAGCAAGTCCTGCATGGCGTTGCCTATGGCACGCACGACTTGGGCGAAGGAATCGCAGGCCGACACATCGACGACCAGCCTATGCCAGCGCAACACATCGACCAGCAGACGCTCGACCTGGACATGGCCCTGGGCGTCGACGTTGACCATGACCGCACCGCGCGGCCCGGTTTCACGGATATTGCGTCCTTGCAGATTGCCCGGGAAAACCACGCAGGCCTCGCCCGGCCACATGCCGTATTCATGCACATGGCCCAGGGCCCAATACTGGTAGCCCTTGGCCTGCAGTTCGGCCAGCGAACACGGTGCGTAGTTCGCATGGGCGGCATTGCCTTCCAGCGCGGTATGCAGCACGCCTATATTGAACATGCCCGGCACTGGTGGCGGATAAGTGGCGGCCAGATTATCGGTGGTGGCAGCCACTTTGAAGCTGCGCCCGTGCACGGCCAATTTCAGATCGTTGTGCGTAAAGGTAGACGCCTTGTTGGCGGGAAATACGTGCACATTGCCGGGCATCAGCAACTTGCGTGTCATTTGGCTTTCGGCATCGTGATTGCCGTAAAGCAGGTAAACGGGTATGCCCGCGCGGTTCAGGCGGCCCATCTGAGCCACGAAATACAAACCGGTATTGTGATCTTTCCAGTTGCCGTCGTACAGATCGCCCGCGATCACCATGAAGTCAACCGCCGCGTCTATCGCAAGGCTAACCAAGCGGGTGAATGCCTCGCGCGTGGCAGTACGCAATCTGTGCACCGGCGCGTCCTGATAGGCGCTCAGGCCAGTCAAGGGGCTGTCAAGATGTATGTCGGCAGCATGGATAAACCTCACGAAACATTCCTTTTTACTGGGAAAACCCTTGGTTAAAACTGTTAAATCTGATGCTATTCTAAAGTGCTCCCTCTTTACCACAGCAAGATCAACCGGAATGCCGATGGAACAAGCAGGTCAGGAAGAATTCCTAAGATTCACCAACGTCAAAAAAACGTACGATCAAAAGACACTGGTCGTCAAGGATTTCAACCTTGATGTAAAACAGGGCGAATTCGTAACGCTGCTTGGCCCTTCGGGCTCGGGCAAGACCACAGTGCTCATGATGCTGGCCGGTTTCGAAAACGTCACCAGTGGCAGCATAACGGTAGGTGGCACGCCCATCACCAATACCGCACCGTACAAGCGCAACATCGGCATGGTCTTTCAAAACTATGCCCTGTTCCCCCATCTTACCGTTGCCCAGAATCTGGCCTATCCGCTTACGGTACGCAAGCTGCCCAAGGGCCAGATCAAGGAAAAGGTGGCCCAGTATCTTAAGCTGATCGAACTGAGCCACTTTGGCGACAGGCACCCCGGCCAGCTCTCGGGCGGCCAGCGCCAGCGGGTGGCATTGGCGCGTGCACTTATTTTTGAACCCACGCTGGTCCTTATGGATGAACCCCTGGGCGCCCTGGATAAAAAACTGCGCGAACAAATGCAGTTCGAAATCACGCGACTGCACCAGAAGCTGGGCTTCACCGTCATTTATGTAACCCATGATCAGGTCGAAGCGCTGACCATGTCCAGCCGCATCGCCGTGTTCAACGAAGGCGTGGTTCAGCAATACGCTTCGCCCGACGATCTCTACGAGCGGCCCGCCAACGCATTCGTAGCCAGCTTTATTGGCGAGAACAATCTGATATCGGCCCAGCTTTCCCAAGGCGCCGGCACCGGCACTGTGGGTGCATCGCTGCAGTGCGGCACGCTGCTGCAAGCCCGCAACGGCAATTGCAGCGCCAGCGACACCGACTGCATTATTTCGGTGCGCCCCGAAAAGCTCGCCATCAAAACCGGCGACCAGGCTCACGACAACCAGATCTCGGCCAAATTCATCACCCGCCATTACGTGGGTGATTTCATACGCTATTACTTTCAGTTGCCCGACGGCAGCAACGTAACCGTCAAAACGCTTAACGACACGAAGGCGCCCGATTTCACCGAGGGGCAAGAAACCGTCCTGGCCTGGATGACCAATGACTGTTTCGCTTTCAGCAACCACTCATCCCCAGTCCAAGGAGAATAGCCATGAAAAAAATCACAACCCTGTTGGGCCCGGCGCTGGCGCTTAGCCTGGCGTTTGGGGGCACTGCGCAGGCGCAGAAAAGCCTGACCGTCGTTTCATTTGGTGGCGCCTATGGCGCGGCGCAAAAGGTACACCAAATCGACCCTTATATGGCCAAGACAGGCACCCAGATCCTGTTCGAAAACTATACCGGCGGTGTGGCCGAAATCAAGGCCCAGGTCGAAGCGGGCAAAATCCAGTGGGACGTGGTCGACATCGAAACCATAGACCTGGAACGGGCCTGCGCCGAAGGTCTGCTTGAAGTCATACCGCGCGACATCCTGCTCAAAGGCGACGACGGCACGCCTGCCGAACAAGACTTCATCCCCGCCGCCCTGGAAAACGAATGCGGCGTGGGCGAGATCGTCTGGAGCACGGTCTATGCCTACAACAACAAAACCATAGGCGACAAAGCCCCTTCCACCATAGAAGACCTATTCGACCTTAAAAAATTTCCCGGCAAACGCGCCCTGCGCAAGCGCGCTCAGGTCAATCTTGAATGGGCCCTGCTCGCCGATGGCGTTAAAGAAGAAGACGTCTACAAGGTACTGTCCACACCCGAAGGCCAGGCCCAGGCCTTTGCCAAGCTCGACACCATCAAGTCCGAAATCGTCTGGTTCGACAGCTGGTCGCAGGCACCCCAGTTGCTTAACGATGGCGGCGCCATTATGGTGCAGTCGGCCAATGGCCGCTTCTTCGATGCCATCAAGCGCGAAGGCAAGCCCTTCACCATGGTCTGGGATGGCAACCTTTACGACCTTGACGCCTGGGGCATAGTCAAGGGCACGCCCAACCTTGAATTGGCACTGGACTTCGTCAGCTTCACCACCAGCACCAAGGCTCTGGCTGGCTTCCAGGACGTGGCTTACGGCCCACCGCGCAAATCTTCCATGGCCCTGGTCGACAAAAGCGTCGTCGACCATCTGCCCAGCACCCACGTAGACAAAGGCCTGAAGGCCGACGGCATCTTCTGGGCCGACTACGGCGAATCCCTGGGTGAAAAATTCAACGAATGGTTGTTGAAATAAGTTAGGCGGACGTAGCACATGACCAGTCAGCAGGCAGTATTATCGGCCGATGAAATCCAGGCTGAAACCCGGGCTTTAAGGCGCCGCAAGCGCGCCAGCCTGCTGCTGGTCGTACCCTTGCTGGTTTTTATATTCTTTGCTTTCGTGGCGCCTATCGCCACCATGCTGTATCGCAGCGTGTACAACCCCACGCTGGTCGAACTTATACCTAAAACGGTGCAGGAACTGTCGGGCTGGAAAAAAACCGAGCTGCCCAACCCTGTGGTTTTTTCAAGCTTTGCAAAAGAACTCAAGCAGTTGGCCGAATCACGCCAATCGGGCGTGCTGGCCGCTGCCATCAATCGTGCCTATCCGGGCGCATCCAGCCTGGTCAATGCCACCGCACGCAAGTTTCGCAAACTGCCCGACGACACGCTGATCAAAGACGGGCAAACCCTGCTTACCGAAGCCGACCCGCGCTGGGGCCGGCCCGAGCTGTGGCGCGCCATACAGGTAACAGGCCAGGTATACACCGATACCTATTACCTGACCGCGCTTGATCTTGAACGCAACGCGCAAAACGAAATTCAGCAGCGGGAATCGGCCCGCATCTATATACAGCTATATACCAAGACGCTGGGCATAGCGCTAATCATTACCCTGTTGTGCATAGCGCTGGGCTACCCGCTGGCCTACTACCTGGCGCACGCGCCGCGCCGCGTGGCCGGCATGCTAATGGTATTGGTGCTGCTGCCTTTCTGGACTTCTCTGCTGGTGCGCACCACGTCGTGGATCGCCCTGCTGCAAACCAACGGCGTGTTGAATTCCGTATTCGAGTCTTTAGGGCTTATCAATAGCCCCCTTGAAATGCTGTACACGCGCTTCGCCACCATTATTGCCATGACGCACATTCTGCTGCCCTTCATGATATTGCCGCTGTATAGCGTCATGAAAGGTATAGACCCCAGCTATGTGCGGGCGGCGCTCTCGCTGGGCAGCCGGCCATTTTCGGCCTTTGTGCGCATTTTTCTGCCCCTGACGCTACCCGGCCTGAGCGCCGGTTCGCTGCTGGTCTTCATTATTTCGGTGGGCTACTACATTACCCCCGCCCTGGTGGGCGGTACCGACGGGCAAATGATCTCGAACATCATTGCCTTTCATATGCAGCGCTCGAACAACTGGGGCCTGGCCGCCGCGCTGGGCACGCTGCTGCTGGTGCTTATCCTGCTGCTGTACTGGACTTACGATCGCCTGATAGGCGCGCGCAACATCAAATTGGGTTGACTGACACACCATGGACGCTACCTATCCGGCCCACTACACCTGGCGGCACAAGCTGGGGGCCTATGCGCTCAAGCTAACGGCCTGGGGCGTGCTGTTCTTCCTGATGCTGCCCATACTGGTCATTATTCCGCTGTCGTTCAATGCCGAACCCTTCTTCAGCTTTACGCCCGGCATGCTGCGCCTGGATCCCGAAGCCTATTCGCTGAAATGGTACGAGGCCATTTTCCATAGCCATAACTGGCTGATGGCCATACGCAATAGTTTCTTTATAGGGATTTGCGCCACCATCATTGCCACCACGCTGGGCACAGTGGCCGCCGTGGGGCTGGCCAGCGACACCATGCCATTCCGGCGCACCATTACCGCGCTGCTGCTCTCGCCCATGATCGTGCCGCTCATCATCGTGGCCGCGGGCATGTTCTTTTTCTACACCCGCTTCAACCTGGTGGGTACGTTCACGGGCATCATCATTGCACACGCGGCGCTGGGCGTGCCCTTTGTCATCATTACCGTCACGGCTACGCTCAGTGGATTTGATCGATCCTTGTACCAGGCGGGTCTAAGCCTGGGCGCCTCGCCCTTCAAGGTTTTTTGCGACGTCATCATTCCCCTGATACGCCCCGGTGTAATTTCGGGCGCGCTCTTTGCCTTTGTGACCTCGTTCGATGAAATCGTGCTGGTGCTGTTCCTGGCTGGGCCTGAACAAGGCACCATACCGCGCCAGATGTTCGCCGGCCTGCGCGAACAGATCAGCCCCACCATACTGGCCGTGGCCACCCTGCTTATTGTTGTCTCTATATTGTTTCTTGCCACACTGGAACTGCTGCGCCGACGCTCCGAGCAAGTGCGCAAAGGCACCGATGCTGAATAAACCTATGTAAAACCCCTAAGCTCCACGCTTTACAGTCCACATGGCGCCCGCTAAAGTGTCACACAAGTCGACGCAAACGAGCGACCTTCACATCACGGAGAGACAACTTATGATCAAAACCCCCACACGCGTACTGACAGCCGTCAGCGCTTGCCTGGCCATGGCGTTCGCCGGATCGGCGCTAGCCCAAAGCCCCATCGTCGTCAAGTTCAGCCACGTGGTGGCCGAGGCCACTCCCAAAGGCCAGGGCGCCATCAAATTCAAGGAAATCGCCGAAAAACTCCTGCCCGGCAAGGTCACGGTACAAGTCTTCCCCAGCTCGCAACTATTCGGCGATGCCAAGGAAATGGAAGCCGTGCTGCTGGGCGACGTCCAGCTCATCGCGCCGTCCCTGTCCAAATTCGACCGCTACACCAAGCAAGTCCAGCTCTTCGACCTGCCCTTCCTGTTCGACGACATGGCAGCCGTTGACCGCTTCCAGCACAGCGACGACGGCAAGGCGCTGCTGAACTCCATGACCAACCGCGGCCTGAAAGGCCTGGCCTACTGGCATAACGGCATGAAGCAGTTGTCCACCAACAAAGACAAGCTCACCCGTCCCGAGGACATCAAGGGGCTCAAGTTCCGCATACAAAACTCCGATGTGCTCGAGGCTCAGTTCCGCGAACTGGGCGCCAATCCGCAAAAGCTGTCCTTCAGCGAAGTCTATCAAGCCCTGCAAACCGGCGTGGTCGATGGCCAGGAAAACACCTGGTCCAACATCTACTCGCAGAAATTCCACGAAGTCCAGAAAACCATTGCCAATACCAACCATGGCGTGATCGATTACATGGTGGTCACCAACGCCAAATGGTGGGACGGCCTGCCTGACGATGTCCGCAAGGGTTTGTCACAAGCCATGGAAGAAGCCACTACCTATGCCAACGACCTGGCTGCTCAGCTGAACGAACGCGATCGCAAGCGCATAGAAGAAGCAGGCGGGGCCAAGGTGCAAACGCTCAGCAAGGAAGACGTTGCAGCATGGCGTACCGCCATGGAGCCCGTCTGGAAAAAGTTTGAAGGCGACATCGGTGCCGACCTGATCAAGTCCGCCCTCTCATCCAATCAACAATAAAGCAGTACTCAAGGCCGCGCTTGCGCGGCCTTGAGCCTTGTGTGGAGCAGGCACATGAAAGTAGCTTGGTATGAACGGCTGGAAGAAGGGCTGATTGGCCTGATTCTTGCCTGCATGACGCTGGTCACCTTCGGCCAGGTCATTGCGCGGTACGTGTTCAACTACAGCTTTGTCTGGGCGCTGGAACTCAGCACCTTTCTGTTCGCCGGCCTGATCTTCCTGGGCATCTCGTACGGGGTGCGTGTCAATGCCCACATAGGGGTCGACGCGCTGGTCAAGATACTGCCCAAACCGCTGGCCCATGCGCTGAACATTATCGCCACCGCGCTGTGTCTGGTGTATACCATCATCGTCCTGACCGGCAGCTGGATCTACGTTTCAAAAATATACGAGATCGGCATACTGGCACAAGACATCCCCATCCACCAATGGATACCACGCATGGTGATGCCCATAGGCTTCATTTTTCTGCTGTTCCGTTTTGGTCAAATTCTATTCAATCTTGCCACCGGCAAAGAAGCACACCTGCTGGGAGACGAGGCCGAAGACGCCCTGAAGTATTCCAGTGACGATACTTCCACGGGGACACAACCATGACTACCGGTGCGCTCTTCATCATGCTGTTCGTGTTCATGTTCATCGGCATGCCGGTGGCCGTGGCCCTGGGGCTGTCCTCAATACTCACGATTTTGCTGTTCGGCCACGATTCGCTGGCCTCGCTGTCCCTGAAAATGTTCGAAACCTCGGAACATTTCACGCTGATGGCCATTCCCTTCTTCGTGCTGGCCGGCGCCTTCATGACCACGGGTGGGGTGGCCCGGCGCATGATACGCTTTGCCGTCGCCGCGGTGGGCCACCTGCATGGCGGGCTGGCCATTGCGTCGGTCCTGGCCTGCTGCCTGTTTGCCGCCGTGTCGGGCTCATCGCCCGCCACCGTGGTTGCGGTCGGGTCCATCGTGATTGCCGGCATGGTCCGCTCGGGCTATACGCAGTCCTTTGCCGCGGGCGTTATTTGTAACGCAGGCACCCTGGGCATACTTATTCCACCCTCCATCGTGCTGGTGGTCTATGGTGCCGCCACCGAAACCTCGGTCGGCAAGCTCTTCATGGCGGGCGTCGTGCCCGGCTTGCTGCTGGGCTTTCTGCTGATGCTGGCCATTTATATCCTGGCGCGCGTCAAGAACATGCCTCGCCAGCCACGCGCCTCACTTAAAGAAGTGATGGTGGCCGGCCGCGACTCGTTCTGGGGCCTGATGCTTATCGTGATCATTCTGGGCGGCATCTACGGCGGCATCTTCACGCCCACCGAAGCGGCGGCTGTCTCGGCCGTGTATGCCTTCTTTGTTGCGGTCTTCATCTATCGCGATATCGGCATGAGGCAAGTCCCGAAAGTGTTGATCGATGCTTCAAAGGTGACCATCATGCTGATGTTCATCATCGTCAACGCGCTGCTGTTTGCCCATGTGCTTACCACCGAGCGCATTCCGCAAGCCATAGCCGAACAGATCTTGGCCTGGGATATGGCCGCCTGGCAGTTCCTGATCGTGGTCAATATTCTGCTGCTGATTGGGGGCATGTTCATGGAACCCACCGGCATCATCCTGATCCTGGCGCCCATACTGTTCCCGATTGCCATGCAACTGGGCATAGACCCCGTGCACCTGGGCATCATCATTGTGGTCAACCTGGAAATCGGCATGGTCACGCCGCCCATAGGCCTGAACCTGTTCGTTACGGCAGGCATTACCAAGATGTCCATAGGGCAAGTCGTGCGCGCCGCTTCGCCATGGCTGCTTCTGCTGCTGTCCTTCCTGGCGCTAGTCACCTACGTGCCGGCCATTTCTTTGTGGCTGCCTGAACTCAAGCTGTTCTAGGCCTGGGCCCATCCAGTTTCTCTGCCAGGCTTGCCCCGCCTGCCTGACAGGGAAACCGAATCTTCAACCGCGCCGCGCTATCTTGCGCAACAAGCCCACAAAAGCCAGCGTCCAGGCAACAGACGCCAAAGTAAAGAACACAGCAGGCAGGCGCGCCAACAATTCAAATTCCATGGCCAGGTTCAAATGGTAGGTACAGGCTGCGTACATGCCCAGCGGAAACACTGCTCCCCAGTACAAAGGGTCGTAACGCAAGGGAAAACGCCGGTACACATAGCGCCAGATGCCCAATATAAGCAGCATGGGTATCCACCACGTGCCCGCCGCCCAATAGAAAACCGTAAAGCCCTTTATGAAAGGCCGCAAGGTAGTCAAATAAGGCGCACCGGCCGAATGCTCTATCAATAAAGAGCCTGCCAGGGTGGAAATGGCCATGGCGCCCATATTGATCCAGTACGGTGGCGTCAGATCGTCGGGTTCCAGGCGAAAATAAGTGTAGCGATAGAAAATCAGCGACATCAGCCATATGTACAGCATGCCGCCCCACAACCACATCGACAATGCCAGGAAGTTAAGCTCCAGCCGATAAGGCTGCTGACTGGTGGCGCCCAGCAAGATGCTGGACACCGCTATCGATTGCGTGGCCACGACCGCCAGCAGCCAGCCGCCGTTGATGCCACGATCCAGCGTGGGCTTGTCACGCTTGACCGTAAGCACGGTGAAAATGGCGTAAGTAAACACAAACCACATAACCAGCGCGGCCGCCCACAGCAGCATGCCCATATGGGTATCGCCCAGCAACACCATGTACTGAGTCGCCAATACAGCGCAGGCCGCAACTGTCGTGAAAAAACCCGGCCCGCGCAAGTGGTCTGACAAGTCAGTGAAAAAAGCACGGGTATGGCGCAAGGCACGCAGCCCAGTCAGCACGCACAACGCGGCAAACAATACGTTATTCAGCAGGAACAGGCCATACGCCAATTTTTCATGCCCCAGCATGTGGGCGGCCAGCGAAACGATGCCGGTTGCCATGACCATGCCAAAATTGGCTGGCGACATGCCCGCCAGCCCTCTTGGCCGCTCGACCGGTGTGGCATCGGGCGGCAAAGGCTGGTTTTGTGTGGACAGTGTAGGCATGAATGGGGTGAGCCTCGCGGCACGATAGTATCGAAACAATGTGCATTCTATCCCTGCCGTCGGCCCAGAGCCAGAACGCACCTTCGAAGACACCACCCAAGTACAGGGTAAAATAGCGGGTTAAGAAAAAATATTGCTGCTAACAAGCCCGCAAACACACCATCAGGAATCATTATGGAAGCCGAACGCCAGAACCAACTTTCCGCCCGCCTGGAAGACTACGCGGAGCGCCAGGACTCACTCCGGAGGTATCTTTGACTACGATGCCAAAGCTGAACGCCTGCATGTAGTCAACGCCGAACTCGAAAACCCCGACGTCTGGAACGACCCCAAGCACGCCCAAGATCTGGGGCGCGAGAAAAAAAGTCTGGAAAACGTCGTTCACACCCTGACCGAAATCGCCACTGGCCTGTCCGACGCACAAGAGCTGTTCGAGCTGGCCGCCGCCGATAACGACGACGCCACCCTGGCCGCCGTTGAAAACGACACTGCCGCCATCGGCACCCGCCTGGAAGAGCTGGAATTCCGGCGCATGTTTTCGAATCCGGCCGACCCGCTCAACTGCTTCATGGACATACAAGCCGGTGCCGGCGGTACCGAAGCCCAGGACTGGGCGTCCATTTTGCTGCGCCAATACCTGCGTTACTGCGAACACAAAGACTTCAAGACCGAAGTGCTGGAAGAGTCCGACGGCGACGTGGCCGGCATCAAATCGGCCACCATCAAAATCGAGGGTGAATACGCCTTTGGCCTGCTGCGCACCGAAACCGGCGTGCACCGCCTGGTGCGCAAAAGCCCCTTCGACTCGGCCAATGGACGCCACACCTCGTTTGCCAGCGTATTCGTCTACCCCGAGGTTGACGATTCCGTTGAAATCGATATCAACCCGGCCGACCTGCGCGTAGACACCTACCGCGCCAGCGGCGCCGGCGGCCAGCACATCAACAAGACCGACTCGGCCGTGCGCCTGACGCACATGCCCACCGGTATTGTCGTGCAGTGCCAGAACGACCGCTCGCAGCACCGCAACCGCGCCGAAGCCATGCAAATGCTCAAGTCGCGCCTGTACGAGCTTGAAATGCGCAACCGCATGGCCGAACAGCAAAAAATGGAAGACTCCAAGACCGATGTGGGCTGGGGCCATCAAATCCGTTCCTATGTGCTGGATCAAAGCCGCATCAAAGACCTGCGTACCAATGTCGAAATATCCAATACACAAAAAGTGCTGGACGGCGACCTTGATCCATTCATACAGGCCAGCCTGAAACAAGGGGTATAAACATGCAAACAAGCACTGTCGCCATCGTAACGGGCGCATCGCGCGGCTTGGGCCAGGCCTTGGCCCTGGGCCTTATGCAAAGCGATACCCGCCTGACCACCGTGGCCCGCAGTCATGACCCCAGGCTGGCCGAACACGCGGCCGCATCGGGTTGCACGCTGCAACAGGTACAGTCCGACCTGGCCAACCCATCGGCCGCCGAGCGCGTGGCCAAGCAAGTGGTGGCAGGCCTGCCGGCCGGCGCCAAGCGCTACGTGCTGATCAACAACGCTGGCACCGTGCACCCCATCAACCAGGCCGCCGACCTTGACAGCGCCGCCGCCATTACGGCCGCCTTCAGCCTTAATGTGACCAGCGTCATGCTGATCACGGCCGCCTTCCTGCAGGCGGTCAAGCCCTTGCAGGCCGACTGCCGCATCATCAATATTTCGTCGGGCGCCGGCCGCAGCCCCACCGCGGGCTGGGGCGTTTATTGCGCCACCAAGGCGGCGCTGGACCACTACACCAGCGTGCTGCACGCCGAGAATCACGGCGTGCGTATTGTTTCCCTGGCGCCAGGCGTAATCGACACCGGCATGCAGGAAACCATACGCGGCAGCGCCACTGCCGACTTCCCCAATGTAGAGCGTTTCGCCCAATTGCACGAGCAGGGCCAGCTGGCCGCGCCCGGCGATGTGGCCGACCGCATTTTGCGCTACCTGTCCAGAGACGACTTCGGCACCACCGTGCTGGACGACATCAGAAATCACGCCTAATTTACAAGTATCATGAACGAACCCACGCCATCCAGCATTGCCACTGACGAAAACCACCTGATCGCCGAACGCCGCAGCAAGCTGGCCAAACTGCGCGAACAGGGCGTGGCCTACCCCAACGACTTCCAGCCCGACAACGTGGCCGCCGCCCTGCACGCCGCCTACGACGAGCTCGATAAAGAAGCACTGGCCGAAGTCGGCAAACAGGTGAAGGTGGCCGGACGCATGATGCTCAAGCGCGTGATGGGCAAGGCCAGCTTCGCCACCCTGCAGGACAGCTCTGGCCGGATTCAGATCTTCCTGGACAAAACCACAATAGGCGAAGAGATATACGCCCAGTTCAAAACCTGGGACATCGGCGACATCATTGCGGTCGAAGGCACCATGTTCAAGACCAACAAGGGTGAACTGTCGGTGCATGCGGCCACGATACGCCTGCTGACCAAGTCGCTGCGCCCCCTGCCCGACAAATTCCACGGCGTAGCCGATACCGAGCTGCGCTACCGCCAGCGCTATGTCGACCTGATCATGACCGAAGAAACGCGCCGCTGCTTTCTGGC
The DNA here is from genome assembly GCA_013416405.1 of Alcaligenaceae bacterium. Taxonomy (GTDB): domain Bacteria; phylum Pseudomonadota; class Gammaproteobacteria; order Burkholderiales; family Burkholderiaceae_B; genus Pusillimonas_C. Next base: position 75,496 of record JACCET010000006.1, read on the forward strand.
GCGCAGCAAGGCCATGGGCAGCATACGCCACCACATGATCAACGCCGGCTTTCTGGAAGTTGAAACTCCCATGCTGCACCCCATACCCGGCGGCGCGGCAGCCAAGCCCTTTGTGACCCACCACAACGCACTGGACATGGAAATGTTCCTGCGCATTGCGCCTGAACTTTATTTGAAGCGCCTGGTAGTGGGCGGCTTTGACCGAGTGTTTGAAGTAAACCGCAACTTCCGCAACGAAGGCGTCAGCCCGCGTCACAACCCCGAATTCACCATGATGGAGTTCTACGCGGCCTATACCGACTATCGTTGGCTGATGGACTTTACCGAAACGCTGATACGCGAAGCGGCCATTGCCGCCAGCGGCAGCGCCGTGCTGACCTACCAGGAAAAGGTGCTGGACCTTAGCCAGCCCTTTGACCGTCTGACCATCGTACAAGCCATACTGAAATACGCGCCCGGCTATACCCAGGAACAATTGCAGGAAGAAGCGTTTTTGCGCACCGAACTGAAGCGCCTGGGTGCCGACGTGAACGGCCCCGTATTGGCTCGCGCCGGCGTGGGCGCATTGCAACTGGCCCTGTTCGAGGAAACCGCCGAAGCCAAGCTGTGGAACCCCACCTACATCATCGACTACCCCGTGGAAGTGTCACCGCTGGCACGCGCCTCTGATACCCAGGAAGGCATCACCGAACGCTTTGAATTGTTCATGACGGGTCGTGAAATCGCCAACGGGTTCTCGGAGCTGAACGACCCGGAAGACCAGGCTGCACGATTCCTGGCCCAGGTCGAAGCCAAGGATGCCGGCGACGAAGAAGCCATGTACTACGACGCCGACTACATACGCGCCCTGGAATACGGCATGCCCCCCACGGGCGGCTGCGGCATAGGCATAGACCGCCTGGTCATGCTGCTGACCGACAGCCCCAGCATACGCGACGTGATTCTGTTCCCGCACTTGCGACGCGAAGACTAAGCATTGCGATCAAGCGCCCTTCACTGGGCGTTTTTTCTGTAGCGCCTGGCCGGTACCGCTCTGGCCCGGCCTGCTAGCTTGCTAGGCTTTCAAAGGCCGGACAGCGCCGGCCCATTTATGTGCCACCGCCGGCGAGGCAATGCAGGCCGCCTTGTCGGTGACCACACGCACCGCGCGTTCGAGCAGCTGAATATCGGCCTCGTGCTGGCGCGCCACATGCGGATCCTCAAAGAAGATCACGCGCTGGCAGCGCCGCTCCAGCACCAATTCCGCAATCTGGGCGTCGCCGCCCAAGGGCCCGCTCAGGTAAGGCTGCACCCAGGGAGTATCCCTGGGCCAGCCGCGTGACCAGGCCAGCTCGTTCAGGCGGCCACTGGTCGTGCCTGTGCCCACCCTGCCCGCAAAGCGGGACAAAACCTGGAAATGCTGGTCGGCGAACGCCACCATATTGTCCTTCAAGGCATCGTGCGCAATCAGTGCCAAGGTCTGACCCGAAAAATCGAACAGGGACTTCAGGGCCGGATCCGGCGCCAGGCCTGCGCACAGCCGTTCAATTTCCACCCATTCTATGGCGCCCATCAGCGTGGAAACAAAAGGCCGCCCATGCGTAATGCACTGGCGCTTCAGTGCCAGTGCCTCGGGGAAGATGGAAGAAGGATCCACCGGATCGATCAGGTAAATGGCGCCGTCAAACGATTCTGCGCCATTGCCTCCTTCCGTCACCCGCGCCACCAGCTTCATCAGGCCGCCTTCGCGGCCGAAGGGATAACGCACCAGGCCACCGTAGCCGGCCAGCAAATCCGACCGCTCGATGGCGTCAAAGGTGCGGCCCACGGTATAGAACTCCATGCCCAGTTCCCGTATACCCGCCGCCGATTGCTCCAGCCACTGGAACAGCGCGGCCCCGTAGGTTTCATGATGCAAACGATTGGCCGCCAGGCCAAAACGCAAGATGGGATTGGAAGTCATGTGTATCAAGCTCGTGGAAAATAAAAATAATGCCTTGGATGGACATAATAGCCTGATGAGACTGGCAATCACCCGCTCAAGAAATCGTTACGCCCGTCGTTAAGCCATCATACGTGAGGCTGGTGCAAACCCAAACCTTGTAACAAACCGGAGATTCTCTGCCGCTCGCCCTAAACCCGCATTGATTCCTGCCGTAAACAAGCTTGTACAGGAAATACAGGGCCTGCCCACCGCGAAAGTGGAGGGCCAGGATTTCACCCAAAAGGGCTTTCCTGGTTAACCGGCAGTAACACGCCGCAGACTTTTCCCTGCAACAAATAGGGCCGGCGCGGCCGACCCTAAGATATTCCAACACCAAGCCTGCCATCAGAACAGAAAGATGTGACCTCACCGTTAAACGGTGAACGATTCCCCACAACCGCAAGACGCTTTTTCGTTGGGGTTGATGAACTTGAAGCCTTCATTCAGACCTTCGCGAGCATAGTCCAACTGGGTGCCATCGACAAAAGGCAAGCTTTTGGGATCTATGTATACACGCACGCCCAGTTGCTCGCACAGAATGTCGTCGGAACTGGGTTCATCGACGTATTCAAGCTTGTAGGCCAGGCCCGAGCAACCTGTTGTTTTGACAGCCAGGCGCAGGCCCAGGCCTTTGCCGCGTTTTTCGATATAGCGGCTGATATGGTCAGCCGCTTGTTGTGTAAGCGTAATTCCCATAATTATTCCTGATGCTTTTCCTTGTAGTTCCCAACCGCTGCCTTGATGGCATCTTGAGCCAGTATGGAACAGTGAATCTTTACCGGCGGTAGCGCCAGCTCTTGGGCGATTTGCGAGTGGCGGATTTCCAGCGCCTGCGCCAGCGTTTTGCCCTTTACCCATACGGTGGCAAGTGACGTTGCCGCGATGGCTGATCCGCAGCCGTATGTCTTGAACCTTGCGTCATCAATGATACCCGATAGCGGGTCAACCTTGATTTGCAGCCGCATAACCTCGCCATTGGCGGGCGCGCCCACCATGCCTGTGCCCACGTGAGGATCAGATGCGGGAAACGCGCCTGCATTGCGCGGATTTTCGTAATGATCCAGAACTTTTTCGCTATACATCATTATGCTTGACCTGATTTACTTAACATGAGGCCCATTGCACCGATTTCAAGTCTATGCCTTCCTGGGCCATTTCCCACAACGGAGACAACTGACGCAAGCGTTCAACCTGGGCAGTAATCTGGGCTATGGCGCCGTCGATATCCTGGACAGTAGTAAAGCGCCCCAGCGAAAGGCGCAAGGAACTGTGGGCAAGCTCGTCGCTGCGCCCCAGGGCCCGCAGCACATGCGAGGGCTCGAGGCTGGCCGAAGTACAGGCCGAGCCGCTGGACACGGCCAGGCCTTTGAGCCCCATGATCAGCGCCTCGCCTTCTATATAGCTGAAACTGACATTGAGGTTGTGCGCAACGCGCTGGTCCAGATCGCCATTCAGGAAGATATCGGGTATGCGTGACAGCCCTGCCCACAAGCGGTCGCGCAGACCGCGTATGCGTTCGTTTTCGGTGGCCATTTCAAGACCTGCCAAGTGAAAGGCCTGGCCCATGCCTATGATTTGGTGGGTAGGTAAAGTGCCCGAGCGCATTCCCCGTTCGTGTCCGCCACCATGTATTTGTGCCTGTAAGCGCGCCCGCGGCTTGCGCCGCACATACAACGCACCTACCCCTTTTGGGCCATAGGTTTTGTGTGCCGAGAAAGACATGAGGTCGACATCGAGTGCCTGCAGGTCTATGGCCACCTTGCCAGTGGCCTGCGCCGCATCGACATGAAACACTATGCCCTTCTCGCGACAGATGGCACCGATGGCGGCTATATCTTGAATGACACCGATTTCGTTGTTGACCAGCATGGCAGACACCAACGTGGTGTCGGCCTGCAAGGTCGATTTCAGGACATTCAAATCCAGCAAGCCATCTTCCTGCACATCAAGGTAACTGACCTGAAAGCCTTCGCGTTCAAGTTCGCGGCAGGTATCAATCACCGCCTTATGCTCTGTTTTAAGCGTGACAATATGCTTGCCGCGCCCTGCATAAAATTGCGCCGTACCCTTTATGGCCAGGTTGTTGGACTCGGTGGCGCCAGAGGTCCAGATAATTTCACGCGCGTCAGCATTTACCAGCTGCGCAACCTGGCTTCTGGCCGCTTCCACGGCCTCTTCGGCATCCCAGCCGTAGGCATGGCTGCTGGACGCTGCATTGCCGAAGTGTTCATACAGCCACGGCACCATTTTCTGGACAACACGAGGATCAACCGGCGTGGTGGCTGAGTAGTCTAGATAAATGGGGCGTGTATCCATGAAATCGTTCCTGAACTGTATTACTGAGTGGACGCTATCAGTACGTCGGGCGAGCGGTTAATTCGAATAGTAGCGGATTGCGACAGGCGTGACTGCGTGGATTCATGCAACTGGCGCATACGCTGCTGATCGGCCAGATCCTGCAAGGACACCGAGTCAAGATAATCAATCATTTTACGATTAAGATTGGACCAAAGCTCGTGCGTCATGCATTTACCGCTGCTGCCGTTACGACCCACATTGCAATTTTCCTTGCCGCCACAACTGGTGGCATCTAAGGGCTCGTCGACCGCGAAGATAATATCGGCCACGGTGATATTGCGTGCCAGCCTGGCCAGCGAATATCCCCCACCCGGACCACGTACGCTGTCAACCAATTCGTGGCGACGCAGTTTGCCAAATAATTGTTCCAGATACGACAACGAGATATTTTGTCGCTCGCTGATGGCGGCCAGGGTGACAGGCCCGCTATGTTGCCGCAACGCCAAATCTATCATGGCGGTTACCGCAAAACGTCCTTTGGTCGTTAAACGCATAGTGATTTCCTTGGTTAAACCTTGTTTTCCGGCAAGACCGCCGCGTACCCACGCACGCTTCACGCTCAAGCCGAATATTAGCAACGGTTTTATACCCGACTAATATGGTCAAGTATACCAAATTTCCGACTAAAACACTCGGCTATATGACATGATTCGTGTGCATGGCATGCATCGCAGCAATTTTAATCAAATCACAACACCCATAAAAAAACCGCGCTGGCTGCAGCACGGTTTTTTATGGGTTGAATGCTAGAAGGAGCTTAGGCTGCCTGATACTGCAGCACACGCTTGCGCACCATTTCCATCACGCCTTGACAGGCGTCTTCAAGGTAATCAAGTACTTTGCCAAAGCCCTCGGGGCCCCCGTAGTAGGGATCGGGCACGGTGGCCTCTTCGAATTCGTTGGCAAAGCGCATGAGCAGCATCAGTTTGTGCTGGTATACTTTGGGGCACTGCTGCTGCAATGCAGAAAGATTTTCCCAGTCCATAGACAGGATCAGGTCGAACTCGCGGAAATCGTCGGCACAGACTTGGCGCGCAACGCTATGCGATAGTTCGTAGCCACGCTTGCGCGCAGCAGCCTGGGCGCGCGCATCGGGCGCTTCGCCAATATGAAAATTATGGGTGCCAGCCGAATCGGTACCGACCACATCAGAAAGCCCCGCCTCGTCGATCATACGGCGAAAGACACCTTCTGCGCTCGGCGAGCGGCAGATATTACCCATGCAAACGAAAAGTACCTTAGTCATCATAGCCGAGAGTGTGAGGGAAAACCCGTTGTAAGGCAAGGATTTTTGCAGCACTGCAATATTTTTTTCCGCCCGTATTGACAAGTGGAAAAAGTTATAACCCATAAGGCCTTAGCAGCTTTTTCTTGATATATTGATATGCTTGTGTGCCAGCTCTGCTTAGCCTTCAGGCCAATATTCATGCAGTGCAACAAGAATGTAAGATTTGCAAAAATCCCGCAAAAGACTATGGTAAACCCTAGGTACACCAAAAGCAAGAACTGCGCAGGCCAATCTGCAACACACCTGATGACAACATGATGAAAACCTGGGAAGCGTTGGCGAATACCAACATTTTCAAGATCAAGCTTGCCTGCATGCTGCAGAACAGGGCTAGCCTCTCAGGCCGATATAGCCCTGCCGCACTTAAGACAACAAGGCTTTTTGCTTAAGCCGATTCAAGGCATCCCGAGCGGCGGCGGCCTGCTCGAACTCCAGATTCTTGGCGTGATCCATCATCAGTTTCTCCAGACGCCTGATCTCTTTGGCCAACGATTTATCGTCTCGCAGCACGTCGGGTGAAATCAAGTCCGCAGCCGAGGACTGTCCGGGCTCGGCCATGACACCATCTATCATTTCCCGTACGGCCTTGCTGACACTACGGGCGGTAATGCCATGGATCTGATTGAACTCCAACTGCTTGAGGCGTCGCCTTTCTGTTTCATCCATGGCGCGGCGCATGGAATCGGTGATGCGGTCAGCATACAAGATGGCCTTACCATTCAGGTTACGCGCGGCGCGCCCCATGGTCTGGATCAGGCTACGCTCTGAACGCAGAAAGCCTTCTTTGTCGGCATCCAGAATAGCCACCAACGACACCTCGGGTATATCCAGCCCTTCGCGCAGCAAGTTGATGCCCACCAGCACGTCAAACACGCCCAGACGCAGGTCGCGTATGATTTCCACACGCTCCACGGTATCGATATCAGAATGCAAATAACGGACTTTCAGGCCGTTTTCCGTCAGATAGTCCGTCAGGTCTTCAGACATACGCTTGGTCAGCGTCGTGACCAGCACGCGCTCTTGTACAGCTATGCGCAGCTTGATTTCACCCACCAAGTCGTCAACTTGAGTCAAGGCCGGCCTGACTTCGACTATGGGGTCAACCAGCCCCGTGGGCCGAACCACCTGCTCGACCACATTGTCGCTATGCTCATTTTCGTAGTTGGCCGGGGTGGCCGACACAAACACGCACTGGCGCATGCGCTGCTCGAACTCCTCGAGCTTCAACGGCCTGTTGTCCATGGCGGACGGCAAGCGAAAACCAAACTGAACCAGGGTAGATTTGCGCGAGCGGTCGCCACGATACATGGCACTGAGCTGCCCCATGGTCACATGACTTTCATCGATGAACATCAAGGCATCAGCGGGTAGATAATCAATCAATGTGGGCGGCGGATCGCCCGGCGCGGCACCCGACAGGTGGCGCGAGTAATTCTCGATGCCCTTGCAAAAACCCAGCTCCTGCAGCATTTCAAGGTCGAAGCGGGTCCGCTGCTCCAGTCGCTGTGCTTCGACCAACTTTGCATCAGTTATCAGTTCGGCGGATCGCACACGCAGTTCTTGCTTGATGGTTTCTATGGCCCGCAGCACGGTTTCGCGCGGTGTAACGTAGTGCGAACTGGGAAACACCGTAAAGCGCGGTATTTTCTGCCGGATTTTCCCGGTCAGTGGATCAAACATTTCCAGGGATTCGATCTCGTCGTCGAACAGGGTAATGCGTAGAGCCAGTTCGGCATGCTCGGCCGGAAACACATCGATAATTTCGCCACGAGCGCGAAAAATACCGCGGGTGAACTCTACATCGTTGCGCTCATATTGCATGGCGACCAGCCGGCCCAGCAGCTCCTGGCGAGCGATGCGATCGCCAGCACGCAGCGTGAGCACCATGGCGTGATAGTCGCCTGGGTTACCAATACCGTATATGCACGACACCGTACCCACAATTATTGTGTCGCGTCGTTCCAGCAGGCTTTTGGTGGCCGACAAGCGCATTTGCTCGATATGCTCGTTGATGGACGAATCTTTTTCTATGAACAGATCACGCGCCGCGACATAGGCCTCGGGCTGATAATAATCATAGTAAGACACGAAATACTCAACGGCGTTATTGGGGAAAAACTCGCGCATTTCCGCATACAGCTGTGCAGCCAAGGTCTTGTTCGGTGCCAGCACTATGGCCGGACGACCTGTGCGGGCAATGACATTAGCCATGGTGTAAGTCTTGCCCGAGCCCGTCACGCCCAGCAGCGTCTGGAACATCAGGCCATCGTTCATACCCTCGGTCAGCGCCTCGATTGCCGCAGGCTGGTCACCCGCTGGCGGATAAGGCTGGTACAGCTGGAACGGGCTGTCTGGATACTGGACGAAACCTGGTGCTGTTACGATCATACTGGACACTTTAAGGGTAAACCCCTTATTATCACACTATTGTTACCTCTTACCCTACCCACATCAAACTCCTACATGAAATCACTTTTCGAATCGGTCGAGCTTGCGCCGCGCGACCCCATCCTTGGTCTCGTTGAACAATATAACGCCGATACGCGTGCCGAGAAGGTCAATCTTGGCGTCGGTGTTTACTACGACGACGAAGGCCGCATTCCCTTGCTTGACTGCGTCAGCCAGGCAGAAATGGCCCGCATTCAGGCGCATGCCGCCCGTGGCTACCTGCCTATCGAAGGCATACCCGGTTACAACAAAGGCGCGCAAACTCTGTTGCTGGGCGACGGTTCGCCCTTGCTGGCCAGTGGCCGTGTCTTGACTGCCCAATCGCTGGGCGGCACCGGCGCGCTGAAAATCGGCGCCGACTTCCTGAAGCAGCTTCTGCCCAATGCCAAGGTTGCCATCAGCGACCCCAGTTGGGAAAATCACCGTGCCCTGTTCGAGCGCGCCGGCTTTGTCGTTGAAACCTACCCCTACTACGACGCAACCACTCATGGCCTGAACTTCGACGGCATGCTGGCTGGCCTGAGCGCCCTGCCCGAACAGACCATCGTTATTTTGCACGCCTGCTGCCACAACCCCACAGGCGTTGACCCCACCTTCGAGCAATGGGAAAAAATTGCCGAAGTCGTCAAAAGCAAAAACCTGGTGCCCTTTCTGGATATCGCCTACCAAGGTTTCGGTGATGGCCTGGAAGAAGATGCCGCTGTAGTACGCATGTTCGCCCAGCTCGACCTCACCATGCTTATCAGCTCATCGTTCTCGAAATCATTCTCGCTTTATGGCGAACGCGTTGGCGCCCTTACGCTGGTCACATCCAGCACCGAAGAGCGTGGCCGTGTACTCAGCCAGCTTAAGCGCGTGATACGCACCAACTATTCCAACCCGCCCACACACGGCGGCACGGTGGTGTCTACGGTCTTGAACACACCCGAACTTTACACCCTCTGGACTACCGAACTAGCCGCCATGCGCGAACGCATTCGTACCATGCGCGTGCAAATGGTCGAAAAGCTCAAGTCGCATGGCGTAAGGCAAAATTTCGACTTCATGCTGGCCCAGCGCGGTATGTTCTCGTATTCAGGCCTGACCAAAGATCAGGTCGACCGCCTGCGCGACGAACATGGTGTTTACGCTGTCAGCAGCGGCCGCATCTGCGTCGCCGCCCTGAATAATCGCAACATCGACTACGTGGCGGCAGCCATCGCCAAAGTTCTGGCCTGATCAGGCCAGAACCACTGCCGGTGCGCACAGGCTGCGCATCGGCAGAAAGCCCCTGCCCCGCATGGCGCTTGATCTTTCCCCTGAAATGCTGCAAAATCCTGACTGTATATAAACACAGTCAGGATTCCCATGGCCGTCAAGCTTACCGATCGTCAGCAGCAAGTCCTTGAACTCATACGCAGCGAAATCGCCCGCACAGGCTTTCCGCCCACTCGTGCCGAGATCGCCCGCGCCCTGGGGTTCAAATCAGCCAACGCCGCTGAAGACCACATCAAGGCCCTGGCCCGCAAAGGCGCCATAGAACTGACCGCAGGCGCATCGCGCGGCATACGCCTTACCGACACCCCCGTTGCAGTGCCGTCCGGCCCCACACTGGTACAGCAGGCCTCATCGGCCCTTACGCAGTTACTGGTGCCATTGGTGGGCCGCGTGGCAGCCGGCAACCCCATACTCGCCACCGAAAACGTGGAACGCGAAATCGGCATAGAACCTTCGCTGTTCACCCAAACACCCGATTACCTGTTGCGCGTACGTGGCCTAAGCATGCGCGACGCCGGCATCCTCGACGGCGACCTGCTCGCCGTCAAAAAATCCCCCGATGCCCGTAACGGCCAGATCGTCGTCGCCCGCATAGGCGACGAGGTCACCGTCAAGCGCTTCGAGCGCGCCGGCAGCCACATCGAATTGCTGCCCGAAAATCCCGACTTCTCGCCCATCATCGTCACCGCGACTGACGAATTTTCCATAGAAGGCATAGCGGTTGGTTTAATCCGCAACACGCCGCTGCACTAATCGCTAGCCGCCAGCGAACATGTTCTTCTCCTTCCAGGCTCTGCCAAAATCATCAATATAAAAAGGGCCGGATTCTGCAAAATACAGAATCCGGCCCTTCAGTCCTGGCCAGCTAACTGGCCAGACGACGCATCACAGCGCCATCAATGCTTCATCAAGCCACCCGAAGACTCCGCAGGCTTGGCATTGGCCACTGCTTCGGCTGCCAGCCTGGCAACCTCTTCGTCAGACAGCGGCGTAGGCATGTTCTGCAGCGCAACCTCAAGTACCCGATCTATCCAGCGTACCGGAATGATTTCCAGATGATTCTTGACGTTGTCGGGGATATCGGCCAGATCCTTCACGTTTTCTTCGGGAATCATTACAACCTTGATCCCGCCGCGATGAGCCGCCAGCAGCTTCTCTTTAAGCCCACCTATGCCCAGCACCTCGCCACGCAAAGTAATTTCGCCTGTCATCGCGACATCGGCCCGTACAGGAATACCTGTTAACGCCGACACCATGGCCGTGGTGATGGCAATACCAGCCGATGGGCCATCTTTGGGCGTGGCACCCTCGGGGAAGTGCACATGCAGGTCACGCTTTTCAAATGCGGTATTCGGAATACCCCATTTTTGGGCACGTGCACGAACGACCGTGCGAGCCGCTTCGACCGATTCCTTCATGACGTCGCCCAGCGAACCGGTGCGCAACACCACGCCCTTGCCGGGCATATCGGCAACTTCGATGGTCAGCAAATCGCCCCCCACTTCCGTCCAGGCCAGGCCGGTAACCTGCCCGACCTTGTTTTCCTTTTCGGCCATGCCGAAACTGAAACGACGCACACCGAGGAAGTCGCTGAGGTTATCGGAAGTGACCGTAACACGCTCTATGGCCGGCTGCCCAGCTGCAGCCGCCTTGTTGCGATTGCGTTTCGTAGCAGCGGGATTTGCGGCCAGCAGCGTCTTGACCACCTTGCGGCAGATCTTGCTGATCTCGCGCTCGAGTGCCCGCACACCGGCTTCACGGGTGTAATAACGCACGATATCGCGTATGGCGGACTCTTCGATGGTGACTTCGTTTTCCTGCACGCCGTTGTTCTTCATGAGCTTGGGCAGCAAGTGATCGAATGCAATATGCACTTTTTCGTCTTCGGTGTAACCCGACAGACGTATGACTTCCATGCGATCCAGCAACGCGGGAGGAATATTCAGCGTGTTGCTGGTGGCGACAAACATGACATCAGACAGATCGAAATCGACCTCGATGTAGTGATCCTGGAAGGTATGGTTCTGTTCGGGATCAAGCACTTCCAGCAGGGCCGACGAAGGATCGCCACGGAAGTCGGCACCCATTTTGTCGATTTCATCGAGCAGGAACAATGGATTGCGTACCGCCACCTTGGTCATGTTCTGCAAAATTTTGCCCGGCATAGAGCCAATATACGTACGGCGATGGCCGCGTATTTCGGCTTCGTCGCGCACGCCGCCCAAGGCCATGCGCACGAACTTGCGATTCGTGGCACGGGCTATGGACTGCCCAAGCGAGGTCTTGCCTACGCCGGGAGGCCCTACCAGGCAAAGTATGGGCGCCTTGAGCTTGTCTACCCGCTGCTGTACAGCCAGATACTCGATAATGCGCTCTTTGACCTTTTCCAGACCGTAGTGGTCGGCATCAAGAACGCCTTCAGCGTTAGAAATGGAATTGTTGATACGGCTTTTCTTGCGCCATGGCAAGCCTATCACCGTGTCGATGTAGTTGCGTACCACGGTAGCCTCGGCCGACATGGGCGACATGAGCTTGAGCTTCTTGATCTCGGCGTCGACCTTCTTTTGAGCTTCCTTGGGCAACTGCGCAGCGGCGACCTTCTTTTCCAGCTCTTCGATATCAGCGCCCTCTTCGCCCTCGCCCAACTCTTTCTGTATGGCTTTTACTTGCTCATTCAGATAGTAGTCGCGCTGGCTCTTTTCCATTTGCTTCTTCACGCGCCCGCGTATGCGCTTCTCGACCTGAAGAATGTCTATTTCAGATTCGAGCTGCGCCAGCAGATTTTCCAGTCGCTGAGCGGTGCCGGTAACTTCCAGCATTTGCTGCTTTTGTTCAAGCTTGAGTGGCAAGTGCGCTGAAATGGTGTCGGCCAGGCGGCCGGCATCGTCAATTCCGGTAAGCGATGTGAGGATCTCTTGGGGAATTTTCTTGTTCAGTTTGACGTACTGCTCGAATTGGGCCACTGCGGCGCGGCGCAAGGCTTCTGATTCGGCTGTTTCGTCGGTGGCAGGCGCGACCGGCACGACAACCGCCATGAAATGCGTGTCGGCTTCTGTAACGTTTTGTATGGTTGCGCGCTGCAGGCCTTCGACCAACACCTTGACCGTACCATCGGGCAGCTTGAGCATTTGCAGAATGCTGGCTACGCAACCGATGCTGTACAGATCGTCGGGGGTGGGGTCGTCTTTGCTGGCCGACTTTTGCGCCACCAGCATGATGTTATTGCCGGATTCCATGGCCAATTCCAGCGCCTTGATGGAACGCGGACGGCCGACAAACAGGGGAATCACCATATGTGGAAATACCACTACGTCGCGCAAAGGCAACAGCGGCAAGTCCGTCGGTTCCGAAGAAAGAATCTGGCTTGCAGACATAGTCATTTCCTTAAAGTTGACCTGTAATTAGCAAAGGGAAGCCTAGGCCTCCCTTTTAGTACTACCTGTAGGTGTATGTAGTGACGATAGCCAGTATTTCAAGTCTACAAAGCGTCCAGCCTACTTTCCATAGGGGTAATCTACAAGCCCCCCTATGCAGCGGCGTTTTTCAGTTTCTTGGCGGGATTCTGTTTACCGTTTTCTGCAGCGTCCGCTTCATCTTGATAGATCAGCATGGGCGTACCCTGGCCGGTAATAGACTTTTCGTCGAGCACCACACGTTTAACGTTTTTCTTGGAAGGCAGCTCGTACATAGTGCCCAACAAGGCCTGTTCAACGATGGAACGCAGCCCACGCGCACCCGTACGGCGCTTGATGGCCCGCTGGGCGATGGCTGTCAAGGCGCCAGGACGCACGTCGAGTTCGACTTCTTCCATTTCAAACAGTTTCTGGAATTGTTTGATCAGGGAGTTACGCGGTTCGGTCAGAATGCGAACCAGGGTATCTTCCTGCAGCTCTTCCAGGGTGGCAACCACCGGCAAGCGGCCGACCAGTTCGGGAATAAGACCGAACTTGATCAGATCTTCGGGCTCGACTTCGGCAAACAGTTCGCCCACGCCGCGTTCGGTTTTGGCCCGTACGGAAGCCGAAAAACCTATGCCCGAGCGCTCGGTTCGGTCTCGGATGACCTTATCGAGTCCGTCGAAGGCGCCACCTACGATAAACAGGATGTTGGTTGTGTCGACCTGCACGAAATCCTGGTTGGGATGCTTGCGCCCGCCCTGAGGTGGCACCGATGCCACCGTGCCCTCGATGAGCTTGAGCAAGGCTTGCTGCACGCCTTCGCCCGAGACATCGCGCGTAATGGATGGGTTGTCGGCCTTGCGCGAGATCTTGTCGATTTCGTCGATGTAGATAATGGCGCGCTGCGCCTTATCGACATCGTAATTGCAGTTCTGCAACAGCTTCTGGACGATATTTTCAACGTCTTCGCCCACATAGCCGGCTTCGGTCAGCGTCGTGGCGTCGGCCATGACGAAGGGAACGTCGAGCATGCGCGCCAGCGTTTGGGCCAGCAGCGTTTTACCCGAACCCGTAGGCCCGATCAGCAGAATATTGCTTTTGGAAAGCTCGACGTCATCGCCTTTGACTTCACCATAGCGCACACGCTTGTAGTGGTTGTAGACCGCCACCGCCAGCGTACGTTTTGGGGTATCTTGCCCAATGACGTAGCCGTCAAGAAAACCTTTGATTTCTTCTGGCGTGGGCAGCTCGTTGCGTATTGCATCACGTGCCGCCTCTTGGCTTTCCTCGACGATGATATCGGTGCAAAGATCGATACATTCATCACAAATGAATACCGACGGCCCTGCGATAAGCTTACGAACTTCGTGCTGGCTTTTATTGCAGAACGAGCAATGCAACGCTTTATCGTCCGTCGATCCTTTTTTTTCGGGCATAAAACTCTTCGTTAAGTTCAGCGGACAGGACCATGTTGCCTGCCGGATAATCAGCGGTGAACGCCGAAGCGTTCACCGGCCACCTGTCAGCATCAAGCCTCGTCGGCGCGAGAGACCAGGACTTTATCTACCAAACCATACGATACCGCATCTTCAGCCGACATGAAATTATCACGCTCGGTATCTACCTCAATACGCTCGATGGACTGGCCTGTATTGCGGGCCAGAATGACATTCAGGCGTTCACGCAAATCAAGAATTTCCCGTGCCTGGATCTGGATGTCAGAGGCTTGGCCCTGAGCTCCACCAGACGGCTGGTGAATCATGATGCGCGAATTGGGCAAGGTATAACGCTTGCCCTTGGTGCCGGCCGCCAACAGGAAAGCACCCATGCTGGCAGCTATACCGGTGCACAAGGTAGAGACCTCGGGCTTGATGAACTGCATGGTGTCGTAAATGGCCATGCCCGCATACACCGAGCCGCCGGGCGAGTTGATGTATAGGGAAATGTCTTTGTCGGGGTTCTCGGATTCGAGGAACAGCAACTGCGCCACCACCAGATTGGCAGTGTGGTCGTTGACCGGCCCGACAAAGAAAATAACCCGCTCGCGCAGCAAGCGCGAGTAGATATCGTAGGACCGCTCGCCACGGCCAGACTGTTCTATCACGATGGGCACGTAGCCCAACCCCGTAGGGGTCACCGAGTCACCACCGTACATTGAGGCGTAAAAATCGGTAAATCGTGACATTTAGTTAGTCCCCATGAGTTCTTCGAAAGCTACGTCTTCATCGGTTACTTGAGCATTGGACATGACGTGTTCAACCACGTTGTCTTCCAGCACAATGGCTTCGATTTCGGCGCGGCGCTGGCGATCGGACAGGTAATACGCGACCACCTGGGCAGGCTGTTCGTAGTTTTGCGCAAATTCTTCGATGCGCGTACGCACTTGCTCGGGCTTGGCTTGAAGGTCGGCTGCTTGCACCAATTCGGACACCAGCAGACCCAGGCGCACGCGGCGCTCGGACTCGGCCGTGAAGGCTTCGACAGGAATAGGCACGGAGTCGGCGTTGGGCACGCCACGCTGCTTGAGTTCTTCACGGGCTGCCGTGACCCGGCCTTGCGCATCGTTATCGACCAGCGCCTTGGGCACGTCGAATGAGCAGGCTTCAACCAGGGCGTCCATGACGCTGGCCTTGCTACGAGCCTGGGCACGTACTTTGACTTCGCGTTCGATATTGCTGCGCACGTCGGCCAGCAATTTTTCAACGTCGCCTTCGGGCTGACCCAGCGCCTTTGCGAATTCGGCGTCGAGTTCGGGCAAGATGGCTTCGGCAACTTCCGTGACGGTAATGGCAAACTCCGCGGTTTTACCAGCGACTTCCTTGCTACCGTAGTCTTCGGGGAAGTTCAACGGAAAAGTCTTGGATTCGCCGGCCTTCATGCCGCGCACTGCGGTTTCGAACTCGGGCAACATACGGCCCTGGCCCAACACAAAGGGGAATTTCTCGGCGGAGCCGCCATCGAATGCCACGCCGTCGATAGTGCCAGTGAAGTCCAGCGTAACGCGATCGTCGTCTTGCGCTGCACGGTCGTCACGGGCTTCGTAATTGGCGCGCTGCTTGCGCAGGATATCAATGGTGCGCTGCACTTCGGCATCGCCCACTTCTACGTTGGCACGCTTGACTTGCAGAGCCTTCAGATCAGGCACCTGCACTTCAGGATAGATCTCGAAAGTGGCGGTGAAAGCCATGACGCCCTCGTCTACGCCTTCAGTCTTGGGCTCAAGGTTGGGCGTACCAGCCACGCGCAACTTGGACTCACCGATAACTTTATCGAGCGAGCGACCCACTTCGGAATTGATGACGTCGTAGCGGATGCCAGGCCCATGGCTACGCTCGATCAGGGAAAGCGGTGCTTTACCTGGGCGAAAACCCTGAACTTTGGCAGTACGAGCGACGCGTTTGAGTTGCGTCTGGACTTCTTTTTCTACGTCGGCGATCGAGACGACCAGATCTACACGGCGCTCCAGACCAGACAAAATTTCAACCTCGGGCTGCATTAGGGACCTATATAAATGAATAATTGAAGAAATGAACAGGACATTTTACCGGAAACTCGCCCTGACCACGACAAACCACTGTTTTCCCCTAAGGGGAAAGCCTTTTACCTTCTATATTAAAAAGACGAGATAGCGGCTGAGCCCAGATACAGCCGCTTGCAGAGACAGCACCTGAGTCAACATCTGCACGTGCTAGTATGCATTACTATAATCGCCTTCCTTGGGGGCGCCACTCCAAGCCTGGCGCCCTACTTATGAATCATTACTTTCAAAACGCACTGACTGCCGGCCTGTTACGCACGCTGGCCATCATGCCTTATGGCCTTGTCGCCCGCATGGGCGAAACACTGGGCAAGCTGTTGTACAAATTGCCCAGCAGACGCAAACGCATATTGCATACCAATCTTGAACTGTGTTTTCCCGAACAAAGTGCCAAGCAAAGACAGGCGCTGGCGCAATCGACCTTCGGGCACGTGATACGCAGCTACCTTGAACGCGGCACGCAATGGTATGGCAGCGCTAAGCAAATTGAACAACTGGTTCAATTGGAAAGCGCCATAGAACTGCAAGACAACTACGACCAGCCCACCATATTTCTTGGCTTTCATTTTGCAGCCATAGAAGCCACCTGCATGTACTACTCTATCATGCATCCGGTTGCCTCCATCTATACCCCCATGTCAGACGACGTGACCGATGCCATATCGCTGTCACAGCGGGCGCGCTTTGGCACGGAGATGATTTCCCGCCACGGCAGCGCCCGCGAAATTCTGAAGGTACTCAAATCAGGCAAGCCCATCATGCTGGCCGCCGACATGGATTTTGGCCTGCGTGATTCCGTCTTTGTGCCATTTTTTGGCATACAGGCCTGCACCCTGACGTCTGTATCACGCTTGGCCCGGCTTAGCGGCGCGCGCGTTGTTCCGTTCGTCGGCGAAGTCCTGCCCGGCTACAAGGGCTACAAGCTGAAAATATTCGAGGCGCTGGATAATTTTCCTAGTGGCGATGCGCGCGCCGATGCCCTGCATATGAACCAATTCCTGGAAGCGCGCATACGCCTTGCCCCCGATCAATATTATTGGGTGCACAGGCGCTTCAAGCGGCGCCCGGAGGGCGAGCCCTCGGTGTATTGATTGCCCGCACAAGCCGTATTGCACTGCATTAAAAAAAAGCTATAATGCTTGGCTTACCTTAGCGAACGTGGCGGAATTGGTAGACGCACCAGATTTAGGTTCTGGCGCCGAGAGGTGTGAGAGTTCGAGTCTCTCCGTTCGCACCATTGAATGGCGTAAACAGTAGTTCTTCAGGGTTTTGTGGGGCTTTTTTGGGGCCGCTCAGAATCATTTGGGGAATACAGCAATCAGCCCTCTGACTATCAGAGGGCTTTTTTGTGCTACAAATACTGTACATAACGACAGAATAGTGGAATCACCAGCAGTCTTGAGCCCTATTAAACGCAGAGCGTTTCTGCTCGATTTCCATCCTTATGTTATTGTTGCCAAAACTGTGACAGTAAATTACAAATATAGAAATAGCTTGGCGCATGACAAAGAATCACCGAAAAGGCCCGCAGCGGACCAAGAATGATCGCTCGCGAGTCACATGGCCGCAGTCGCTTCGAGATATGGTGGTTGCGTCAATAAATCGCGGGCAGTTACCGATCTTCGGATTTTTCTTTGTTGTTGTGGCTCTAATATGGAAGATGCCACCTCAGGATGTGTCAAGGCTTGTATTTGAATTGATTGAGTCTTTAAAAGCAGCAGAACTTGTGGCCTACATCACTTCTGCTCTGCTAGCTATTGGGTGGTATTCGCACGCGCGAATTATGCGTAGAATCTATAGTGATGAGTTTGCTCGTATAGGACGCGAAAAAACCGCATTGCAGTCCCACGCCTCAGGCACCGCTTACAAATCGAGTGATAAACCATGAAAGCACTGATAATTATTGGATTTGCAATCGCGACATGGCATTTTATTTATGAAGGAATAGTGGCTCCATCAATTCGACTACATCTGCGCAACGAGCTTTTTAAGTTGCGTGATGAGCTGCGAGCAGCAAAGCATGATGGCCTAGCGGCCGACGATGAAGCTGCGTTCTGGTTTGTGCATGATGGGATCAATAACTTTCTAAATCGGCTCTCCGCTCTAACGATAGACCGCAGTAGAAGGCTACATCATATTTATATGACTGATGAGGAAGTGCGGGCCACTTTAGAGAAGCACCTGCAGAAAGTGCTTAACGCTCAAAACGCCACTATTCGCTCCGTGTTTGACCGGACTAATGACGTGATCGGCAAGGCCATGGTCACTAACTTTGGGGGATGGTTTATCTACATCATTCCGCTCGCTATAGTAATTGCTCTGGCCGGATCCATAGGAAAAGCCGCAAAGGGCATGCTGTTGGTGCCAACCGCCGCCTTGGATAAACTAATGCCGGCACATAAATAAGATACCGAGAGATTGAGCCACATATTTACGCCACCTTCGGGTGGCCTTTCTTTTATCTCTGCAGAAGAGCCCTCACATACCCCCTCAGACTGTTAACCAGGGCACTGCCGTCGATACAGCGCCGCCCCTTCTTCGATATGTCTAAGCGGCCCGATAGGCATAACATCTATCTCGGCATCAGATTTCCACTGATACGGCTTTTGCGCCACGGCACAATAATTACCGCTTGGCGTTGCGCATCCGCTGGCGAGCGCGATCACGGACAGCAGCATCATCCAGCGAATCAATTTCAGCGCGTGCTTCACGGGCATCCTCCATCCCTTTGATTGTGGCTTCAGCTTGCTCGGCTTTGGCCTCTGCCCTGCCCGCCGCCTTCCCCGCTTGCCGAATGCCAAAAAAAGCCGCAAAGGCTGCGGCGACAAGGGCGATGTAGGGCCAGACGCGGCCCCAGAGTGCATGCAGCCAGATCATGACACTGCCGCCCCAATAGCAATAGCATCGGATGCCGACCGGCCCAGGAACAGCTCGCGGTCAGCCGCACGCCTACGCCGCAGGCCCAGCAGCACTTTGCCGCCAGATCGTGTCCAGCGCGGAAACTCGTCGGCAGCGCCATCAGTATCGCCAGCATTGAATTTGCGCGCCAGCGTCGAGCTTTGAAACGCACCCACGCCAATGTTGTAGGCCAGGTCGACCATGGCATCGAGTTCATGTTGGGCCATGCTGCGGGTGATGCATGAGAGCACGCCCGGCACGAACTCATCGGCCAGGCGTAAGCGCAGCAACTGTTCGGCGCGGGCCTGGGAAATGACAAGGCCCTCGTAGACATCCGGCCCAGTGTGCCCGTATCCAATCGTCCAGACTTTGCCGTGGGCATCCCAGTATGCTTTGAGCTTGCAGGACTCGAAGTACTTGAGCACCTTTTGCCCTTCCAGGCTCATTGCGATGGGCGCGGGCTCAATGTCCAGCACCGGTACATTCTTGACCGGCGCCGGGCGCAGGCCCGACAGGAACATCAACAGTTTTTTGAATAGCTCGATCATTTGTTCACCTTTGGTTGATATACCAAGCGCCCAACAAATCCGAGCACCATAATCCCAATCGTTATATAAGTCACCCATTCGGAGGGGATACTCGCCTTTTGCTGCGCGTCCAGCATCAGCCACGCTCCTTGTAAAGCTCCGGCGACCACGAATGCCCACTGAGAAAACATGCGCCAACTTTTGCGCCAGTTTGGAATGAGCGTCATAGCTCGCACCTGTCGCGCAAAGCGGCGATCCGCTCGTTGCTCTCCACAGACTCGCGCCTGTCCCTGCGCACCTGGAAATAGACGTTAACGGCCAGGCCCACGATGGCCACGAAAGCGCCGATCACGCCAAGCCAGTTGACTGATGCGATGAAGCCAAGCAGGCCGGTAGCCGCTCCCACGCCCATGGATTTGTTGGCTATCGTTATTCCCGCTGCCTCTATTGCGACCTCATCAAAGCGCATGGCGTATCCTCTTTTGGCAAAATAAAAGCCCCCGAAGGGGCATTAAAAAACCGGCGCTGGGCCGGTCTATGCTGCTATGCTCGCTGCGAGCCGCATCAGATCATCGACCCGCGCCTCGGATAGCGGCACCATGGCAGATAACGATGCCAGCGTCGGGCTGTCTCGCCGGATACGGCCACGCGCCAGTACAGTCTGGGCAGTCAGCTTCTCGATACCATCTGGCATGGCTGCGATCAAGTCCTGCACCCTCACCCATATCGTTTGGCTTTGCTCGTCTTCAAGGTCTACGTGGGTGGCTTTCATGGCGACTTCTGCCTGCCAGCCTTCGACCTCGACGGGTACGTAATCCACGATGTCGTAAGTGATTTCGCTGGTCGTGAAATTCCACTCAGACACTGGCTTGCGCTTGGCCACCTCGGGTGGCGTGACGGCTGGCGGATTGTCGGTAAAGAGGTAAACATCGTACTTTTCCGCGTACGTCTTGCCCCGCGCAATGATCGTTTGCAGCGGCGCACGCTCGTCTTGGGCCGTCGTCGTGAGCGTCGGATTGCCAGAGAGGATTCGGTATTCAGATTTAAGAACTGGGGTCATGAAAGCTCCTTGATGTAATTGCAGGGCGCATTAAATCAACCCTATGTCGTATGTGTTTCCAGTCGCGATGCGGCGCGTTCCGGGTGAATACGAGTAGAAGTGAAGCCCGCCCCCAGCGCTATCATAGGTAAGGGCGTAAGGTGTGCCATTGATTGTTATTTCAGTAAGCACGCTTGTATCGCTGGAAACAATCAAAATGTTGGTTGCGGATTGGCTCACTATGCCCTGCACCGTTCCGCCGCCCGGCGCTGCGTTGTCGGTTATCGACCCAGCCTCTGGATATTCTTCAAACGCAGCGTAAATGGGGCCAGAATACCCTTGAATCGTTCCCGCCACAGTCGCAGCCGTAATGCTGAAATTCACCCCGCCCCCGCCAGCCTTTCTTATCATCATCGGCAGTGCAGAGAAACCCGGGATCATATTTCCACCCCCGTCACGACAATCTTGGTCGAACTTACTGCGTACAAGAACAGCACCATGTTGGCTGTATTGGTGACTGACACAGTAGGCAAGTCGCCCACAAAGTTACTGCCAAAGGCCAGCGTCCTGCTCGTAGACGTACTGGATGATACGACGATGACGCGTGTTGTGCCGGGCAGTACATTTGTCGGGTTAGAGAGCGTCCTGTTTCCGGTCAGGGCCATCGTGTAGTTGACGGCCGCTGCCCAGTCAAACGTATTGGTCGTGCCACCCGATATCGTGCCTGCTGCGGCTGCCGCCGTGCCCAGCGATCCTGGCGTGATGGTATCGCCACCCGACAGCGAGGCGATGTCTGCTGTGTCGGCAATGGGTGCGAGGGTTGGAATCGTGATGTCTCCGCTTCCCAGCACGCTCTGGCCGCCGACTGTCTTTATGCTCGTCCCCGAAACCAGGGCATCCTGCTTTCCGCTGACCGTTGCAACAAGATCAGTGATCTGCTTTTGCAGCTTGCCAAAGGCCGACAACACTGTATCTGACGCTGTGATGGCGGCATTCGTGGCTAGCGACAGCCCAGAAAGCACTACAGCCCGAACTCGGGCCGCTGTGTGGTAAAGATTGGATGCCCCTTCCGGCACCGCGTCAGTACTGCCGGGCGAGGCCGCAATCTCGACATAGGCCGACCCGCTCCACCGCCACGTTTTGTTGTTGTCGAGCGTGACGTATATTTTCCCCGCTTCACCCGTGCCTGGTAATGCACCGAAGTTGGCGTACTCCAGCACATCATCCACATAGCTTGGCAAGTGGATGGCAGGCACCTTGGCATCGCCATCAAGCGGAGCAACGCCGCTGACTGCGCCCTTCTGGCTGCTATCGAGCTTTGCAGCAAGCACATCATCAAGGCCTGCAAGCTGCGATTTCTCCGCGCTGGTGAAATTCGCTTCCGATAGCCCCTTTCCTGTAACCTTATCGACCTTATCATCCATCGATGTCGATAGGTTCGGAATGTCCGAAATGCCCAGCGACACGTTACCCGACCCGTCCGGGTCAACATTATTGACCGTCGAAACTGAGCCGGAGCCAGGAGCGCCGCGAATATCGAGCGCGTCACCGATGGTGGCAACGATGCCCGTTGGGCCCAGATAGCCGGTGGCCGGTTTCGTACCCGTCCCGCCCGTCCAGTCATCGATACGCAGCACGCGCCGCTCGCCGTCGGCCACGACAGCCCAGACTGGCGTCCAGCCGTCAGTGCCGTCCGCGCCATCACTGCCCGCATCACCCTTGGGCAGCGTCAGATTAAGCGTCTGACTGGGGGCAGTTCCGGTGATTTCTGCGCCTGCGGTTGCGCCAGATTGCACGGTCCCAATGGTCAGCGTGTTGGCAGGCCCATCCGCCCCGTCATTTCCGTCGTTACCCGCAATGCCCTGCCCGCCACGAATATCTATAGCCTCAGCAGCAGTCGGAACGATACCCGCAGCGCCGATGTAGCCTGTGATCGTAGGCTTTACATCTTCGCCCCCCACCCAGTCAACGATCTGCAATACGCGGCGTGCGCCGTCGGTTGTCACGCCAAGCATCGGAGACCAGCCACGAGGGCCAAGCGCTTCTTCAAGCGCGGCCAGCCAGACGCTATACATTTCATTCAGCTTTTGGCGATGCTCTGGCCCCGGCATCAAGTCATAAAAGGGTTCTGCCATTACCATTCCTCGATCTGAAATTGGGCGGTGTTGATGTTGTAGTTGGCGTAGGTCAGGCCCGGCACGGTCGTTAACACGCCGTACATCATCAACTCTTGCTGCAACATGACGTCTGAGTCGTCGGTATAGCCAGACACAAAATGCCGCTTGCCCAGCCCCGCATTGATGATGCGCACGGCCTCATGGCGACTTTCTTTCGGGATGTAGTTAAGGTTTAGGCCCATCGTTCGATGCGCCATCCCTCGGTCGATCTTGGTATCCCCGCCTGCTGTTCTGGTGGTCGTGGTGCTGTCGTTCGCGCTCACCCCGGAGCCGTAGGACGCGCCACACAGACTAAATGCGGTACCGACAACGACGCGGGAAATGTCCAGCATTGTGCGGTTCGGGTCTTTGAGGTCAATCACCACGCGCCGGCCTGCAATGTTTGGCACCCACACGGCTGTGACGGTTGCGCCATCAACAAAATGATTGACATTCAAGGGCTGCGAAAAGCCATAGACTCCAAGTTGCGGGCCGGGCGCTGCCCAGAGCCAGCCACTGTCATACAGCAGGTTGCCCGCGCTCACAGCGTCATACACGCGCACGCGGACCTCAGACGATGCCGAGCCGTTCCATGCCGGAATAGCCACACAGTCGATACCCACAAGATCAGGCCACGTGAGCGTAAGCGCGCCAGTGCCAGACAGGATTCGGCAGACTTCGCTTTTAAGCTCGGTCTTGAGCCAGTCGGTGCCCAGGCCTGACGCTGTATTGGCCGCCGTGATCGTGGCGGTGTCAGCAACATTGGTGCTGACGATACGCAGGTTTCGATCTGCCATTACGCGGCCTCGATGGGCACCAGCTTGTAGCCGACCGTGGCGAGCGAGCCGTTCAGGGCGTCAACAAGTTCGGGTGTCATGTCCTCTGCAATAAGGTACTGCTGGCGCTGGTTCGGGTGCCCGAATTGCTGTCCATCTGCGGTTCGGATGATATCAGCAGCCGTCAGCAGGACAGATAATCCCGTTATGGGCTGCACGATGTTCGGGATCTGAATGATTGCATTCATAATTTGCGTTTCGCGAGTGTATGCCATGAGGATTCCTTCGATTAAGTAAGTTGGGTGCCGTCTGCGTTGAACCAGTGAGAGCCGTTGGCAAAGCAGAGCCAACCGCCGTGAAAACAGATGCTGCCGGCGATTCTGGATGATGGAAGAGAAATGCTTGGGTCGAGCCGAAAAGGTGCTGACGTGCTGCCGCCCCCAGGCAGACGAACGATCAAGCCAGCGCCAGTGGTCGATCCGGTGACCTGAAGCGCGGGGGCGCTGCTGCCGGACTTGATAATGTGCACCGTTGGGGAAATGCCACCATCGTTGGTGAAAACCGAGTTGAATGCGTTTAGATAGGTGGCCGTCAGGCTGGGGCCGGTAAGTATTGAGATTTGATTGCTCGCGCTGTCTATCACCACCCTTGGATATGTGGCAGAGGTTTGCAGCGTGCGTCCTGTTATCGTGCCTGCTGTGATGTTGTTGGCGTTGATGGCCCCGGCATATATAACGCCAGCAGCCAGTGTCCCCGCGCCGATCTGGTTGGCAGCCAGCCCATTGGCGAAGGCTAGATTGCCTAAGTTGGTAACCTGGGTCAGCCCATTAAGCGCGCCAGTCACCTGAGAATTCAAGCTAACGGTATTTAAGAGCGCCAGGGCGCCAAGGCCAGTCACGTTGCTATTCGCCAGTTGCCCAGTGACTTGGGTGGTCAGACTTACCTGATCGACTGCGGATACTGCGCCAAAGCGCGTGATGGTGGCGTAGGCGTCGTAGGAAACCAAGTCGATGGTCAAACGCGCCCGAATGGTTACGCTGCGCCCCGTAACGGTTGATCCGATGACGGCTGTAGAGTCGCCGCTAGATGGGCTGATCGTGGCCGATCCCGCGAACACGGTCCAGGCAATAGTGCCGCCAACAAGACCACTTCCTCTTTCTGCGGTCAGGGTAATGCTCGATGGTGTCGTCGTGCCCGCCGCCCCGAAAAACGCAAGTGCCGGAGCGCGGATGAAGAACGACGCCGATGTATTCATCAGGTGGTCGATCTGCTCGCCTAAATCCTCAACGTCATTCTGCAACTGCTCGATGTCGTCAAACGCGCCCGGCAATCCTGGAATCTGTATCGGGTCTATGGTGGGCAGCACAAACCTGACGGCAGCAGCCTGCAAGAGTTTGTCTCGGTCGTTTACGATGACGCTCACAGCAACACCTCCACATCACAGCGCCCTGCCACCCAATCGGGTTTCAGGCCGACAATCTGCCCGGTCTTGCCGGCGTCCAGCCCAAAGCGGCTGCCGTATACGGTCGCGGGCTGACCAAGCTCAAGATCAAGCAAATGCGCATAGCCCCTGACCGTTACGATGGTGCGCGGCACGGACCACAGCGCCAGACGCCGGGTCGCTTCGGCCTGGGCATCCGTTTTCGTGAGCAATAGCGTGTTGACCTGCTCGGTTTCGGTGCTGATCTTGTATTCACTGGCCACCGATGGCGCCGTAGCCGTGACAGTCAGCCACTCCTGGGCGTACAGGTCGCGGTGCTCCGTGGGAATCCCTTCGGCAATGTTCTGGCGCGGCGTCCACTGGCGGCAGTATCCCAAGCGCACACCCGCGATGACAGTGGACAGACCGGCTATTTCCAGACTGCCCTGCTCGTAGTCAGACGGCTGAATGACGACTGGCACGCCGGGTGCGGGCAGCTCGACTCTCAGCAGGCGAAGCTTGCCAATGCGCGACATGATGGCCTGGGCACCAAGTGATGAGGCAAGCTCCACGATGCATGCTTGGACGGTGGCGTGATCCAGCAGGTACAAGCCGACCGGCTGCGGGTGGGCGCTATTAAAGGCTGACAGATTCACGGCGTCCAGGTCGTCGCTCGTAAACCGGCTGGCTGCCGGGCCATAGGCCGTGGCCAAGCGTTGCACCAAGGCCGACACAGTATTGACGTACCCGCCATCCGCATCACCCTGTACGCTGGCTGTGATTTCACCGTCCGGATCGACAAGCAAACTGAACTGCCCGCCACTGGCCGTGTACGATACCGGCACGCCACGGTCGCGCACCTCGATCAGCCTCTCAACAGTCCCGCCGTGCCAGCGGTATGTATGCGTGCCATTTGCGTAGAGTCTGGGCGCCACGTTATGGCACTCACCCAGAGCCACAGGCATCAGCCGATCAGCATCCCGGCCGGCGCCGCCAAGCAAGGTTTCCGTGACGGCGTTATCCAGCCTGGCCATAGCATCGATCAGGTGGATAGAAAACGTATCGCGGCTCTGCTCACAGCGCTCGACAACACCTTGCGCCACAAGCCGGTAGTCGTCACGCGCCCATGTCACATCACCGAAGTACACGCGGATTTCACGATTTTGCCAGACGTCACCCGCCCAGGCATCCAGAGCGCCATCTTCATTGTGCAAATCAATGTTGGCGTAGCTTGCCCGCGAGTTGTCGTCAATGGACAGCGTTTCGTCGTAGCCCACCCCGCCCTTGATCAGGGCGTCATAGCGGATGTTTGGCGTGTCGTCGTCGGGCAACGTCGTGTACGGCACCACTGACAGCCGGCGCACCGGATCGGTGTCGATCTCTAAAAGCACCGTCCTGCGCGCCATGTCGTTTCGCAGCCAGCGGCGGTATTGCTCGTCGGTCATGCCAATATTCCTGATCGTTTACGGTTTTGGGCTTGGGCGTCGTCGCGGGTCTTGTTGCGCAGCGAACCACCTACGCCGCCGACGATTGTGTTGGCCGCGTCTTTGGTGGCGGCAACGGTCGCGGCAATTTCCTCGCGGGAAAGCTCTTTGCCCTGCGCTTGTATGGAGTCCAGGCGCTGCATGATGCCTTGCAGTAGCCGGGTGACTTCGCCACCACCCTGGCTTTGCACGTTGATGCCGTAGTTGCGCAAAACGTCCGAGCTGCGCGGATCGATGATGATTTCGCCACGATGGATGTTGGCGGTCATATCGTGGGGCACGTAAGAGGTGCCTACGGCGTAGCTGCGCCCCTCGTCCTTCCCGTAGTTCTCCCAGTGATATTTGGCGGCCGCATCCGCTGCCATGTCGCCAAAATCGCCGCGCAGGTACGCGTTCATGACATCCGGGTTGTTGGCTAAGTACTGTTCGCCCCGGTTGCCGTTATACGCGCGGCCCTCGTCTTGGCCGTAATTACCGTAATGCTGGAGCGCAAAATCTCCGGCCGTGCCCTGGCCGTATTGCTCGAAAGCGGCCTTTACGTCTGGGTTTGCGATCATGTATTGCAGGCCGCCACTGCTGGCACCCGTAATCTGAGCAGCCAGCGATGCCGGCAGGCCCTGCAAGAGCACCACGACTTCATGCAGGCGCGCGGTATCCAGGCCCATCTTCTCCAACTGAGCCAATTCGGTGTTGGCATTGGCCAGATCGCTCTGGTACTGGGCCTGCGCGGCTTGTGTGGCAGCGGTCGTGATGTCGTAAAGCTGCTGCAGTTGCGCGAGCTGCTCTGCCGAATACCCGCTGATGCCTTCCAGTGCGGCGGCTTGGGCTTCGAGCTGGGCGATCTGGCGGGCAGCTTCGCTCGTGGCGCTGCTGGCCAAGTTACCGACCATGCCAGTTAAGCGATGGTAAGCATCCTGATACTCTGCGCCCGAAGCCCCATATTCGCGCCACAGCGACAGGGCATTTTGCAAAGCACCTTGCACCTGACGCATGGCGTTTTCATCACCCCCCTTGGCTGCCTTGACGAGCGTGGCCAGTTCACCCTCGGCAATGCCGACCTTCTCTTGCAGCGAGTACGGCGCAAGATTGCTCGATTCGAGCGAGCGCAGGTAGGTCTGTAGCGATGCGCCAAGATCACGCATGCGCGAGAGCGTGGTGATTTCCTCGCGCAAGCCCGCAATGCGCTGCTGATTGGCCTCCTGCTCTTTATTGATGCGGTTGAGCACAATATCGGTCAGCTCGCCCGCCATATCGATCTGCTGCTCGTAGCTAGCCGATCCGATGGTGGCCCACAGCTCTTGTTCGCGCATCGGACCAAAGACTGGCGCCAAGCCAAGCATGCCGCCCAGTCTGTCAGCGAGCGAGCCGCCTGTGGCCATCATTTGCATGGCGCGCTGAGCCGCCATAGCTGCACTTTTGAACTGGCCAGCAGCTACTGCGAGCGAATCAATGCCGGTCTCGACCGTCTGGACGCTGCTGTTAAGCTCATCCATCCCCACAACAAGCTCAGCAAACCCGCCCGCCAGCGCGTACAGCGTTGCAGTGGCTTGTTGCCCGGCCTCGGTTGTCGGGTCGAGCGATTCAACCAGAGCACGATATGCCGCCTTCGCAGCATCAGCTCCTTGCGTTACGTCCGGCATCACCAGGCCCAGCGACTCAAACGATGCGCCCATCTGACGAGCGGCGAAGTCCAATTGCTCCTGTTGGCTGTAGAAATTGGTGTAGTAGCTGGTCATGCCAGCGTTGAGGTTTTCCAGGCCGCCAGCCGCTGCTATGAGTCCTGCCGCTGCGTCGAATGACAATTGCTTCAGGTTCTCGAACGGCAGTTGCTCGACCGCCACCTGAAACGCGCTGACCTGCTGAATGATCGCCTGGATTTGCGCAGCCAGTGCCTGGGCCTGCTCAGCGCCCAACGAATCAGCGTCAATGCCGCGCAGCATGTCCTGGATCATCGTGGGGAATTCATCGATGCCCAACTGCCACGCTTGGATGATCGTCTGGTAGATATCGACGGTCATGTTTTCGATCATCTGACCGAGATCGCCGGACGTATCGCCGTAGCCCTGGCCCTTGCGCGTGGTGCCAAAGGCATATTCATTGCCATTGACAGCCAGACGCCCGCCCGATGCGGTGCCGCCACGGCCTTTTTCGGAGCTTTCCGCCCAGCCCATGAAATATGACAACGCAGCCTGCGAACCAACGCCCTCGAATGCGCTGTTGATCGTGGCCACGGCGCCGTCAAGGATTGCGCTGATGGCTTTGTTGGCTTCCGCGCCAGGATCGCCATCGTCCCATTTTCCGCGCACAGTGCCGGCTTCGGGTGTCCAGTTGTAGGAGCCACCGTAGCGTGATTCGCCCTTGAAGCTGCCCGAGAGCAGCGAGCCGATGGCCAGAGCGCCGCCGATCCAGGGCAAGGCTGCGCCGGCCATTGCGCCTAGGCCCGCCGCCCCGCCCGAAGCGACTGCGCCAGTTGTGCCAACGGTCGTGCTAAGGGAGGCCGCAAGCCCAGGCCCCGCAAACAAACCACTAGCAGCCGGAACCAGGCCTGCGGCACCACCAGCCCATGCTGCAGTGGCCGGTAGCGCAGAGGCGGCCAGCGAATACATAGGCGTCGATGCAGTCCACGCGGTTCCAGCCAGGCCAGAGGCGAACGACTGCAGCGCCGATGAACCGAGCTTTTCACCTGCCCAGTTGATAGCACTCGATAAGTTGCCGGCCATGCCGCCGTTGGCCGCTGAATAAGCACTGCTGGCGTTGCTGGCCATGCCAAGGACGCCGCCGCCCTGTGCGGGGTTGGAGTATCCGAACATGCCCCCGAGCGAGTTCGTGACTGCGCCCTGCAATGCGCCCATGACGGGATTAATCAGCACGCGAAGGGTCAGCGTTTTGAACAGGTCTTTGACCAGATCGCGCCCGGATTTGCCGCCGTCGAAAATGGCGTCGCTCAAGCTTTGGCCCACTTGCTGGAATATCTGCTCTACATCTTGCGCCCAGGCGGCCCACGAAGCCTTCTCAGCTTCTTTGGCTTCCAGAGATCCGATCCCCGCACGTAGACGCTTGCGGGCTTCGATTTCGGCCTCGATTGCGGCCAGCGCCGGAGCGGCTTTGTCCCCCCCGTATATCGCCAACAGGTTCGATTGCTCTACCAGTCGGGCAATGGTGAGGTCTTCGATGGCGGTTTTGCCAAGGCCAAAGAGAAGCACCTGGTCTTCGAGCCCTTGGGCCTGCTGGTGAATGGCAGAGACTGCCGCAAGCTGCGCCCGCAGCCCTTGATCTTGTTCGCGCCGGAATGCTTGTGCGGCGCGTTGGGCTTCAGTGAGGGCTGCGGTATTCTTCTTTGATGCGGTTGTATTAGCGTCCGTCGACTTGGTTGAATCTTTTGTTGTCAGGTCAACGAGCTTTATCTGCCCGGACGTAACGCGAATCGTGTTAACAGCAGTGATTGCTGCCTGCTCGAATTTATTGCCTTGGTAAGTGAGAAGATCATCGAGAGTCTGATTGAACCGCCCGACCGTAGATGCCTGATGGTTCATTGCAGCGTCATACTCTGCCACCAGTCGGTTGTAATCCTCCGCTGGCATGAGCAGCTTGTCTGCCGCGTTCGGCTTCCCTATCCAGGCCAATCCTGCCTGCACATCGGCAGCTGCGGACTGGAACGCCAGCCCGACCGTGCCGACCGCCTTGGCAACGAACACTGCTACATCAGCGATACGCGCTAATCCGACCGAGCTGGCGTCGAACCATTCTTTGAACGCACTGTTAGTGGAGAGGCTTTTCACCTCGCTGTGCAGGCCGTCCACTTCCGTGGTTGCCTGAATGACGTTGGTGATGAACTGGTTTATAGTTGGTAGAATTTCAGACGCGAGTTGTATCTTCAGGCCATCCATCATGGCGCCGAGATGCGACAGGTTCGTCGTGAACTGCTCAGCGGCCTGTGCGGCCTCAGTGCTCAGCACGACACCGTAGCGCTCAGCGAGCTTGATGTTATCTTCGAACGCCGCCGCGCCCTGCTGCAAGGCAGGGACGAGCGCCATGCCTTCAGTATCGAATATCGCCATTGTGTAGCGCAGCCGATTAGCTTGCGACTCGGTGCGCTTCATGGCATCCGCGAGGGCGAGCATCTGGCGGTCAGGCGTCATGCGGGAAAGCTCTTGCGCGCTCAGCCCCATTTCTTCCAAGGCTTTCTTTGCCGACCCGCTGCCAGCCGCCGCCTCTTCGATACGGCGCGTCATGCGACGCATCGCTTGGTCGAATTGCTGGTCGCTGATGTTGGCGAACTGCTGCGCAGCGAAGCGCATGCCGGTCAATGCTTCAGTCGTCACGCCCACCTGCTGCGCCATCTTGGAAGTGGCGTCCATCGCCTTAGCCGCACTTACTACGATTGCAGCCGTGGACGTGGCGAAGGCAACAGCAACCGCACCGGCAGCCATGGCGAACTTCTGCGCCGCTGCCGCCGCCCTTTCAAAGTCGCTAGTCGTGGACTTCACGCGCCTTGACGCACGCTGCATGTCCGTCTCGAACGATCCGGTAGCCGCCAATAGGCTGATCGTAATACTTCCTGCGGTAGCCATGTCTGCGCCCATTAAAAATGGCCCGCACAGTGGCGGGCCATCAAACAAATATCCGACTGAAGTCGGCGCTGTATCTCTACTATCTTCGTGCCTGCTGCGAAACAGGAACCAGCTTCGATCCGCAGTGCTTACAAACCTTCGCTTCGTTCTTCACTGGCTCATCACATTCAGGGCAAAGAACATGCGTCTTTGGGGTTACTGCCTCGACGCCTCGCGGCTTGCTTTTATCCGGCAGCCCGACTGTTGCGAGGAGCGCCATAGGGCCGAAAATTACGCCCCAGACGAACCAGCAAATACCGCAACGGTCTTTCTCGCTTGCCACATGACTTGCTAACGCACCGCAGGCAAACCACGCCAAAAGAGCGTACAGACTCATGAACGAAAATAGCCCTGCGAGCCCGGTTCCATAGTTCTCCATCTTGCCTCCCCGTATCGAATTGATACAGGAATGATAGCCGACCATCACCCGCCCGTCAGCGCCTTGATCGTCGCCTTGTCGGCCTCGCTGAACCCTTGGGCAAGGTCTTTCTCCATAGCCTCTATCACCTTGCGCTCGTTCACCAGCATGTCGATAGTTTTCCCAAGGTCACCACCACCGCCCATTGAATGAGCGATGACGGCGGCCGGTCGATGGTAGCGGTGCAGGTCATCGAACGGGCGCAGCGCATAGAATTCTTTCCACGACTCAAACTCCTTGCGGGTCATGTCGCGCTGTAGCTCGCCCACGGTCTTGCCCAGGGCGAGCGCCAGAACATGCCAGAACCAGCGGTCGCCACCGGCCTCCATTACCCTTCCAGTTCGATCTCGTCGGTTGCATCTTCCTCGTCGACAATCTCTTCGTCGTCAACGTCATCATCGAGATCAGGCTTCTTGAAAATCTCGTTGATCTCAAGAATCGCCATGAAAAATGCGCCCGACACAGAGGGCTTGAGTCGTGCTGCCTGCTGCGGGGTAAGCGCGCGCCGGCCATCAGGCTCGACCACGCACTTTGAGATCAGTCGGGCCGCAGACTCGCTTCGTACCTTTGCGTCTTTGGAGTTCTCCGCTTCCATGTGCTTCTTCCACTCGATTGCCGTGAGCGGCTTGAAATACATCGTGCGCTCTTTACCGTCGCCGAGCTTTACCGGGTGCTCGATGACCGTATCCGGCGTGGCGAACATGTCATCGGTAAGGATGCTCGACACAACAGCGTCAGCGGAAAGACCTGCGGTTTTCTTGGTAGCCATGATGTATATCCCTGGTAGAAAAGAGAAACCCGGCACGATGGCCGGGTCGGTGGTGAATAGGTGCCCTGGTAAATGGATGGCCGCAGCGACACGCCAGGGCGTCGTGCTTTCGGATGCCTCCTAGCTGCGACCAAACTTGTTACGGAGTCGGTCCCTGCCAGTTGGGCTTGACCTTGCCGCTACGTTGGACGGTGAGCGTGCCGGTGACCTTGTCATTGGTCGCCATGTCAATGTTCACGTCCTGCACAAAACCCCGGAACTCGAAGCTGGTACGCAGTACCGGCGGCGTGATGACGCCTTGACCGTTGATGGTGGGCTGCGCGGTGCCGTCCGACAGGCAGATGATGAAGTCGATCACTTCGCCGCCTTCCTTCAGGTCGAACAGAACCTGATGTGAAATATGCGAGGGAATGAAGTTGAAAGGGATCGACACTTGGCCAGGATTGCCCAAGCCGGGGATATATTCCCGGTCTTCGGTGTTGTCCAAGCAAGTGACGTCGATCTGATCGCGCGCGCCACCAAGGCCGCTGATGCCCGTGGGGCAGGCCAGCTTGACCAGTTCAGGGTCGCTGGATGTGGGGTTGGCAAAGTACAGATGAGTACCTTGGGTTTTCACTACTCCGGCAGTCATATAGACCTCCAAAAGAAAAAGCCACCCGAAGGTGGCGATGTTTACCGGCGACCGCCGGGTTATCGGTTATGGATAAATTCGACCTGCAGGCCAATGTGGAACAATTTGGTGTCGGCCTCTCGTGTGTCGATAATGATTCGGCAGGCTTGGCCGGCGGCATCTACCGCGTCGCGCACATGCTTGGCCAACTGGTCGCAAATGCCCTCTTGATCGTCATCGGGCCCCGCCCAACAGTCGATCTGGATGGTGTCGTTATCGGCGTTCGGCGCATCGCTCAGGTTTGCGTAGGGGTCGCCTGCGACGGTGAACCATGTGATGTAAGGGAGGGGGGTTCCCTGCGGCGCCGTGCCCTTGCCGTAGATTCGGTTACCCACGATGGCCCGTACCGCTGGCGTATCAATCGTCTTGAAGATTGGTGCAAGCATCATTTCCCTTTGTTCTGTTGGGCCAGCTTTCTAACCACAGCGTCGATGCGCTTGTTCAGGTCTTCTGTGAACACGTTGATAGCCTCTTTACCCTTCTGCTTGACTGCTGGGCGTAGCCAGGGTGTTGCGGGTTGGTGGCTTGAGCCGTACTCCAGCAGGCTCGCGGTCTTCTGAGTCGTGACCCGCTTCCCCGCTTTCTGGCGTCGGCCGATCTTGTCGCCGTCGTAGGCCTTGCGGCGAACCCGCACGAGGTACCGCTCGCCCTTCGTGCCGATTGGCTCCTTGCCGCGAGTGACGATCACGTTCTTCTCCAGCAGGCCGGTGGATACATCACCGTTCAACGCTATAGCGGCTTTCAGGTTCACCTTTGCCTGGTCGCGAATGACGCGTGCAGCCTTGGCCAGCGATAGCTTCACCGGCCCGCCGCGCTTTGACACGATCTCGGCTGGTAACGACTGCAGCGTTTCCAGCACGCCATTGAGGCCGGAAACGTTCATTTCGATCTTCATGGATCAATCCAGTGACTCGTTTTCGTCGCGCTCGCCGCCTTCGATCAGATTCCCGTCGAGGTCGAATTGCTGCTCTTCCTCGTCGTACTCATCGGCCAGCGCATCAAGTAGCGCGTCCAGCTTGGCTTCGATCCGGTCTAGTTGCTCTTTCATCATTGCCCCTCGCTCGGCCCATCGACGACGCGCAAGCGCCACTCGCGACGGGCAGTGATGTCAGTTTCCACCGACGTGATGTTGTAGATGCGGCCATCCCACTCGATGCGCCACGCGGCCATCGCCCGATCATCGGCAGGGAACCAGCGCAGATTGATGCGTGCCGAGGTTTCCGCCTGTGTTGCAGCACCGCCCTGGAACTCACGACCCGGGCCGGTCAGCACTTCGGCGGGCACGTCTTCCAAGCGGGTGCCATCGGCCAGAACGACCGTTTGCCAGCCACCGGAGCCGGGAATGGGTACGTTGTTCTCGTCGCGCAACGGTGGGCCGTTGAACTGGAACGTGACGCGGTGCCGGAGTCGATGAGCCAGCATCACACCCCCCAGCCGATTCGGTACGGCGTGAGCTTCACCTCAGCAGCCCGGCGCAGTTTCTCTGCGTCGTCGGGCGTAGCCTGATACGCGGCCTGCAGCAGCAACATAACGCCCATCACAACACTGCCCGGCAGCGCGTCGGGCTGTTCGCTGCTGGCTTCTTCTGCCTGCAACTCGTCCAGCGGTCGATTGATGTACTGCGCGGCCTCGTCCTCGGCAGCATCCAGTAGCGTCTGCAGCTTCGCGTCGTCGGCGCTGTGGATCACGTCGAGATAACTCTTGACCGTTGCCAGTGTGATGATGCTCATCGCGCAAGCTCCAAGTACATATCGGCGTCGCTACCCACCCATTGGCGCAGCACGACACCCTCAGCATCAAGCGTCCAGCGATGATCGGGTCGGTGCCCCATTCCAAGTCCTTTGCGACCCGGCAAGCCTTTGATTCCAACCACTGTATCGATATCATGGATATCCCAGTAACTGCGCGGCAGCGCATCCCAGAAGTAACGGTCAACGCAGATTCGGCCATCTCGAAACGCACGTTCGGCGGCTCGCTGCATGCCCTTCTTGTGGTCAGCCGTGAAGGCGGTATTGCATAGGGCGCTGCCGATGTTTTTCATCAAGCGGCAAGCACGATGCTGGACGTTGTAGTAGCGCTGGTTAATTGACCCGGTAGCGCCGCCCCCTTTCAGGCGCTGGACGCACGTTTCAATGTGGGTCGGGTGATACCAGTCGTCATGCTCAATCACGATAATCAGGTCGCCAGTTACGGCTTCCAGCGCTGCCAACATATTGCCTGCGAGACTGCGACCGCCTTCATGCTCTCGGCGGCGCACAATATGCTTCTGGCCGGCCATCAGTGCAGCAGGCACTTCGCCGTCGTCGGCAACAATCCACTCGTCTGGCTGTACGGTTTGGCGAGCGATCCATTGCTCGGCGAGGGCCATGCCGGTCGGCTGATCCGCGGTTGGGGTGATGATGCTGATGCGCATGGAGTTCTCAATAATCGTTAGTCGGACGCCGGTAGTGCTTGTGCTGGAAGTAAGGATTACGGTCATGCAACCCTGGCCAGCGTGAGATTTCGAAGCCGAGCTTCCATGCGCAGTAATCCAGGCTCATCTGGTCGCGCAGCGTATGTTTGTCGATCTCTGCTGCCCACAGCTCATTGAGCGCCACAACTTGCGGCGTATGGTGGCGCAAGATCACGCCATTGCAGGAAAGAGCGCGCTGCGGAGACGCTTTCGTATCGAAGCCATCGGCCTGGTAAGCGGCAAGCTGGCGCATCGTCGCGTCCGGCATCGCCTTTCTAAGCCGGATGATTTCGCGCGCCTCGTCGCTGATGCGGGTGCGATCGCGGTGAATAAAGTTCACGAATTCGCCGTACTTCAGCAGCTTTTCTGGCTCGACCATGAGCGTGAAATTCGCATCTATCCACAATGACCATTCGGTATCGACGGTCTTGTGGCTCAATGTCTTCATCATCCGTGCGGCCCGTGTGGGGGCTGCTTGTGGCGGCATCTGCACGATCTCCCACTTGCTGGATCGAATCTGCTGGTCCGTGAAGCACACAAACCGTGCACCCCCAGCACTGGCTGGCTCATGCAGCGGGTCTGTATTCCCGAATACGGTTGTAAAAACAGTGATGTTGCTCATACGAGCGCCTTCTCCAATTCCACCCGTGGGAAGCAGGTCAATGCCGTTTCCCGCGTGCAATTCACAATGTTGAAATTTCGTAGATCCCGCGCGAGCTTCTGAAACTGCGCAGGCCATGTATTGATAGATCCGGCGTTGCCAAGTCCTTTTGGGTGATTGCCATGCCAATGAGCTTGACCCCCCGTGCGCTGGCAGTCGTAGCCCAGCAGAATGACTCGCTGCGCACCCAGATGGACTGCCAGTCCGATTGCACCCGCGCCCGAGTTCAGGTACTGCCCGCAAGCGATGCGACGCACTCCAAAACAGTTTGGGAGCGGTGAAACCAGTTCGCCTTTGAATGCATTGCCGGCTTCTTCCCGGTACATGTGCCACCAGTCCCGATCCATCGCAAAGAGGACATCGGCCCATGGTGCGGCCCGGAAGGTAGTGTTGGTGACAATTACTGCTCTATCTGCTGCGCGTCTGTCTCGCCACTTTCGGACTTCCTCGCAGTCCGCTTGCGTGAGACTGGGGCCGCTGGCGATGCAGACGATTTCGCGCCAGCGGCCTGGGAAGGGTCGGCAGGCGACTTTGACTCGCTGTGAATCCTGACCAGGCCGTTGCGGTGCATCTGCTCGGCAACCTGGGGCGAGACCACGAATACATCGCCACGGCGACGCATGCCGCCATGGTCAAACGACTGCAATGCGATAACTCGTTTCATGAAATCCTCACTAAACGCCCCGGCCAGTGACCCGACCGGGGCGCTTTCATCAGCCGTTGGTGGATGCGTCGATGCCGTCAAAGTCACCCTTGACGAAAGCCTGCGGTCGGTAGACGGTCAGGCCAACCCGCTCTTCACAGCGGATCGTGAGCATGTTCTTGATGAAGTTGTCGCGGTCATGTTCCGAAATCGCAACGGCCACGTCTTCACGATCCCATCCCTGAACAGCCAAACCGCCACCGAAAGCGCCAACAAGGAAGTCGCCGCCGTCCATGGCCTGAGTGGGAACCACGTTGCGCCCCCAAAGTCCCGGCTGCATGGTCGAGCGGGCATTTGTGAACATGTAGTTGTTGGTCGAATCCTTCGTCAGCTCAATGGCTGCCCAGTCAAGCGGGCTGATGACGAGGCCGTCTGCCCAGTATTCGGCCAGCTCTACTTGCAGCAGCGCCAAGCGCAGACGGTCGATGCGGGTCTCGGCCTGCACCAACACCCCAGGGTTAACGTAGCTGGATGCCTGGGTGTAAATGCCGTTGATATTCAGGCCGGCGCCACTGCCCTTGAGCAACTGAGCCTCTTCCTTAAACTTCAGTCCATAACGCAGGCGACCATCGATGTACGACTGAAGCATCGGCACATCGGCGATCACCTGTTTGGATGCATGGATCCAGTGCGCGATCGTAACGACGGTCGCGCTGTCTGCCTCGAAGGTGATGTCAGATTGCGGCTTTCCGTCTTTCGGATTCTCGCTCACCACATCGGCGCTATTGGTGAACAGAAGCTCACGCGCATACTCGATGCTGTTGGAGGAAGTGCGACCCCAAGAGATCAGGTCGCGGATGGTCAGGCGACGCAGCGCGGGACCCTGGATGCCCGAGATTCGATCAGGAACGATCAGATCACCGGCAGAGCTGGAGCCCGAGCCGACCGATGCCTGCACCGACATGCGGAAGTCGCCCTTGGGGTTCGCAGCGTAGGCTTGGAAGTCCTCGCTTTCGCTGATCTTCTCGCCCAGGGATTGCTGGCCTGCCATGGTGCCGCCGCCGTTCTCGAGCTTGGCAACAAGCTGCTCAGCGGTAGCGAGACGGGCTTGCAGCTCGCCTTGCGTGGTCAGGGTGCGGTCGATATCAGCGCGCAGCTGTGTATCAAGCTGGCCGCGGGCTTTCATGTCGGCATCAGCCTTTTCAGCCATTGCCTTGAGTTGATCGCCAACCGTCTTCAGGCTGGCGTTGATCTGTTCGATCTGTTGTTCAGGGTTTGCCATGGTGGCTCCTATTTCAAAATCGTGGTGAGGGATGCGGCCAGGTTGGCCGTAGTGCTGAGTGCGGCCGCATCGCGCAGGCCATTCACGGTGGCGTCACGCTCACCGGTGCCGGTCGCGTCACGCAAACCGGACTTGAAATCGTGGATCAGGCGCTTGGCCTCGTTACTGGGCAGGCCAGCCGCGCGCAAGGCGGACTCTATACGGCGCACGGCGCTGGCCGATGCCTTCGCGTCGGTCTTGCCGACTTGGTCCGATGGCAACAACTCGTCGGCATAACCCTGTTCAATGGCTTGGCTTCCGCCGATCCATGTTTCGCCGTCCATCTGCCGCTGCACCTCCGCCAGCTCCTGGCCGCTGCGGGCCGCGTAGATATCGGCCATAGCCGCGTCGAACGGTTCCATCATTTCGGCATACTCGCGCAAGTCGTGTCGGTTGCCCTGGGCCATCACCCAGCAGTTGTGAACCATCAGGAAGCCGGCACGGGCGACCTGCACGGTGTCGCCGGCCATAGCAATGATGGATGCTGCAGACGCGGCCAGGCCCAACACCTTGATGGTCACCTCGCCCTGGTGCTCGCGCAGCAGGTTGTAGATGGCCAGGCCTTCGAACATGTCGCCACCAGGGCTATTCACATTGACGGTAACGGGGCCAGCGCCCATGGCTCGCAGGGCGCCGGCGACGCGCTTGGCCGTCACGCCTTCGCCCGTCCACCAGTCGTAGCCGATGACGTCATACACGCTGATGGAGCGTTCCGCCTCGTTGTCGGCGGCGGCGCGCACGCCGGCATCCCAGCGATCCAGCGCACGGGGCGCGACATACGACGCGACGGCAGCACAAGGCCGCCCGGCCGGCGCTGCAGGCAGGTTTTTTATGCTCATTTGGATTTCCTTCAGGTGTCGGCTTGTGAAGCCATCATGTCTTTAAGCCAGTTCGCCATGGCGGTGCGGGCTTGTTGGTCGGCGGTCGTGCTGCCCAGCTGGTCCAGCGGCGCCAAGGCCGTCTGCACCGTGAGTACCGAAGCATTGCCACCCATGGGTGCGCGGTCTTCGAGTTCGCGCACCTCATCTCGGGTCAGAATGCCGTTGTTGACCATGACGCTGTAGAAGGCGGCGCGTGCGGCGCTGTCGGCGCGCAGCAGGCCTTCCACGGAAAACTTCGGGTAGTAACGCAGACGCTCCGCCGGCGTGAGTAAGTCCTTGACAATGCTCTGCTCGATGCGCTTGAGCCAGGGCCCTAGCGTGAACACCAGGAACCCGATCATTTGCTGCTCAATACCCGTGCCCCAGCTGGTGGACTTTTCGGTATGGCCCACCATCCAGGGAGGAACGCGAAACCAGCGGCAGATTTCCTGAATGCTAAAACCGCGCGATTCGAGCAGCTGGGCATCCACAGGATCGATGCCAAGGGTACCGACCTCCATGTCCGCTTCCAAAATAGCGGGGCGCCCGGCATTAATGGCACCAGATAGCCGCCCTTCAATAAGCTCTCGCGCGGCATCGCGCTGCTCGGGACGCATGACCTTCGGGTATTTGAACCAGGTCGTTGGCATCAGCCCTCGTTTGAATACACCCGCAGCCGCCTCATCGGTGGCCAGGGCAGAGCCAAACACCTGAGCGCCGTATTGAATGACCGATACACCGTTCGCGCCGTCCAATGACCAGCCCGGTATGGTCCAGATGCGCGAGGCTGGGATGATTCTCTGGCGGCCATTCTCATCGGTATAGCGGTACTCCTTGGAGCCGTCACCCTTGCGCGAAATGGAAAGCCGAGGTGGGTACAAGAAGTTCAGACCCACCACACGCTCACCAACCATGAGCTTTTCGCAGCGGCCATTACCGCGCAACAGCATGGCCGCTACGACCGACTCCCAGAAGACCGATGAGACGGTGTCTGTATTTGGTTGCGAGCCGATAATAAAATGCAATGGATGCTGGGGCGCTGGGCGCTTGCCGGCGCTGGTGCGCTCATGCATACCGAGCGGCAACGTGCCGATGGTCTCAGAGATCAGCCGCGCACACGCCCAAACCGCCGACAGCTGCAGGACATTTTGGTCATTAACGTTCACACCAGCCGAGCTGCTCACCCCAAGGCGTGCCCAGGCATCCACGTCGGTCAGGCCAAACGGCGCACCCAGCCAGCCGAGCACTGCCGCCCGAACCCGGCCGATTTTCTGCGCTTTGTGTTTCATCCAATCACCGCGTTATTTAAGAAGTCGGAAAGGTCGCCGGCCTCATCACCGCCCAGGGCCCGGGCCATAGCCATGATCATGGCCACTGGCGCATCGATCTTGTTCTCGGGCTTTTCCTTGGTCGGATGGCGCAACCCAGAGAACTTGGACTCACGCATCACCACATTACTCACCATCCAGGCCACCGCCGGGTTTGCATCATGGGTCAGTTCCTTTGTGAGCGCCAGGTTCTCGATTTCCACAATCGGCAGCGTGAACCGTGCCGAGGTTTGCGGCATCTCGACCATCAAGATGCCATCCTCATCGGCCAGCTTCGTCGCGAAATACGTCGCAAATTTCGGGTCGAACACCACTTCCTGAATACGATGCGAGTGCGAAAGCGCCTGCAGATCAGCACGGATCACATCAAAATCGGTTGCGTTGCCAGGCGTCACGATCAGGTGCCCGGACTGCTCCCAGGTGTAAAAATGCCGGTTCTCAGGTGCGTGTGCCTGATCCTCATTCAGATACAGGCGAAAGAGCACCGCATATCCACCGGGCTGCTTGAACACGATGGCCAGGGCGGCAATGTCGCTTTTCTCAGCCAAGTCCAGGCCGACCCAGCATGGCTGACCAGCAAAGTCGTCAATGCACAAATCAGGTGCGCCACACGCTGCCCACTCTTCTGCGCCCAGCCACTTCGAGCCGCCACGCAGCCAGATATTTAACCGTTTTGTCAATAGGTTCGGCAGCTGGCTGGGCTGGCGCCGTGCCCGGTCAACCATGGCCTGCAGCTGCTCTTCGTAGACAGAAATGCCCAAGTTCGGGTTGGCCTTGGCCCACTCGATCGGATCATCCCATCGGGCAGGGTCGTCAACGGTATAGATAATGACAAGCAACTCGTCGTCTTCAAACAGGCCCTCGAGGACCTTCTCGGCATACTCGTGCTGCGCGTAACCAAAGGAAGACAGGTCAAAGCCCGCCGTCGTAATCTCCCAAATCAGCGGCTGGCGGCGCGCGCCCATACCGGACTTGATGATGTCGTAGATCTCCCGATTCGGGTGGGCGTGCACCTCGTCCAGCAGGCCTGCATGCGGGTTCAGCCCGTCCAGGCTCTTCGCGTCCCGGCCCAAGGGTACGAACTTGTCAGCACGTCCTGGCCTTGGGTCATACATCTCGTTCAGGCGGATGCCAACATTGCGGCGTAAGTGGGGCGA
This sequence comes from Alcaligenaceae bacterium, assembly GCA_013416405.1. Lineage (GTDB taxonomy): Bacteria > Pseudomonadota > Gammaproteobacteria > Burkholderiales > Burkholderiaceae_B > Pusillimonas_C. Next base: position 116,935 of record JACCET010000006.1, read on the forward strand.
CACCTCCACCATACGCAGTGCTTCACTGTGCAGTATCTTGGCCTGATCCATCTTGGTGGCCGCGCTATACACTTCGGCGCCACCTTCGCCATCGAAAAGGAAAAGGTACAGGCCCACGCCCGCCAACTTGGTGGTCTTACCGTTTTTACGGGGAACTTCCTCCCACACTTCACGGAAGCGGCGCGTGCCGTCGGCGCGCATCCAGCCAAATGCCAGGGCTACCCAGAACTGCTGCCACAAGGCCAGCTCAAACGGCTGGCCAGCCCACTCACCCTTGGAGTGGCGCAGGAACAAAAAGGACTCGAGCGCGTGCTGCGCGAGCTCTTCGCTGAAGTACAGGCCCCGAGCATGGCAGGTTTCCAAATCCCGATAGTGGCGTTCGACGGCCAGGCGAATCCACTTGCACACAACAATCTCGCCTGCAATCACCTTGCGGCCATAGGCATCCCAGTCAAACGAACGATCTGGGAGCGGTTGCGCACTCATACTGACCTCATGCCAGCGGCCACGCGACGGCGCCGGTGCATTTCAACTGGATCATCCATGCCTGGCAGAACACCCTGCCCTGGCTGGGCACGCTCACCGAGCATCTTCTGAAATGACGGGATGGTCAGAGCCGCCTCAGGCAGCCACTGCAACAGCTCCTTCTTCAGGTTGCGTGCCACATAGAATATTTGGTGCGGCTGCTCATAGCCGTTGGGCGTTTTGACAAAGTAGTTGCCATCCTTCTCACGCATCAGCTTGGTCAGCTGCTCCTCGGCATCAACCCAACGCACGAAGGTGCGACAGATCACCATCAGCATCATGGCGTCGGTACGGTGTATTAGGCCGACCTCTTGAAGGGCAGAGGTGACGTGCTCCCAGACCTTTTTCTCCTTAACGTTCAGCTTGGCCAGCGGTGCCGGAATACAAGACTGCACAGAATCGGCAGGCGCAGTGATCCCTACCAAGGAACCAGACGGCACCGGGTAGAGATGAGTATCCATGCAACAAAGGGAGGCTATTTCTAACCCCCCCCCTATTCAAAAATGTGACCTGCAAAAATAAAGACTGGGCGGCGGGTGTCCGCCGGCACCGGCTGAAGTTCTCCCCCACCCCTACCGCCTATCTGCGGCGACGGCCCTGGGCAGCTTCTGCCTGTGTTTTGGGCCGATGGCAATCACGATTAATCGCCCGCAGGTTCTCCGGGTCAGCGGTGCCGCCATCAGCAAGTGATTTGATGTGGTCTACCTCGTGCGCTACCAGCGGCATGCGCCGCGTCTGGCACGCTTCGCACTGACAAAGAAAACCGTCGCGCTTCAGAACCTGGTCACGTAGTCTTCGCCATGGCCGCCCGCCACGCCCAGACTGCCCAGGCGCTTTGATCCACTCGTTAACAGCCTCATGCGCATGCTTATCGCAGTAGCCTGATCGACTGTAGGCCAGCACCATACAGCCAGAATGCCGGCACGGCTTAGGAGCTGCAGTAACCAAAACATCAAACTCCAGAATGGTTGCGGATGCTGGAATTGCACCAGCGATCTCTTGCTTATGAGGCAAGCGGGTTACTACTCCCCCAATCCGCGTCATGAATGCCCTGCTGCGATAAACCTGGGCCAGGCGCAAGGAGCGTCTCGCAGCTAACGGAGGGTGCTCTGCTCAATAAAAAAGCCCAGAACCGCGAGGAACTGGGCTTGTGGTGCGGTGTGTTTGTCACAACGACCGCTGGAATGTATAGCATTGTGCCTTAGTTGGTATAAGTTGCATAATTAAAATTGGACGAGATTTGACGAGATTGAGCCTTAATGGGAACTTCTCTCTTTGCCTTTTCATCTAGCCAATCAGCGATGCGAACATCGGCATGACACAACCTCCTATGTACGGTGGCTCGTGTAACACGCAACTTCTCTGTAATGGTGCTCATCCCGCCTTCCCATGTGTAATAGGCGATCACGGCCTTGCTCAGGTCAGACGGCAGTGAAGCTATCGCCTGATCCATATCGATCGCTTGGCGCTCCATGTCTGCATTGATCTCCGTTATCTTGCCGCCGAATGTGTATCCGTTTTCTCGGTAAACAAAATCTGGACTACGATACCCGCCACTGCTGGCAAACCTCCAATGCGCCCACTGCTGCAGCCGCTCATCCACCCACTTAATCCTTTGCATCGCGATCCCCTTGTTTTAATGGTGTTCCCAGCTCGTGCCCATTCTCCCGGGCATAGAACGTGGCTGCACCCTTGATGCCCTGGCGTATCTGTTCGTTGATCATGTCCGCCCCGAAAGCCTCACGCAATGAATCGATAAAGGCAGCGGTCTGTGGCATATCGACCCGCATGCTCTTTCTGTTCATGCCGTCCAACCTACAAAACAGGTTAGACGGCAGGTTAGACGGCGCAAAGCCGCATCAATACTCATTCTGTCTAACCTCCTAACCTTTTTCATAGAAAACAAACTTTTAAAGTGAATGGCAATAGTGTGGATGTATACGTCTCGCACGCGCGGGCGCACGTACGCGTGAGGGAAATGGTTAGACAGGTTAGGAGGTTAGACGGGGCCTTTGTTTATGCGGGTCTTGGCCGTCTAACCTATGCGTCCATCCTTTTCGGGTTTGATGAAAAACGCTCGCGCGCGTCATCGCCACCCATCCCTGGAAGGGGTTAAGGTTGACAGTCCGAAGACCATGAAGAAGATCAGATCGGCAGCGCTTCATGCTCGTGCACCGATGTATTGCTAACGCTGGAAGCAGGCTCTTCCGGACGTTCATAGTAGTAAAGACGATGGCCTGTTGACTCTCTCGTCTTGTTCCAGCCCAGGCGCATCATGATGGAGCCCACACGCGTCGTGGCTGACCGCTGCCCATCTATCTTGGCCAACTCCATTTTGATGGCGCCCACAAGGATTTCAGCCGACGTGAAGCGTTTCTTCATCGCCTGAATGGGCTCATCCAGCCATAGGGCTATGGTTTCGTGCCAGGGGTCGACGATCTCGCGCATCTGCTGCTCTGGCACGATAAGGACGGTTTCCTGCTCGCGCGTGGGGTATACCTGTTCGCCCTGCTTGACCTCATGGACGGCCTGTGCAAAGAGCTGTTCGCGTATCTGTCCTATGAGCTTGATATTGATCTTGGTGCACAGTACAGACCAGAAGCGGCGGTTGCCCGTGGGGTCCTTGTGGTACTCAAAGTTATTCGTGGTGGCTGCGAACACCGTCTGGCGCAGCTGTGTCACCATACGGCTGCCATACGGTGGCCTGTAGCGGTCCTGGGCTTGCGTGAGAAACGCCTTGATTCGTGTGGCTTCAGACCGATTGAAGGCGTCCAGTTCGGCAATCTCGTAAATCCAGGTGCCATTGATCGCCATGAACGCGTCTTTGCTGTTCAGATCAAGCGGCGCATCAGAGAACCAATCGCCACCAAGAGCACGCAAGGAACTGGATTTCATCAGCCCTTGCGTGCCTTCCAAAATCAATACATAGTCGCCCTTGCATCCAGGGTGCAAAATGCGGTTGACCGCCTGACGTAGCCACAGTGTGCCGACAAGCCGCGCATACTCGCTATCACGCACGCCCAGGCAATCCTGTAGCCACGCATCGAGCCTGTCCTGGCCATCCCACTGCAGGGTCTCAAGCCAATCACGCACAGGATGAAATTTATTTCGATGAGCAACGAGGCGCACACCTTCGCCAATGGTCTTGGTGCTTTTAAAGAGAAGTTCGGCCTGTACCCCGAGCCACATGCTCAGCTCCAGATCGTCTTCTTCGGTCCATTCTCCTGCGCTTGAGTTCCAGGGAGGCGCCCGAAGTTTTTCAATGCGGGCTGAAAATTCGTTGAAACCTATGAGCTCCGCCAGATCGGGATGGCGCTCCAAGGCCATAGCCACGTTTTCCTTGCAATCTTCGTAGCCGCCACGGGGCTTCTCGATTAATCCATGCCTCCAGTCACGTTGCGCGCCAGCTGGGCCAGGGGTAGAAGACCCCTTTGCCGCTGGCGTGGGCGCAGCGCTCTCCGTGTGGATGGAATCACGAAGGCTTTTGTATATCCACGCCTTTAAATCATCGCCGGTCCTGCCCTCTTCAATGGCGTCGGCCACATCCCAACCATCGGCAATGGTGCCAGGTGGCGGTACCGCCACAATGCGTACCTTGCAATCCTGGCCCAGCAATACCTTGGCGATGTCTTCAGCGGCCTTGATGCCCGGCTGGCCTTGCATGCCGGGTTGGCTGCCCTGCGCCTTGACGGGGTGTTCTGGCAACAACTCGTGCGTGACCTTGTGTGTCTTAGAGTCACAATCAGGCCAAATAATGACCTTGCGCCCTTTTAGCGCTGACCAATCAGCTTTTGAAACCGCCTTGCCACCACCTGGCCAGGAGACGATATCGAACCAGTCGCCCAGGACACCATGGGCCGCATCGACACACTTCTCGCCCTCGACCACCAAAACATACTCTTTACCCGTGAATCGCTCAAGACCATACAGTGGCCGAGGATCGGGAAAAGAAAGCCATCGCCATTCTTGTTTGTCGGACTCGCTATCCTTGGCCCAGCAGCACGGGATGATCTCTTTGCCGCCATCCGAGGTTTTGAATCGGTAGACATACCCCAGCAGCGTGCCGGACGCATTCTTGTACGCCCAGCGCGCCTCAGGCTTGCCGCGCACAACATGTGCCTCTGGCGCAGGCCCAGCACCTTCTGGCACGGGCAATATGGGCGACCAGGTAGATTTTCGCTGCTTTGGTTTAACCGCTGCAGTGGCGACGCGCGGCGCATTGCGGACAGTATCATCGGCGTCAACCGTAAAGCCAAGCTGTGCTGCCAGCTCTTTGGCTGCTGCGCCCTGATTGTCGTTATGGAATATGGCGGCATACAGCGATATCAGATCGCCGCCCGTCTGCTCCGACGAAAAATCAGACCAAACGCCTTTGACCAGATTCACAGCAAGCGAGCGGCCTGCCTCACCCTTGACACTGCCGCAACGCCACTCATGCCCGTCTCGTTGCCCATTGGGCAGCCAGTCCGGAACCAGCGTATCGGCCCGGCTTAGCGCGGCGTCAGCAATCGCTTTGAAGTCAAGCTTGCCCTTCATTGAAAGCCATCCGAGAATACCGAATGCGGCTGCGGATCCGTTATGAGGATAGACGCTCCCCGCGCAGACGAATACCGGCTCACGGGGCGATTTGAGCCAGCCACGCGGATTGTGTCGGCAACAGTGATTTCGCCGCGCGCGTGTAACCGGCTGCAGGTGAACTTGACCACATTGACGGTGAGCTGCAACCGGCGCGCAATATCTCGCGCAGTCAACGGCCCTGATGATTCGATAATGTCCACAACCGCATCAGCAACCTCACCACGGGGTCTGCCTGCCGGCTTTCGATGGCGTATAGCCTGAAAACGATCATTTCCCAACACGTCTTGCTTCCTTGCTGATCGCGGCTATAGATCAATGCCGCAGGTGCCCATGGAATTGCGCTCACACCAACAATGCGCGCCGATGATGGCGCCACGGGCCAACCAATCCAGATAGCTGGGCGTAACGACCGTCAAGCCTGCCGCCGAGAGAATGTCATCGAGCTTATCCAGGGACAGGCCCTGTTGATCGGATAGCACCCTGCTGGCTGCACTTGATGGGTCTTTCCAGCCGGCGGCTTTGGCAACAGCATCTCGCTTTACCTTGTCGGCAAGCGCATCACGTAGCACCTTTTTCACTGTTGCCCGTGCCCGTGATGGCGTCGGTAAATTCTGTGTATTCATGTCATGCAACCCTCTGCAATAAATTCTGCGTGCCGTTGCATATGGGATGCACGACACTGGTTTTAGGAAAGCAGGCTCCTCAGCCCGCTACGTACAAATAACTAGTCGGAAACTTCGAATGGAAATGCACACAGCCATCAGTCACACTGCGACGATGGACAGCGAACAATGCGATGAACTCTTTGAATTGGCCGTAAATCTGGCTCACCAGGCGTTCAGCCCCTGCTCGGACGAGCACGTAGAGGGTGTCTATGCGCGGCTTATATGGAATGCGCTGCGAGGCCTGGACAGCCATGGTGCTGTGACGGTGCATTAAATGAGTGCCGTTAGAATGACTCCCAAACAAGGGAGAAACCATGGGCTGGTGGAAACGCTGGAAGGAAAAACACTGGGACGAAACAGTCCACCCGCAACGATCCGACGCAAGCGGATGGGGGCCGGAATGGAGAGAGGCACCACGATTTCGGGCGCTGGTGATGCGCTTGGTCAAGCAAGCAGAAGAGAACCCTTTAGGCGCACTTGCAGTCATAGCGGGCCTGCTTGGATCGATTGCCGCCATCATCGCCTTGCTCCTTTGATCGAGCCCGATAGCGGATATTCGATCAAAGCGAAATCGATTTCTGGATGCTTGTGTTTCAGCAACGCCAAGAATTCCTCCACACTTTTTCGCTCCTTGGTGCGAAGTGGCGTTAGCGATGTAAAGATCACCAAGTCCCCTGGGCTCGCCACCGCAACAGCCCCCTTATCGAAATGGATATGCACCGGTGCAGGCTCGCCAATGAAGGAACGCAGCCAATTAAGCATGATTCACCTCTTGGGGGTTGGGTTTGGACGCGAAGTAGTTGTGCAGTGCCTCGACCGTATTCACGCGCGGATTCTGCACTTCGCCGTAATAAAGCTTGCGCACCGTCCCCTCTGGAACGTTTGCGCCGTCTGCAATTGCTTGCAGTTCGCCATGTTTATGGGAACGCAATTGCGCGAGAACATCAGAAAGAAAGGTGTGATTTGTGCTCATGTCAGATAGTCTATTCCCATTTACGGGAACATGCAACCACAAACGGGAACCGTTTAACGCAATAATCCCGAATATGGGTAAAAACGTCGTTCATGTTCTAGCAGAGAACCTTTCGCGCTTATGCGACGGGCCAAAAGGCATGTCTATTCTGGAGGTCGGTAGGCGTGCTCAGATTGGCAAATCAACCATTGACCGAATCAAGAAAGGCGAAACGGCCGTCCGAATCAATAATCTTGAGGATGTTGCTCAAGTGTTCGGTCTTGAGGCGTGGCAATTGCTTTACCCCAATCTCAGCAGAATTCATCCACCAACTGAGGTCGATATAAAGCAAGACTTTAGCGAAGAAGAATACTTGCTGATAAAGCTCTACGGCGATCTCGGGCAGCCAGAGAAAGAATACATACTTAGCAAGGCCAAGCAACTGGCAGATGAAAAGGATAACGGGGCAGCCAACAATAAAAGCACAGGGAGAACCGTCGCTTAGGCTGGTGTGGTCGGACGGTGTTTTTTTGCCCACCAAGTAACAAAAGTTTAGTTTGATGTGGTTTTGTAATTAACCAAGGGGAAAGCCGGCTCTATGGTCAACCTATCCAAAAGCCCAATACGGTTCCTTTATAAAGACGAAATTTCCAAACGAGCCAATTACCAATCAGAACTTAATGTTGAGCCTGACCAGCTATCCCATATAGTTGGAATCTTTAATTTTGATCGACCCAATTCATTTCGGTGCGGCCTAAACAACTGCCGCCAAGAGCATTGGAATGGGATAATCATTGCTGCGAAAAATGGGCTTGAAACCCATTGCGGCCTCGATTGCGGGGCCAGAGAGTTTCCTGAAGACTTTAAAAGCAAGCACGCCTTGTTCAAAAATGCACTTCGTCGAGTAGATTCGATTCGCACCATTTCTGATTTAAAAGAAAATAGCGTTAATTTTCTCAAGGAGGCGGAAAGCATGATTGAGCCAATTAATTCGGTGTACCGAGGCCTTCAATCAATTAGAAAGCAGCTTCGCACCCCTGCCATTCTGAGCAAGCATGTTGACGATATTTGCAGGGCTGGCGGCATCATTTCCATTTCTGTAGCCATGACCGAGAATGAGAGAGAGGCATCCGGAGGGAAGCAGAAATTTAGGACTGAATCTATCGGAAAAATCCAAGGCGTTACGGCTATCCGAGATTTTGCCAAAGCATCTGTTGGCATTGGCAATCTAACGCACGAGCTGAGGAAAATACAATCACTTCGCCCGGAAAAAACGCCCGCCAGGGTTATTAATCAGTACATACGGTTCAACAATAGCGTAAAAGGGGATCTGGATTTCGCCCGATCATTTATTGCCGAAACGGATCGTTTTTTGACGTTTGAAAACTCCCAAGAAATCAAAAAGCTAGCCCTTTTGGATGGGGTCCGCGAGTCACACCTCACAGGCGCGCTCAAAGAATTTGATGTAATGGCCAGAAGGAGGGAGGCCCGGTCTTAATCCACAGCCGAACGAACAGGCGTGCTTGATAGTTGTTGCAGCTTAATCTTCGCATCCAAAACATCGCGCAGCCACGCCATAGCCCTAGTGGTGTGCATTCTGCATGTCGGTAGGTCGGAAAACTCGAACCCGCCCACAACAATCATGACATCACCGCCGTGAATCTCTTGTACCTCGATCTTCCCGATCTTGGTCATGGACGCATAGCTGGCATCGTCCATGCTTAAAGTGATGTGCCCCATAAACGGCCCCAAACTGGCTATAGGAGGTTAGATTATCGCCGATATTGGAACAATCGCGCAAGGATTGCCACCAACCAGCTTCGGCGGGTATTTTTTTGCCTGCTCGCCGGGCCTCTCCCCTTTTCTGATCTGACCTGCTCGTTCTGAGTAGGGTTTTCCTCTAAGTTACAAATTAGTTCCCACATTTGGGAAATACTACTTGCGTATTCCCATTAACGGGATTACAGTAGAGCCATGTTCCCAAACACGGGAACGCATCACTAACCACCAGGAACGGCCTAGTGCTCAGCACAGCCCAGTACGGTCAAGGCGAGTCAGCAGTACCCCGGCATAGCCCGATTGCTCTTTAACAACCTAGCCCGCCCGACCAGAAACCCGGGCGAAATCAGACCCCCAGCAATGGGGCCCTGTGGGCCTATGCGTCGCTTTATGCCGCGCCAGGTCAGCCAAGAATCGAAGGAAGGCTTTGGTATTCCATTTGATGACAGCCTGGAGCAGACAGGCAAAAACAGCCGTTCCAACGAGCGGCCTTCAGCGGACACATTGCGCGCTCAATCCCGAGCACCATTTACATGCGTAGTGTGTCCACCGAAGTTAAAGCACCCACACCAACCAAGGAGAAACCACATGGAAGCATCCACCGCCACCGCGCTGCCCGCCAAACTGGGCGCACCACTCCAGGGCGGCATATACGAAGGCCCGATCATCGAGAACGGCCAGCTTGTGCACCTGATATCAGCGCCCGATGACCTGGGCGAGCACGAATGGGAAGACGCCAACAAGGCTGCATCCGACTACCGCGGCGGAGATTTGGATGACTGGTTCCTGCCCGAGCAGCGCCACCTCATGGTCGCATGGGCAAACAATAAGGATGGTTTCAAGCCGGGTTACCACTGGACCTCATCACCCTGCGGCTCGAACGGCGCCTGGGCAGTGGATTTCGAGAACGGCTACGTGATCGTCAACACCCGTGACGACGAGTTCCGTGTCCGGCCTTTCCGCAGATTATCTCTTTAACCCTTCAGTCCTTTTCCCCGGCCTGGCCAGCCATTACACCAAGGCCTTCCCTGCGCCGCGTCGCTTGCGGCGTAGGGCCTTCAAGAGCAGCGGCTCAGTGAAAGTCGGCTACCCCAGACCCGCCGACTATATGCCCTGAAACTGGGATGAGCTTGGGATCGAGTCGCTGCCCTTGAGGGTAAATGAAATGCTGCCATAAAAGCCTGAGATCAGCACAGGCACGCTCTTTTCCTTACCCGCCTCAAAGGTCTCTTTCAACAGGAGTCTATATGCGCACGTCCGTCATATCCAACCGGCATACCGCCAAAAGCGGCATCCATGGAGAATGGTCAAACCGCACTCATGATCGCCCCATCAAAGTACTCGACCTGGTGGGCGGTGCAATTGTCCTGGGTTTGATGTACCTGGTCATGTGCATTGGCGCAGCGTCAGGATTCTGACATGCAAGCGCCCGACCGCTCTGAGCTTCAGGCGGCATTAACGGCTTCACGTCTGTATATGCCGCTCGATATAGCCCTGCAGTCTCCTGCCCTATGCATTGCATTGCGTAACACTGCACATGCCCTGGCCATACGCAAAGCCGCGCAAACACGCTTGCAGCCGGTCGACCATAAGCGGCTGGCGGCGGGCGATATTGATTAATAGAGAAACCGTATGGACCACAACCAAAAAGCTAAGACATACCTGCTTATCGACTCTCAAGGAGCCGGCAAGACGCTGGCGGCGCGGCTACTCCAATTACACCTGGGCGTAAAGCATGTCATTGACGATTTTGAGGAACAGGTCTGGCCGGATGACATACCGGACGGATCATTGGTGCTTACCAATGGCCAACCTTCAAATGTTCCCACTCACGTAATCGTCATTTCGCTTGCCGATGCACTGCGAATAGTTATAGCGAAACTCGAAGCGTCATCAGCAAAGCGATCCGCTTCAGGTAAGCATCCATAAACATGGGGTCAGCGGTCGGTATGCAGGTCTCAGCGTAGAGAAAGATGCGCCCCTCATTATCCGCATCGCATGCGCTCCAGGAAAGCTGGGTCTCGATCTCAGGCGTGAGTCCAAGAATCATTACGTCGGGGTGAGTTTCGTAATCCACATGCTCGTCGCTTAGCGATCCTACGGGTTTATGACGCCTATTCAAGATGATGCACCGCCCTGCAGCTAGCTTTTGTATGCAGTACGGCATGAAAAACCAACGAGCTGTCCACGCCGTACCCTGTTTCTTCAAATGTTCTCGACTCACTTCCTTTCCTTTGTGAATTGCTGACAGAGAACACGTTAACTCAAGATCGCCCAAGGAAACCTATGGCACTCAAACCCATCACAGATACCTTGCGTCACGTACGCAGCGGCCTGCTCATCAACGAGGCATCGGAGCTCCTGGCCGAGATCGTCAAGGCCGTAGAGGTCACCGGCAAATCAGGAAAGCTCACCATCGAGCTGCAGATCAAAAAGCTGAGCCGTTCCGGCGCACTAGAGATCATCGACAAGGTGACGTCAAAGGTTCCTACCGAGGCACCGCTGACCACCATGATGTACCCCACCCCTGAGGGCAATCTGATCACCGAAGACCCTCGGCAGCAAAAGCTCGACTTAAAGGCCGTGCGTGCTGTCGGTGCCTCCGACATCACACCAATCAAACCAACCACCGGAGAAATCTAATGGACCTCGTTGATAAAAACGCAGTTGACACAATTCTTGACGCAGCAGGCCAACCGTTCTCATTCCCTATCGGGGCAGACAACGGCCAATTGATCGCGGTACCCGAGGGCTGGAGCCTAGAAACAGATGCTCGGCTTGAGCAGTTGCAAAACGCGCCCTACCGCAAGAAAGGCCACTCGGCGTTCAAGGCACCAGACTCGTTCGTCGCCTATGTCAATAAGCACAAGCAGACTGAAAGCCTGCTATACGCCCAAGTGAATGCCCAGAATAATGCCGCCCCACTCACGATTCGCGCTGTCTTCAATGATCACCAGGGCGCCGGCCTGAATGACACTAACGCGGGCTGGTGTGACTTTACCGCCAGCCTCGCGCCTCAAGCCTCACACGAGTGGAAAACCTGGACCGAACTGAACAGCAAGCCCATGAGCCAATTCGAGTTTGCGCTGTTTATTGAAGACAACATTAAGGACGTGGCCACCGAAGAAGGATACCCAAGCGGCACAGAAATGCTCAAAATGGCATTGCAGTTTGAGTTATCCCAAGACAAGCGCATCAAGTCTGCGATTCGCATTCAGTCGGGCGGCACCAACATCGAATACGTGGACAACGACGATGCTGCCACAGTCGAGCGCATGCAGGCCTTCGACAAGTTCATGCTAGGTATCCCGGTGTTCTGGCAGGGTCAAGCCTACTTTCTCGAAGCGAAGCTGCGATATCGAGTGCGTGAGGGTGTCTTGAAGCTTTGGTATGACCTGGTTCGCTCAGACCTGGTTGTAGATGACGCTGTAAAGCAAATCCTGGCCGATGTACAGCAGAAAACAGATGTCACGGTCTTGTACGGTGAGATAGTGAAATGACCAAACTGGATGACCGCTACCTGATCGTCGGCTTGACAGGCCGGGCCGGAGCCGGCAAAGACACGGCAGCCGACGTGCTGTGTGAGGCCCATCAGTTCTATCGTTTCGCCTTTGCCGATCCAGTTCGCGCAGAAATTATGCGTGCGTTTGGTGTCGATATCTCAGTATTCGGTACCGATACCAAGGAGCGCAAGATGGACGCGCTGGCCATAAGCCGATGCACTGATCCAGATTTTCGGATGACTGTCGGAAAGCTTGGGATAAGCTCGCAAGCACCGCGTTCACCCAGGCAGATTATGCAGTGGTGGGGAACAGAGTTCCGTCGCGCACAGAATCCCCGCTACTGGACCAACCGGGCCGGAGATACGTTGCACGAGGCCATGCGTCGCGGCTTTCGTCGGATCGTCATTACCGATGTCCGCTTTCGCAATGAAGCTGATTTTGTCCGGTATCACAACGGCAAGGTGTGGGAAATAAAACGGGCAACAGCCGAAACAGTGCCCACGAATCACCAGTCCGAATCAGAAATTATCCATATCGAGCCGGACTTGATCGTAGACAACAACAAGAGCATGACCGCCTTCGCTACTGCCGTCATGAAGGCTTACAGGACCAGCCATGCGTAGGCGCAAAACTTACAAACCCAAACCGGTACGAACGCCGTTGATCGTGGGTGCACAGCTGGTATTCGGGCCACTACAGGCCATCATGGATCAACTTGACCGCGATGGGACGGTAACCACCAACGCCCAGGGCACTGCCATGTTCCAGGACGGTGACGGAAACTGGTACGAGACGCCTACAGCACTGGAGGGAATCATCGAGCACTGTGATATGTGGGCAGCTCGGCACAACAAGGCATTGCCAACCGCCAGCCTTGCTCAGCTTGCACGGTTCCTACGTTTTGGCATGAACCTTCCAGAATCGCTCATGCAGAACTTGCATCAAGATATACCGCGCCTCCAAGCCGCCATGGCGCGTGGCAACGCAGACGATATGGTCGATCTACTCAACCAGGTGCAAATCAAGGCTGAGCTGGAGCAGGCCGCAATCCAACCATAAAGGGACCATCATGACCACCATCCAGTACGACCTGGGTGGCGGGGCAACTTTCAATAGCTATATGGGTCTGACGCGTCACGCTGACGCCCACCGCGACCGCGCGCGGGTCGCCAACGCGGCCAGAAAGCGCGGGCACTGCGTCGATGCCGGCCTGGTCAAAGCGTATCGACGCGCCTAACCATTCACCCACCACCATGAGGCTGGCTCGCTAACAACGGGCGAGATCGAACGCCTATGAAACTTCCATGGAGCCAAGACGGTGCGACAGGACGATACAACAACGCAATCACCGCGCGTCGACTACTCACTACAAGCTGCACGCGCGACGAGTTTTGCGCTGTGTGCGGCAAATCTCTGTATCCATTCCCAGAGCCCGAGCACTGGATGCAATACCCATTGCCAACATGCTGCTTGATTGATGGATTGAAAATCCATGACCACTCAGCATGCACAGGTCGGCATGGCTGCATACACAAGTACCTTACTGAGCAACCGACACGGGCAGCGCCCAAGCAAATGGAGTTATTTGCATGAATTTATCCCCATCATCTGTGGAAAACCCTATGCACAACTCAGTGGTATGCCAAGAAACCGTAACGAAAACAGAAGCGATTAATGCCGTGAGCATTTCGAAGCCAAATGACGATGACGTTGTATACGCCCACGTCATTGCATGGATCCACGAAGACGAGCTGCCCGATAACTATCCCTATGAAGCCATGTTCCTTCACAGCAAAGTAGACCTAGTTCGCCTGTTCCCTGTTTTTGCACCGATTCCCGACCAGCCAGACGGTTACGTTCGCGGATATGAAAAGGGGTGGAATTCCTGCATTACGGCAATGCTCAAAGACCTTCTACCGAGACCTGACCCCGTGTACGAAACGCTCCAGGTGGCGGAAGCTTTTAATTCTGATCTGCCCGTGACCGAAGCCGAAGACGAGGCATGGCGGGAAATGGAGAAACGCCAGTGACCGAGCGAATACGCGCCGTCCTTGCTAAGACGGCTGAAGATTGGAACCTGCCCCGGCCATGAGCCGGGTTTTTTGATGGAGCTACGAATGACCATAACCATAGAACAGCACGATCTGCGCAAGATGCTGGTCGAGGCCGCCAGGCTCGGGGCCAACCACGCCATCGAGGATCTAGTGTGCTACAACAAGATGGATGCGTGCGAGCGCCTGGGCATCTCTTACAACACGCTCAATAAGCGCATCGTCGAAGGCAAGCTGCATGATGTGGACGGACGCATCACCGGGGCAGAAATACGGCGCTATCTAGCCGAGTTTGGCCGCAAGCGCTGACACTTTCGGATTGAAATACGTCAAGGCTTGGTTTGTCTGCTTCCACCCAAATATCTTGCACAGCTCCAATACATCCACTTTCTTTGCCAGCATCGTGGCGGCCGTGTGCCGCGAATCATGGAATGTAAAGCCAGAGAGCTTTTGGCGGCCACGAAAGCGCCTGAACACGACGTCCAGCGTTTCCGGCGTGAGGTTGAATACTTTATCCTCGCTGTACCCATCAAGCAGCTTCAACACCCGCTGCGCCCGGCTCGATAGCGGGACCAGCCTCTTTTCCCCATTCTTGGTGTCGGGCAGGATGCAATGATCACCCTGCACATTGCGCCACGTGAGTGAGCAAAGCTCACCGGCCCGCATGCCAGTGCGCAGCGCCAGCAGAAAGCATAGGCCAACCGCTTGATAAGTGCTGGCTACCTGTTGGCCAGATATATAGCCCGATTGCCGGAGTATCTTTTTGACTTCATGCCACTCGATCAGCCGGTCTCGATGCCGGCCCTTGGGTGGCTTTCGCACATCAAAGCACGGATTGTAGGTTACCCACTTCCACTCCATTCTGGCCACTTGGAACGCAGCTGAGATAACGGCTATCTCGCGCTTGACCGACGATTCGGATACGGATTTCAGCCGGGAGTCTCGGAACAATGCAATGTCCGTGGCTGTGACTTCGCGCACATCTTTGTCCAGCGGTAGCAGGTATTTTTTGAACGCGGCAATTCGTACTTGCTCCCAGCGCTGCCCCTTCTTTTTCGGGGACTCTTCTTCGGAATATCTGGTCAGCATTTGGCCAAGCGTATGGACTTTTTCACCTTCCGGCTTCTTATCCTCTATAATTTCCCTCTCGCGAACGCTGGCCCAAAGCAAGGCCTCCCGCCTGGTCGGGAAAACTTGACTGTCACGTACGCCTTTTGTTTTTATCTGGGCACGGTAGCCCTTGGTTGTTTTTTGAATGCTTGCCATACCTGCCACACACCCCCGAAATGGGGCCAACGTGGGGCCATTATGGCAGAATTCGTGAGAATTTAAGCTCAGAGATTGCCAAGCAAAGTTGCTAAGCCTTTGTTATTAATAATAACGGCAAGTTTTCTGCTAATTGATTTCAATGCGCCGGTTCACTCCGTTCGCACCACAACAATGCATGCTTGCCGGCATTGCAGCACGCCATACAGCCGGCTTGCTGCCTTACCTTGCGGCAAACATGAACCCCCGACTTAGCGCACTGCACCCTTATCCTTTTGAAAAGCTAAGGCAGCTGCTTGCGCAGGCCGGGTCGCCCCCTGCGGGGCTTGCACCCATCAGCCTTTCCATAGGCGAACCCAAGCATGCCACCCCTGCGCTGATCACTCAGGCCATGCAGGATGCCATGGCAGGCCTGTCGGTCTATCCGCCCACCAAGGGCGATGCGCAATTGCGAGCCGTCATTTCCAGCTGGATCGCCCGGCGCTACGGCATTGCGCCACCCAATCCCGAAACGCAGGTACTGCCGGCACTGGGCTCGCGCGAAGCCCTGTTTTCCTTCGCCCAGACCATCATCGATCCCACGGCGGGCGCGCTTACCGTATGCCCCAATCCGTTTTATCAGATCTATGAAGGCGCAAGCTTGCTGGCGGGCGCACAGCCTTACTACATTAATGCGCAAGCCGAGCTGAATTTCGGCTATGACTGGGCCGCAGTGCCGGCAGAGGTCTGGCACAAAACACAGTTGCTGTTCGTATGCTCGCCCGGCAACCCGGCCGGCAATGTCATGGGCCTGCAAGAATGGCAAACCCTGTTTGAGTTGTCTGACGAACATGGCTTCGTCATTGCCTCTGATGAGTGCTATTCGGAAATCTATTTCGATGAAGCCAACAAGCCCTTGGGTGGGCTGCAAGCAGCCAGCCTGCTCGGGCGTACTGATTATCGCAGGCTGGTGTGCTTTTCCAGCCTGTCCAAGCGCTCTAATGTACCCGGCCTGCGTTCAGGCTTTATCGCCGGTGATGCCGAACTTATTGCACAGTTCCTGCTGTATCGCACCTACCATGGCAGCGCCATGAGTCCCGTCGTTTCGCAAGCCAGTATTGCGGCCTGGAACGACGAATCGCATGTGCTCGAGAATCGGCAGCTTTATTGTGAAAAATTCGATGCGGTTCTGCCGATACTGGAGCCCGTGCTGGGCGTTGGCCGGCCCGACGCATCATTTTATCTTTGGGCCCAAACCCCCTGCCCCGACACCGATTTTGTACGCGATCTGTACGGCGCCACCGCCGTCACCGCGCTGCCTGGCAGCTTTCTGGCGCGCGAGGCCCATGGCGTAAACCCAGGCGCGAACCGCATCCGCCTTGCGTTGGTTGCCCCCAAGCAGCAATGCGTCGAAGCCGCCTTGCGTATTGCCGATTTTGTAAACACCACATACTGAAGCTTTTTTAAACCACACCGAGCACTTCTATGAATAAAGACCTGCAGAGCACCATCGAGGAAGCATGGGACAACCGTGCCGACCTCTCCCCCTCATCGGGACACGCCGCCGTACGCAACGCCGTACAAGCAACCCTGGCCGCGCTCGACGCCGGTCAATTACGTGTCGCTGAAAAGATCTCCGGGGACTGGGTGGTGCATCAGTGGGTCAAGAAGGCCGTGCTGTTGTCGTTCAGGCTGGAAGACAACAAAGTACAGGGCCACGGCCCGCTACAGTTCTACGACAAGGTCGACACCAAATTCCAGAGCTACGATGCCGCCGCCTTTGCGCAGGGTGGATTTCGTGTAGTGCCGCCGGCGGTCGCCCGCAAAGGTGCCTTCATAGCAAAAAATGTAGTGCTGATGCCCTCGTACGTTAATGTTGGCGCCTATGTCGATGAAGGCACCATGGTCGATACCTGGGCCACGGTGGGCTCTTGCGCCCAAGTCGGCAAGAACGTGCATCTATCCGGAGGCGTAGGCCTGGGCGGCGTGCTGGAACCCTTGCAAGCCAACCCTACCATCATTGAAGACAACTGCTTTATTGGCGCGCGCTCCGAAGTCGTTGAGGGCGTAATCGTCGAAGAAAATTCCGTGCTGGCCATGGGTGTGTATCTGTCTCAAAGCACCAAAATCTACGATAGGGCCACGGGCTCGGTCACCTACGGGCGCATCCCGTCGGGCTCAGTCGTTGTGCCCGGTTCGCTGCCGTCGGCCGACGGCTCGCACAGCCTGGCTTGCGCCGTCATCGTCAAACGTGTCGACGCGCAAACACGCTCCAAAACCAGTATCAATGAACTTCTGAGGGCCTGATGTCCGATTCCCGCGCGCTGCAACTGACCAAAGACCTGATATCCAGGCCATCGGTAACCCCCGACGACCAGGGCTGTCAGCAAGCCCTGATCAGCCGGCTCGAAGCCGCTGGCTTTGTTTGCGAAACTCTGGTCTTTGGCGATGTCGTCAACTTGTGGGCACGGCGCGGCACGACGGCACCGCTACTGGTATTTGCCGGACACACCGATGTTGTGCCCACGGGGCCAGTAGAGCGCTGGGACAGCGATCCGTTTACGCCGACCGAACGCGACGGTAATTTATATGGTCGTGGGGCGGCCGACATGAAAAGCTCGATTGCGGCGTTCACCGTTGCAGCCGAAGAGTTCACGGCCAACTGTCCTCAGCATACCGGTTCCATCGCCTTGCTGATTACCGCTGACGAAGAGGGTCCGTCAGTCGATGGCACGGTCAAGGTCTGCCAGGCTCTGACCGAGCGTGGCGAGCAGCTGGATTATTGCATTGTGGGTGAGCCAACCTCGACAGACCGTCTGGGCGACACGGTGAAAAATGGGCGACGTGGCTCGTTGTCCGGCAAGCTCACCATCAAAGGCAAGCAGGGGCATGTGGCTTATCCTCATCTTGCACGCAACCCCATACACTTACTGGCACCCGCCGTGGTCGACCTGACGACTGAACAGTGGGACCAAGGCAACGAATACTTTCCCGCCACCACCTTTCAGATATCGAATCTGCATGCCGGAACCGGTGCCACGAATGTCGTGCCGGGTGCAGCCGTGCTGGATTTCAATTTCCGCTTTTCCACAGCCAGTACGCCCGCAACACTGAAAGCGCGCGTTACGGGCATTCTGCATAAGCACAACTTGGACTATGATCTGGACTGGACGCTGGGTGGTGAGCCGTTTCTGACGCCTAAAGGCGAACTCAGCGCGGCATTGTCGCAAGCCATTCTTGATGAAACCGGCGTCACGACGCAACTTTCCACAACAGGCGGCACATCAGACGGCCGCTTCATTGCCAAGATATGTCCGCAAGTCATAGAGTTCGGCCCCATCAATGCCAGTATCCACCAGGTGAACGAGCACATACGACTTGATACACTGGAACCTCTGAAAAACATCTATCGTCGTACGCTCGAACAGCTTTTACCCGTTTAGTCAGGAGCCGCCATGCATCACACCGCCAGTAAAAAACTGCGCACAGTACGCGACTTGCTGCGTTACACCGTCAGCCAGTTCAACGCATCCAGACTGTCTTTCGGGCACGGCAGCGACAACGCCTGGGACGAAGCAGTGTATCTGCTGCTGCACAGCCTACACCTGCCGCTGGATATGCTAGAGCCCTTCCTTGACGCTCGCGTGCTGCCCGCCGAGCGCGAGCGCTATTTCAAGCTACTTGAGCGGCGCATTACCGAACATGTGCCCGCTGCCTACCTGACTGGCGAGGCCTGGCTGCAAGGCCACCGCTTTGTGGTGGATCAGCGTGTCATTGTTCCGCGCTCGCCCATTTCAGAACTGCTTTCCGATAGTCTGAGCCCCTGGGTTGCCAACCCCGACGACGTGGATTTCGTGCTCGACTTGTGTACCGGCTCGGGTTGCCTGGCCGTACTGGCCGCCCTGGCATTTCCCAATGCCCAGGTCGATGCCGTCGACCTGTCAGAGCATGCCCTGGAAGTGGCCGACGAAAATATCGAGCTTTCGGGCCTGGACGGACGCATCACCACGCACTGCAGCGACTTGTTCGAGCAGTTGCCGGGCTGTGAGTACAAGCTCATTATCTGTAATCCACCCTACGTCAACAATCACTCCATGGAGCATCTGCCCCAAGAGTACCGCCACGAACCCACCATGGCACTGGCCGGCGGCGACGACGGCATGGATCTTGTACGCCGTCTGTTGCAACAAGCCCCCTCGTTCATGGCTCCCGAGGGCCTTCTTGTGCTGGAAATCGGCCATGAATATCAGCATTTTCTGGCCGCCTTTCCAGACCTTGAGCCGATCTGGCTCAGCACCGAAAACACCGAAGATCAAATTCTGCTGCTCACGCGCGAGCAACTTGCTTCGTGATTCGCGCTACCGGTCTGACGATCCGTCGCGGCACCAAGGTGCTGCTTGACGGTACTGATTTCGTTATTAATCCCGGTGAGCGTGTTGGCATAGTCGGCAAGAACGGTGCGGGCAAATCCACTTTGTTTGCCGCATTCCAGGGTCGGCTCGATATCGACGCCGGCTCGCTGCTGATTCCGCCCGGCTGGCGTATTGCCAGCGTCGACCAGGAAATCAGCCACAACGAGCTGCCCGCCCGCGAATTCGTTATTGATGGCGACACGCAATTGCGTGCCTTGCAAACGGAACGCGCCGCCACGCCCGACACCGACGGTCATCGCATCGCCGAGCTGGAATCGACACTGGTCGAGGCCGATGCCTGGAGCGCGCCGTCGCGCGCGGAACAGCTGCTGGCCGGCCTGGGCTTTACGCCCGACCAGTGGCTGAATCCGGTCAACAGTTTTTCCGGAGGTTGGCAAATGCGCCTGGCGCTAGCCCGCGCACTGATGGCGCCGTCTGAATTACTGCTGCTGGACGAACCGACCAACCACCTGGATCTGGATGCCATGCTGTGGCTGGAACGCTGGCTGGCCGCATATCAGGGCACCGTCCTGCTCATTTCGCACGATACCGAGTTCCTGGATTCGGTTGCGACCATCATTTTGCATTTCGACCAGGCCAAGTTGATACGCTATCGTGGCGGCTATGAAGACTTCCTGACGCAGCGCGCCGAGCGACTGCGCCAAACCCGGCTGGCCTGGGACAGGCAAACGCGTGAAACGGCCAGGTTGCAAAGCTTCATCGATCGTTTCAAGGCCAAGGCCACCAAGGCCAAGCAGGCCCAAAGCCGCGTCAAGGCGCTGGCACGCATGGAAACACTGGCACCCTTGCAGGCTGAATCGGGCATAGACATACGTATTCCAGAACCCACCAGCATGCCAGACCCTTTGCTGGTGCTGGACAATGTCTCTACCGGCTATACCAACGGGCAAGGACAATCACGCACTGTGCTCTCCAACGTACAGCTCATGGTCAGGGGCGGTGCGCGCATCGGGGTGCTGGGGGTGAATGGGGCCGGGAAAAGCACGTTGATAAAAACGCTGGCCGAAGAACTACCCGCCCTGGCCGGCGAGCGCCGTGCTTCCAGAGGCCTGGAAATCGGTTATTTTGCGCAGCACCAGCTGGATATGCTGGACCCTGACGCCACGCCACTGCAGCATTTACTGCGCCTGTCGCCACAAACGCGCGAGCAAGAACTGCGCAATTACCTGGGTGGTTTTGGCTTCGGCGGAGATGCCGTGACCAGTAAGATCGCACCCATGTCGGGCGGCGAGAAGGCACGACTGGCACTGTCGCTTATCGTATGGCAAAAGCCCAATCTTCTCTTGCTGGATGAGCCCAGCAATCACCTGGATGTGGATACCCGGGAAGCCCTGGCGACCGCGCTGGCCGAGTTTGCCGGCAGTGTATTGCTGGTTTCCCACGATCGTCATTTGCTGCGCACAACCGTGGACAGTTTCTGGATCGTGGCCGACGGGCGCGTGCAGGAGTTCGATGGCGATCTGGAGGATTACCGCGATTGGCTGGCAACGCGCAGCGCGCAGGCCCGATCCGAGGCACGCAGCAATGCCGAGGACGCCAACCCGGGTGATGCCGTGGTTGACCGCAAGGCTCAGCGTCGACACGAGGCCGAGGAACGGCAGCGTCTGGCGGTACTGCGCAAGCCGCTGGATGCCAAGCTGAAGAAGGTGGATGCCGACATGGAGCGCACCGGCCAACGCCTGCAGGCGTTGAACGCCTTGATTGCCGATCCCGACTTCTATTCGGATGCGCGTCGCGATGAGCGCCTGAAGGTGTTGGAGGAGCACGGCGAGCTGAGCAAAAAGCATGGCCAGCTTGAAGAGGAGTGGCTGATGCTGCACGAAGAGCTGGAGGCGTTGACGGCGGCGTAGTCGGCGGATCTTCATAGCATCGGCTGTGGCTGTGGCTGTGGCTATTGGCTATGGCTATGGCTATGGCTATATAGCTTATGTGCCTTCTATATATCTATACACGGCCTGTGTGCCAGTAGGGGCCGCGGGCTGGACGAATGCGGTTCTGGCCGTTGGCCAGAACTACCCAAATTTGATTTGTAGCCAGGGCGCCTGCGGAACTCGTGCGCACGGGCCCGTGGCCCGAAAGCGCGCACTCAAACAGCCGCAGACTTGCCTCCCTGTCTACAAATCAAATCCGGCGCATCCGAAACTCGCCCTTAATCCCTACCGGCACACAGGCCTGCATACATAATATTGTGTGGAGATGGCACATATTGCCGTTGGCGCTATTGGTTAGCTCTGCGCTGCGAAAGACTCGTGATAGGCAACCGTGCCTGCCGGTACCAAATCGGTAAACGCAATCGCCTGAAAGTATTCAGGCGGCACGTCGGGCAAAACGAGCGACGGCTCAGCATTGAACCCAAAGCGCGAGTAATAGGCGGGATCACCCAGGACCACGCACCCGGCCGCTCCTAGCCTGCGCAACACTGTAAGGGCGTGCGCTACAAGTTGACCACCAATACTTTGCCCTTGGCGCTCTGGGACAACGGACACTGGCCCGAGGCAGTACCACCCGACGGTACCGTCCGAAATGGCTACTGGGGACACGGCAACATGCCCAACAACCGTAGAATTTTCATCGGCAACGAGCGAAATGGACAACTGACCAGACTGCCGGAGCGCATTCAGAATGAATTGCTCCGTGTGGCTGGTGTGCTTAGCGTTCAGGAACGCTGCAACCGTGACCGCCTCGATTGCTGCAACGTCAGTTGGTAATTCTTTGCGTATCAGAATAGTCTTCTTGCTATGCACTGCCGATACCTATGTTCGTGCGCGTATCGCTACCGATACTAAGGAACGGGCCCTGCATCCTTTAAACACGAATATGTTCGGATGGTACCATCACCCACGATTGATCCATAGCCAGCCTGTCATCGCCTTGAGCAGCCGCTCTGGGGCAATATAAATGGCCAGTTTGGATCGAGTTCGGCCTCTCCGGCTTTAGCGAAAATCGAACAAGGACAGACATTTATTGCCCAGCACAGAAGTTAAACGCATAACTTTAAATTGCTGCTTTACGAGGAATCGATGGAAATTAGACGGTTCAGACCTGGGGACGAGAGCGCGTTATTTCAGGTCTTTCTATCGGCTGTGCGTGTCATCGCGTCACGTGACTATACAGCCGCACAAATAGAGGCTTGGGCACAGGCAGACCGTGCCCCGGAAGTGTGGGCTAGCCGCATGAGGGAATTACGGCCGTTTATCGCTGAGGCCGAAGGTGAAATTGCCGGGTACGCTGACATTCAGCCCAATGGATACATCGATCATTTCTTTGTATCGGGAGCCCATCCGCGACAAGGCATCGGCACCTTGCTAATGAGTCGTATCCATGACGAAGCCGAGCTACTGGGGATTAGCGAGCTCACAGCGGATGTGAGCAAGACGGCTGAGCCATTCTTTTTACGTCACGGTTTTCAAGTGGTGGAGCGAGGATTTCCCATTCGGCGGGGTGTGACACTGCAAAATGCACTGATGCGAAAAGACTTACATCACAGGACATGACTCACTGCCAGACCTTCCTACAGATGCCGCTGGCGAAACGCCGTCAGCTGACACCCCGCCTTCCCAGCCCGTGGCGGATTACGATAGCACCAAAAAACGCGCTGAACGCTTACATTCCCGAACCAACGCCCTTCCATAACGCCTTAACGTATCCAGTTGCTGTGAGGTCTGTCGGGGGCTGCTGGGGCACGAGGGCGACTTTCGGGCACGCTGTTTAAAGGCCAGCTGTCGGCGATGCAAGGTCGCAGCTGTTTGAAGGCCACGTTTGTCGGACCACCGGTCCGACGGCCTGAGTTCTGCGACCGCGCCGACGGCTGGCCTTTAAACAGGCAGTCCTGCGTAGCAGGACCGTGCTCGTGGAGCCCGACTGCCCCAGCAGCTCCCGACAGACCGGTCCTTACAAGCAACCGGATACAAAGCAAGCAGCCGGCGGCTATAAAGCAAACAACCTGCTACCAAGCCCCCCAACGGCTATCTCAGCAACCAGCGACCAACCAGCCAAGCACCAACAGTCAGCCCGCCGTAATCTCCAGCTTAGCCACACCCAGCGCCAGCGTCTTCGTCCCCACATCCCGGAACTGAATCTGCGCCTGGGCATCCTGCCCCGTACCGCTCAGCCCTATCACCGTGCCCTCGCCGAACTTGGCATGCCTGACCCCGGTTCCAATCCGGAACTGCAGCGCGCCCACCGTCACCGTCGACGTCAGACTGCGCGCAGCAACAGGCGTGGCGCTACCGCCGCCGTCAGCCCGATTAAACGTATTGCCGCGACGAAACGCACCACTCCAGGCATGCTGTTGCGCCTGCATGGGTGCCCGCCCATCGCGAGGCGTCAGCCATTTCAGATGCTGCTCGGGGATTTCATCCAGGAAGCGCGAGCGCATCGCATAGCGTGTCTGCCCATGCAACATCCTGCTTTGAGCCAGCGACAGGTACAGACGCTCACGCGCCCGCGTAATCGCCACATACATCAGGCGCCGCTCTTCTTCCAGGCCGGCTGCTTCCAGCAGGCTGTTTTCATGCGGAAACAGCCCTTCTTCAACACCTGTAATAAACACCGAATCAAATTCCAGGCCCTTGGCCGCGTGCACCGTCATCAACTGAACCGCGTCCTGGCCGGCTTGCGCTTGGTTATCACCCGCCTCGAGTGAAGCGTGAGTCAGGAAAGCCGCCAGCGGCGACATCGCCGCCAACGCTTCAGAGGCATCCGCATTCAGGCTGGCTGCAGCCAGTGCATCATCGGGAATGCGCCCTGCCGGCAAACCTTCAAAGTTCGCCTCGGCCACAAAAGCGGCAGCAGCATTGACCAATTCCTGCAAGTTTTCAAGCCGGTCGGCACCTTCACGATCGCTTTGATAATGTGCCAGCAGACCACTATGGTGCACCACGTGCTCGATGAGTTCGGGCAACGGCAACACTTGCGCTTCATGGGCCATTTGCTGGACCAGTTCGGCGAAGCGGGCCAGATTATTGCCGCCCTTGCCCGACATGGCCGCCACGGCTCGAAACAGGCTGCTGTTCTGTTGCCTGGCTACGTCAGCCAGTTGCTCTAGTGTGCGCGCGCCTATGCCTCGGGTGGGGAAATTTACCACTCGCAGCCATGACGTATCGTCATGGGGGTTGTCCATAAGCCTTAAATAAGCCAGGGTATGTTTGACTTCCTGGCGTTCAAAAAAGCGCAGGCCGCCATAAACCTTGTAAGGTATGCTGGCGGAAAACAGCGCATGCTCGATAATGCGCGACTGTGCATTGCTGCGATACAAAACGGCAATCTCGCGACGCAGGCGGCCGTCGTTGATAAGGGCCTTGATCTCGTCAATAATCCATTGCGCCTCAAGCAAATCAGAAGCCTGCTCAACGACGCGCACCGGCTCACCCTCGCCCTGCTCCGTCCACAGATTCTTGCCCAGCCGTCCGGTATTGTGCGCAATCAGGGCATTGGCCGAATCCAGAATGTGTCCGTAAGAGCGGTAGTTCTGCTCAAGGCGTATAACATTGCCTCGGGCGTAATCGCGCTCGAAGTCCGACATATTGCCTACGTTGGCGCCCCGGAAGGCGTAAATCGACTGATCGTCGTCACCCACGGCAAACATATGGGCACCGCCGCCGGCCAGCAAGATCAGCCAGCGATACTGCAGCGTGTTGGTGTCCTGAAACTCGTCAACCAGAATGTGCTGAAAGCGGCGCTGATAATGCTCGCGTATGGGTGCGTTGCGCTGCAGCAGCTCGTAAGCGCGCAGCAACAGCTCGGCAAAGTCGACCACGCCTTCGCGCTCGCACTGGTCCTGGTACAACTGGTAAATTTCAACCAGACGGCGCCTATGCGCATCCCAGACCTCTACATCGGTCGGTCGCTGTCCATCTTCCTTGGCGCCATTGATAAAACGCTGCACATCGCGTGGCGGAAACTTGTCATCGTCTATACCTGCGCCCTTGATCAGGCGCTTGATGGCAGCCAGCTGATCGGCGCTGTCCAATATCTGAAAAGTCTGCGGCAGGCCGGCGTCGCGGTGATGAGCGCGCAGCAAGCGATTGCACAGGCCGTGGAAGGTTCCCACCCACAAACCGCGAGTATTGATGGGCAGCAACGCGGAAAGGCGCGTGAGCATTTCACGCGCCGATTTATTGGTGAACGTAACCGCCATCAGCCCAAAAGGGCTGGCCTGGCTGCTTTGTATCAGCCAGGCCATGCGTGTAGTCAGAACTCGGGTTTTTCCGCTACCCGCGCCGGCTAGAACCAGCGCGTGTGAGGGAGGTAGAGTGACAGCGGCTTGTTGTTGCGGGTTAAGGCTTTCTATCATGCCGCGTAGCGGCGCAACCGGTAAGCAAACTGCTCTAGCTCTTTAATACCGCTTTGCTGTGCACGCTGGCACCAGGCCTGAAGATCGGCCAACAGCTGTTCGCTGCTGGAACTGGAGCTTTCCCACAAACGTACGAGTTCGCGTCGCATTTGCACCAGAGTGAACAACGACTGATTTTGAGCCAAGGCGGTATCGACCTGTTCGCGTTGTGCCGGTTCCAGGGTGTCGTCGGTGCCGGTGATCCAGTCTTTACTGCTGCTAAGCACGGCCCAGTTGCAATCGGTGCTACCTTCCTTACGCGTCAGCTTGAGCTTGCTGAGCTCTTCACTGGCCGCTTTCTTGACCAGGTCGGTATAACGCGCCAGGATTTCATAGCGGTGCGTGATGACACCTTGCAAGGTGCTGGCATCAGCCACGGCTTTGGGCGCCTCGAGTTTGAGTTTGGGTGCACGTTTTTTAACCGTGGCCAGCCCAAAAAAGCTCAGTATCGAGATATAGAACCAGCCCAGATCGAACTCGTACCATTTGGTCGAAAACTTAGCCGACGTGCCGTAGGCGTGATGGTTGTTGTGCAGCTCTTCACCACCAATGATAATGCCCCAGGGCGATACATTGGTACTGGTATCGGGGCTGGCAAAGTTGCGATAGCCCCAGGCGTGCCCGATGCCGTTGACCACGCCGGCGGCCCAGAAGGGAATCCATGCCATTTGTATGGCCCACACCGTGACACCCAGCACGCCGAACAATGACAGGTTGATACCCAGCATGACCAGGATGCCCAGCAGGCTGCGTTTGGTATATAGATTGCGTTCAATCCAGTCGTCGGGGGTGCCGTGACCGAAGCGTTTCAGGGTTTCAGGGTTGGTGGCTTCCTCGCGATACAGTTCTGCACCACGGAAAAACACTTTACCCAGACCAAACACCACCGGGGAGTGGGGATCGCCTTCCTTTTCGCATTTGGCGTGGTGCTTACGGTGAATGGCTACCCATTCTTTGGTGACCATACCGGTAGTCAGCCAGAGCCAGAAACGGAAAAAGTGCATGACAGCAGGATGCAGGTCTAGCCCGCGATGCGCCTGGCTGCGGTGCAAAAAGATGGTTACGCCAAGTATGGTGATATGGGTAAGCACCAAGGTAACCAGTACAACCTGCCACCAGGAAAACTGCAGCAGGCCGCCTTTTAGAAAATTAAGTATTTGGTCCATAAACCTGTAAAGGCCTCGTGTTAGAACAACAAAAAGTGTAGCTTACTTGCTGGGTATATGACAGTAGAATTTCAAACTAGTTTTGAGTTAGATCAAGGAATTAGGAAGGAATTCAGTTCCTAGTAAGGCATCCGATAACTCGCCATAAAGCCAATATAAAGCCTTTAAGCCGTCGTCACCCAATTGCAGCTGTTTCACTTGATTTCGTCATTTTCGTCCTGTGGGGCCAGATCAGGCTTGTGGTCTGCTTTTTTGACCGGTGCATCCTTCTTTCGTTCCAGCACGGCGGCAAAAAAGCCGTCGGTCTGATGATGGTCTGGACGCAAGCGCAGATAAGGCCCCGAAAGTGTCAGATTTTCACAACGATCCGCTGCGATTTTGCACGCATCAAGCACAGTAAAGTCGGGATTTTCTTTTAAAAAGCGCTCAACTTGCTCTTCATTCTCTTCGGGCAGGATGCTGCAGGTGGCATAAACCAGCCTGCCTCCGGGCGCCACGCAACGCGAAGCCTGGCGCAGTATGCTTGCCTGGGTGTCCAGCAAAGACTGCAAAGACTCGGGATGTAGACGCCATTTCAGGTCGGGATTGCGGCGCAAGGTGCCCAGGCCGCTGCACGGCGCGTCTATCAGCACCCGTTGCGCTTTGCCGCGCAATCGCTTTACACGCTGATCGTTATCGGCCGCTATCACCACCGGAACAATATTGGACAAACCGCTACGCGCAAAGCGCGGCTTGGCTCGGGCCAGCCGGGCAGCCGAGACATCGAAAGCGTACAGGCGGCCAGTGGATCGCATCAGGGCCCCCAGCAACAAGGTCTTGCCTCCGGCACCCGCGCAGTAGTCAATAATCATTTCACCCCGTTTGGGGCCCACTAGCGACACCAGTATCTGGCTGCCTTCATCCTGAACCTCGATTTCGCCTTTCTCGAACATGGGCCAGCGATTAACTGGAGGACGGCCTTGCAGGCGTATGCCCCAGGGAGAATAAGGGGTGGGTTCGGGGTCATAGCGCAAGGCGGGGCCGGCACGCATCTGCTTGAGCATATCAGCCCTGTCGGCCTTAAGGGGGTTGACCCGGACATCGAGCGGCGCAGGCTGATTCAGTGCCTTGATCAGCGCATCGGCATCATCCAGCAATGCCAGGCGCTCGTCCAGCCAGCCAGGCAGGCTGTCGCGTACGGCGCGCGACAGGCTTTCGATATCTATACCTTGCACATGAGCCAGCCATTGCTGCTCGGTTTCCGATAAACCTGCATTGAGCACGGACTTGTCGAATACGGATGCCAGGCCCAGTATCGCCAATCGCCGCGCTGCTGGCCCGGAGCCGCTTTCGGCAAACTGGCGGTAGCGTCGCAGATGGCGCAATACGTCGAAGACAGCTTCGGCCACTTCACTACGGTCGCGTGACCCCATTTTAGGGTGGGCACGCAACCAATGTGAAAGCGCGGCGTCGGCCGGATACTCCCACTGCAGAATTTCACCCAGCACGCTGCGGACCTGTTCTATCCTTACGGCGGCCATGACATAGGGGCGGCCTGTCTGGGCGCCACGCTCGTTCTGGGCGCCACGCTCGGCCTGTCGGCCGCGTTCATCGCGCCGCCCCTGAGGGGCAGGCTTGCGAGTCTCCCGGGCGCGCCGGGGTTTGTCTGTATTGTTCATGACGACCTATTCAGATGATGTAACGCCATCGGGCGTCAGGACAAAGGAGCGGCTGGCCACACCGGCCACCCGCACACGCTGCATGGCATCGAGCGTCACCCGCCCCTGTGCCAGCCAGCCTACTACGTCTGCGTATATTTTATGCTCGACCTGCAGCACTCGGCCGGCCAGGTCATCGGGGGTGTCATCTGCTAGCACCGGCACGACGCCCTGCGCCACGATAGGGCCATGATCCAGCACCGGGGTCACAAAATGTATGGTGCAACCATGCCACTGCACACCCATGGCCAATGCCTGTTGATGCGTATGCAGGCCTGGAAACGCGGGCAGCAGAGAAGGATGAATATTGATCAGTCGGCCATTGAAGCGCTCGACAAAACCGGGTGTCAGCACACGCATGAAGCCAGCCAGCAATACGTAATGCGGCTGGTAGTGCTCTATGGCGTCGGCCAGCGCCGCATCGAACGCTTCGCGCGTGTCGTAATCGCGATGGGGCACCACCGCCGTCTGGATGCCGCGCTCGCGCGCCCACTCCAGCCCGCCCGCATCGGGCTTGTTGGCGATCACGGCCGATATCGTCGCGGGCAAACCACGGTCGCGCACCGCATTGACGATGGTTTGCATGTTGGATCCCCGCCCGGATATCAGCACAACGATCCGGCAGGCAGAAGAAGAAATGGCGTCCAAAAGAATAATTCCTGAGTGAAGCAGCACAAGATTGTAAACTCTCGGGTGTGAAAACCTATCCCACCATCTATCGCACCCTGCCCCGCCACGACACCCGGCAAGCCAGCGCCGTGACCATAGGCAACTTCGATGGCGTCCATCGGGGCCATCAGGCCATACTTGCGCGTGTTCAGGAACAAGCCCTCGCGCATGGTCTGGCCTCGACCGTCATGACCTTCGAGCCCCACCCCCGCGCCTATTTTGCCAGGCGCGGACAGCGGCCTGAACTTGTGCCCACGCAAATCAGCAGTCTACGCGATAAGCTTACCGCCCTGGCGGCGCATAAGATGGATCAGGTAGTGCTGGAACGATTCGATCAGCATCTGGCCGACATGTCAGCCGAAGATTTTATCCGGCAGTTGCTGGTCGACGGTTTGAATACCCGCTGGTTGCTGGTGGGCGAGGATTTCCGCTACGGCCATAAACGCAGCGGCGACATCGGGCTTTTACGCCGCGCCGGGCAGGACTACGGTTTCCAGGTGGAAACCATAGCCGATATCGCCGACGAACACGGCCACCGTATTTCAAGCTCCGAGCTACGCACCGCGCTGGCCGTGGGCAATCTGGCCAGGGCCGAACATTTGCTGGGCCACAGCTATCGTATCAGCGGCCATGTCGTTCATGGTCAAAAACTGGGCCGCAGCATAGGTTACCCCACATTGAACGTTAAAGTGCCGGCCCAGTGCGCCCTGCGATCCGGCGTATACGTGGTGCGCGCGCACGGCCTGGGCCCGCAAGCCATCAACGGCGTGGCCAGCCTGGGCGTGCGACCCACCATTTCGCAAGGCGGGTGCCTGATGCTGGAAGTACACCTGCTCGACTGCCAAATAGACGCATACGGTAAACTCACGTGTGTTGAATTTCTTGAATACCTGCGGGATGAAGAAAAATTTCCCGACCTACCCACTATGATCGCTGCCATCGACAACGATGTGCAATGCGCTCGCGACCATTTCGCCCTCCATGGACTATAGAAACACCCTGAATTTGCCCGATACCCCCTTCCCAATGCGTGGCAACCTTGCCAAGCGCGAGCCCGGCTGGATAGCCGAGTGGGAAGAAAAAAAGGTCTATGCCGCCATACGTGCCGCAAGCAAGGGCCGGCCCAAGTTCGTGCTGCACGACGGCCCGCCGTATGCCAACGGTGATATTCACATCGGGCACGCGGTTAATAAGATACTGAAAGACATCATCGTCAAGAGCCGTGCCATGGCAGGCTACGATGCCATTTATGTTCCGGGCTGGGACTGCCACGGCATGCCCATCGAAATCCAGATCGAAAAAAAATACGGCAAGCATTTGCCTGTGGCCGAAGTGCAGGCCAAGGCGCGTGCCTACGCCCTTGAACAAATAGACCGCCAGCGCAAAGACTTCAAACGCCTGGGTGTGCTGGGCGATTGGGACAAGCCCTATCTGACGATGAACTTCGGCAATGAAGCCGATGAATTGCGCGCCCTGGCCCGCATCATGGAAAAGGGTTATGTATTTCGTGGCCTGAAACCCGTGAACTGGTGTTTCGATTGCGGCTCGGCGCTGGCCGAGGCCGAGGTTGAGTACGCCGACCGCAAAGACCCATCGGTACACGTGGCCTTCAGGTTTGGCGACAAACAAAAGCTGGCCCATGCTTTTGGCCTGCCCCAAGTCGACGACGGCGCCATTGTCATCTGGACCACAACGCCCTGGACACTGCCGGCCAATCAGGCTCTGAATGTACATCCCGAGTTCGACTATGCGCTGGTCAAGCTTGATCAGCCGCGTGCTACAGGCTCTGTGCTGCTGCTGGCCAAAGACCTGGTCGAGCCCTGCCTGGAGCAATGGGGCCTTAAAGGTGAAATCATTGCCACGGCCAAAGGCGATGCACTGACCAACCTGGAATTTCAGCACCCCTTGTACGGCGTGCATGAAGGCTACCAGCGCATGTCACCCGTTTATCTGGGTGACTATGTCACGCTGGACAGCGGCACAGGCGTAGTGCACTCGGCACCAGCCTACGGTATTGAAGACTTTGTGTCCTGCAAGGCCCATGGCATGAGCGACGACCAAATCATCAATCCTGTCATGGGTGACGGCCACTACGCGGAAAGCCTGCCCCTGTTCGGCGGCATGATGATCTGGAAGGCCAACCCCGTAATCGTCCAGGCACTGCAAGACGCCGGCAGCCTGTTGCAAACCGAACCCTTGTCGCACAGCTATATGCATTGCTGGCGCCATAAAACGCCTGTCATCTATCGTGCCACCAGCCAATGGTTTGCGGGCATGGATCGCCAGCCCAAAACGGGCAAAACACTACGTGAAACGGCCTTGCAGGGCGTGGACAACACTGAATTCTACCCAGCCTGGGGTCGCGCACGACTGCACGCAATGATCGCCAATCGTCCTGACTGGACCCTGTCCAGGCAGCGTCAATGGGGCGTGCCCATGGCGTTTTTCGTACACAAGGAAACCGGCGAGCTGCATCCGCGCACGCCCGAGCTCATGGAACAGGTTGCGCAGCGCGTCGAGCAGCATGGCATCGAAGCCTGGCAATCACTCGATCCCGTCGAACTGCTGGGCGACGAAGCCAGCCAGTACGAGAAAAACCGCGATACGCTGGATGTCTGGTTCGACTCGGGCACCACCCACGCAACCGTATTGGGTGGCCAGGACCACAGCATCAAAGGCTCGCACGCCGACGAACTGACATGGCCCGCCGATCTGTATCTGGAAGGCTCGGATCAACATCGGGGCTGGTTCCATTCGTCATTGCTGACCGGCTGCATGCTTTACGGCCGCCCACCCTACAAGGCATTGCTGACGCACGGTTTCGTGGTCGACGGCAAGGGCCGGAAAATGAGCAAATCCGTCGGCAACGTGATTGCTCCGCAGAAGGTATCCGACTCTCTGGGTGCGGAAATCCTGCGTCTCTGGACGGCATCCACCGATTATTCGGGCGAGCTGACGATTTCCGACCAGATCCTGGAACGCGTGGTCGAAGGCTATCGTCGCATACGCAACACCTTGAAGTTCTTGCTGGGCAATCTGCAAGACTTCAATCCCGCTGCTGAGGCTGTCGAACTAGAGCATTTGTTCGAGATAGATCGCTATGCGCTGGCCATGACGGCCGGCATGCAAGCCGAAGTCTTGGGCTGCTACAAGCGCTATGAGTTCCATCCCGCCGTGTCACGACTGCAAATCTTCTGCTCTGAAGATTTGGGTGCCTTCTACCTGGATGTGCTCAAAGATAGGCTGTATACCGCCGGCCAAAGCAGCGTGGCGCGCCGCTCGGCCCAAACGGCCATCTATCACATCACCCACACCTTGCTCAAGCTGCTGGCTCCTATTGTGTCGTTTACCGCAGAAGAAGCCTGGAAAGACCTACATACTGGCAGCGAAGTGCCCAGTATCTTCACTGAGCTGTTCCACGCCCTGCCCGACCAGGTCGATGCACAGCTGCTGCGCGACAAATGGACACGCCTGCGCGACATACGCGCCGAAGCCATGCGCAGTATTGAAGCAGTGCGCAGCGCGGGTGAAATCGGTTCGTCACTGGCGGCAGAGCTGGATATTGAAGCCAGTGGCGACGACTATCAATTGCTGAGCAGCCTGGGCGACGACTTGCGCTTTGTGTTGATCGTATCGCGCGCCAGCCTGCACCAGGCCGAAGGCCAGGCCCTGAACATCAAGGTACAGGCCACCCAGCAAGCCAAGTGCGAGCGCTGCTGGCATCACCGTGAAGATGTGGGCAGCGATCCGGAGCATCCGGCCATTTGCGGGCGCTGCGTCAGCAATTTGTTTGGTGAAGGTGAAGCGCGTCAACATGCCTGACACCCCTAGCCAAAGCAAAGCCCTGGCCAAAAAAAAGTCGTCCAGGGCCCTGCCGTTCTGGGCCTGGATATCTGGCGCACTGGCCATCATTGTGCTCGACCAGATCACCAAGGTTTATTTTGACCAGGCCCTGCAATATGGCGAACGCTGGAATGTGCTGCCCTTCTTTGATTTCACGCTGCTGTACAACCCGGGTGCGGCATTCAGCTTCCTGGCCGATGGCCAAGGCTGGCAACGCTGGTTCTTTACGGCCATTGCGCTGGGTGCCATAGGCCTGATTCTGCACCTGCTGCGCCGCAATCCGGGGCAGCGCCTGTTCTGCGCCTCGCTGACCTTCATACTGGGTGGCGCCATCGGTAACGTCATTGATCGTATCCAGCACGGACACGTCATTGATTTTTTATTGTTTTATTGGGATAGTTGGTATTTTCCCGCATTCAATATCGCCGACATCGCGATTACCTGCGGCGCCATCCTGCTGGTGCTGGACGAGATCCGGCGCATGCGCCGGGAAAAGCGCAAATCGCGCAGCACGGGCTAAGGCACCGCACCCCGGTTTAACCTGATTGGGCTTCTCTTATGCTGGAACTTGCAAATAAACGTATTGTCCTGGGCCTGACCGGGGGGGTAGCCTGCTACAAGCTGGCGGAGTTCGTCCGACGCGCACAGGATCAGGGCGCCGTCATCGACGTAGTCATGACCGAGGCCGCCACCCACTTCATCACGCCAGTCACCATGCAGGCGCTGTCGGGTCGGCCTGTGTTCGTGGATGCCTGGGACGCGCGCATGCCCAACAACATGGCGCACATCAACCTGACGCGCGGCGCCGATGCCATATTGGTAGCGCCGGCCAGTACCGACTTCATCGCCAAGCTTGCCCAGGGCCATGCCAACGACTTGCTGTCCACACTATGCGTCGCCAAAGGCGCCTGCCCCCTATTGGTGGCACCGGCCATGAATCGTGAAATGTGGCTGCACCCTGCCACGCAACGCAATGTGGCACAGCTGCAATCCGACGGAGCCCTGATACTGGGCCCGGCCGAAGGCAACCAGGCCTGTGGCGAAGTCGGCAGTGGGCGCATGCTCGAGTCCCACGAACTGCTTTCCGAACTTATCGCTTTCTTCCAGCCCAAAACTCTGTCGGGACGGCGAGTGCTGATTACCGCGGGGCCCACCTCCGAAAAAATCGATCCGGTACGCGTACTCACCAATCGCTCATCGGGCAAAATGGGTTATGCCATTGCCCAGGCAGCGCGCGAGGCCGGTGCGCAGGTTGTGCTGGTATCCGGGCCCACCGCGTTAAGCACACCGTACGGGATAGACCGCGTTAACGTTGAAAGCGCTGCACAAATGCATGCTGCAGTCATGAACGAAGCTCGTGGCAGTGATATCTTTATCGCTGTGGCGGCCGTGGCCGACTGGCATGTGGCCAATGCCAGCGACAGCAAGCTGAAGAAAAAACCCGACGGCCAGGCACCCGACCTGCAGTTTTCAGTCAACCCCGATATTCTGGCTGATGTAGCCAAAATGGCCAGCGGGCCCTACTGCGTAGGCTTTGCCGCCGAAACTGAAAACCTGCACCAGAACGCCGAAGCCAAGCGCCAGCGCAAAGGGGTGCCCTTGCTGGTTGGCAACCTGGCCCAGCAAGCCATGAATGCCGATACCACCGAACTCGTACTGTTCAGCGAGCAAGGCGTGCAAGCACTGCCTGTTCTGCCCAAGCTGGGCGCTGCGCGCAGGC
This sequence comes from Alcaligenaceae bacterium, assembly GCA_013416405.1. Lineage (GTDB taxonomy): Bacteria > Pseudomonadota > Gammaproteobacteria > Burkholderiales > Burkholderiaceae_B > Pusillimonas_C. The sequence goes on from JACCET010000006.1 coordinate 152,095, forward strand.
TGATTCAGGAAATCGCACTGCAAGCACCGGCCGCGTCCAGGTAGCACCGCAACACAACAAGGCAATATGGATCAATATATAGAATACGCAAGCACGTTTATCCAGGCAAACCAGGAATGGGCCGGACTCATACTGGGATTGCTGACCATGGGCGAATCGCTGCTGATCGTAGGCCTGGCCATTCCGGCCACGGCCCTGCTGATGCTGGTGGGCGGCCTGGTCGGCAGCGGTACGCTGGAGCCCACGCCCATTATTGCCTGGGGCATAGCAGGCGCCGTGGTGGGCGACGCCATTTCATATTACATAGGCCACCTGCTGGGGCCGAAGATCGTACACAGCTGGCCGCTGAACAAACAGCGGCGCGCCGTTGCCCGCGCCCGCCTTTTTTTCTACAAGTACGGAATGCTGACCATATTCGCCGGCCGCTTCCTGGGGCCTTTGCGTTCAGTGGTGCCCAGCGTGGCGGGTGTCATGCGCATGCCACAGCTGCGCTTCCAGCTCGCCAATATTGCCTCGGGCGCCATCTGGGTACCCGTCATGCTGCTGCCCGGCTATCTGGCCGGCCGCAGCGTCGACGCCATGCATGGCAGTGGCATGAATGTCAGCTTTATAGTCAGTGCCGTGCTGTCGGTGGCCCTTGCGCTATGGATAGCGTACGCCATGATGCGCAAGCGCCGCAGTTCACCTACCGATAAACAATCCTGATCAGCGAGTGCTTCGTGAGAAAAATTGCCCTAAAGATCCTTGACCCGCGCATGAATGATTTTCTGCCGGCCTATGCAACGGGCGGCTCGGCCGGCCTTGACCTGCGCGCTTGTATAGACTCGCCCCTGGTCTTGCCGCCAGGCGCCACCGAATTGGTACCCACCGGCTTATCCATACATATTGCCGATCCGGCCTACGCGGCCATGATTCTGCCGCGCTCGGGTCTGGGCCACAAACACGGCATCGTACTGGGCAATCTGGTGGGACTGATCGATTCCGATTACCAGGGGCCGCTCATGGTATCGGCCTGGAATCGCGGCCAGAATGAATTCATTTTGCAGCCCATGGAGCGACTTGCGCAATTGGTCGTGGTACCCGTTCAGCAAGTCGAGTTCGATATCGTCGACGAATTCAACGACAGCGAACGCGGCGCTGGTGGCTTTGGCAGCACCGGACGCGGCTAAGGCCGACCCGACGGTTCAGGCGATCTCTTCTTCGCCCAGATAGGCGGCGCGTACCTTGGGGTTGTCCATGATCTGATCGGACGGCCCTTGCAGGATGATATTGCCTGATTCCATAACGTAAGCCCGCTGGCTGACTTCCAGCGCCAGTTTGGCGTTTTGCTCGATCAGCAGGATGGTGACGCCTTCGGCAGCAATGGTGCGAACCACTTCGAAGATCTTTTCGACCATGAGCGGCGCCAGCCCCATAGAGGGCTCATCGAGCAGCAACAGGCGTGGCCGCGAAATCATGGCACGGCCCATGGCCAGCATCTGCTGCTCGCCGCCCGACAAAGTACCTGCCGACTGGCTGCGTCGTTCCTGCAGGCGGGGAAAGAGCTCGAAGACATGTTCTATGTCTTTACGCACCTGGTTCTGATCCTTGCGACTGTAGCCGCCCATGGCCAGGTTTTCTTCTATGGTGAGTTGGCCGAAGATACCCCGCCCTTCAGGCACCATGACCAGTCCCTGACGCACCAACGTGTACGACGGCGTGCCTGCAATGGACTTGCCATCGTAAGTGATGCTGCCGGCTGCGATGGGCGCCAGCCCGCAGATGGCCCGCAGCGTCGTGCTTTTGCCGGCCCCGTTGGCGCCTATCAGGCATACCAGTTCGCCGCGCCCCACCGTCAGGTCCATGCCACGTACGGCACGAATGCCACCATAAGACACTTCTAGCTGACTGATTTCCAATAAGGTTTCTGACTGGCTCATGACGCATCCTTGTTGTGTTCGGTGGCAGCCCCGGCACCCAGATAGGCTTCGATGACCTTGGGATTACGCTGCACATCGGCGGGCTTGCCTTCAGCCAGCACCTTGCCGTATTCCAGCACCAGTACCCGGTTGCACAAACCCATGACCAGTTTCATGTCGTGCTCGATCAGCAGCACCGTCACACCGTCGTCACGTATTTTTTCAATCAGGCGACGCAGCACCACGGTTTCCGACGCATTCATGCCTGCGGCCGGCTCATCCAGGGCCAACAGCGCCGGCTCGGTGGCCAGGGCCCGTGCTATTTCCAGCCGCCGCTGATCACCATAGGGCAAGGCACTGGCAAGGTGATTGGCCCGGTCGCCTATGCCTACATAGTCCAGCAGCTCCTGCGCACGCTGTTCAATGGCGGCCTCTTCATCGCGGGTAGCCTTGTTGCGGGTGATGGCGCCATAGACACCTGCTTTGGTACGAATGTGCCGTCCTATCATGACATTTTCGATGGCGCTCAAGGCACCGAACAAGCGTATGTTCTGGAAGGTGCGAGCCAACCCCGAAATGGCGATTTCATGCGGCTTCAAGCGCGTAAGCTGATGGCCCATGAAGTTGCAGGTGCCCGATTCAGGCACATACAGGCTGGTCAATACATTGAACAAAGTCGTCTTGCCCGCGCCATTGGGGCCTATCAGTCCGTAGATATCGCCTTTGCAAATGGAAAAGCTGACATCGGACAAAGCTTGCAAGCCGCCAAAACGCTTGCTGAGCTTGCTGGCTACCAGCAGCAAATCGGGCATGGAGCTGGCATTGGGATTGACATTCGCCGTCGTCATGCCTGGCCCTCCTTGGATGTGGAAAGTTCGCGGCGCCGCACTGCCGATGGCCACAATCCGGCCGGACGGAAAATCATGACCAGCACCAGGGCAAAGCCAAAGAGCAGCATGCGTATGCCGTCGGGATCAAGAATGACATCGCCGAATATGGATTGCTGCAGCGGCACGACGATGGCACGCAAGAATTCAGGGAACACAGAAAGCAGGATGGCGCCGAGTATGACGCCCGGAATATTGCCCATGCCGCCCAGCACCACCATGCACAACACCATGATGGATTCGGTCAGGCTGAAGCTTTCAGGGCTGACGAAACCCTGCATGGAAGCAAACATGGCACCAGCCACGCCGCCGAAGCTGGCCCCCATGGAAAACGCCAGCAGCTTGATGTTGCGCGTATTGATGCCCATGGCTTTGGCGGCCACTTCGTCTTCGCGTACGGCTTCCCAGGCGCGGCCGATGCGGGAGTTCTGCAAGCGCGCGCATATGATCACAATGACAATGACCAGAAACAGCAGCAGGTAATAGTATTTCTCGGGCCCCGTGATGCGAAAGCCGAACAAGGATTCCGAGCGCCCGAAAGCAAACTCGCCTATGGAAAAGGTATCGATGCGGTTGATACCTTGCGGGCCATTGGTAATGTTGACGGGCGCATCAAGGTTATTCATGAAGATGCGGACAATTTCACCAAAACCCAGCGTAACGATGGCCAGGTAATCGCCCCGCAACTTAAGGGTGGGCGCGCCCAGCATGGCGCCGAAAAATGCAGCCAGCACCACGCCCGCAGGCAACACAACCCAGAATGGCAAGTGCAGGCCAAAATGCGGCGAAGCCAGCAAGGCCCAGACATAGGCGCCCACAGCGTAAAAGGCGATATAGCCCAGATCAAGCAAACCGGCAAAGCCGACGACGATATTCAGGCCCAGGGCCAACATGACATACAGCAGGGCAAAATTCAGGGTACGCACCCAGCTTTGCCCGGCCATGCCCAGAACGAAGGGCAGTATGGCCAGCACCACGCCGCAAAGCGCGATACCCAGCCAAACCTTGAAACTGATGCCGGGGCGCAAAGTAGTGGTATGGCTCATGCGCGGTCTCCGACTCGTTCACCCAGCAGACCCGATGGCCGGAATACCAGCACCAATATCAGCACGATAAAAGAGAAAACGTCTTGGTAATTGCTGCCGAACACACCGTTGGTCAGGTCGCCGATATAGCCGGCACCCAGTGACTCGATAATGCCCAGCAACAAACCGCCCAGCATGGCGCCACCCAAATTGCCTATGCCGCCCAGGACGGCCGCCGTAAAGGCTTTCAGGCCCAGCATGAAGCCCATGGTGTATTGCGCTACCCCATAATAGGTGGTGACCATTACGCCGGCCACGGCCGCCAGCGCAGAACCTATCAGGAAAGCGGCTGAAATGACGGTATTGATATTCACGCCCATCAGCCCCGCCACTTCACGATTTTGCGCCGTCGCGCGCATGGCGGTTCCCAGACGGGTGCGATGGACCACCAGCAGCAAGCCGGCCATAATGGCGGTAGCCGAGAGGATAATGATGATTTGCAGCATGCTGATGCGTGCACCGCCCAACTGCACGATATTGGGCTCGATGATGTGCGGGAAGCTCAGGTAATTGCGGCCCCACACCATCATGGCAATGTTCTGAATAATGATAGACACGCCAATTGCGGTAATCAGCGCAGCCAGACGTGGCGCGCGGCGCAAGGGGCGATAAGCAAAGCGTTCGGCCAGCCAGCCCAGTGCCATGCACAATGGAATGGCGACCAGCAAGGCACCCGTCACGGCCAGCCATGCCGACGTACTACCCGGATCCGCACCCAGAAATGCGGCAACCAGTGTCGTTGCTACCATGGCGCCCACCATGACGACGTCGCCATGGGCAAAATTTATCAGGCCTATGATTCCATAAACCATGGTGTAACCAAGGGCGACCAGGGCGTATACACTGCCCACGGTAACGCCGTTGATCAGCTGTTGTAATAGGATATCCATGCTTAGACTCGCAGGTAAACGGCGGCACTGAAGTCCGCTCTATTATCGGGGCGGAACCCCGATCAGGCACCAGGCCCCGACTGCCCCAATACGGGCGGCCGGGGCCTTTATCATGAGCTGATCAGTTAGCCTTGCTGACCATGGTCTTGACCATTTCCCACTTGCCGTTCTTGACTTCATAAATGGTGACCGAAATTTCCTTTAGGTCGCCATTTTTGTCATAAGCAATGTTTTCGCTGGTAGCACCGGTGCGCTGCAGGCCTGCGAGCTTGGATAGATATTTTTCAGGCTGGGCCGAACCGGCTTCCTTCATGGCGGTGATCATGTTCCAGGCGCCATCGTAGGCGTAAGGAGCATAAACGCCGGCATCGACTTTGAAGCGTGCTTTATAGTCGGCAGCGAATTTTTCGCCTGCTGCCATTTGTTGCAGCGGTACGCCGGCCAGCGAAGCATAGGTGCCGTCGGCGGCATCGCCAGCAAGCTTCAGGAAGGTTGCGCTGCGAGTCATTTCACCCGAGACCAAGGGTGCCTTGATGCCCAGCGTGGCCATTTGGCGGCGCATGGGGCCCGACTGTGCATCCAGTCCGCCAAAGAAGATGGCATCAGGTGACTTGGACTTGATGTTGGTCAGGATCGCAGTGAAGTCGTTGGCTTTATCGGTGGTGTATTCCCGGGCAATAACCTTGCCGCCGTTGGCTTCGACCGCCTTGGCAACCTGGTCAGCCAGGCCCTGGCCATACGCCGTACGGTCGTCGATCAGCGCAATGTTCTTGGCACCCAGATCTTTAACAATGAACTCACCCGCCGCCGCGCCCTGCTGCGTGTCGCTGGTCATCATGCGGAAGGTGGTGTCGTAGCCTTGCTGGGTATATTCCGGCGAAGTCGCCATGGCGATCTGTGGCAGACCGGCATCGTTATACACACGCGATGCAGGTATGGTGGTGCCGGAATTGAAATGGCCCAATACGCCTTGCACTTCTTCATCAACGATTTGCTGGGCGACCTGAACGGCGGTACGCGGGTCGGCCTGGTCGTCACGCGTGACCAGTTCAAACTTGGCAGGCTTGCCATCCAGCTCTATGTTTTGTTTGTTGGCTTCTTCCAGCGCCAGGGTCAGACCATTTTTCATGTCTTCGCCATAATGCGACTGAGGCCCGGTCAGGGGGGCTGCAAAGCCCAATTTAACAACCGTGTTGTCGGCTGCCTGAGCCGGAACGAACGCAAAGCTGGCCATGACGGCAGCTGTTGCGCTTAAAAGCTTGAATCCCTTGATGGACATAGTTTATCTCCGTTATGTTTAAAGTACGGTTAGCCTCGGAAGCCAGTCACCCCGAATTAAACCAAATGCATAACCCATGGGTAATGGGTCACAACCCTGAAAAAAGCAATTTATTCAACCGACCATCATCAGTGTGGCGTTACCCCCGGCCGCAGCCGTATTCACACTGACTGACACTTCATGCAGCAAACGCTCCAGCCTGTAGCTTGCGCCACTGGCCAGCTCATCACTGCTCAGGCCCTGAACCGATAAGATGGGGCCGGTACGCCGTGCCACCATGCCATTGAGTTCTCGAAGCGCATCGCTGTCTCCTTCGAACAGCACTGCATCGTAGTCGCCCTGAACGATATCGTCGGGGGAAAACAGCTGTATGCGCTGCCGGTCAGCCTGATCGCACTGATCGAAGAACGCCCGCCCCGCTCCGTTTTCAAGCAGGGCAATACGGTTGCCTGTTTGCACACTTGCGGCGAACTGAGCTTGTGCCCCGGCTGTCGTTGCGCTGATGCACAGTACGGTGCCACGTGGCCGGGTGTAGTACATATTGTTCTCGCCGGTTGGCCCAGGCAGTTCCAACGGTGTGCTTCTACCATTCTGGCCAATCTGGCACCATGCCGGCAAGCCGGCAGGGCTGCGCGACAACAGGCGCGTCAGGTATAAAGGCCCGCCCGCCTTGGGGCCCGTGCCCGACAGACCTTGCCCGCCAAAGGGCTGCACACCCACCACCGCCCCGACAATATTGCGGTTGACATAGACATTGCCGGCCTGTATTCGTTCGGACACCCTGGCCACGGTTTCATCCAGCCGCGTATGCACCCCAAACGTAAGCCCATAGCCCGTATCATTGATGGAATCGACCAGGGCATCGAGCTCATCGCGCTTGTAGCGCAATACATGCAGCACCGGCCCGAAGACCTCTTTGCGCAGATCTGACAGGGCGCCAATTTCTATCAAAGCCGGCGCCACAAAAGTACCGGTCATAGAGGCTGGGCCCAGAGCCAGTTGATCCACCCTATGCCCTGCGTCGCGCATGGCTTTGATATGCGCTTGTATGGCATTGCGAGCATCGACGTCTATCACGGGCCCGACATCGGTGGAAAGCGTATCAGGCTTGCCTATGCTGAGCTCTTGCATGGCACCGCGCAGCATGGCCAGCATGCTGTCGGCGCAATCATCTTGAATACACAGCACACGCAGCGCCGAGCAACGCTGGCCCGCCGAGTCGAAAGCCGACGACAGCACATCGGCCACTACTTGCTCGGACAATGCCGAGGAGTCGACGATCAAGGCGTTTTGCCCGCCCGTTTCCGCGATCAGGGGAATAGGATGACCACTGTCATCCAGGCGTTCGGCCAACTTGCGTGAAATCAACAGCGCAACATCGGTGGAACCGGTAAACATGATTCCGCGTACAGCCGGATGAGCCACCAGACTGGCGCCCACGGTCTCGCCCTGCCCAGGCAATAGCTGGACAGCACCGGCCGGCACCCCAGCACGATGCAGCGCCGACACCGCTGCCGCCGCAATCAGATTGGTCTGCTCGGCCGGCTTGGCCAAAACGGGATTGCCCGCAGCCAGCGCCGCCGACACCTGCCCGGAAAATATGGCCAGGGGAAAGTTCCAGGGGCTGATGCACAATATCGGCCCCAACGGACGATGCGTATCGTTGGAAAAAGACTGCTCTATCTGCGCTGCGTAGTAGCGCATGAAATCCACCGCCTCGCGCACTTCGGCAATCGCGTTGGGCAAGGACTTGCCGGCTTCGCGCACAATCAGGCCCAGCAACGACTGCATTTCATCTTCAAGGATCTGCGCCGCACGTGTCAGGCAACGCGCACGATCAGCCACGGGTGTGGCGGCCCAGATAGGCGCAGCATGCACGGCACCCGCTACGGCCTGATTCACCTCGGCCTCGGTGGCCTCGATCAGGTAGCCCACCACGTCGCGGTGATCAGCGGGGTTCCGCACAGGCTGGGCACGCGCATCATCCCAGACGATGTCGGCTTCGGCCAGTTCAGGCATGGCGCGCCAGGACTGATCAAGGCCATTAAGCAGCGCCGCCGACAGCGAGCCCAGGCGTTGCTCGTTGGTCAGGTCAAAGCCCGCTGAGTTAAGGCGGCCGTCGGCCTGCAGATAGAGTTCGCGCGGCAGGGGTATCTTGTCGTGCGGTGCGCCCTGCGGCTGTATGCGCTCGGCATTTGCAACGGGATCGGCAATCAGGGAATCGACAGAGATGTCTGCGTCGCCCAATTGATTGACGAAGGAGGTATTGGCGCCATTTTCAAGCAGGCGACGTACCAGATAGGCCAGCAAGGTTTCGTGCGTACCCACTGGCGCATAGATGCGGCATGGCCGATTTAGCTTGCCTTGCGCCAGCGGCCCCGTAACCAGTTCGTATAACGGTTCGCCCATGCCGTGCAGGCATTGGAATTCGTACTGGCCAGGGTAATAGTTTTGCCCTGCCATATGGTAAATGGCCGACAGCGTGTGGACGTTATGTGTAGCAAACTGCGGGTACACTGCTTCAGGCGAATCCAGCAACTTGCGTGCGCAAGCCAGATACGAGACGTCGGTGTAAACCTTGCGGGTATAAACGGGATAGCCTTCCAGGCCGTCGACTTGCGCCCGCTTGATCTCGGTATCCCAGTATGCGCCCTTGACCAGGCGCAGCATAAGTCTGTGGCCACTGCGTCGCGCCAAATCAATGACGTAATCAATGACGAAAGGCGCGCGTTTCTGGTAGGCCTGCACAACAAAACCTATGCCATTCCAGCCCGACAGGCGCTCGTCAAAGCATAGCGATTCGAGCAGATCCAGGGAAATTTCCAGCCTGTCGGCTTCCTCGGCATCGATATTCAAGCCTATGTCGTACTGGCGTGCCAACGCGGCCAGTTCGGTCAGGCGAGGCAACAGCTCAGTCATGACCCGGTCGCGCTGCGCCCGGCTGTAGCGTGGATGCAGTGCCGAGAGCTTGACCGAAATGCCCGGACCTTCGTAAATGCCACGGCCCTGAGACGCTTTCCCTATGGCATGTATAGCCTGAACATAAGACGTATGGTAGCGATCCGCATCAGCGGCCGTGGTAGCGGCCTCGCCCAGCATGTCGTAGGAATAGCGGAAACCCTTGTCTTCGTGCTTGCGTCCATTGGCGATGGCCGCCGAAATGGTTTGACCCGCAACGAACTGTTCGCCCATCATGCGCATGGCGATGTTCACGCCTTTACGGATCAGCGGCTCGCCGCCTTTGCCGATAAGCCGGGTTAGCGCCTTGGACAGCGACTGTTCGCTGTTGACACCCACCAGCTTGCCGGTCAGCATCAAGCCCCAGGTTGCCGCATTCACAAACAAGGATGGCGACTCGCCCATATGAGAGCGCCAGTCACCATGGCTGATCTTGTCGCGTATCAGCGCATCGCGCGTGGCGCGATCCGGTATGCGCAGCAGCGCCTCGGCCAGGCACATCAGGGCAACGCCTTCCTGACTGGACAGGGAGAACTCCTGGATCAAACCTTCAACGCCACCACTCTTGCCTTTTTCGCGCAAGGCCTCAACCAGGCGCTTTGCCAGAGTGTAAGTGTTCTTGGGCTGAACGCAGCGCGCTTTGTCCAGCAGCATGGGGACGCATTCGGGCTCGGGGCGGCGATAGGCTGAAGTAATGGACGCACGCAGTACTGACTGCGGCTGCACATCGTGGGCAAACTGCTGAAAAGGCGCGAAGGACACCGCAACCGAGGGTTCCTGGTCGGACAGATCAGTTTCGCCCGCAGCCAAGCTGGCTATCTCGGCAGGCAGTTGCCCTCGTTCGATTGCATCGATATAAGAAAGAATGGCTTGCTTATGCAGCCAGTGCGGCGTGCGGCCAAGCTTGGCCGCAGCAGTTTTCAGACGCTCGCGTAGCGCTTCATCTACCTTGACACCTAATGTCGTCGTTGCCATAGCAGGATCCCGTGTTTCTTGATGTACGCGCACAAACATCCACACGTACGGAGGAAAACAGAAATACTACACAGGTAACACCCGTTTTTATACCAGAGTTAACCCTAGGTAATAAAATTCAGGAATAGGTGCAACCTTTAAGGTTTACCCCAGTACTTGCCGCTGCTGTTTTACCGGTTCTGATTTGCTGGGCAATTACTGCAGCAAGCTCGCGCATGGATTGCTGATGCCCCGCCACCAAGGCCGACATGCCCTGCTGCACTGACGCCTGAGCCACACCCCGACAAATCATGGATGGCTTCTTGCCCTGATTGACGGGGGTCAGGCGCCAGGTCGCGTCGATCAGGACACGCTCGTTGTAGAGCGACTCAAAGCGCTGTACCTGCATGAATACCTGCCAGACGGGCAGCTCGTCCGGCATGCCGGTGCCCGAAACGTCCAGCGCTCCCAACTGACTGGACAGTTCATACGACAGCACGTTGTGCAGTTGCGTGGATAGCGGTGCCGACCAAAGTGAATCGCCCAGCGGCATGACTTGCGTGGACGACGGGTCGGTAATCACGATCTGCGGCCTGTCGACCTGATCCGGCAATTCAACCGCCTGAACGCTGATCGCGTATCCAGGGGTAGCCACATTCACGGCAGCCGCAGACTGTTCTGGCGTGGGGGTGGCCATCAAGGTGTAATAGTGGCTGGGCTTGTCGGCAGCGCAACCTGCAAGCACTACGCAGGCAACACCACAAATAAGGACTTTAAGGCTGGCGTTCATCATGGCTCTCTAGGGCGTGACCGGAAAGCTTTCTTCACGGCCCCGTATAAGTGCGGTGGGATGCGTTTGCAAATAATCAGCCAGGGCACGCAAGGATTTGGCCGCGTTGGTCAGCTCACGCATGGTCCGGTCGATATTGCTGTTCAACGGCGAGTTATCGGAAAGCAGCTTGTTGAGCTGCTGGAGCGAGTCTTGCGCTGATTTCAACATGCCGCTGGCTTGCGGTGCAACGTCTTTTTCCAGGCTGACCAGCAATCCATTCAGATTGACCAGACTGCTTTTCAACTCGGTTCCTATGCTCTCGAAAGGCATGGCATCGAGCTTGCCGACGATGCTGCTGATCTGTTGCTGCAGCCGATCGAAACTGCCCGGTATCGTGGGGATGATCGCGGGGACGCTGCTTGTATCGAAATCGACTGCTTCGGTATCCGGAAAGAAATCGAGCGCCACATATTGTTGCCCGGTCAGCAGATTGGACGCGCGCATTTGGCCACGCAAACCACGCTCTATCATGGGTCCCAGCAAAGGAGCTCCCGGAGAATCTGTGGTGGTGGGCCGAAGTTTGATCAGGCGCTCGTAGACCGCACCGAAGCGCAGGGGATACAGCCTGGCCTTGACCAGGGCAAAAAAACGTCGGCTTTCCTTATCGAATTCCAGGTCGATGTCGATAACCTCGCCCAGCTCCAGCCCGCGGAAATCAACGGGGGCACCCACTTTCAGGCCTCGTACAGACTGGTAGAAATGCAACTCTATGGGAAATGCCGGCCCGTCGGGGTCGGCCATGGCCTGTGCGTAGGTGGACGACAAAGGGTAACGGGTGTCGGCGTCGGCCGGCTCGGGCTCGGATGCCGTAAGCTCATTGGGTCTGGCGAATGCGACGCCACCCGCCAGAACGGAGACCAGGGACTCAGTCTGAACGTTGAAGCCGTCCGCATTAAGCGAAAGATTGACGCCGCTGGCATTCCAGAATCGCGCATCCTTGGTGACGAACTTGTCATTGGGCGCATCGATGAACACCTGTATATTGACCTGATCAGCCTTGGAATCAAGATCGTAGCCTATGACACGCCCCACCTCGATGCGGCGGTAATAAACCGGGGATCCAATTTCCAGTGAACCCAGGTTCGGGGCGGTCAGGGTAAAACGCCTGCCTGGTCTGCCACTCACGACTTCAGGTGGTTTTTCCAGCCCCACAAATTCATAAATGGGCTCGGCATCGTCTTTGGATTCCGATGCGTCGACACTGATGTAGGCCCCTGAAAGCAAGGTGCCCAGGCCTGATACCCCGCTGATGCCCAGACGCGGGCGCACAACCCAGAACCGACTGCTTTCCTGTGTAATGTATTCGGAGCCTTCACGATTGAGTTCGGCGCTGACGATGACTTTCGAACGGTCCGGCGCCACCTTGATGTCGGACACCACTCCAATCACGACATCTTTGTAGCGCACCTTGGTCTGTCCGACCTCGAGACCTTCAGCCGACTCGAAGCTGACGTGGATGACAGGGCCCATATGCAACCAGCCACGCACCAGCAGAGAGCCCCCGACCAGCGCGGCCACCAGCGGCAACAGCCATATCCATGATATGCGGCTTTGTCGACGTGACTTCACAGCAGGCGTATAAGGGCCTGCGGCGTTGCCTGGCGGCTTGCTAGCCTGTTGAGGCTTGTTCGGATCCGTCATCTTCTTCTCTTTGTTTATCCCACCCGCTGCGCGGGTCGTAGCTCATGGCCGCAAACATGGTCAGTATGACAACCATGCCGAAACTGACCGCGGCCGGACCTGGAATGACTTGGGATATACCGGGGAAATCAAGCATGGCCGCCATCAGTATCACCACAAAGACATCCAGCATGGACCACTGCCCGATAAATTCAACCAGCTCGTACATGCGTGTGCGCTGGCGCTGAATGATAGGGCCACGCCAGCGGCGACGCAACATCAGCACCATCAGGGCCAGGAGCTTGGTCATGGGAACCACGATACTGGCGATGAACACTATCAGAGCCAGATCCCAGGAGCCATAGCCCCAAAGCTCTATGACGCCGCCCAGTATAGTGTGCTCGCTATCACTGGCTGCCGTGCGTATCCGCATGACAGGCAATACGTTAGCAGGAATGTAGGCTATCCAGGCCGCAAGGAGCAAGGCCCATACCCGAGAGGTTTGGTCGGGCTTGCGATAATGCAGGCGCTCGCCGCAACGCCGGCAGGGTTCCGAATGCTCATGATCAGGCAACTGCTGGACCAGTCCGCAAGCCAGGCACGATGTGACCGGAGCAGGCTGACTTGCATCGATACTGGCCTGTCGAACCAGGCCTGCGTCTTCGGCAAAATCCCACAAACGACGCGCCGTCATGCGACTGAGCCCAGTCAGGAGAAAGGTGAGCACGACGAACGCCCAGATGCCCGGCCCAAGTTGCACCTTGGCCATACCTGCAAACTTGACCAAAGCCACAAGGATGCCCAGCATAAGAACCGGCACCATGCTCCAGTGCATAACATGGTTAAGCAAGCGCAGACCGTGTGCAAAATCATCAGGTAGGCGCTGTTTCCGTATGGCAAGCAAGGCCCACAAGACAAACAATAATTGAGTCAGGGGAAACCAGAACGAGAACAGCCCCGTCATAACAGCAAGCGTCTGATGGCCTTGATGCCAGGTCAGGTACAAGGCGCCAGGCAAGGAAGCATGGGTCGCCAGACCCCCAATGCTCAGGGTGACGATAGGAAAATAATTGGCTATTGCAAAAATCATGAGTGCGCCCAACACCAGCGCAATCCAGCCGTTCAGAGCTATCGTGCTTACGCGATATAAGGCGTAGCCACAACGCACGCAGGTGGCAACAGATCCGGGTGCCAGGGGCACCCGTTCATGCAGCGTTGCACAATGTTGACAAGCAATTAACGGGTGAGCGGCCATAAACGCCCAAACCGGCTAAAGAAGTTCCGGAAGGGCTGTATAGGCCGGACGCCAGTTGCGTCCCTAATCAACAAGCTCGGGCTCCGGGTGTGGATCTTGCCGGGTTTTGCCGGGCTTATCGCCCTTGTCGGGGAAGACCAGTTCGACCTTGTCTTCTGGCGTTAGCCCCACCTGTACACTGCCGCCATCTACCAAACGACCGAACAGGAGTTCGTCTGCCAGTGCACGGCGTATGGTGTCTTGAATAAGGCGCTGCATGGGGCGTGCGCCCATGGCCGGGTCAAACCCTTCTTTGGCAAGATGCGCGCGCAATTCGGGGGTAAACACAACGTCGACACGTTTTTCGTGCAGCTGGTCTTCGAGCTGCATGAGGAATTTGTCGACCACGCGCAAGATGATATCGCGCGACAAGGGGGTAAAGCCGATGATGGCATCGAGTCGATTACGAAACTCGGGTGTGAACAGGCGCTTGATGTCGGCCATTTCGTCGCCGGTTTTGGGCGCTGCGGCAAACCCTATGGTGCTGCGGTTCAGGGCCTCGGCCCCCGCGTTCGTAGTCATGACAATAATGACATTGCGGAAGTCGGACTTGCGGCCATTGTTGTCCGTCAGGGTGCCGTGATCCATGACCTGCAGCAATATATTGTAGACGTCGGGGTGCGCTTTTTCGATTTCATCGAGCAGCAAGACACAATGCGGTTGCTTGCTGACGGCTTCAGTCAATAGCCCGCCCTGATCAAAACCAACATAACCCGGAGGCGCACCAATCAGGCGCGACACCGTGTGGCGTTCCATGTATTCGGACATGTCGAAACGCAGCAACTCTATGCCCAGTACAAAAGCCAACTGGCGGGCGACTTCGGTTTTGCCGACGCCGGTAGGCCCGGAAAACAGGAAGGAACCTATGGGCTTGTCGGGCCGGCCCAGGCCCGAACGCGCCATCTTGATGGCAGCGGCTAGCGCCTCGATGGCGGCACCCTGGCCGAACACGACTGTTTTAAGATCTCGTTCGAGCGTGGCCAGCTTGTTGCGATCGTCGTTGGACACGCTTTGAGGCGGTATGCGTGCGATCTTGGCGACGGTTGCCTGAATTTCAGACTTGCCGATGATTTTCTTTTGGCGCGAACGCGGCAGCAGACGCTGCGCGGCACCGGCCTCGTCGATGACATCAATGGCTTTGTCGGGCAGGAAGCGGTCGTTGATGTGGCGTGCGGCAAGCTCGGCGGCAGCCGTAATGGCAGCGGCCGAGTAGCGTACGCCGTGATGAGCTTCGAAGTGGCTCTTCAGGCCGCGAAGTATTTGTATGGTTTGCTCGACCGTGGGCTCGGGTACATCGATTTTCTGAAAACGGCGCGCCAGCGCGTGATCTTTCTCAAAAATGCCACGATATTCGTTATAGGTAGTGGCGCCCAGGCACTTAAGCTGGCCCGAAGACAAGGCCGGCTTGAGCAGGTTGGAAGCATCGAGTGTTCCGCCCGAGGCAGAGCCTGCACCGATGAGCGTGTGGATTTCATCGATGAACAGGACTGCGTTGGCATTTTCCTTGAGCGACTTGAGCACGCCTTTAAGACGCTGTTCGAAGTCACCGCGGTACTTGGTGCCCGCCAGTAGCGCGCCCATGTCAAGCGCGTAGACTTCGGCGTCAGCCAGTATTTCGGGTACGTCTTTTTGAGTGATGCGTCTGGCCAGACCCTCGGCGATAGCCGTTTTGCCCACGCCGGCTTCGCCCACCAGCAAGGGATTATTCTTGCGGCGACGGCACAGCACCTGTATGACGCGCTCGACCTCGTGCTCGCGCCCTATCAGGGGATCGATACGGCCAGCACGCGCCTCGGCATTCAGGTTGGTGGCGTAAAGCTCGAGCGGCGACTTCTGTTGATCGGATTTGGGTTCTTCGGGCGTAGCGGCCTTGACGGGCTCCACCGGCGTTTCGTCGGGGGTTTTGGTGATGCCGTGCGACAAATAATTGACTACATCCAAACGCGTAACCCCCTGCTGCTGCAGGAAGTAGACGGCGTGTGAGTCTTTCTCGCCATACATGGCGACCAGCACATTGGCACCGGTAACCGTGTTGCGGTTGGAGTTGCCGGAAGACACATGCATGATGGCGCGCTGGATGACGCGCTGAAAGCCCAGTGTGGGTTGCGTGTCGACCTCGTCGTTGCCAGGTAGGATAGGCGTGTTTTTGTTGACAAAATCGCGCAGTTCCTGGCGCAGGATATCAAGGTTGGCCGAACAGGCGCGCAGCACTTCAACGGCGGCCGCATTGTCCAGCAGCGACAACAGCAGGTGCTCGACTGTAATAAATTCATGCCGGGCGGTACGAGCCTCGACAAAGGCCATATGCAGGCTGACTTCAAGTTCTTCGGAGATCACGCTTCCTCCATTACACATCGGAGCGGACAAACAATTCGATAAATTCTATTCTATGACTAAATCGACTTTGCGTATCAACATTAATTAAAGACTTCTATTAGCTGTTACCCAATAGCATCAATTGCTATCGATAACTTTACTATACCTGTACTTGCCAACACTTGCGCGACACACGCTGAAATTGATCTTTCGCAAGCAAGTCAGGCTTCAGGTGCGGGCTCCATCACGCATTGCAAGGGGTGCTGGCGCGCATGGGCCATTTGCCTGACCATCTCGACCCGGGTGGCCGCAATGTCGCGCGGGTACACGCCGCAAACGCCGCGACCTTCGTGGTGCACCTTGAGCATGATGTGGGCGGCCTCGTCTTCGTTCTTGCCAAAAATTCGCTGCAATACCGCCACCACGAATTCCATGGGCGTGTAATCGTCGTTCAACAAGACGACCTGATACATGGGAGGCGGTGCAAGCTTGGCGGATTGACGATCAAGAACCGTGGCACGCTGGTTTTCAAGATGTGTAGCCATGTGAAATACTAGTGGTTTCCATAGTTGACTATGTTAGGGTAAATTGCGCATTATCGTAGTGTTCTGAGTGCTTGGAAGTATGCCGCATGCCAGAATCAGTAGGCTAAAGGTCACCCTTGTAGTCGAGTTTCAATTTAACACTATAGTCGAGAGGCAGTCCGCATGTCTGATTCAACCGCAACCTCCGCGCCTGAGGATACCGAAAAGCTAACGGGAACCGTAAAATGGTTCAACGATGCCAAAGGTTTCGGGTTTATTACGCCCGACAACGGGGGCGAAGACCTTTTCGCGCATTTTTCATCCATACAGATGAATGGCTTCAAAACCCTCAAAGAGGGCCAGAAGGTCGCGTTCGAAATTGCCCAGGGGCCAAAAGGCAAACAAGCACTCAACATTACGGCTGCCTGACGCCACGCAGGCAAGCCTGCAGAACCGCTTAATAACAATGCATAAATCGTATCGCCATGCAGGGCCTCGCCGCCCTGTTTTTTTTTGCTTTAAAGCCAAGTTGCCTGGCTGCACCAACACGAAGCGCTTTCAGCCTTTTCTTTATCTGATGGCGTTGGTTCTGTGTCTGGCCCCATTGACTAGCCATGCCCAGGCCATGCTGCTGCCTACCGCGCAGTTGAAAATAGGTACGCACACCATACAGGCCGAGGTCGCCGCCACCGACGCCAGCCGATCATATGGCCTGATGAATCGGGCGTCGCTGCCGGCCAATCACGGCATGCTGTTCGTCTTTGACAATGTGGGCATGCCTTGCTTCTGGATGAAAAACA
The DNA here is from genome assembly GCA_013416405.1 of Alcaligenaceae bacterium. Classification (GTDB taxonomy): domain Bacteria; phylum Pseudomonadota; class Gammaproteobacteria; order Burkholderiales; family Burkholderiaceae_B; genus Pusillimonas_C. The sequence goes on from JACCET010000006.1 coordinate 169,432, forward strand.
CACCGCTACCCTTATCCATCGCCTTCATGGACACCAGCGGACGTATAGTGAATATTGCCGATATGCAGCCGCACAGCCTGGATACCCACTGCCCGGCTGGCCCTATAACGTATGCCCTTGAAATGGAACAGGGCTGGTTCAAGCACCACCAGGTCAAGGCAGGCAGTGTCGTGACCAACCTGCCTTGAGCCTGCCTGGCCTTACACGCGCTCGAGAATAAGGGCGATACCCTGCCCCACCCCTATGCACATGGTGCACAGGGCGTAGCGTCCGCCGGTGCGATGCAGCTGATTGACTGCCGTCATGGCCAAACGCGCACCGCTGGCGCCCAGAGGGTGCCCCAAGGCAATGGCGCCACCGTTAGGATTGACGCGCGGATCGTTATCGTCCAGGCCCAGCATGCGTGTGACTGCCAGACCTTGGGCGGCAAACGCTTCGTTCAGCTCGATGACGTCCATTTGATCTATGGTCAGCCCGGCCAGCGCAAGCACCTTTTGTGATGCAGGAGCCGGGCCTATGCCCATGATGCGAGGCTCGACGCCGGCGGTTGCCATGGCGACAACCCGTGCACGAGGGGTCAGACCTTGAGTGCGTGCCATGCTTTCCGAAGCCACCACCAGCGCGCAGGCGCCGTCGTTGACACCTGAAGCATTACCGGCGGTGACCGTACCGTCGGGCCGGACGATAGGCTTGAGCCGCGCTAAAGCCTCGAGCGAGGTTTGGCGGGGATGTTCGTCGGTGTCGACAACAACCGGGTCTCCCTTGCGCTGGGCAATGCTGACCGGCGTGATTTCAGCCTGGAAAAAGCCATCCTGCTGCGCCTGGGCAGTTTTATTCTGGCTGGCCAGCGCGAAGGCGTCCTGGTCGGCGCGGCTGACCTTGAACTGGTCGGCCACGTTTTCAGCCGTTTCAGGCATGGAATCAACACCATACTGGGCCTTGAGCGCCTTGTTGATGAAACGCCAGCCTATGGTCGTATCGAAAATGGCCGCATTGCGGGAAAAAGCGGCATCGGCCTTGCCCATGACGAAGGGTGCACGGCTCATGCTTTCTACACCTCCCGCAATCAGCATCTCTGCATCACCGCCCCGAATGGCGCGTGCCGCCGAACCCACGGCATCCAGCCCCGAGCCGCACAGGCGGTTGATCGTAGCGCCCGGAACCTCTATGGGCAGTCCGGCCAGCAGGCTGGCCATGCGGGCAACGTTGCGGTTGTCTTCGCCGGCCTGATTGGCGCAGCCCATCAGGATATCGTCCAATCTGGACCAATCGACATTGGGATTGCGCTGCATCAACGCTTTGAGCGGAATGGCGGCCAAATCGTCAGCCCGTACCGGTGCCAGCCCACCGCCATAGCGGCCGAAGGGAGTGCGAATCGCGTCGCAAATATAAGCGTGTGTCGTCATGATGGATCCAATAGTGAAATCAACGCTTAATCTTAGCGTATAGCCAGGCGCATTCCGGTCATGCTGGAAAGTCTGTCCACACTGCGGCCACCACCCGCACGCAAGCGCGTCCAGTTTGCGTCTGCGGCACCGCCGTGGCCGCACACAATGCAAAACGCCACCTGAAAACAGGTGGCGTTCTTAGGCCGGGCAATTGCCGCAAGCGGCAGGCGTCTTAGCCCAGATTTTTAGCAGCAAAATCCCAGTTCGCAATAGCCCAGAAACTTTCCAGGTATTTTGGACGGGCATTGCGGTAATCAATATAGTAGGCGTGTTCCCAGACATCACAGGTGAGCAGGGGAATATCGGCAGTCGTAAGCGGCGTAGCGGCATTGCTGGTGTTGACGATATCAAGCGAACCGTCGGTTTTCTTGACTAGCCATGTCCAGCCCGAACCGAAGTTGCCGGCTGCCGACTTGTTGAACGCCTCTTTGAAGGCGTCGACACTGCCCCACTTGGCATTGATGGCATCAAGCAGTGCGCCGCTGGGTTCACCACCCTTGGGCGACAGGCTGTTCCAGTAGAAGGTGTGGTTCCAGATTTGCGCTGCATTATTGAAAATGCCACCAGACGATTTCTTGACCACGTCTTCCAACGAAGACGATTCGAACTCGGTACCGGCCACCAGGTTATTCAAGTTGGTTACGTAGGACTGATGATGCTTGCCGTAGTGGAACTCTAGTGTTTCCTTGGAAATGGTGGGCGCCAGAGCGTCAAGTTCATAAGGGAGCGGAGGTAAGGTAAAAGCCATGTTCAAGTTCCTTCAAAAAAAACCAGTCAGAGTGCATGAAATCAACACTATCGGCGCGTACAGCCTTGAATACGAGGACTCACAGCAGGCCGTGTGCCCGGGTAACATCCGCAAGCACGCTGCCGCGCCCGAGTTCAATACTGAGCGACTCGCCAACTTTCAAGTCTAACGCATTTCTCACGACATTCCCGTTACCGTTGCGCACAATGGCATAGCCACGGTCGAGAATATTATGAGGGCTGAGCGCTTGCAAGGTTTGCACGCTGGCCTCCAACCGTTGGCGCCGACGCTCCAGGCCTCGGTCAAGAGCCGCTGTAAGCCGCTGCACTGGCGCGTTAACGTCGTTGCGCAGGCCTGCAGGCTGTGGTTTGGCATAAGCCAGCCGGGTGCTCAGCATCGCCAGCCTGGCTGCCCGCCCCTCTTGCGGACGCAACACAGATCTGGCCAGCCTTTGCCTTAGCGCCTGTAAACGCTCGGCCTGCTGCCGTAAACGTTGTTGTGGCGATACCAGCATAGCTGTCGCACGATCCAGCCTTAGGGCACAACGCTCTAACTGACGCCTTTGTTGCGCCGTCAGGGTTGCCAACGCCGCATCGACAGAACTGGCGCAACTCTGTCGACTGCGGCAACACAGTTCCGCGGCGGCGGTCGGAGTAGGAGCCCTTACATCAGCGACAAAATCGGCAATCGTGAAGTCTGTTTCATGGCCAACACCGCTGATAACCGGTATGGGGCTGGCCGCAATGCCGCGTGCCAGCTCCTCGTCGTTAAAACTCCATAGGTCTTCCAGGCTACCGCCGCCACGCACCAGCAACAAGGTATCGACCTCATTGCGCTGTATGGCTTGTTGCAAGGCCTGATTCAGGCGGCCGGCGGCCTCCAGGCCCTGCACCGGTGCCGGGTAGATGATTACCGATACATGGGGAGCGCGCCGCGCCAGGGCCGAGAGTACGTCGCGCAAGGCTGCGGCGGCCAAGGAAGTGACCACGCCTATGGCTTGAGGCAAGGGCTTGACCGTTCTTTTCCGGGCCGGATCGAAAAGGCCCTCGGCATTCAGCTTTTCTTTTAATGCCAGGAACGCCTCGTGCAAATCACCACGCCCTACTCGCCTAAGGCTTTCGACCTGCACCTGATAATCGCCACGAGGCTCGTATAAGGTGACACTGACACGGAATTCGAATTTTTCGCCCGGCTTGGGCACAAAACCCACCGCCTGTGCACGGCCACGAAACATGACGGCTCGTACGGCGGCGCCATCGTCCTTCACTGAGAAGTACCAATGGCCCGATGCAGCCTGGGTGAAATTCGACACTTCACCACGCACCCATATGCGTGAAAAATGACCAGACAGCAGGTCTGCCACCCGACGATTCAGCTGGGTAACGGTCAGAACACCCTCGGTATCAGGCTGCATCATGCTTGTATCCATAAAAAACGAGCGCTGGGGTTATAACACATGAAAAATGGCCACAACAGAACGAGACATGTGCATTTCTTTCCACAGCGAAATGTGATTTGTCAAACTGGTGAAATATCAATCCAATTCCCATCATAGGTGAATTTTCACCTTAAATAGATTCTATAACCAATTGATTAATATAGAATTAATAGAAAAACAAAAAATGATCTTAAATTAGCCATTGAACCTGTAGGGCCTGTAGATAGCGCCTGTCGGGGACTTTATACACAGAATTATCCACAGATTCTGTGGATACTCGCCCGAAAGCCATATTCCACGCCAATCTCAGTGAAAATTTGATGCTATCTTTATGTTTTCAGGGATCGGGGGCCGCCAGCGGGCACCATAAAATGCTTTCAACACCACTCATGAATATACCCCGTTAAAATGCGCAGGCCTGTTACACGCGGAGATCGCTTTGCTTGAAATCATTCACGCGGCCGGATGGCCCATATGGCTGCTCGTGGCCACATCCGTTCTTGGACTTGCCCTGATCATTGAACGCTTTATGTCTTTGCGCGCCAAATTGATCTTTCCGCCCCGCCTGCCCGAGCAGGTCCTGGAGCTGCTCAGGCAGAAAAACAGCAGCCCAGACGCTATTTTTCGCCTGGCAGGCAATTCGCCCCTGGGACGGGTGCTGGCCGAAGTCATGATCAACCGCGACGAAACCCATGCCCACCGCCTGGCCGCCATTGAAGATGTCGGTAAAGACGTCGCCCATAACCTGAACCGATATTTGCCGGCCCTGGCCACCATTGCCGTGATTGCGCCACTGATGGGACTGTTCGGCACAGTGGTCGGCATGATAGAGATTTTTGCCTCGTATACTCCTGCGGGCGGTGATCCCGCACAACTGGCCCGGGGTATATCCATTGCCTTGTACAACACGGGATTCGGCATCATCATCGCCATTCCAGCGCTTATCTTTCATCGATACTACCGCTCACGTGTCGATCATTACCTGCACAAACTGGAACGCGAGGCCAGCGCCCTGAATCGCATGATAGAACGCGGGGCGCAGTCATGAATTTTCGGCGCAGGCAAGCCGACGATGAGCTGGAAATCAACCTGATTCCCCTCATCGACGTGCTGCTGGTCATTTTGATTTTCCTGGCCGCCACAACTTCGTTTACTCGCTACAGCCAGCTTCAACTGACGCTGCCGCAAGCACACGCCGACGCGCAGCAGAACGATGCGCTGAACATGGCAATCAGCCAGCAAGGCATTTACGCCCTCGACGGCCAGTTGCTGTCGGACGCAACCGCACAGGACCTTGCCCAGGCCTTGCGCACCGCCATCCAAGACAGGGACGACGCCGTGCTGGTCATCAATGCCGACGCCCAGGCTACGCATGAGTCCGTGGTGCGTGCCATGGAGGCGGCCCGCCTGGCAGGGATTGCCCGTGTGAACTTTGCAGCCCAGAGCTCGCCTTGAAGACCGCATCGCTCACCCGGATCTTGCATGCGGCCTGGCAAAAAAAGGGCGGGCTCAGCGCGCTGCTTTGGCCGCTATCGTGGCTGCTGCAAGTAGGCATCAGCCACAAAAGGCGACGCTACCAGCGCAACCCTGAACTCAGTTGCCAAAGCCCGTTACCGGTCATCGTTGTGGGCAATATCTATGTGGGTGGCACGGGCAAAACACCGGTCGTCATCGCGCTGGTTCGGGCCTTACTTGCGCGCGGTTGGCACCCTGGCGTGATCAGCCGCGGATACGGCGCCAAGGTTGGCCTCCACCCAAGAGTGGGACAAGGTCAGCTTGACCCGGCAAGCTTTGGCGACGAACCCTCTCTTATTGCACAGGCCACACAAGTACCGGTTGCCGTGCACCCCAGACGCAGCCAGGCCCTGCAACTACTGCAAAAGACCTATCCACAGGTCGATATCATTGTTGCCGACGATGGCTTGCAGCATCTGGCACTAGGACGCGATCTGGAAATCGTCGTACAAGATGCGCGCGGTACCGGCAACGGTCGCGTACTACCGGCGGGCCCCCTGCGTGAGCCCGTTGAGCGCCTGAAAGATATCGACGTCCTGATTACCAATCTTCAGCCTGGCCAAGTGCCTAAGGCATTGCCCAGAACCCGCGCGCGGCAATTGACCATGCAACTGGCGCCGGTCAAAGTAGAGCAACTGACCACCGGCGTCACGCTGGACTGGTCCGCCTGGCACTCTCTACACGACGGGCAGCCAATGAGTGCTGTTGCCGCCATAGGCCAACCTGAACGTTTCTTTGCCATGCTGAGCGCCACAGGCCTGAAATTGAACCGGACGGTCGCCCTGCCCGATCACGATGCCTACGCAACATCGCCTTTCGACGCGCTGCCCGAACCTATAATCCTGATCACAGGTAAAGACGCCGTCAAATGTCGGCGTTTTAATGATCCACGATTATGGGTCGTCTACGCCGACCCCGTCTTTTCAGACCCTGAATGGCTGGACTACTGCCATGACAGGGCAACAGCCATTGCCGCGCAAAAAACCGGCATAGCCGTTTAGTCACATTGGCACGACTTAACACGATCTCCCTGAATCGTGTTAATTAGCACCAACCGCATTAAACTAGCTGTTTTATCGTTCATTTTTCCTGGAGCCATGGATGGAATCTCGCCTGCTTGAAATTCTGGTCTGCCCCTTGTGCAAAGGGCAGCTGCAGCACAATCGGGAGCAGCAAGAACTCATATGCAAGGCCGACAAACTGGCCTTCCCCATACGCGACGGCATACCTGTCATGCTGGAAGCCGAAGCGCGTGAACTCACCAGCCCGGCCCCTGATCAGCCTACAAAAGGCACCCAAGCGGCATGAGTTTCATCGCTGTTATCCCGGCGCGTGCCGCTTCCACCCGTCTACCCGGCAAGCCTTTGCTCGATATCTGCGGCAAACCCATGGTGGTTCGCACGGCCGAGCAAGCCGCAAAATCACAGGCCAGCCGGGTCGTGGTCGCTACCGACGACCCCAACATCCAGATGGCTGTGCAAGAACACGGGTTTGAAGCCTTGCTGACCCGCGCCGATCACCCGACCGGCACCGATCGCCTGGCCGAAGTAGCCGCACAACTGGCCCTGGCGCCAGACACCATCGTAGTCAATGTGCAAGGCGACGAGCCTTTGATAGACCCGGCGCAAATCAACACGGTGGCCCAGTTGCTGGCGCAAACTCCCGACGCTTCCATTGCCACCTGCGCAACGGCCATTATCGATGCGGCCGTCCTGTTCAATCCCAACGCCGTCAAGGTGGTCTGCACACACCGTCAGCGAGCCCTGTATTTCTCCCGGGCACCCATCCCCTGGGCGCGCAATGCACTGGCCGACGGTTCACAAACACTGGCCCCCGGATTGCCCGCCCTGCACCACATAGGCCTGTATGCCTACCGCACGGACTTTCTGAAGGCCTATCCCGGCCTGCAGCTGGGGCCGCTTGAATCATTCGAGTCGCTTGAGCAATTGCGCGCCCTGGAAAACGGCTATTCGATTGCAGTGCACATCGCCGATACACATCCGGCGGCAGGCGTGGATACGCAGGAAGATCTGGATCGTATACGCGAAATATTCTCAAATAGGTTATAAAACGACTTCAAATTAACTGGCTCCGTCGCATAAGACGTGCAGAATTTGCTGCATTGCGGCATAATCGCAAAAAGCTAGAAATACGAAACTTCAGGAGGAATTTATGCGACTGATTTTGCTCGGTCCACCCGGCGCCGGTAAAGGCACACAGGCAGCTTTCATCACCGAGAAATTTGGCATTCCACAAATTTCCACCGGCGACATGCTGCGCGCCGCCGTTAAGGCACAGACCCCCCTGGGCCTGGAAGCCAAGAAGATCATGGATGCCGGCGGTCTGGTTTCCGACGAAATCATCATAGGCTTGGTCAGCGATCGCTTGCAGCAGCCCGATTGCCACGACGGTTATCTGTTTGACGGCTTTCCACGCACGATTCCACAGGCCGATGCCTTGAAGAATGCGGGCGTCAAGCTGGATTTTGTCGTGGAAATCGTCGTGCCCGAAGAAAATATCATCGAGCGCATGAGCGGGCGCCGCGTACACCCCGCCAGCGGACGCAGCTACCATACCAAATTCAACCCGCCCCAAACACCCGACACTGACGACCTGACGGGCGAACCCTTGGTTCAGCGCGACGACGACAAGGAAGAGACCGTAAGGAATCGCCTGGCCGTATATCGTGAACAGACCCGCCCACTGGTCGACTATTATTCGCAATGGGCGCAATCGGGCAGTCCCGAGGCGCCGGCCTATCGCCAGCTTTCGGGTCTGGGCGCCGTTGACGAGATCAAAGACCGGGTATTTCAGGCGCTACAGGCCTGATACCGAAAACCAACGGGCCCAGTGCCCGTTTTTCACATAAAACCTATATAGAGACCAGGCATGGAAATCAAGAACAAAGTATTTATCGTGACCGGTGGCGCCTCCGGACTGGGTGCAGGCACCGCCCGTATGCTCGTGGCTGAAGGCGCAAAAGTCATATTGGCCGATGTCCAGGATGAAGCCGGCCAGCAGCTTGCCGCTGAACTGGGGCAAGCCTATGTACATTGCGATGTTACTCAGGAAGCCGACGGGCAAGCCGTTGTGGAAGCCGCCCTGAAGGCAGGCACGCTGTTCGGCCTGGTGAACTGTGCAGGTGTTGCCCCTGCGGCCCGCACGGTCGGCAAGAACGGCCCGCATGCCCTGGATCTTTTTCAGAAAGTCATTTCGATCAACTTGGTAGGCACTTTCAATATGTGCCGCCTGGCCGCCGCCGCCATGGGCAACAACACGCCTGAACCCACTGGCGAGCGTGGCGTACTGGTCAACACTGCCTCTGTTGCCGCCTACGACGGCCAGATCGGCCAGGCAGCCTACGCATCTTCCAAGGCGGGCGTGGTCGGCCTAACGTTGCCGCTTGCGCGCGACCTTTCCAAGGTAGGCATACGCTGCATGACCATCGCTCCGGGCATCTTCGGCACACCCATGGTTTTTGGCATGCCGCAGGAAGTGCAGGATGCGCTCGCAGCCAGCATTCCCTTCCCGTCCCGCCTGGGCCGCCCCGAAGACTATGCCAAGCTGGTTCAGCACATCATTACCAATGAAATGCTTAATGGCGAAACCATTCGCCTGGACGGTGCCATCCGCATGGCACCAAAGTAAGCCAGCAACCCATGAGCTTGCTCAGGTCGGCCGCAACGGTTAGCAGCTTTACGCTGCTTTCCCGTATAACGGGACTGTTTCGCGACATCCTGATAGCCAGTTCATTTGGCGCAGGGCCGCTGACCGACGCCTTCTGGGTCGCGTTTCGCATTCCCAATCTGCTGCGCCGCCTGTTCGCCGAAGGCGCCTTTTCACAAGCCTTCGTACCCATCTTGGGCGAAGTCCGCAACACACGCGATCACGAAGCCGTTCGCATACTGCTGGATCGGGTCTGCCTGCTACTAACGCTCGCCCTGATGCTGGTAACGCTGGTGGGTATTATCGGTGCACCCTGGGTGGTCAGCGCCATGGCCAGCGGCATGCGCACCGCCGCCAGGCAAACCGAGTTCGACGCCGCAGTCTGGATGACCCGGCTGATGTTCCCCTACATTATCTGCATGTCGCTAGTGGCCTTCGCTTCGGGCGTGCTCAATACCTGGAGCAAGTTTGCAGTACCCGCCTTCACGCCGGTGCTGCTGAATCTGTCCATGATAGGCGCCAGCCTTTTTCTGGTGCCTTACTTTGAAACGCCCATCTACGCACTGGCGGCAGGGGTCATGCTGGGTGGTGTCGCCCAACTTGCCGTGCAGTGGGTCGCGCTGGCCAAAATGGGCCTGCTGCCCCGCTACTCCCCACAAGTGCGCGCCGCCTGGGCAGACCCCACCATCAAGCACATTACGCGACAGATGCTGCCGGCCATACTGGGCGTGTCGGTTGCCCAAATATCGCTGCTGATCAATACCAACATCGCTACCTGGTTGACCCCCGGCAGCGTAACCTGGCTATCGTTTGCCGACCGCCTGATGGAGTTTCCCACCGCACTGCTGGGCATTGCGCTGGGAACGGTGCTGTTACCCCGACTTTCGGCCGCGCACGCTAGGCAAGACCATGACGGCTACAGTGCGCTACTGGACTGGGGCTTACGCCTGGTGCTGCTGCTGGGCTTGCCTGCCGCACTGGGCCTGGCCTTGCTGTCGGACGGATTGGTCGCCACCCTATTCAACTATGGTGCTTTCAGCGCCACCGACGTGATGCAGACTCGCTTGGCCGTCATGGCTTACGCCGTAGGCCTAATCGGTTTGCTGGCCATCAAAATTCTAGCGCCGGGTTTCTATGCCAAGCAAAATATACGTACACCGGTGCGCATTGCATTGTTTGTATTGGTGCTGACCCAGGTCTTCAACATTATTCTGGTGCCCCAGTTTGCTCATGCAGGATTGGCCTTGTCGATAGGGCTGGGCGCCACCATCAATGCGCTATGCCTGGTCGTGCTGTTGCGGCGTGGCAAGCTGTATAAGCCCGAGCCCGGCTGGACACGCTTCGGCATCTGCCTGCTGCCCGCACTGGCCGCACTGGCGTTCGTGCTATGGCAAGCAGGCCAATATCTTGACTGGATCGCCCTGGGCAGCCAGCCCGGGCTGCGCGCACTGTGGTTGATAGCGGTGGTGCTGGCTGGAGCCCTGGCTTATTTCTCGGTATTGTTCTGTTGTGGCTTTCGGCCCTCAGACTTTACACGGCATGGCAAATAATATAGAATAGCTGTCTTTGCCGAATTAACCCCCCACAGATACACGGATACGCATAATGGCCAATACTGCCCAAGCCCGCAAACGTGCTCGCCAGTCGGTAGAGCGCAACAAACACAACGCCAGCCTGCGCTCTATGCTGCGTACGTCGATCAAACGCGTACGTCAAGCCATCGAAGCCGGCGATAAAGCCATTGCCGCTGAAGTTTTCCAGAAAACCACAGGCATTATCGATCGCGTTGCCGACAAGAACATCATTCACAAAAACAAGGCTGCTCGTCATAAAAGCCGCCTTGCTGCTGCAGTTAAAGCCCTAGCCTGATTGCTGCCAGGGTTTGATCGGCAAAAAACGGTCAGGGGTCAGCCCCGCCAAGAACAGGACGTCTCGACGTCCTGTTTTTTTTTGCGTAAGGTATAGTTAGATTTGCACAAGCAACCACGCTTGCACACATAACAACAGCAACCGAACACGAGACAAACCTATGACTACACCTGCGGCACCCGCCCTATTGCAACTGCTACCCCTGAACCTCCCACAAGCTCACGAACGCCTGACCAAAAACTACAAGCTGATCGAGCTCTGGAAAGAATCCGACCCCAAAGCGGCAATCGTCCGCCATAAAGACGACATCCAGGTCGTAGTCACCAGCGCCATGACACCTACGCCGGCCGAATTGATTGACGCTCTGCCTCAGCTCAAGGCGATTTGCAGCCAGGGAGTCGGCTACGACGCCATCGACGTCAAACATGCCCAAGGCAAAAACATACAGGTCAGCAACACGCCCGACGTGCTCAATGACTGCGTTGCCGACCTGACCTTCGGGCTTTTGCTGGCCGCAGCCCGCAAGCTTGGGCATGCCGAGCGATATGTACGGGACAATCTGTGGGGTACTGACGCCCAGTTCCCCCTGGGAACCAAAGTCAGCCATAAAAAGCTGGGTATCGTGGGATTGGGTCGCATAGGCATGGCCATCGCGCAGCGCGCCGCTGGCTTCAACATGGAAATCCGATATCACAATCGCAGCGAGCGCAACGACGTCCCCTACGGCTACCAGGCATCTCTGCTTGATTTGGCTACCTGGGCCGATTTTCTGGTCATCGCCACCGTAGGCGGTGATGGCACACGACACCTGGTCAATGCGCAAGTGCTCAAGGCGCTGGGCCCCAACGGCATGATCATCAATATTTCACGCGGTTCAGTCATCGATGAAACAGCCCTGATCGACGCACTGAGCAGCGGCGAGTTGGGCGCGGCCGGCCTTGATGTCTACCAGAACGAGCCCAATATTCCCGACGCGCTCAAAGCTCTGGACAACGTAGTGCTTGTACCACACATAGCCAGCGCTACGACCGAAACACGAGCCGCCATGATAGCGTTGGTTCTGGATAATGTTGACGCTTTTGCCGCCACCGGCAAAGTGGTCACACCTATACCCGCGTTATAACCCGGTATAAAAAAAAGCCCGCTAAGGGCGTGGTGAGGGAACTTCGTGTTCGGTCAGCTTCAGTTTGTTGTCGGTTGCGAAATCGCACACGAATTTCCACGCCAAAGGCTCGAGATCGCGTAGGCGATGGTCGACCACTACGCAGCGAATGCCGTCAAGGACAACAGGCAATACATAGGGCGAATACGTGAGGTGGCCGCCCGTAGAGCCTGCCGGACGAAACTGGGACATCACACCCGCAAGTCGTTCGGCCCAATCACTGGGACGAAAACGCTGACCATCAAGGGTTAGGCCATGAATAACTAATTGCTGCACTAAATGGGTCATTAGACTTCCGCGGACAAAACGTGGCCCTAAGGCCTGCCAAACTTTCCCTGCGCCGCGAATTGTATATGATACCGGCCCCTTCCGCCTTTTTTGCGGAAGACCACTGGTCAAGGTAAGATGGCTCTTTTACACAAGGCTTATTATGTCTGACGCCACACCAAAAACCGGGCCACTGCGGCATTTTCTGCAATTTCGCGACTTATCAAAAACCGAGATCCAGTACGTGCTGGATCGGGCGCTGCTGATCAAGAAAAAGTTCAAGCGCTATGAGCCGCATCACACATTGCATGATCGCAACCTGGCTATGGTTTTTGAAAAGGCCAGCACCCGCACCCGAGTCTCGTTCGAGGCGGGCATGTACCAGCTTGGGGGCGCAGTCATACATCTTACCACTGGCGACTCACAATTGGGCCGCTCCGAGCCCATTGAAGACACGGCACGCGTTATATCGCGCATGGTCGACCTGATCATGATCCGCACCTTCGAGCAAACACGCATAGAACGCTTCGCAGCCCATTCACGCGTACCCGTTATCAATGGCCTGACCAACGAATACCACCCCTGCCAGATCCTGGCCGATATTTTCACCTTTATAGAGCACCACGGGCCCATAGCGGGCAAAACGGTGGCCTGGATAGGTGATGCCAACAACATGGCCTATACGTGGCTGCAGGCCGCTGAAATCCTGGGTTTCCGGCTGCACGTATCCGCCCCCGTTGGCTACCAGCTTGAAGCCGAGCGCATAGGCCAGCCTGCCGCCGATGTTCTGCAAGAATTTGCCGATCCCATGCAAGCCTGCCAAGGCGCTCACCTGGTCACCACCGACGTCTGGACCAGCATGGGCTACGAAGACGAAAATGAAGAACGGCGCAGGGCATTTGCCGATTGGTGTGTCGATGCCGACATGATGGCGGTCGCTGACCCCAAGGCCTTGTTCATGCACTGCTTGCCCGCGCACCGCGGCGAGGAAGTCACCGGCGACGTCATAGACGGCCCGCAAAGCGTCGTCTGGGACGAAGCCGAAAACCGCCTGCACGTGCAGAAAGCGCTCATGGAATTCCTGCTGCTGGGCCAACTGCCGGCCTGACCGCCGATTCCTTGCAGGCAAAAAAAAGGACAGCACCGCAGCGCTGCCCTTTTTTCGTCTGGCCTACTTGCCGGACTTGTCTTTCAACTGAGGCAAGGCGGAACCGGCAGCCGGTGCCAGCAAGCCTGACTTCACATAAGTGAACAACTTATCGCGCGTGTCGACGATATCAAGGTTGCGCATGGTCAGTTGACCGATGCGGTCGCGCGGCGAGAACGTGGACTCACTCTTTTCCATGGTCAGGCGATCCGGATGATAAGTCAGGTTGGCCGATTCTGTGTTCAGGATGGAATAATCGTTGCCACGGCGCAGCTCGAGCGTTACCTCACCGGTAATGGCATGCGCCACCCAGCGCTGGGCCGTTTCACGCAACATGATGGACTGCGGATCGAACCAGCGACCCTGATACAGCAGACGACCCAGCTTCAAGCCATTCATGCGGTACTGTTCTATCGTGTCTTCGTTGTGAATACCGGTCAGCAAACGCTCGTAGGCGATATGCAGCAAAGCCAGGCCCGGGGCTTCGTAGATGCCACGGCTCTTGGCTTCGATAATGCGATTTTCAATCTGATCGCTCATGCCCAAGCCATGACGCCCGCCGATACGGTTGGCTTCCAGTATCAGTTCAACGCTGTCTGCAAACTCAACGCCATTGAGTGCCACGGGCTGGCCTTCTTCGAAGCGCACCCTGACCTCTTCAGCCTTGACCTGCACGTCATCGCGCCAGAAAGCCACGCCCATGATGGGCTGAACGATTTTCATGCCCGAGTTCAAGTGCTCCAGGTCTTTGGCTTCGTGCGTGGCGCCCAGCATATTCGAGTCGGTCGAGTACGCCTTTTCGGCTGACATCTTGTAGTCGAAACCGGCCTGCTGCATGTATTCGGACATTTCCGCGCGGCCGCCCAACTCATCGATAAACACCTGATCCAGCCAGGGCTTGTAGATTTTCAGCTCGGGGTTGGTCAGCAAGCCGTATCGATAGAAACGCTCGATGTCGTTGCCCTTGAAAGTGCTGCCGTCACCCCAGATATTGACGTCGTCTTCCTTCATGGCGGACACCAGCATGGTGCCCGTAACGGCACGGCCTATGGGCGTGGTATTAAAATAAGTGACACCAGCCGTCGAAATGTGGAAGGCACCACACTGCAAGGCCGCAATACCCTCGGCCGCCAGCTGCGCACGGCAATCGACCAGGCGAGCTTCGGTGGCGCCGTATTCTTTGGCGCGGCGCGGAATGGCCTCGTAGTCGGTTTCGTCGGGCTGGCCCAGATTGGCCGTATAGGCATAAGGAATGGCGCCCTTGTTGCGCATCCACAGCAAAGCAGCGCTGGTATCCAGCCCGCCGGAAAAAGCAATACCGACCTTCTGGCCAGTTGGAACGTTTTCAAGAATGGTTGTCATGGGTGGTATAAGGCCTTGCAAAGAATTTTGACTAACCGGGCATTATAACCGTTCGGGTTTTTGATAAAATAAGATTCCCTGGGGGAGTAGCTCAGCTGGGAGAGCGCTGCGTTCGCAATGCAGAGGTCGGGAGTTCGATCCTCCTCTTCTCCACCAGTATTCAAATCCTGACCGGTTTCGGTTAGGATTTTTTTTTGGCCGGAGCACCTACCACAGGCGCTACAGAAGACCCGTCAGGTTGACCCAGCTCCTTCGCTGGTCTGGGCGAGGTCGGCCACCTCGGCGGGTGTCAGGTAACGCGATTCTCCGGCCTGCAGGTCGGTATCCAGGGCCACTGAGCCGATTCGTTCACGGTGCAGGGTGAGCACGTGGCTACCCAGGGAGGCAAACATGCGCCTGACTTGGTCGTAGTTGCCTTCCTGGACCGTCAGGCGTGCGCGGCGTTCATCGACCTGCTCGAGCACAGCGGGCAGCGTAGGCTTATCGTCATCCTCCAATACTATGCCAGCCGTGAGCCGGTCCTGCGCGTTCTCAGGTAGCGGTTCGGCCAGCGTCGCCAGATAGACCTTGTCGCACCGGTGGCGCGGCGAAATAATGCGATGCATCCACTGGCCATCGTCCGTAATCAGGATTAGCCCTGTAATGTCCACATCCAGCCGGCCTACGGTGTGGAGCCGGTCGCGCTTGTCCACGTCGAGCAGATTCATGACTGAAGGGTACTGGCTATTGCGAAGGCTGCATTCGTAGCCCGCAGGCTTGTTCAGCATGATGTAGCGCAGCCCGATGAGAGCAAGCGTCTCGTCCTCCCACCGCACGTCATCGCCGTCTCGCACCAGGTGCGTGCCGTGCTTGATCACTTCGCCGTTAACGGTGACTTCGCCGCCGACGAGCACAGACCGGGCCTGCGATCGTGTTAGGTCGGTGCTTTCACAAAGGTACTTGTCCAGACGCATTCGGTTTCCACGTAGATTGTTTACCCGGCGAATATACTCGAAAGGTGCTCCAGCGACTGCGACTACCGCCGCAACGTGTGATAGTGTGACTGTATTGCAACCGTGCGTACCGATCAGCGACTACGGCAACCAGCACCGTTTCATGCGTGCTGATTTCATCTTGCATCAATTCTGGGAAAAAACATGGGCATTATCACCATCATTGTTCTCGTCATACTGGCTATAGTGGTCATCTATGTCATCGGCATCTATAACCGGCTCATTGCTTTGCGAAACCGGTACAAAAACAGCTTTGCGCAAATTGAAGTCCAACTGAAGCGCCGCTACGACCTGATTCCCAACCTGGTGGAAACGGCCAAGGGTTATTTGACTCATGAACGGGAAACACTCGAGGCGGTGGTCGCCGCGCGCGATGCAGCTGCCAAGGATCTGCAGGCGGCCGCTGCCGATCCCGGAAACGCCGCTGCGATGGGGCAGTTGGCCGGGGCGGAAGGCGCTTTAGGCAACGCCATGGGTCGTCTTAATGTTGTCATGGAAGCCTATCCCGATCTGAAAGCTTCGCAAAACATGCAGCAATTATCGGAAGAGCTCACCAGCACCGAGAACAAGGTGGCCTTTGCCCGACAGGCATTCAATGACACGGTAATGGCCTACAACACCTACAAACAAAGTTTTCCGCCGGTTCTGGTGGCAGGAGCCTTTGGCCACTCGGCAGACGCCGCCCTGCTCGAGTTCGAAGACAGCAAGGAAATACAAGCGGCGCCACAGGTCTCGTTTTGAACGAACGCGCCATGAATTTTTTCGAACAGCAAGAGCGCGCCAAACGTAATACCAGCAAGCTGATCGTGCTCATGTGCCTGGCGGTCATTAGTCTTGTCGCCATTTCCTGCATCGCCGTCGCTGCGATTCTAGCGCTGCTTGGCCAGCATGATCCGAACGCTCCCGCTATGGCAGGAAGCTGGTTTACGCAAATGACCGCCCTACTCGACTGGCATCTGGTCGGCACCGTATCGGTGCTGGTCATCGGGGTGGTCGTAGCCGGAAGCGTTTTTAAACACTTTCAGTTACGAGGTGGCGGCAAGGCGGTAGCCGAATCCCTGAACGGCCGACCCATCGACCCGGGCACCGCCGACCTCGAAGAACGGAAGATTCTTAATGTTGTAGAAGAGATGGCGATTGCGTCGGGCATCTCTGTTCCGCCCGTGTACGTGATGGAAGATGAAAGCATCAATGCATTCGCGGCTGGCCACACTCCACAGGATGCGGTCATTGGTGTTACCAGGGGCTGCATTCGGCTGCTTAGTCGCGACGAACTTCAGGGCGTGGTGGCCCATGAATTCAGCCACATTTTTCATGGCGACATGAGCTTGAACACCAAATTGGTGGCGACGCTGAACGGCATTCTGCTTATTGGTCTGGTCGGCTATATTTTGCTGCGCAGCGCTCCGTTCCGACGCAGCAACGCCAGGGACAATTCAGCACTTATCATGCTGGCTATCGGCGTGATGCTAATCGTTGTCGGTTTCGCCGGAACGTTTTTCGGCAATCTAATCAAATCTGCCGTCAGCCGACAACGCGAATTCCTGGCCGATGCCTCATCGGTGCAATTCACCAGAAATCCCGCTGGCATCGCCAATGCGCTCAAGAAGATCGGGGGTTATCATGCGGGCTCGCAGGTCCAGACTGCCAACGCGTCCGAGTACAGCCATATGTTCTTCAGTCGCGCTATTGGCAGCGCATTCAGCACCTTCATGGCCACGCACCCGCCGCTCGAGGAGCGCATCCGACGTGTGCAGCCCGATTGGGATGGCAGTTTCACAACGCCGCAACCAGAAGCCGCCATTGAACCAAGGCCCGAGATCGATCGCTCGCGCGCTACGCTGGGTGTGCTGCATGCGGCAGCCGCCGGCACGCTGGCGGGCGGTCAATCGTCCGCCCAGGCAACGCCCTTGCCAGCCGACGCATCGCGAGAAGCCATCGAAGCCATAGGCTGGCCCAGCGCCAAACACGTCGCCTATGCACGACAAACCATCGCGGCGCTTGATCCTGAATTGCGCGAGGCCGCCCACGACCCTTATGCCACACGGGCGCTGATTTATGGCTTGTTGCTGGACACATCCGACCCCGTGCGATCCAGGCAATTGGCCTCGCTGGAACAGAATGCCGACCCCGGCGTGTACCGGTATGTGACCAATTTGCAGACCAAACTCGCCGGACTGGACCCACGCGCGCGCTTGCCGTTGATCGAGCTTGCCTTGCCCGCGCTCAAGCAATTATCCAGTGCGCAATACACCACATTCAAACAGTGCATAGGTGAACTCATCATGGCCGACAAGCAGGTCGGACTGATGGAGTGGGCACTGTATCGTGTCGTGGTTCACAACATTGAACCTCCGCCCAACCGTCGGGACAGAGCGGCGCTTGGCAACTTGCGCGACGAGTACCAGGTTTTGTTATCTGCCCTCGTGCATGCCGGTCATATGGAAGACAGTCAAGCGAGCGCGGCCTTCGACGCCGCCGCGTCTGGCTTACCTTTAAAAGGCCTGGAACTGCTTCCTCGCGATGCCGTGTCCACAGCGGCTCTGGAATCCGCAGTCATTCGTTTATGCAACGTGGCACCGTCTGACAAGCGGCCCCTTATGCAAGCACTGGCGCGCGCCGTCGAACATGATGGATTCGTCACTATCACCCAAGCGGAGCTGCTGCGAGCCATTGCCGACTCACTGGACTGCCCTCTACCGCCGCTACTTGCCGACGGGTACCCCCATCAAAACTCAAATCCCAACTGATATCAGTCAGGATTTTTCCAGAATTGTTCAGTGAATTAACGAAAGCCAGTAACGGTTACGGCTCAGTCGTCGCTCCACTTCTTGTCAAATTCCCACACCTTTTCAAAGCCCATCAGCTTATTGAAGTCTTGAAATTCGTACAACTGCCCTTTTAATGCGTTGTTGGTATCGTCTTGCTGAAGCGCGGTGTAGGCTTGCTCCAGGGCCTGCCCCATGGCCAGGAAACCGGTTGCCGGGTAGATGGCAAGCTTGAAGCCCAGTTGCTCTAGCCGTGACTTTGGCAATATGGGCGTTCTGCCGCCCTCTACGTTGTTGACCAATACTGGTTTGTCGAGTGAGCTGGCAATGCGCGCCAACTCTTCTTCAGACTCCGGCGATTCTACAAACAAGATGTCTGCGCCAGCCTTTGAGTATGCCTCGGCTCGCCGCAAGGCTTCATCCAGGCCCTGCGTGGTGCGTGCATCGGTGCGTGCAATGATAAGAAAATCCGTGCTTGATCGCGCGTCAGACGCCACCTTTATTTTCTTAACCATGTCCTCAAGTGGAATGACGCGGCGACCCGGAGTGTGGCCGCATTTTTTCGGAAACTCCTGGTCTTCAAGCTGTATGCCGGCCACGCCACCTGCTTCGTAGCCGCGCACTGTGTGGGCAACGTTAAGCAGTCCACCATAACCGGTGTCGCCATCGGCAATGATAGGTGTGTCGGAACCCTGTGCAAACGCGCTGGCGCGGTTGACCATGTCAGTGTAGGTGGCCAGGCCAGCGTCGGGCAAGCCCAAGTGGGAAGCCACCGTGCCATAGCCTGTCATGTACAGCAAGTCAAAGCCCATGCGATCGGCCAGGCGCGCTGAAATCATGTCAAAGATGCCGGGGGCGGTAAGCAGGCCGGGTTGGGTCAGACGAGCGGAAAGACGCGCGCGCTTAGCTGATGCAGTCATTAAGATAAACCTCCATCGGGATATATAGTCGAGTTAGCTTTCTTTTGATTGTATACAATAACTCAGGTTTACTCACAGAATAACAACGCACCAACAGGGTAGATATGGTCAGTAATGCACCCGCATCGCAGCATGGGCACGCCTCTGAAAAAGCGTATCGATGGATCAAGCAAAAAATTCTTGCCAACCGATGGCCTGATGGCGCTGCACTTAAAGAAAGAGATCTCTCACAGGAGATCGGCGTCAGCCGCACTCCTGTTCGGGATGCGCTCAGACGTCTGACCCAGGAAGGGCTGGTTGAAACGATTCCCAATCAGGGCAGCCGCCTTAAGCGTTGGGATAGCGCTGATCTGGAAGAAATATTTGGGCTACGTGTGCTGCTGGAGTCATATGGGGCGCGGATGGCGGCTACACGCGTTACTGAACAAGAGCTTGCGCAGCTTCATGCGCTTTGCGACAGTATGGACGCGCTGGTTGCTGAAGAGATGCAGTCGGCTGAAGCCAAGCAGCAGCTTACGCGGTTGAATGAACGTTTCCACGAGACGATTCTGCAAGCGGCGCATAGCCATCGGCTGGCGGCCCTGGCTGCACAGCTGATTTCGTTTCCGTTGGTGTATCGCACCTTTGAAACTTATGAGCCCAACGAGATTTTCCGCAGCATGGCCCACCACAGAGAATTGCTCGATGCGTTTGGCGCACGCGACCCGATTTGGGCGGAAAGCATTATGCGCGCTCACTTGTCAGCCGGACACAGATCCACGAGCCGTTCGTTGGTAAAAATCACAGAAAGTGGGGTAAACGCCTAATGGCCAAACAGCGATGATTGTATACAATCAATCCGCACCTATACCGAGGAGATATTTCATGAAAGCTCGTTTTGCCAAATCGTTGTGCCTGACTGCCGTGGCTTCGCTACTGCTCAGTGCAAGTCTTTCCGCGCAGGCCGCACGCACCCTCAAGGTTAGCCTTCAGGTAAACACCAAGCATCCCGTGGGTGCCAACATCGTTCTGTTCAAAAACGAAGTTGAGAAAATTTCGAATGGCGAAATTAAAGTCGAAATGTATGACTCTGCCCAGCTCTACAAGGGCAGTGAAATTCCTCAGGCTGTGTCGGCCGGAGCCATCGACATGGGCCTGGTACTCATCGATGAATATGCCGGCACAATACCTGCCACGGGACTGTTCTCAGTTGCATTCATGTTCCCTGATTACGAAGTGCTGGCCAAGGCGGCAGCGCCTGAAAGCCCCGTGCGCAAAGAAATTGACGAAATGATCCGCAAGACGGGCACGCGTGTACTGTGGTGGCAAGATTACGGCCCCGTGCAGCTGCTTTCCAAAGGCGAGCCAGTAATCATGCCTACGGACATGAAGGGCAAGAAAGTACGTGTGCTGGGCAAGCCATCAGGTGACTTCATTGCGGCAGTGGGCGGCATTCCCGTCAAGATCGGCGGTTCAGAGCAATTTATCGCTTATCAGCGCGGCACGGTCGACGTCGGTATGACAGGCACCACTGCCATTGAGTCACGCAAGCTGTTTGAAGTGATGGATTCGGTCACCATTACCAACCATGCCCAAACAGAGTTCCTGGTCGTTATCAACGACAAGCTCTGGGATTCCATGTCTGATCAGGAAAGGAAATGGCTGTCTACGGCAGCACGTACTGCCGAAGATACCATTCGCGCAGATACCAAGAAAGATAACCTGAAGTCTGAACAGTTTATCGCTGACAAAACGCCCATGAAGGTCATTAACCTTGAGCCTGCGCAAATCGAAGCTTGGCAGAAGGCTGCAGCACCTGCTGTTGATGTTTATATCAAAGAATCGGGTGATGTTGGCAAGCGCCTCGTCGACGAAGTTAAAAAGCTTTACTGATTTTTGATTGTTTGTCTGGCCGGTCGTCACTTGCATGTGAGCGACCGGCACACCCTGATTCCTGACGCGAGATCATCCCATGTTGAAATCCAGCACGGTCCCGAACCATAGGCTGTTACGTACTGTCGACGGTGTCGCTGACGTATGTGGTCGTATTGGCGTTTTGATGATCATCTTCGTTACCGCCGCCCTCACCTACGAGGCTATTGCCCGGTATTTTTTTCATGCGCCTACGCAGTGGACTCAGGATATATCGATCACCTTTCAGGTGTGGTTTACCTACCTGGGCATGGCGCTGGTGCTGAAAGAAGGCAAAATGATACGCATCACTGCCATGCTGGGCGTAGCGCCGGTATGGGTCAGGTATGCATGTGAAGCGCTTGCCCTGATTATTATTCTTCTATTTTCAATCATGGCGACGGTAAAAGGCTGGGATGTGGTTACCGACTCGATTCGCTTGGGCCGGCGTCAGCCTACCATGCTGGCCCTTCCTAACTGGATTGCCGAGTTACCTGTAGTGTTGGGCTTTGCGCTGCTGGCCCTGCAATCTCTGGCTGAATTGATAAGACTGCCATTTCGAGGGCCACCCGAATTTAATCCGGAAAGCGAACTCGAGCTCGACGACGAACCTGCGCACACCACCGCAGCCAAAGAGGCCAACGCATGACGCTTTTATATATTGGCCTGGCGCTCTTGGCGCTGTTGTTTTTGGGGGTTCCTGTTGCGTTTTCGCTGGCGGGGCTTGGCGCTGTGCTGCTGATGCTCAAAGGCCTGCCTCTGGCCATGGTTGCACAAAACCTGCATGGCGCACTCGATAACTTTGTATTGCTGTCGGTACCGCTGTTTTTGTTGATGTCCAACCTGTTGCTTAAAGGCGGGGTGGGCAAAGATTTGTTCGATGCGGTTCAAAAGTGGGTAGGACATTTGCCCGGTGGCCTGGGTTTATCGGCACTGGTGTCATGCGGCATTTTCTCGGCAATTTCGGGTAGCTCGGTAGCCACAGCGGCCACGGTCGGTACGGTGGCCATCCCGGAAATGACCAAGCATGGTTACAGCAAACATTTCACTTTGGGTTTGCTGGCGGCCGGTGGCACGCTGGGAATATTGATTCCTCCTTCCATCCCGCTCATTGTTTATGGCGTGATTACGGACGAAAGCATCGGCAAACTGTTCTTGGCGGGTGTAGGGCCGGGGCTCATGCTGCTGGTCATGTTTGCCATTTATACGGTTGGCTATGCGTGGTTTACAGGTTTGCATCAGGGCCAGGAACCGTCCACGATGAAAGACAGAATGACGGCGACAGTTCGTGCCATGCCCACTATTCTGCTTGCTGTATTGATTATCGGCGGCATTTACACCGGTGCATTTACACCAACAGAGGCGTCGGCAGTAGGGGCGTTTGCATCATTTGTGCTGGTGGCCTTTGTTTTGCGTACGCTGTCGTTGAAAGACTTCTATGCGGCTGTAAGCCAAACACTGAAAACAACCATTGTGCTGTTTTTGATCGTGATTGGCGCCAAGATATTCGGCAAGGCGATTACGCTTTATCAAGTGCCGTTCATGCTGTCCGAACTGGTCGATGTGCATATTTCTTCGGTTAATGGCTTTATGCTGCTGGTAACGGCGATTTTGCTGGTTATCGGGTTGTTTCTCGAAAGCTTGTCCATGCTGCTGATTATGGTGCCCGTATTATTCCCGACGGTACTGTCACTGGGCATTGATCCCATCTGGTTTGGCATTTATTTTGTTATTCTGATCGAGCTGGCCCTGATTACGCCACCTGTTGGACTCAACCTGTTTGTTATTCAGGCCATCGCGCGAACCAATTTGGGGGTTGTGGCGCGCGGGGTTATTCCGTTCATTTTGATCATGCTGCTCGGCGCTGTCATTGTTTATTTTGTGCCGGCGGTGGTAACTTGGATACCGAATAATCTATAGATCAAACTCTGGGCAACATTCATGTCGTTCAAGCTTCAAGTCATTATTTGCAGTACTCGTCCGGGCCGCGTCGGGCCTTCGGTTGCCAACTGGTTTGCCGAATTTGCCGCGAAACACGAAGGGTTCGATACCACTTTGGTCGACCTGGCCGATTTCAATCTTCCAGTCTACGACGAGCCTCAGCATCCCCGAATGCAGAACTATCAGCACGAACATACCAAACGCTGGAGCGCCAGTGTGTCAAACGCCGATGCGTACGTGTTCGTCACACCGGAATACAACTACTGCGCTCCTCCGGCACTCGTGAACGCGCTCAATTACGTCTACAGCGAATGGAACTACAAGCCCTGCGGTTTCGTCAGCTACGGTGGCATATCCGGCGGCATGCGTGCGGTTCAGGTAGCAAAGCAGCTGGTCACCACACTGAAGATGATGCCCATGGTGGAAGGCGTTGCCGTACCGATGGTTGGGACGCTATTGGACGAAAGCAAGGTGTTCACATCGAACCCGCTCATCGACAATTCCGCGCAAACCATGCTGGCTGAACTCCACAGATGGACTGCGGCGCTAAAGCCCATGCGGGACGCCAGGGCCTAGAAACGTGCGGCCAGGCCACCTGCCGCCCAATCGGCGTTAACGATAATAAGACGACCCTGCAAACCAGCATAGAATACAAAAAGTTATAAATTAATTTAAAATATTCCATGATCATGATGCTGCCCTTTCTTACGGCCCTGCTGGCGATAGGCTTTGCCATTCGCGGACAGCGGACGGCCTGCGCGGGATTATGGCTGATCACCGCGCTGGTTCTTCTTGCCTGGTCTGCGTACCACATGACGGACCCACTGCCCATCTCGCTATAGCCAAGGCCTACCATGACAAGCTATTCCACGCCCCGCCGGGAATCATTTTCAACGTTAATGAATATTCTGGGGTTGGCAGGCATTTGCGGCGTCCTGGCCATGGCCCTGGTCTGGCAAGTTGTTTTCAACGAACCCCCTTGCCCTTTGTGTCTGTTGCAGCGGGTGGCATTTGTGATGGTCGGGATTGGCCTGCTGCTCAACCTGCGCTTTGGATCGTCTCCAATGCATTATGGCGTGATTCTTTTTTCATCCCTGGCCGGAGCGTTCGTCGCGGGCCGACAAACCTTATTGCACATCGCGCCCCTTGACCAAGGCTTTGGGTCGCCATTCCTTGGGGTGCATTTCTATACATGGGCCTTCGTGCTCTTTGCAGCCCTGATGTTGTGGACGGCGATGATGCTGGTTATCGATCGCAGGTTCGCCGACAACCCGCAAACGCGTACTTCCAGTAAGCTTGTCAGTTGGACAGCGTGGATCTTCTTCATTCTGGTGGCAACCAACCTGATTTCCACCTTGCTGGAGTGCGGGTTCGGCGCATGTCCCGATGACCCGATCTCCTATCTTTGGTTATCTAAATAAGGGCGCCACCAGACTCTGATCCCAAGAATTCGTCCCCTGCTCCACCGCCAGTAGTCATGCCTCAGCTGACAGCAGCCGGGGCTTTTTTTCGTCGAAAGCGGGGGTATGGACAAAGTTTGGGGGCTCAGGCCTGCAAACCGCAGTGCTAACATTGACAGCATCGATTGACGTCATCGTCGACAATGTGCAGAAACCCATTGATCGGAGCATAAACATTGAAATATCGGAAACTCGGACACACAGACCTTGAGGTCAGCCTGATTGGACTGGGCACCATGACCTGGGGTGAACAAAATACTGAATCTGAAGCCCACGAGCAGATCGACTTCGCCTTGTCGCAAGGGGTGAACCTGCTCGACGCAGCTGAAATGTATCCTGTGCCTCCCAAACCCGAGACACAAGGCCGCACCGAATCATATATAGGCACATGGCTGGCCAAAACGGGCCGACGCAGCGACATCGTGCTGGCCAGCAAGGTCGCCGGTGCAGCCACCGACCCGAAACGCCCCAGCCATCTTCGCAGCGGCCAGACCCATCTGGACCGCAAGAACATGACTGAAGCACTGGACGCCAGCCTGAAGCGCCTGCAAACCGATTATCTTGATCTTTACCAGTTGCACTGGCCGGATCGCACCACAACCATATTTGGCCGCCCTGCCTACCCCTGGAGGCAAGATCCCTACACCGTGCCCATCGAGGAAACGCTGGAAGTGCTGCAGGACTTCGTCAAAGCCGGCAAGGTGCGCCATATCGGGGTATCCAACGAAACGCCGTGGGGCGTGGCGCAGTATCTGAAGCTGGCTGAAACGAACAAGCTGCCCCGGATCGTCTCCATTCAGAATCCTTACAATCTGCTCAATCGCATCTACGAGAACGGCCTGTCGGAATTCAGTCACCTGGAAGGAGTCGGGCTGCTGGCATACTCGCCATTGGCCATGGGTGTGCTGGCAGGCAAGTACCTGAACGGGGCCCGCCCCGAGGGAGCCCGCATGACGCTGTTCACGCGTTTTGACCGCTATTCCAAACCCCAGGCCGAACTCGCCACGGCTGAATATGTGCAGTTGGCCCGCGACCACGGTCTGTCGCCTGCGGCCATGGCTCTGGCGTTTGTGAACCAGCAGCCCTTTGTCACCAGCAACCTGATCGGTGCGACACGCCTGGATCAGTTGAAGGAAAATATCGACAGCGTCGAACTTGCACTGTCGGACGAGGTGATGAAAGCCATTCAGGCCATACATCAGCGTTACCCAAATCCAGCACCCTGATTGAAGGGCAGGCGCCGCGCTATCTTGTGGGATAACGCGGCGCCTGTCGGGCCAAGGCCGCCCGTGACCGGGCGGCCTTGGTATTTTCTCAATCAATAGATGCTGTAGGTGCGTTCGCAGGTCTTGTTCAGATTGGCGTGGATGACCGCCTCGTCTTTGTGGTCGGTTATGCCGTCGCGATACTCCGGCGTCAGGAAATCATATACGCTGGACAGGCCCCATTCCTGTGCAATTTTTCTCCAGTTGTCCACGTCCTGGGCATTGACGACGCCATCGATGTTGCCGTCTCCCGGGCAATCGGGGTCGGAAGCCAACATCTCGTCGAGCTTGGTGCGCAGATCCTGATGAACGGCCTCCAGTTGGGCGTTGCTGGTGGGCAGCAGGTTGCGGTCTTCTGTATCCAACAGCGGCATAGGGGCGGCCTGATTGATTTCGTACAGTTCTTCGCTGACGACTTCCTGATGACTGTCAGAGGCTGGGTCGTAGTCTACGCTGCTATTGACCACCAGCTTGTAGAGCTCGTTACGGATGGCCACGGTAGATTCGGGCACCAGGCTAAGAGCACTCTGTTGAGGATTCGCCTTGTAGCGCGCCTCGTTGACGTCGGCGCATGTTGCATACCCGGCACCGGGAGGATTGGTGGGAATGACCTCGGGATCGTCGTAACCCGCACCCCAATAGACACCCAGGTTGTCTTCGCACACGCTCTTGGAGGTGGGAATGACCGTGCAGGCCGTACTCATTACACACGGCCCATTACGACCGCCGTTGGCTTGTTCGTTCAAGCCGCCCATGGTGAAGTTGATGGTACGCAGGCTGGCTTGGCCAGGGTCAGTCAGATAGGGCAGGATTCCGACCGAATCGATGGTATGAGGCACTTCCTTATGCGCATCCAGACCAGCCAGTTCGCCAAAGAACTGGAACAGATCGACTGTGTTAACCATGTGGTCGACTTCACGATCAGGTTCTGCAACTTGTGGACCTGCAATGATCAGGGGATCCCAGACGCCGGTCTGATAAGCCGTGCCCTTGGCTCGCGAAGGGTCGAACGGCAGCTTGACGGCAGCAGCCAACGAACCGTTGTCGCCCACAATGACAATGACGGTGTTTGTTGCCTTGGGATCGTAATTAAGGCTGCCATCTTCGTTGTATTTGGCCATGCCGGTCTCGACCAGCAGGCGGCCGAACTCGGTATCCAGGGCTTCGGTCATGCGGTCCTGGATAATGCGCGTGTCTAGAGCACCCCGTATACCGTCAGCGGTGCAGCTCAGGCCGTCAAGCGGACTGATGCCACTAGGGGCCAAGGGCACCAACCGTTTGGGAGGCTGTTGCCAGGGTGTGTGGGCCGCACTGTAGCTGACTGTGGCCATCCAGGCCTGGTTGGCGGGACGTGAATTGATCCATTTAATGGCGGCGTCGGTTTCTATCGTGGTGCGATACCCTCGGGCTCGAGGGTCTGACAGGTCGACGACTTCGGTTTGCCCGTTGTCGTTGATGACCAGTGGCGATACGTAGTAGGCATTCTCAGTCTTGAAATTCAGATATGAGGGCAGCGCGCCGCAGGTGTCTTCGTTGGGAACCAGAATACCGCCCGAATCCACGCACTGCACGCCTGGCGCGTCTTGGCTGACGTCTGTGCGGGTCAGGATCGTGCAACTGCCGTTGGCCTGATAGCAGGCGCCGGTTTCTGTACCGCCCGCTTTTTCACCCGGAATGAAACCGCACATATGCGTGCCCGCCATATCGTATCCGCCCACCGTCTTGTCGATGGACCCCGGCAGACCGCCGACCCAACCGTAGAAGTAATCCCATCCGAGCACGCTGGGCGTGGAATTTTCGGCTTCATTATTTTCAGGACCGGCCAGGTGGAATTTGCCGAACAATGCGCTTTCGTACCCTGCGCGCTTGAGCAGCTTGGGCGCGGTGATGTCGTAAGGAGACAACTGTGAAGTAGCAAGGTCTTGAGGGCCGATGGCCTGATTGATGCCGGTGCGTAGCGGATACCGGCCAACAAACATGGCCGCGCGCCCAGGAGAGCATTCAGGCATGGACCAGGTATTGCGAAAGCGTATGCCGGCATGCGCCACGGCGTTGATATTGGGCAGGATGGGCCACATATCACCGCCATAGCCGAAGACTTTCATCTGATCGATACCGACGTCGTCCATAATGACAAACAGGATATTTGGCCCTTGCGCGGTATCGTCGTTGCCGCTCCCTCCGCCACTATCGCACCCCACAAGAGCAAGCGCGGCCAAACCTGACACGAATAGGGCTGGAATCTTTTTATTCAAAATTTGTCTCCGATACAAGGCGGGATCATGGCTCAACTTGCTTGCTGTCGCTCATGTCGCCGAAAATCGTAACAGATTTCATGAGGGAGCGAGAAGATATTTCTTACGACTCATTCGTATCAGCCCCCTTTCAACGTCCGGCCTGCACCATTGCGCTGGTAACGTCTCCCTTCTGGCCGCCAAACTCAACCCTGAGGTAATTGGCCAGTTCCGCCATCTGGGCATTGTCCAGGGCATCGGCGAAACCCGGCATGGCCTGGCGGCTCTGCTGATCGGGGAAATCCTTTTGCTCCAGGCCATGCAGCATGACGTGCAGGAGATTATGCGGGTCCGGATTTCGTACCGTGGAGTTGCCGGCCAGCGCAACGGTCACGTTAGGTTTGCCCTGGCCTTGTGCAGCGTGGCAACCTGCGCACAAGGCAAGATAATGACTGCGCCCTGCCCTGACGGTTTCTGCAAGGGCGGGGGCCGCGGGCTTGAGCGCAACCGCCTCGTGCGGGCTATCCCCGGTCAGGTACCTGACGGCTGCCTGGTTGTCGGCTTCAGTCAGATAGCGCGTGCTGTGATGAAAAGCATCGTACATGCCGCCATAGGCCGAGCCCTGCGGCGCAATGCCTTTGGCAAGAAACTGCTGCAGGTCGTTTGCTGTCCAGCCGCGCGCGGCCAGCGCCGCCGGGGTAATGTCGGGTGCGTGTATGACTTCCGCCGCACCCCCCTCGAAGCTCTGGCTCAATTTAAGCTGGCCCAGCATACCGCGTGGTGTGTGGCATTCGGTGCAGTGCCCGAGTACGTTGACCAAGTAGCGTCCATTCACCCACTCGTCGGAAGTGCCTGCCGATATGGCGGGCAACTCGTCACGCAGGAATAACAGGTTCCAGCCACGCACCAGCGGCCTGAAACTGAAGGGAAAGGGAACCTCGTTCGCCCGATTGGGCACCGGGACTGGCTCAATGCTTTGCAAATAGGCGAAGATGGCATCGCTGTCTGCGCGCGACAAGCCGCGATACGATGTATAGGGCATGGCCGGGTACAGGGGCCCTCCCGGTGCAATGCCGTCATGCAGGACCTTGTAGAAATCGGCAGACGTCCAGTTTCCAATCCCGTAGTCAGGATCCGGGGTGATGTTGGTGCCGTATATCGTTCCGAAAGGAGTAGGAATTGGCACGCCGCCCGCAAAAGGCGCACCACCGTCTTCGCTCGTATGGCAGGCTGTGCAATCACCCGCGCGCGCCAAATACTTCCCGCGCGCGAGCAGCTGTTGATCAGGCGCCCCGGTCTGCTCATCGACAACCGAGGTATCGTAATCAGGTTCAAGCACGCCCGACAGGACGACGACGCCCGCGATCAGCCCCACGACGACCACGGCTCCGGCGATGGCAGCGACTCTCATGAGCGTTCCTCTTTGATCAGGCCCGGCGTACTGAGTATGACTTCCCTTACAGCCTGGTGATAACGCACATAACCCGTGCAGCGGCAGATGTGATCATTCAGCGAATCCGTTACGTAGGTTTCGATCTGGTCGCGTGCTATGGGCTGGCGCTCCAATCGTTCGATCAGAACCGTGGCCGCATTGACAAAGCCCGGCGTGCAGTACCCGCACTGGAAACTGTAGAAGTCCAGGAACTTCTGCTGCACGGGTGAAAGCGCCGTGACTGCGCCGTGCTCGTCACGACTGGCGTGGCCTTCAACGGTTCGAAGCTTGCGACCATTGAAGTAGCCCACCCCGGTAATACAGGTACGGATTTCATCGCCGTGCCCGTCTTCGCCATCAAGTATGACGACACAGGCCCTGCAAACGCCTTGTCCGCAACCCAGCCGGGTGCCGGTCAGATTGGCATACTCGTGCAGAAAATCTATCATCATTAGCGTCTCGGGTACCTGAGTTGGCCCGACAGCCTTGCCGTTGATGGTCATGGAAACATTGATAGTGGCCGTACTCATGACAGCGTCTCCTGGATCTTCTCGGGCGTGACAGGCAGAGAATAAAATCGGTGCCCGGTTGCGTGGGTGATGCCGTTCACGATGGCCGCCACAATCGGTATCATCACAACTTCGGCCATGCCCTTGGGCGGGTCGGTTTCCGACAAGGGTGGCAACACTTCGGCGGTTTGCGACCAGAGCGCCACTTCCTTGGCCAGCGGCAAGTGATAGCGGTTGAAATTCCAGGTGCCATTGCCCGGTCCGTCTTCATACAGTGGCAAGTGTTCATACAGGGCGTGTCCGATACCCATTGCCAACCCTCCCTGAATCTGGCCCGAAACCAGTTGGGGCGACAATAGCGTGCCGCATTCAACTATGGAATGATGGTTAAGCAATTCGACCTTGCCACTGCTTCGGTGTACCGCCACTTCGGCCAGCGCGCTCATGGCCGAATAATAGGTCACCGCCGCGTTGTTGCGTTGCATGGGTGGATAATAGACTTGCTCGCGCGGCACGACCCGGTATTGGCCTAGGGTGGTGCTTTTGGTGCCCAGCGTGTCGTCGGGCCCTGCGTCCAGGGTGGTAACCGTCTTGTCAGCCTGCTCGGCATCCGTACCCGGGCCTCGTAGCACACTGGCTGCCTGTGCAGCCGGCCCACCCTGTGCAATGGGCTGTTGTACAAACCATAAAGCCAGTCCGTCCAACGGCAGGCGTTCCACGTGTTCACCTATGCGGAAATCCGCCTGGGCCCATTGCCAGCGATTGAAGCCATGCACGACAGCGCCCGCCACCAGCCCCATTTCATGAACCTTGCGCGCCAACTGTGCCAGACTGAGCGGCTGCATGCCATTGGCGGTCAATAGGCCCTTTTCCCATCGGGCATCCTCACGACGAACGACGTAGGGTGCAGCCTGGCCTCCCCCAATCCCGCTGCGCCAGATTGCCTGGGCGGCCGGCCACAACCCATGCATGAAAATCAGGCGTGCTGCCTCTTGTGTGGTATGTGTGTAATAGAACGCTGAGTTCGATGCACTGGCCGGCGACGCAAATGCCGGCGTCCAGGTGGGATCAGCCGACAATTGATCTTGATCGGCCTGGCTCATCAAGTAGGGATCACCCGATGACACCATGGGCAGGTCGGGCCAGTCGGTAATCGCCACGCCAACGTCATTGGCGGGCTGGCCTAGCCAGCGTACACAGGCCAAAGCTTGCGATGTGCTCATACCAGTGCCGATTTCCGCACCAGTGTGCCGTAGCAGAATACGGCCCTCAGGTGAAATTTCCACTTTCGCAAAGGAAGATTCCGCGCCCGTCCCGAAATCTTTTTGCACACACGCAAAGCCAACCCCGTAGAGCTTGCCAGGGTTATCCGCCTCGTAATCAGCCTTGCGTCGGGCACGCTGCGTCCAGACCGGATGCTCCTGCGCTTTCTTCAGGATTTCTTCGGCACGGATCTCGCCTGCGGGAATGGCACCCTGCGTATTCTTCATTCCCGATTTCAGTACATTCCTTAACCGGAACTCTATGGGGTCCAGTCCCAGTTCCTGCGCCAGCTCGTCTACCAGCATTTCGGTGGCTGCCATGGATTGCAGCGTGCCGTAACCGCGCGCCGAGCCCGCATCCACTGCCCGGCTTGCGTCGGCCCGAGCTGTCATATCGGACTTGGGAAGATAGTAAATAGACTGCGCCGCTGTAGCCGCCACCATCGCGACCGACGGGGAAAAGTTGCAGCGCCCGCCACCATTGGCCACCATGTCTCCAACAAAGGAGAGTATCTTGCCGCTTTGGCGATCGACACTGACCTGATAGTCAATATCGAAAGCATGCCGCTTGAGCGAAGTCTGAAATTGTTCGTAGCGATCATTGGCGATCCGCACCGGCTTGCCGTCGGAGTACAGCGCACAGACCAAGCCATAGAACGGCATATTGAAGTGATCTTTGGAACCGTAGCCCACGGTATAACAGGGGTGCATGACCAGCGTTCTGGCCCCGAAATGGCTTTTGGCCAACATGCCCGCAGCCGTTGCAGCAACCTCGCTTGGAGACTGAGTGGGTACGACCATGTGCAAGGTCTGGCTGGCCTGGTCGTACCAGCAGTTGGCATTATCAGGCTCCAGTGCTGCGGTATCAACCGACTGTGATTGGTATTTACGGTGAAGCACCAGGCTATCCTTGGGCGGATTCTGAAGCTCGTTGCGAATCTGCTGAGCGTAGTACATGCCCTGTGCGCCGACCTCGCCATGATTTTTGCCATCAGGCCACACCGGCAGTTGCTTGCGCATCTGGCTGGGGAAAACAGGCGCATCTTTAAGACTGGAGAATACGTCGTCCGCATAAGCATCCTGGCCGCCCACGCGCACATAGCGGAAGGTGCCCCACGGATCACGCTGCAAGGCGCCCGTCTGTTCGCCATACTGGATGACATCACTCTGGAACTTGAGTGCGTCCTTGGCCAGGCGAAACCGCGCGAACTCGTGAAATATCAGGATGGCCACGGCCTGGCCCAGATAGGCGGGCGTCTTGCCCGCCGGCAGCAGCATGTCTTCGCCGTAAAAGTCGGAAAATGCCACGCCGTCGCGCTGCAGATCATCGGCAGTCACGATACGATCAGGGGTTAAGTCTTGGCTTAAGCGCGATAAGTCAAAGCCGGTATACCGCACATCGGCGCGGGTGGTGCGCAAAATCAGGGCATGGCTTTGATGGTCGGGCCAGTTGGGCAGGTCGCGCGCCCGTATGTCGCGCGCGAAAATCTTGCTGCCAGTGACTTTTGCAATGCCATCGACCCGGAATTGCGCCAGGCCGGTGGCGGGATCCCAGCGCATGGGGGTCAGCAGCTTTTGCTCGAAGAGCGCCGCGTAAGCGGTGGATCCAAACGGTGCAATATACGTGGTAATGCCCGCGAGGGTTGCGACTTTCAGGAACTGACGTCGCGACAGCGTGCTACTGGACATTCCGGTAGGCTCCTGGGGAATCGTTTCAGTATGCCAGCATCATTCCTGCCAGCCCGTATGCAGCTAAAGCAGCTGCCATGCTACACCAAACACTCCCGCAACAGCCAGTCAAACTACCACATCAGGTCATCCGGCACTTTGTAATCGGCATACGGATCGTCCTCATCGGGCGCCGCAGCCGCCTGCTTGACCCGCACGACCATGGACGGATCGCGCTCGGCGATCTTGTCCGCCACGATCCTGGGCACCAATTCAGTTGCATCACCCTGCCGAACAATCACAAGTTGCCCGGCTGCCAACTGCGAACGCACAGCGGCAGAGACGTAAATTCGCTCTATCTTCGTTCCGTGGGTAAAGTTATAGGCGATATCGCCCCCACCCTTGCTCTGACGACTTTGCCGGATCATCTGCGTGATCTGCATGAGGATCGCCTTCTTGCGGGCTTGCTCATCGCGCTCAGCATTGAGCTCACGCACGCGCTCACGGTTTTTCTGCTGCGCTTCCAGTGTGGCCAGCCGCGTCTCGTCTACGCTTTGAACGCCGGTTTTGCGCTCAATCTTGTTCTGCTTGCTCTTGTCCTGATTGACTCGTTTGGCCTTCTTCTGATCGACCAAGCCAGCCTTCAGCAATTGTTCCTGCAAAGAAACCATGGAAATCACCCTATACGCCTAAGCCATGTGCGCGCTTGGTATAAAACAGGGCCGGCCAATAGCGGACCAGCCCTTAAAACAACGGCTTATTTCAATTCCGAAAGCGCTGCTGGCCGCACGTAGCCGGGGAAGTGCTTGTCCAACGCGTCCTTGAAGGCCTGCGACTTGAAGGCTGCTGCCAGGTCCTTGGCCCAAGGCTTATCGGCGTCCTCGGTGCGGACGGCAACCACTTGCTGGTATTCGATGGGCGGCTGCTCCAGCACGATGGCGCTGGTCAGATCCATGCCGGCGGCGATGGCAAAGTTGCCCGGCACGATGGAGAAGTCGGAGTCGCCCACGGTACGTGGCAACTGCCCGGCCTCAACTGGCAGGAACTTGATGTTCTTGGTGTTCTCAGTCACGTCGCGCTCGGTCACGCGCAGCGGGTCGATGTCTTCTTTGACCTTGATGACCTGATTTGTTTGCAGGAGTTGCAGGGCACGGGCCAGGTTGCTCGGGTCGTTGGGCAGCGTGAAGCTGTCACCTTCCTGGATTTCGTTCAGGCTGGTACGCGATTTGGAGTAAATGCCCATGGGTGCGGTGGTGCTTTGCGCCAGATCGATCAAGTCCAGCTTCTTGTCGGTCTTGAAGCGATTCAGATAGGCAATGTGCTGGAACAGATTGGCATCAAGCGAGCCCTGCGCCAGCGCCAGGTTGGGCTGCACGTAGTCATTGAACTCGACCAGCTTGACCTTGTAGCCGCTCTGTTCAAGCTGGGGCACGATGGCCAGCTTGAGCACATCGTAGTTGTAGCCGGCGGTGGCGCCGAACACCAGTTCTTTCTTGTTGGCATCGGCGGCCTGCACGGCCGAAGCACCCATTGCCAGCACGGTGGCCAATGTTCCCAGAACAATACGGCGACGGATTTTCAACATGTTTTGATTCCCTCTTGTAAACAACAATGATATTTAACGTTTATCCAGGCGGTGGGCAATGATATTTCCACCGAACTGTATGATCTGAACCAGTACGATCAATGATGCAACGGTCAGCAGCATGACATCGGTTTGAAAACGGTAATAGCCGTAGCGGATCGCCAAATCGCCGATTCCGCCGCCGCCAACCACGCCGGCAACCGCCGAGTACGACAGAAAACTCACGGCCAGCACGGTCAATGCCAGCACCAGGCCCGACCGCGCCTCGCGTATCAATACACGCTTGACAATCTGGTATTCCGAAGCACCCATGGCTTCGGCCGCTTCGATCACGCCCTTGGGCACTTCGCGCAGGCTTTGTTCAACCAAACGGGCAAAATAAGGAATGGCTGCCGCGGCCAGCGGCACTGATGCAGCCAGTGGCCCGATAGAGGTTCCCACCAAGGCCGCCGTCACCGGCGTGAGCACGACCAGCAAGATGATAAAAGGGAAGGAACGCACCGTGTTCACTATCCAGCTCACCACCAAATAGACCGGCCGGTTCGCACGGGTCTGACCTGGCCCCATCTGGAACAACAGCACGCCCAGCGGACCACCAAAGACAATGGCACACGCCAGGCCTATGCCCAGCATCATGAAGGTCTGGCCGATCGAGAGCCAGAACTCAGGCAGGATGGCAATAATGTTCTCAGTCATAGTCAGTTCCGTCGATGTCGGGGCCGGGCGTGGTCTTGGCAAGGGCATGGGCTTGCAAGATATCCGAACGCAGCCGCTCTTGTTCCAGCTCGCGTCCCAGCGAACTGACACGAGGCGTACTGCGGTCATCCAGGTCGAAATGCTCTATCAATTCGCCCCCTTCCAGCACGGCCACGCGTGTGCACAGCGCCTGCACCACCGACAGTTCATGCGTGACGATGACTATGGTCACGCCCAATTGCCTGTTGATGCTGCGCAGCGTATCCAGCACAGACCGCGTCGTTTCGGTATCAAGCGCCGAGGTAGGCTCGTCGCACAGCATGACTTTGGGGCGGGGCGCCAGCGCGCGGGCAATCGCCACACGCTGCTTCTGTCCACCCGAGAGTTGGGCGGGATAATGCTGCGCCTTGTCGGTCAGGCCCACCAGCCTCAGGCATTCATGCACCCGGTCTGCCAGATCCTTGCGGCTGAATCGGCCATGCAGCGTCAACGGGAAGGCAACGTTTTCATAAACCGTGGCGTTCTGCAGCAGGTTGAACTGCTGGAAAATCATGCCCAGCTCTTGTCGCGCAATACGCAGTTGCGGCTTGGCAAGGCGCGTCAAGTCCTGATCACCCAGCAATACCTGCCCCGTATCGGGCCGCTCGAGCAAGTTGATGATGCGCAGCAAGGTGGACTTGCCGGCACCGCTCCTGCCAATCAGGCCGTAAATCTGGCCTTGCGCAATGTCCAGTGACAAGGGGCGAACCGCGCTGAATGTGCCGCCATCGGGCAGCGTAAACGTCTTGCTGACGTCTTTCAGCCGTATAAGCGGTTGGGCGTTCGGGATAGGTTGGGGATCCATAAAGATTTTCGGAAAGTGACCGATCTTTCCAGAAAGGCGCTGAGTATCAGGAAAACAGACAAGTATAACGGTTTCATCAAACCGACCATATTTTGTAACACTCGTCGTCTATCCTCAGCAGCATGACCCTATCGTTGGTTATTACAGGCACGGCCTGCGAATGCAAGCCGTGCCCTGGTCAAGACCAAATCGGGTTCCCGCCTTACACGAAGTATTCCCCGGTGGCCAGCGTCACCCCACCTGCGAACTCGATCTGTTCAATGGATATGTCCAGGAGATCCGTGCCATCGCGATCCGCCACGGCATCCGTCACCCTGAGTATGTTGACGCCATCGACAACGGCAATGTCGATAAGGTAATCGGCTTGCGCGCCGCTGAATACAGCGGTGTCAAAACCTGACCCGCCCACCAGCGTATCATTGCCTGCGCCACCCTCGATGCGATTATCGAGCGAATTGCCCGTCAGCTCATCATCGAAACCTGTGCCGATAATATCCTCGATGAAATCAGCCTTGTACTGATCCAGACCCGTCGTGATCGAGCTGATCAGGTCGCTGCTGTTCGAGGACAGGGGCACGACATCGCCACGACCGAGCTCAGTCACCAGATCTCCATAGACGGTCTGATAAGAGTTCGTCACGGCAAAAATCGGATAGATATTGGCCAATTCGAGTGCCGCTTTGACCTGAGCCACGTCAGGATAATCCTCGCCCGTGCCTGCAGGATCACCATCGAGCACCGTATCGCCATTGTTAGGCCCCGCCGAGGCATGATCCCCCGCCTTGTGGTAGTTGGCATCGGTCGTCAGCACGACTATACGCATGGCACCTTCGCGAAAACCTATTTCATCGTCCAGTGTCGTCCTGGTGCCGTCATCATTGATGGTGCGCAGTGCAATCTGATACAAGGCCTCCAGCTGTGATTCAGGCCCGTCATTTCCACTGCGAACCTCCAGTGCCTCGAATGCCTGCTTGATGGCGTTCGTATCACCAGTGATCTTCGCATCGGTTGAATAGACGTAATCACCAGAGCTCTCGCTGCCGAACGGGGAAGTCGGCTTGTCCACAAAACTGCTGGCACCAAAACGGCTATCTGAGTGAATGCCACGGACCTCGGTGAATAAATCATCCAGCAGATTCCTGACGGTGATGACGTCATCAGAGAACGAACCGGACGCGTCCTGCAAAATCATCAGGTCGATGGGAACCCGCCCCGAACCGCTGCCCAGCACGATGGTGGCATCGCCCGCCGTGCCACCGGTGGAAAGGTTAATGACGGCACCACCTGTCGTCACGCCGCTCAGGTCCAATGTATCGCTGCCGGCGCTATCCAGAATATATTTTTCACCCGGGCCGTCAATACGATAAACGTCATTGTGGGCGCCGCCCAACATGATGTCATCACCACCACCACTGATCAGGATGTCGGCAGCCGCGCTGCCCGCGAAGTAGTCGTCACCATCCGTTCCCTGGTAAACGCCATCTTCGCCTCTTTCAATCACGCTGCTGATGATTTCTGCACCGGTTGCGTCCGTGCCGTCCTCATTCGTGACGCTCAGCGTACTGGTGACGGTATAGCCGGTCAGGTCCAGCGAGCCTGTAGCAGCCGTAATCGCCCCCGAGCCGGTCAAGATTCGTGCGCCGCCGAGATCCGCCAGGTCGGACACAATCAGGGTCACATGTTCACCCAGCTCGATATGGCCGATATTGGACAATTGCAGGGCATCAAGCGCGCTCAGATCCAGTGTGATGGGCGTATCGCTGTTAATACGCAGGGTGCTGCTGCCGTCGCCGTTGATGGTCTGTATGTCGTTGTTCTCGAAGAAATCTTGCGAGAAACTGACATCCGAGCGGATTTCCACATGCTCGACCCCCTCGATGTCCCACGCCGTTATGTCCGCCGTGCCATACACATACAGGGTATCCTCACCCTCGCCGCCACGTATCACCCCTGCATCAACGTCTTCACCCAGGTTTTGACCATTCAGCGTGGTCAGATGAAAACCCAGAGCGTCGCTGTCTTCTTCGGAGTCGATTTTGCCGCCGCCGGACAGGTCGCCAACAATCACAAACCGGTCGTTACCTTCACCGCCGTCCATGATATCGCTGCCTTTGCCGCCACGCAGGACATCATCACCCGCGCCGCCGAGCAGGGTGTCATTGCCCGAGCCGCCCGCCAGCCTGTCGTTGCCATCGGTACCTTCCAGATATTGATCAGCTGATTCAAATGTGTCGGGCAACACCAAATCAGCGGGAATATCCACCTCGGGCGGCACGACCAGCTTTACATCTCCGGCAGGAATAAAATCAACCGGTATCGGCGTGTCGGCCGCTGGCGCCCAGCCCTCGGGACGCACGAAATCGGGCAGGAAAACGGCCACAGATGCCACGATTGCCATGGCCGCCCATCCGTCTCCAGAAGCGAGCGCCGCGGCAAAGGCCGGATCATCCTGGAAGATGGAAAGATCCACCCCGTTGCCCAGATCCCGCCCTTCAAAAACGCCATAATGCAGCAGGTGGCCAAGCGCAGATGTACCTTCCGCCACGGCAGCAGCCACATCCTCGTTGGCCTCAAGATAGGCACCGAGATCAAGGTAAGGCGTGATGTAACGCGCCTCGCTGTGGCCATAGAGCGTCAGGTGCTCCACCGCATTGAGTCCCGATGCCTCGTTTACGTCGACATTGTGTGCCAGATAGAACGCCGAATCGAACAAAGCCAATGGCGAGCGCCCTTCACTGCTGCCGTAGCTGACAAAATGGTCGTAAGCGGTGGTCAGGCCCGCTGCCACCGCATCCGCCACATCGGAATTCTGGCTTAAGTACCATTGCGTATCGAATAAAGGACTGGGTGCACGACCCTCGGCCTTACCGTAAAGCTCAAAGTGTTGCTGGGCGGTGAGTTCGCCGCGTGCGACGGCCTCGGCCACATCAGGATTTTTTGAAAGATACCAGTGTGCGTTGAACAAAGTCAGGGAAGTATCGGCCATTTCGTCTCCGTAAGAACTGGGTTGGGGGTGGCACTGCGGGACATGCTCAGTCGCCTGCTTGGCAACCTTTATGTGGCGAAACTATAGCCAGACGACGACACGCCCTGATATTTCCAAACGGCTCATTTAGCAAGCAATTGCAATTATTAAGAAATTAAATGTAATTCGGTGCACGTGAATGTTTTTTCTGCCCAGTACAGAATGAAAACGTTACAGGTAAACCCCCTGACGGCGGGTCACTGCAGGCAGAATGATTGAAATCTAATGTAAAAAATCATGTTTCTTGTTTTTTATCTTTCACGCCGGATACAAGCAGTATCAAATTTGGCGACATCCACAACAACGCCCGGTCAAGCCGGGCGCTGTTGCAACCATTATCAAGGATTGGTGCTACTGCGAACTGCAGCTATAGAGCACGAACTCAGGACTCCAGCAGATACCGATTGAACCAGTCTATGGTTCGGCTCCAGGCCAGGTCGGCAGCGGCCTTGTCGTAGCGAGGGGTTGAGTCGTTGTGGAAACCATGATTGGTGCCTGGGTAGATATAGGCTTCATAGATTTTGTCGTGCTGCTTGAGCGCCGCCTCGTAGGCAGGCCACCCCTGGTTCACGCCAGCGTCGTTCTCTGCATAGTGCAACAACAAAGGGGCCTTGATGTGCGCCACATCGTCTGGGCTGGCCTGGCGTCCGTAAAAGGGTGCGGCGGCCGCCAGCTCAGGATAGGCGACCGCTGCCGCATTGGACACACCGCCTCCGTAGCAAAACCCGGTAATGCCTACCTTGCCGCTTGCACCGTCATAGGCGCCCATGAATTCCACCGCAGCGAAAAAGTCATTCATAAGCTTGACCGGATCAACCTGCTTTTGCAGTTCACGGCCTAGGTCGTCGTTGCCTGGATAACCGCCCTTGCTGCTCAACCCGTCGGGTGCCAGGGCAATAAAGCCGGCCTTGGCCACGCGCCTGGCCACATCTTCGATATACGGATTCAAACCACGGTTTTCGTGCACCACGACAACCGCAGGAATTTTACCCTGTGGCTTGGCCGGCCGTACCAGGTAGGCCCGGACCTGCCCATGCCCTTGGGGAGACGCATAAGTGATGTATTCAGCAACGATATCGGGATCGGTAAAAGAGATTTGCTGGGCCCATGCGTAATTGGGTCGCAGCGAAGCCAGAATGGCCGAGGCTGTCAATCCGCCCAGAGCAAATTTGCCCGCCCTGCTGAGAAACTCACGTTTGCTTATTTTTCCGTGCACGTAATGGTCGTAAAGCTCGAGCAATTCGGGGGAAAAATCTTTGGCTGTCAGTCTTGTCATGGCGCCTCCTTACGGTTGCCAGTCATGTTTGAACCCGCGAGCTTGAATTATGAAGCCAGCGCCCTTTCTTGACCACCCTGAAACGTCATGAAACAATGACGTCATAGTTAAAGTGAAATGGTATGGCAAAAGACAAAACAGAGAGCAGCGCGGCAAGCCTTGACGATAAAAAAAATACGTCTCTGCGGCTTGAAAAAAAAACCTTGAAAGCACTCAAGATCCGCGCCATAGAACAAGACACCAGCGTACAAAAGATCATCGAAACGCTGATCCAGACATATCTGAATACCCCATTAAAGAAGCCTTAATGAACAAACCCACCGCTACCTGCTACCAGTTGCCCGTCGCCTCGATAAGCGACTTGATCCACCAGCCTGTGGGCCCGCTGAAGCCCGTCTTCACGCTGGAAAGCGATATAACGGCCTACACCTTGCTCGACTGCTTTGATCGACCCTTGCGCCAGTCAGGACGCATGCTGGTGCAAACCGACACCACGCTCGAACTGTACGGCCAGGCTGATAGAGCCAGCGCGGTCTTGCCTCAGGGCGAGGCAAAATCTGTAACCGACTTGCCCGCAGGCCCGCTCAAGCAGGCTTTGTTGGATCTGTCACCGCTGCGTCGATTGCTGCCTTTCGGTTCAGGCCAGCGTCAGCATGCCCTGCTGACTTTCACCGACGATGAAGAAAAGACGCACTGCCGGGTCCGTTTGTTGTTCATTACCGCTAATGAAGAACACGCAACCGCCCTGGCCTTCACTCAGGCAATCAAGGGCTACGACACCTCGCTGGCCGCAGTACATGAACGCCTGCACGAGCTCGGCGGCCTGGCTTTCAGTGGGCCTGTCCTATACGACCAGCTTTTTCCCATGCAAGCGGTGTATGTCTCAAAGCCCGAAATCTCGATTGCGCACCACGCTAGCGCTTTCGATGCCGCAAACCAGATCATCGGTACCCACCTGCCCATCGCGCGAGCGAACGAAGACGGCATCATTGCCGATCACGACACCGAATTTCTGCATGACTATCGCATTCAACTGCGCAAGATTCGATCGGTCCTGAGCCTGTTCAGAGGGGTGTACGAGGAAGCGCAAACTGTCCACCTGAAGACCCGGTTCGCGGCCATCATGGCGCCCACCGGCCCACTGCGGGATCTGGATGTCTATCTACTGGAAAAACAGGCCTATTACGATCTGCTGCCTCAAGGGCTGCATGCAGGCCTGAATGCGCTGTACGGCTTGATGGCCGAACAGCGACATGCCGAGCACGGCAAGCTGTCGCGCTACTTACGCGGCCCTGCCTACCAGCAGGAAATGGCCAGCCTGGCCAGTTGCTTTGAGCAAACCCACAGCCTGAAACCAGGGCCAGGCGCCCAGCTGCCCGCACACGATTACGCCAGCGGGCTGATCCGCAAACGCTACCGCAAGATATGCAAAATTGCAGCAGGCATCACGTCCAATACCCCTGACGCCGACGTTCACGCCTTGCGCATACAGTGCAAGAAGCTGCGCTATCTCATGGAGTTTTTCGCTACCGTCTTCCCAGCCGAGCCCTTCAAGAAGCTGCTGAAATCCTTGAAAGGTTTGCAGGAAAACCTGGGGCGCTTCAACGATTACTCGGTCCAGCAAATCAAGCTGCAGGAAGCTTTGCTCGCACTGCCCGCCAACAGGCCTCAGAAACTTGAGGTTGCCCAAAGCGTGGGCGCGCTGATCGCCGTGCTTCACACTCGCCAGATCAAGGAACGCGCCAAGATCGTGAAAAGTTTTACGCGTTTCAACAGCCCTGAAACCCAGCGTATATTCGGCGAACTTTTTCAGAAACCCAAGGTTCAAGCCCCATGAAAATCATTGCCTGCTATTCAAACAAGGGTGGGGTTGGCAAAACAGCCACCTCCGTAAACCTGGCCTATGCAATGGCCACCTCGGGGCATAGAACGCTACTGTGCGACCTCGACCCTCAAGGCGCATCGGGTTTTTATTTTCGGGTAAAACCTTCCAGGAAGCTGGCCGACACGGCGTTTTTCAAAGATGCCGACAAATTCGCCGATGCAATTCGTGGCAGCGACTACGAGAATCTTGATATTTTGCCGGCCAACATGAGCTTCCGGGATTTCGATGTCTTCCTGTCGCAAATGCGCAATAGTCACAAGCGCCTGCAGAAATCATTAAAGGCGGTCAAAGGCGACTACGACGTCATTGTGCTGGATTGCCCGCCCACCATCTCAACGCTATCCCAGAACGTCTTTGAGTCGGCCGACGCCATCCTGGTGCCCGTCATTCCCACTACGCTTTCAGAGCGCACCTTCGAGCAGCTGATTGATTTCTTCAAGGAAAACAAGCTGCCGGCACAAAAACTGCATGGCTTTTTCTCCATGGTGCAGGGTGTAAAAAACCTGCATCTTGAAACCATGCAGGCCATGGGCAACAAGTTCCGCAAGCGCTTTCTGCAAACCCATATTCCGTTTGCCTCCGACGTAGAGCGCATGGGCATACACCGCGCACCCGTGATGGCCACCGCAGCCCATAGCGCCGCCGGCATCGCGTATCACGAGCTCGCCGAAGAAATAATGGATCGAATTCTGTGAATAAATTGATGGCCAGGCCGTGCCGGCAACTGGCCTGAACGTCAGCACACGCTTATAACCAAAAGATATAAGCATGGATGTTAAAGGTTGTTTGTATTGGATACACCCATAGGTACTATACGAATCCTTACAAATAGTTTAAAGCGAAATCCATGCATATAGTCTCAAGAGTGGCGCGCAAAGCAGCCGCGCTATCCGCCCTTGTGGCCGGAATCGCCCTGCTTCCAGCCGCAGCCCAATCCACATTCGATGTGACCGTTCAGGCAGCCGCCTGTGCCAGCTGCCACGGCACCGATGGCCGCTCGCCTGGCAGCATACCTTCCATTGCCGGACGCCCCGAAGCCGTACTGCTGGGGCAGCTCAAGGCCTTCAAATCAGACTCGCCCCCCGCCAATACCACGATCATGAATCGCCTGGTCAAAGGATTCAGCGACGAAGAGTTGACTGCGCTTGCACAACATTTCTCAAACATCCCGGCACAAGCCCCATCCGCTCAGGAAGGTCAGAAAAAATGAATAATCTCGTCAATGTTACGCGTCGGCAATGGCTGAGTCGTGTCGGCAAAGCCACGGCTGCGGGTGCCGTCCTGCTGTCCGTTCCTGCCTACGCCCGGCCTTCCGCAGGTCGAGTCGTCGTCATCGGTGGCGGCTTTGGCGGCGCCACCGCGGCCCGCTACATCAAGCGCCGCAATCCGGCCATAGACGTTACGCTGGTCGAACCCGCCAAAACCTTCTATACCTGCCCATTCACCAATTT
The DNA here is from genome assembly GCA_013416405.1 of Alcaligenaceae bacterium. GTDB lineage: Bacteria > Pseudomonadota > Gammaproteobacteria > Burkholderiales > Burkholderiaceae_B > Pusillimonas_C. The sequence continues at coordinate 213,157 of JACCET010000006.1, forward strand.
GTATTTGGGTGGCCTTCGCACATTCGAGCAGCAGGGTCATGGCTTTGATGATCTGCGCGCCCTGGGTGTCAATGTGGTCCATGAGTTCGCCGCCGGCGTCGATGCCTCAGCCAAGAAGGTCAGTCTGGCCAACGGTCAGGCGCTTGCCTACGACAAGCTGCTCTTGTCACCCGGCATCGATTTTCGTTGGAATGCCCTGGAAGGCTACGATGAAGCCGCCTCGCAGTTGGCCCCACACGCCTGGAAAGGCGGCACGCAAGGCCAGGTTCTAAGAACTCAGCTGGAATCCATGCCAGATGGTGGCACCTTCCTGATGGCTGCGCCGGCCAACCCCTTTCGTTGCCCTCCGGGACCTTACGAGCGCGTCAGCATGGTGGCCCACTATCTGAAACACAACAAGCCCAAGTCCAAGATCATCATCCTGGATGCGAAAGACGCATTCTCCAAACAAGGCCTGTTCCAGGATGGATGGAAAAAATTCTACGATGGCCTGATTGAATGGGTGCCTCTGGCCAAAGACGGTAAAGTTGTACGCGTCGACGCCAAAAACCTTACAGTGGAAACCGAGTTTGGCCAAATCCACAAAGCGGATGTGCTGAACGTTATTCCACCACAAAAGGCGGGCGCCATTGCCCACCAAACAGGCGTAACCAACGAAAGCGGCTGGGTGCCCGTCAAGCACCAGACTTTTGAGTCCGAGCTTGTACCAGACGTCTATGTAGTGGGCGATGCCACCATTGCCGCGCCCATGCCCAAGTCGGGCTTCTCGGCCAACGCCCAGGCCAAAGTGGCTGCAGCCGCCATCGTGAATGCGCTGGCCGACAAGCCTGCGGCGCAAGCGTCGTTCGCAAACACCTGCTACAGCCTGATCGCCCCTGACTACGGCATTTCCGTCGCCCACCTGTATACGCTCAAGGACGGCAAGCTGGCCGAAGCCTCAGGCGGCGTCAGCCCCAAAGAAGCGGACGCCAATTTCCGCAAACTTGAAGCCCAGTATGGCGAAGCCTGGTATCAGGCAATAGCACTGGACACCTGGGGGACAAGAGCCTGAACGGCGGGCACCGTCTATGTCACAGCTTGAACTTGTTCTCTGGGCCGGCCTGGCCATTGGCGTTGTCTTCGGCGCCAGTGGCCAGATAACGGGTTTCTGCCTGCACCGCGGCCTGAAAGAATATTGGTCGGGTCGCGACGGCTACAAGCTGCATGCGTTCGCCCTGGCCTTGGCGATTGCCGTGGCGGGCACGCATATCATCGCCTCCAGCGGGCTGGTCGATATTGGCCAGTCCGTGTACATGATGCCCTCATTTTCATGGTTGCTGCTGCCCCTTGGAGGCTTGTTGTTCGGCTACGGCATGAGCCTGGCCAACGGCTGCGGCGCGCGTGCACTGGTCTTGCTGGCTCAGGGCAACTTACGGTCGCTTGTCGTGCTGTTGTGCCTGGGCATTGGCGCCTACATGACACTCACGGGGATTTTCGCGCCACTGCGCATCTACGCGGCGGCGCTCACTACCCTGAGTCCCGCCTCGATAGCAGTGCCTGAAGGCCTTCCTCGATCGCTGGCAGTATGGACAATGGTGGCGGCACTGATGCTGTTCGCCCTGCGTCCACGTGCTTCGGGGCGGAGAATGCGAGATCTCGCTGGTGGAGCCGTGACGGGCATCCTGATCGTTGCCGCCTGGCTGGTTACCGGGTGGCTGGGTGCCGATGATTTCGACCCGACACCCGTAGCGTCGCTAAGCTTCGTCGCTCCCATAGGCGACACCATACAATATTCCATGATTGCCACAGGCATGAGCTTGCGCTTTGGTATAACCGTGGTCTTGGGTGTACTGGCTGGCTCTTTTCTGGCTGCCATTGCTCGCAGCCGCTTTCGCGTCGAAGGGTTTGAGTCCTCGCACCAGATGCCCCGTTATATTATGGGGGGCATGCTGATGGGCATTGGTGGCTCATTGGCTTTGGGCTGTTCCATCGGGCAGGGTTTAAGCGGCCTGTCCACACTGGCTTATAGTTCGATGATATCGGCGTTTGCCATCGTTATTGGCTCACGTATTACATGGAAACCTGGCCTTACCGCGTCCTGAGTAATGAACATTAAACACATCCGCCCTGAAACGGGCCACCGCATCAACCGCCGACGCATGCTGCAATTTGCGCTGGCCGGCACCAGCGCACTCCTGATCCCCTTGCGCGGGCACGCACAAAGCTCGCTGGGCATTGAAGCAGTCCGCAACTATATCGGCCAGGCCCAGCCATCACACGACGAGCTGGTCCTCACATTGCCCCTGGTGGCTGAAGACGGTTCGGCCGTCCCGCTTACCATCGAATCCAGCCAACATGCGAACGGGCCAACCATAGAACGCCTGGCGATTTTTGCTCCGGGCAACCCCACACCCGAAGTCGCTGAGTTCAGGTTCGGCCCCAACATCGACACGTTGAAGCTCTCTACCCGAATCCGCCTGAGCGAGTCGCAAACCGTGATTGCCGTGGCACACACCGATAACGGCAAGGTGCTGGTCGCCGAGCGCGCTGTGCGGGTTACCACCAGCGGCTGCATTGCACCAGCCCAGGCAGACCTCGCCAATGAAATGAAGGCGCGTGTTCGTCTGCCGAAGTCTTGGAAACGGGGCGAGGCGGGTGAGGTACTGACCATGATCACCCACCCCATGACCACAGGGCTGACCCAAGATACGAGCGGAGCCATTGTCCCACAGCGCATCATCAAGACCTTCACGGCCACACTTGGGCAAGAACCGGTGATCACGGCCACTTACCATCGTTCGCTCTCAATCAACCCGTATTTACGCTTCGACATGAAGCCACAACAAGGGGGCGATATGCGATTTGAATGGACGGAAGACACAGGGCGCACAGTCGCACATCAAGAAACGATTCAGCTGAGCGGCGCATAGTCGTTTCTATCCGGCAGCGGCTGCCAGGTAAGCTTAGAGCGTGAACGCCAACGCTCGTCGCCGTCCATCGCTGCCCAATACTGGGCCCTTAGAGCTATAAAGAGGAACTCAGAGATAAAAGGACAGTTGTGAATCAAGAACGCGTTTTGATTACCGGGGGCGCCAGTGGCATAGGCGCCGCCATCGCCACTCGTTGCCGTGAAGACGGGTATGAGCCCATCGTCATCGACCGCATCGGAGCAGGCATACAGGCCGACCTGTCTGACCCGGGCGCAACAGCACGCGCGCTGGAACAAGCACTTCAAGGTGGTCCCATCACACGACTGGTCAACAACGTCGGCGTGGTGGTGCCCGCAGACGCTGAGAATCAAACCCTGGATGAGCTGCAATTAGCCTGGTCGCTTAATGTGCGCTGCGCAATGCAATGCATGCAGGCCTTGCTCCCAAGTATGAAAACCGCCAATTTTGGCCGCATCGTCAATATCTCTTCGCGTGCGGCGCTGGGCAAAGAACTGCGCACGGCCTACTCCACAACAAAAGCGGGCTTGATCGGCATGACCCGGGTCTGGGCACTGGAGCTGGGCGCTTACGGCATCACAGCCAACGCCATAGGCCCAGGCCCCATCCGAACCGAACTATTCGACCAAGCAAACCCGCCCGGCCAAGCGCGAACACAAAAAATCATTGAGTCTGTTCCCGTCAAGCGCGTGGGCACACCCGATGATATTGCGCAAGCAGCGTCATTCCTTCTGGACGCGCGCAGTGGCTTCACGACAGGCCAGGTCTTATACGTATGTGGCGGCATGACTGTTGGCGTAGCATCCGTCTGATGTTAATGCGAGATATTCTTCAGCAAGCCCAGCTCAATGGCAACGGCAGTAGGCAGGTTGTATTTGCCGGGAAGGCGCTTGCGTTTGAACCAGCCGTAGCTTGAATGCTCGTGATTCAGACGGGGCGCGAATTCCTTGTCGACCTTCAGCAGATAGTAGTACAGCTCACGATCGCCGACTCTTTGACTATTCTTGCTGCCGGCCACCCGTCCAAGCTTGTTCAAACGTTTGGACTTGACACGCCAGCCTGCTTCCTCGGCCAATTCGCGTACCAGTGCCTTGGTCGGATCTTCGTCATGTTCGACGCGCCCACCGAACAGATTCCAGGCCCCGCTATTGTTAACGGCGCTGGAGCGCTTACCGAGAAGGAACTTGCCGGTAGAAGCACAATAAATCACTGCCCAGGCGCCACGCTTGGTCAGGGTGTGTCGCGAACGTTCCTTTGCCATATAGTATTGCTTACTTGTCAGTGGGAAAGTTTATCCCAGTTAAGACCCAATACATATAAAAAGAATTGCGTCTGTATTACAAAAGCATCAAATGGCCACGAACATCTGCCATTGGCCGCCATCGCACGTTATGCTATGAACTCCTAAACCATGACGAGCAAAGATGATCAATCATCACAACAAGACAATGGCTGCCCTGGCAGCCAGCATGCTGATGCTGGCTTTGGCCGGATGTCAAAAAGAAGGTCCGGCTGAAAAGATCGGTAAAGAAATAGACACAGCGATCAGTAGCGCAGGCGACCAGATCCAACAGGCCGGCGACAAGATTCAATCGGCAGCCAAATAACGCCAGCCGCCCGGCGACCACAGCCACTGGCCTGACGGCGGCATCATCGGCAGCTAGACCGCAGGCCCCATAAGGGTAGAAGAATCCGCCTGCGGCGACCTGCCCTCCTCTCCTTCTCACACCCTTCAATCCCGGGTTCCATACCTGGATTGCGGGGTGTTTTCATTCAAGCCGGTGACTTCACGCAGCGGCACATGAAAGAATATGCCCTACAGGCCATATGGCTTGGGTTGCATATGTCTTTGAAAGCATATATCATTGCAGCCTTAATCGATGCCTGAGAGCTAGCTTGGGCATCACCCTCGCAACGGCCACACCAAGCAAAGGATTCACCATGCCCAAGAAGCCCAATAAGGCGAAAACGGCAACTGCTGGCAATAAACCAAAGCAAAAACTCGTGAATGGCATAAATATTCAAATCAACGCCACCAAAGTGGCTACGCTTAAAGAACTGCGCAAGGCCACCGGGCACACCCAGGACGACCTGGCCGTTGCGCTGGGCGTGGGCCAGGGCACGATCTCGCGCATAGAAAAGCGTGACGACATGCTGGTTTCCACTTTGCAGCATTACATAGAAAGCGTTGGAGGCACCATGCAGATTCTGGCTACATTCCCGAACCGTACATCGCTGATCATTGAACGGCTCAGCAAGCAACCCGCCCAGCATAAGAATATCAATGTAAAGCCTCCGGCCATCAGCAATCTTCCGGCTACTTAAGCAACAATGCAGACCCTGACAACACCCTACTACCTCATCGACAAGCCAGCATTGCAACGCAATCTGGACACCATAGACTACCTACGCAAGCATTCGGGCGCAAAAGTCCTGCTGGCACTCAAGTGCTTTGCCACCTGGTCGGTCTTCGACCTGATGCGCCAGCACATGGACGGCACCACATCGTCATCGCTCTATGAAGTCAAGCTGGGCTACCAGAAATTCGGTGGTGAAACCCATGCCTACAGCGTGGCTTTCGCAGACCATGAAATTGACGAGGTCGTAGCCAATTGCGACAAAATCATTTTCAATTCCATTGCCCAGCTCGAACGCTTTGAACCTGCTGCCCAAGGCAAGCCCATGGGCCTGCGTCTTAACCCCGGCGTCAGTTGCGCGGGGTTCGATCTGGCCGATCCCGCCCGAACCTATAGCCGGCTCGGTGAAGGCGACCCCGCCCGCATCCTGGCTGTTGTCGATCAGCTCGACGGCGTCATGATCCACAACAACTGCGAAAACAACGATTTCGCGCGTTTCGACGATTTGCTGAGCCAGGTCGAACAGACCTATGGCGCAATCCTGAAGCGGCTGAAATGGGTCAGTCTGGGTGGCGGCATCAGCTTCACTGCCCAAGGCTACCCGCTCGATGCCTTTTGCCAACGGTTGCGCCGCTTTGCACAAGAGTACGGCGTTCAGGTCTATCTAGAACCTGGTGAAGCCGCCGTACGCGGCAGCACCACGCTGGAAGTCAGCGTGCTTGATGTCGGCTTCAACGGCAAGCACCTGGCTGTGGTCGACAGTTCCACCGAGGCCCATATGCTGGACCTGCTGATCTATCGCGAGACGGCTCCGGTAGGCGACGGCAAAGGCGAACATGAATACATGATCTGCGGCAAAACCTGCCTGGCAGGCGACATCTTTGGAGAAGGCCGCTTTTCCGCACCGCTCAAGGTCGGAGACCGCATCTCCATCGGTGATGCCGCCGGCTACACCATGGTCAAGAAAAACTGGTTCAACGGCGTCCACATGCCGTCAATTGCAGTCAAAGAAGCCGATGGCTCCGTGCGCGTAGTGCGCGAATTTTCCTTTGACGATTACGTCAACAGTCTGTCCTGACAGCACTGCACCTATTCCAACAATTAGGGGATTATCCACAATGAAACGCAATGTTCTTATTATTGGCGCCGGCGGCGTGGCTCATGTGGCCGCTCATAAATGTGCACAGAACAATATTTTGCTGGGCGACATTCATATTGCGTCGCGCACGCTGGAAAAATGCCAGGCCATCATCAATTCCATCAAGGCAAAGGGTAGCCAGCGTGGTGCAGGCCTGCTGCAGGCGCACACCCTGGACGCCCTGGACATCGAGGCCACCAAGGCATTGATTCGTTCGACCAACAGTCAGATCGTGATCAATGTGGGCTCACCCTTTCTGAATATGTCCATTATGGCGGCCTGCATAGAAACGGGCGCAGCCTACCTTGATACAGCCATCCACGAAGATCCCGCCAAAGTGTGCGAAGCACCTCCCTGGTACGGGAACTATGAGTGGAAGCGGCGCGATGACTGCAAGCAAGCCGGCGTCACGGCCATTCTGGGGGTGGGGTTTGATCCCGGCGTGGTCAATGCCTACGGGCGGTTTGCCATGGATACCTATTTCGACAAGGTCGAGTCCATAGACATCATCGATATCAACGCCGGCAGCCACGGCCGTTACTTTGCCACCAACTTTGATCCGGAAATTAATTTCCGCGAATTCACCTCCACGGTATGGTCCTGGGAGCAGGGTCAATGGAAAGCCAACGCCATGTTCGAGCGCCGCCAGGACTGGGATATGCCGGTAGTAGGCAAGAACACCACCTACCTTACCGGACACGATGAGCTGCACTCCATGTCGAAGAACCTGGGTGTGCCCAATATCCGCTTCTGGATGGGCTTTGGCGAACACTACATCAATGTATTTACGGTGCTCAAGAACCTGGGCCTGCTGTCGGAGCAGCCGGTACGCACTGCCGAAGGGCTGGAAGTCGTGCCGCTTAAAGTCGTCAAGGCCGTACTGCCCGACCCCGCCTCGCTTGCGCCCGACTATACGGGCAAGACTTGCATAGGCGATCTGGTCAAAGGCAAGAAGAATGGCAAACCGCAAGAAGTCCTTATCTACAATATTTGCGACCACAAGGAAAACTACAACGAGGTGGGCAGCCAGGCCATCTCTTATACCGCGGGCGTGCCTGTGGTTGCAGCCGCGATGCTGATAGCCAACGGCAGCTGGGACGTGGGCCACATGGCCAACGTCGAAGAACTTGATCCCAAGCCTTTTATCGACCTGATGAACCGCATGGGGCTGGTCACCCGCATCCGCGACGCACACGGCGATCGCGTGCTGCACCCACAACATGAATCGGCCGTTACCGCCGGAGCAAAGAAGCGCAACGCACAGGTCGCCGCAACTTACTACTCGCATGACGAGCACAAAGTCACGGGAAGCCATTCATATGTTAAAACGGCGTTAAGCCGAAAATCGGCGGTCCCCATCCGCAATCTGCCTTGAAAATGAACCACCGCTATACCAGTACCGCAATATTCTTCCACTGGTTGATGGCAGTGTGTCTGATCGGGACATTCACCGTGGGCTTCTTCATGTCAGACCTGCCGCTCTCACCCATCAAACTGCAGGTTTATTCCTGGCATAAGTGGGTCGGCATCAGCTTGCTGGTGCTGGTCGCGGCACGCTTGTCCTGGCGCCTGACGCATACGGCGCCCCCATTGCCGGCCGGCATGTCTCCCGCCGCGCGACTTGCCGCCCACGGCGCGCACTGGGTGCTGTATGCATTGATGCTGGCCATACCGCTAAGCGGCTGGACCATGAGTTCGGCTGTCGGCTTTCCCGTGGTGTGGTTCGGCGTGTTGCAATTGCCCGACCTGGTTCCCAAAGACAAAGCCCTGGGCGCGGCACTCAAACAGGTCCATCAAATACTGAACTATGCTTTCCTGGCGGTGTTTGTCGCACACGTGGCGGCTGCCCTGAAGCATCGCTTCATAGACCGCGATGACGTATTCACGCGCATGCTGCCCGGTCGCAAACGCACGCAATAAAACGCACCTTGCATCAGGCGCGCGCGCTTGGCCTCGACAAGCCCAGGTGCCCGCGCAAGGTGGACGTTTCATACTCCTTGCGGAACAACCCGCGCTTTTGCAACACCGGCACGACCTGATCCACAAAGTCGTCGATACCACCAGGCAGCGATGGCGGCATCAAGTTGAAACCATCCGCCCCGTCGTTCAACAGCCAGCGCTCCATCTCATCGGCGATCGCTTCAGGTGTGCCCACCATGGTGCAATGGCCGCCACCGGCCGCAAGCCGGCCCAACAACTGGCGTACGCTGGGCTGCTCGGTCTGGACTATGCGCAATACAGTCGCATAGCGACCCTTAGGGCCAGAAAATTCTTCCAGCGGCGGCAAAGCAGGCACCGGCGCATCCAGCTCCCACTGCGAGCAATCTTGCCCTACATACATACCCAGCTGTCGCAGGGCATCTTGCGCCGGCAGCAGCTCATCGAGCTCGCGTTGCTTGGCGCGTGCCTCGGCCTGGGTCGAGCCAACATAGGTGACCAGGCCAGGCATAATGGGTACGGCAACACTGCGACCCGCCGCGCGTACGCGCCGCTTGATGTCACGGTAGTATTCCTGCGCGGCCTCCAGGTCGAAAGCCACGGCATAGATGGCTTCGGCACGTCGCGCGGCCAGATCCCGGCCCTGCTCCGAAGCGCCCGCCTGAAACAATACAGGATGGCCTTGCGGCGGGCGCGGCACTGTCAATGGCCCGTCTACTTGAAAGTGCGCTCCCTTGTGATGAATGGCATGCGTCGATCCCGGCTTTACGTAAGCGCCTTGCCGGTCAGACTGCGGCGCATCTTCGCTCCATGAATCCCATAAGCGCAAGGCCACATCCACAAACTCTTCAGCCCGCGCATAACGCCAGTCGTGTCCTGGCATGGCATCGTATCCGTGATTGCGCGCCTCGGTATCGAACATGGATGTCACCACATTCCATCCTACCCGCCCCTTGGAAATATGGTCCAGCGACGCCACCATGCGCGCAGCATGAAAAGGCGTGGTGAAGGTGCTGGACACGGTGCTGATCAAGCCTATGCGTTGCGTGGCCCGACTGATGGCTGACAGAGCAGTCAAGGGTTCAAGAAACCACCTGGGGCCATCCGTCAGATTGTCGGTGGAATGTCCATCGGCAAAGAAAATGGCGTCGAGCTTGCCGCGCTCGGCTGTCTGTGCCAGTTGCTCGTAATAGGCAATATCCCCCAGACGCTCGACCGCCGACTCGGGATGACGCCAGGCTGCCCTATGATGACCGCAGCCGAAAATGAACAGATTGATGTGCATCATGCGCTTGCTCATGTTTTTGTACCCTAATTCTTGACCAGCCCGCCGTCCACAACCAGGTTCTGTCCAGTCACCGAACGCGACCAGGCAGACGCAAAAAACAGGACGGCATCGGCAAATTCCGCCGGCGTGGTAACACGGCGCAGCGGTGTGCTCGAGGCAATCAGATCGAACACCGCCTCGGGTGTTGCCGCCGAGGCGTCGGTTGTGCGCAACAAGCCACCGGACACCATATTGACGGTGATGCCGTCGGGGCCAAGATCGTGCGACAAGGTACGCGTAAGCGATAACAAGGCGGCCTTGGCAGCCGTGTAGTCGTGGTAGGGAACAACAGGATTCTGAAACAGATTGGTGCCTACATTGATGATGCGACCGAAGCCGGTTTCGCGCATGCCTGGCAATGCCGCCTGCGTGGTGTTCAATGCGCCGCAAACCACGCCCTGGAATTGCTGCTGCAGATCACTCCATGACAAGGTGTCGGCATGCGGCCGCGCATCGCCGTTGAAGGAAAAGGCAGGCAAGGCATTATTGATGACGGTCGTCACTGGCATGCCGAAGTGCTCGCGGGCCCGGGCCAACATGGCCTGCACAGCGTGTGCGTCACAGACATCAGCCTGCAATGCAAGCGCCTGCCCTGCTGACTCTTGGGCAAGCTTATGCGCGCTGTCGGCGCTATTCAGATAATTAACAACGACACGTGCGCCCTCACGCAGGAAAGCGCGGGCAATATGCTGACCCAGCCCTCGGCCACCGCCGGTAACCAGAACGATTTGCTGAGGAATGGAAAGTGCTGTGGGCCTATTATTCATGGCATACCTAGTCAAAAAATAACGAAGGTATGCGCATGCGGCAGTAAGCCATTTGCCGACATCCCTTCGCCAGTGCTAACTGTTTCAGGTTCGACGGGTGTTGATCTCAGCCGGCCATTTCAGGCCGGCACCCCGTGTCGTTGCGCCATCATAACGCAAAGCGTGCAATTGACAAACACGCCGACGCACACTAAGCTTGCCAGCAATTCCTGGGGGAGCCCTGCTACGGGCTGAGATTCCGCAAATCATTGCGGTAACCCTTTGAACCTGATCCGGGTAATGCCGGCGAAGGGAAGGACGCCTAAGCATCACGCCCCCCCTTTTCCGTCATTTCCCGTTTATCGCCTGCCGATAAAACTGAATATGTGTGCTCCGACGAACCGGACATCTGGGGAAACCATGCTTACCAACACTTCGGCCGTCCTCTGGCTATTGCTATTCTCGGCAGGATTCGCCCTGGCTGGCGTGCTGTATTCCAGACATGAGCGCGGCAGTCTTGAGGACTATGTCGTAGCGCGCAACAGTCAAGGCACCATAGCCACCATACTGACTTTGCTGGCCACGTCGCTGGGCGCCTGGATACTGTTTGCGCCCGCCCAGGCCGCAACCTGGGGCGGGCTGGGGGCCGTCATAGGCTATGGCCTGGGCGCCGCATCGCCGCGTTGGCTGATGATCCCCCTGGGGCGGCGCATGCGTGAACTGATACCGCAAGGACACACCCTGACCGAATTCGTGGTCATGCGTTATGGCAAGATCATGTACGGACTCGTGCTGCTGATCATGATGTTCTTTATGTTCATCACCTTGGCCGCCGAGATCACTGCCATCGCCAAGCTGGTTCAACTGTTGGCGCCAGTGCCTTTATGGGTGACCGCCGCCATAGTGATGGGTTTCACGCTGCTATACACGTCATACGGTGGCTTGCGTGCATCCATCTTTACCGACAAGGTGCAAATGGTGATCATTGTTCCCTTGCTGCTGGTATTGCTGGCACTGGGCTGGCAAGCCACGGGAGGGCCTGCGCCAGTGATCGAGGGCTTGCGCGAAAAGGCGCCCCAACTGCTCAGCCTGACCGACCCGGCCGGCCTGAAGGCCGGCCTTACCTTCTTTGTGGCTATCCTGCTGACTGGCCTGTTCCATCAGGGCAACTGGCAGCGTGTTTATTCCGCACGCAACACACGTACCATGCGACACGGCTTTCTGCTGGGGGGGCTGTTGGCCGGCCCCTTCATCTTTGCCATGGGCCTGTTCGGCCTGGCATTTGTGGGCCTGGGTCACACCGGCGACAGTTCAGTCGCTTTATTCAGCGTCTTGCGATCGCATATTCCCGATTGGTTTGCCGTTGCTCTGATTCCCCTGGGTCTTGCCCTGGTCATGAGTACGGCCGACACGACGATCAGCGCCGTTTCCAGCTTGATCGCCGTAGACGCACGCCGCCTGGCGCCAACGATGAAAAAAACGACGCTGATGGTGCTGTCGCGTTGGCTGATCTTTCTGCTGGCCATTCCCGTCATGATCGTCGCCGCTCAGGGGTATAGCGTCCTGTATCTGTTCCTGCTGGCCGACCTGTTCTGCTCGGCCGCCGCCTTCCCCGTATTCTTTGGCTTGTACAACCGGCGCCATAACGGCGTCGTAGCTTTCGTCAGCACCCTGTGCGGCCTGATCGCCGGAATCATGTTTTTTCCGGCACCTGGTGAAAAGCCAAGTTATTTGCTTGAATCCTTCCTGCTTGCAGCGCTCGTCCCCGCCCTGGTGTCGCTACTGATGCTGCGTCTTACGACTCGATGGCCACATTTTGATTTGACCACGCTGAACAGGGCCGTACGGAACCTGGACGACTGATATAAAAAAAGCCCACCGATCTTGAAAACCGGTGGACTAACAATCTGATTTTTCAATCAGATTGGACTGGGCCTGTCGTTATGCAAGACGTCTCTTTATTCGTATAAGAGCTAGCGATTGTCGTCAAAGAATTTCTTTACTTCACGCTCTGCTTCTTCACGCGTCTTGCCATATCTTTCCTGAACCAAACCGGTCAGGCGGTCGGCATTGCCTTCGACCTTGGTGAGTTCATCATCAGTAAGCTCGCCCCAAGCCACTTTTGCCTTGCCTGCAAGCTGTTTCCATTGACCTTCAACGATGTCTTTATTCATGATTGATCTCCTTTGAAAACATCTCTACCGTAACGTCTTTAAACGAGCGAGACCTTACAAAAAACCGGCATATGTAACAGAACGGGAGTTGCTCCACCAAGACAGACGACCGACACGGCAACATCTACTTATCAATTCCGGCCCCGATGTAACAAAGCCACTGCTGATATCATCAGTCCGGTAACAAAAACATAAATAGTCAGGAGCAATATTCAATGAAGCCGGCATTAATACCGTGGGCTCTTTCAGGCGGAGCCGCCGTGGCTGTGGGTTTTGCGCGGTTCGGCTATGCCTTGATTCTGCCCGCCATGCAAACTGACCTGGATCTGAATTATGCCCAGGCTGGTTGGCTGAACACGGCGAACGCACTGGGTTATCTGTTGGGCGCGCTGCTTACATTGTTATGCGTATCGCGGCTGGGTAATCGGCGAATATTCGCGGCCGGCCTGGCCCTGACCACGGCCGCTCTGCTGGCCAATGGCCTGACACATCACTTCCACCTTATTACACTATGCCGGTTTCTTGCCGGCTTTGGCGCGGCCGGCGCCTTTATATGTGGCGGTGTCTTGTCGGGCGTGCTGGGTACGCGAGCCATTGTGGTGTTCTTCAGTGGCGGCGGTATCGGCATGCTGGCTACCGGCGCGCTGCTGCCCTGGCTTTTCGATGCGGCCGGGCCGGCATCCTGGCCCTGGGCCTGGATTATCTGCGCAGCCATTTGCATTCCACTTTCGATCATAGCCCTGGCCGCCATGCGCGACATCCAAGAGCCATCCACACCCGGCTTGCACGCCCCCTGGCCCTGGCGTCCTTGCGTCCCCGAGTTCACCGCCTATTTTCTGTTCGGCCTTGGCTATATCGCCTACATGACATTCATCGTTGCCTGGTTGCGCCAGTCACTGACGCCTGTGCTATCCATGGCGGCCACCACATCCATCATGTGGAGCCTACTGGGCATCATGACACTGCTGGCGCCACTGATCTGGGCGCCCATCTTCAACGGCAGGCGCGATGGCAGGCCCATGGCGGCCTCGATGACAGTGCTGGCCATCGGCGCGGCCCTGCCCCTGGTTTTTCCAACGGTGACCGGGCTATGGCTGTCAGCCGCGCTGGTAGGCTCCAGCGTATTCATGGTGCCGTCCGCCGCCACCGGTTTTGTTAAAACCAATCTACCCAAACCCGCATGGGGAAGCGCCTTGGCTGTGGCAACCAGTCTGTTCGCGCTGGGGCAAGCCATAGGGCCGGTAGCCGCCGGATGGATCAGCGACCTGTCCGATTCGCTTACGGCCGGGCTAGCCGCATCAAGCGCCATATTGCTGATCGGCGTATTGATCGCCTGTACACAGAAACCACTGGAAAGCCCCTGAATACAACCTTGCCGGCAATGTGGTTCTAGCCAAAACTCCAGGGCTGGCTACCTATAATCAGCACACGATTTTTTTACTCTTTCAAGGATGCAATCGTGTCTAGTTCGACCTCTGTACCCATGTTTTCCGATGCCGTTTATCCCTTCGATGCGCGTGGTGTTGCCAAGCGTTTTCGGCACGCTGCCATCTTTGGCGCATTGTCGGCCCTGCACCCCGGAGAAACCATGCGATTTTGCAACGATCACGACCCACTGCCCCTGTTGCAGCAATTGCTGGGGCATTTCGGCGACAACATAAAAATTGACTACGTCGCACGCGAACCCGGAGAAATCGTCATCGACTTCCAGATCGTCTGAGCAGCTTTTTTTTTCAGCAAGCCATGTCCGCCAACGGCGACATGGCTTTTTTTTGCCTGGATTTTGGCCTGGATTCGGGTCTGGAGTTAACGCAGATCAAGCAATAACCACACACTGCCCAAAATGACTTGAAAACACCATATATAGTGAATAATATTCTATTCACCACAACATATAGTGATACGGAGCATTCATGGCAGACATAGACGTTGCCTCCTCGATAAACGAATATCTTGACCGGGTCGACTGGCGCGTGAACGCCAATGCCAATCAGGGATATTCGCTGGGCGGCCTGATACTTAACGTGAGCGGTAAGGTCATCGCCAATTACTGGCTAGACGAAGTTTATCCATCCGAAGTGGGCAAGGCCCACCGCGAGGCTGCCCTGCACATCCACGACCTGGACATGCTGTCGGGTTACTGTGCCGGCTGGTCGCTGCGTACCTTGCTCAACGAAGGCCTTAACGGCATTCCGGGAAAAATCGAATCGTCGCCCCCCAGGCATATGTCCAGCGCCGTAGGCCAGATCGTCAACTTCCTGGGAACCTTGCAAAATGAATGGGCCGGCGCACAAGCTTTCAGCTCCTTCGATACTTATATGGCTCCATTCATCCGCAAAGATGCACTAAGCCATGCCCAGGTCCGGCAATACATGCAAGAGCTGATTTACAACCTGAACGTACCTTCACGGTGGGGAACGCAGACCCCGTTCACCAACCTCACCTTCGACTGGGTTTGCCCCGAAGACCTGCGCGATCAAGTGCCCGTGATCGGCGGCGAAGAAATGCCCTTCACCTATGGCGAACTGCAGCCCGAAATGGACATGATCAACCGCAGCTACATCGAGGTCATGATGGCCGGTGATGCCAAAGGGCGCGTATTCACCTTTCCTATTCCCACCTATAACATCACCGAGGATTTCGACTGGCACAGTCCCAATGCCGAACTGCTGTTCGAAATGACCGCGCGCTATGGGCTGCCCTACTTTCAAAACTTCATCAATTCCGAGCTCAAGCCCAATATGATCCGGTCCATGTGCTGCCGACTGCAGCTCGATCTGCGTGAGCTGCTCAAGCGTGGCAATGGGCTGTTCGGCTCCGCCGAGCAAACGGGCTCGTTGGGCGTGGTCACAGTCAACTGCGCACGACTGGGCTACCTGCATGCTGGCGATGAAGCCGCCTTGTTCAAGCACCTGGATGAGTTGCTGGACCTGGGCAAGACCAGCCTGGAACTCAAGCGCACGGTTATCCAGCGCCTGATGGACGACGGTTTGTTTCCCTACACACGACGCTACCTGGGCACCTTGCGCAACCACTTCTCAACCCTGGGCGTGAACGGCGTGAACGAAATGCTGCGCAACTTCACGCACAACCGGCACGACATCAGCTCACCCGAAGGCTATGACCTGGCTATCCGCCTGCTCGACCATGTACGCGCCCGCATGCTGCAATTTCAGGAAGAAACCGGACATATGTACAACCTCGAGGCTACGCCCGCCGAAGGCACCACTTATCGTTTTGCCAAAGAAGACCGCAAGCGCTATCCGGATATCCTGCAGGCCGGCACCGCCCAGATGCCTTACTACACCAATTCATCACAGCTGCCTGTAGGGTTTACCGACGACCCCTTTGAGGCCCTGGAGCGCCAGGACGAGTTGCAAAGAAAATACACCGGTGGAACGGTACTGCACCTGTACATGACCGAGCCACTATCCAGCGCACAGGCGTGCCGCACGCTGGTGCAAAGGGCCTTGAGCCGCTTTCGCCTGCCCTACATCACCGTTACGCCCACATTTTCCATATGCCCGGTTCATGGTTATCTGGGTGGCAGCCACAAGTTCTGCCCCAAGTGCGACGACGAAATCCTCGCGCAAAAGCGGCGACGGCAAGCTCCACCCGAGACCTGCACGGCTTGAAGCCAAGGCATATAAGAATTTCTCTTTCATTTTTTCAACGCTACACAAGGAGCATCACCATGACCATCACTACTTCCGATAAACAAAACCTCACACCCACCTTGAGCGACGACGAACGTCAACCGTGCGAAATCTGGACTCGTGTCATGGGCTATCACCGCCCGATGTCCTCGTTCAATATTGGCAAGAAGGGCGAATTCCATGAACGCAAATACTTCAGCGAACAAGGAGCCAGGCTTGCCGCCTGATGCCCAGACAACGCAAGCAAAGGTAAGCCCCTGCCCGCAGCCACGGCGCTTGAAGGTGGGTGGCATCACCCCGTTCAGCGCCACCGATTACCCTGGTCAGTTGGCCACGGTCATCTTCGTGCAGGGCTGTCCATGGCGATGCCGCTACTGCCACAATCCGCAGCTTCAGGAGCGTACGCCGCACAGCCCGATTTCATGGGCCGATACCCTGGCCTTGCTGCAGCGAAGACGCGGGCTGGTCGACGCCGTGGTGTTCAGTGGCGGCGAACCGACCATGGATCCGGGTCTGGCCGGCGCCATGCGTGAGGCGCGGGCATTGGGGTTCAAGATCGGCCTGCATAGCGGCGGCACGCATCCCGCACGTCTCGAAGCTGTACTGCCGTTGATCGACTGGGTGGGTTTTGATGTGAAGGCACTGTTTGCCGACTATGCCCGAATCACCCAGATAGCAGGCAGCGGCGAGCCAGCGTTAAAGGGCTTGCAGGCGATACTTGCCAGTGGCGTAGATTATGAATGCCGCACGACACTGCATCCGGCCTTGCTGACCGAGGATGAGATCCTGCAGCTTGCACACAGCCTGGCCGAGCTGAATGTGAAACGCTACGCCCTGCAAGTCTTTCGCGAACAAGGCTGCAATGACCAGGCATTGAACGCCAGTACGCTGCCGGGCTACCCTGACAACGTCACCGTTGCTCGTATCGCCGGAATGTTCCCCGAATTTGTTCTCAGGCGTGGCTGATAAGGCCAGTTCAAAACGCGCCCGACCTTGATCGGGCGCGGGGCAGCAATCGCCCGATAAACTTGCCTGGCAACAACTGATCGGGTGCAAACAATGACATATCCAGTGCATCGAGTGTGTTCTTAACCAGCAAGCCCAGTTCGGTGTCGCCTTCCATGGATAGCCGACGGCTGAAAAACAGAGTGTCGGGATCTTCCTTGCGCTGTGTTAGAAGATAAAAATCGTGCAGACAGGCCGCGATGGTCAGGGCTATGTCGCCCCCCGGCGCCACCGGCACAAACTTTCCGTTGCGCCACACGAAATCAAAAGCAATACCTGCATCTGTTGCCTGAATTCGCAGTATTCGTCCTTGCAGCATATGCAAAGTGTCGGCCGGCAAATGCTGCGCCAGGATTAGATTGAGCCCTGTGGCAAAAATGGCCGAGCCAGGATAAGCCGGCAAACGTGCCAGCAGCTTGCCCAAGGGGGCAGGAACGGAATGATGGCCTGAACTCACGACAGACTCCTGGAAACGACCTTTGAATCAGGCCACATAAAACATAACGGTGAAATAGTGGCAAGCACTGCCACCCATAACAAATAAATGCCACACCCCGTGGCCATAACGCCACTTTTCGTCGGTGACATAGAAAATAATGCCGACGGTGTAGACCACGCCGCCCAGCAACAGCCAACGAAAGCCTTCCCAGCTCAATGCATTGATTAACGGAACGGCTGCAATAATCGCCAGCCAACCCATGGCGACATAGATCAGCAAAGATAACAGGCGCCGACCCTTGGCCAGCCAGATTTCCTGGGCGATGCCGAACAGAGCCAAGCCCCAGACCACGCCAAACAAAGTCCAGCCCCAGGCACCACGCAAACTGACCAGCGCGAAAGGCGTATAGCTGCCAGCGATCAGCAAATAAATGGCGCAGTGATCGAACTTGCACCAGATGCGCTTTGCCCGGCCACGCAGGCTGTGATAAAGGGTGGACGCCAGATACAGGCTTAGCAGCATCGCACCATAAACGCTGAAACTGATCACCTTCCAGGGATCACCCAGGCCCGCCGCAAATATGACCAGAAGTATCCCGCCAATAAGGGCCAGCACGGCGCCCGTGAGGTGGGAAATACTGTTGAATCGTTCGCCGTAATACATTGCACAACCCTTTATCAAGCGACCAGTTGCTCCTGGCCAGGACGGCCATGCCAATAGCCGTTACAGGGGTCGGCGGGCATCAAGGGCAGCATGGTCTCGAAGGCGACGCTGCTGTCCAGTTGCTGGTTCAGTACCTGGTGGAAAAGTTGCACGATATCGCCCGTATGCTGCGACTGCGGGCTGATGCGCAATACATCGACGCCCACGTCACGCATGGCTTGCACTTCGTTGATCAAGTTATAGACTAGCGCCGACTGGGTCTGGATGCCATTCAAGACCAAAAAGGGTTGGCCTTCGCGTGTTTCCAGCAACAGGCCGTCAGGATGATCCATGCATACATACTGACAATTGTCTTTGGGAATATTCCGGTGGCGGGCGGTAAAGCAGCGCGCCGAAAAAGCCAAAGGCATACGCCCGTAGGCAAATACTTCAGTTTGCATATTCTGCGGCTTTTCCGCCTGCAATTGCGACAGCCCTTCGCGCCCCATTTCAAGTGGCATGACCCAGCGCTGCGCTCCTTGGCTGGCAAGCAATTCGAGTGTGGGACTGCTGTATACATTCAAGTAGGGGCCTGCCACGAACGGCTTGCCATCAAGGCAATGCACGGCTCCCATGTCGTTGGCCTCGACCAGGAAACCATCGTTTGCCGCAATCTTGCGCATGGTGGTGAGATCCTGGCCGGATTCCAGCAGTACCTGGGTGGACAGCACGACCTCTTTGCCGGCATCGGCCAGCATGCGTGCGATTTCTAGCCAATCGGGCAGGCGCAACTCGTGGCGCCGCGAACACACGGTTTCACCCAGATAGACGATATCGACCGGAGTGTCGATCATGGACTCATAAAACTGCATCGTGGTGATGCGTGACCAGTAATACTGGACGGATCCCAAAGCGATTTTCACGTTACTTCCTTTTTCCGATTGTGGCCCTGCCAAACAACCGGCCTGTTCAAATCAATTTATTTCCATGGGCGGTGATAAGCGCCCAGCGTGTGCTGCTGCCCTTCGGCCACCTTGTTCAGCTCGGCCATCCAGACCGGCTTTACGGAGTAGCGTTGTTGGCTGGCCAGGCACTGATCGATGGCTTCACGCCAGACGCGTGTAACCTGAGCCACATAGGCGGGGCTGCGCTGACGGCCTTCTATCTTGATGGCCCGCACCCCCATTTGCATGAGTTTGGGCAATAGTTCCAGCGTATTCAGGCTGGTGGGCTCTTCGAGTGCGTAATAATTTTCGTTGGCCACGTCGAACCGGCCCTTGCACAGCGTGGGATACCCGGCGTTTTCACCATCTGCATAGCGATCTATCAGCACCCCGTTCAAGCGCGATTCCAGCCCCTGGTCTGTTTGCTGCCAGCGCACCGACTTGGCGGGAGAACACACGCCATGCGTATTGGGAGATTCTCCGGTAACGTAAGACGACAGGGCGCACCGCCCTTCGACCATTACGCACAGGCTGCCGAAGCCAAAGACCTCGATCTCGACTTCAGTGTTTTCGGTAACCTGTTCAACCTGGGCCATCGACAGCACGCGCGGCAGCACCGCCCGAACCACGCCGAAATGCTTGCGATAGAAATTGATGGCTTCGTAATTGGTGGCCGAACCTTGCACCGACAAGTGCAGGCGTAATTGCGGATAGCGCTGGTGCGCGTACATCATCAGGCCTGGATCGGCCACAATCATGGCATCGACACCGGCTACAGCAGCGCGATCCACCGCCTGACGCCAGGCTTGCCAGCCCGTAGGCTGGGAATAGGTATTTAGCGCCAGAAACACCTTGCGCCCGCGCGCATGCGCATAGCGTATGCCTTCGTTAATGGCTTTTTCGTCAAAGTTCAGGCCGGCGAAGTTACGCGCATTGGTCGCATCGCGAAAACCCAAATAAACACAATCGGCGCCGTGATCAACGGCGGCCTTAAGGGCCGGTAGGCTGCCCGCCGGGCAGACCAGCTCGACGGCGGACGCAGCAGCCCCCGCCGCAGCGTGCATTACAGCAGTTGCGTTAGTCATTTCATATAAGAGAAAAAGTGTATCTAGGCCAGGGCCAAGGCCTCGTCGGCCGAGCGCACTGTTGGTGCACGTACGGCTTCAATAGTGGGTTTTACGCCGTTGACCAGGAGTTCGATAAGGTCTTTGACTGAGCGAATGGCATTGCCAAACGGCAGCTTTTCGGAGCCCCTGAAGAATAAGCCGCGTCTGATGTCGCCTGCCAGGGCAAATGCCAGCTGGGTATCGATACAAAACTGCCCATGCTTGCTGATGCCGTCGCGTAAGCCGCAGGAAGCCAGGCAATCGAAGCCCACCGTGCATGGGCGCTTCTTGGCAATGCGCTGCAGCTTTTCTTCTTTTTCAAGATAGTTGGCCAACCAAGGTGTGCGCACTGCGCGGGCTGGCAAGCCGGCCACGCTCATGAAGGTGACGATGTCTTCGGGTTTGGCTTCGACCAGCACCTTCTTGAAGTTGGGATGTGCATCGCCTTCTTCGGTGACGGCAAAAGCCGAGCCCAGCTGTACCGCATTGGCACCCATGCCCATTAGCTGGAGAACCTGTTCGTGGCTGTGTATGCCACCGGCGGTGATCAAGGGAATGTTTTCTTTTTCGAGATCCATGTCCTTGAAAAGCTGCAAGGTGCCTTCCAGCACATTGTTGAAGGCAAAGTTGGGATTGTTGAGGGCATCGGCCGTAGGCGCACCCAAATGGCCAGCAGCGAATTTGGGGTTCTCGATGACGATGGCATCGGGAAGGCGATTCTTGCGCATCCATTTTTTCAGGATGAGACCGATACCACGCACATCGGACAGAATGGGAATGATGGCTGTTTTATAGCCTTCGGTGAGTTCGGGGAGATCGAGGGGCAGGCCGGCGCCCACCACCACGGCATCGGCTTCGCTTTCGCAGGCCTGACGCACATAAGAGGCATATTCAGACACTGCGCGCATGATATTGACGGCAATAAGCCCGTTACCCTTGGATAGCGCTTTTGCCGCCTGAATTTCGCGGTCGAGTGCAATGAGGTTGACGGAATCTATTAGTGCCTTGTCGCGCGAGCGACCGGTTTGCAACATGAGATCGGGGTGGTGGCGGCGCAAGTCGACGCTGGATATTGTGCCCATGGCGCCATATGATGCAACGGTTCCGGCCAGCCGATGTGCGGAAACACCCACGCCCATGCCACCCTGCACTATGGGTAACAGCGACTTGCCCTTTAGCTTGAGTCGTTCTAAAACGGTTTGCAGCACTTTATTTATCCTTGCGAAAATGTTCGCTCTTAAACGCAGCCATCACTATGCAGGCATAAGACAAGACATTCCTTAATAAATATCAACTTTATGACGGATAGCTGCAGCTACTATTGCCTTGTGCACAATGTGGCCTTGAGCCCCGTAAACACGCGTCTCGTGTATGGTGTACAACACATGAAAAATACCGATCAAGACCTACTTCTGGATGTACGCGGCCTTGAGCCGCCCGAACCACTGGAGCGCGTGCTCGACGCGCTGGCCATGCTTGAGCCTGGCCAGCGGGTTCGCATGCTCATAGATCGCCAACCGCATCCCCTATACGGCATTCTGGACAAGAACAACTTCCAGTACCAGGTAGACACCCTGCCCGACTACCGTTACGAAATTCTCATCTGGCATAAAAACTGATGCAACGCGCTTTATCGCTCAATAGCTCGCCCGATATCGGCGTGCCTCTACGGCTGCTGCTCAGCGCCCCGGTATTTGTCCTGCTTGCCGCCTTACTGCTGCTCTGGGAGGGCCCCACGGCCATGGTTTCGCGTTGGACGGCACCCACCCTGGCCCTTACTCACCTGCTTACCCTGGGCGCTCTGGCCAGCGCGATGGCGGGCGCCATGATGCAGATACTGCCGGTTGCCACGGGCATCAATGTCTACGCACCCCGCACTACTTCCACCGCTGTGCACAGCCTGCTCAGTTCGGGCACGCTGGTGCTGGCTGCAGGTTTTCTGTCGGGCCAGGCCTGGCTGTTTCCGTTGGCAGGCGGATTGCTGGGCGGCGCCCTACTATGGCTCGCCGTGGCCTGCGCTGGCGGCTTGTGGCACTACCGCAAACAATCCACCAAGGGGTCGATCGAAATTCTGGCCGCCACCCGGTTCGCCATCATGGCCCTGACCGTCACCGCAACGATAGGCATCATTCTGGCGGCAGGCTGGGCAGGCTGGCTACCGCTGTCCAGACTCCTGACCGACATGCATGCCGCATGGGGGCTGCTGGGATGGGTCGGCCTGCTGATCATAGGCATGGCCTATCAGGTAATACCCATTTTCCAGGTCACCGAGCTCTATCCCAAGACCGTCACCCGCTGGCTGGCGCCCACCCTCTTCGTGTTGCTGGTGGCCTTCACGGTCAATCGCTACCTAACCAGCTCAATACAATGGGAAATAGGCCGGGCCATTGCCCTGCTGCTGTTGGGCGGCTTTCTGGTGTTTGCCGCCATCACTTTTCAATTGCTCTGGACACGCAAGCGCCCCGAAGCCGACACCACCACCCTTTTCTGGCGTACGGCCATGGTCAGCCTTGCGGGCTGCGCACCGGTCTGGCTACTGCAAATTTCCGGCGCGGGCGACTTTACAGTAACGCTGGGCGTGCTGTTTATTGTGGGATTTGCCTGGTCTGCCATCAATGGCATGCTGTATAAAATCATTCCTTTCCTGCTGTGGTATCACCTGCAGAAAGACCTGACCATTGCACTCAGGGTGGTACCTAAGGTCAAGGAAATCATCCCCGACGCTATCGCCATCCGGCAATTCTGGCCGCATCTGGTGGCCTTGCTATTGCTGGTCGCAGCCAGCTTCAAGCCCATGCCCTTTACCCATGCATCTGCCCTGGCGCTGGCCGTATCGGCCCTATGGCTGCTGTGGAATATTGCTTATGCGCTCAGGCTATTCAAACTGGCCAAGCGCGAAATAGCTCAGGCACTGGCCACGACCACGCCACCCTGGCAACGTTAGCGGACTACTGCCCCGCACAGGGGCGGCGCAGCATTGCTGACCGACTGGCCTTAGCCCTGATAGGCGCTGAGCTTATCGGCGTCCACAATCGTGATTTCTCGACCCTTGACCTTGATAAAGCCGTTGGAGCCCAAGTCGTGCAATATACGTGAAAAATGCTCGGGCGTAAGGTTCAGTCGGGACGCAATGACAGTCTTGCTGGTTTCCAGCCGGAACTGGCGGCCGTCTTGGTGTGTACCGCCGTCTTTGAGCAAATAGCCAATGACGCGCTGCGTTCCCGATCTTAAAGAATAGGCCTCGACATCGCCCATCAGGCTGTGCAAACGCTGGCTCAGCCCACCCAGCATCTTGCGCGCAAAACCGGGCTTGCTGTCGATCTCGGCAAACAACACCGATTTGGACACGTGCAACAACATGGTGTCGGCCAGCGCCTGGGCCGACACAATATAAGCTTTGTCCAGAAACATAAGCGCTTCGCCAAAGCAGTCGCCAGGCCCTATCAACCTGACGACTTTTTCGCCGCCCATGGGCGACACGAACATCAGCTTGATTTGCCCATACACCACGGTATGGAAACCCACGCAAGGATCGCCGCGGTGAAAGAGCATTTCTCCGCGTACTACCTGCACCTCGGTGGTGCCGGCAGCAAGGGTGTCGAGCTCTTGCGCAGACAGATCATTGAATAAGGGCAGTTTCGCCAGAAAATCCTGCACGCGTGTTTTGTTTGTTGCCATATTGCTAGAATCCTGTAACGATATAACTGCTAGTCCTTCAAACCAAGAAGCTTGTGATCAAAATTCTGTTCAATGTCGTCGGGACGCTGGCCCTGTTTCTGGCCATACTGGGCATATTCCTGCCCTTGCTGCCCACCACACCTTTTCTGCTCCTTGCCTCGGCCTGCTACCTGCGCGGGTCTGAACGGGCGCATCGCTGGCTAATGAATAACCAGGTACTGGGGCCTTACCTGCGCAACATTCAATCAGGACGAGGCATACCCTTGCGCAGCAAAATCGTTGCGCTGACCCTGATGTGGACATCGCTGGCGTTCTCGGCCTGGTACGTTCCTGTGCCCTGGCTGCGGCTACTACTGCTTATTCCCGGCATAGGCGTAACCATCTACCTGCTTAGAATGAAGACGCTGACCCCGCAAGAGCTGAAAGACACGCCAGGCTGACCTAGATCAATTTGGAATACGTCGATACGGTCGGCCGCCCCAAAAACTTGTCGAACACCATCCCTATGGCTCGCACAAACAGACGACCCTTGGGCGTAATACACAAGCCGTTTTCATCGCGCACCAGCATGCCGGCCTCTTCAAACTGGGCAAGCCGCTTGAGTTCGGCATCAAAATAGCTGGAAAAATCAATACCGTGCTCTTGCCGTATGGCCTGAAAATCCAGTGGCATGCTGCACATGAGGGTCATGATGATCTGGCGACGCAATACATCGTCATCGGTCAACTTGTAGCCACGCTCTATGGGCAAGCGGCCTTCGTCGAGATACTGGTAATAGGCCTTGAGCGACCGGACCGAAGCGCTGTATGAGCGGCCCACTTTGCCTATGGCCGATACCCCGAAGCCGACCATATCGTATTCCGCCCGTGTCGTGTAGCCCTGAAAATTGCGGTGCAGGCTTTTATCGAGCCGCGCCTTGTTCAGTTCATCGTCGGGTTTCGCGAAGTGATCCAGGCCTATATACACATAACCCGCCTCGAGCAGCCGTCGCATGGACATCAGGAAGATCTGCAGGCGCTCTTCGGCGGAGGGCAGGTCGGCGGCCTTGATCAGGCGCTGTGCCTTGAAGCGTGACGGCAAGTGGGCGTAGTTGTACAGGGCAATACGGTCGGGCGACAGACGCAGGACTTTATCGAGCGTATGGTCGAAACTGGCCAGCGTCTGTTTGGGCAGGCCGTAAATCAGGTCGATGTTCACAGACTCGAAGCCGGCCTGGCGGCTGGCGTTCAATGCTGCTTCCACCATGGCCAGTGGTTGAATGCGATTGACGGCGGCTTGCACATCAGGATCGAAATCCTGCACCCCAAAGCTGGTACGGTTGAAACCCAGTCCGGACAGCATGTTCAGGGTTTTGTCGTTGACCGTGCGCGGGTCGATCTCGACACCTAATTCTGCATCGGGCGTAAATTCGAAGTGCCGCCGCAATGTATCCATCAGATGCGTAAGTTCCGCAGTGTTCAAGAATGTGGGGGTGCCGCCACCCAGGTGCAATTGCCCCGTCTTGCGATCCGGGCCAAGCTGATCGGCCACAAGCGCTATTTCCTTGTCGAGATAGCGCAGGTATTCGGCCGAACGCTCATGGTCTTGCGTGATGATTTTGTTGCATGCACAAAAATAGCAAAGTGATTCGCAAAAAGGCAAATGTACATAAACCGACAGCAAGGGATTATTGCTGGCGCCCACACGGCTGGACAGATAACCCAGGTAATCATTCTGGTCGAATTCGGCATTGAAGCGATCGGCTGTGGGGTACGAGGTATAGCGTGGCCCCGAGCTGTCGAAACGCCTGATCAGGGCTTCGGAAATCTCGATATCCGGGAACGAAACGGTGTTGTCACTAACTGCGGCGTTTGGGGCGCTCATGGCCGATCTCCGATTGATGCATGCTCAGGGCGCATAGCTTGCACCACCGAAACGGGACTGAAAGCCCCGAATGCTATTGTGCAAGATTATGCAAAAAAGAATTTTGACTTAAGTCAAGTAAAAATACATTGCTTATCCGTAAGAGCTTTCCTAAAGCTGAACGCAACATATCGTATTATTAGGGCTGGCTTCATAGACAAACTCAATTACCCGCCCCTGATGTCGCTTGTATTAATTCTAGTCCTACCTTTTGCGGGCAGCATTATTGCTGCGCTGCTGCCCGCAAACGCGCGAAAACTGGAGGCCTGGCTGGCTGGGTTGGTTGCCATCATTTGCAGTGTGTTGGTGTTCAGCCAGCTTCCCGGTATTTTCGACGGACATGTGGTCAAAACGGTCATCCCCTGGATGCCTAGTCTGGGCGTGGACTTTACCCTGCGGATGGACGGCTATTCATGGCTGTTTTCCATGATCATCGCGTCTATGGGCGCCTTGATCGTACTGTACGCTCGCTATTATCTGTCGCCGCAAGACCCGGTTCCGCGCTTCTTCTCCTTCTTCCTGGCCTTCATGGGCTCAATGCTGGGCGTTGTTCTATCGGGTAACCTGATTCAATTGGTGGTGTTCTGGGAGCTCACCAGCCTGTCGTCTTTCATGCTGATCGCCTACTGGCATCATCGCCTGGACGCGCGACGCGGCGCCCGGATGTCGCTCACCATAACTGGTGCGGGCGGCCTTTGCCTGCTGGGCGGCATGCTGATGTTGGGTCACGTGGTAGGCAGCTACGACCTTGACGTCGTGCTGGCCTCGGGTGACCTTATCCGCACTCATCCCTGGTATACCGCCATCCTGGTGTTGATAGCCCTGGGCGCCCTGACCAAAAGCGCACAGTTTCCCTTCCATGTATGGCTGCCCAATGCCATGGCCGCGCCAACGCCGGTATCGGCCTATCTGCACTCGGCCACCATGGTCAAGGCCGGCGTATTCCTGCTGGCCCGCTTCTGGCCCGTGTTGGCCGGCACTGATGAATGGGCCTACATCATAGGTGGCGCTGGGCTCTGTTCACTGGTTCTGGGCGCTTATGCGGCAACTTTCCAGATGGACATGAAAGGTGTGCTTGCCTACTCAACCATCAGCCACCTGGGTCTGATTACACTGCTGCTGGGCATGAACAGCAAACTGGCGCTGGTCGCCGCCGTCTTCCATATGATCAACCATGCCACCTTCAAAGCATCGCTGTTCATGGCGGCCGGCATCGTCGATCACGAAACCGGCACACGCGACCTGGGGCGGCTGTCGGGGCTATACCGCAGCATGCCAATTACCGCCGCCCTTGCCGTGGTGGCATCAGCCTCCATGGCCGGCGTACCGCTGCTTAACGGGTTCCTGTCCAAGGAAATGTTCTTTGCCGAAACGGTTTTTGCCAGCGGCAACCTTTTCACCCGATACGGCCTACCCTTTGCCGCCGTCGTTGCCAGCGCCTTCAGTGTGGCTTACTCGCTGCGTTTCGTGGTTCAGGTTTTCTTTGGACCGCCGCCGCGCGACCTGCCGCGCGCACCTCACGAACCGCCGCTACGCATGCTTATCCCCAGCGCCATCCTGGTCTTGACCTGTCTGGTGGTTGGCATTTTGCCCAGCTTCACCGTCGGGCCCTTTCTGCACAACGCAGCGCAGTCCATACTAGGAGCCACCACACCAGAATACGATTTGCGTGTGTGGCACGGTTTCAATCTGCCACTGGCCATGAGTTTCCTCGCGCTGGCAGGCGGCGTTTTCCTGCTCTGGTTATTGCGTCATCTGCACCATGCACGCCCTGGCAGAGCGCCGCTCATCTATCGTTTCGATGGTCGCCGATCTTTTGAACTGGTGCTCGAATGGCTGGACACAGCCGCCGACGTCATACTCGCCTGGACCCGGTCACCACGCCTGCAGCCGCAGTTGCTGCTTATCGTCCTGAGCACCTTTTTCGTGGCCATGCTTCCGCTGCTATATGGCGGCTGGATGGTGCCCGAAATATCCACAAGCATAGATCCGTTCTTCGCCCTGATGTGGGTGGCGGGCGCAGCCTGTGCCATAGGCGCCGCGCGACAAGCCAAGTATCATCGGGCTGTTTCGTTGCTGCTTTCGGGCGGAGCCGGGTTGGTTACCGCGCTGACATTTGCCTGGCTTTCCGCCCCCGACCTGGCCCTGACCCAACTAGCCGTTGAGGTCGTCACCATGGTGTTGATATTGCTGGGGCTGCGCTGGCTGCCCCCCCGTGTTGAAGGCGACGACGAACAGCCCATTCTGCAAAACAAACTGAAGGCCTTCGTACGGCGCTTTCGCGATCTCATCATTGCCATCATCAGTGGCGCAGGGCTATCTGCGATAGCCTATGCCGTATTGACCCGCCCCCATCCACAGGGTATCTCGTCCTTCTTTGTCGAACAGTCCATTCCCCTGGGTGGCGGGGCGAACGTGGTCAACGTTATCCTGGTCGACTTCCGCGGTTTCGATACCTTTGGCGAAATCACCGTACTGGGTATAGTGGCGCTGACCGTCTACGCACTGCTGCGCCGCTTCCGTCCACCACCCGAAACCATGAGTCTGCCCAAGGCGCGCCAGAAGCCACCTACTCACGGCAGGCTGCTTGACTCGTTCGCCGAACCTGATCCGGCGGCCCTGGTTCCCGACGGCGTCATGAAAGTACCCGCCGTGCTGGTGCGTCTGCTGCTGCCCATTGCGACGTTGATTTCGCTGTACTTCCTGATACGCGGCCACAATCTGCCCGGTGGTGGCTTTGTCGGCGGTCTTATCATGGCCACGGCCATTATTTTGCAGTATATGGTGGGTGGGGTCATCTGGGTCGAGGCACGGCCTCGTATACACCCGCAGTACTGGATCGCTCTGGGCTTGCTGTCTGCGGGCACCGCCGCCATGTCGGTATGGTGGGCCGCCAAGCCCTTTCTGGCAGCCCTAAGCTGGGATGTTGCGCTTCCGCTGGTCGGTCACGTACACCTGTCAACCGTATTATTGTTCGACATAGGCGTGTACATGCTGGTGGTGGGCGCTACGGTATTGATGCTTGTGGCACTGGCTCACCAGTCGCTCAGGCTATATCGCAAACCGGTGACAGGCACCCCAACGCCTGCCGCCAACGTACAAGGAAACACTCCCTGATGGAAATCGTCCTGTCCATTGCCATAGGCGTGTTAGCCGGGTCAGGCATTTGGTTGCTGCTGCGACCGCGTACCTTCCAGGTCATCATGGGCCTGACGCTGATTTCATATGCCGTCAATTTGTTCATATTCTCTATGGGGCGCATAACGCTGGGCGCCCCTCCTGTCATTCATACCGACTGGGCCGCCAACGCCAGTCAGTATGCCGACCCCTTGCCGCAGGCACTGGTCCTGACGGCCATCGTGATCGGCTTTGCCACCACGGCATTATTCCTCGTGGTTTTGCTTGCGTCACGCGGCCTATCGGATACTGACCACGTTGACGGCAGGGAGCGCGTCAAATGAGCGGATGGTTGCAACATCTACCCATTCTGCCCGTCGCCGTACCGCTCATGGTCGGCGCGCTCATGCTGCTCATCAACGACTCGCACCGGCGTACCCGTCTCACGCTGGGTTTCCTGTCCATCGCAGCCCAAGCTTACTTTGCCGTCACGCTGTTCTGCCTGACGGCAGGCTACCTGCCCAGTAATTGGCCCGACGGCGTAGGCGTCTATTTGCTGGGAGACTGGCCCGCACCATTTGGTATCGTCGCCGTGGTCGACCGGCTGTCCACCCTTATGCTGATCCTGACCGCCATATTGGGCGCAGCTACCTGGGTCTACGCCACCGCCCGCTGGGATCGTGCGGGCTCGCACTTTCACCCGTTGTTCCAGTTCCTGCTCATGGGCCTGAATGGCGCCTTTCTGACGGGTGACCTATTCAATCTCTTCGTGTTTTTCGAAGTGCTGCTGGCAGCCTCCTACGGGCTGATGCTGCATGGCTCGGGCCGCTCCCGCGTTGCCGCCGGACTACACTATATTGCCGTCAACCTGGTCGCCTCGTTCCTGCTGCTGATCGCCATGGCCCTGATCTACGGCGTCACTGGCACGCTCAATATGGCCGACCTGGCTGTACGCGCCGGACTGCTGGCGGGATCCGAGCGTCTGCTATTTGAAGCAGGCGCAGCCATACTTGGCATCGCTTTCCTGATCAAGGCGGCCGCCTGGCCGCTGAACTTCTGGTTGCCGGCGGCCTATGCCAATGCCTGCGCGCCCGTGGCAGGCATTTTTGCCATCATGACCAAGGTGGGTATCTATTCCTTGCTGCGTATCGGCTCCTTGCTCCTGCCCACCGGAGCACCTGCCGCCTTTGGCGGTGAATGGATGTTTCCCGCCGGCATGGCCACCCTGATTTTTGGCACCATAGGCTTGCTGGCTGCCCCACAAACAGAACGCCAGGCCGGTTACTGCGTCATCATGTCATCCGGCACCCTGTTTGCCGCACTGGGCATGCCTGGCGTCACCCTGACCGGCCCCGCCTTGTTTTACCTGATCAGCTCAGTACTCGCCATAGGTGCCCTGTATATGCTGCTGGAGCTGGTCGAGCGTACGCAGTCCTTCGGTGCCGACGTACTAGCCGTCAGCCTGGAAGCCTTTGACCTGGAAGATCCCGAATCAGCCGACCGTTCCGATGACGTCGTGGGGGTCGCCATACCGGCCGCCATGGCATTTCTGGGCATGTCTTTCGGATTCTGCGCACTACTGATCATTGGCCTGCCGCCCACGTCTGCCTTTATTGGTAAGTTCGCACTATTGTCGGCCGCGCTGCAAACCTCGGCCACCGACACACCGTCTTTTGCGGCCTGGTCGCTGGTGGCCGGCATGCTGATCTCGGGTCTGGTCGGCATGATCGCCCTGAGCCGCACCGGAATTCGCCTGTTCTGGAGCTCGGAAGAAACTGTTACACCACGCCTGCGCATAAGCGAAGCCGCACCTGTAGGCTTGCTGATACTGGCTACCGTTGCGCTGGCTTTCTGGGCCGGTCCCGTCATGCACGAAA
Organism: Alcaligenaceae bacterium; assembly: GCA_013416405.1. Classification (GTDB taxonomy): domain Bacteria; phylum Pseudomonadota; class Gammaproteobacteria; order Burkholderiales; family Burkholderiaceae_B; genus Pusillimonas_C. The sequence goes on from JACCET010000006.1 coordinate 244,130, forward strand.
TGGAGCTGACCGCCAACTATCTGGATCGTCCAGCCTCATACGTTAACGCCGTGCTGTCGCAAAGTCCTGATCGCGCCGTCACAGGAGTCGGACAATGAGACGTTACCTGACTTTGTTGATGCTGCCGATTATTTTGCTGGGCATCTGGTTGCTGCTGAACGATTCTTTTTCGTCCGGGCAAATTGCTCTGGGAACCATACTTGCCGTCTTACTTGCCTGGGCTGCGTCGAACTTGCGACCCTTGCGGGCGTCTCCCAAGCACCCCTTGATTGCGCTGCGACTGATTGCCACCGTTGCCATTGATATTACCAAGTCGAACATCGCCGTGGCACGTATTGTGTGGCTGGGCTCAAGGGCCAACGCCACACCGGGATTCATCAGAATCCCATTGCGTATTCGTGATGCACACGGGTTGGCAGCGCTGGCCTGCATAGTCACCTATACACCCGGTACCGTCTGGTCCGATTACTCCGAAGAAGAAAGCCTTCTGACCCTGCACGTGCTGGATCTGAAAGATGAATCGGAATGGTTGCACACCATACAGCAGCGCTATGAGCGGCCCCTGATGGAGATCTTCGAATGAACTACCTTATATCCTGGTCAACCACTTTTGCGCTAGGCTGCTTTGTGCTGAGTCTGACTTTCGCTGCACTGCGTATGCTGAAAGGGCCTACAGCAGCCGATCGCGTGCTTGCGCTGGACACCATGTATATCAATGGCATGTTGATACTTCTGGTGCTGGGCCTACAGTTCAATTCCAGTCTGTATTTCGATATTGCCCTGCTGATCAGCCTGTTTGGCTTCGTAGGCTCGGTCGCCATGGCCAAGTTTCTCTTGCGGGGCGAGGTCATAGAGCCATGATGGAAACCTTGCCCATCTGGATATCCATCCCCGTCTCGCTATTGCTGGTCATCAGCGGTGTGCTGACACTGACCGGATCGCTGGGATTGCTACGCCTGCCTACGTTCTTCTCGCGCATACATGCCCCTACCCTGGGCAATACACTGGGCGTGTTCTGTGTGCTGGTGGCTTCCATTCTGGTTTCATCGACGCTAGAGCACAGAGTGATTGTGCATCAGATACTGATCACCATCTTCCTGGTCATTACCTCGCCCGTGACTGCCACGCTGTTGATGCGAGCGGGTATCAAACGCCAGGCGCGCCAGGAAGACAGACTGAAGCGTGAAACAGGTGCCGTCGCGGACGCGCCTGTAGATGAGCCCAACGGAGAGAAACTGCCCTAGGCGCTTAGCCAGGGAAAAGGTTACCGGACTGCAATATCTCATTACACAAGGGGTAAGTCAGGCTTTATATACTGTACACAGGCCCTTCACACAGAAGGAACTCATTCCGTTTCCAAATCAATTGTGAACGCGAAGGCGAAGCGCAGGCATTACTAGCGTAAGGCAAGCAAAGCCGACAAAGTGCACGGTTGATTTAGAAATGGAATAACTTTGAAATCAAAGGAGTACGTACAAAATGCATACTCGACCCGTTTTTCTTACACGCCAACTATTGGCTGCCTGCGCACTGGGCGCATGTCTGGCTACACCAGCGGTTTTTGCGGCAAGTGGCACTTCCTCTGCCGATATTACAGCCCGCTACCAGCTTGATGTACAACGCTGCAATGCCGGCCAGACTAATCAAGACAAAGCCACCTGCCTGCAAGAAGCTGGCGCTGCCCGTGACGAAGCCAACCGTAACCGCCTGACCAGCAGCAATCAGGATTACGACAAGAATCAGACCCAGCGCTGCGAAGCACTGCCTGTGAATGAACGCGAAGACTGCCTGCTGCAAATGTCGGCACCCAACACGGCAACGCAATCCACCACGACGCAAGGCAGCATAAGTGCCGGTGGCGTACTGCGTGAAACGACCATCACCATGCCGGGCGCGCCAACAACATCGCCCACGCCTACTCCCAACCTGACGCCGGTCACACCCACACCAGCCGCGCCAGCAATTCCTGCACCCGGAACCAACGTTAGCCCCATGCCGGGCAGCACCCAGTAGTCATACGGCCCTCGGCAAGCGTCTAGTCTTGCTCTTGCCGAGTCAGCCGGGCGCCTATGCGCGGGCCGGGAAATACCACCGTAATACGTGTGCCTGAGAACTCGGGCCGGCTGACCAGGTTCCACCAGGCGCCATGCGCGCGCGCTATTTCTCGCACTATCGCTAGCCCTAAGCCTGAGCCACCAGCGCCAGCGCGTGGCGAACGATAAAACGCCTCGAATACCCGTGCGGCATCATCGGTATCGATGCCCGGACCGTTATCCTCAACGGCAAGTGAAGGTGGGTTTGCAGTTACTCTAAGTTTGATGATGCTGGCACCCACGCCGTAGCGCAAGGCATTGTCGATCAGATTGCTTAGCAGCGCCTCGAGCAGCAAGGCATCGACATCCACCCAAACTGGGTCGTCGGGAGCTATTAATTCCAGCGCTATATGCTGAGCTCTGGCTGCGGGTATCCATTCTGCGCCGCTGACCCTGACCCATTCACACAAATCCATACGCACGAAGCTATCTTGGGGACGCCGTGCACTTGGATCGGCCTTGGCCAACACCAGCAACTGCTGACCCAACCTGATCATGCGATCACTGACGAACTTGATACGCTCGGCGCGTTCACGCACATCATCGGGCAAATTGCGTGTGAGCATAAGCTCGGACTCCAGCTTAAGGCCAGTCAAAGGCGTGCGCAACTGGTGAGCGGCATGGCCTATAAAGCGCTTCTGCGCCTGCATGGAGTCGTCCAGCCGCAGTAGTAAATCATTGAAATGCGTAACCAAAGGTGCCACTTCGGTAGGCAGTCCCGCCATATCGAGCGGCTGCAGATCATCGACCGAGCGTTGGGAGATTTCATGCGATAAGCGGTTGATGGAAGCCAGGCCCGAGCGAACGCCCGAAATCAGCACCCAGGCGAAAATCGACACCAGGAATATCTGGCTGAAAATCATGGTCCAGAAAATATCGCGCAGCAGCCAGGTATCAAAGTTGATCTTGCGCGTCATGACCCAAGTGGCGCCCAAATCCAGTACGACCAGCACGATAACGGCAGGAAAAAGCCGCAGCACCAAGTGGCGAGCCAAAGACCCTTGCGGCGGAAACGCCGCCCGAAGTTTAGCCAGCACTTTCCACATCAAGCAGGTAACCGAAGCCACGTACGGTTTGTATGGTGGCACCCGTGCCTTCCAGTCGTTTACGCAAACGATATACGTAGACCTCGACGGCATTCTCGCTGAAGTCGGCATCCCAGGCAGACAGAGAGTTCACGATCTGGCGCTTAGTCACTACCCGGCCAACTCGTGCCATAAGCATTTCAAGCACGGAGATTTCGCGCACAGACAGGGACAAGCGTTCACCGCTTACACGCACTTCGCGCCCCACCGAATCAAACGACAAGGGGCCGGCCTCGATGAAGGGTTGCGCCTGGCCGGCGCGGCGGCGGCCAAAGGCACGCACGCGGGCGGCCAGTTCAGTCAGGTCGAAGGGTTTGGTGACGTAATCGTCGGCGCCGGCATCCAGCCCCGCCACGCGGTCTTCCACGCCATCGCGGGCGGTAAGAATAAGAACTGGGACTTGCTCGCCGGCCGCGCGTAGCCGTGTCAGGATTTCAAGCCCGCTTTGGCCGGGAAGATTCAGGTCAAGCAAAAGCAGGTCATAACTTTGACCTGCCACAGCCCCCACTACCTGATCGCCATCGGCCAGCCAATCGACAGCGTAACCTTGTTCGATCAGAAATTCCTGCAGGGCATGGCCCAGCGTTGTGTCGTCTTCAATAACTAGAACTCGCATTCCGTGATTCTATATCGAAGTGCAGCATACCGTACCGAACCGGGCTGATTTAGGTCGACCCCGTTACAACCCTGACAGGCGGCTTAGCATGATGCCGGCAGCGGTGTGCCATGGGAAGACGTCAGGGCTGACCCGAAGCCGATTGCGGTTTAGCAGTAGCGGCGCTGGCCGCGGGCGTGACTGCGTGAGCGGGTGCACCTGAAGATGCGCCATTTTCAGCCTGCGCATCAGAACCGGGCCGAGTAATAAAGCCCAGCCGTTTCATGCCTGCACCGCGTGCGTTACTCATGACTTGGGCCAGCACTTCATAGCGTGTGTTCAGATCGGCGCGTATGCGTAGATCGGGCTGTGGATCAAGCGCTGCTTCAGCGGCAAAACGCTCTTTGAGCTGATCCATGCCTATAGCCTGCTCGTTCCAGAACAGCATACCGTGTGCATCCACTGCAAGATCAATAATTTTGGGCTCTTGCTCGACGGGCTGCGCCGTAGCCTGAGGGATATTGATCTTGATGGAATGACTGAGTAAAGGCGCGGTGATGATGAAAATCACCAGCAGAACCAGCATTACATCTATGAGCGGCACCATGTTGATCTCGGAGACCGCATGGCTACGCCCGTTTCCATTATCGAAGCTGCCGAATGCCATTTATTCACCCTTGGATGCAGGAATTGCTACACGACGCGTCTTTCCTGACGTTTCGTATACCTGCTGCCCTGTGGACAGGAAAGTAAACAAATCGTGTGCAAAGGCATCGAGACGAGCCAGGTAAACACGATTGCCACGCACAAAACCGTTATAAGCCAACACCGCGGGAATCGCGACTGCCAGCCCCAACCCGGTCATGATAAGGGCCTCGCCTACAGGGCCCGCAATACGGTTGACGGTAACGCCGTCAGACAGGCCTATGCCTATCAGCGCATGGTACACCCCCCAAACCGTGCCGAACAAGCCTACGAACGGCGCCGTGGATCCTATGGAGGCCAGCACGGTCAGACCATTTTCCAGCCTGGCGGTCTCCTCATCGATCACCTTGCGTATCGTGCGCGTGATGAATGCACTGGTGGACCCTTTCTCTTCGAGCTTGAGCGCACCGTATTTGGCATGATGATTGCGTGCATGGATGGCGTGGCTGGCCAGGTGGGCGAACGGCTCGTTTGCACCATGGGTGGCAATCTCATTTTCGACTTGTTCCAGTGAGCTGGCAGCCCAGAACTCACGCAAAAACTTGTTGGACCGGATCTGCACGCGCATATTCATGAACGACTTCACGAAGATCAGATACCAGCTGATCAACGACATGAGCACCAGGATTCCAAAGAGGGTTTTCCCCACGATATCGCTGCCGGCAATAAAGTGCAACATGCCGCCCTGAGCCACGTCGGCGGCCGTGGTGCCTACCGTGGCGGCCGACGGCGCTGCAGAAACAGCCAGACCTGCGGCCTCGGTTGCGCCCGACTGCACGGCGGGTGCTACTTCCCCCACCTGTGCAAGCACATGCATCGCGCTGTTTAATAAATCGAACATGATTCCTTAGGTCCTATAAAACAAAATCGAAAGGGATATCGGCCATGGCCTGATAGGCAATGCCATTTTCCGTGTAAGGCTTGAAGCGTGCCGAACGTGCGGCCTTGAGCGCGGCTTCGTCCAGCCTGCTGTAGCCCGATGACGAGCGTACAGACGCATTAACCACCCCGCCCTGGGCAGAGATCAGCACACGTACCACGACCCTCCCCTGCTCACCACGCCGCTCGGAAGCGCGAGGATAGACAGGCATGGGCCGCTTGCCCTGATAATCAACCTTGCCTATCATGCGCGGCCGGTTTGGATCGACCGGCTTGGGTGGTGCCTTGGGAACGGCCGGTGCTGCAGCCTTGCCAGACGGCGGCTCGGCCTTGGGCGCGGGTGCCGGCTTAAGCACTGGTTTAACCACTGGCTTGGGTTTAGGTTTGGGCTTAGGTTCCGGCTTAGGCTTAGGTTTGGGCGGCGGAGGCGGAGGCGAAGGCGGCTCGGACTTGGGCTTGGGCTCTACGATAGCTTCGGGCTCGGGTTCCGGCTCCGGAATGATTTCAGGCTCTGGCGGTGGATAGGGAATATCTTCAGGCGGAGGAATCTCGGCCTCTACAGGTTCGGGTTCGGGTTCTGGCTCTGGCTCTGGCTCTGGTTCGGGCGGTTCCGGAACAATATCGGGCTCTGGAGGCGGATAAGGCACCTCTTCTGGCGGGGGAATTTCGGCCTCTACAGGCTCTTGCGGCTGTTCGATATTAGGGGCAGCATCGACAACTTCATCGGCGATTTCAACAAAGCGTACCTCTACCATTTCAGGCAGCTCAAGCTCTGGCTTGACAGCAGGCTTTGCCGAAACAATAGCGGCAATCACTGCCAAATGCAGGCCCACCACAACAATAGCCCCCGATACTTTGACAAGCATGGTCGAGGACTTGGGTTGAACACGAAAACGCGACATGTATCCAGCAATAGTAAAGGTTGAACAGCGTCGGCGTCGTGGACTAACAGCTGCTACTTATTCAAGATCTATATATTAACAATAATGCGAATTGTTCGCAATAATATATCTTGTATCTATTGTGATCAGAACTTGCGTTTTATCAACGCCTCTGTGGGCTCATAGCGACTGCGAAGTCAGGCAAAACAAAAAAGGCACTTAAGTTGCCCTAAGTGCCTGATTTTGTTTGCAGTGTAGTGGTGGGTGCTGACGGGTTCGAACCGCCGACCTACGCCTTGTAAGGGCGCCGCTCTACCAGCTGAGCTAAGCACCCTTTTTGCAATTACATAAACTACTGTTCATGTTTGGCGGCCAAGCCGCAAACTAACTGCAAATTCGGGTTAGTGCACTTGCTGCAAAACGCGATAAGAAGAAAATTATATATGATCGCGCTGCAAAATGCAATTGCCCTACCCTTAGTTGACGGCGTCTTTCAAGGCTTTGCCAGGACGGAACTTGGGCACCTTGGCTTTCTTGATTTTGATGGCTTCGCCAGTGCGTGGATTACGGCCTGTGCGGGCTGCGCGTTCGGAAACAGCAAATGTGCCAAAACCGACCAACGTAACGCTGCCCTTCTTCTTAAGCGTGGTTTTAACGGCGCCAATGAATGCTTCAAGTGCGCGGCCTGCATCAGCCTTCGACAAATCTGCTTTGGTGGAAATGTGTTCGATAAGCTCGGTTTTGTTCATTAAGGTTTACCCCTAAAAATTATTTTTAGCCAACTTCCGCATGACGGCCAAGTTGGCATTTGATTGAAAAATACCTAAGGATGCAATTCGTACTACTCACAACAGATCCTGTGAGCACAACCAGCTTGCTTTACTGCTAAGCAGTCTTGGATGGCTACCGCGTATTAAGCCTTCGAATAAAGGGCGTGTCAAGCGAAAAAGCTCCCAAAACCCGCATCATTGCTGACTTTTGTGTTTTTGCGTAGCAACATTGACGATTTTTGACATCGCTGCCGAAGCGGCGTATCACTACATTTTCGCATCGGGCGGAACTGCGTAAAACTTAAGTGGGCCGGCTACGCCAAAGCTTGATGGAAATCTTCAATTAGATCCTGTACATCTTCAATACCTATTGATACACGCAAAAAGTTATCTGAAATGCCCATCGAGGCACGCGTCTGGGCCCCCATTTCATAATAAATCGTATGCGCCATCGGCAAGACCAGCGTTCTGTTATCGCCCAGATGGGTTGCCAGCGCAAGAACTTGCAAGCGATTCAAAAAGTCGAAAACATCAAGGTCATCAATCAGCTCAATACCCATCAGGCCACCATACAAGCCGCCGAACAGCTTCTGGGCACGCTCGTGCTGAGGATGCTCGGGCAAGCCCGGGTAATGTATTTTTGCAACCTTGGGATGCTGGCTCAAATTCTGAGCCAGCGTCAGGGCATTATCGCAAATCCGGTGCATGCGCAAAGACAAGGTTTCCGCACCCGTCGCCAGACGGTGCGCCGCTTCCGACGACAATGTGCCCCCCATATCGCGCAGGCCTTTCTTCTTGATTTGAGTTAAGCCCCAAGATGTAGGATTGCCCTTACGATAGGGCTCTGCGATATTTGGATAGTCAGACCAGTCGTAAAGGCCGGTGTCGGTGACTGCACCACCCAGTGCGTTGCCGTGCCCGCCAATATGCTTGGACAGGGAGTTCATCACCAGCGATGCGCCTACATTTTTACCCTGGCACAACAAGGGTGTGGCCAGCGTGCTGTCCACCACATACACCAGTCCCTTGCGCTTGCACCATTCACCTATTGCCGCCAGATCCGCTATTTGCGTGCCCGGATTTGCCAGCACCTCGGTGAATACCATGCGGGTTTCAGCGCACCAGGCCCGCTCAACATTGCGCACATCGGTGGCATCGACCAACGTCACCTGAACACCCAGGCCCGCAAGCGTTCCCAATAAGCTATTTGTATTACCGAAAATATGCTTGCTGCTGATCAGGTGATCCCCCGATTTAAGCAGAGTGAAAAAAATAGCTGTCAGTGCAGCCATGCCGGTTGCAAAGCTGACCGTGCCCGTGCCACCTTCCATCTGGGTAACCTTGGATTCCAGGGCCGTCGTGGTGGGTGTGCCCTGACGCGCATAGGTGAAGCCCGCCTTGCCCTGAAACACTGCGGCCAATTCACGTGAATCAGCGAAAGCGTATTCGGATGAAGGGTGCATGGGCTTGTGAATAGCGCCATGCTCGACCGAAGCGCGTCGGTCGGAATGAACAATCGTCGTGGTAAAGCCGTTTTTAGCCATGATGCGAAGTAGAAATAATTAATTATTGGATAGCGAATACATTCAGACGACGGTACGCTGGCGCACCGACTCATAAAGGCACACTGCGCTGGCTACACTGACGTTAAGGCTTTCGACCGAGCCCAGCATGGGTATCGTTACCAGCTCGTCGCAAGTCTCACGCGTAAGACGCCGCATGCCCTCTCCTTCGGCCCCCATCACCCAGGCCATTGCCCTGCGGGCCTGAACCTGATGTACGCTGGCCGTCGCCTGGTCATCGGTACCCACCAACCAGACATCGCGTGACTTCAGTGCACGCATCGTCCGGGCCAGATTGGTCACCATAATATAAGGGACTGTTTCGGCCGCCCCGCAGGCTACGCGCTGCACGGTACTGTTCAGCCCGACAGAGCGATCGCGCGGAGCGATTACCGCATGCACACCGGCGGCATCGGCGGTTCGCAGGCAGGCGCCCAGATTATGCGGATCAGTCACACCGTCCAGTATCAACAATAATGCGGGCTCAGACTTGTCTTCAAGCAGATCCAACACCTCGTCGACATCAGCTGCTATTTCACGGGCCTCGGCCAGGGCCACCACACCTTGATGACGGGTACCACGCGCCAGCCCATCCAGCCGATCGGCAGCGACCGGGCGCACGCGGATATTGGCCGCTTGAGCCTGTTCAATAAACGATTGCATGCGCTTATCACGCCGGGACGCTTCGACATACAGTTCTTTGATGGAGTCTGGTGCATGGCGCAAGCGCGCAACCACGGCATGAAAACCGGCCAGAACCTGGTGAGACGACATTGCTTTCCTTTGAAATAGGCTTGGTACGTGCCTGGTACGCTGCCCGTATCAGGGGCGGCGCGACCATGCGAGCTTAAGCGGGCGGCTATATTTTATCGCGCTTGTTCACCGTTGCCGATGCAGCCCTGGCCAGCGGCTGCACTATTCAACGACTACGGCTGGTTTTACCTGCCTTGCCAGACCTGCTGGTTTTGCCCGGTGTGGCCGCCTTGGCGCTGCGCTTGGCCGCTGCCCTGCGCTGTTGCGCAGTTGTGCCCTGGAGCGCCGTCGGCTTGGTTGAGGCGGCTCGCTTGACTCGCTTGGCACCGGGCGCTTCAGGCTCCATTGAAGCTTTGAGCTCTTTGAAGCCCGTACCCTTGACCAGGCGAAACTCGATACGCCTGGCTTCCAGATCAACGCGTGAAACCTGTACCTGCACGGCATCGGTCAGGCGATAGCGTATGCCGGTGCGCTCGCCGCGCAACTCGTGCATGGCTTCGTTGTACTGGAAATAGTCGGATCCCAGTTCAGACACATGCACCATGCCTTCGACAAACAGCGTATCCAGGGTGATGAATACGCCAAAGCTGGCTACGCCCGTGACACGGCCACTGAACACTTCGCCCACGTGTTCCTTGACAAACCAACACTTAAGCCATGCCTCGACATCGCGCGAGGCATCGTCGGCCCGTCGCTCGCGGGCCGACAGGAGCAGGCCCAGCTTTTCCCAAAGGGCGTGTTCGCGTTCGCCTTTGGGCAGTGCTGCCGCAGCGGCGATATCGTCTAGCTTCGGTACATAACGCTTGCCGTGCAATACGCTCTTGATGACACGGTGCGTGAGCAGATCGGGATAGCGCCGTATGGGTGATGTGAAATGCGCGTAGTTATCGTAGGACAAACCAAAGTGGCCCGCTTGTTCAGGGCTGTAAATGGCTTGCTGCAGCGAGCGCAAGCACATGGTTTGTATGACTTCAAAGTCGGGGCGGGCGCGCACTGCCTTGATCAGGCGGGCGTAATCGGTCGTTGTCGGATCGTCGCCGCCATCGAGCGTCAGGCCCAGGTTACGCAAATAGTCGCGCAACGATTTCAGCTTTTCCGGTGTAGGCCCTTCGTGTACGCGATACAGCCCCAAGCGCTTATTGCGCTTCATGAACTCGGCCGCGCAAGTATTGGCCGCCAGCATGCACTCTTCAATGAGCTTGTGCGCATCATTGCGCGAGTAAGCTTCTATGCGTTCGATTTTGCCCAAGGGATTGCAGACGATGCGGGTTTCCAGCGTATCGAAGTCTATGGCCCCACGCTTGATGCGCGCCTGTGCGAACAACTGATATAGCTGATACAGATTCTGTATATAAGGCAAAACGGGTTGCATGGCCTGCCCCGCCGGACCGCTGGGTTGCTGCAGAGCTGCCCAGACGTCGGTGTAGGTGGTGCGAGCGTGTGAATGTATGACCGCTTCGTAAAACTGATAGGCGGTAATACTGCCCGCCTTGGTACCGCTGGCCGCGATCACCATATCGCAAACCAGCACCAGCCGGTCAGCATCGGGATTCAGCGAGCAAATGCCGTTGGACAAGGACTCGGGCAGCATGGGAATGACCCGGCGCGGAAAATATACGCTGGTGCCACGATCGATAGCATCGTCATCAAGGCTGTCGCCCGGCCGCACATAGTGGCTGACATCGGCAATGGCAACCAGCAAGCGCCAACCCGGCCGCTTACGCTTTTCCGTACCCATATCTACCGGTGTGCAAAATACGGCATCGTCGAAATCGCGCGCGTCTTCGCCATCGATAGTCACGAATGGAACATCGCGCAAGTCGATACGACCCTTCAGTTCCGACGGCTTCACCGTGGCAGGAATCTTTGCCGCCTGCTGCAGGGTTGCCTGTGAAAACTCGTGCGGGACATCAAACTTGCGTACCGCAATTTCAATTTCCATGCCTGGGTCGTCAATTTCGCCCAGCACTTCTATCACGCGGCCTAAAGGCTGCGTATGACGCGTAGGCTGCTGCAAAATTTCTATTGTTACGACTTGGCCATGCTCGGCTTCGCCCGTATCGGACGAAGCAATCAGTATGTCGTGCTTGATGCGTTGGTCTTCGGGCGCAACGATAAAAGCGCCACGCTCTTTAAGAAAGCGCCCAACCAGCTTATTGGTACGCCGCTCAACCACTTCAACAATAGTGGCTTCGGGCTTGCCCCGATACTCTCCGTCGGGTTTGGCCAGCACGCGATCGCCGTGCAAGACCTTGAGCATTTCGCGAGGCGAAAGGAATAGATCGGGCCCACCGTCGTCGCGCAACAAAAAACCAAAGCCATCACGATGGCCTTGGACCTTGCCTGCGATGAATTCCAGCTGGTTGTTCAGGAGCACCTGCCCCTGGGCATTGAAGAAGGCCTGGCCATCACGCTCCATGGCTTTCAAGCGACGGTCGAAACCGATGGATGCAGCCGAACTGCCCAACGCCGTTGCCAGCGTCTCGGGACTTATGGGCGCCGGATTGGCGCGCAAATACTGCAAAATGACTTCTCGACTGGGCACTTCAGGATCAAAATCCGGCGGCAACGCATGCCTGGAGCCACTTTCGTTGTTATTTGTGTCTTTTTTAGATCGTTTGATCAAAGGTGATTTCCATTTATTAAAAATATCCGTTATACTTTGCGCCTCTTAAAGATGTTGTGCAACGCGCAAACAGCAGTATTATCGCAAACACGGTAAAGCGTTAGCATACACTTTATGCCCAGGTGGCGGAATTGGTAGACGCGCATGGTTCAGGTCCATGTGCCGCAAGGTGTGGAGGTTCGAGTCCTCTCCTGGGCACCACTAAGGATTAGCAGATTGCCCCGTAAATCATTGATTTACGGGGTTTTTTGTTTTCTGCTGGGGACGGATTTCGATAAATCGCCTATTCTTTTCAAGCCGTCAGCGCATGCCGCATGGTTACGTGCTTAATGCCCGCATCTATATATACAGCGCCTTCCGCCACAAATCCGTGGCGGGCGTAAAAATCTTGCGCATGCAGTTGCGCCGACAACACCACTTCCAGGTAATTACGCAGCCGTGCTTCATCAACTAGCGCCTGCAACAGCATGGAACCGACTCCCAAACCACGGCAGTGTGCCTGAACTGCCATCCGGCCTATATGACCGTCAGGCAGCAAGCGGCCGGTACCTAAGGCCAGTCCTTGTTCGTTGTAAGCGACGGCATGCACACAATAAGGATCTTTTTCATCCAGCTCGATTTCGGCGGGAACCTGCTGCTCTTGCACAAACACCGCATGACGTATGGCGGCCGCATCAGCCTTGCACGCTTCCCAGTCGCCTACGATGATATTGATATTCTTGTTCACGTGTTGTCTCCGGATGCAGCAAGGCAAGAATGCCTGAACAACCCGCACCCTGCCTTGCCGGCTTGACTGGCTCTTTAGCCAGCCAGTTTCAGGCCAATAATACCCAGTATGATGAACCCTAAGCTGAGCAGGCGAGGCAGGCTGGCGGATTCGCCCAGCATGAAGATACCCAATACCACAGTACCCACAGCACCTACACCAACCCACACTGCGTAGGCAGTGCCCAACGGCAACTGCTTCATGGCCACACCCAGCAAGCCCAAACTGATTACCATGGACACCGCAGTGCCCACGGAAGGCCACAATCTTGTAAAACCTTCGGTGTACTTCAGGCCTATGGCCCAACCCACTTCGAACAGACCTGCAATAATCAATACCAGCCAGGACATCGATGTCGACATAACGCTTGCTCCGACAGGGGCCGTCCCCAGAAATGGATGCACCCCGAAACCGAAGTGGCAAGGTCGTCCTTGCTGTTAGTAACGCAGCTATTTTACTATCCCCTGCATGATAGCAACCCGGTACGCGCAAGCAACCGCAGCAATGGAATGATATGGACCGACTACTTACCCGCCACACCGCCTTTTACATCGCTATTGCCGGAACCGTTTTCTTCACCATACTGGGGCTTGCCGTCAATGCCTGGTGGCTGTTGCCAGCACTGGTCATGGCGGGCCTGACGGCGCTTGGATACTACGACCTGCATCAAACCCGCCATGCAATTCGCCGCAATTATCCGATAATCGGCAACTTGCGATTCTTCTTCGAATTCATACGCCCGGAGATGCGGCAGTATTTCATCGAAGACGACACCACAGAACTGCCCTTCTCTCGCGTAGACCGCTCGCTGGTCTATCAGCGTGCCAAGCGCCAGGAAGACAAGCGCCCATTCGGCACGCAGGGTAATGTCTACGAAGCCGACTACGAATGGATCAATCACTCCATGGAGCCATCACACCCAGATCCTGCAGGATTTCGCATCACAGTAGGCGGCCCTCAATGCACACAGCCTTATGACCTGTCGGTGTTCAATATTTCCGCCATGAGCTTCGGCGCGCTATCGGCCAATGCGGTACGAGCGCTGAACAAAGGCGCAGCCGACGGCGGATTTGCCCACGACACCGGCGAAGGCGGGATTAGTGTCTACCATCTTGAGCACCGGGGCGATCTGATCTGGAACATTGGTTCAGGCTACTTCGGCTGTAATGACGGCAAAGGCAGCTTTTCAGAAGAACGCTTTGCCCAGCGCGCTGGGCAGGACAGCGTCAAGATGATAGAGATCAAACTGTCGCAAGGGGCCAAGCCAGGTCACGGGGGCATCCTTCCCGGCGCCAAGGTCACACAGGAAATTGCGCATGCACGCGACGTTCCTGTAGGCGTTGACTGCAACTCGCCAGCCAAACATAGCGCCTTCACCACGCCTATCGAGCTCATGCATTTCGTGGCCCGCCTGCGTGAACTGTCCGGTGGCAAGCCAGTAGGATTCAAATTGTGCATAGGCCACCCCTGGGAGTGGTTCGCGATTGCCAAGGCCATGCTGCACACTGGCATCACGCCCGACTTCATTGTGATCGACGGCGCAGAAGGCGGCACCGGTGCAGCGCCCATAGAACTTGTCGACCATGTGGGCACACCACTGCAGGAAGGCCTGCGCCTGGTGCACAATACCCTGGTCGGCATAGGCCTGCGCGAGCATATCAAGCTGGGCGCATCGGGAAAAATCATTACCGCTTTTCATATGGCTCGCGCCATGGCACTGGGCGCCGATTGGTGCAACAGCGCACGCGGCTTCATGTTTGCCGTGGGTTGCATACAGGCCCAGGTTTGCCACACCGGGAAGTGCCCTACCGGCGTCACCACTCAAGACCCCAAACGCCAGGCCGCACTGGATGTTCCCGACAAGGGTCAACGGGTAGCCAGTTTTCATAAAAACACGCTCAAGGCGCTGGCCGAACTGCTTGGCGCTGCAGGAGTAAAGCACCCGTGCGAATTACGCCCGCATCATATTGCGCGACGCATACCCAGCGGAGAAGTGCGCGTACTGTCAGCCGTCTTTCCCGATCTGGAAAAAGGCGAATTGCTAGAAGGGAAGTTTCGTAACACGATTTTCAGGACTGCCTGGCCCATGGCGCAGGCCGAGTCATTTGCGCCGCTGTACAGCCTGAGCGCTGCATTGTCGGGTAATACCAACAGCCCTTTGCCGGAAGAGGCTAGCGAGGCCAATAAAACCAATGCCTAACCAGCCATCTTAATAAAAATACTGTGTGAAGTATGCAGTATTTTCCCTCACTTGCTTCCAACAGCGCCGAGGACTATAGTTGAATCACTGCCTCCGATGGCAGCTACAGGCTTACCTTACTTGGTAGCCATCCAGTACGGCAAACCGCCGTGCTTACTGCCCAAGCGGCAGTAAGGCCCCGCCAAAAGGCGGGGCCTTTGAGTTTCTGCACCCTCTAACTACAGCGCTCCACTACACAAGCCAAAAAAAATATGCTAAAGTCTCGTGCTTTGGCGCATTAGCTCAGCCGGTTAGAGCGACGGAATCATAATCCGCAGGTCCCCTGTTCGAATCAGGGATGCGCCACCAAAGAATATCAAGGGCTTACGAGAAATCGTAGGCCCTTACTTTTTGGCTATATGTGATGTTTCATGTGAGGCATCGCATATCCAGTTGAAACTCACTGACTAGCACTTCGAGCAAAGACACTACGTGAGCGATATCGAGAACACGCATGGCCTCCGCTCTTGGCAAATCAGAATCCATGAAACAAAAAGTCAACGGCGGCCACGATTTCGTCGTGCCGATGCTGAAGGCTGAATGCGGCGCTTTTGAGCTCATTGGCCGGCACTGCAGCCATGTACTGGGTGACCATCACGTGCTGAACGCCATCAATATCGAACAAAGGGTTGAGTGTCTTCGCAGGCTTAGGCGCTTCGCTTAGCAGCAGCAATGGAACAACAACCCGCGTGTTGAACGGCTGCATGATGCCTGCCTGGACATTGAGAAAATACCCAAGGCCTGACGGGTTCGCATAAACGTCGTAGCGGCTCATCAGAACATCCGGTACTTTGCCAGTGGAAGGCCGTGTTTTTCAACAAAAGCGTTGGAGCTTTCAATGGCTTCTTGGTTCTCTGCCAACCAGAGCTCTGACCGCCTGCGTGCGATAGCTTGGGTTACGCCGGCTTCAGCCGCTTGCGAGATGTTGATGTGCAGCGCTTTGGCCTCCGAGAGGAGGTCTTCAGCCAGCGACACATTGGTGGCGCGCTTTGTCGCGCTACGGGAACGGCTTGCCGTGAGCATAGTTGGTTCCTTAAAGAGATAATTTAATTAATATGCATACTATTAAATATATTGTATGCGCATAGCAGCCTGTAATCCCATGCTTTTGAGTTGCGGGAATTTCATAATTAAATTTATTTCGTGCTGGCACACAACGCTGATACACTAGCATCAAGCAGCTTGTAAACCATTGAAGTCAATACGTATTTTCTATATTCAGGCGCAAAATTCAAGCATTAGGGATATCAAGCTGCCCCGACACCGTATGATTCCAACCCTGCTCACCCGCTATCCGTCACAGACCGTCAGCTTCAGCGACGCGCAAAAAGTGGGGAGTTTGTAAGCGGCATTACGCCGTCCAATGAAATTGTCATCTCTCATCCCACCCGCTTTAATCGACGCATTGGGTACCCGGGTTTGACATCGACACCGAGCGCCTAGCGCTGTTCGACGTGCTGGCCACTACGCTACGAGTGGCCGTACTTCCCGATATCCCCGAGGTTGCCGCTCAAGGCGATGCGCGCATCCATTTTGCGTTTCTCGAGTCCTACTTTTCGAACTATGTAGAAGGTACCAAGTTTTCTCTTGAGGAAGCGGAAGATATTGTTTTGCGTAACAAGATTGTGGCGCAACGCCCCAAGGACTCTCACGACATTCTGGGTGTATTTGAGCTAGCCAACCGTACCGAAACGCGTGGTGCAGTACCGCCAGTGGGTGAGGATTTCGTCGAAGAGCTAAGCGCGCGGGATAAGCTTCTTGCTCAGTTGCGAAGGGCTCGGCGCTGGTACATTGAATTGGTACACTAACCCCTCGGTTCCTTATAGGAGATGGCCTAGCTAATGCGCATTTTATAAAACAAATTATATGCGCATGACAGCCAAGTTAACGCTTACTCTGTGAATGTAAACTCCCCGACCTTACAGACATTCAAATTCTGCTGAATCGTGTTGCTTCCGTCGCTGAATTCGGCTTTCAAATCAAACCGGCATGCGCCAGACCCGTCGTCCATGTCGATGTCGACCGATTCGCCCGGTTCAAGCATATCTTCACCGAGAATGTCCTCTTCCCAAGTGCGAGCGCCAACGCTCGAAGCATAGATCGCTGACATCGTTGTTTTTGTTTTATTTACCACCGTCACAGTTCTGTCAGCGGCAAAAGCTGCACTAGAAACGGTGGCGGCTATACCCAATACTGCGGTTAATACAAGCGAACGCATTACAAACATATTAGACACCCGGAAGACGAAATCGTTTTAACCATCAAATAATGGTCGATCGGAATATAGCACGATTCGTATCTATATATGTCATCTTGTAACTCGTAATATTATGGCTGAAAAAGCATGCAGTAGGAGTCGAGCGAAGGTTAAATATATAGGCATATATAGGCACCCGCACGTGCCGAGCCCGCTTCCACACGGGCGTTCGATACCATGTACGTAAATCGTATTGGCGTCGCCTCCCATGAGTCGACGGTCACCCTGTTCGAGAAGGCGGCTCAAGAAGGTCAGGACCCCGATGTCAAGGCTATGGCCACTAAAGCGCTGCCCAAACTCCAGAAGCATTTGAAGATGGCCAATTCTTTGAACGAAAAGCAGGATAAAAACTAGCGGCCTGACCGCGCTGCGATACTGGCTGAAAGCAGCATGGCATCGCCGATCAGGTGATCACCCTGTGCCTTCAACGCCTCACCTGCCCCTCGTATGTCGTTGGACTCTTTGTTCTGGCTCAGTTTGGATTTCCCCACGAGGCGAGTGATCTCGACTTCGAGTCCCACTATGGCCTTGAGCATTGTGTCGATGTAATCCTTGGGGCTGTCGGTCATCTTCCATGGCACGGGCTGAGCGGCCTCATGGATGCGTGTCAGGCGAGCAACCACGCCACGCACATAGCGCTCATCGTCACGGATGGTAATTCGGCCGTAGGCGTGGGCCACGATGTAATTCCAGGATGGGACCTGTTTGTGAAACTCATGCTTGCTGGGGTACCACTGTGGGGAAATATAGGCATCGCCCGCACGGAACACCACCAGCACTTCATCGCCGTCGCCAACATCCTGCCATACCGTGTTGTTTCGAGCCACGTGGGCATGCAGCACCCCTAGGCTGCCTTCGTCCCGGTGCAGCTCGAAAGGAATGTGGTTGGCATCCAAACCGCTTTTCCCGTGAGTGCACAGGATACCCATAGGATGTTTATCCATAAGATCATGAAGCACCTCGGCACGCGACTCTTCAAAATGGGCGGGCACATACATTCAAAGCTCCTGGGGCGAAATGCGGGCATGTCACCCGCGGCAAGTTCGATATTTTGACAGCAAATCAGGCTAATGAAAGAATGGGATGCCGATACTGGCATTATGGCTATTTCGTGGCCATGATGCGAATCCAGTATTCAACCATTTTAAGGCCATGACACCGGCATGGCCTTACTGAGAAGTCCTTCATTGTTTTTTCAAGGCTTCAATCTGTATAAGAATACGCACCGCATCAGGAATGCCCGGCAGGCCGAAATTCATGCCGAAGTCGCTGCGCTTGAGCGTGGTCTCGAAGTCTCCACCGCAGGCTTGCGCTTTCGCACGGGGGTTGTCGTAGCAATTGAAACGCAGGGCATTCAGCGTTACTGGCTGCGTTTTACCCAGCAAGGTCAACACACCAGTAACGGACTTGACCTTGCCCTCTTCAAAAACAAATTCGTCGCCCACGAACGTGGCCGTTGGATGCACCGATGCATTCAGAAAATCGGCATTGAGCAGATGGTCGTTGTAGGATTGAATGCCGGTGTTTACTGAAGTTGGATGCACCACAATGTTGGCCTTGCCTGTTTTGGCTTTAGGGTCCAGCGCAATCTCACCTTCTACCGTATCAAAACGCCCTCGATTGGTGGAGGTGCCGGCATGCAGGACTTCAAAATGAACAAAAGTATGGGTGGGTTCGACGACGTATACGGCTTCCTGCGCATGGGCCAACCCGGAAGCTGCAAGGATGGCGGCGCCCAGCAAGATTTTCTTCATGGAATAGTTTCCTTTATTAGAGCGGCTGCCACTGCAGTCGCAAGCAAAAAAACACGGCGAACGTGAAATGCCCGCCGTGTCCGATGCCTTGACTCTAGCCAGTTTGCAGCTTGGCACGCCAGGCCCAAGCTGCATGCAGCTGATTTAAATCAACAAAGTAAAGCGTGAGGAAACTTCAATGTGTTTCAAGCTGCCGTCAAACCCAAATCGACCTTCTTGCGCTTGACCCATGCGCCGATCAGGCGATCTGCGGCAATACCCAGAAATGCAATACACAGGCCCGCAACCAGCGCTTTGCCGATTTCATTGCCCGAGCGTGCCGCATTGATTTCGGCGCCCAGGTCCTGGGTGCCTATCAGCGCAGTAATGGCAACCATGAACAAGGCCATGAAAATGACTTGATTCACGCCCAACATGATTTCAGGCAGCGCTATTGGCAGTTCCACTTTCAACAGACGTTGGCGCGGGGTTGTGCCCTGCTGTGTCGCGGCTTCAATAATATGCGCGGGTACGCCACGCAAGCCCAGTATCGTGTAGCGTATCATCGGCACCACGGCAAACAGCAGTACGGCAATAATCGCCGATAAATCACTGACCTTGAACAGCATCACCACCGGAATCAGATAAATGAACGATGGGAAGGTTTGGAAGAAGTCGCACACGCCCGAGGCAAAGCGCGACCATGCCGCAGTACGCGATGCGATCAAACCTATTACAAAGCCTGTGCTTATGCACACCACGGCTGCCGTTCCTATCATGTACAGCGTGGTCATGGCCTCGGTCCACAAACCGGTCGCAGCCGGAAACCACACCAGCAAACCCGCAATCAAGGCCACGCTCCAGCCACCCAGCCTGTAGCCCAGCAACGCAATCAGGGCAACAAAGGTGGGCCAGGGTATTGCTTGAAAGAAGTTACGGATGGGAATCAGGATTTCCATCAGTGTGAAGTTGCGAAATGCCTGAACGTGGTCATACAGATGCAGGTTGACCCAGTCTATGCCAGCGTTCCAGTATGGCGCAGTCGTGACGCTGTATTTGTCAGTCAGCAGCACCAGCTCGGGCAATATGCTGGCAACCCCTATGCTCGCAAGCAGAAACGCCAGCGCAAGCGATAGATAAGGGTGGCGCCGCCACCAGCTCAGGCTGGGGTCTACATACACCGGTTGCTTTAATGCATAAGCACGACTCATGCGGTCGAGCACGACGGCAATCACGACGATGGCTATCCCTTGCTCCAGGGCTTCGCCCAAACGCAAGGACTGCAGCGACGTCAGTAGCTCACTGCCTAGGCCGGCGGCCCCGATCAGCGCCGCAAGCACTATCATGGCCAGCGTTTGCATGACACCTTGATTCAGACCAACCAATAGTGCCGAGCGGGAAGCCGGTATTTGCACGCGCCACAATAACTGCCAGCGCGTGCAACCCATCATCTGTCCAGCCTCGATCACGCCTTTGTTGACGCTACTCAATCCCAACGCTATGCAACGGGCTACAGGGGGAATGGCGAACAATGCGGTCGCGATCATGGCAGGCACATTGCCGACCCCATACAACACGACTATAGGCACCAGGTAGGCAAAGGGCGGCATGCTCTGCAGCACATCGAACAAGGGGGTAATCACACTCTTGAAGCGAGGGCTCTTGCTCATGAATATTCCGGCTGCCAGACCCAGCACGAAAACCAGGGGCACGGTGATAAGCACCAGTGAAAACGTCTGCATCGAAGCCTGCCAGACGCCAAACAATGCCAAATATGTAAATGAAGCCGCACCCAGCAAGGCTATACGCCAGCCGCCCAGCCAATGCCCCAGGATTGTGGCAAAACCAACCACGCTAATCCACGGCAAGGCGGGAACAGTTTTGGAAAAACCGTCGAAAAACAGTGATTCGGTCAGATTCAGCGGATAGGCCAGCAGCGCCGAAATACCCCTCGTAACGTCACGCGGCGTAAATGCAAACGAGGTGTCTTCAAAAAAACGTATCCCATATACCAGCCATTCAAAAAAGGAATCAATCCACTCTTTGAGCGGCAAGATCCAGCCGGATGGATAGTCTGCAGCCCAGTCGTACCGGCCCACCATGAATTGGCCCAGGGCAATCAAGGCGATGGCGGCCGCCCAGTAGAATGGCCACGAACCCACTGTCTTGGCGCTACCGCCAGACGGCTGCTTGTTGACTGGACCGACTGCGGCGACCCTTGCGGCAGACTGCTTTGCCTTGGGCTGCTGTGGGCTCAACTTGCCATTCGATAAGCTTGCTGTCTGTGTCATTGGAATAGGGCCCTCGCCAAGTGCTGACGGCTTACCTGCCCCACCAGCACGCCTGCAGCATCAACAACCGGCAAGGCGCGCTCCGATTCAATAACACGCTGTGCAATTTTTTCCAGCACGTCAGTGCTCTTGATCACATTTTGATCTTCGGCGAGACTGATATCCCCCGCTTGTGCAGGCATCATGATCTGACGTGTGGTGATCAGTTTGGCACGCGGCGCATGCTCCACGAATTTTTTGACGTAGTCATTGGCCGGGTTCAGGAGCAGCTCTTCCGCCGTACCTATCTGGGACAGACGGCCATCTTTCATGATGGCGATACGGTCACCCAGGCGCACCGCTTCGTCAAAGTCGTGCGTCACGAACACGATCGATTTGTTCAACCGAGATTGCAGGCTTATGAATTCATCTTGCATCTCGCGTCGTATCAATGGATCCAGCGCCGAGAACGGCTCATCCAGGAACCAGACATCGCATTCGCCAATAAGGCTGCGGGCAATGCCCACACGTTGCTGCTGCCCGCCGGACAGCTGGCGCGGAAAATCATGCTCACGCCCTTCCAGGCCCACCGTCGCCACCAGCTCGCGCGCCTTGGCCAAGCGGGTTTCCTTCGGTACGTTCTGTATTTCCAGCGGGAAAGCGACATTATCCAGGACGGTGCGGTGCGGCAGCAACCCAAAGTTCTGAAACACCATGCCCATCTTGCGTCGGCGGATATCGGTCAGGCTGGCGGCGGAAGCTTGCAACAAGTCGATGCCGTCGAACATGATCTGTCCGGCGACAGGCTCAACCAACCTGGTCATGCAACGTACCAGCGTGGACTTGCCCGAACCGCTCAAGCCCATGACGACCAGTATCTCGTTGGCATGAACATCAAAGCTGACATCGCGGATTGCCGCAATCAGACCGGCAGACTCGAGATCCGCGTCGCTTGGATTGTATTGATGCTTTTCCAGGAAGCCAGCGCTACCCTTGCCAAACAGCTGCCAAAGATTTTTGCATGAAATTTTTACCGTATCGCTCATAAACAGACCTGTCGGTTAAAGTGCGCGCGTGCGCGCAGCCACTCTCCGACGGATCAGCAGTGTTGAACAGATCAGGCTGGTTCAGGAAAACCTATGCGATGTCGGAAAAGTGTAGGGTTGAACAGACAAGCGACGCACACACAGTGCGAATGCTCGTGCAATCGTGCGCAGCCGAGTGGATATGGCTGCGCACAAACGCGCTCTATTTAGCGCAATCAGGCATCCAGGCTGCTACCTGTTCCTGGTTTTTTTCTATCCATGCGGTAGCCGCGGCTTCATGCGCCATGCCCTCAACGTCGGCCAACGCTGCAGCCTGATCTATCATGGGCCCGGTAAAGTCAATGTTCTTGATCAACTGATAGCCGCAAGACCATTTTTCTTCGAAGCCAGACCAGGCGGCCTTCTTCAGGTAGCCGCCTGTGGGCGAGCCGCAATCGTAGGTTTTATCGGGGTTGACACCCCATGCCGGATCTTCGGTACACGCTGGCTCGTTAGCGGGAAATTCAACGAACTTGCCGGGGAACGCAGCACCCACCCAGTTAGGTGACCAGTTGAACAAAACGATAGGCTCTTTACGCGCTGCAGCTGACTTGAGCTCACCAAACAGAGCTGCGGCAGAACCAGCATTGACCACGGTAAAGTTCAGACCCAAGGCTTCGATTTTTTCTTTATCGTGCTTGATCCAGTCAACGGGACCTGCCAGATAGCGGCCTTTGGGCGCGGTCTCGGGTGCTGCGAATTTTCCCGCGCACGCATTAAGCGCTTCCCAGTCAGGTAAGCCAGGGCAAATTTCTTCCATGTAATTGGGGTACCACCAGTCTTCACGCGTCGTTGCCGTGTGGCTGCCCATGTCAACCATGCGGCCGGCCTTGACCTCTTTCATGAAGCTGTCATGCATCGTGCCTTCCCAGACTTCCATTTGCAAATGCAGGTCACCCAAGCCCATTGCCGCAAATTGCCCTTGGCTGTCCGACGGTACGACGTCGGTTTCATAGCCGATTTTTTCAAGCAGTTGCTGTGCAACACGGGCAAGCACTTTTTGGCTGGACCAGTTGTTATCGACGATCTTGATGGGGTCGCTTGATTCGGGCACGGCTGCCAGGACGGGCGCGCCAATCACGCTGGCGGCCAGCAACATACTGACGCTGAGTTGGTTGAGTGTTTTCAATGGAATTTTTCTCCGTTATGTTGAACAAGCGACAAATCCACTCGTTACAAGGGTTGATAAACGACACAGCCGTGCCTATGACAGCAGCGGCCCATTCATCTGGACGGGGCGCAAGGCGCGCGCAAGACGATGCATGGGCGAGATTGCCTATGCTGCCAAACCGCGGGGTTCAGAATGCTGGTGTTATTTCAGACACATCGAATAGAACTGCACTTTCCAGCGCTACCCACGACGCAGTTTTTTATTGCCGTTAGTAACGGACTTTTAGCTGCGTGAAACTTGCGGGTACGTAGATGATTTTGAAAACAACAATTTGCCGCGTACGCTGCGTTTGACCGGTTTTACTTAAACCGTTAACTGACATGAAGTGGCCTATTGTACTTGAAACCGACCATTTTAGAAATAGACAATTCCATTTTACTAATACAAATGCCCGCTAAGCCTTGCGCTGCGCGGGTTTGCGCTTGCCAGCCGCAGCGGATTTTCCATCGACTCTGGACCTATCGTCGTTCAGCTGTTCCATCCACGACAAGGCATCCATGTAAGACAGGAAATGCCGCAGATAGCCAGGCGACAGCGTTTGCATCAAAATCAGCGAGCGATGGGCCAGACCACTGGAGTTAAGCGGGCCGGCATTATCAGGTACCTGATCACCCGACTGCCTGAGCATGCGATTGGCACTGACGCTTGCCCAGGTATTGCGGAAATAATCGATTAGGGCGGGCTCAAGACTTAATTCACCTTGCCCCGCTTTGCTTTGTGAGGCACGATGGCCAGCATTGGACTGGGGAACCTGGCTGGCCGCATAATCCAGCAACTCAGCCAAAGGCCCGCCAGTCATCTGGGTCTCGCGTTGGATCCGGGTCTCATCCTGGCATTGGCCAGATAGGCGCGCCGGCTCAACAATCTCGTCTTGATAGGCTTGTAATTGCCTGGACAGGCGCTCTTGCAGCACACGCAAGGCATCGCCGTCTTGCCTGGCCATGCGTTTGGACAAGGCCTCAATAAAATAAAAACGTGATGGCGCCAGAGCATCCTCGCCGCGCTCACGCCAGTCGGCCAGTTGCTTGGCTGCGCAATCGAACGCTTCTTTATTCATAGTTCGGCTGCGCTGCCGGGGCGCCAGGCTGAGCCGCAACAGCCGACATGCTGGGCACGGGTGAAATTTCTACCCGCCGATTCCTGGCTCGCCCTTCTTCGTTGGCATTCGAGGCAACGGGCTGCTGTTCGCCAAATGCCGCAGCAAATACCGACGACGAGGGAATGCCCGCCTCGATCAAGGCACGCGTGACCATCAGTGCGCGCTGCGCCGACAGATCCCAGTTATCGTCAAACTTGCGGTTGCCCTCAAGCACTTGCTGATCATCGGTAAAACCGCTGATCATCAGGATTTGGTCATGTGACTGAAGGTAATCGGTCAGTGGCGCCACCAACGACTGCAATACTTGCCGGCCTTCATCTTGCAATTGCGCCGAGTTCAAGGCAAACAGCACGCTGCCACTAATGCCTATGCGTCCGTCGACCAGCGTCACACTGCCCTCGGCCAGCGGCCTGGCCAGCGCCTGCTCCAGGCTGATGCGTCGCTGTGTTTCTTCCTGGCGCTGCACCATCTCTTGCTCCAGCCTGGCCGACAGCTCCAGCTGCAGGCCTATGGCCCCCACCAGAACCAGGACAAAGGCGCCCAGCAGCACGGACATTAAATCGCCGAATACCGCCCATACCGGCGCCGTCGGTTCAATGCCGGTGTCCAGATCGTCGTTCATGACGTTGCGGCATCAGACGACACGCGCTTGCCGGCCGCGTACTGAAGCTCTTCAATGATCTGCTTTTGCGACATCACACTCAGGTCTATGACTTCTTTGGCCTGCGCCACATAGTAGGCAAGCTGCTCATCGCTACGCGTCATGGACTTATCCAGCGCGGCCTCGATACGTTGCAGATGTTCGATCAATACCGCATTGGATGCGCCGAAGGTATGGACGGCGGAGCCAAACGCATCGCCCAGGCTGGCGACCTCGATGGCGCTGCCGGTGATCTGGCTGGCTGCATAGGCCAGCCTTTCCGTTTCAATCCGGGCCTGATCGGTAAACCGGGTACCTACGCGCTCAAGCACATCGGCCGACTTGACCAGCAAGGCATCGATGGCCTCGCGCTGTTCTGTCGAAGCATGCCTCATGGCATCAAGCAAGCTGGCCGAGGTCTGCAGCAGACTGTTGCGCTCCTCCAGCATGGCGTTCTCACGGGCCATACTGTCGGAAAATGCCTGACGTACCTCGGCAACCAGGCCCGCCGCCGCTTTGGGTGCATCGCCTGAGATAGCAGCCAGCTTGGCCATTTCCGCAATCGTGCCGTCAGCGTGTTGCTTGGTCTGCGTCGAGAGATCGTCTGCGGCCTGAACCAAGGCAGCGCAGATTTCCCGTTGCTGGTCCTTGGCATGCTCTCCTGCTTGCTGCCACTGCACACGCAAGACGGTGGCCGTTTCAGCCAGGCTGGCAGTCAGGGCCTTCAGGCGTTCTTCGTCCTGGGTGGCCAGATCGGCCCTCAGCGCCTGGTGCGACTGATCCACAGCATTTACCAAGTCGCTGGCCTGCTGCTCCAGAGCCGATACTGCCGCAGACAAGGCACGCTGGTTGTCAGCCGACAGCTGCTCGCTGCCTGCTTGCTGGGTGGAAAGCGCCTGTTTCCAGGCATCTGACAGGCTGCCCGCTGTTTCCTCCAAACGCGCCGACACGCCATCCAGCAGGGTGGCCGATCGCTGCTCGAACGTTGACGCCACACCCTCCAGCTGTCGCTGCGCAGCTTGCGTGATGCCGTCACGCAAGGCGGCCGTATCCCGCGCAAGGCCAGCCATCGTCGTTTCCACCAGTGGCTGGATAGCCGCTCCTGCGCTGCGCACGCCTTCCGTGATACTGCCCTTCAATGATTGCGCGACCGAGTCGGCAAGGCGCAGGTAAGCCGTCTCGGCATTTGCGTGAAATTGTTCTTGTCGGGTTTGCAACTGCTCATCCAAGCGCTCGCTCTGTTGTGCCATGGCCTTCATCAGCACCTGCAGTTGATCGGCTACGGCGCTCATGCCCTGCGTCTGCTGTTGCAACAGGCGATGGCCTTCTTCACGCTGGTATGCCGGCGAATGGGCACGCAATACGCCCGAAACCTTGGCATCCAGCACCTGCGACACATGGATGCGGTCACGGGTAATCAGGGCGGAGAGCAAACCCAGCATCGCCGAGGTCGCCACACCGGCAACCGAGGTGCCAAAAGCAAAACCCAGGCCCTGAACGGGTGCCGCCAGCGAGGCCCGGATCGCGGCCAGGTCGGTAGAGCTTTCCAGCGCCAGGCCAGTTCCCCGCAGCGTCGCTATCATGCCCAGAAATGTCCCCAGCATGCCCAGCAATACCAGCAACCCCACCAGGTAAGGCGTCAGGACCGGCCTGGGCAGGCCTGCGCGCGCGCCCTGAATCCGCTGTTCGACCGGAGTTTTAAGGCTGGCATGCACCGAACTTAGCCATTCGTTCAGATCAGCCGGCGGCTCAGACAAGGCTGCAAGCGCCCGTGCCAGACTGGTCGTGGCCTGCTGATAGCGAAACAGCTCCAGGGAACCAGCCAGGTAAACAACGACGATCAGCGCAATAACGGCCAAGGCCAGGGAACTGGAAGCCAGGTAGTGCGAGCCTATCCAGCCGGCAACGATAAGCCCGGCAAGGAATACAAGAAATTGAAGAAGTCGATTCATAGGGTAATAGGTTAGCGGCTAAGGCCGACGGGTCAGCGCCGCCTGCAATCCTTGAGCCGGTTGCAGGCGAATATCCAACTCCGCGAATAATACATTCTGCATATCCTCGTGAAATGCATTCAGCCAGGCATTTGCCTGGCCGGCCGATTCCAGGCGAGGTTCAACCTCATGGTCCAGCGCTGCCTGCTTCAAGCGCTTGAAGTGGCCCTCAAGCAAAACGGGGATACGGGCCAGCACGCAAAACTCGCGCTCATTCAGCGCCTGCTCCATGACAGCATCGACCGCAGCAAGGCGAGCCATAGCAGAAGATCGGCTCGCCAGCATCTTACGCAAACGAGCTCGTAGATCAGTGCAACGCGTCTCCATGGTTTGTTGCAACGCAATATAACGCTGGCGATACGTTGAAAACTCGATGGTGGCTGCCGACACGGTACCGCCGGGTCGGGCCGCCGGAGGCTGCCTGGTGCGATGCCTGGCCGGCGCCGGAGCGTTGACAGCGACAATCAAATCACTCAGGGCTTTGTGAACACGGTCGTATTCCTGCGTTCCGTTGAGCGATGAGGCCGTATGGGAAACGACTGGCGCGGCGCCGCCCAATGCCCCTGCCAGTGCAATCGCGTCAGACCAGCCTAACCAGTGACTCAAGCGATCCGGAGGTGATTGCGACGGCCCCCGGACATCGGTATCGTTCAGGCGCGCCAGCAAGCGAACGAGCGCGGGCCCGCTGAAACTTGTACGTCGTGCCATTTCTTTCGCCATAGCCTCGGGACAAAACGTGCAAGTTTACACGCTGGCGGCCAAGCTGCTGCTTTCGTCATGCCATGCTGGGGGCCAACCTGTTACCACGCCGCGCGACTCTGTAACAGTTGCTGGTACCGTCGGCTTAATCATCGTCATCGTCGAGGTGGAACTTGTGAATGATACGATGGGCAAGCGGGGCCAGCACGAGACCCAGCGTGGCAACGAAAACCAGACCCACCAGAATGCTGTACAAGGAAAAAAAGATTTTTCCCATTACGCTCGCTGGTACGATATACGGCCCAATACCCACAAGAATCAGCGCAGTGTTCAAAATGGCATCGTGCCACTCGACAGGTTCAAGCAACAGGTGCCCCAACACGCCGATGGCCAGGGTGAATGCCACGACCAGCAAGGCCAGGCCCACATGCGAAAAAATTCGATACGTAAAATCGCGCGGATGCAATAAAGATTCGTTTTTCGACTCGTACATTGCCCACCCCTTCCGGTTGCATGAACAAACAGCCATTACGCCAGTGACCGCATCCTAGCCCAGTTCAGGCAGAATTGGTACTAATACGGAATTATTGGTCAGGGTCAGGACATCCCAATAAAGTAAACCGGTTTCATAACCGAAACGAAATCAGGCACGCGAGCGTCTTGAACGAGCAAAAATCGCACAAAAAGTACTACGTGATAACCCTGCTCAAGCAGTGTTCAAAACCATTTGAAATCCAAACGAAATACGCCGCAACAATTATAAAGACCCGCATGGAATATGGGCTGCGGCCCGCCAAAGCGCTTTATTTATTAAGTTCAAAGCCTCTTTTTCATGGGTTTATGGCTTGTTGACGTGAGTTTTTGTATAGCCTATAAAAGCACCGGCAGTTAGAAGTTTGCATTCTGTTGCAAGCCACAAAAACTTCATCGCATAAAGCCAGGAGACACAAATGAAAAGTAGTGCAAAAGTGGACGCTAAATCCGTTCAGCCCAAATCGTCGCGCCGCCAGTTCTTGGGTGGTGCAGCAGCCGGTACCGCCGCTGCAGTCGGCATGGGATTCCCTGCCATTGTCAGCGCGCAAGCCCCCACTAACCTCAGGTTCCAAAGCACGTGGCCCACCGTGGACATCTTCCACGAGTATGCACTTGACTTCGCCAAGAAAGTCAACGACATGACGGGCGGCGAGCTCAAGATCGAGGTCTTGCCGGCCGGCGCGGTCGTTCCCGCCTTCGCCCTGCTCGACGCGGTCTCCAAAGGCACGCTGGACGGCGGTCATGGTGTGTTGGGCTACAACTACGGCAAGCAAAACGCCCTGGCACTGTATTCATCGGGCCCTGCCTACGGCATGGACGCCAATATGGTCCTGGCCTGGCACAAATACGGCGGCGGTAAAGAACTGCTCGACGAACTCTACGCTGAAATCGGCGGCAACGTCGTGACCTTCCTGAGCGGCCCCATGCCCACCCAGGCATTCGGCTGGTTCAAGAACCCCATTACCAAGACCGAAGACCTCAAAGGCCTGAAGTTCCGTACCAACGGCCTGGCCATTGACTTGTTCACAGCCATGGGCGCAGCCGTTAACGCCCTGCCCGGCGGCGAAATCGTTCCGGCACTTGACCGTGGTCTGCTCGACGGCGCCGAGTTCAACAATGCGTCTTCCGACCGCCTGCTGGGCTTCCCCGACGTATCCAAGGTGTGCATGCTGCAAAGCTTCCACCAGTCGTCGGAAACCTTTGAAATCACCTTCAACAAAGACAAGTACAACGCCTTGCCCGATAAGATGAAGGCGATTATTGCCAATGCGGTGGAAGCTGCTTCGGCCGATATGTCGTGGAAAGCGGTCAGCCGCTATTCGGAAGACTACATCAAGCTGCAGCAAGACGGCGTCAAGTTCTACAAAACGCCCGATGCCATCTTGCAAGAACAGCTGGTTGTCTGGGACAAGATCATCAACGAAAAAGCCAAGACCAACCCCATGTTCAAGAAAATCGAAGAATCGCAACGGGCCTTCGCTGCACGCGCGGTAGCCTGGGACATGGACACCAACAACAATCGGCGCATGGCCTACAACCACTACCGCAAAGCAGCTCAAAACAAGAGCTAAGCCGACACGCAGCAACCAACAATACCACCCTTAAGCAGTACGGGTGGTGTTTTTAAATCGGCTACGCAGGGCAACGCACACCCTGTGCTGCGCCCTGCAGTTACCTCCCCAGCAGGTTCACCATGCAAAAATTATTATTGACCATAGACCGGTTCAATACCTGGCTCGGTCAGCTATTTGGCTGGCTCGTCCTGGCACTGACGCTATTCGTCACTTACGAAGTTTTTTCACGCTACGCGCTGGGCAACCCACACTCATGGTCATTTGACGCCATGAACATGATGTACGGCGGACTGTTCATGATGGCGGGTGCCTATACCTTGTCCAAGAATGGACACGTACGCGGCGATGTGCTTTACGGCTTTTTCCCGCCTCGCCTGCAGGCCGGACTGGATCTGACCCTATACATTCTATTTTTCTTTCCAGGCGTCATAGCCCTCGTCTGGGCCGGCTACACCTACGCCTTTGAGTCCTGGATGATCAACGAACACTCGACCATCACTGCTGACGGCCCCCCTATTTATCCGTTCAAGGCCATCATTCCCCTGGCCGGCTTCGCCTTGCTGCTGCAGGGTTTTGTTGAAGTGGTCTATTGCGTCCAGTGCTTGAAACGCGGCCAATGGCCCAAGCGCGAAAAAGACGTGGAAGAAGTCGACGTGGATAAACTCAAAAACATGGTTCACGTAGACGATGCAGACATCAAAGAGCTCGACAAACTGGTTGTCGAGCAAGAAAAAGGGAAGCAACCATGAGAAAAGAGATATGGTTTGGCCTCTCTATATTAGTGGCCGTCGTCATCGCGCTGATTGTGTTGATGCCGTCACCGGCAGATCTCACTAACGGTCACCTGGGCCTGCTCATGCTGGGCCTGATTGTCGTCACCATCATGCTGGGTTTTCCCACCGCCTTCACGCTCATGGGCATGGGAGTGATGTTTACCTACATGGCCTATCGGGGCATGGGGCCGCAGATAGCCATAGAGCAAACACTCGATCTGATGGTGCTGCGTACCTACGCCGTCATGACCAACGATGTACTGATCGCGGTGCCTTTGTTCATTTTCATGGGTTACCTGGTCGAGCGTGCCAACTTGGTCGAAAGGCTGTTCAAAAGCATGCACCTGGCCATGGCCCGCTTGCCGGGTTCACTGGCCGTGGCCACTGTCATTACTTGCGCCGTATTCGCTACCGCAACGGGCATCGTGGGTGCAGTGGTTACACTGATGGGGCTGCTGGCCATGCCGGCCATGATGAAAGCCGGTTATAGCGTGCGCCTGACCGCCGGCGCCATTACCGCGGGCGGCTGCCTGGGCATCATGATTCCACCGTCAGTGCTGCTGATTGTGTATGGTGCGGTGGCGGGTGTGTCGGTGGTCAAGCTGTACGCCGGGGCCTTCTTCCCGGGCCTTATGTTGGCGCTGCTGTACGTGTTTTACATCATGATCGTCGCCAAGATCAGCCCCAAGTCGGCCCCGCCGCTGTCTGAAGAGGAACGCCGCGTAACTCTGCCCGAGTTCGCCGAGACCATCAAGAACTCCATTAGCAACCGTGTGATACCGGGGGTGCTCGGCGCCATGAAAGGCCGGCGCAACGTCAACGTGCCCATGAGCACCTTGCTGTACACCATGGTCGTCGCACTGTTGCCCGCTTTGGTCTTTACGGCCGCCATGGCGCTCACCTACAACATTGTTACCGAACCCGATCCAGTACAGGATAGCGGTCTCGTTGAAATGGGCTCGTTCTCCATGGGTAGCGAAACTCAGTTTTCGGGTGGTTTAGCCGAACCCGAAGGCTCGGCCGGACTATCAGAACCGTTGGGCGCACAACCCATGGGTGCAGACGCTGCAGCTGACGCAAGCGAACCTACGGCCGCCAACGCTGCAGAAGTCGACCCCGAGGCAAGGCTGGCCGCCCCAATGGCGTTCTGGATCACCTTGCTCATCGGCGCAGCCCTGCTGTTTATTTACTACGCTTTCTTCACCTTTGCCCGCCTTGAAATCTTCAAGATGCTGCTCAGCTCGTTCTTCCCGCTGGCACTCATGATTCTGGCGGTGCTGGGCAGTATCGTGTTCGGCTTTGCAACGCCATCGGAAGCGGCTGCCATGGGTTCCTTCGGGGGACTGGTACTGGCGCTCGCCTATCGGCGCCTGAATCTACCCATGCTCAAGGAATCTGTGTATCTGGCGGCCAAGACCAGCGCCATGGTGTGCTGGCTGTTCGTCGGATCCAGCATTTTCTCGGCGGCATTTGCACTTCTGGGCGGGCAGGCAATCATTAACGACTGGGTTCTGGGCATGGACCTGACCCCGGTTGAATTCATGATCCTGGCACAGGTCGTCATCTTCTTGCTGGGATGGCCACTGGAATGGACGGAAATCATCGTGATTTTCATGCCTATCTTCCTGCCGCTGCTGGCCCATTACCAGATCGATCCGCTGTTCTTCGGTTTGTTGGTGGCCCTGAACCTGCAAACGGCCTTCCTGTCACCGCCAGTTGCCATGTCGGCCTTCTATCTGAAAGGGGTATCGCCGCCACACGTGACACTGAATCAGATCTTTGCCGGGATGCTGCCATTCATGGGCATACAGATCATAGCCATCGTGTTGCTGTATACATTCCCCGGCATTGGCCTGTGGCTGCCCGAGGTTCTGTACTGATCTTTTGCTTGCAACCATCAAAAAGGCCGCTCGCGCGGCCTGCTATCGGCTCCTTCGGGAGCCGATTTTTTATACCTGACGACCGATGGCGTAGTAGGTAAAGCCATGAGCCTGCATTCTGGCCGGCTCGAAGAGATTGCGCCCATCGAAAATCACCGGCTGCGCCAAGCGCTCTTTGAGGCAATCGAAATCGGGCGCCTTGAACGCCTGCCAATCGGTCACAATGACCAATGCATCGGCCCCTTTCAACGCAGCCTCTTTGGTGTCGCACAGCGTCAAGGCTTCAGCGCCGGCACCATACAAACGCCGCGCCTCGTTCACGGCTACCGGATCATAAGCCTGAACTTTGGCACCGGCCTTCCAGAGGGCATCCATCAACACCCGGCTGGGCGCATCGCGCATATCGTCGGTATTGGGCTTGAAACTCAAGCCCCAGAGAGCAAAGGTTCTGCCTTGCAGCTGGCCCTGGTAGTGCCGATGTATTTTTTGGAACAGCAGCGTTTTCTGCTCGTTATTGCGCGCCTCCACCGCTTTCAGGATTTTGGCGTCAAAATCAATGTGGTCGGCTGTGCGTATCAAGGCGCGTATATCTTTGGGAAAGCATGAGCCTCCGTAGCCCGCACCAGCGTAGATGAAGTCGTAGCCAATACGCGGATCTGATCCTATGCCCAGGCGCACCATTTCTATGTCGGCACCCAATTTTTCGGCTAGATTGGCCATTTCATTCATAAAACTGATTTTGGTGGCCAGCATGCAGTTGGCCGCATACTTGGTCAACTCCGCGCTATGCACATCCATCACTATCATTTTTTCATGATTGCGATTGAAGGGCGCGTACAACTCACGCATAACGTCTTCGGCATGACGACTACCCGTGCCGACGATAATGCGGTCGGGACGCATGCAGTTTGCTACGGCAGCGCCTTCTTTCAAGAACTCGGGATTCGATACCACATCAAATGTAAGGCCCGAGAGACCCCGTTGCGCCAGTACGTGTGTCACGCGCTGGGCGACCCGATCGGCCGTGCCCACGGGCACTGTGGACTTGTCTATGATGATGCGATGGCTTTCCATATGCTGGGCAATGGTCTGCGCCACGGCAAGCACCTGGGTCAAGTCGGCCGAACCGTCCTCGTCGGGCGGCGTGCCCACCGCTATGAACTGCACTTCGCCATGATGCACGCCCAGGGCGGCATCAACGGTAAAACGCAGGCGGCCTGCCGCATAATTATCCTGCACGAGGCGGCTTAGCCCTGGCTCGAAAATAGGAATTTGGCCGCGCTGGAGTTGTTCTACTTTTTCCAGGTCGATATCAACGCACACCACATCGTGGCCAACCTCAGCCAGAACGGCAGCTTGGGTCAACCCCACATAACCTATGCCAAAAACCGTAACTTTCATAAACGTGCCGTGCTCCGTGGACTATCATCGTAATAGGAACATACCGCAATTACTTGAATAATATGTGACACAATAGGCAGTGTTGGCCCTAGAGCCGTCTGAAAAGATGTCCTCATGATGCAACCTGCCTTGACCATAATCCGGATAAGCCGCCTGCCGCTGGCCCTGTCAGCCGTGCTGCTGCTTGCGGCCTGTGCGGGGCCAGTCCCAACAAAAACGCCGCAACCCGGCATGCCCGCCCCCACCATTGCGCTAGATGCCTCGCAGCGCGGCGATATCGTACTGACCGCAGCCGGTCTTATGCAAACCAACTATCAATACGGCGGCAGCACCCCGAATACGGGCTTCGATTGCAGCGGCCTGGTTGCCTATGTATTTCAGCATGCTGCCAGCCAGCCCTTGCCGCACAACACTGCGGCTATTGCCCGCCTTAGCAGGCCTATTTCCCGCCGCCAGTTGAAAGCGGGCGATTTTGTTTTCTTCAACACCCTGAATCGCCCGTTTTCTCATATGGGAATTTATCTGGGTGAAGGACGCTTCATCAATGCACCCTCTTCCGGTGGCCAGGTCCGTATAGACTCTCTGGACAACCCGTATTACGCCAAACGCTTTGAGTCGGCCAGAACGCTGTTCAGTTCTTGAGCATAGCGCAGACAATCCGGAACAGGCGCGTTGCCGGCCTGTTCCGGACTTCCAGCCTTAGGCGGGCACGTGCTGGTACTGGGCCGCTAACGTCAGGAAGTCATCCAGCCTGGGATCCACCCCAGTTTCTTCCTGCAGTATTTGCGCAACAGTCGGCGCCAATTGCGCGGCCAGCTTCGCATCCAGAAACAGCAGCCGAATACGCCTGGCCAGCACGTCTTCCACGGTACGGGCGTACTCATAGCGTGCGGCAAAGCGAATCATTGCCACGCTAAAGCCTGGCGCCAATTCGATGTCTGCACCTGGCAAACCCTGAACCACGCCAGCTTCAGAGCCATAAGACAGCAGGCCCGGGGTCTGAGCCATGGAGACCCGTTCCGAAGACGCGCCCACGAGCTTAAGGCTGGCCGTGCGCGAAGGCGGCAGGCGTTCGAGCAAACCATGCTCTACGCATTTTTGCAGCGCATCTTCCGCCATGGCCCGATAGGTCGTCCATTTACCACCGGTCACCGTGACCAGCCCGGACGGGCTGACCAATACCGTATGCTCGCGACTGATTTTCTTGGTGTTGTTGCCTTCGTTGTCGGGGGGCCGCACCAGGGGTCGCAAACCCACCCAGATACTTTTGACATCGGCACGTGTGGGGGCCCGCTTCAAATACCTGCCGGCTTCACCCAGAATAAAATTGACCTCTTCGACAAAGGCATCAGGTTCTCGGGATAGGTCGTGCCGTGGGGTATCGGTGGTGCCCAATATGACCTTACCCAGCCATGGCACGGCAAACAAAACCCGGCCATCTTGGGTTTTGGGCACTAGCAAGGCATGATCACCCGGGAAAAATTCGCTATCGACAACCAGATGCACGCCCTGGCTGGGCGCCACCATGGGCTGTACCGTGCGTGCACCGGCCTGCCCGTCTTTCTGGCGGATATCATCGACCCACACTCCGGTCGCGTTCACCACACAGCGTGCCTTGATGGTGAAGGTCTGGCCAGACTCGGTATCAGTGCAACACAAGCCTACCACCTTGCCCTGCTCGTGCAAGAGTTCGGTAACGGGGCAGTAGTTGATCAGCAACGCGCCTTGCGCCGCCGCAGTACGGGCCAACGCCAAGGCCAGCCGGGCGTCGTCAAACTGGCCATCCCAGTACTTGACACCCCCTTTCAGGCCTTGTTCCTTCACGCCCGGCATACATTCCAGCGTGCGTCTGGCGTTCAAAAACTGGGTTGAACCCAGGCCGGCCTTACCTGCCAGGGCATCATAGGCTTTCAAGCCGACCCCATAAAAGGGTACTTCCCAGCACTTGTAGCCAGGCACGACAAAAGGCAGCGGCCTGGCCAGATGAGGCGCGTTATTCAATAGCGTGGTGCGCTCGTGCAGCGCCTCTTGAACCAGGGCGATATTGCCTTGGGCAAGATAGCGCACGCCTCCGTGCACCAGTTTGGTTGCTCGCGACGACGTGCCCTTAGCGAAGTCATGCGACTCAAGCAAGAGCACAGACAAACCGCGCTGGGCGGCGTCCAGTGCAACGCCCAGCCCGGTTGCACCGCCGCCGATGATAGCCAGATCGACCTGGCCTAGTCCGGCCAACGCCTGCATCAACTGCGGGCGCCCGGACTCTTGGTGATTAGCTTGATTAGACATGAAAAAGGTTAGATGTTACCGCACCTTGCCTTCTTTCCATGCGCTTACCAAAGCCTCGTAGGCAACTGTTTCACCTTTAGGGCTTTCATTGTCAAGCTTCTTCCATGGGGCTTGCGTATCGCTCAGCCATTTAGAAGGATCACTCTTCTTGTTAAGCTTGGGCGCGCAATGGCTCATACCCGCACGTTCCAGCCTGGCCATGATGTCATCCATTTCTTCGGCCAGATTATCCATGGCTTGCTGAGGCGTTTTCTCGGCGGTAATGGCGGTCGCCACGTTTTTCCACCAAAGCTGCGCCAGCTTGGGATAATCAGGTACGTTGGTGCCGGTAGGCGTCCAGGCCACGCGGGCCGGGCTGCGATAAAACTCGATTAGCCCGCCATATTTATCCGCATTCTTGGTGAAGTAATCACTGTGAATATCGCTATCGCGAATAAAGGTCAGACCCACGATGGACTTCTTGAGCGAGGTCGTTTTAGCCGTTACAAACTGAGCATATAGCCAGGCTGCCGCGACTTTCTTCGCATCGTGATCTTTGAAGAAGCTCCAGGAGCCGACGTCTTGGTACCCATTCTGCATGCCATCTTTCCAGTACGGACCATGCGGAGCGGGCGCCATACGCCATTTGGGGGTGCCGTCTTCGTTCACCACAGGCAGACCCTTCTTGGTCATATCGGCCGTGAATGCGGTGTACCAGAATATCTGCTGGGCAATATGACCTTGCGCCGGTACCGGACCCGACTCGCTGAATGTCATGCCCTGCGCTTCCTTGGGTGCATATTTTTTCATCCAGTCGATATATTTGGTCAATGCATAGACCGCGGCCGGCGAGTTGGTTGCGCCCCCACGTTCTACCGATGCGCCAACCGGGGTGCACTTGTCGTCGGCCACGCGTATGCCCCATTCGTCTACCGGCATACCGTTGGGCGTACCCTTATCGGCGGTACCTGCCATGGACAGCCATGCGTCGGTGAAGCGCCAGCCCAGCGATGGATCTTTCTTGCCGTAATCCATATGCCCGTATATGGGCTTGCCATCGATAGTCTTGACGTCGTTGGTAAAGAAATTAGCAATATCTTCGTAGGCGGTCCAGTTGACCGGCACACCAAGCTCATAGCCATACTTGGCCTTGAATTGGTCTTTCAGGTCTTGCCTTGCGAACAGATCGGCGCGGAACCAATACAAGTTAGCAAACTGCTGATCGGGCAACTGATAAAGCTTGCCGTCAGGCGCCGTCGTAAATGACCTGCCTATAAAATCTTCGATATCCAACTCAGGATTGGTCCATTGCTTGCCATCCCCGTTCATGTAATCTGTGAGCGAGAGCATATTGCCATAGCGGTAGTGCGTGCCGATCAGGTCGGAATCGGAAACCCAGCCATCGTAGATGGATTTTCCCGACTGCATCGACGTTTGCAGCTTCTCGACCACATCCCCTTCCTGAATCAGGTCGTGGTGCACCGTGATGCCGGTGATTTCAGCGAAGGCCTTAGCCAGCGTCTTGGCCTCGTATTCGTGGGTGGTAATGGTTTCGGATACCACCGATATCTCGTTGACACCTTGCTCTTTCAGTTTGTTGGCGGCCTCGATGAACCATTTCATTTCAGCCATCTGCTGGTCTTTGCTCAGGGTCGAAGGCTGAAACTCGTTATCTATCCATTTCTGGGCTTCGGCCTCACCGGCAAATACGTGCCCGGATAGCAGGCATGCTATGGCTAGCCCCAATGCGGTACGACGAAATAACATTGCTGTCTCCTAATGACAAAGTCCCCGTTCTTATGACGCCACGCACTCGGGGGGATGGTCGAATTACGTGGCTATAATTTTTTCAACCCTTACGCAGGGTAAATACAAGCACCAGCATCGATACGACAAAACTGATCCAGACACTGGGTTCCTGATCTAGCGCAAACCAGTCTTCCATGACTTCACCCAGCCCCAGAAAGCCCAGGTTGATATAGGCTGCAAACAGCAAGCCTATGAACAGTCGATCGCCTCGGGTGGTGCTCATGGGCAGAAAGCCTTTGCGCAAGGCGGTGGGACACTTCAGCTCCCACACCGTCATGCCCACCAGCATCAGTGCAATGCAAATGAAAAATACAGCGGTTGGCAAAGTCCACATCATCCAGCCAAACATAACGGTCTCCTTATCGGGCTGTGCCTAGACGCGGCCCATGGCAAAGCCTTTTGCGATGTAGTGGCGCACGAACC
Organism: Alcaligenaceae bacterium; assembly: GCA_013416405.1. GTDB lineage: Bacteria > Pseudomonadota > Gammaproteobacteria > Burkholderiales > Burkholderiaceae_B > Pusillimonas_C. Next base: position 282,688 of record JACCET010000006.1, read on the forward strand.
AGATGACGATGGCACCCGGAATGATGGTTAACGTACCTGCTGCCGCCAGCGTTGCCCAGTCCATGCCCGAGGCGGATACGGTGCGGGTCATGGTTGCAACAATAGGTTTGGCATTGACGCTGGTCAGGGTGCGCGCGAGCAATAGCTCGACCCAGCTGAACATAAAGCAGAAGAAGGCCGCCACGCCGACGCCCGATTTAATGAGCGGCAGGAATATGGTCAGGAAGAATCGGGGGAAACTGTAGCCATCGATATAGGCGGTCTCGTCGATTTCACGCGGAATCCCGCTCATGAAACCTTCGAGTATCCAAACCGCCAGCGGCACATTGAATACCAGATGCGCCAATGCCACAGCCCAGTACGTATCCATAAGGCCCATAGTGGAATAAAGCTGGAAAAATGGCAGCAGAAACACCGCCGGAGGTGTCATGCGGTTAGTCAGCAACCAGAAGAACACATGCTTGTCGCCCAAAAAGCGATAGCGCGAAAACGCATAGGCGGCAGGTAGTGCCACCGACAGCGAAATAACCATATTGAGCGCGACATAGATCAAGCTGTTGATATAGCCGCTATACCATGACGGGTCAGTAAAGATGGTGATGTAGTTGTCGAGCGTAAAGTTTTGCGGCAGCAAGGAAAAACTGGACAAAATACCGGAGTTGGTCTTGAAGCTCATGTTGACCATCCAGTAGATGGGCAACATTGCAAACAGCAGATATAGAACCAGGAAGATCGTGCGCTTGCTGAAGCGTGTTTTTCTATTCATGGCCGGCCTCTTTGCTTTGCGTGCCCACCCTGAGCATCCAGTTATACAAAATGAAGCAGAACACAAGAATAATCAGGAAATAGATCAGTGAAAAAGCCGCCGCTGGGCCCAGGTCGAACTGTCCGACCGCCTTTTGCGTCAGGTACTGACTTAAGAAGGTGGTGGCATCGCCCGGCCCGCCCCCCGTCAGTACAAAGGGTTCGGTATAAATCATGAAACTGTCCATGAAACGCAAGAGCACCGCAATCATCAGCACCCCGCGCATCTTGGGCAGCTGTATATAACGGAACACGGCAAACTTGCTGGCGCCGTCGATGCTGGCGGCCTGGTAGTAAGCTTCTGGAATCGAGCGCAGACCGGCATAGGCCAGCAGCGCCACCAGCGGCGTCCAGTGCCATACATCCATCAGCAGCACCGTCAGCCAGGCCTGGGTAGGATTGCTGGCATAGCTGTAGTCTATGCCCAGCATGGTCAGGGCGCGCCCCATCAGCCCAATATCGGTACGCCCAAAAATCTGCCATATCGTTCCCACGACATTCCAGGGAATCAACAATGACAAAGCTACCAACACCAGCACCGCCGAGGCCTTCCAGCCCGAGGCCGGCATGGACAGGGCCAGCAGGATACCCAGCGGAATTTCTATGGCCAACACCGACAGCGAAAAAATCAATTGGCGCAACAGGGCGGCATGCAGCTCATCATCGCGCATGACCATGGCAAACCACTCAGTTCCCACAAACACAGACCGCGTAGGGGAAAAAACATCTTGCACCGAGTAATTCACCACCGTCATGAGGGGAATAACGGCAGAGAAGGCGACGCACAGGCACACCGGCAATATCAGCCACCATGCCTTTTGATTGACGGGTTTGGAGTCTTGAGTCATGCGATGAGCTCCTCGTTCCTGTAAAAGCAGGACTGCGGCCCAAGCAGTGCCAGCCCAACAATAGATCCGATTTCGGGCAGGCTGTGTTCCATACCCAGACGGGCGCGCACCAATTGCGTGCCCAGCCTTGCGGTCAGCAACTGGTGAGTACCGACGTCCTGTATGTTTTCAACGGTAGCGCTCACGACGCCAGGCTCGCCCACTTGTGCTAGGCGTGTGTATTCCGGCCTTATGCCCAACTTCAATTCACCTTGTGCCAACGACATGCCGACGGGAATGGAAATGGGCGTTCCAGCAAGTGTGGCCACATCGTTGCCAACGCTTAGCGACAGCAGATTCATGCCTGGCGATCCTATGAAGTGCCCCACGAACGTATGCGCCGGACGCTCGAACAATTCTTGCGGCGTGCCCATTTGCACCACTTGGCCGCGTGACATCACCATAATCTGTTCGGCAAAGGTCAGCGCCTCGATCTGATCGTGCGTGACATAGATCAGTGTGAGTTTCAGCTCTTGGTGAATCTGTTTGAGTTTGCGTCGTAGCTGCCACTTAAGGTGCGGGTCTATGACGGTCAGTGGTTCATCGAACAACACCGCCGAAACGTCGTCGCGCACCAGGCCGCGCCCCAGTGAAATTTTTTGCTTGGCGTCGGCCGACAGGCCTGCGGCGCGCTGATCAAGCTGATGACTCATTTCAAGCATTTCAGCGATCTTCCCTACCCGCTCTTTAATGCGGGCCTCGGGTATTTTGCGATTGCGCAAAGGAAAACCCAGGTTCTGTCCCACCGTCATGGTGTCGTACACAACAGGAAACTGGAACACCTGAGCGATATTGCGCGCCTGTGGCGATGCCTGTGTCTGGTCAACACCATCGAAGTGAACAGTGCCTTGCGACGGCGTAAGCAAGCCCGAAATAATATTGAGCATCGTCGTTTTGCCGCAGCCAGAAGGGCCCAGCAAGGCATAGGCACCGCCATCTTGAAACGACATTTTCAAAGGCAGCAAGGCGTAGTCTTCGTCGCTTTTCGGATGTGCCACGTAGGAGTGCGAGAGATCGAGGTCGATACGTGCCATATCAAGCCCCCTTTGTCAGCCGGGGCGCCAGCACCAGGTCGCCGGCTTCGTTAAACAGAAAGGCGGCGGCGGGCGAAAAATACAAGGTCAGTTCATCACCAATATTGAAATGATGAACGCCGGGGGCCTGGGCCACAATTTCACCGATCTGACTGCTTACGTGCACATAGGTATCGGATCCGGATATCTCGGCCAGCAGCACTTTGCCCAACAAGACTTGGTCATCCTCGTGGGCCTGCAGCCGCAAGGAGCTGGCACGAAGGCCCACGGTGACCGCTTGCTGACCGGCTACGGCATCATTGGCCCAGGCCAAGGGCAGCAAACCCACACCGGGCAATTGAATACCGCCGGTTGCTGGCGTTGCCTTGACAAAGTTCATGGGCGGATCGCTGAAGGCACGGGCAACCTGCATGGATTTGGGAAAATGAAACACTTCAGTGGCGAGGCCATACTGCAGCAATCGCCCTTGATCCAATACGGCGGTATAGCCGCCCAACAGCAAGGCTTCGCCTGGCTCGGTCGTCGCATAGATAACGGTTGCATCGCTACTGCGAAACACCTGGGTGAGCTCTTCACGCAGCTCTTCCCGCAGCTTGTAATCGAGATTGACCAGGGGTTCGTCCAGCAGCATCAGGGGCGCGTTCTTTGCCAGTGCACGGGCCAGCGCTACCCGCTGCTGCTGACCACCGGAAAGCTCGGCGGGCAAGCGATTCAGAAACATGTCTATATGCAGCTTTTCAGCCAGCGCCCGAACGTGCTCATCGACATTCTTTTCACCGCGCAGCTTCAACGGCGAGGCGATATTTTGCCGCACCGTCAGTGAAGGGTAGTTGATGAACTGCTGATACACCATGGCAACGTTGCGCTTGCGCACCGGCTGGCCCGTGACATCGAGATCGTCGATCAGCACTTTGCCGGATGTGGGCGCATCCAGGCCGGCCATGACACGCATCAGCGTGGTTTTTCCGGACTGGGTCGCGCCCAGCAGAACCGTGACCGCTCCCGGCTGCGGACTAAGGCTCATTTCATAGAGCCAGGTTTCGCTGCCTACCCTCTTGGTGATGCCGTCTAGCTTCAACTGCATGGGCTTGTCTCGCATTTATTGTTCTATTCTGCGCATTATTGTTCGTTTATAGGCTTATTTCCCTTGCTGATAACCCTAGCTTTAGTTCTTTTTGTTTCGTTGTACAGTTATTCACTTGCTATGAAGAACAAAAAATGACTCCAAATCCTCGCCAGCTCAAATTGCTGCAGCATGTGCACAAGCACAGTAGCAGCACTGTCGACCAGCTTGCCGCTTATCTGGACGTCACGGTGCAAACTGTAAGGCGCGACCTGCAACGCCTATCTGAGGCCGGGCTACTTACCCGCTTTCATGGGGGCGTTCGCCTGCCCAATTCAACCATAGAGAATATTGGCTACCGCCAGCGTGAAAGTCTACATGCCGAAGGCAAGCACCGCATTGCCCAAGCCGTTGCCCGCGCTGTTCCCAACGACTGTTCACTGTTGATCAATATCGGCACCACCACGGAAGCCATTGCCAAAGCCTTGTTGCATCACACCGGCCTGCGTGTCATTACCAATAACATCAACGTTGCATCTATTCTTAGTCGCAACCCGAATTGCGAGATCATCGTAACGGGCGGCGTAGTAAGACCACGGGACTACGGTATCGTAGGCGAGGCCACCGTCGACTTCATACGGCAATTCAAGGTTGATATCGCGCTGATTGGCATATCGGGTATTGAATCCGACGGGTCACTACGGGATTATGACTATCGTGAAGTGAAAGTTTCACAGGCCATTATTTCGCACGCGCGCGAGGTATGGTTGGCCACCGATGCCAGCAAGTTCAATCGCCCTGCCATGGTGCGGGTGGCCGAGCTCAAGCAGATAGACCGCCTGTTTACCGACGCACCACCACCCGATCCCTTCCCCGATATGCTGGCTCACGCCCAGGTGCAATGCGATATAGCTGCAGCCTAAGTCTCGCTGGCCTAGTTGTGCGGCCGGCATCGTTGCCCGTAAACTCCTGATCAGCCATATTTCCAGAATTCACCATGACCTATCTACTTGCACTCGACCAGGGCACTTCCAGCACGCGCAGCATTGTTTTCGATCAACAGGGAAACATCGTGGCGCTGGCACAAAAAGAAATCACGCAAATCTACCCGGAACCCGGTTGGGTCGAGCACGACCCCATGGAGATCTGGCAAACGCAGCTGAGCACCGCTCAAGAAGCTATTGCCAAGGCTGGGCTGCAAGCCAGCGACATACACGCCATCGGCATCACCAATCAGCGCGAAACCACCGTTGTATGGAACAAGAAAACAGGCACACCCCTCTACAACGCCATCGTCTGGCAAGACCGCCGCGCCGAACCCACCTGCGTCACCCTAAGGGAACAAGGCCTTGACGGTGTCATCCAGGAAAAAACCGGCTTGCGCGTGGACGCTTATTTTTCGGGCACCAAGCTCAAATGGATACTGGATCATGTGCCTGATGCGCGCAATCAGGCCGCCAAAGGTGAATTGGCCTTTGGCACGATAGATAGCTGGCTGATGTGGCAACTGACCCAGGGCGAGAAGCACATGACCGACGTTAGCAATGCCTCACGCACCATGCTGTTCAATGTGCACAGTAATGAATGGGATGCCGAGCTACTACAGATCCTGAACATTCCTCCCGCCCTGATGCCCAATGTTTTGCCGTCGAGCGCCGAGTTTGGCGCCGTCAAGGCCAGCCTGCTTGGCCATGCTATTCCCATATGCGGCGTTGCCGGAGACCAGCAAAGCGCACTGTTCGGCCAGGCGTGCTTCACCGACGGCATGGCCAAGAATACGTACGGCACAGGTTGCTTCATGCTGATGCACACCGGCTCGACTTTCCAGACCTCACAGAATGGCCTGGTCACCACCAGCGCCGCACAAACCAGCAACCAGGCCCTGTACGCCATGGAAGGCAGCGTGTTTGTGGGAGGCGCCGTAGTGCAATGGATGCGTGATGGGTTGGACGCCTTCAAGAAAAGCAGCGAAATCGAAGCACTGGCACAAAGCGTACCCGACTCGGGCGGCGTTATGTTGGTGCCGGCCTTCACGGGCCTGGGCGCCCCCTACTGGAAGCCCGAGGCCAGAGGAACAATCACTGGACTGACGCGCGGCAGCACCATGGCGCACATTGCACGGGCCGCGCTCGAAAGCATCGCCTATCAAAGCACCGCCCTGCTCCAGGCTATGAGCCGCGATGCCGTCGCAGCGGGCTCTGCACCATTAGCAGAACTGCGTGTCGATGGTGGCGCCTGCGTCAATGATTTACTTATGCAGTTCCAGGCTGATCTGCTGGGCATTCCGGTGCTTAGACCCACCATGATAGAAACCACGGCGCTGGGTGCCGCCTATCTTGCGGGCCTGACCAGCGGTGTTTACCGCGACACCCAAGAGCTGTCGACCCTGTGGAAGGTGGAACGCCGCTTCACGCCGCAAATGCCTGCGGAACAGGCCCAGGCACTGATGCAGGCCTGGGAGCATGCGATACGCCAGACTTGTGCCGATTGAACACCACAATACCTAAGCAGCGGTCAAAGCCAGCCCACCATTGAGCCTGTCCAGAACAGCACGTTGAACAGACGGCGGGCCGCTTTTCAGCAGCGCCGGCCAATCAGCCTGCGCACGCCTGACCACCTGCTTGGCCAGGGTTAGGTAACGGCCTGGCCGCAAGACTTGCGCCATAACCAGCAGTGCTTCGAGGTCGTTCCAACTAAATTGCCGTACCCGTTGGTCTATAGCCCGATTTATGCCGTAGTCGGTTTGGGCCACGCTGTCGAATAGCGCAGTGACGCATACCGGATCGTATACGGGCGCCAGGTGAGGCGTAGTGCCATCCGGATAAACCAGCGCCCAGTTTTTCAAATGGGCGTCGGTATTGCCCATCAGCATATAAGCCACCAGGCGCTCGATGAAAGATCGGATATCCTGCACCGGCCTGCCCGACAGCCTGTCAAGCACACGCAGCATGGCGGCGTAGTCTGTGTTCAGGTCTTTGCCATATTTGTGCCGTGGCTCGTATTGCAAAACCTGGGCGAATTCTTCCATATGTATGCGCAGCCCGCTGGGCCCTCGGTCGAACCTGGCCACGGCCAGAATGTGATCAAAAGGCAGGTTCTCAGGCAAATCGGCATCGGCACGCGAAATCACCGACGCCGCAGCGCAGTCAAGGTCAAGCGCCGCACACAGGCGATAGCAGGTAAATTCGTTTTCGACCAGATCGCCATGGCGGGTGGACGGCAATTTCAATATGTAGGAACCAGCCTGACCACGACGCTTGACAGCATAGCGACGCCCATCTTGAACGGCAGAAAACTTGGTCACAGCCCCCGGCAGCGAGGCAGCATCTTCGACCGGCATCTCGACGAAGCCGGGTTCCAGGACATCCAGCCCCAAAGCCGTATGCCAATGCCTGACGGTGTCGGGCACCCCCAGTTCAGCCGCCACAGGCTCGACTTCCAGCGCCCCCATCAAATCGTGGCCTGCTGCCGCCAATAGCTCGAATTCGTCATCGGGGGCGCAGCCACGTTCGCGGGCCAGGCGTTCCCGATTATGCCCTTCGGGCAGCAGATTCTGAAAAAAGACAGGCAGGCGGCCATCGTTGCGTACCAACCTGGCATCGCGCATGGATGTCAGAATTTCACGGGTAGACGCTTCATCAACCCCCTGATAGCTTAATGACAGCAGCGGACGGGCAGGATCATTGACATAGCCCTCATCGAAAGACACTCTGAGAATATCGCCATATTGCGACAAGTACCCGATGGCACGCTTTTCGCGCGTGGGCAGGTGCAAGTACATGCGCAGATACTTGATAGAGGTGTTCATGAGCGTGGTTTCTGACCGACCGCCACATTGGACGAGGTGAGCATATCGACCACCGACGCAGGCGCATCGACCCCTGTTGGCTGGCCCAGCAGCTTACCACCCGACTGTATGAAACCATGAACTTCCTGACGCAAAGACTGCGGCACCAGCATTAGCTCCATACCCATGGCGCGTGCCATTTCCATTAAGGTGGACATGCGTGGATCAAGCGCACCACTTTCCAGGCGCTGAACAGTCATGCGATTAAGCCCGGCCCGCTCTGCCAGTTGGCTCTGGGTCAGACCCGATGCTTTGCGTATAGCCTCAAGGTTGGCAGCAAGCGAAATGATCATTTAAATATTCTTTTTTAATTAAAAGATAGTTTATAGTAGCTTTTAATATAAAAACAGTCAAGCCTTTGGATGCTTAAAAGTAGCTTTTATAAATAAAAGCTACTATAAACAATCTTTTTTATAGTAACTTTCTACTGGGTGATGTGTATCGCCTACAATGTTTCCTTCTTCGATCTGGCGCATCTTCCAACTTGCCATGGCTACAGTTCAACCATCCATCGCTTGCACCACAGTTTCCTGGAGCGAAAGCGACAGTACGCGCCAAGCCTTATGGCTTACGGAAATACTAGGTGCTGCTCCTTTGCGCATTATCCCGGTCGACGATACCCTGAGCGCCGATGCTGCATATCGACTGATCAGCCAAGGCACATCACTGCTATGGCGAGGCGATTTCCAGAATGCACGGCAGTTGCTGCAGGCGCTTGCCCGCCGGATAGATGGCAAGCCTTCTTCAAAAAAAAACCGCAAGACCAGCCCTGCTGCGACGGCAGGCCCGCTAGCTATTTTTAATCGGTATCGCCAGCAACAGTCACAGCGGGCAACCTTGCTGAACCGCCTGCTGATAGAACTGGATGCCGATGCAGGCATAGCGCTGCGACGCGCACCCGACGTGCAAGCCGCTAGTCAGGCGGCAGTGGGAGACACAGGCGCCCCGTTTCTGCTGCCCCTGCGAGCGCTGCAAGGTTTCATAGGCGCTTATGAGTGGCGCAAGAAAGGCGTTGCCGCAGCAGGCCTGCCTGACAAAATTCATGTGCACTATGGCGTGTTTTCGCCCAACCGAGGCGAGTACCTTGATTTGGTGGCACAAGCCCCCTTGCCCGCAACTGACCTGGCCTTTGACATCGGGACAGGCAGCGGCGTACTGGCTGCGATACTGGCACAGCGCGGCGTACGCAAGATCATTGCCACCGATCAGGACGAGCGTGCACTGGTCTGCGCGCGCGAGAACATCGATCGCCTGGGCTTCAGCACCACCATAACGCTGGAACAGACCGACTTATTTCCGGCGGGCAAAAGCCCCTTGATAGTTTGCAACCCGCCGTGGCTACCCGCGCGCCCAACCACCGCAATAGAATATGCCATCTATGATCCAGAGAACCGCATGTTGCTGGGCTACCTGCAGGGTCTGACCACACATCTGCAAGCCAGCGGCGAGGCCTGGCTGATCATGTCTGACCTGGCCGAGCACTTGGGTTTGCGCAGCCCCGGCTTCCTGCATGAAGCCTTTGCCAACGCGGGGCTACGCGTCATAGAACAACATACCGCCAAGCCCAGGCACCCCAAGGCTACAGACCTTGCAGACCCATTGCACTTTGCGCGGCAAGCTGAAGTCACCTCTTTATGGCGCCTGGGCCTGCAGACACATTGAATAGTCGACAACGAGGCATGATCTAACTAAACCGCACACTTGATACATATAAACTCATTACACTATGAGCGTCTGAATCATTGCGCTTTTTTCAGGGCGCGGGAGCTCCAATACACACCATGCTGCAGAAAATCATTCTGGCAATCGCCGTCTTCATCATTATTCTGGTTGCGCTGACTTTTGGCGAAACCATAGCCCACGATGCTTTTGTGTGGATATCGCATCTGACCGGCCTGGTCATAGAAAACTTCTCGGATATCTACTACGCCGTACACGACTACGTGCGTACACACGCCGTCAAAGTCCTGATTGCCCTGGCACTGACGGTACCCATCAGTTTATGGATAATCAAAAGCAAGAGCGATGAGCTTGAAAAGCCCACCAACCATAGAAAAATCGCCATTGTGCTGGCTTTGTTCCTGGGCTGGCTAGGCGCGCACCGCTTCTATCTGGGGCAAATAGGCTGGGGAGTTTTTTATCTGATTGTTTTCTATTTCTTTGCCCCGCTGGTTATCATACTGGGGCTGATCGACGCCATACGCTATATGTTCATGAGCGACGAAGACTTCGCGCAAGCACGCCTCTAAGGCTGGCGCCCCATGCCGTTCACATTGCTGCCCTATGCCGGAAATGAGCCGCAACACGCCCGTTTTGATGAGTCGCTGATCGCCCTGGCCGCCCAGCAAGGCCCCAGCGCCAGCATCTGGGATGCCGAGCAAGGGCTGGTGGTGCCACGCACCTATCAGCGCTATGCGGGCTTTGAACACGCCTGCGAGCAGTCGGAACAGGCGAGCTGGCCTGTAACGGTACGCCAGTCCGGCGGAGGTATCGTGCCTCAGGGGCCGGGCATCATTAATCTGAGCCTGGCTTACTCTGCACACGGCAAGCCGCTGGATCACTCCGATGCGGCTTATCAGTTAATTTGCGATGTCGTCAGCCATGCGCTGCAGGAATTCGGCATAGCTTCCCATCCGCAAGCCGTGGAAGGGTCGTTTTGCGATGGCCGCTACAACCTGGCTGTTGGCCAAGGTGCTCAGGCAAGAAAAATCGCCGGAACGGCACAGGTATGGCGCAAACATCCGCAAGCAGTAGGGTCAGATCAACAAATCGTTCTGGTTCATGCACTGATACTGGCCCGGGTCGACATACAGAACATCTGCTCGCTGGCCAATCATTTTGAGCAACTGCTAGGCAGCAACAAATGCTATGACAGCGAGCGCGTGGCATCCTTGCATACGCTTTCAGATAATCCTGAGCTGACATCGAGTTCATGGCTGGCTGCGTTACGCCAGGCCTTGGCGCAGCAGATAAAGCAGCTGCCATAAGGGTCAGCGCAAGCGCTGCAGCCGAGCGTGCCCCTTTAAAGACTACAAGCGAGCCAGAGCTTCAGCCAGACTCAAGCTGATGTCTGCGCCGCCCAGCTTGCTGATCAAACCCATTTTCTGCAGCTTGGAACGCACACGATCATTGGCTTCCACCAAAATCACGCGAATACCTCTGCCCTGCATGATCATGACGGCATCTTCCAGCGCTTCAAGGCCTGTGGCATCGATGAAAGGCACGTGTCCCAGCCGTATCAGCAGCACCTTGGGATCGGTATGCGTTTCAACCAAGACCCTTTGAAACGCGTCGGCTGCAGCAAAGAAGAAAGGCCCCTCAATGGTGTAGACCAGGACGCCTGGCGGCACTTCGGCAATACCTTCGTGCGCAAGCTCCTTGTGCAGTGATCCGTCGTCTTGCCGGCGTACCACCACGCTTTCAGACATGCGGCGCAAGAAATGCAGCATGGCCAGCACGACACCTATATTCACCGCAACCACCAGATCGGCAAAAACCGTCAGGCAAAATGTCACCAGCAAAATAACCACGTCGGCACGAGGTGCGCGCTTTATCATTCCCACGACATGCCGCAGGTTGCTCATGTTCCAGGCCACAACGAACAGAATGGCCGCCAGGGTTGCCAGTGGAATGCTGCTGGCCAGCGGCGCCAGAAACAACAAGACCAGAATCAGTACAACAGCGTGAACAACGCCCGCGATCGGGCTGTTGCCACCGTTGCGGATATTGGTTGCCGTACGCGCAATCGCACCGGTTGCGGCAATGCCTCCAAACAACGGTGACAGCACGTTTGCCAGGCCCTGCCCCACCAATTCCCGATTGGAATTGTGACGCGTGCCCGTCATGCCATCGGCCACCACTGCAGACAGCAAAGATTCAATGGCACCCAGCATGGCAATGGCGAATGCCGGACCGATAAGCTCGACCAATCGGGTCAGAGTAATGTTGGGCCACGCGAAAGATGGCAGGCCCCGGGGTATTTCACCAAAAGTACTGCCTATGGTGGCCACGCTCTCAAAGTTGAACAGCGCCTGGATCATCGTTATGAGTACCAAGGCGCACAGAGGGCCCGGAACGCGCGACATACGCGGGATGCGCGAGGTAAAGACGACCAGCAGCAACGAAGCAATGGCCATCAGGGTAGTGGCCCAGTCAAACTGGGGCAACACCTGTACCAGCTGCCAGAGCTTTTCGTGAAAGTGCGTGCCTTGCACATCTGGCAAACCGAAGAAATCCTTCCATTGGCCGACCCAGATGATGACGCCTATACCGGCGGTAAACCCCACAATGACAGGCGCCGGAATGAACTTGATGACTGCGCCCATGCGGGCCAGGCCGAACAGCAGCAGAATAACCCCAGCCATCAGGGTCGCAATTTGCAGTCCCTCAACACCGTGCTGTGCCACAACGCCCGACAAGATGACAATGAATGCGCCCGTTGGCCCGGCAATCTGCACGCGGCTGCCACCGAACAAGGAAACGGCAATGCCGGCAATGATGGCGGTGTATAAGCCCTGCTCGGGTTTGACCCCCGAAGCGATGGCAAAGGCCATGGCCAAGGGCAAGGCGACAATACCGACCACAATGCCGGCAACAATATTGGCCAGCCAATGCTGACGCCCCAACAAGCCCGCGCGCTTGGCGTCGAGAATTGCAAACATGCTTGTACGCTTCCTATATGTGTTTTCACATCAACATGTGAATATAGTACTTCCACGGAACGTCGGCAGAACCGGCGCAGTAGAAAAAAGGGCCGCCATCTCGGGCGACCCTTGTACTCAAGCGCCTAAGCGCCTGTTAATGCCAGCCTTATTCGGCGGCGGCCGTTGCAGCGTAGCCAATATTGGCAGCGTAGCTTTTAGGGCGGAACACACCCAGAACGACTTGCCAGAAGATGGCCAGGGCGCCAATGATGAACACGACGTCACCAAAGGTACGGATCCAGCGCAGGGTTTCGAACAGCGGCTGCTGCATGAACTCTTCACTACGCGCATACCACATGCCTTCCGACACACTGGCGTAGAACTGCATGATGCCGATAGGCAGCAGGCTGGTGAAAATCATCAACACCAGACCGCCATTCAGCCCCCAGAAACCGGTACGCATGACTTTTTCGTTGAAACTGAAACCAGGCACGATGTAGCGCAGCACCAGCAAGGTGAAGCCTATGGCCAAGAAGCCATACACGCCAAACAGGGCGGCGTGTGCGTGAACCGCGGTGGTATTCAAGCCCTGGATGTAGTACAGCGAGATGGGTGGGTTCACCATGAAACCAAACACACCAGCGCCCAACATATTCCAGAAAGCCACTGCCACGAAGCACATCAGGGGCCAGCGAACGGCTTCCATCCAGGGAGCACGCTCTTTAAGGCGCCAGTTCTCCCATGCCTCGTAACCCAGCACAATCAGAGGCACCACTTCCAGCGCACTGAAGCTCGCGCCTATGGCCATGATGGGGGTGGTCGTCCCCGAAAAGTACATGTGATGCAGGGTGCCAGGCACACCGCCCAGCATGAACAGCGATGCCGATGCCAGGCTGGCCACCGTTGCGCCGCGCTTGGAAACCAGGCCCATGCTGGAGAAGATGAAAGCCAGTGCCGTTGTGGCGAATACTTCAAAGAAGCCTTCTACCCACAGGTGCACCACCCACCAGCGCCAGTACTCCATGATGGTGATATGGGTGCGTTCGCCGTAGAACAAGCCGGTGCCATAGAACAGACCGATGGCAATCGTGGAGGCCGCCAGCAAGGCCAGCAGGTTTTTGTCGCCCTCTTTCTTGAAGGCAGGCAACATGCCACGCAACATAAGAACCAGCCAAAAAGCCAAGCCAGCAAACTTCACAAGCTGCCAGATGCGACCCAACTCAAGGTATTCGTAGCCTTGGTGACCCAGCCAAAAATTCAGGTGCTCCGGCATGATGTGCTTGATGGCCAGGAAGTTGCCGATGTAGGAACCGACCACCAGCACCACCAGCGCCCAGAACAGAATATCGACCCCCAGTTTTTGATACTTGGGATCTTTACCTCCATTGATCATGGGGGCCAGGAACAGACCTGCAGACAGAAAGCCTGTGGCGATCCAGAACAAAGCTGTCTGTAAGTGCCAGGTGCGCGTCAGCGAATAGGGGAACCACTGCGAAACATCTATACCATAGAAGGACTGTCCCTCGATCGTGTAGTGGGCGGTAAAGCCGCCAAGCAACACCTGGAACATGAACAGCGCCACCACCAGGAACAGATACTTGCCCAGCGCGCGCTGCGAAGGTGTCAGCGGCCCGACGCCCAGCGGATCCTTCTTGGGCGCGACGGGCTCAGGCTCTTCGCGATGCGTGAATGCCCAACCCCAGACCAGGAAGGCAATACCGGCGATCAGGAAGATCACACTGGCAATCGACCACAGCACGTTGGCTGTCGACGGCTTGTTGTCGATCAGCGGCTCGTGCGGCCAGTTGTTGGTGTAGGTAACCTGGCTGTTGGGCCGTTCCGTAGAAGCTGCCCACGCCGTCCAGAAATAGAAGTTGGTCAGATCCTGGCGGCGCTCAAGGCTGGGCAAGGTATCTTCCTTCATGGCAAAGTTATCGCGTGTTTGGCGGAACTCTGGATCAGAGCCATACAGCTTGACGTAGTAGTCGGCCGTTTGCGCCATGGCTTGCGCACGCCGGTCGGTGACCGTAACAATTCCAGTGTCAGGATCGAGCGTATTCGTGCGGTACTCGTTCTTGAGCTGATTCTTCAAGATAACCTGTCTGTCGGAATGAAGCTGCTCGAACGGAACGCCGGCCTCTTCCTGGGCAGCCAGATCCAGCCAGGCCAGCAATTCGCGGTGCAGCCAGTCTGACGACCAGTCAGGCGCCTGATAAGAGCCATGCCCCCAAACCGAACCGACCTGCATACCACCTGTACTTTGCCAGGCCGTTTGACCGTCGAGAATTTCTTCCTTGGTCATCAACACCTTGTTGGAGGTAGTGATTACCTGCTCAGGAATAGGCGGCACTTGTCGATAAACTTCGACCCCGCTCCAACCCAGAACCGCAAAGGTAAGGGCCAGAACAGCCAACAATACCCACCATAACTTCTTATACTCGCGCATTCTCAACTCCTTTTGCTGCGTTCGAGCCCTTTAAAAACAACACCTCGTTTTCCAAATGAATGTGTTGCGACAAATCTTCGGTAAAATTTTTCAGACCGCTATATAACCCTTGCCATGTGTTGCAAGCTCTATCGGGCAAGGTAAGGCCATACGTAAGATCATGAATCTGCGCCAGGGCCTGATCCTGCCCGGTGTGCTCGAAACGCATGACAGCAACGGGACCACGCGCCAGAGCTCCCATGCCTTTGAGCAACATGGGAAACAGCACTTGCTCTTCCTTGAGCATGTGGCTTTCCAGAGCCTGCTGCAGGCCTTCGAGCGTATCGGCCAAACCTGCCGGACACGCCGGATCGGTTGCATGCACATGCTCAACCTTGCGCGCCAGGCGGATCAGTTCGGGTAGCTGCTCCCGATGACGCTCGTGAAATCGCTTCACGATATAGGCGACCAGGTCTTCGACGGGAGCCGCATGCCAATCGGCCAGCTCTGTCGCCCCTGGAACTAGGGTGTTCATTTGCTCAGTCCTTCTAAAAGTTGATCATGCCAGGCTTAAAGCAATAGTTATGCCAACTTTATTTCCCTATGAATCAATGGTATTTTTATATAGGGTATAATTAACCCTAGGCTAAAATGGTGTTTTTAACCCTATGTAGGTAGTTAATACCCTGATGGACCAACTGATCCTTGCAGACCTGATAACTGATCTGCCCAACGGCATCCGCCTGCAACGCGCCGTACAGACGTTGCGCGAGCATTTTGAATGCGATGCGGTCGGCCTGCTCAGTCTGGACGACGACAGTCTGCGCCTGGTTGCCGCGGCCGGCTTGGCGCACGAAGCGCTGGGCCGCCGTTTCGTCGTGGCACAGCACCCTCGTTTTGCCACCATACTTTCACGACGTGAACCCACCTGGTTCGATCCAGGCAGCATGCTGGCCGACCCCTACGACGGCTTGCTCGACGATAAAAAAGGGCTGCCGCTGCCCGTGCACGACTGCCTGGGCATGAGCCTGTACACCGAAGGACGGCCCTGGGGCATCGTCACGCTCGACGCCCTGGAAATTGGCGCCTTCGACAGCGCCGCACTGGACGAGCTGCAACGCTATGCCCTCATGCTCGAAGCTGCCGTGCGTGTCACCGCGCTTGAAAAGGAGAACCGCAGCCTGAAGCTATTGGGCAGTTCCAACAGCGGTACGCTGCAAATCATGGATGAAAGCGAAATCGTAGGCGCCAGTGATGCCATCACGCAGCTGCTGCACGAGCTCGATGTCGTGGCTGACTCAGATCTGCCCGTGCTCTTGACCGGGGAAACCGGCGTGGGCAAAGAGCTCTTTGCCCGCAGGCTGCATCGACGATCCCGGCGCAGCCAGCAGCCCATGGTTCATGTCAACTGTGCGGCCCTGCCCGAATCCCTGGCCGAAAGTGAGCTGTTCGGACACGTCAAGGGTGCATTTTCCGGCGCGAGCAGTGAACGCGCAGGCCGCTTTGAAGCCGCCCAAGGCGGCACGCTGTTTCTGGATGAGGTCGGCGAGCTGCCGCTTTCGGTTCAGGCCAAACTGCTGCGAGCCCTGCAAAACGGGGAAATCCAGCGACTGGGCACCGATCAGGTCATCAAGACTGACGTTCGCATTATTGCCGCCACCAACCGACAGCTAAAAAAAAGCACCTCAGCCGGGAATTTCCGCGCCGACTTATATCACCGCCTATCGGTGTACCCGGTTCATATTCCGCCCTTGCGCGAGCGTGGGCAAGATGTATTGATATTGGCCGGCCATTTCATGGAGCTTAGCAGGGCGCGTCTGGGCTTGCGCGGACTACGTCTGTCGTATGCGGCCGAGCGCGCACTGCTGCACTACAACTGGCCCGGCAATGTGCGCGAACTGGAACACGTTATCAGTCGCGCCGCCCTGAAAACACTAAGCCGAGGCACCTCGCGCGACCAGATCCTGACGCTAGATCCGGATGTATTGGATGTGGAAACACCCCATGTATCGCTTGCCGAAGCGCTACATCAAGACGACGACGCCCTAGACAGCTACGCGGGGGGCCTTGGCGCCAAGGCGCCAAGGCCCGAAGCACACCTTTACGCCGCCGAACCCTTTTATGGCCCCGGTCCCGATCACAGCACCGTTGCCACCCCAGACACCACCAGTGCCCAGCCCGCCGTCGCGCAAAAAATCATTCCGTTGCGCATAGCGATGGAAAACTGCCAGCGCCAGGCCGTTCAAAACGCCCTGATCCAAACACACGATAACTGGGCACAAGCCGCCAGATTGCTGCAGCTGGACAGCAGCAATCTGCACAAGCTTGCCAAAAAGCTGGGGCTGAAATAAGCCTGCGGGCCTGCCATGGCCATACGGTTTTAGCCCGCAAAGCCCCCGTCGCTCAGAAACTGCAGCTCATCTGCGGTGCTTGGTCGGCCCAGCACATCGTTGCGATGAGGGAAACGGCCAAACCGCGCAATGATGTCGCAGTGATCAATTGCAAAGCTGATATTACCAGCGGCGAACTCACGATACAGCTCGACACCGTAGCGCTGATCATCGATGGCTTCCGAATGTATGAAGGGTACGCAGTAGAACAGCGAAAGCGATGGATCTACCTGTTCGATGTGACCCGCAGCAATGGCGTGCCGGGCATACTGGCTTGCCTGCGCATCGGTGGCAAACATATCGGGGGTGCCGCGAAAAGCATTGCGCGGGAACTGATCCAACAACAGAACCAGTGCCAGGCTGCCCACAGGCTGTTCCATCCAGCTATCGAGCTCGCCACGCACGGCAGCCATATGCAGGCTTAAAAAGCGCTGCTTGAAATCGGCGTCGAAATCAGGATTCTTGGCAAACCAGGCCTCGGGCCCGGCCTTGAGCCAGAAGTCGACCAACTCCTGCGCTTGTTGAATTTGCGCTGTGGTCATGCCCGCACCTATCGCCCCATGGCTTTCGCGCTGACTCCGCCGGCCATGCCCATATTGCCCTTGGGGAAGTCGACCAGACGCACGCGAACTTCGCTTTCGGGAATCCCCGAAATGTCGCAACCCGTTTTGCTCAGCGCAGCAATAAGCGCCGTTTTTTGCTCTTCGGTACGACCTTCGATGAAGTCCACCACAAACATAAGTCCAGGAGTATTGAACTGGCCAGCATTCAAATAATATCCATGCGGCAGTTCATGCAGCATGACCCGAACGCTGGCCAGAGGCGCGCCTATGCTTTGCACAATTGCATCGCTGCTGCGTTCCAGCAATTGTTTTTTCTGTTCGGCGGACAGCCCTTCGGTGGCAGAAATCGTGATGTACGGCATGGTGACCTCGTGATAAACAAATAGAATTGCCAATTATCGCTGTACGATGGCTAGCTGCACAAGCACTGCGTGTAACATCAGGATCAGGCCACGCTTGCCTTCGTCATCTCTTTCAGGGACGCTTTATGACCACTGCCCAAGTCCAAGCCTTCTTCGACAAACAGACCGCCACGTTTTCCTATGTGGTTTATCACTCGCAAGACAGCGCCTGCGCCGTGATTGACTCCGTTCTGGACTATGACCCGAAATCAGGCCGCGTCAGCACCACGTCGGCAGATGACATCATAGACTTCATCAATACAAAGCAATTGCAGGTGCAATGGCTGCTGGAAACGCACGCGCATGCCGATCATCTTTCCGCCGCAAGCTATATTCGCACCAAGCTGGGCGGAAAGATCGCCATAGGCGAGCATATTGTCCAGGTACAGCAAGTCTTTTCAGACATCTTCAATCTTAAAGATACCCTACAGCCTTACGGTTCACAATTTGATCATCTATTCAAGGATGACGAGGTCTTTCAAATTGGTCGCCTGTCAGCCAGGGTGATGCATGTGCCGGGTCACACGCCGGCAGACGTGGCCTACCAGATAGAGGGGCTAGACGTGTTCATTGGCGACACATTATTCATGCCCGATGTCGGCACGGCGCGCTGCGACTTTCCGGGCGGCGACGCCGGCCAACTATATGCATCCATTCATAAGTTGCTGAACCTGGGCGACGGCACACGCTTGTACCTGTGCCACGATTACCCGCCTGACACACGCTCACATGAGTGTGTTTGCACAGCGGGCGAGCAGCGCACCAGCAATATACATATTCATGACGGCGTCAGTGCCAGCGAATTTATCGCCATGCGCAACACACGCGACAAAACCCTGGATATGCCCGTACTGATCCTGCCTGCCATACAGATCAATATCCGGGCAGGCCAATTGCCGGAGCCGGACGACAACGGCGTGCACTACTTGAAGATTCCCCTTAATCAGTTTTAGGCGGAAACGCAGACCGGCACGCAAGGGAACGTTTCCGATGAAATATGGTCTGCAAGATTACCGAAAAATAAAACGACGAACAAGAAAGCAGAAAATGAATTGGACAGACGCATTAGTTGAAAGCGGCATATGGATCATGCAGGCCTACGCCATTACCTTGGTACTGGCCTCTGCCACCATAGGAATACTGGCCAGGCGCACCGTCTGGGGCAGGCAGTTCTGGGCATTGGCATCTGGCTACTTTTCACCACGGCGCAGCTGGAAGCCGCTGGTTACGCTGGCACTGATACTGCTGCTTACCCTGGCCGGCGTAAGGCTGGAAGTCCTGTTTTCGAACTGGTACAACACCATGTACACCGCACTGCAAAAGCTGGACGAGTCCGGCTTTTGGGGCGCCATGGTGCTGTTTGCCGTTCTGGCCACCATACACGTGGTGCGCTCCTTGCTCGATTTCTATGTACAAAATGCGTTCACAATACGCTGGCGTGTATGGCTGAATGAACAATTGCTGGGCAGTTGGCTGGACAAGCAAGCGTATTACCGCAGCCAATATCTGGACACCCCCGTCGATAACCCCGATCAACGTATACAGCAAGACGTCACGGTATTCGCCGAGATGTCGCTGTCGCTGTGCATGGGCGTGATCAATGCATTGGTATCTACTTTTGCCTTCACGCTGATCTTGTGGAATTTGTCGGGGCCGATATCGCTTTTTGGCCTGGAGGTTCCACGCGGCATGGTCTTCCTGGTGTTTGTCTACGTTATCGTGGCCACCGTCTTTGCCATCAAGATCGGGCGCCCCCTGATTTTGCTGAACTTTCTTAACGAACGCTTTAACGCCGACTATCGTTATGCACTGGTTCGCTTACGCGAGTATGCCGAAAGCATAGCCTTTTATGCCGGCGAAAAAGTCGAAGGCACCATACTGCGTGGCCGCTTTGCCAATGTCATCAACAACGCCTGGGCCATTGTGTATCGATCCCTGAAGTTCCTGGGATTCAACTTTTCGGTCAGCCAGGCCGCCGTGGTTTTTCCCTTCATCATCCAGGCCCAGCGCTTTTTTTCCAAGCAAATCAGCCTGGGCGATTTGATGCAAACCGCGCAGGCCTTTGGCCGATTGCAAGACAACCTGTCGTTCTTTCGAAATGCCTACGACAACTTCGCCACTTACCGCGCCACGCTCGATCGTTTAAGCGGTTTCACCAAGGCGATTGCCGATGCCCGCGCGCTGCCCGAACCCGACGTCCAGGCACAGGGGCCACGCATAGCCCTGCAATCGCTTACGGTGCGCACACCTTCGGGCACCCTGTTGCTCAAGGATTTAAGTGTGGAAGTCTTGCCCGACGCGCCCTTGTTGATACGCGGGCCTTCGGGCTCGGGTAAAACCACCCTACTACGAGCCGTCGCCGGATTGTGGCCCTATTGTGATGGCCACATCATCCGACCCGAGCACGAAGCCCTGTTTTTATCGCAAAAGCCTTATCTGCCATTGGGCAGTCTGCGTTCAGCCTTGTATTACCCCCATGCACTGCCCGAAGGCACAGGTCAGCAACCCACCACAGACGTTCGGCATCAGGAACAGGCCGCCCTGGCCAGCGCACATCGCGTGCCCAGCAATCTTGATGGCCTAATCAATAGCCACAAAAACCAGGTCTCCAGGCCCCACGCTGCCCAAGACGCCCAGGCAAGCAACGAACAGAGTGGCCCAGACGGCAGCGCATCGGCGACGCTGGATCAGCGCGCCATCGATGTCCTGCGTGCGGTGCAACTTGGACACCTGGCTGACAAACTGGACATGACAGCCGACTGGGGCCGTATCTTGTCACTGGGAGAGCAGCAACGTTTGGCCTTTGGCCGTGTATTGCTGGCCGAGCCCGATGCCATATTCCTGGATGAAGCCACCTCGGCCATGGACGAAGGTCTGGAAGATGCCATGTATCGGCTGGTTCGCGAACGCTTGCCCGCCACCATACTGCTCAGCGTTGGGCATCGCAGCACACTGTTTGCGCATCATCCCCGCCAACTCGTGTTGAAGGGCGACGGAACCGGCGCCTGGGAAATCACCGATACAGACCTGCTACGATAGCAAGCGTTCTACCCCGTAATTAATATTAGGCAACACCACCCATGAACTACCTTGCTATCAAGCACCTGCACACGACAGCCGCCGCGCTGAGCATACTTTTCTTTGTAATACGCGCCTACTGGTCGGTCACCGAATCGTCTCGTTTGCAGCACCGGCTGGTTAAAACACTGCCGCATGTTGTCGACACCATATTGCTGCTGGCCGGCGTGACCCTGGCGGCCATGATGGGCGCCAATCAGCCCTGGATACTGGTCAAGATCGTGGCTCTGATTGCTTACATAGGTGTAGGCACCATCGCCATCAAGCACGGCAAAACCCCCAAGACGCGCGCCATTGCAGCGGTGGTGGCTGTTTTGATTTTTGCGTATATCGTAGGTGTGGCCATTACCAAGCACCCACTTTCGTGGTTTCTGTAATGGCAAGCTGTTAACGCGCCTGTTCTAATGCCTTACCAAGCGCCCAATAGGCGCTGTACCAGCAAGCTGCTGCCCGCCACCGCTATCCATACACCCAGCCCCAACAAGATGGGACGTATGCCAGCAATGGCCATGCGCCGCAGGTCGGACGACAGACCGATGGCGGTAAGTGCAACGACGATCAGGAACTGGGCCAGCAAGTGCAGGCTTGCATGCATGGCTTCGGGAATCAGCCCGCTTGAGCGCAGCGCCGAAGCGACCAGAAACCAAAGGATGAACCAGGGGAAGATGCGCCGCAGGCTAAAGCCGGCGCTGCCTTGCTTTTTCTCGCGCCAGGCGACCCATACGGCCAGCACCAGGCAGATCGGTATGATCAAGGTTGCCCGTGTGAGTTTGACTATGGTGGCGTAGTCGCCCGCTGCCGTGCTGTAGCTATAGCCGGCCGCCACCACCGACGAGGTATCGTTGATGGCCGTACCGGCCCACATGCCAAACCCGGCATCCGACATATTCAACCAGTGTCCCATTGCCGGGAAGGCCAGCACCGCCACAACGTTAAAGAGAAAAATGGTGGAGATGGCAAAAGCCGTTTCATGCTCGTCGGGTTTGATAATAGGCGTGACCGCCGCAATAGCCGAGCCGCCGCATATGGCGGTGCCCACACCAATCAGCGTTTTGAGCTTGGCTGGAATGCCCAGCCATTTGCCCAGTACATAAGCCGACACAAAGGCCACGACAATAGTCACCAGGGTGACCCACAGCGACTCCATGCCGGTCTTGGCTACCTGCTGGATGCTTAGCCCAAAACCAAGCGCAATAATAGACCACTGCAATATTTGCTTGGAGGCAAACTGCAGGCCAGGCTTGAATACCGGCCCGACCCCCACAGTATTGCGTATGGCTATGCCCAGCAGTATGCCAAACACCGGCCCACCAATAATCGGCATCCAACGCCCCAGCATCATTGCAAAAATGCCCACCACCACGGCCAGTGCCAAACCATACAGGGGCGATGGCGCGCGGGGTGATGCATCTTGACGACTGGCCGACGCCGGTTGAGTGGCTGACGATAATATAGTGTTGCCTGATGACATGTTTTATACACGGGTAGTTGAATATATAAATAACTTTTAGTTATTTTAAATAGCCCCATCATATAAATAAATTCATTAAATCTTATCAATACTATAAAATAAACTGATGCTTGGAATCAGCCTTAAACAACTCGAAGTATTTGTCGCCATCGCCTCGGCCGGCACCGTACGCGCCGCCGCGGAACGTCTGTTCGTCACGCAGCCCGCTGTCAGCATGGCCTTGGCCGAACTCGAACGGCAGATGGGCGTCCAGCTATTCGACCGTGAACGCGGCCGACTGCGGCTAAGTACACGCGGCAAAGAAGTCCTGCCCATGGCACTGGAAGTCATAGAACGTGTCCAGGAAATGCTGCGACAGGCCGGCCAGCAGCCGATGATACTGACTGGCGAACTGCATGTAGGCGCCAGCAACACCATAGGCAATTATTTGGTCGGCGAGCTCCTGGGTCCATTCATCAGTCAGCATCCGCAGGTTTCCCTGCAGGTCAGCGTGGAAAACACCGAGGCCATAGTTCGGGCATTGCTGGAGCATCGTGTCGATATCGGCTGCGTGGAAGGCCCGGTCAATCATCCCCAGCTTGAAGTGCTGCCCTGGCGGGACGATGCGCTGGTCGTATGCGCGGCCCCTACGCATCCGCTGGCGCAACAATCCGGGCTCAAGCCGCGCCACTTCAAAGGTGCAAAATGGATACTGCGTGAACACGGCTCTGCCATGCGCATACAAGCTGAACAAGTACTCAATCTTTTGCCGTCAGGGCAAATAGTGCTGGAGCTTGGGCAGGTCGAGGCCATTAAACAAGCCGTCATCGCAGGGCTGGGCATCGCCTGCCTACCCTATGCCGCCGCCATTGAATCCATGTCAACTGGCCGACTCAAAGTACTGGATACGCCATTTCTTGAGCTGCACAGGCGTCTATCGCTGATTTTGCACAAATCGCGTTATCGCGGTGCACTTATCGACGCCTTTGTCGCCAGCCTGTCCGATACATCAGTTAGCATGACAGTTGAAGACACGCTCAAAACAGGATCACAGCCATGAACTCGCTACCCACTCAAGCCAGTACCGAAGCGGCCGCGCAAGAAAAGACCAAGGCACCGGCCAATATTCCGCCCGGCCTGCCACCTTACGAAACCATAGCACTGGTGTTGCAAGGCGGCGGCGCGCTGGGTGCCTATCAGGCGGGCGTTTTTCAAGGCCTGCACGAAGCGGGCATCGAACCAGGCTACCTTTCCGGGATATCCATCGGTGCGCTGAACACGGCCATTATTGCGGGCAACCCACCCGAAACCCAAGTGGCCCGCCTTACCGAATTTTGGGAAACCATTTGTCAGCCCAACTTCGGACTAAGCCTGAATCCCTTCGTGGAACAGTCCTTGTTCAACCTGAATGACACCATGCGCCAGACGCTGAGCGCGCTACACGCCGGCAGCGCCTTGCTCAATGGACAAAAAGGCTTCTTTCAGCCCCGGTTCCCTCCTCCGCCCAATACCACACCGGGCGAGCCGGCCACCGCCAGCTATTACGACACCAGCGCCTTGAAAGACACACTCGAGCGTCTGTGCGACTTCGACCGTATCAACAGCCAGGCTCAGCATGTCTCGGTGGGGGCCGTCAACGTGCGCAACGGCAACCTTGTCTACTTTGATAATTTCAAGATCAAACTCAGGGCCGAGCACTTCATGGCCTCGGGCGCCTTGCCGCCCGCTTTCGCAGCGGTTGAAATCGATGGCGAATACTATTGGGACGGCGGTCTGGTATCGAATACCCCACTAACGGAAATACTGGACTCACGTCCCTTGCGCGACACCCTGGTCTTTCAGGTCGACCTATGGAGTGCGCGGGGCCGCGCGCCCTCCAATATGAGCGAGGTGTCCGACCGCATAAAAGATATCCGTTATTCCAGCCGCACCCGCATGGTGACCGATCAATTGCGCTGGTCACAATACCTGCGGCACATGCTGCAGCATATTCTTAAAGACCTGCCTGAAGAGGCCCGCACCACCAACCCCTATTTCCACATTGCGCAAGACCTGGCCTGCAGCAAACGCTACAACGTCATCCACCTGATTTACCGCAATCAGGCCTATGAAAAGCACTATAAAGACTTTCAGTTCGGACTGGCCACCATGCGCGGTCACTGGGACAGCGGCTTGGAAGACATACGCCATACATTGGCCAATCCCGAGCGGCTGGCCATGCCGGAAAATGCTTCCGGCTTTGTCACGCACGATGTCCACCGAGAAGAAATCGAACAGCTCATGGATATCGCGAAGCACAAAATACCGCAGGGGGCCAGCTAAGCTTAGGTCAGGCTGACGGCGTCAGTCGGCTAGCGGCGACGGCTCAGCACCACCGCCCCCGCCAGCACGAAGGCGGTGCCCAGCAACTGTATGACGGTAATCGGCTCATCCAGCAGCCAGGCTGCCAAAAACAGTACGGACACCGGCCCCAGCAAACCCAGTTGCGCCGTCATGGGTGCGCCTATTCTGGCCACCGCCCACATCGTCATGAAGGTGGGTACCACCGTATTGAATACAGCGTGGAACATGGACAACTGATATACCTGGCGGACTTGATTCAGGCCATCCAGGCCATACACAGTAAAAAAATGCACCATGCTGACCACCGCTGACACGGTCATGGCATAAGCCACCAGACGGGTGGCGCCCACTCGCTTGATGAGTTCTCCGGAACCTATAAGGTAAATCGCATAGGTCAAGGCGCTGGCCAATACGAGCAGCGCACCCAGCATGACCTCATCGCCGCTAAACGAAAGGTCTTGCAAAAAGACAAACATCACACCCAGGTAGGACAGCCCCAGGGCCGCCCACTGACCGGGCTTAATGGATCGCTTCAGAAATACCGCCGATATCAGCAATACGAAAGTAGGAGACAAAAACAGTATCAGGCGCTCGAGACCAGCGGAGATATATTGCAGTCCCATGAAATCGAGATAGCTGGACAGGTAATAACCAATGACCCCCAGGAAAACCAGCTGCAGACGCTCCTTGCCAGTCAATATGGGTAGCTTGCCCAGCTTTGCCTGGCGCGCCTGAAAATAGGCAATGACCAAAAAAAAGGGCAGTGACAACATCATGCGAAAACCGATCACCGTCAGGGCATCCACCCCGTAACGGTAGGTCAGCTTGGCCACGATGGCCTTGGCCGAGAAGCAGACAGCCCCCAGACCGGCCAATAGAAACCCTGCCCAAAATTCCTGGCTTCTGCTTCTATCGGTAGTACGGGAAATGGAATCCATGAAATAAGGTCAGCCAAGAAAGGTGAAAGTGCTATTTTGCCTGAAACGCCCGACGGCGGGTTCAGCGCAAGGATGCTCAAGCGCAACGATGCCCATTCAGCCGGCATGCAGTTCAAAGTATTTGCCTAGGCAGATAAATGGAACTAGAATGCGCAGATGACCAAGCCCGCCACCGCCCGCACAAGCCGCAAGAACACCACTGCGCCCAAGTCCGGCGACCAACAGGCCTACTACTCAGCTGACATGCTGGCAAGCAGTCGCGACAACAACATCGGCATATTGATAAAGCTGGTGCAGGGCTCTCTGAACCGCATGATAGACCAGCGCGTTTCGCCACTTGGCCTTACCGCCATGCAATGGCGGCCGCTGGTCATCATTCATCACTTGGGCGTCAACACGCCCGCCGAACTCTCGCGCCACAGCCATGTCGATACCGGTGCCATGACGCGCACGCTGGACAGACTCGAAGCCAAAAGCTTCATTACGCGCCAGCGCTCTCCCGACGATCGTCGCGTAGTCATCATCGAACTGACAGAAAGCGGTCTGCAGGTTGCCAGACAGATTCTGCCGATTATCGCCGCGAGCCTGAATGACCACCTGCACGGCTTCAGCAAGACGGAAATACAGAACCTGATCAGTGGGCTGCAACGCATGCTGGTCAATGGCAACATACCGGTCGACACACAGGCCCTGCCCGAGCAGTCTTAACCTTTGAATCAGTGCGTCCGTTTTTTGAAGATCGCAACAAATTTATAATATAATTGCCTAGGCAATTACAGACTAGACAGCTACATTCAGCTTGATGTAAGCAAATCAGCCAACCCACTCCATTTCTCCATCAACATGAAATCATTGCTACCCATTTTGCTTGTCGCCATCCTGACGGGATGCGCCGCCATCAAGCCGGGCGTGCCAGCTGTGGCCACAATAGACGCGACGCAACTGGGCCTGCGGGACAGCGCCATAGCCTGGCCTACCGACCTATGGTGGCAGCGCTATGGCGATTCACAACTGAACCAACTGCTTACCGAGGCACTCTCTGGCAGCCCCTCGCTGGACGCAGCCCAGGCCAGACTGAATCTGGCCAATGCCACTGTCGGTAGCGCCCGTGCCGTACGGCTTCCACAGGCTAATGCCAGCTACCAGCTGACACGTGAGCGGTTCTCGGAGAACTATATTTATCCGCCCCCCTATGGGGGCTCCATGCAGACCGATACCAATCTCACACTGGACATCGGGTTTGACCTGGACTTATGGGGCCGGAATCAGGCGCGCTATGCAGCGGCTGTCTCTCGGCAACAAGCCGCCGGAGCGGATACGCAAATGGCACGCAACACTTTGGTCAGCGCAGTCATACAAAGCTACTTCAATTTGCAGAATGCGCTCGCCCAGCAACAAGTGCTGGGCGAACTCGTGACGCAGCTGGAAAATGTACTGGACATTACCCGCCAGCGTGTCGCGGCCGGCCTGGATACCACCATCGAAGCCAACCAGGCCGACTCGGCCGTGTCAGCAGCACGCGTCGAGCTAAGCCAGGCCGCCACCAACGCAGATCTGCTGCGCAATCAGATAGCTGCCCTGATTGGCACAGGGCCACAACGCGGACGTAATATCCAGCCAGCCGCGCTGACACATACCTTCACCAGTGCGCCCGATAGCATCCCCCTGGCACTGCTGGGCCGGCGGCCCGATGTGGTGTCCGCACGTCTAAGAGTGGAGGCCAGCGCCAGCGACGTTTCCGTTGCCAAAGCCGAGTTCTATCCGAATATAAACTTGACCGCTTTTGCGGGCTTCATGTCACTGGGCTTGAGCAATCTGCTTGACGGCAACAGCCAGGCCTACGGGGTCGGCCCAGCCATTACCCTGCCCATTTTCCATGGCGGCTCGCTTAATGCGCAGCTTGATGCCCGGAACGCCGAGCGCGACCTGGCCATTGCAGACTATAACCAAACGCTGCTGACAGCCGTCCGGGAAGTGGCCGACGCCACCACCGCCATGCAGGCGCTAAGGCAGCAGACTCTGGATCAGGCCGCCAGCTTGCGCGCCATTACGTCAGCCTACGAGATCGCCGTCCAACGCTACAAATCCGGGCTGGGCAACTTTGTGCAAGTCCTGCTGGCCCAGAACGAAGTGCGTCGCCAAGCCATTCTAAATACCGATATGCGCACCCGCGCCTACAAACTTGATGCCCAACTGGCAACAGCACTGGGCGGCGGTTACGACAAACACATATCGCCAAAATAAATTCCAGGCATTCATCATGACGACCTCCACACCCTCCTCCCGACGCAAACCCCTGCTGATACTGGCCACCCTTGTTTTCATTGCGATCGGCGCAGCCTATGCAATATGGTGGTTCATCTACGCTTCCGGCTACGAAGACACTGAAGACGCTTATGTGCACGGCAACCTAGTCCAGGTCACTTCGCAGATTCCTGGAACCGTCGTTTCCATCGCTGCGGACAACACCCAGACGGTCAACAAAGGCAGCCTGCTGGTGGAACTGGACGACAGCGACACCGGCATAGCCTTGAAACAAGCCGAGGCGACGCTCGCGCAAGCAGTCAGGAAGACCCGCACGATTTTTGTGCAGAACAGCGCACTGGAAGCCGACATCGCCATGCAAACGGCCAATATCAAGCGCGCAGAAGTCGATCTGGCCAAAGCCCGCAACGACCTGAAGCGTCGTCAGGCGCTGGCCAGTTCAGGCGGCATCAGCGGTGAAGAGATTTTGCATGCCAAGACCGCCGTCAAAGCCGCCGAATCTGGCCTGGCGCAGGCACAGGCCGCCCATGCAGCCTCAGAGGCCAAGCTGCAAATCAACCTTGCCCTGACGTCGGGCACCAGCATCAAAGCCCACCCTGACGTCATGCAGGCCGCCGACCAACTGCGACAGGCATGGCTGGCCAATTCGCGCACCCGGCTTCCGGCACCGGTGGACGGCATGATCGCACAGCGTTCCGTGCAGGTTGGCCAGCATGTCGCACCAGGCACGCCCCTAATGACCATCGTTCCCTTGCAGCAGGTGTGGGTAGAAGCGAACTTCAAGGAAAGCCAGGTGCGCCGCATGACACCCGGTCAGCAAGCCACGCTGACCGCCGATCTGTACGGCGACGACGTTCTCTATCACGGTACCGTACAAGGTCTGGCTGCCGGCACAGGCAGCGCCTTCGCCCTGCTGCCCGCACAAAATGCCAGTGGTAACTGGATCAAGGTCGTCCAGCGCATTCCCGTTCGCATCATGCTGGATCCGGAAGAGTTGGCCGCCCATCCTTTGCGTGTTGGCCTGTCCATGCACGTTGAAGTGGACTTGTCAGAACCGAAGCAAAGCATCACCACCGTAAACAGCGGCTTCAAGACCACGGTGTTCAGCGCAAGCCATGAGGCCGATGCACTGATCCAGCGCATCGTAAATGAAAATCTGGGCTCATGAGCAATACCAAAAACG
Organism: Alcaligenaceae bacterium; assembly: GCA_013416405.1. Classification (GTDB taxonomy): domain Bacteria; phylum Pseudomonadota; class Gammaproteobacteria; order Burkholderiales; family Burkholderiaceae_B; genus Pusillimonas_C. Next base: position 312,002 of record JACCET010000006.1, read on the forward strand.
CGAACCAGGCACCGGCAGCCCGCCCGCCCAGCCACCCGCCCCTGGAGGGGCGGGCTCGCTTGTTCGGCACTGTGGCGCTATCGGCAGCCGTCTTCATGAATGTGCTGGACTCGTCCATCGCCAACGTCTCCATTCCCACCATAGCCGGCGACCTGGGCGTCAGCACCACACAGGGCACATGGGTCATCACCTCGTTTGCCGTTGCCAACGCCATTACCGTGCCGTTGACGGGCTGGCTGACCCAACGCTTTGGTCAAGTGCGTTTGTTCGTCATGTCGGTCATGCTATTCGTGATCGCTTCATGGCTGTGCGGATTCGCCTGGTCGCTGGAGTCGCTTGTAGCCTTTCGGGTGCTGCAAGGCGCCGTGGCAGGCCCCATGATCCCGCTGTCGCAATCCCTGATGCTGGGCAGCTACCCCAGAGAGAAAGCCGGCATGGCGCTGGCGCTATGGTCTATGACCATATTGGTCGGCCCCGTGGCGGGGCCCCTGCTGGGCGGCTGGATCTCCGACAACTACAGCTGGTCATGGATCTTCTACATCAACGTCCCGGTAGGCCTGCTGGCCGGATGGGCGTCATGGCAGCTCTACAAACACCGTGAAACGCCACGTGCACGACTGCCCATAGACACCATAGGTCTAGCGCTGCTTGTCGTGTGGGTAGGCGCCCTGCAGCTCATGCTGGACAAAGGCAAAGAACTGGACTGGTTTGGCAGCACCGCCATCGTCATCATGGCAATTATTGCCGTCGTGGCACTGGTGTTTTTTATAATCTGGGAATTGACCGCCAAGCATCCGGTGGTTGACCTGACATTGTTCGCCCACCGCAACTTCACTGCGGGCGTCATCACCATATCGGTAGGCTACGGCGTTTTCTTCGGCACCGTGGTACTGCTGCCCTTATGGATGCAAAGCACCCTGGGCTATACCGCCACCGACGCCGGCATCGCCTCGGCACCGGTCGGCATTCTAGCTATCATCATGTCGCCCATTGTGGGGAAAATGCTGTCCCGACACGACCCTCGTGTCATTGCGACCTTTGCCTTTTTGGTGTTTTCGCTGATCAGCTATATGCGGTCAGACTTCAATACCCAGGTAGACATCTACACCATCATGCTGCCCACCTTCATACAGGGCGCAGCCATGGCCACCTTCTTCATTCCGCTGACCACACTCACCCTGTCGGGGCTGGATCCGCATCGCATCCCCGCTGCCGCCGGCCTGTCCAACTTCGTGCGTCTGCTGTTCGGAGCGTTCGGTACATCCATCACCACCACACTATGGGAGAATCGGGCCTCACTGCATCACGCCCAACTAACCGAAGCCGCCCGGCCCGGAGAGCCAGCCTTCGACGCCGCCATGTCTGGCCTGCAACAACATGGCCTGAGCCATCATCAGTCTGCCGCCGTGGTCAATCAACTGATCAGCGAGCAGGCCTTCACAATGTCGGCCACGGATATTTTCTATGCCTCGGCCATCCTGTTCCTGCTGCTGATTGCGCTGATCTGGGTTGCTCGTCCAAGCTCGAACCAGGCAGGCGGAGCAGCATCGGGGGCGCATTAGCAGCGACGGTTGGCAGCTGCGCGCCAGGCTCATTTGCACCAACCTTTAGAAACATGCTATAGTTTCGCTTCTTTAATTCCCCGATAGCTCAGTCGGTAGAGCGACGGACTGTTAATCCGCAGGTCACTGGTTCGAACCCAGTTCGGGGAGCCAAGAATACCGAAGAAAATAGCCAATTAAATCAATTGGCTATTTTTTTTTGGGATTTTTCAGCATATCTTTTTGTGTTTTTTGCTACGACACAAACAGGCATTTCGTGCAAATTCCGTGCACGAAAATATAGGAACCGGACGTTTCTCCAACGTCATGCTTTAGGGGTTCCGACACACATGTATATCCAAAAACAAACTAACGGCACATATCGAGTCTGGGTGCGCCGCCGTGGCCGCAGCACTAGCTCTACGTTTGATCGCAAAGCCGATGCCGAGGCGTTTGGTCGCAAGATTGAAGCAGCCATCGAGGCTGGCGCATCCGTGGAATACCAGCGGATCAAGTCCAGCACGCTGGCGGATCTTCTACACCTCTATGAGGCAAATGTGATTCCCGAACGCCGTAACCCTACGCAAGAGAAACAGCGTATCAAGCATTGGCTAGCTACCCCCCTAGCCAAGCGACCGCTGGATTCGCTCTCTGCCATGGACTTCGCTCGCTATCGCGACTCACGCAAGAGGGCTGGACGTGCAGACAATACCGTCCGGCTTGAATTGGCACTCGTGGGACGCATTTTCAACCTCGCTCGTATGGAGTGGGGCTATGTTGGGTTAAATAACCCGGTAGCCGATATTCAGAAACCCGGAGGCAGCCAAGGCAGAGAGCGGCGTTTACTATCGGGCGAATTTTTCCGCCTTTATAAGCGCTTGCGGCGTGCCGATACGGGCAGCGCAGAAGGCGATGTCCTTGCCACCCTGTTCGGATTGGAAGAGTTTCAGGAAGTCATCTCTCGCTTCGTCAGACCTGAAAGCTTCAATTTAAATACATACCTGCGACCCGACAATACGGTGGCTATGGCCGCATTGACGCAGCGGCGGGGCGCACTGATCGAGAGACGCCGGGCGCTCTTCGAGACAATCGACACGCTCAACTCTAGAGTCTGCCAGGCACTTGGTTTGGCATACGAGCACCACCACGCAGTTAAGGCCAGATTTGCGCGCCTTGAAATACTCAGGGAGCTCAAAGTCAGAGCAGCCGAGAGACTCAAGCATTCGGAGTCACTGCCCGCAACTGTCCCGCTATTACAACGCAACACCCGAGGTTTCCGTTTCTGCCATCACAAACGGCCGCGAATGGCGATTTTTTAGTGATCTGGACAATCGCAACATCATGGACAGCCGGCCGTTTTTGACTATCAATTTCGAAAAGCCCGAAGAGGATCTAGCCGAGCAACTTTATCGCTTTCATTACGAACAGCTCGAACCGAACGCCCTCAGGGCATTAGCTAAAGAGAATATGTATCTTTCAGATTTTCGAAAAAGCATTACTGAGTCGTTGCGCGACTGTGACCTGGAATTCGTCCGGTATGTTGCCGCTAAAGCAGGCATCGAGCGTACCTTTACAGGGAAGTTCCTTGAAAGTATCCAGCCGATAGTAAAACAGGCTACGGCGCTTTCGATCAGTTCCCTGGTGACAAGCAGCCTAACGCGAGCTGAGGCTGTGGAGCCGCCACCGGTAGAGGTCGTACCCGATGATGACGCGCCTGTAGTAGATCCTGATAACACCAAAATTATTACTACGATCGACGAGCGTCGATTGTTTGAGATCTGCTGTGACATTCTCCAGGATGAAGATCTCTCGGCCAGGGATACGGAAACATACTTCTCCGTCATTTACGGAGGCAGATCGAACCGCTGGTTACTACGTTTCTATGGCGACAAAAAACGACCTGCCGTACAGTTTATTGAACCCATAACAGAGGTACATCGCGCAGAAGCACATCGCGCAGGATTAGATGTAGGGTCTAACGGACAAATTCTGCTCGATAAACCGGAGAACCTGTACAGGCTGGCAGGCATCGTCCGCGACTCGCTGGCATATTGCAAGGATGATGAAAATTTCCGACGAGGGTCTCGGGTTGGTTTGTAGCCATCGGTCTCGTACTGGTCGTGCTGGGCCGTCGGCATTTTGATCGCTATAGGTTGGCCCACCAACAGCCTGACGATTCTGGGCTTGCTGTTGGGCTTTGATTTGCTCTTCCAAGGATGGTCGCTCATGTTCACAGGCCTTGCATTGCGTAAGGCAAGTTGACTTGCATCGAACCAGGCTTTGAGGAGGCCATGCTGCCGATGCAATCAAAGTGCCTTGCGCCTTGTCGGAGTGCGTCTTCTCGCCCTAGAGAGTTTTCTGTTGCCCTATTCCAATAAACCCAGCCCCGTTCGCCTCACAAACTCCTCATAGCTGATCGCCGGCCCCGCCTTAGCATCCGATCCGTTTGCTTGCCAGTGCACCCATGAACGGCCGGTTGTGGCGTCGTATACCAACTTGTACAGGTGGGTTGGCACCGCTACCTTCCCTGCCCCAATCGCCGCCGGCCGTCCCGTGTATACCGGCCCGGTGAATACATACACATCACCCTTGGCACGCATGATGTACTTGCGCGCATCGACCTCGATCTTATTCCACGGGCCCGAGTTCTGTCGTTGATTCTGCGGCACCATATTGGCCAGACTAAAGCTTTGAGCCATGGCATCGACAGTGTCCATGTCGCCGGCGGGCGCCATGTGGCCGCGTGAGTATCCGGATCCGCGATAGTCGTCCAGCTCGGCACGCGCGGCAGCCGGTAGGCGCGCCTCCGGAAAGAACCGATCCGTGCGCTCGATACCCTGCCCTTGAATCAGCATCTGGCGGTTCAGCCGTTGAGCTACGAATACAGGGGTTTTCGCCTTCCCACTGTGTAGGATGGCGAACGAATCGAAGCATAGCTCGCGCAGCTTGGAGCCAGCCGGCACGACCGGTGGCTGGCCATTTGGGAAGAACTGACGGCACTGGGCGAAATTCGTTTGCACCTGCGGGCCGCTGGCCACTACCAGGGGCGCGGCCTGTTCCTGGGCGTGCAGCCCGAATTGCGACAGTATCGGCTCAAGCTGGATCTGCTCGCTTAGCTTCGGGTTGAGCACGCAGCTGGCAATCCCAAAGGCCGTTACGGTCGAGGCGGTAAACGCCCGAAGAAACCGCTTAAAGCTTCCTGTTGATTTGCGAACTCTCGATGTACGTTTCTTTGCTGAGGATCTCTTTCTTGTCATGCGGTGCGATTGTAGGCGACGGTTCGCATGTGCTGGGCACGCTTATTGCAGCCCACTCATTTGTGGCCGGCAAGGCGACGTAGAGCCAATTGGAGAAAAGGCAGGGAAGCGCTGACTGTGCACTCGCAATCTTTTTTTCATTGCAGGCTCCGGCAGTCAGCCCCGCTCCCTGCGGGGCTTTCATATTGATACTGACGATCTAGCAGTTATAAATTCCTGGCATACTGTGGCCTTATCAGATAAAGAGGTATATATGGCCAAGTTTCAGGTTGGTGAAATCGTTGCGTTAGTAAGTGGCGGGCCGCGCATGACGGTCACACAGGTAGGGCTCACTCATAACCGAGTCGAATGTACGTGGTTTACGCCAGATGCCGAAATCAAGACGGCATACATTTCTGAAAGCGCGTTAGTAGAGAATAATTAATTCGACCGGCTGATTGTTCAGGGCCAGGCCACCCAGGAGAACAAATTTTATGCACGATGTTCAAGCTTTGTTGTTTGACGTTTTTGGAACTGTCGTGGATTGGCGAAATGGCGTTGCACGCCAAGCCGTCAGTTTTCTGGAAAAGAACCGGGTGCCCATGGAGCCTACCGACTTCGCGGATGCGTGGCGCAGGCGTTACCAGCCTGCGATGGAGGCGGTTCGCAGCGGCCAGCGCCCGTTTGTACGTCTGGACATATTGCACAGAGAGAACCTCGAGGCCGTTCTGACCGAGGCGGGTATCAACGTTGCGGTCATAGATCCGGCCGAACTGGCAGAGCTCACCCTGGCCTGGCACAGGCTGGATCCCTGGCCTGATGTATTGTCCGGCCTTGCACGACTGCGAGAGCGCTTCATTATTGCGCCGCTATCGAATGGCAACATTATTCTCATGCTCAATATGGCTCGAAGGGCGGGTATCCCTTGGCACACTATCCTGGGTGCCGAAGTCGTACAGGCCTATAAACCAACGCCTGCGGCCTATCTGCGAACTGCCGAGCTACTGGCCCTGCGACCTGAACAGGTTTGTATGGTTGCGGCACATAACAACGATCTGGCCGCAGCACGAGACTGCGGCCTCAAGACGGCATTCGTGCGAAGGTCTACCGAGCACGGCCCGGCCCAGACTACCGATTTGCATTCCGAGCAGGACTGGGAGGTGGTGGTCGATGACTTTGAGGCATTGGCGGATGCGCTGGCCTGAACAGAATATGACCCGCATAAACTGCGTCCCCGTCCAAGAGCTCAGCGGCCCGCATCTTGTGGCGGAATACCGTGAGCTCCCAAGAGTGTTTGCCCTGGCGCAAAAATCCGCGGCACGCGGGGCGCTGGCGCAGCCCGATGTCTACACTCTCGGCAAGGGTCATCTGCTTTTCTTTTATACCCGACTACGTTACTTGGCGCGTCGACACGCCCAATTGATCGAGGAAATGAAGCGTCGCGGCTACAAGCCTGCCTTTACAGGTATGCGCCGCGAAGATTTCCCTGATATTCCGGATACATATTGGGGTGATTGGTCCCCCACATCCGAAGCCCTGGAGTTGAATCGTCAGCGGATCAGGGATCGAAGCTAGCCACTTGCTTTGCATCAAGCGAATGAGAACCCGCCCCACCTCAGTACATGGTTTTTTGCACGCGCTCGGGCAAGTCGGAATCGTATTTTTCCCCATCGATTTCGGCATTGCTCAAGGTTTCCAGGATGGTCCCGGTACTTGGCAATGAAGTGCGCGGCACATGCAGCGTCGGATCCCAAAGTCGTGAGCGCAGCACGGCTCTCGAGCATTGAAAAAACACTTTCCTGGCCTTGATGATCAGCACAGTCGAAGGCAGCTTGCCCTGCAACGAAAACTGCTCCAGCAATGCCGGGTCGGTGGAAATCGCTGCTTCGCCATTTATCCGCAGCGTCTCGCCTACGCCGGGTATGAGGAAAAGCAATGCTACCCTCGGGTCATGAATAATATTGCGCAGGCTGTCTATTCTGTTATTTCCACGTCTGTCGGCAAGCAGCAAGGTTTCTTGATCGCAAACACGTACAAAGCCAGCGGGATCGCCCCTGGGCGAGGCGTCAAGCCCATCGGGGCCATTGGTCGCCAGAACGACAAAGGGTGAGGCCTCGACCAGCTTTCTGTAATAAGGGTGAATGTAATCCACCTCTTTCTTGAGGGAGGCCGCTGCGGCGACACCATAAAGCGCCTCAAGGGCTTGAAGATCGACAATTCGATGAGATGTACCTGGTTCGCTCAAGGCCGTGATCCATATTCAGATGTCTTGGTTCTACCTGCCGGGCTTACGCCCTTTACCTGCGCCAATGGCGCCACGCGCAATCATAGGCGCGAATTCCCGGGGTCGCAACCTGCGCCCGGAAGGCAATCGTAATAAACCTGCAACAATGAGTTATGCTTTGCATAATTTCACTGTCCGCGACGTCGAAAAGCATGGCAAGAATAACCATAGAAAATGTCACCAAACGGTATGGCGACGTCACGATCATCAACAAGCTGTCCCTGGCTATCGAGCACGGGGAGTTCTTTACTCTGCTCGGTCCCAGCGGCTGCGGCAAAACGACATTGTTGCGCATGATTGCCGGCTTCATCATCCCCGATGAAGGTCGCCTGCTGCTCGATGACGAGGACATCACACGGCAGCCCGCGCACAAGCGTGAAACGGGCATGGTATTTCAGGACTACGCGCTCTTTCCCGACAAAACCGTGTTCGACAACGTGGCTTATGGGCTGCGCGTACGCCGTTTTTCCAATCAACAGATAAAAGAGAAGGTCGGCCAGATACTCGAGCGGGTTGGCCTGGGACACTTGCCGACCCGCTACCCCTCAGAGCTCTCGGGCGGACAGCGCCAGCGGGTTGCGCTGGCGCGCGCCCTGATCATCGAGCCACGCGTGCTGCTCATGGATGAGCCGCTCTCCAACCTGGATGCCAAACTGCGCATACAGATGCGCGATGTCATCCGCCAACTTCAGCAAGAATCAAAAATCACCGCGATATTCGTAACGCACGATCAGGAAGAAGCGCTATCGATGTCCGACCGGATCGCACTCTTGCGACAGGGCAAGATAGATCAGCTCGATACCCCCGAGGGTCTGTATGCCCGGCCGGGCACGTCGTACGCGGCTGATTTCATAGGAGCGGCCAATCTCGTCAAGGTACTGGCGCAACAAACCCACGACAGCACGGTATTGGTGGACATCCCCGGTGGACGCGTCAGCGTGCCCGCGCCGGCACCGGGCCCTGAAATCTGCCTGGCCGCCCGCCCCGAACACATAGGCGTGCACGACGATAACAGCCAGCCCGGACGTATCCCTGCCAAAGTCATATTCAGGCGCTACCTTGGCTTCAAGGCAACTTACGCACTTGAGCTGGCCGACGGCTCTACCATCAATGCGGATGTACCCGCTGCCCACGATGCGGCCTACACGCCGGGAAGGCAAGTATTCCTGAGCTTCAGCCACGCCTGTCGGCTGGTGGCCGCCTAAGTTCGGACTTCTCCATGATCGCCAACACCGGCCCACGCACGCCTCGCATTTCTGCGTTATGGCCTGCAATGTTCTCCGCCTCGCGCTCGCCATGGCTCCTGCCCGCAGCGTTCTGCCTGCTGGTATTGTTGGCGCTTGTCGTGTGGCCCCTGGCCTCGCTGTTTTACCAAAGCGCCCTTGATCCGCAGACCGGGCAGTACAGCCTGGAGGGGTTCAAGCAGTTTTTCGGGAGCTCCCGTTACACGACCGCCTTCACCAATACTGTAATCCTGGGCGCGGCATCCACCACCGGCGCGGTGCTGCTGGGCGCTCCGCTGGCGTATATCGTCGCGCGCTATGATTTTCCAGGCAAACCGGTGGTTGCACTGCTGCCGCTGGCCACCATCATTCTGCCCGATATCGTGGTGTCCCAAGCCTGGCTGATGCTGCTGGGCAACAACGGTATCGTGCGGCATGCCCTGGAAAGTGCAGGCATCGACCTGCCCTCGTTCTACGGCTGGTTTGGAATGATCTACACGCTCATTCTAAACGACTACACCTACGTCTACATCGGCATGCTGGCGGCCCTGAAAGCCATAGACGGATCGATAGAAGAAGCCGCGGTCAACCTAGGCGCAAGCAATCTGCGACGCGCCCTTACAGTTACGCTCCCCGTACTGGTCCCGGCATTGCTGGTCAATGCGATGATCGTATTTACCCTGGCCGTGGATAATTTTTCCATACCCATGATCCTGGGCGGCAGGATAGACGTACTGTCTTCGCTTACCTATACCACTTTCCTCTCGGAAATGGGCGGCAGCCCCCTGATGCAAAGCGTGCTGGCGGTCGTCTCTGTCGTGCTGGTGGGTTGCGTGCTGTTTGTGCAAAAACGGGTGGTCGAGCGCAAGACCTACCAGATGTACCAGGGCCGCGCCCCGAAAGCCATCAGGGCAAGCGGTTTGGCGTCGGTACTGTTGGCCGGCTGGGCTGTGCTTTTTGTTGCGTTCTCGATGATACCGGCGGTCATCGTGGTCGTTGGCGCCTTTACCAAGGCGCGTGGGCCGGTGATGCAATATGGCACATGGACACTTGAAAACATGGAACGTGCATTGCGCACGGCTCCCGAACCCATCATCAATTCGCTCATGCTTGCCAGCGCCGCCGCGATAGCCGGCACCTGTTTTGCCACGGTGGCCAGCTACCTGATCGTCAAAAAGAAGATGTGGACGGTGTCGGTGCTGGACTATGTGGTCATGCTGCCCCTTGCCATATCGGGCACCGTGCTTGGCATCGCGCTGATCCAGACCTACAACAGCGGGATGATCATTCTGACCGGCACGTGGGTCATCATGGTGGCGGCACTGTTCGTGCGCAAAGTACCCTTTTCCATCCGCTCGGCATCCGCATCGCTGTACAGCATTCCTGATTCCATAGAAGAAGCTTCGATCAATCTGGGCGTGTCGCCCATCGCCAGTTTCTTCAAGGTCGTGCTCCCGCTGATGAAGCACGCCATTCTCGGGGCCGCAATCCTTATGTGGGTTACTTCGCTGGCTGAAATTTCGGCCACCATCGTGTTGTATTACGGCGGCATGGAAACCATGCCCATTCAAATGTTCCGCCAGATCGATGCAGGCTACCTGGCGCGGGCATCGGCCTACGGCGTGATATTGATGATAGTCATCATCGTGCCCATCTACCTGGCCGTGCGCTTTCTCAAACTCGACCTGTTCTCAAACCGTTAGATAAAACCACCACCGGAGAAGCCTCATGTTCAGTCACCCCCAATACAAAACAAAACTGGCTGCAGTGCTGGGAAGCGCATCGCTATTCCTGGGCTCTGCAGCAGTAGCCGACAATGCCGTGATGTATACCTCAAACAATGTCCAGACCATAGATACCGCGCTGGACATAGCTCGGGAGAAAACGCCCGACCTGACCATTCAGAAAGTCACCTCCGGTACAGGGGCGCTCATGAAGCGCATAGAAGCCGAGGCGGCCAACCCCTTGGGCGATGTGGTCTGGGGCGCCGGCTTCGGAACCATGGCCGCATTCAAGCAGAACTTTCAGCCTTACGACTCCGCAGAAGTAAAGGGACTGGATCAGCGCTTTATCGGGCCTGACAAGCTTTGGGCCGGCAGCAATGTCCACGTCATGGTCATCATGGTCAACGAAAAGCAACTCAAGGATATCCCTGCACCCAAGGGCTGGGCAGACTTGTTCGACCCGAAATGGAAAGGCAAACTCATCGTTGGCGACCCGGCCACCTCGGGTAGCACCTACGACCAGATGTACGGCATGTACCAGCTATTCGGCCAGGATGGCTTTGACAAGCTGGTTGCCAATGCCGACATTTCCAAAAGCTCAGGCCAGGTCTACAAAAGCGTGGCCAACGGCGAATACGCCGCCGGCGTCACAATGGAATACGCCGCGTATGCCTATATAGCCGGCGGTCAGAAAGAGATACGCATCATCTATCCGGAAGAAGGCGCATTCGTGGCCCCTGAAGCCGTAGCCATCATCAAGAACCCCAAGAATGGCGACAAGGCTGCGCAGCAGCTCTACGATGTATTGCTGTCAAAAGAAGTGCAGGAAGCGGAGCTGACCGACAACTTTCGCCGTCCCAGCCGCTCCGACATCGATGTTGCCGCGCTTACCGAGTTGCCCAACCTGAAAGACATCAAGGTTGAGGCCACTGATCCGCTCAAGGCTGCAGCCGATTACGACAAAATCATTGCCGCCTGGAAGCAGGCCATGGAGAAAGCAGGCAAATAAGCAATTGCGCGCGCCAGAAAGCCTGCATGCCTCGGGCCATCAGGTTTCTGGCGCTGCCCCGTGTTCAGGTGTCATGCGGCTGGCCAGCACCTGATCCACCCGGTAGGTATCGACGTCCATGACTTCGAAGGTATAGCCACCCCAGATCACGGTATCGGTGCGTCTGGGTATGCGCCGCAACATGGTCATCAGAAAGCCAGCCAGGGTTTCATAGTCGTCTTGGACCAGCGTATCGTCAATATCAAGCATGCGGCACACATCCTGAATGGGCGCCGCCCCATCAATAAGCCACGATGTTTCATCACGACGTATGATCTGCTCTTCGTCCCATGGCGACACCAGATCACCCATGACGGTACTCATCACATCGTTAAGCGTCACCACACCTACGACCAGACTGTACTCGTTGACAATAACCGCGAAATCTTCGCCCGCCTGCCGGAACTGGCCCAGCACTTCAGCCAGCGTCAGCCGATCCGGAATAACCAGTACCTTTTGAATCAGCGATTCATTCTGCAAGGATATTGACTGGCCATTCAGCAGGCGCTGGAACAGGACCCGGGCATCGACGTAACCGATCACATGGTCCAGGTCACCTTTGCAGACCGGATAGGTGGCATAGGGTTCGGCAGCTATCCTGGCACGTATGATGTCTTCCTGTTCGTCCAGCAGAAACCAGGCCACACGGTCGCGCTGCGTCATGGCACTGGGGACGGTACGAGTATCCAGTCCGAACACGTTTTCAATGACTTGCTGCTCTCCCCAGGCTAGTGCGCCCGAGCGCGCACCGGCTTCCGCCAGTGCCAGAATATCGTCTGATGTAACCCGGTCATCCCGTTGGTAAGGCAGGCCCAGAAGCCGGATCAGTATCTCCGACAGTCGCGAATAAAACCAGACCACGGGCTTGAAGACCTTCATCAGGAAACGCATGATCTCGATCACACGCACGGCAAACCGCTCGGGCTCGGCCATGCCGACCTGCTTGGGCAGCAGGTCAGTCAGTATGATGAACAATGAAGTGATCAGCAGGAAAGATGCCAGGAATCCTACCGTTGTGGCAGTAGTGGAAGGCATCCATCTGGCGAAGAACTCAGTGGCATATTCACTCAGCATGCCCTCTCCGACTATGCCTCCGAGTATCGCCAACGCGTTGGCCGCAATCTGAACCACAGTAAAGTAATGGCCCGGTTGCTCCTGTACGCGCAAGACTTTTTCGGCACGTGCGTCACCGTCGTCGGCCATTTGCTTAAGGCGCAGGCGACGCGAAGCGGCAAGCGCAATCTCGGAAACCGAAAAAAAGGCCGCCACAACGATCAGCGCAGCTAGCAGCAACAGGCTCAGTCCAAGGCTCATGAAGGAATCCGACGTCGAACGGCGCCGCACAGTGACTCGAAGTGACTGAGTTTACTCAAGTTTAGGGTCTGGCGCTGCTCGCGTCTTCCCGACATGGTCGTAAAAGAGTGAAGTATTCCGCTTCCCAGCCGATCGACCCGGCATTACAGAAAAAGTATCAAGATACCCTGTCTTCAGGTTCGGTCTTATCGCGAGCCAATACCAAATAATAGGCGGATCGCCAGATATGGTGCGTTGTTCGTTTGCACCAACGATAAATATCGGTCGTGCGTAGCGAATACGAAACATCCTGTTCAATTGGCGCGCCCGCCAATAAGCCACCTCTGACTCGATCCAGCTGTTCAGCGATCAGGCGCGCCTGAATGGCCAGTTGATCCAACCAACCGTCGTTCGCCTGTGCAAGCAAACCTTGTTGCGCCAGTGCGACCATTTCCCGAGCCGGCTGGCCCGCCTCCTGATAAATAGGATTATCAAAATTAATATCGGTGTTCAGCATGTCTTCCAGGCGCTTATGAAGTCGAATCAAATGATCTATGGCATGCAGCTGCGCGCTACGACATTCATGCAGGCGCTCGTTATCCGTCGGTAGCTGGATTCGCACGGTGAACTCATAGGCTTCATCAAGCAATGCGTGGGTCTGCTGCAGCGATTCCCGGCTCGTTGCGGGCACGGTTGCACCAAGAATATGGTCATTCAATGCGTACAGCTGTAGCGCGATCCCTTGGACCGCGCGCTGCGAGGCTTCCAGTGCCACGGTAGGCAGACTCAACATGCTGTCATCCAGATAGTGCACGGCTTGTGCATGCCGCTCTGGTACCAGCCGCCCAACCAAGGTTGCGAAACGCCCGGTCAGCGGAAGAAAAAGCAATGCGCCCAAGGAAATGAACGAGCTGTGAAAAGCAGCTAGCGCTGTAGCACCGGGTTCAAAGCCCATGTATGCACTGCCGGCATGCAAAGCACGTAAAAATAATGGGAGCAACAATAGACCCAGGAGCCCGGCCGCGGCATTGAACAAAATATAGGCCATTGCCGTACGCTTGGCATAGATGGTTCCACCTATGGAAACCAGCACACCAGTCAGCGTTGTACCTATGGATGCGCCAATCACGACAGCCGCAGCCTGATCAAAACTGATGGCGCCCGCATCCAGTGCGGTTAGCGTCATGGCAATGGCCGCTGTCGAGGATTGCAGCACTGCCGTCAGCACCAGACCTATCAGCACGATAATCAGGTGTGCGCCATAGCCGCCAGCAGGAATCCTGGACAGATTGAACATGGACGCCAGCCCTTGCATGCCGTCTTGCAACATGGTCAGCCCCAGGAACAGCATGCCAAAACCGGCAAGTGCCAGGCCGAGCTCGCGGCTCCGCCCCTTGGCAAGCAACTTCATCAAGGCGCCCAGACCGATCAGCGGCAGCGTGTAGTAGCCAAGATTGACCTTCAGCCCCAGCGTGGCCACGATCCAGCCTGTTGCCGTGTTACCCAGGCTTGCCCCAATAAGCACGCCTATGGCCTGAATAAAGGTGATCAGTCCGGCGCTGACAAAACCGATCAGGGTAACGGTCGTGGCAGTGGAGGACTGCGCCAGTGCGGTGATCAGCGCGCCTGATACAAACGCCTTCACAGGTCGGCCGGTGAAAGCCAGCAGCACTTTCTGCAGCGAACCACCGGCGAAAGCGACCAGGCCTTCGGACAAGAGCATCATGCCGATTAGAAAAAGACCAAGTCCGCCAGCGAAAGGGAAAATGATATCGAGCATGAGTCAGTGGTCAAGTGCAGCAAAGCTCATGAGTATAAGGCCGATATGGCCGCCCAAAACAAAAAACCCCCGCACTGATTGGTGCGGGGGTTTTTCTTTGCTATAAGAGCCTGACGATGACCTACTTTCACAGACGTACGTCCACTATCATCGGCGCAAAGGCGTTTCACTTTCCTG
>JACCET010000007.1 GCA_013416405.1 Alcaligenaceae bacterium
GCTCGAACGATTGCCGGCGGCTAAAACAGTTGACGAAATCGAGGCACTACTCCCATGGAATGTAGATATCCAACAGGTTGCCATGGACCTCGCTGCCTGAATACCCTGTGGTTAATGGATCGCTTACGAGAAAACTTGATTGAGCCATCCCTCAGAATGAGTCAATTGTGACGGACTTATCGGCCGGATTATGATTTTTCCTGTATAACACGGCGCTTGGGCGAACTGTCGCCAAATCTCTTTCGGCTTCGGAAGGATCTTCGTCGGTTCCCTTGTGGGAAACACGCCTTTCAATCCTCTCGCTGCCGCCAATTCAAGGATGCATGCATAAAGTGTCGGACCGTAGCCAGGTTTGGCTCCGATATTTTGCACCGATAGCGCCTTGCCAACCTCACAAACTTTTGCACCACCAACAAAATCCACGTCTAACTCGGACGGCATGCCCTCAAGTTTCCGGGACGGCCATAACCATCCCAACGGTCTCGTCCGTGCTTTCTGAACAGCCTCATCCCACTGCCTTAACCGCTCGTAGGACGGTGCAAGATAAATGCCCACAAAGAAACACTCATCGAAATATCCAGCATGCTCGTCGTCTTTGCGTTCAGCAAAGAAAAGCAGGTTTGACGATCTCAATAATGCCATGAAAGGGCTGCTCCCTGTGATACATAAAATACAAAACCAAAGCCAACTCCGATAGTCTTGTTGACAGCAACGTTTTCGTGATCCGAGCACGCTTCGTGCTGTTATATTGTCTGCGGACGAAATTAACTGAAAATCATGTATCGACTCAGTGTCGCATCATACACATTGAGAAGAAACAAGCTTAGCGAACTATTTTATCCCTGCTGCAAATAACATCGCATCGGTCGCAGTTTGCACAGACTGCCGAACCGGATCCAAGTTTAATCGAGCATATATCTTTGTTGCATCAATTGATTTTTGATTTAACGACTTACCAATGATCGACAAAGAAGCGCCGGTCATTGCTTGCCAACTACCCAAAGTTCGCCGCAAATCATGGATTCTTAAATCGTGCAGCTCAGCATTTTTTAACAATGTTGCCCAAGATTTTTTAGGCTCGACCAAATGCCCTGTTTTTCCCGTACCAGGAAACACGTATGGAGATCGCTGTACTTTAGCGTCATCTCCAATCTTTGCTAGTTCGTTTTGCCACTGGTTAATTGCCCGCTCTTCCAGCCCGCTAAGAACTGCTAAACACTCGGGGGATAGCGTAACGTTTTGTGGTGTGCCATTCTTTGTGTTTGAAATTCGCCAAATTGCCGCATCGACATCAATATCGCACCACGCCATCGCCTGCACGTTGGAGCGACGAACCCCAGTAAACAGACAAATAAGAAAAAAGTCCCGTAAATCTGGATTTATAGTGTTCAAAGCAGCGAAAAAACGACGCAGTTCTTCACCGCTCATAAATCGGTCACGGGACTCCTCAACAAATGCCTTACCCACAGCAGCTACCGGATTAACCCCGACTTTTTTCGACATTACCGCCCAGGCAAAAACGCTGGACAGCATTGCCCGAGTTTTGTTTGCTTGAGCTGCCGATCGTTTCCCAACATTATGATATATGCGGCTAATATCATCGCTCGAGATTTCTGGTAGTCGCTTATTCGCAATACTGGGACAATTTCTAGTAAAGACGTCACGATAGTCAGCTTGTGTTCGTGCACTCAATGGTGCCCCACGCTTAGAGCGCTTGTTCTTAATGAATTGCTCGAATACCGTGGAGAACGTCTCTGAACCGCGCAAAACGCGTCTTTCCTCAGTGGGGTCTTCACCGACAGAAATCTTAGCAAGTAAATCCAACGCCCGGATCTTTGCTTGCTCAGGAGTGATCGTAGGATAATCACCAATTTTCTGGCGGATCATTTTACCGCCACGCATGCGAGCGAGGACATAGAAACTCCGCCTGCCTGCTCGGGATATGCGAAGTGTCAGCCCTCGCGGATGTTCGAAATGATAGTCTTTCTGGGCTTTAACAAGAGGAACTGCTGCTGCTTTAATATCCGCCACACGTAACTTGAGTTTACCTGCTGGAGCTGATGTAGACATTAGATGATATTCCAATCTTAGGTAGCATATAGGTAGCAGAATTGATGAATTCTGAGGTATTATTATGTTACTACGCATACTCGATTGAATCAATAATTGCTTATAAATCAATGCTTAATAAACATGGTGAATCATAAGGAAACGTTAGAGCATCTAATTCGTAATGAGAAGGTCGGGGGTTCGACTCCTCTCATCGGCACCATGATATTCAATTAAAACAACGCATTACACATTGCAGTGTGATGCGTTTTTTTGCGTTATTGAGCAATGCTTGTGTGGCAGGCCATCAAGTTCCGGATGGAGCAGGCCAGCCTCACGCCGAAGGATCTGGAGCCCATGATCGGCCGCCGCAACCGCGTGTATGAGGTTCTGAACCGCAAGCGTTCCCTGACACTGCCGATGATTTGGAAGCTACATAAAGAACTGGGCATCCCTGCTGAGAACCTAATTCAGCCGCCGGCCCACACCTGACCCAAAAAATAACCCACCGAAGTGGGCAACCATCGTCAACAGGGATCGAGTTTTGGATGCCTGTCTAGCAGGCACGGGTTACGGCTTACGTGGAATATAATCCTCGGGCCGGTCATGCTTACTGGGGAAATCAGAGGGCCATCGCATAGCGTTTTTCGTAAGTTCCAATAACTATTTGAAACATATAATAACGCGCCAGCCATAATATAGCTAGGCGGTTTTAGCCTTAGTCCGCTTGCGAGTTGAAAGGCGTTAGGGCATCAGTAGGAAAATCGCTGGCCAGTTCAGCCACGTGATTCAACCAATCGGCTTGGCGAATCACAAAATCCACGATCCGTTGCACAAACAGTTGTTCTTCAGGCAGGTACGCCGCACCATCCAACACCGCTTGGGCCGATTTCCTGGCCAATTTGCACAGCCGCGTCGCCTCACGGGCCACAAAACGCGGATTGATGTCGCACGCGACGGCGAACTGAGCCAGCTCCATGCCCGACAGATCGTCCAACGTGAATGCATCGCCAAACGCCATGGCCAGCTCGTTGGTAAACGTCGGGTATTGCGCCACGCTCACCAAGTCGTACCATGGGGCCGGCTGCAAGCCGGCCGGCATCATGTAGAACGAAAAATTTTTGCCGTGCGCATCGTAATTGCCAATCAGTAATTGAAATAAAGCCCATTGCAACAACACCCGCTTGGTGGGCGCCGGACTGATGGCAGCGGTTCGGGCCAGTTTGAAAAGCCGGGGCAAACTCATGCCGTCTCGGATGTGGGCTACATCCCGGCCACTGCCGAAGTTGCGCTCGTATTTGAAACTGACCGGCAAGTCGTAGGCCTGGCAGGCATCAATGATATGCAGACGCTCCACCGGCCTGAGCGTTTCTTGGCCGGGCAAGTCGGTTGACACAATTCCGGGTACTTGTTCCGATGCCAGCTTGCGGTCAAAGCGCTTAACCACCAGCACCGGCGTGGGCGTACGCAAGATCGCCACCTGGCCTACCGGCAGCCCCATGGCCTTGGCCAGCGTCATGCAGTAGTGCTCATTGACGACCATGTAGTCGATCCCGGGGGGCTGCGGCTTGAGGATGTGGGTCGAAGCCAGCGGGTAATCGGGCAAGAACAGGACGACCTCCGTGCCCGTGCCCGGTTCCCCGTGAAGGTACAGCGGCAGCTTGTCTTGTAAGCCTGCCACCGACATGCGGATCTTGCCATCCCATTCCAGCAGGGGCCGGAGCTCACGACTCGCAATGCGCTCGTGCAGCTCTTCAAGCGTGACCCTTCTGGGCGGCGTGTCGGGTTCGGCGCCGACGCCTGCCTCATTCGGGGTCAGATATCGGAACGCTCCAGTCGATTCCGCCCCGATCGTTCGAATGAGACCAAATATGTTGTTCTTGGACACCCGCTCAGATGCCGCCACCGCGTCCAGGGCATGCCCCTCGGGCAGCAAGTTTTCAAGGAATCGCTTGATTGCGCCCGAACGATACGGGATCGCTTCGGACTGGCTTGGCTCAGGCATGGGCAGACTGGGGCTCAACGCAAAACTGTCCACACGACGGCACCAATCTGGTGAATACGTCAGAGCCCATGCGTCCTGGCGGGCATCATGCGCAATGTCGGCCACATGAACCTCGTTCGCCCAGAGCGATAGCACGTGTTGCTCAGCCATGCGTCCTGCCCTGTTGAACCAGTCCCCGCAAGCCGGCGTGTCCCTTGGGTGCCACAAACAGCTCCAGGCCCAGGCCGGCCAGCACCTGCAGCACTTTGTCCGTGCCCACACTGCCTTTTCCGTTCTCCAGTCTGGATAGCAAGTCGACGGAAACGCCGCACAAACTGGCGGCGTCATCAATGCGCAGCGCTAGCCTTCGACGTGCAGCGCGAATCTGCGCACCGATGTCGCGCAATGCCTGGACAGGCTGCACGCACGGTAAGGCGGGGGATGAAGATGGCTTGGCCATGTCGATCTTTTCTATAATTTCTGATATGCCGAAATTAGCACTTATTTATTCATGTATCAATAAATATTTCTGTTTATCCGAAATAAATAAATGAATAGGCTTTTTTTGACCATTATTTCGATATACCAGAAACAATAGAGCACAGTACAGTCCATGATGGGCCGCAGCGCCCAGTGCTATAGATACGGTGCGACATTCGTGTTCGTGACCACTTGTCCGGCAGTACCTGAAGAGCCAAAGTAGTGATTTCTGCTCATACAGAACGCTACATGCCACAAAAACACGCGACTCACTGCCAGACACAAAGCCACATGAAACCGGCCATCATCGCCTGGCAGGCGTATATCAAGGCGCGATCCCACAGATGGAGCGCCCGCAGCCTGCTTGAACATGAGCGCCTATGCGATGCGGGTGGCAGAACAAAAGCCAGGGGTCGCAAGCCAGGCACGGCAAACACCACACAGCCTGGGCCGCTGTATGACTTGCTGCAGTTGCCCTTGTCCAACATCAATGCCGATGTCGTAGAGCGCTGGCTGATTCAGCAGCGCCACCGGCCAGCCGTCGCACGTGCCGGCTTTGTTCGCTTGCGGGCATTCATCAATTGGTGTGCCGGCCGTCCCGCCTACGAAAGGCAAGTCGTGCCAGCAGCTTGCACCAAGTCCTACGTTAAAGATGAAGTGCCCAGGGCCAAGGTCAGACAAGATGCGCTGGAACGCCAGCATTTGCGGCTATGGTTTGAACAGGTGCGCAAGCTGAAGAACCCGGTGCAGGCGGCGTACTTACAGACCGTGCTGCTGACAGGCGCCCGCCGCGAGGAAATCGCTGCCCTGACGTGGGCGAATGTCGACTTTACTTGGCGTCGCATGACGATTGCCGACAAGGTGGCGGGCATACGAGTCATTCCATTAACACCTTATGTGGCTGCACTGCTGATCGAGCTGAAACGCCGACCTGACATCCACCCTGATGATCCCTGGGTGTTCAGCAGCCCCACTGCGGCCAGTGGGCGCATACAAGAGCCGCGCGCCGCTCACGACAAAGTACTGCGGCAGGCCGGCATTCCGCACGTTTCCATACACGGCTTGCGCAGAAGCTTTGGCAGCCTGGCGCAATGGCTGGAAATTCCCTCAGGCGTCATCCCGCAAATACAAGGCCACAAACCCAGCGCAACGGCGGAAAGGCATTATCGGGTACGCCCGATCGACCTGCTGTATATGTGGCATGCCAAATATGAAGGCTGGATACTGGAGCAAGCTGGTATTGAGCAGCCTTCGATCGCTTTGCAGGAAATGAGCGTTACGAGGCGCTGCGCGCGGCCTTGAACTTTTTCTCCATTTCACGCCGCACTTCCCGGCGGATTTCAGCAGCGGCAAAGCGGCGATGCTCGTCTGCCGTGGCGGGCGTCAGCACCGGAACCTTGGTTGGTTTACCGTCGTCGTCCATGGCGATCATGGTGAAAAAGCAGCTGTTGACATGGCGTACGACCTTGTCCCGGATGTCTTCGGCAATGACCTTGATGCCTATCTCCATCGAAGAGTTGCCGGTATGGTTCACCGAGGCCAGAAAGGTCACTAGTTCACCCACCTTGATGGGCTGGCGAAACATCACCTGATCCACGCTCAGGGTCACCACATAACTGCCCGCATATCGGCTGGCGCACGCATATGCGACCTGATCCAGGAGCTTCAGGATGGCACCACCGTGTACTTTGCCTGAAAAATTGGCGGTATCGGGGGTCATCAACACAGTCATCGTCAGTTGATGTGCAGGCAGGTCCATGGATGGTGTTCCAGTTAGGAATGAGGAATATGTCAGTGTACGCTTTACTGTTGCGTCATCCCTGACTGGCCGGACAGTGTTCAACGGATTGAAGGCGGTTTCTGCCACCTACCAATTAAGCTGCACGCCGGCAAAAATCGTCCTGGTCTGACCCGGATAAAACACGTCCCTGGCTTGACGCCGAGCATCCACCATATAGTCGGATGATGTGGCGTAGTACTTATTGGCCAGGTTACGGGCATCCATAAAAACCCGATACCGGCCTTTGGGTTCTGCATAGCCCAGCGTAAAGTTAATGATTCCGTAGCCTGGTGCCACAAGGGTATTGGCCTGATCCACTTTCCAGCCAGAGGCAAACTCGAAATTCGGTCCGCCGTGGTAGCCTGAAGGATGGCGGTAGACGAGATCGAGTCTGGCCAAGTGCTCGGGAATACCCGGCAGCACATTATTGCCATAGCGGTCATTATTATGGAATCTGAAGTGGTTCCACGTATAGGCCAGATTCCAGGCGATGTTCCCGGGGACGACTCCTAACTTCAGTTCACCGTGCAAGCCCAGTTCCAGGCCCATATGCCGGGTCGACGCAACATTGTAGGCCAGAGGCGGAGCAGCAGGATTACCCGGCACCGGCATTTCCAGCAACTCGTCTTTCAACCAACTTTTATATAGCGCCAGATCCCAACCGAAATCCGCATCGCCGCCGCGTGTACCGATCTCCAGGCTTGTTGCGCGCTGCGCCTTCAGGTTACCCGCTTGCGTATGAAACGCAACGCTGCTTGGTGGCTCGAAACTGCGGCTGATATTGGCAAATATTTGAGCATTGTCAGCGCCAACCTCCCAGACAACTCCCAACTTCGGATTAAAGCCAAAATAGCTGGCCGAAGCCTCGCCTCCAGGATAGCTGAGCGAGCCAAGTGGCGTAAGCGCCTTGTTATCAGTACGACGCCCGGCCCAGGTAGCTTGGGCGCCGGCAATCAAGGCCAGGCTGGGGCTTACCTTGAAGCTATTCTCGGCAAACACCTCTAGCGTGGCACGTGCGGCGTCAATTGACTCAAGCTGTACAGAATCGCCAGGCCAGTAATCGGGGGCATAGGACTGATTATGACTACTGCCTCGACTCAAACTTGCACCCCACACAAACTGCTGATCGTGCCCGTTCAGATCGCGATTGAGCTCATGTCGCAGTGAAACGCCGTAGTCGATTGCATCATAGCGAACACGCAGCTGCGTCTGGGAATCGAATTGGGTACCGGTATTGAACACTGCGAGCGAAAACTTGTCAGATAGCCCCAGCAGCCATTCGTGCTGATAAGCCAGATGCCAGCGCGGCGTCGTGCGGATCTGGGCATGCGCCCTTAAGTTCGTCGAATTCGCGACCGATGGGTCGCTCTGCAGCTCATCCAAAGTGATAGCACCCGGCATCTCTACGTGATAGCGCTCGAGGGTCAGGTGCAAACGCCCTTCGGACTCTGAGCTGAACCTGTAACCCACGTTGCCATAGAATCGCTCTACGGTGTGCGCGGAGTTCTGACGAAACCCATCGCCGTTAACCCGGGACACCGAGGCATACATATCCAACCCATTATCAAATACCTTGCTGGCCCGAAATTGCGCCCGCGTATAGTCGTTCAGACCACCATCTACCCGCAACTCATAACCAGGATGAGAGTATGCGGTAGGCGACACCAGATTAATGGCGCCGCCCAATGTAGCCGCGCCGTACCGCAAAGAGCTGGCACCTCGAAAAATCTCAATATAGCTGGCGCCAAAGGGATCGGCGTAAATGCTGTCTCCCAGATCGTCCAGGCGGCCCAGTGGAAGACCGTCGCGCAACAGGCGTATGCCCCGCATGCCGCTCGAAGCCGAGAGGCCAGAGCCCCGGATGGATACCTTGGCGCTTACCTGGCCTGACGGATTCTGAACATACACCCCTGGGACACGGGACAAGGCATCACGCACACCCATTACCGCAGTCTCACGAAATTCACTTGCCGGCACAATCGATACATTGCCTGGCACATTTCTCAGACTATGTTGGGCCGACATCAAATCGGCATCCGTACCATGCTGCAGACCCTGCACGAGCACCGGCTCGAAATTCGTGACGTCTTCCAGGTCCTGACCAACACACAAGGATGTGAACACCGTCATCGCCGCACCGAGCACGATGGCAAAATCGTTAGGTGCTGAGCGGCACAACGTCATTTGCATCCTCCTCAATATGACCCGAGACAGTACCTGCGCCGTCAAGCATCACGCGGTTCCTGCCCTCTTTCTTTGCAGCATAAAGCATGGTATCGGTACGCCGGAACAAATCAGAGAGTGACTCGTTGGGCAATAGTTCGGCCACTCCAAAGCTGGCTGTCACCGGGTGTACCCCGGTCATGGCGGGGAAATTGGCGTCTGCCAGTTCCGCTCGTATCCGATCAGCGAGACGCGCCGCCCCAGCCAGGCTAGTATTGGGCATGAGCACGACGAACTCCTCGCCACCAAATCGGCCTGCAATATCGTTTTTTCGTATACAGCGCCGAATGATATTGCCGCACTCCATCAAGACCATATCACCTGCATGATGACCGAAACTGTCGTTAATCACCTTAAAGTGATCAAGATCACACAACACCAGGCAAATCGACTCATTGCGATGGGCAACCAGCTTGCGAAGACTGCGTTCTTCGAAGCTGCGGCGGTTATGCAGCTTTGTCAGGTCGTCAATGTTTCGATCATGCTGCAGCACACTAATGATGTCCAGCATGGCGGCGGCGAGCAGCACCATTGCCAGCAAAATTGCAAACAGCAGCAGCGACATTTGCAGGGCCAGCCAAAACGGTGACGCTAAGAACGCAGACGCGCCGTTCGAAACCGCCTTGGTAACAGATAAGCTTGTGCGCACGATAAAACTGATGCCGAACAGCAGATAAACCCAAAAGAACGTGCGATCAATTAATGCCCCACGACTTATCGTGCGTATCCTGAATGCTGAAAGCAAGACCATGCCTGCCACACTGAAATTCAAAACATAGATGCGAACAACGACATCCGGCTGTTCATAATAAAAATAGGCAAGGGCCAGCAACGTTGCGATCACTGCCAACCCATGCAGAACGCCATCGAAATGTGCTCGATAACGTTTGGTGACTCCGCTGGAAAGCAATAAAAGGCTAAACAGGAAAAGTCCGCCAGAGAACAAGGCGTTCAAACCAGAGTCGCGGGGAATATACAAAATTTGTGAAATGGCCGCCAAGGCATACACAAAGAAAGAAGCAGAAATTAACAGGAGATACTGAGCGCGCCGGCGCCCATAATTCCAGACGAGAACGAAGCCGAATGAGAACAGTATGGAAACTGCCGGACTACCTAAAGTGAGAATTTGAGTGTCGGTCAAATGCAAGGCAAAAATCCCCGAACCATGGAGCATCTGACTGACCCCGATGATTACATATTGAAACCGCTAGCCCGCTAGTGCGTGTTTCGAGAGCGCATGTATAGTAATTTCACACCAATTCTATCATTTGAATACAAAAAAACCGTGATTTTAAAAATATATGTCGCCCAGGACGATACCGGGGCAAGTAGCTTGCTTTTACGCTGAAGAGCCTTGATTGTCGGCGCCCGTCCAGGGTCAGAAGATGCTAATGGCGCTTGGCGCGACGGGCGCTCACGCTACCGACTCGGATGTCGTGGTCGCTGTCGACCAGGTGAATTGACCCGGGTACCGATATTGGGCAGAACATAAGGCCGCCGCCTTCGTAGGCATATTCGGACTTGTATTCCGGGCAAGGAGGCAATGCACTCACCTTAGTTCCTTATAGAGCCTTGGCTCCTGTCTTGCTCGCGCAGTATGGTCAACGCCGCTGCCGCCGCATTGGCCACATGCCGGGCCGCCGCATTGCGGGCGGCGGCAGCGTCTCGGTTGCCTGATCCTTTGAGCAGGCAGGCATACAGCTGGCTTTTCGCCGCCAGGCGATTGGCCGCACTGCTATTGGTGCGCGCCGTTTTTTTCAGACGCTTGAAACTGACCTGCAGCTCTTGCATGTCTGCATCAGTGGCGTGCGTGGTGAACAGTTCAGAGGCCAGCGACTCGAGCTCTGCCCGCACACGATATAACTGTTCGGCCTGTTCTGGCGGCAACTTGGCCACCGTGGCGCCCTGATGGGGCACCATATGGATCAAGCCTTCGATCTCCAGCTGCCGCATGGATTCCCGAACCAATGAACGGCTTACGCCCAGCAGCTCGCAAAGGTCTTTTTCCACCAGCCGCTCGCCAGGCGCGAATCGGCCGGTCGTAATGGTGTGACGCATGAGCTCGACCGCCTGCTGACGCATAGGTGCGGAGACTTTCTCGACTCGCAGGCTGTGGGCGTTGGCAAACAACGGATTCTTTATGGCTGTAGACATGCGCTGGTAGAACTGGGTCTGGAAGTCCGGCCATCCAGTCCGCAGGAATTGGCCACCTTGGTCAAAGCGCAGCAACAGGCATGGGGCGCAGCAATCCGCGGGGCCGACATGGCGCTGGAGTGATGGCTCAAGGCGCAATCAGAAAGTGTTGAACCACGTTGGCCCGCCATCAAAGCGGGTCAAACACCATTGGGCCAGGACGATTCCACCCCAGGCACGCAGCTTGCTTGAAAGCCAAGGCCAGAAGGCAATGACAACAAGTAATCCGCAGTTTAGATAAAGGAATCGACTATGAACGTTAAAACATTTCAGCAAGCAATCCTTATTGGCTCGGCCTCGATGCTCATGGCACTTGGCGCGACTGGCGCTCACGCTACGGACTCGGATCATGTCAAATCGCAATACAAGTCCGAGATGAAGCAGTGCGACGCGCTCAACGGCAATGAAAAAGATGTGTGCGAAGAGAAGGCCAAAGCCAAGCGTGACACGGCCAAGGCTGACGCAGAAGCCAACAAAGAGGGTGCCGAGGCACGCAAGGACGCTGCTGAGGACAAACGTGATGCCCAATACGACGTTGCCAAAGAGAAATGCGACGCAATGTCGGGCGATGCAAAAGATCAGTGCATGGCGCAGGCTAAGGCCCAGTTCAAGAAGTGAACGGTTAGGTTCAAATAGCTAGTCCCGGCTCTCCTTCTGGAGGGCGTTTTTTCGTATGCGATATCGGTTCCATGGCCCTGCCGCAGACAAGCAATGGCTTTGCGCGATCAATGCTGAACCCCGGTATAAAGCCCCGGTAATTAGTGAAGACAATCGATGGGTGTAACCACTACGCGCCGCTAACACGCGCTAACAGCATTGATCGCGCAAAGCCATCTGGCGATCAAGCTCAAGTGACTACATTTTATAGATATTTAAACTCAAAATATTGTCAAAATATTGTCAAAATATTACAATAATATTCATATTACCCATGGTGGCTAGAAAGCGATGCGTACCACGCTTTCCTTGCTGCCCTCGGGTGCGTCTTTCCCATTCTTCACTGTCAAGAACATCGTTCCGGTCTTGGCCTGCAGGGCCAGAGTATTGGGGTGCACCGGCGTACTGATGGTATGCAGCTTGCGATAGTCCCTGCTATCGAAGACTGTGACCTCGCCAGACGCGCGATTGGTCACAAACAGGCGCTGACGAGCCGGGTCCAGCTTCAGGTTGACCGGACCGCCCGCCTTCAGGTCGGCTACGGTCTTCCCCGTGGCAAGGTCTATGGCAACCACCCGGCTGCCAGGGCGGCGGGACTCATAGCCCGGCATGTCCTTCTTCTGGAATTCAAGCATCTTGGGATGCCCCTGGTCCACGGCCAGCAAGCGATGATTGATCTCGTCGTAGGCCAGATTCAACGGCTGTTCCGCGCCCAGGGCTAAGCGATTGACGATTTCGTCTGATGTGGTATCGACAACGACGGCCTCGCCTTCCATATTGGACACGTAAAGACGGTTGTGCCTGGCATCAAGCGCAATGCCGGTCGCGGTATAGCCGAATCCGGGTATGATTTTTTCTATGCGTCCCGTCCGGGTGTTGATGACGAAAAGCTTGCTTTCTTTATCGTCGAATCCAGGCATATACAGTCGATTATTGTCAGCGTCCAGCAGCAACTGCCGGAAATGATATTTGGGCCACTCACGGCCGTCTTCGCTTTTACGCTTGCCTACCAGCCGCAGGCTTTGCACGATCTGGCGACTCTGCGTATCGATGACGGTTACGGTGCCATCACCGGTGTTCCCGACATAAAGGCGATCGCCATCATCATCCAGCGCCAGGCTGAATGCCCTCAGGGGAAGCGCTATCTTGTCAACAACAGCAAGATCCGTCGGATTCACCACCAGGATTTCACGGGGCACCGATGCGTCCTTGAAATCCCCCGCAGAGGCCACGAACAGAACATCTTGCTTATTGCTATAGACCAGTTCGTACAAGCCCTGTGCGATAGCGGAGCGTGTGACCTGTGGCTGGGCGCTGCTCGGGGCCAGGGCTTCGGCTACGGTCTGAGCCTGCAAGTTCTGGGTGGGTGTGCTGCACCCCAGCATGCTTGCGGCGGTCGCTATGCACAGCAACGCGGATGTGATGATACGGCTCATGGGCATGGGTTTCCGATAGGATGGTTGACAAGAAAATTGCAAATTCAATCAGCCCACATATTAACAACGATTCTCATTACGTTTCAACGAAATAGTGTCATACAGCCCAATAGACATGGGTGACAAACGCGCGATGCATGTTTAAGCTTGCATAACATTTTCGCGTCGTGCCTTATCCCGCCAACCACAACAACTGGATTCAGCCTTTATGGAAGCCATCGCACCACACCCCGACCAGCTCGTGCATATACGAATCATGTTGGGCGTGATCATGGGGCTTAGCCTGACACGCCTGCTTTCGGGCCTGGCATCGTTTGTGCAGCATGGAAATCGCGAGCGTATTTATCTGGTGCATCTGGGCTGGGTATTGTTTCTTTTTTCAGCAGTCATTCATTTCTGGTGGTTCCAGTTCGCACTGCACAATGTCGTGCGTTGGTCCTTCGAGCTTTATCTGTTTCTGATCTTTTATGCAGCCTTGTTTTTTCTGATTTGCACAATACTGTTTCCTGACCGCAAAGAAGAGCATCTGAACTTTGCGGACTATTTTCACGCAAGGCAAAAATGGTTCTACGGACTGCTTGCGGCACTATTCATGGTTGATGTCATTGACACCCTGTGGAAAGGCGTGGACCACTTCCATGCGCTCGGTATTGTCTATTTCATACGACAAAGCATCATGGTCGTGCTTTGCCTGATTGCCATATTTGTGCGTAACCGCAAGTTTCACCAGATCTTTGTCATCGCCGCACTGACCGCTCAAGTCCTCTGGATAGTGCGCTACTATCAATTTCTTTCTTGAAACGGCTCAGAGCCACTAAAGGCTTGAATATGAACGATACCAACAAAAAAATTGCTGTCGTGGGCACGGGTGTGATCGGTGCCAGTTGGGCAGCCTGCTTTCTGTCCAAGGGCTACGATGTGGCGGCTACCGATCCTGCGCCCGGCGCTGAGGCGCGGCTACGCAAGCTGGTGCGAACTTATTGGCCCACGCTGGAACGTATGGGCATGGCTGATGACGCCTCCGTTGCGCGCCTGAGCTTTCATGAAAGCCCGGAAGTTGCCGTGCAAGATGCTATTTTCATACAGGAAAGTGGCCCCGAGCGGGTAGATGTCAAGCGCGCCACCCTGGCGCAGATAAGCGCGGCCGCGCCGGCAGATACACTGATTGCCACAAGCTCATCGGGGATCCCGGCCAGCCAGATTCAAGACGCCGCCGTGCATCCGGAACGTGTACTCATAGGCCATCCTTTCAATCCGCCGCACCTTATCCCGCTGGTTGAAGTCGTGGGCGGGCACCTGACTTCGGCCCAAGCCATAGAACAGGCCATGAGCTTTTATGAGTCGCTGGGAAAGAAAGCCATACATATACGCCGCGAAGTCAAAGGGCACGTGGCCAATCGACTTCAGGCGGCACTATGGCGCGAAGCATTCCATTTGGTTCAGGAAGGGGTTGTCTCGGTCAGTGACATTGATGCCGCCATCGCCCACGGGCCGGGCCTGCGCTGGGCCTTGCTGGGCCCATTCCTGAATGTACACCTGTCGGGCGGCGAAGGCGGCATCCAGCATTTTCTTGAACACCTGGGCCCGCCGGTGGAAGAGTGGTGGGCCGATCTGGGTCAGATCAAGCTGAACCCCGAGTTGAATAAGCTGCTTGTCGCCGGTGTGGATCAAGAGTTGGGTACGGCTAACCTGGGCGATATGGTGGCACAGCGCGATGAGCTGCTGCTGACTCTGCTGAAGCTCAAGGCACAGGCCAACTTGCTGCCCTGAAGCCAGCCAGGCCGACGCTACAGCACAATGGCGTCGCGCAGACTGCTGCCCGACGCCAGATGATCAAAGCCCTCGTTGATCTGATCCAGCGTAAAGGTTTCGCCCAAAAGCTTGTCGACCGGCAAGCGGCCGTTCTTGTACAGTTCGATGTAGCGTGTGATATCGATGGCCGGTACACCTGAGCCCAGGTAGCTGCCTTGTATTTCGCGCTCTTCACCCACCATTTGAGCCAGTGGTAGCTGAAAGCGCGCACCAGGATTGGGCAGACCCGATGTAATGGTGGAGCCG
This sequence comes from Alcaligenaceae bacterium, assembly GCA_013416405.1. Lineage (GTDB taxonomy): Bacteria > Pseudomonadota > Gammaproteobacteria > Burkholderiales > Burkholderiaceae_B > Pusillimonas_C. The sequence goes on from JACCET010000007.1 coordinate 14,861, forward strand.
CCGCGCGCCGTCAGTTTGTAGGCGGTTTCAAATGCCGGCACGGCACCCGCCATGTCGAAGCCGTAATCCACGGGCCCGCCTGCAGCCTCAAGCAAGTCGCCATCGCTGCTGATGTGGCGGGGATTGACCAGGTGAGTGGCGCCCATCTCGCGGGCCAGCTGCAGCTTTTCATCGGACAGATCGACCGCCACGATACGGCGCGCACCCGAGGCCGTCGCAGCCAGCAAGGCGCTCAGACCCACACCGCCCAGGCCCACCACGGCAGCGGTATCACCCGCCTGCATGCGGGCACGGTTGATCACGGCCCCCGCCCCGGTCAGCACGGCACAACCAAACAAGGCGGCCTCGCGATGGCTGATATCGGTATTGATCTTTACGCACGAGCGGCGCGACACCACGGCATATTCAGCAAAGCACGACACGCCTGTGGCATGGTTAAGATATTCATTGCCCAGGCGCAGGCGGCGCTTGCCAGACAGCAGTGTGCCCTGTGTATTGGCGAACGCGCCTGGCTCGCATAGCGCCGGGCGCCCTTTCATGCAAGGTGTGCAGCAGCCGCAGCTGGGCACGAATACCATCACCACATGGTCGCCCGCACGCAAGTCACTGACGCCTTCCCCTGTTTCCACCACTTCGGCCGAAGACTCGTGCCCCAGCACAATAGGCAGGGCCCGGGGACGGTCGCCATTGATGACCGACAGATCCGAGTGGCAAAGTCCGGCCACCTTGATCCGGATGAGCACTTCACCAGGCCCGGGCGGATCAAGCTCGACTTCAGTAATCACAACAGGCTTGGACTGGGCATAGGGGCCGGCAACCCCCATTTCTCGCAATAATGCGGCACGGGTTTTCATGAACATAATCCCTAGAATTTGTACTGCAAACCAGCGACCACGAAGTTGTAATGCTGGCGCCCCATCCCCACCTGCCAACTGGCCGTGGGCAAGTGCACACCCGGATAATCGGTAGACCCAAACGTATAGCTGGTAGAGCTGATAGAAAGATAGCGGTATTCGGTGAACAGGTATAGATTTTTAGAGATTTCGCCCTTGACTCCAACCTTGAACTGCATGGCAAAAGCTGTATCGGACGCATCAGGGTCTGAGTTGAAGTGATTGATGCCGGGTTCGGACGGGTTGGCCGAGTCACTGCCCTTTACCGATGTAAAGGCAACCCCCGCCCCGACGCCCAGATACGGAAAGATCCTGTCTGAGTACGGCGTCTTGAAGGTAAAGACGGCATTGGCCAGGACCACGCCGGCCGACATGGGAAAGTAGACATACTGGGTACCCAGGAAACGCGGCATGACAGGCATTTCGCCTACCGATGTATGCCGGCCGATGTATAAGCCTTCGAGTTCGGCAGCCGGTTTCATGCCCCATTTGGACGACCCGAAATCCCAACGATTCCATTCATATCCGACCTGCGCACCTGCCATGTGAACACGGCTGCCGTCAGTGGCGCCGCGCGCATCGATGGGCAGCGAAAAGTGTTGATTCAGGTGGACTGCGCCTTTTTGCTGCATGCTTGCCGATGAGCTTGAGCCCAGGCCGCCGAATACACTCATGTAGGGGCCTGCTTCGCTTGCCCCGTCTTGCGCCATGCTGGGCGCCGCAGCGAACGCCCACAAACACACCACCAGAAAACAATGCCTCATGCCAGCTCCCTCCACCCCATGACCGCGACATAAATAGTTACCAGCGAAATGGTAACGGCTACTCATCAGGATGCCAACCTTTTCCAAAAGCAGTCCGGCAACTGGTTTAAAATTACTTCCCATTTTCTACAGGGCCACGCCCATCATGAACCTCACGCGCAAGCCTGCGCAACGCCGCATCATAGCCATCGCGGATATCCGGGCCAGCCAGTCCGACAGCCCCATCAATACAACAGCCGGCATCCAAGCCGAAGTGCTTGCACCCGGCTCGCTGGCATCGCGGCGCAAGACGGCAGCCAACGACACCACTGCCTACAATCCATGCCTGAGCTGCGGCGCCTGTTGCGCGCATTTCCGCGTTTCCTTCTATTGCGGGGAAGTTGCCGGAGAAGGCGGTGGAATGGTCCCGCCCGAGTTCGTCAGCCAGGTGGGGCCTTTGCGTGCCTGCATGAAAGGCACAGAATATGGTGGCCAGCGCTGTGTGGCCCTGCGTGGCGAGCTGGGCCAGGATGGAATACATTGCGCCATCTACGCCCAACGCCCTTCGCCCTGCAGAGAGTTCTCGCCCTGGCTGGACGATGGCGAACCCAATCCGGATTGCCAGCGCGTGCGCAATGCAATCGGCCTGCCATCGCTGCCACGCCAACCCAGCGACGACGATGAAACACCCACGCATACGCCGCCGCGCCGCCAGGACATAGCCGCCTAGCAAACGCAGGGGCTGGTACGATAGGATGCAAGGCAAAAAAGGGGCAGCCCGCCTACCCTCTGTTTGAAGGACGTAAAGTGAGTGATCTTTCTGATTTTCCCATTACCCGGAAATGGCCGGCCCAGCACAGCGATCGTATCCAGCTCTATTCCTTGCCCACCCCCAACGGGGTCAAGGCATCCATCATGCTCGAGGAAACCGGCCTGGCTTACGAGCCGCACTTGGTCAGCTTCGATACCCAAGACCAGACGTCGCCTGAGTTCCTGTCACTAAACCCCAACAACAAGATCCCCGCGATACTTGATCCCAACGGCCCGGGCGGCAAGCCCCTGGCACTGTTCGAATCGGGCGCGATTCTGGTCTACCTGGCCGACAAGACCGGGCAGTTTATGCCGCAAGATCCCGCGCAACGCTATCAGACCCTGCAATGGCTGATGTTCCAGATGGGCGGCATAGGCCCGATGTTTGGACAACTGGGTTTTTTCCACCGATTCGCCGGCAAGGAATACGAAGACAAGCGGCCCCGCGACCGTTATGTGGCCGAGTCCAAACGCTTGTTGGGCGTGCTGAATCAGCATTTGGCGGACCGGGCATGGATGATGGGTGATGACTACACCATCGCCGACATTGCCATCTTCCCTTGGGTGCGCAACCTCATCGGCTTCTACGAGGCAGGCGAACTGGTGGGTTTCCAGGACTTTCCGGAAGTAAACCGCGTGCTGCAGACATTTACCGCCCGCAAGGCCGTGGAAAAAGGCCTGCAGATTCCTGCTACCTGAATTTGCGCTGTCTCTTGCGCAAACGTCAATGCAGAAACCTGGCAGAGGTGGTTAGCACCATCCCGTGCCAGGTTTAAAGCCAAACTCAAGCGAACTTGCCGGCCTGGTAATCGGCCACCGCCTGGAACAGTTCTTGCTGCGTGTTCATGACGAAGGGGCCATGCTGGGCGATTGACTCATTGAGCGGACGGCCTGCAATCACCAGTACACGCGCCGGGCCATTACTGCGTATCACCACGCCGTCGGCATCGGGGTCATTTTTCAGTATGGCCATGCGATGCAGTTCAACTACCTGGTCACCCAACTGCGCCTGGCCACGATATACATAGATAAAGGCATTGTGTGTAGCCGGCAGCGATTGCCTGAACTCGCCAGTGTCGTTAAAGTGCACGTCGATGTACACCGGCTCGGTGAGCTCGCGCTGCATGGCACCGGCATGTCCGTGACTGTTGCCGGCGATGAGCCTGGCCACTACGCCGTTGCCGGCATCGATCTCGGGAATATCACTACTTTGGATATCCACATACCCAGGCTCGCACATCTTGTCCTTGGCCGCCAGATTCAGCCAGAGCTGAAACCCTTCCATCCGTCCTGCTTCCTGCTCGGGCAGTTCGGAATGCACCAGGCCACGACCAGCCGTCATCCACTGCACACCGCCGTTTTCCAGCAAGCCTTCGTTCCCGCCGCTGTCGCGATGGCGCATACGGCCTTCTATCATGTAGGTGATGGTTTCAAAGCCGCGATGCGGATGGTCGGGGAAGCCGCCGATATAATCGTCGGGGTTGTCGGTGCCGAAGTTATCCAGCATCAGGAATGGATCCAGCCGATGCTGCAGATCACGCGTCAGTACACGCGTTAACTTTACACCCGCACCATCGGAAGTGGCCACGCCCTGCACAATGCGCTCTACCGAGCGCGACTGATTGACGGTATCCGCAATCGTGGAAGAAATGCTGGTAGCCATAAGAATCTCCTGGAAACTGTTTAACTGTCATTCATTATAATTAGTCTTTATTTTTGGAACTAGATGGCCAATATAAAATTCATTGTTCCATTTATAAATCCAATGAAGAAGCGCAGTACAATTTCGCCGATTTGTACAACACCACTGGAAGCAGAAGTATCTTGGCCACTACTAGAAGCAAACGCTGGAACGGCGAACTCAGTTCGCTGTCACCGGACTTCCTTAAGGAAGTCATAGAAAAAATGAATTCTTATGGGGATAGAATTCAGTTCGAAATGCCGCATAAAAAAAATCGTGTCCCCAGTTATCAAGTTATCAATGCCCGCGATCAGAAAATGGGCTTTGACGACAGGCACTTGCTGATGCGCCTGAATGAGGGCGGAAATATTGGCGAGGAAATGAGCACAACGTATTCGCTGCAAGCCATCAAGGCGGCACTCGCAAACGATGGCCGCAAGACGGTAAGCCGCAGCACGTCGTCTTCACGCTCTTCTTCGCCACGCTCGTCATCTTCCCGCGCACCCAGCGCTCCGGCAGTGCCCGTGGATACGATTGAGCAGGACAAGTACGCTTACTTCAAGGCGAATCGCGAGTTCCTACCCGATGGTATTACCAAGCACTCTCAAGACATCAGTCAAATGATGCGAGGTGGTATGTCGGCCGAGCAGGCTTTCGACGCCATCATCAAGGCGCATTTCCAGGACGTCTGAGCGGATTTGCCTTGTGCAGCTACTGGCTGCATGCGTGGCATTTGGCCTTTACTGGTTCTTAAGGCTGTGCAGGAGGTTCAGGCAGGCCTGCGCTCGAATCGCTGCGATCCCGTCTGCGACGGGATTTCCCGCGGCGCAAGCCTCAAACGGGGCGTGCGCGAACTCGCCGGTGGACAGCAGTGCTGTCCACCCACCGGCTCGAACAGCGCGCACTTGCCTCCCCGTTTGAAGCTTCCCCCACGGCGCGCTCAAATCTCGCTCCGGCCCGCCTGAACCCCCTGCACAGTCAAGATTCCGGTAATCGCCGACTACACTTTTGGTGCGCCTGTGTCGTGCGTGCACGTGCTTTGCATGGCAAGGTCAGCTTAAGAAGGACATCGCAGACTGCCGACCAAGCCACGACAACGCCAACGCCCACGGACATGGGCACAGTAAATGGATTATTAAAGACGTGGTGTCTGGCACTGGATAGAGCGGGATTCGAGCACGCCGCTGGCAGTGAGTTCATCGAGGATGCAAGGCCGCAACTGTTTGAGTGCGCGTTTTCGGGCCACTGGCCCGAGCGCACGAGTTTTGCGGCCGCCTCGATGGAGTCACTGACAGTGGGAAATCACGGCGCAGCCGGGATCGTGCGAGCTTCCGCGGCATCCAGTGCCAGACACCACGTCTCTTAAAAACCATAAACCGTGCCAAGGAATGAATAAAGTGCCAATGAACGAATAACGTGCCAAGAAATTATCCACATCAACTGTGCATAACCCTGCGTATAACCCTATAGCATGTTGCGCAAACGTAATAAATATGCCGAATTCCGACCCATGCGCCATAAATGACCAGCACCCGTAACGCACAGTTTCCCCTGGACAAGACTCCCCACAGAATACGCTTGTACTCACCCCGGATGCTGTCATCATAAAAGCTCATCCATGGCAATAGAAAGGAGATTGCATGCACAAACGAATCACCACCGCGATATCGGCCGGCCTGCTTGCCATCAGCATCACCGGAGCCGGCGTGGCAATGGCCCAGCAACCTACGGCCCAGCCCAACGCGCCCATGAACGTACCCACACCCGACTACTCGGACGCCCAGCTGAAACGCTTTGTCAGCGCGTCGGAAAAGGTCGCCATGATTTCCCAGGAATACACGCCCAAGCTGCAGGCCAGCAAAGACGAGGTAGCCCAGAAAAAAATGTTCGAAGAAGCCGACCAGAAAATGGTCAAGGCTGTTCACGACGAAGGCATGACGGTTGACCAGTTCAACGGCATAAACCAGTCATTGCAACAAGACCCCAACCTGGTCAAGCGCGTACAAGAAATAGCGCAATAAACATCAGGGCACGAAGGCGGATTCGCCTCGTGCCCTGAGCATCATCACATCACAACACTGAAAACGCGCTGCATGAACTCAGGCACGGGCATCGCCTGTCCGTTTACTGTGACACTGTTCTGTTCGTAAACCACAGCAGCCGTTGCGGCCTGTTCATCGGCCTTGACCAGACCCGCCATCTGCAAACGACTTACATACTGATCGTAGATCATGGCGCCCAATATTTCCATTTCCAACTTTTTCTTGGCGTCACTTTCAGCCTGACTGAAGGCATGGATGAACATGGGCTTGGACAAGTTCAAGTCAAACTTGATGAGTTTCAACCCTTGCATGAACAAGGCATCCACCGACGCTGCATCGGTGCCCTCGGGATTAGAAAAATTCACCTGCAGACCGGCCTTGCTTTCGCCCTTGGCGTTCTTCCAGACCAAAGAATCAATGGCAATTGAAGGATCGGACGCCAGCACCGCGGCCAGACGATCACGTAGCAACTGGCTATCTTCGCGGCTCAGCGCCTCTTGCTGGCCTATTTCACCGCCATGCTTGGTCGCAATCGCCTCGTAGTCGGAGGCCAGCGCAGTCAGGGCCACCGTATCCAGCTGCTGCACACGCGCATTCAAAGACAAACTGCCCAAATCTGTGGCACCCACCGCAATACGGCCAAAATCGTAACGCGCGGAGCCGTTCAGTATTGCCTGGGCCTGTTCGCTATCAACACCAATATCGATTTGCTCAAGGCTGACATCGTCGCTGTCGGGGCTGCTCATGACCAGCGCGGCTATCGTTGCCGCAGTCTGGGTCTGGATCAAGTCTTTATCTTTGGTCTGAGTCTGGCTTTTAATGGAGAAGTCTTTGAATTGCAGAGTTTCGCCACTCTCGATATCTTTGACGGACAAAGCCGAGAACTGGCCTGTAGAGTCCCCATTCTGGAAATCATCGCGCATGTCCACCACAACGGTGCCGCCGCTGAAGCTGAATTGGACTTCCTCGCTGCTTAGTTCCACGGGCTGGAAGTTCCAGGCCGACTGTCCCTTGCCGCCAAAGCCCACGCTGGTGTTGATCTGTAGCGGTGAGCCACCTTTCTGGCTATCCACCCAGGCTTGCGTGGCCGGCGTCGCAACCAGCTGCGCTTGGCTATACGCCATCAGGGGCATGAAATGCCCATCGCGCAAGGCATCGATAGGAAACGGCCCATGCTGCAAATGATCTTTCAGCGCAATATCGACAGGAGCGCCGTCTTTATCTTTCATGCGCAAGGTATACAAGACATCAGAAGAAAAAAGCCGACGCTCGTACTGATCGATGTCCAGGCGTGCTGCGCCCGCTTGCAGCTCGGTGCCCGCTGCTTCGTTGTTCAACCAGGCAGCTAACTGCTCGTTGGCCTGCACAACAGCCGATTCTATGGTTTTCTGTGCTTGCATACCCACATACCAGCTTGTGCCTACGTAGGCTGCGCCCAGGATGACGACTACGCCAAGGACTCCCGTACTTTTCTTCATTACATCACGCTCATATAAAGTTGATTGCCCATTTAAACATGAAAGCCAGTACGATATACGTAGTCCAACACCGCTAAAAGGCCGCAAAAATCATGACCGATCCCATAGATTTCTATTTTGAATTTTCTTCGCCTTACGGCTACTTTGCCAGCACCCAAATCGAGTCGCTGGCTGCGGAATTCAATCGTCAGGTGTGTTGGCGCCCCATTTTGCTGGGCCCAATGTTCCAGGCCACGGGGTCGGCACCCTTGGTTGATATCCCCGTCAAGGGCCAGTATGCGGTCCACGACATTGAGCGCACGGCCCGGCTATTCAACATTCCCTACCGACACCCCGAGCCCTTCCCCATCGGTACAGTCAGCGCTGCCCGCGCCGTGCTTTATGTGCAGCAACAAGACAGCGCGCTGGCCACCCGGCTGGCCAAGCGCCTGTACCATGCTTATTTCGCCGAAGGGCAAAACATCGGCAAGACCGAGGTGGTGCTTGCCGTAGCCGGCCAGGCTGGCCTGCCGGTGGCGGAACTGGAAGCGGGCATCGCCCAGGACGACATCAAGGCGCTGCTCAAGCAGCAAGTGAACGACGCCATGGCGCGCGGTGTTTTCGGCTCACCCTTCATGATTGTGGATGGCGAGTCCTTCTGGGGCTTCGACCGTTTCGATCACATCCGGCGCTGGCTGCAACAGCAAGCCTAAGCGCACACGACACACGCCACCAACACACGCCGGAACCACATGCGCCCAGCTCAGCCCTCGCTGTCGGGCTGATTGGCCGGCTCGGCCTGTTCAAACGCCGGCAGCTCGCTGCATGCCTGGGCAATACGCACTATGGTCGGGAAGGCCGTGACATCGCAATCGAAACGGCGCGCATTGAACAGCTGCGGCACCAGGCAAAGATCGGCCAGCGTGGGCTGGTCGCCATGGCAGTAGCGTCCGGTTGCGGGGTGATCGGCCAGCATGGCTTCAACACCGGCCAGCCCCACGGCTATCCAGTGCCTATACCAGTCGTCCTTGTCTTGCTCGCTGACTTTCAGGCCGTGTTTCAAATACTTCAGGACACGCAGGTTGTTCAGGGGATGGATATCGCAGGCTATGGTCTGCGCGATGGCGCGCACGCGCGCGCGGCCGGAGGCATCGGCGGGCAGCAACGCGGGCGATGGATACGTTTCCTCAAGATATTCCATGATGGCCATGGATTGGCCTATGGCCAGGTCGCCATCGACCAGTGTGGGCACCAGTGCCGTGGGATTCAAGGCCAGATAGTCGTCTTTGAACTGCTGGCCACCCTCTTTCATCAAGTGCACCGACACGGTTTCGTAAGCCAGCCCTTTCAGGTTCAAGGCAATGCGCACGCGATAGGCAGCCGAGCTGCGAAAATAGCCATATAGTTTCATCAGGTATCCCGTACTTTTCTGGACAATTCTTTGGGCAAGGGAAACGACACGTTCTCCGGCGTGCCCTCCAGGGTGCGCACCGAAGCCGCGCCCAGCTCTTTCAAGCGTGCTATGACCTGCTCGACTAATACCTCGGGCGCCGAGGCGCCTGCCGTAACCCCAACCCGTTTGGCATCATGCAACCAGGCCGGGTCTATCATGTCGGGCGTATCGATCAGATAAGCGGCAGCGCCCTTGCGCTCGGCCACTTCACGCAGCCGATTCGAGTTCGAGCTATTGGTGCTGCCCACCACCAGCACCAGATCGCATTGCGGCGCCATGATTTTGACGGCATCCTGGCGGTTCTGGGTGGCGTAACAGATGTCGCTTTTCTTGGGCTCGACGATGGCAGGAAAACGCGTGCGCAAGGCCTGCGCCACGACGGCAGCGTCATCCACCGACAAGGTGGTTTGAGTTACAAAAGCCAAGTTGTTGGGATCAACAACCTGAAGGGCTGCGACGTCTTCGGGGGTTTCCACCAAATACATGCCACCACCGTCGGCTTGCCCCAGGGTGCCCTCGACCTCGGGATGGCCGCGATGGCCAATCATGATGATTTCTCGTCCGGCGGCCCGCATGCGGGCGACCTCGATGTGAACCTTGGTGACCAGCGGGCAAGTGGCGTCGAAGACCTTGAGTCCCATTTGCTCGGCTTCAGCCCGTACCGCCTTGGCCACGCCATGCGCCGAGAACACCACGATGGCGCCGGCCGGCGCCTGATCCAACTCATCAATGAATATCGCCCCTTTCTGCCGCAAATCCTGGACAACATAACGGTTGTGCACAATTTCGTGGCGCACATAAATAGGCGCGCCATGCAGTTCCAGCGCCCTTTCGACGATATCGATGGCACGATCCACGCCCGCGCAAAATCCTCGAGGCTGAGCCAGGACGATCTCGGGACTATCGTGTAGCGGACTCTGCTCTGACATTACATGACTCCTAATATATGAACCTCAAGCTTCAAGTCTGCGCCCGCAAGCGGGTGGTTGAAGTCGAATAGCACGGAGCTGGCGCCAAATTCTTTCAGCACGCCTGAATAGTGCCCGCCGTTGGGAGCGGCAAACTCCACCATATCACCCAGCACCAGGGGCTTTTCGGGATCGGTATGCTGGTTCATTGTGGACTGGCTGATCCATTGCAGCAAATCAGGATTGCGCTCGCCATAGGCGTCTGCGGCAGGCAGATCGAAGCTGTGACGGCTGCCTTCTTCCAGGTTCAGCAAATGCTGCTCCATGCTGGGCGCCCACTGCCCCGCCCCCATCTGCAAGGTGGCTGGCCGGCCATCAAACGTATTGGCAAAGACGGAACCCGCTGCGGGACCCGAGACGAGTTCAATCCGGTAATGCAGGGTCAGGTAGGAGTCGGGGCCGACTAGTGGATTTACTGAATCAGAGGCGGAAGTCAAAATCTGTCACCGTAGGAAATGTTGCTGTTCCCCCTATTCTAGAACACATCAGCATCTCGTCCTTGGCAAGCCTGGCCAGTGCGGGCGCACCAATGTGGAGTCATCTGCAGACCGCATGACCACCATTCGCACCAATCTGGCGCAACTCGCCCTGTATCAGCCCATTCAAGACCCCGACCATACGGGCGCACCCTTTAAAAACACAGCCACGAAGTTGGCATGGGTATTGCTTTAGAAAGAAACGTGTTATCGACCCGGATCGCGCCCATAAGGCCATCCTCCTCTTCTTTCTCTGGAGCAAGCATGAAACGCAGATTGGTACTCAAACAGCTGTCCGTCGTCAGTTTATTGGCCCTGTCGGGCTGGATGCCCCAGGCTTATGCGGCGCAAACCATTAAGGTCGGCATTCTGCATTCCCTGTCGGGAACCATGGCCATCTCGGAAACGTCGCTGAAAGATGTGGCCCTGATGACTATAGATGAAATCAACGCGAATGGCGGCGTGCTGGGCAAGCAATTGGAAGCTGTGGTGGTCGACCCCGCGTCGAACTGGCCGCTGTTTGCCGAGAAGGCCCGCCAGCTGCTGGCGCAGGACAAGGTATCGGTGGTGTTCGGTGCCTGGACATCGGTATCGCGTAAATCGGTACTGCCCGTATTCAAGGAGCTGAACGGCCTATTGTTTTACCCCGTGCAATATGAAGGCGAAGAGCTGGAGCGCAACGTTTTCTATACGGGCGCAGCACCCAACCAGCAGGCCATTCCCGCAGTCGAATACCTGATGAGTGAAGACGGCGGTGGCGCCAAGCGCTTTGTGCTGCTGGGCACGGACTATGTTTACCCACGCACCACGAACAAGATTTTACGCGCCTTCCTGCACTCAAAAGGCGTCAAGGACAGCGACATAGATGAGGTCTATACCCCCTTCGGGCACGCCGACTATCAAACCATTGTCGCCAACATCAAGCAATTTTCCGCCGGCGGAAAAACCGCGGTGGTGTCGACCATTAACGGCGATTCGAATGTCCCCTTCTATAAAGAGCTGGGCAATGCCGGCCTGAAAGCGACCGATGTGCCGGTCGTGGCGTTCTCTGTGGGTGAAGAGGAACTACGCGGTGTGGATACCAAGCCTTTGGTGGGCCATCTTGCCGCATGGAACTACTTCCAATCGATCAAGAACCCGATCAATGCCGATTTCATCGAAAAATGGAAAGCCTACGCCAAGGCAAAGAATCTACCCAATGCCGCCACCGTCGTGACCAACGATCCCATGGAGGCCACCTATATTGGCATCCACATGTGGAAGCAGGCAGTCGAGCAGGCCAAGTCCACCGATGTGGACAAGGTCATAGACGCCATGGGTGGACAAACCTTCGAGGCGCCCAACGGCTTCACCGTCAAGATGGACCAGACCAATCACCACCTGCACAAGCCGGTCTATATCGGCGAGATCAATGGCAATGGGCAATTCAACATAGTCTGGAAAACCCAAGGCCCGATACGCGCCCAGCCATGGAGCCCGTTCATCGCGGGCAACGAAAGTAAACAAGATAAATAATCGAATGAGTTCACCATGGGTTTAGCTGCTTTCTTACTTCTTTTGCGCCACGCGACGCTGGCCTTGGCATTGGCATGGCCAGCGTTGGCCGGTGCGCAGGCCACAGGCGGCGCCGGCATCGATGCGGCGCTGCTGGCACCCCTGGTGGACAGTGACACCAACGCCAAGCTGCAAGTCATTGCGCAGCTTGGCCAAATGCCTGATGGCCGGGCCGCCCGGATACTGGAGGCCATGGGCCAGGCCCGCCTGCACGCCACACCGGAAGGCCTTATCCTGATCCTGGACACAAACGGCCAGACCATCGATGCCGTAAGCGGCCAGGCCACGCAGCTGCCCGCCAACGCAGACGCCGTCATCGTCAACAATCGCATGCGGCGTGCCATTTCCGGCGCCCTGGCTGTTTCGCAATTGCTGTCCGAAGATCCAGCGCAGCGCCTGACGGCAGCCAAACGTCTGCAGCAAGGCGGCGATATCTCCACCCTTTCCGTGATAGACCGTGCTTTGCGCCAGGAAACAGACACGGAAGTTCAGAACGCGCTGGAAACCGCCAAAGCCAGCCTGCAACTTAAGAGCACCGACACGGCCGAACGCATACAGGCCATAGAGACCTTGGGAGCCACTGGCAGCGGCGCCTTCCGCCCGGTGCTGTCCGGCTTGCTGGCGCAGGACAACGGCGGCGCTTACGCAGAGCAGGACGAAGCCGTACGCAGCGCCGCTGCCAAAGCTGTGGCACGAATAGATAGTCATCTGAAAAAAATCGAATGGGCCGGCAATCTTTTCTATGGCCTGAGCCTGGGTAGCGTGCTGCTGCTGGCGGCCTTGGGCCTGGCCATTACCTTTGGCCTGATGGGCGTCATTAATATGGCGCACGGCGAGCTGCTGATGATAGGCGCTTACGTCACCTACCTGACTCAACTGCTGTTCCGGCAGTACGCACCCGCCTGGACAGAAATGTATGTGATTGCAGCCCTGCCCCTGGCTTTTCTGGTTTCGGCTGTGGTGGGCATGATCCTGGAACGCAGCGTGATCCGGTGGCTGTACGGCAGACCGCTGGAAACCCTGCTGGCCACCTGGGGCATCAGCCTGATCCTGATGCAAGGCGTACGCTCACTGTTTGGTGCGCAGAACGTGGAAGTAAGCAATCCGCAATGGATGACGGGCAGCATGACCTTGATGGGTGGACTAGTGCTCAGCTACAACCGGATCGCCATCATTATCTTCGCCATGCTGGTGGTGCTCTTCGTATGGCTATTGCTGAACCACACCCGCCTGGGACTGTTCATCCGGGCCATCACGCAGAACCGCAGCATGGCCGATTGCACCGGCGTACCGACTGGGCGCATCGACATGCTGGCCTTTGGCCTGGGGTCGGGCATTGCGGGCCTGGGCGGCGTGGCCTTGTCGCAACTTGGTAACGTCGGACCCGACCTGGGACGCAGCTACATCGTCGACTCGTTCATGGTGGTCGTGCTGGGCGGCGTAGGCCAATTGGCCGGCACCGTGATCGCTGCCCTGGGACTGGGCAGCGTCAGTAAATTCATCGAGCCCTGGACCGGGGCCGTCATCGCCAAAATAACCATTCTCATGCTCATCGTGCTATTTGTTCAAAAACGGCCGCAAGGCCTGTTTGCCCCGCGCGGAAGGAGTGTTGAATGACATTCGATCACTCACCCGTTCCTGGCGAACTCATGCAAGCCCGGCGCCTGTTCTCCCCGAAGGCCTGGACCAGCCTGCTGCTGGCCGTTCTCGTACTGGCCTTGCTGCCCTTGCTCAATCTGGTCTTTTCCGCCGGCCACCCGCTACATGTGTCGTCCTACGCCATAGGGCTGATGGGCAAATTCATGTGCTACGCGCTGGCCGCACTAGCCCTGGATCTGGTATGGGGTTATGCAGGCATACTCTCCCTGGGCCACGGTGTCTTCTTTGCCCTGGGCGGCTACGCCCACGGCATGTATTTGATGCGCTCCATAGGGAGCGACGGTGTGTATCAAAGCGAACTTCCCGACTTCATGGTCTTTCTGAACTGGAAGGAATATCCGTGGTACTGGGCGTTTACCGATCATTTCGCCTACGCCATGTTGCTGGTGGTGCTGGTGCCTGGCGCCCTGGCCTTTGTCTTCGGCTACTTTGCCTTTCGCTCGCGTATCAAGGGCGTGTACTTTTCCATCATCACCCAGGCCATGACCTTTGCCGCGATGCTGCTGTTCTTCCGCAATGAAACGGGCTTCGGCGGGAACAACGGCTTTACCGATTTCAAGCGCATTCTGGGCTTTGACATTACGGCGCCCACCACAAGGGCCGGCTTGTACTGGACCACACTGGCGGTCTTGCTCCTGTCGCTGATCGTAGCCCGTTGGCTGACGCAGTCCAAGCTGGGGCGCGTACTGACCGCCGTGCGCGACGCGGAAAGCCGGCTGCGCTTTCTGGGCTATGACCCGCTGGGATACAAACTATTTGTCTGGACGGTGTCGGCCATCATGTGCGGCATCGCCGGCGCCCTGTATGTGCCGCAGGTGGGGATCATCAACCCTGGCGAGATGTCGACCGAGAACTCGATAGAAATGGCGATCTGGGTGGCCACCGGCGGCCGCGGCACGCTGATAGGCCCGCTCCTGGGTGCCGGCGTGGTCAATGGTCTGAAGACCTGGTTCACCAGCGTATTTCCGGAGTTCTGGCTGTACGCCCTGGGCCTTATCTTTGTCTTGACCACCTTGTTCCTGCCCCAAGGCATCGTCGGTCTGATACGCCGCCTGACTGCCCGGTTTAATGGAAAAAATCCAATATGAAACGAGACCACGCACATCAACTGGAACACCTGCAAGCGGCCATCGCTCAGAACACGGATCACGTGGCGAATGATGGAGGTAGCCCCTCTTATGGCCGCGTGGCTACGCCCGGCATGGACGCGCGTCACGGCGTCATTTTGTATCTGGATGAGATCACCGTGAACTTCGACGGATTCAAAGCACTGAACAAGCTCAGTCTGGACATCAGCGTGGGCGAACTGCGTTGCATCATAGGCCCGAACGGCGCGGGCAAGACGACCATGATGGACGTCATTACCGGCAAGACCGCGGCCAGCTCGGGCACCGCCTTTTTTGGTCAGAACATAGACCTGAGCAAGCTGAACGAGGCGCAAATCGCCCATGAGGGCATAGGCAGAAAATTCCAGCGCCCCACAGTATTCGAACACCATACCGTATTCCAGAACCTTGAACTGGCCATGAAAACCGACAAGCGCGTCAAGCCCACGCTGTTTTCCAGGCTCACAGGCGAGCAGTCCGATGCCATCGGCGCCACGCTGGAACTGATCGGCCTGAAGCGTGAGGTCTGGCGCAGCGCCGGCCTGCTCTCGCACGGGCAAAAGCAATGGCTGGAAATAGGCATGCTGCTGATGCAGGAACCGCTTTTGCTGTTGCTGGATGAACCCGTGGCAGGCATGACCGATGCCGAGACCGAGCGCACGGGTGAATTGCTCAATCAGCTCAAGGGCCGCCACTCACTGATGGTAGTGGAGCACGACATGGATTTTGTGACCAGCATCGCTGGCAACAACAAGGTCACCGTGCTGCACGAAGGTTCCGTGCTGGCCGAAGGTTCGATGACTCAGGTTCAGTCTGATCAACGCGTAATCGAAGTCTATCTGGGACGCTGACATGCTGGATGTACAAGCTATCAATCAATACTACGGCGGCAGCCATACTTTGCGCAGCGTCTCGCTGTCGTTGAAACAGGGCGAATGCCTGGCGCTGCTGGGTCGCAACGGGGTGGGCAAAACCACGCTGCTCAAATGCCTGATGGGCGTGCTGCCCGTCACCTCGGGCCGGATCCATTTCGACGGCCGCGACATCACCCGCCTGGCACCGCATCAGCGCGCCGCCGCCGGCATCGCCTATGTACCGCAAGGACGCGACATCTTTGCGCGTCTGACCGTCGAGGAAAACATATTGATGGGCATGGCGACCAAGCCTGCTGCGCACGCACGCCGCATCAAGAGTGAAGTATTCGAACTGTTCCCGGTGCTGGAAAGCATGCTGGGGCGTCGCGGCGGCGATCTATCAGGGGGGCAGCAACAGCAACTGGCCATCGCACGCGCCCTGGTGTCCGAACCCAGGCTGATCATACTTGACGAGCCGACCGAAGGGATACAGCCCTCCATCATCAAGGACATAGCCAAGGTCATACGCCTGCTGCGCGAACGGGGCGACATAGGCATTTTGCTGTGCGAACAGTATTTCGAGTTCGCCCGCGAGCTGGCCGATCAATTCGTGGTGCTGTCGCGTGGTGAAGTCGTCGCGGCCGGCGACCAGACGCAAATCGGCAGCGACGAAGTGCGCCGGCACCTGTCGGTATGAACTATGCCTGACACCCTGAGCGACTGGCACGCCAGACTGGAGCTTGTGTTTTCCCGGCAAGGCCGGAGCAAGACTGTGCTTGCACACAATCGGCACGAAGGCCCCTTGCTGGTGCAAAAAGCCCTGTATCCGGAAGGGCCGGCCATTTGCCACGTCACCCTTCTGCATCCGCCCTCGGGCATTGCTGGCGGCGACAGCTTGTCGATGGACATCACGCTCAATGAAGGCAGCCATGCCGTACTGAGCACTCCCGGGGCCAGCCGCTGGTACAAGTCCTTGGGGCGCCCTTCGGCGCAAGCGCTGCATATTCGCCTGGCCGCCAATAGCCGTCTGGACTGGCTGCCACAAGAAAACATTTTCTTCGAGCAAGCCCACGCATCCAGCCTGACCCGTCTGCACCTGCAGTCGGGTGCCTGCGCCATAGGGTGGGAAATCACACAGCTGGGCGGCATAGACAAGGCCGGCCATTGGAATGAAGGCCAGGTTCTGCTGGACACACAGTTGACACTGGACGGCCGGCTGATGTGGCTGGATGCCGGCGAGCTTCAGGCCAAGTGCCCCCTGCGCCATAGCAACAATGGACTGGCGGGCTTCCCGGTCATGGCGACCCTATGGGCTTTTGGCCCCCAGGTGAGCACCGGGCACATGGAAAGCCTGGAAACCGGCCTGCCCTGGAGCGACACGCTGCGCGCCGGCATCACGCACTTGCCGCAAAAACAGGGGCAGAGCCTGAGCCTGCTTCGCGTCCTGGGCACCCATACACAAGACGTCAGGCAATTGCTTATCGCGTTCTGGATGCGCTTGCGCCCCGTGGTGCTGGGCACGCAAGGCACCTACCTGCGGCTTTGGAATACCTGAGTTCTTAAAGGAATCGAATATGGAACTGACACCCAGAGAAAAAGACAAACTGCTGATCTTCACCGCCGCGCTGCTGGCCGAACGGCGCAAAGCACGTGGCGTCAAGCTGAACTACCCCGAGGCCATCGCCCTGATCACGGCACAAATCATGGAAGGCGCACGTGATGGACGCAGCGTTGCCGAACTGATGCACGCGGGCACCACCATTCTGACCCGCGCCGACGTCATGGAAGGTATTCCGGAAATGATCCCCGACATACAGGTGGAGGCGACCTTTCCTGACGGCAGCAAGCTCGTCACTGTCCACAACCCCATCATCTGAACGGCCTTACGCCCTCATTTCGCACTACGGAGTTTTCATGTTCAAACCTACGCTACTACGCAATCGCGGCATTGCAGCTATCGCCTTGCCCGGACTCACGCTGGTATCGGGCATCGCACTGGCTCACCCCGGACACGCGCACGAAGCCGCAAGCCACACGCTGGCGGCCGGACTGCTGCATCCTCTGACGGGAGTGGATCACTTGCTTGCCATGCTAGCCGTGGGCTTGTGGGCGGCCATGTCCCATAAAACCTTGCCGCAGGCCCTATGGACGCCATTTTGGTTTGCCTGCCTACTGCTGGTCGGCGCACTGGCCGGGCTGGCAGGTGTATGGCTGCCAGCCGTAGAGCCCGTCATCGTGGCGTCTTTGCTGGTGCTCGGCCTATTGCTGGCGGCGCGCATTACCTTGCCTCAAGCCGGCAGCGCCGCGCTGGTCGGCTTCTTTGCCGTATTTCATGGACTGGCGCACGGCTCGGAGCTGTCACCAGGCGCCAGCGCCGCCGCCTTCGTCGCGGGGTTTATGTTGAGCACACTGGCCTTACATGCCCTGGGCCTGGCGGCCGGCTTTGTACTCAAGCATCACGCAGCATGGATTTCCCGCATTGCCGGAGCCGGTATCGCCGCATACGGCCTGGCCTTGTTTGCTGCCTGACCGTCCGAAACCGCCCCTCCCACCTCTTTCAGGACTAGCCCTATGATCCCTGGTGAAATTCTTGCCGAAGACGGCGATGTCGAATTGAACATCGGTCGCGTCACCTGCACAGTGGATGTGATCAATACCGGCGATCGGCCGGTGCAAGTCGGTTCGCACTACCATTTTTATGAAGTGAACACTGCCCTGGACTATGACCGCGCGCAGGCCCGCGGCTTTCGCCTGAATATCGCCGCAGGCACCGCCGTGCGTTTCGAGCCGGGTCAAAAACGCACTGTGGAACTGGTGGCGCTGGCGGGCGATCGCAAGGTGTATGGCTTTCACGGCAATATCATGGGAGCCCTGTAATGGTCAGTATTTCAAGGCAGGCTTATACGGAAATGTTCGGCCCCACCGTGATCAACGGAACAGGCGACCGCATACGCCTGGCCGACACCCACTTATTGGCCGAAGTTGAAAAAGACTACACCGTATTTGGTGACGAGGTGAAGTTCGGCGGCGGCAAAGTCATACGCGACGGCATGGGCCAAAGCCAGCGTTCAAGCAAAGATTGCGCCGACACCGTGATCACCAATGCGCTTATCATCGATGCCGTCACAGGGATCGTCAAGGCCGATATCGGTATCAAGTCGGGCCTGATTTCCGGCATAGGCAAGGCAGGCAACCCCGACATACAAGCCGGTGTCACCATAGTCATCGGGCCTGCAACCGAGATCATCGCGGGCGAAGGCATGATTGTGACGGCGGGCGCTATAGACTCGCACATCCATTTCATTTGCCCTCAGCAAATCGACGATGCCATCGCCAGCGGGGTTACCACCATGATAGGCGGCGGCACCGGCCCGGCCACGGGCACCCTGGCAACCACCTGCACGCCGGGGCCGTGGCATATCCATTCCATGCTATCGGCGCTGGACGCCTTTCCCATGAATATCGGCCTGCTGGGCAAAGGCAATTCCAGCAGTCAGGAGCCTTTGATCGAGCAGGTCAACGCCGGCGCCATCGGCCTGAAGTTGCATGAAGACTGGGGCACCACCCCCGCCGCCATCGACACGTGCCTGAGCGTTGCGGACCAGACCGATGTGCAGGTGGCCATACATAGCGATACGCTGAACGAGGCGGGCTTTGTCGAGGATACCTTCAAAGCCTTCAAGGGCCGCGTCATCCACTCCTTCCATACAGAAGGCGCAGGCGGTGGCCACGCCCCCGACATCATCAAGGCGGCCGGCATGCCCAATGTGCTGCCGGCCTCGACCAATCCCACCATGCCTTTCACCACCAACACCATAGACGAGCACCTGGACATGCTCATGGTATGCCACCATCTTGACTCATCCATTGCGGAAGATGTTGCCTTCGCCGAAAGCCGCATACGCCGCGAAACCATCGCAGCCGAAGATGTGCTGCATGACATGGGTGCCTTTTCCATCATGAGCTCGGACTCGCAGGCTATGGGGCGTGTTGGCGAAGTGGTGTTGCGCACCTGGCAAACCGCCGACAAGATGAAGATTCAGCGCGGCCAGCTGGAAGGCGATAGCGCCCGTTGCGACAACCGGCGCATAAAACGCTACATCGCCAAATACACCATCAATCCAGCCCTGGCGCACGGCATCAGCCATAAAGTGGGATCGCTCGAACCCGGCAAGCTTGCCGATATTGTCCTGTGGCGCCCGGCCTTTTTCGGCGTCAAGCCCAGCTTGATACTCAAAGGCGGCATGATAGCCGCAGCATTCATGGGCGACCCCGGCGCATCGATTTCCACCCCGCAACCGGTGCATTTTCGGCCTATGTTCGGCAGCTTTGGCAAGGCACTCAAGACGTCACTGACCTTTGTCTCGCAGGCCGGTATGGATAATCCAGCGGTTCATGGCTTGGGCCTGGTCAAGACGCTGGAAGCCGTCCATGGCTGCCGAAGCCTGAGCAAGCGCGACATGCTGCATAACGACTGGCTGCCTCATATCAGCGTGGATCCTCAAACCTATCAAGTCATGGCTGACGGCAAGCTCTTGAGCTGCGACCCCGTCAGCATCCTGCCCATGGCGCAACGTTACTTTTTATTCTGATCATGCGTATCGTACGAAAACATCTGCACGGGATCAGAGTCGCCCAGACCTTGATCCGCAACGCCCCCATCGCGGTCCTGCCCTTGGCCCAAAGACGCCGCAGCCGACAGCGCATCGTTCTGAATACCGGCGAATCCCTGGCCCTGATACTCCTGCAGGGAACGGTATTGCGTGATGGCGATATGCTGGTGGCCGATGACGGAGGTTTGATTCTTGTCCAGGCGGCCATCGAGCGTGTCCTGCGCGTAAGCGCCGACACCCCCTTGGCTCTGACCCGCGCCGCCTATCACCTGGGCAATCGCCACATCCTGGTCGAAATCGGACCCGATTACCTGCAACTTGAAGACGATGCCGTCCTGGTCGATATGCTGCGGCAACTGGGCGGCGTCAAGGTCGGGCACGTACATGCGCCGTTCGAGCCCGACGTGGGTGCTTATGGCAAAGGTCATAAGCATGGCCATGACGAGACCTTCGCCGAGGACTACGCCCTGGCTCAAGCCGCCTATGCCGCGCATGGCCACGACCACCACCATTAAGCCACCACCATGCATGCTCACGCGCTAAGCGCCCTGTTGCAATTGTCGTCGCCGTCGCTGCCGATAGGCGGCTATAGCTATTCACAAGGTTTTGAAGCGGCGGTCGATGCGCAGCTGGTGCATGACGAAGCAAGCGCTCGCCAGTGGATACAGCAGCAATTGGAGCAGGTGATCGCGCAGTGTGAAGCCCCCATCTGGGCCTTGCTGTTCGATGGCTGGGCCCAGCAAGACTGGAGCGCGCTCAGCCTATGGAATGACTGGTTCCATGCCTCGCGCGAGACGCGGGAGATCCGCCAGGAGACCGAACAAATGGGCTGGTCGCTGGTCAAGCTGGCCACCAACCTGGACTGGGGCGATACGCAAGCGCGCAATTATCTGCTCGGGCTGGTCGTGGCAACCCTGCCCATAGCCCATTCCTACGCGGCGCACGCCATGGGCATAGATAAGCAGTCCGGCCTTGCCGCCTATCTTTTTTCCTGGCTGGAAAACCAGGTCATGGCCGCCATCAAAACCGTGCCATTGGGACAGATGGCCGGCCAGCGCATCCTGAACGAGGTGAGACGGCACATACCTGAGGTTTGTGAACTAGCCTGGGCCAGGGCCGCCTGCCAGCCACCCCGTCTTCACACCCTGTCGCCCCAGTTCGCCATATTGTCATCCCGGCATGAATGCCAGTATTCCCGTCTATTCCGTTCCTGAAAGGCCATTGCATGACTCGCATCGAAACATTCAGCCCGCCCACACGTCGAACCAAATCCCTGCCGCCGCTGCGCGTAGGCGTAGGAGGGCCGGTCGGCTCGGGGAAAACAACGCTGCTTGAAATGCTGTGCAAGAAAATGGCGGCGAAATATGAGCTCATTGCCATCACCAACGACATCTATACCAAGGAAGACCAGCGCCTGCTGACGGTATCGGGCGCACTGCCGGCCGAGCGCATCATGGGTGTTGAAACGGGCGGCTGCCCGCATACCGCGATCCGCGAAGATGCCTCCATCAACCTGGAAGCCATAGACCGCATGTTGCAAAAGTTTCCCGACACCGACATTGTGTTCATCGAGTCCGGAGGCGATAACCTGGCCGCCACGTTCAGCCCGGAGCTTTCCGACCTGACCCTATACGTCATCGACGTTTCGGGTGGCGAAAAAATTCCGCGCAAGGGAGGACCCGGCATTACCAAGTCGGATCTGCTCATCATCAACAAAGCCGATCTGGCACCTTATGTCGGCGCCTCGCTCGAGGTGATGGAACAAGATACCCGGCGCATGCGGGGCGCGCGCCCTTACGTCATGGGCACGATCAAGGACGGCACCGGGCTGGAACAGGTTATCTCCTTTATTGAAAAGGAAGGGCTGCTGGCCATGCCCGACCGGGATGGGGCCGACCCTAGGTAAGAACCGCAGCGGATAAAAACCGTCTGCGGGCTGGATACAAGACTCTTGACCTGTCACTGTATAGGCAACTAACCGTTACCAACCTTCGGGGGCCTCTTATGACACCGCTCAGTTCCAGCCCTAAATCCGAACTGCCGCGCGAGCGCCTGCTTGCTCACGGCGCCCACGTACTGACCTCGGCCGAACTGCTGGCCATTATCCTGCGCACCGGCACCAAGGGCTGCGACGCGGTCAGCCTGGGGCGCCGACTCATCGATCATTTCGACGGCTTGCGCACCCTGCTCTCGTCCGACGCGCAAACCCTTATGTCCATTCCGGGACTGGGTATGGCAAAAGCCTGCGAACTGATGGCTATCAATGAATTAAGCCGCCGCGCCCTGGAAGAAGGTCTGAAAACCGGGCACGCCATGAATCAGCCTCAACACGTCAAGCATTACTGCACCGCCAAGCTGGGCCATCTGTCTGTCGAGCACTGCATGGCCTTGTACCTGGACAGCCAGTTTCGTCTTATCACCACCGAAGAGGTCTCACGCGGCACGCTCAGCCAGGCCTCGGTCTATCCGCGTGAAGTCATCAAGTCCGGTCTGAAGCATCACGCGGCGGCCTTGATACTGGCGCACAACCATCCTTCGGGCGTTGCCGAACCCAGCGAGGCCGATCTGGCCCTGACTCGCCACCTGAAGCATGCCCTGGCCCTGGTCGACATCCGCCTGCTCGATCACCTTATCGTGACCGGCACGGGGGCAATATCGCTGGCCGAAAGGGGGCAAATCTGAATCCGCTTGCGCGTCTATTTGCACTGCGGTAAAATCCTTGGTTACCCTGGATACGTGGCCAGCAGAAATGCGCCTGGCTGGCGACCCGCCCTTTAAAACACAGGACACCACCATGAAAGAAGGCATCCACCCTGAATACCGCGAAGTGGTATTTCTGGATCAGCAAACAGGCAACAAATTCATTTCGCGCTCTACGCTGCACACGCGCGAAACCGTTGAACTTGACGGCAAGACTTACCCCTTGTTCAAGTGCGACGTAACCTCGGAATCGCACCCTTTCTACACCGGCGCGCAAACCCGCATCGTTGAAACCGGCCGCGTCGAGAAATTCCGCGCCCGTTTTGCCCGCACCGCCGGCACGACACGCAAGGCATCGTAAACTTCAGGGTTTCCCGTACGCTTGCAAAATGGCAGCCTTAAGGCTGCCATTTTACTTTAAGATACCCCCATCATTCACTCTGAGTTAGTGCGACCCTGTGTCACCCAGCGATTCCTTATCCACCCCCGCCCGCCTCACCACCCATGCCACCGTCAAGCTGCCAAGGCTTTTTCTGCTGGGCGTGGGCCTGATCTATATATTGGCTGGCCTGTTTTTCCGGGATCCCTGGAAAACCGACGATGTGGTGGGGCTGGCAACCATGCTGACGGCCGTAAAGGAAGGCGGGCAAGCCTTGCTGCTGCCTCAGATCGGGGTGCTTGCGCATGCGCAAGATGGCCCGCTCATCACATGGGTGGGGGCCTTCTGCATATGGCTGTTCTCACCTTTCTTCGAATTATTCGTCATACCACTCGACGCCGCCATCATTGCGTCGCGCCTGCCTAATTTCCTTTGGTTCGGCCTGCTGACCGCCTCGGTCTGGTACGGCACCTATCTGCTGGGGCGCCGCCCCGAGCCACAGCCGCTTGCCCTGCCTTTCGGGGGAGAGCCCACGCCGGCGGCTTATGGGCGCATGATCGCCGATGCCGCCTTGCTGCTGCTCGTGGCCACCGTAGGCATCATCTGGCGCATGCACGAAACGTCCGAAGTGCCCGCCCTGATCGCATTTCAGGCGCTGGCCTTTTATTCGGTGGCCCGCATGCTCGACCACCCGGCATCGGGCTCCATTACGCTGGGCCTGGCTCTGGCGGCCGCCTTTCTGACCCGTGGCTGGATAGGTTCTTTACCCATCATGTTGGCTGTGTTGTTCATCTTCATGCCTGGCAGTGCCTTATGGCGTCAGAAAAAGTGGCTGCTACTAACGGCTGCTCTAAGCACCTTCCTGATTTTGCTTTGGTGGATCCCGGCCAAAAACACCAGCGAATACTGGACGCTGAACTGGCTGCTCTGGAATACCACCGCATTTGGCTGGCCTGTTTACAAAGAGGCTCTAACGGCACTACGCGATCTGCCCTGGTTTCTGTGGCCCACCTGGCCGCTGGCCATACTGGCCATATGGCGCTGGCGCTCGTGGCTGACGGCGCCCCATATATGGCTGCCCCTGATGTTCGTCGTCTGGCCGCTCGTGGCCCTGGTATTCCTGGCCGACTCTTTCGAGCCTGAATACAGTCTGCTGGCTGTGCCATCGGCCATTCTGGCGGCCTTTTCATTGCCCACCTTGCGTCGCGGCATCGTCAACTCGCTAGACTGGTTTGCCGTGATGTGTTTTTCACTGACCGCCGCCACAGTCTGGCTGGGCTGGATCGCCCTGCAAACGGGATGGCCGGAACAAATTTCCCACAATATTGCGCGCCAGACTCGCGGTTACGACGTGTATATTTCCTGGCCGTCGGTGTTTGTCGCCATTCTAGGCACGCTGGCCTGGGCAGCCCTGGTGCGCTGGCGTCTGTACAGCAAGCCGGCCGGCCTTTGGCGTGGCACGGTTCTGTCAGCTGGCGGGCTGATCGCAACCTGGCTGCTGCTAGTGACCTTATGGATGCCGGCCCTGGACTATGTGCGCAGCTATCGCACCGTATCGGGGCACCTGGCCGCTGCATTAAAAATTCATCAACAACCCGGAGAATGTGTACGCACACAAGGCCTGGGTACCGGCCAGCGCGCCTCGTTCCTGGTTTTTAACGATATCGATTTCACCTACAGCTCCGAATGCACGCTGGTCTTGCAACAGACCTCGCCGCAAGACCTCGCGGCAGGCACCGCGGCCTACTCGGGCACAGGCACGGTATTGTGGATGGGCCAGCGTGAACCCGAACGCTACGAGGTATTCCGCCTGCTGCGCCTTCGCAAGCAGTGACCACCCCCGTCCCGCCCACCGGGCTATGGCCACACGCCCGTGATATCCTGCGCCAGGCCTGGCCGGTACTGATCAGTTCGTGGGCCAGCGTCATCTTCGGCGTCATGGATACCGCCATGGCGGGGCACGCCAGCGCGGCCGACCTGCAGACCATGGCGCTCGCCGCGTCCATCTACATTACGGTCTTTGTTGGCCTCATGGGCGTAGTGCATGCCCTCATACCTATCATTGCCCAGCATTTTGGCGCGCAACGCTACGCCGAAGTGGGCCGAACCTGGGGCCAGGGTGTATGGATGGCGCTGGGCCTGTCATTGGTCGGCGCCGCCGCCATGCTGTTTCCCAATGCCTGGCTGGCCCTGTCCGGCGAAGTGGAGCCCGTGGTGCGCGAAGGCGTGACCTGGTACCTGCGCGCGCTGGTGCTGGCGCTGCCTGCCACGCTGGTGTTTCGCACCATCTATGCACTGGGAACTGCTGTTTCGCGCCCCAAAACCGTCATGGTGATCAATCTGTTGAGCGTAGGCTTCAAGTTCCTGTTCAACTGGATATTCATTTTTGGCAATCTGGGCATGCCGGCCCTGGGTGCGGCCGGCGCCGGCCTTTCCACGGCCTTGGTCGGCTGGATGACACTGCTGGCGGGCCTGTGGGCCATCCGGCACGATCCGTATTATTTGCGATTCCGGCCGCATCTCGGGCGGCCTCACGCAGCCAGCCAGAAGGAACTGCTGCGCCTGGGAATACCCATGGGCGGGTCTTACCTGATTGAAGTGTGTGCCTTTACCTTCATGGCCCTGTTGATAGCCCGCGAAGGCATGTTTGTCACGGGTGGACACCAGATCATGTCCAACCTGGCGGCCTTGAGCTATATGATGCCGATGGCTGTCGGCATTGCAACGGCCTCGCTGACCGCGCAAGCCATAGGCGCGCGCGACCTGCCGCGCGCCCGCAGCACAGGGCGGGCGGGTATATGCATAGTCGTACTGGGCGCGACGCTGACCGCCAGTTTTCTGGTGCTCGCCAAGCAGCCCATATTGCGGCTCTATACCGATGACGTGCAGGTTGCGATAGTCGCCGCCGCCTTGCTGCAGATACTGCCCTGGTTCCATCTGTGCGACGCGCTGCAATGCATAGGTTCGTATCTGCTGCGTGCCTACAAAGTGGCCGTCGTGCCCCTGATACTGCAAATTGTGGCGCTTACCGGCCTGGGCCTGATCGGCGGCTGGTGGCTGGGCTTCGGCCCCGCGGCCGGAACCCTGCAACCTTTGCTGGCACACCTGGCCCCGGGTGCGCCGGTAGGCGCCGGCAGCATGTGGCTGATGGCGTTTTCAGGGCTGGCCCTTTCAGCCATCCTGCTGTTTGCCTGGTATGGGCATGTGGTCAGGTCGCTGCTGCGTTCCAGCCGCGCCTGACGTGCCTGCGCAAGCCTGCTAGGCCGCGCTGGGGTTTGCGATGCTTTCGGAATTCTCCGCAAGATCACCTTCCAGAGCCGGCGTGACCAGCTCAACGACTTTACTGCGTGACAGCATGCCCAGGAACTCGTCGTTGTCGCCGGTGACGGCCAGTGGCTCCGTACTACGCAGCAAACGGGCCAGTACTTCGTCCAGCCCCGCAGTTGCCGGCACCGACGCCATGTCCTCGACATGGCGGGCGATGTCGCGCGTGCCTTCCTGTACCGCACGCTGCGCGGCGGAGCGAGTCAGGATGCCGGCCAACCGCTTGCCGTCAAGCACGGCGGCATAGTCGAAATCAAGTTCGGCCATACGCTCGATGGCATGCGCCGGACGCGAACGCATCGTCAGGGTCAGGGAAGGCGCGTTGCAGGCATGCGTGGCATTAAGCACCTTGCCGCGATTCACGTCCTGCAGGAAGGATTGGACATAGTCGTCGGCGGGCGCCAGCAGGATGTCTTCCGGAGTACCTTCCTGTATCAGTTCGCCGCCTTTCAGGATGGCGATGCGATTGCCCAGCCGCAGCGCCTCATCCAGGTCGTGCGTGATGAAGACTATGGTTTTGTTCAGCTGTGCCTGCAATTGCAGAAGCTGGTCCTGCATTTCGCGGCGTATCAAGGGGTCCAGCGCTGAAAAGGCTTCGTCCATCAGCAGAATCTCGGCATCGGTGGCCAGGGCCCTGGCCAGCCCGACGCGTTGTTGCATGCCGCCCGACAATTGATGCGGGTACTGATTCTCGAACCCGGCAAGGCCGACCTGCTCCAGCCAGTGCTGCGCTCGCTGGCGGCGTTCGGCTTTATTCATGCCCTGCACTTTCAGGCCGTAAGCCACGTTTTCAATAACGCTTCTATGAGGAAACAGGCCAAAGCGCTGGAACACCATGCTCATTTTTTGCTGGCGGAACTTTTCCAGCGCCGTTTTGCCCAGCGTGACCACATCAATGCCATCGACCAGTATCTGTCCGGCACTGGGTTCGATCAGACGATTGAAATGCCTGATGAGCGTGGACTTGCCTGATCCCGACAAGCCCATAATCACATAGATGCTGCCCTCTTCGATGGATAGGCTGATATCGCGCAGGCCCAGCGTGTGTCCGCTTTTGGCAAGCAGCTCTTCCTTGCTCATGCCCTGGCGGGCCGAATCCAGCCAGCGTTCAGGCTTGGGGCCGAATACCTTGTATATATTGCGTACTTCGATTTTGGTCATGTCAGGCCCCCTTCTGCTGGCGACGGCCGAACTCTTGCGTAATCCGGTCAAACACAATGGCAATAATGACGATGCCCATGCCGGCCAGCACGCCACGGCCTACTTGCAGGCGGTTGATGCCCTGCAACACCTCGTAGCCCAATCCCTTGACCCCTATCATCGAGGCAATGACCACCATGGCCAAAGCCATCATGGTCGTCTGGTTGATGCCCGCCATGATATTGGGCATGGCCAATGGAAGCTGCACACCGAACAACTGCTTGACCCGGTTGGCGCCAAAGGCGCGCGAGGCCTCGAGGACTTCGGAATCAACCAGGCGTATGCCCAGGTCGGTCAGCCTGATGACAGGCGGGAGCGCGTAGATGATGGTGGCGAAAAGTGCCGCTATCTTGCCCAGATTGAACAGCATGACTACCGGAATCAGATACACAAAACTTGGCATGGTCTGCATAACGTCGAGTACCGGCAGCATGATGCGTCGCAACCAATTGAAGCTGGCCATCAGTATGCCCGTGGGTATGCCTATGCCCACCGAAATGGCCACGGCCACTATCATCAATGACAGCGTCTGCATGGCAGCATCCCACAGCCCGATGAAACCGATCAGGCACAGCATGGCGCCAATAAAAATCGAAAATCCGATACGACGACTGGCCACCCAGGCCAGCCCCATGACAGCTAGCACCACCGCCCACCATGGCGAGTAGCGCACAATTTGGTCCATCCAGATCAGGAGATCCAGCAAAGGCTGGGTAAGTGCGCGCAGCAGCTCGGAATAGTTATTGACGATATTACCGACAAAATCATCTATGGGCGCGCGCAGCGCTCGGGGCGCTATGAACTCTGGAAACATAAAAATCAACTCCGTAAAACTCGTCAAGACAGTGAATCGAAAGATTCACTGTCTGTGCAGCCGGCAGATAGCCGGCGATCCCGCTCAAGTATTCGCCCGCCCGGGCGGCTACATGACGGGAACAATTAACGACAAGTCCTAAAGAGCCGCTTTTACACGCTCGGCAACGTCGGCGGGTACCCAGGCGCTCCAGACATCTGTTTGGTTCTGCAAGAACCACTTGGCCGTGGCATCGGGCTCGGCCTCGTTTTCTTCCATGTAGGCCATGGCCTGATTCATGATAGGCAAGGGTACGGCGACCTTGGACAGGAACTCGGTCAGTTTGGGCGCATCTTGCGTGAACTGAGTCGTTACGGCCGTAAAGACGGGATTGTCGGGGTAGGCGCTGGGCTCGGGATTGGCACAATTCGGATCAGTCAGGCAGGTTTGCTTTTCTTTGTCGTAGGCAGGCAGTTCGAGCTTGACCAGATCCATGGAACCAACCAGGGGCGTGGGATACCAATAATAGAAAACGATGTTTTCCTTGCGTTGGTAGGCGGCGGTCAGGGCCGCTTTTTGGGTGGCGCCCGTACCCGGCGAGAACAGGGTGAAGGAGTCACCAAGCTTCAGGGCATTGAACAGGTTGCCGCTGACGACTTCGCATCCCCAGCCGGCCGGGCAGCCATAGAAGCGGCCCTTGGTGGGCTCTTCGGGGTCCTTGAACTCGTCCTTGAACTTGGGCAGATCGGACGCTTTTTTCAGGTCAGGCAGGCGTTCAGCCGTATATTTCGGAATAAACCAGGCTTCCCCACCCATATAGATGTCGCCTATGCGCTTTACTTTGCCGCTGGCCTCGGCTTTGGCCCAGGGCTCGCCAACGCTGTTCAGCCAGATTTCTGTGTTGATATCGAGATCACCGCGCTCCAGTGCGGCCAGGGCCGGCAGGGTTTCGGTGGGCAAGACTTCAGATTTGCAGCCGTAGCCCTTGTCAGCAATGAAACGCTCGACTTCAACGAGCACCAGGTTGGATTCCCAGTTCATGCCGCCAAACTTGACGGGACGATCGAGTTCGCAGGCGGGCGCGTCGGCTGCTTGCGCGACATTGACGCCGGCACTCAGGCCAAGCGCGGCTGCGGATAGACCCAGAACCAGGGTGGCTTTCTTGAAAGACGAGGAAATTGCGTTCATGCTGAACGCGCGATGTGAAGGATTCACATTTAAAGACATGGCTGTTTGCCTCCTAGTTACGTGGACGCATCACGACAACACGATGCGCCAGTGCTAAGGGGTGTGCGGAAGACGGGTGTGCCGCCGATACATACCGACACTAGCGTGAAGAGTACTAAGTACTCATTGACAGGTAATGGGGCCGAATTGACCCACCATACGCCAGGATTGAATAAAACAAGGCTTGGATCCCTAATAGAACCAAGCAGTTTGTGGCATTTTATAAGCTTTAAGCAGAAAATGTAAACGCGCACTAACCCGGTTGCCTGAAACGGCCTTTTGCTTTAATGCCATAAGCCGGGACATTGCCCGGCCATATGCCCAGGTTTCTATTGATAAATATAGTCGCGACGCCACGGATAAGCGATATCAGCGGGGTAGTCCAGTTCGTCGCTGCGCCCATGACCACGCGGCTGTGCCAGGATTTGATGCAGCGCAATCCAGCCATGCTCGAAACCCATGGCGCAACCCGCTAGGTAGATGCGGTAGGCGCGTAATGAGCGTTCGCCCTGTTCGCTGGGCAAGGTCTGGCGCGCTTCGGGCAATTTGGACTCCAGCGCGTCGCTCCAGGCCCACAGGGTACGGGCATAATGCGGGCGCAGGTTTTCAATATCAAGATCTTCCAGCCCGCCGTTGGCCAGATGCCCCAGCACATGACTGATGTGGGTAAGCTCGCCCCCCGGAAAAATATACTTTTCGATGAATTCGCCCATGCCGGCACCCAGTTCGGCATTGTCGACACCGCCGGCCGTAATCCCATGATTCATGATGAGGCCACCGGAGTGCGTCAGACTTCTGAGCTTGGCAAAATAGCCGTCCAGCTGGGCACGGCCCACATGCTCGAACATGCCCACTGAAGCAATTTTGTCGTAAGGCTGGCTTGCCTGAAGCTCGCGATAATCGAGCAGATCCATGCGCACCCGCCCACCCAAACCCTTTTCTTCGATCAGCCGGTTGACGTAGGCGTGCTGGTTTTTGGATAAGGTGACGCCTGTGGCATCAACGCCATAATGCTCGGCCGCCCACAGCAGCAAGCCCCCCCACCCGGCACCCACATCAAGGAAGCGCTCGCCTTGACTCAGCCTGAGCTTGCGGCAGATGTGGTCCAGCTTGGCTTCCTGAGCCTGAGCCACGCTCATGTCAGGCGTCTTGAAGTAGCCGCAGGAATACACTCGGCGCGGATCCAGCCACAGACCATAAAAATCGTCGGACAAATCGTAATGAAACTGGATCTGGCGCGCGTCACGATCTATGGAGTGACGCCATACCGACACCAGGCGCCGGATCAGTTCGGTCAGCCTGCCCACACGCGCCGCATCGATGGGCGAACCGGGCAGTATGGCCGCGGCCAGCCGCATCAGATCCCGCATGGAGCCATCTATATCGAACTTGCCTTCGACATAGTCTTCGCCCAATAGCCCGACCTGCCCTGTAGCCAGGTGCGCCAATGTGGAGCGATCTTTGACAATCAGGCGGATTTGGGCGTTGGGATCCCCGACTTTCTGGCCATCGGGCATGATCAGCTGCACAGGCAGGGGCAGCGACGCCAATTTGGTTTCAACAACAGACAAGACCGAACTCAAGACTGACTCCTCTTAGTAAATAACGCCAATCATCACGGCGCTACAGTTCTCGGAAAAGCGAATTGGATACTGTTCAAGCATGCTAAGATGCCATTCGATACTACTATATAGATACGTCTTTTGCCCATGGTTGCAGCCATGGCGCAACACCCACTCGATGCATCCTTCAAAAAGCTCCCTGACCACCATTCCGCCCTGGCTGATCCTGATGGGATTGCTGACAGCTATCGGGCCGCTGGCCATAGATATGTACCTGCCGGCCTTCTCGGCCATCACGCAGGGCCTGGACGCCGGGCCCGGGCAAGTCGAGCGCACGCTGGCCAGCTACCTGCTCGGACTTGCCACGGCGCAGCTGTTCTACGGACCGCTGGCAGATCGCTACGGTCGCAAAAAACCCTTGCTGCTGGGGCTGATCATTTTCACGATTGCCTCTATAGGCTGCGGCTACACGGACAATATCGAGCACCTGACTTTATGGCGTATTGCCCAGGCCTTCGGAGGCGCTGCAGGCATCGTCATTCCGCGGGCCGTGATCCGCGACAACTTCGACACACGCGACGCCTCCAAGGCCCTGTCCTTGCTCATGCTGATCATGGGCGTCACGCCCATACTGGCGCCCATACTGGGCGGGCAAATCCTGGTTTACGGTAGCTGGCGCGGCATATTCGCCGTCATGACCGCCGGCAGCGCCATGCTGCTGATCGCGGTGGTGTTTACCATGCGCGAAACCCTCAAGCCCGAAAGAGTCCTTCTGCTGGGCGCGGGCACCATCGCTCGCAATTACCTGGCATTGCTGGGCCACAAGCGCTTTATGTGCTACACCCTGGCTGGCGGCTTCGGGGCCGCGGGTATGTTTGCCTATATTGCGGGCTCACCGCATGTCTTTCTGAACATCTACCAAGTTGACCCGCGCTACTTCGGCCTGCTGTTCGGCGCGAACGCCGCCGCGCTGATCATTGCGGCGCAAGTCAGCGCGCGCCTGCTTAACCGGCATACGCCCGAAACGCTCATGCGTCGCGCGCAAATAACGCTGATGGGGGTCGCGCTGGTGGCGGTCGCCCTGACACTGCTCAATGTCATCAACCTCACCTTGCTCATGGCGTGCCTGCTCGTCTTCATGGCCAGCCAGGGTTTCGTGAATCCCAACTCGGCTGCGCTGGCGCTGCGCGAGCAAGGCCAGCGCCTGGGCTTCGCCTCGGCCATGATGGGCACGTTGCAAATGCTTTGTGGTGCGGCAGCCGGTCTGGCAGTCAGTATCTGGCAGTCGCCCACCCCTTTGTCCCTGACGGGAATCCTGGCCTTGTGCGCCTGCCTGTCGTGGCTATTTGGGCGCATCGCGCTTAAGTCGGCCCAAACCGCTTGATTAGATTGCACTTTTTGTATTAGAATACTAGGCTTTCCGGCTTATGGCTGGACCTGGTATATGCTTTGGCCAGGGCATGCATAGTGCGGGGGCGTACTTTATTTAACGCGCTACTGGGGCATTAGCTACCGGCACGTTAATGACAAGTTTTGCACCTTGCATGTTTTTTAAGCACTACATTATTAAAGAGGTATGACCATGGCACGCGTATGCCAAGTTACCGGCAAAGGCCCAATGGTGGGCAACAATGTTTCGCACGCAAACAATAAAACCAAGCGTCGCTTTCTACCTAACTTGCAATCGCGCCGTTTCTGGGTCGAAAGCGAAAACCGCTGGGTTCGCCTGCGCGTTTCGACCAATGCGCTGCGTACCATCGACAAGAAAGGCATCGACGTCGTTCTTGCCGAACTGCGCGCCCGTGGCGAGCTGGCATAAAGCCCGCGCCAACGATCTAACTTAGGAGCTCATCATGGCAACAAAAGGCGTTCGCGAGAAAATCAAGCTCGAATCCACCGCCGGTACCGGTCACTTCTACACGACCACCAAGAACAAACGCAACATGCCCGAAAAGATGCTGATCAAGAAATTTGATCCCGTCGTTCGCAAGCACGTTGATTACAAAGAAATCAAGCTCAAGTAACGAGCCCGGAAAGGCGCAGGCCACTAGAACGGCGTCGCCATCCCGCAAACCCTGCCCCGGCAGGGTTTTTTTCTGCCCGCGCCATCAGGGCCGCAGCTCACAAGTCAGCCCGACTTGAGCCCGCTGGGCAGCCCCCTTGCCGATTGCATCCTATAATGTATGGTTGGCATAAACCTATTTACGAACACTGGATAACATGCAGGAACGCTACAGCCCCAACGACGTTGAAAAAGCCTCACACGAAAACTGGCAGGCACGCGATGCATATCGCGTCACAGAACACGCCAAGGCGGCTGACGGCACCAGCAAACCCAAGTTCTATGCATGTTCTATGCTGCCCTACCCCAGCGGCAAGCTGCATATGGGCCACGTGCGCAACTACACCATCAACGACATGATGGCGCGCCAATTGCGCATGCGTGGCTATAACGTGCTCATGCCCATGGGCTGGGACGCTTTCGGCATGCCCGCCGAAAATGCGGCCATCAAATCCCAGGTACCGCCAGCCAAATGGACGTACGACAACATCGCGTACATGAAAAAGCAGATGCAATCCATGGGCCTGGCCATAGATTGGTCGCGCGAAATGTGCGCCTGCGACCCCAAATACTATAAATGGAACCAATGGCTGTTCCTGAAGATGCTCGATAAAGGCATTGCCTATCGCAAAACTCAGGTCGTCAACTGGGATCCGGTCGACCAGACCGTGCTGGCCAACGAGCAAGTCATAGACGGGCGAGGCT
The DNA here is from genome assembly GCA_013416405.1 of Alcaligenaceae bacterium. Lineage (GTDB taxonomy): Bacteria > Pseudomonadota > Gammaproteobacteria > Burkholderiales > Burkholderiaceae_B > Pusillimonas_C. Next base: position 49,122 of record JACCET010000007.1, read on the forward strand.
GGCGTTCAGGTGCCTTGGTCGAAAAACGTGAAATCCCGGGCTATTACCTGCGCATTACAGATTATGCCGAAGAGCTACTAAGCCACGTCAAAGACGGCCTGCCCGGCTGGCCCGAGCGCGTGCGCCTGATGCAGGAAAACTGGATAGGGAAAAGCGAAGGCGTGCGCTTTGCCTTCACGCACAACATCAACGACGCGTCAGGCAAGCTGATACAAGACGGACGCATGTACGTGTTCACCACGCGCGCCGATACGATTATGGGTGTGACTTTCTGCGCGGTCGCTCCGGAACATCCACTGGCAACCCATGCAGCCCAGGGCAACCCCCAACTTGCCGCCTTCATCGAAGCCTGCAAGCAAGGCGGCACCACCGAGGCCGAAATGGCCGCGCGCGAAAAAGAAGGCCTGCCTACCGGATTGTCCGTCACCCATCCCATCACCGGTGAGCCCGTGCAAGTGTGGGTAGGCAACTACGTACTCATGAGCTATGGCGACGGTGCCGTCATGGGCGTTCCCGCCCACGACGAGCGCGACTTCGCCTTCGCTAAAAAATACGACCTGCCCATCCAGGACGTAATCGCCGTTACCGGCAAGGCTTATTCCACCGATCAATGGCAAGACTGGTACGGCGACAAGCAACAGGGAACAACCGTCAACTCGGGCCGCTACGATGGCCTGAGCCCGGCCCAGGCAGTCGATGCGGTTGCCACCGACCTGGTTACCAAGGGTTTAGGCGAGAAACAGACCACCTGGCGCCTGCGCGACTGGGGCGTTTCGCGCCAGCGCTATTGGGGCACCCCCATACCCATCATTCACTGCCCCGATTGCGGGCCAGTGCCGGTGCCCGAAAAAGACCTGCCCGTGGTCTTGCCCGACGACCTCATTCCCGACGGCAGTGGCAACCCGCTGACCAAACATGAAGGCTTTCTGTCCTGCCACTGCCCCAAGTGCGGCACGCCGGCACGGCGTGAAACCGACACCATGGACACCTTTGTGGATTCGTCCTGGTACTTCATGCGCTATACCTCGCCTGGCAACGACAACGCTATGGTCGATGAGCGCAACGATTACTGGATGCCCATGGATCAGTACATCGGCGGCATCGAGCACGCTGTGCTGCACTTGCTCTACGCCCGCTTCTGGACACGCGTTATGCGCGACCTGGGCCTGCTCAAGTTCGACGAACCCTTCACCAAGCTGCTGTGCCAGGGCATGGTGCTTAATCACATTTATTCGCGCAAGAACGCACAAGGCGGCGTTGAGTACTTCTGGCCCGAGCAGGTCGAGAACCAGCACGACGCCAAGGGCGCGATCATAGGCGCCAAACTCATCGCAGACGGCTCCGAGGTTCAGTACGGCGGCATCGGCACCATGTCTAAGTCCAAGAACAACGGCGTAGACCCTCAGTCGCTTATCGACACTATGGGCGCCGACACGGCCCGTTTGTTCGTCATGTTTGCCAGCCCGCCGGAACAGACCCTGGAATGGTCTGATTCAGGCGTGGACGGGTCGCACCGCTATCTGCGGCGCCTGTGGTCCTTCTGCTACAGCAATCAGGCTGCCGTGCAGCAAGGTGTCAGTGCGTCTACCGACTGGTCGGGCGCCGACAAGGCCTCGAAAGACCTGCGCCGCGAAATTTACAGCTTGCTGAAGATGGCTGATTACGATTATCAGCGTATTCAGTACAACACCGTGGTATCGACCTGCATGAAAATGCTCAATGCACTGGAATCGGCTTCGTTGCCCGACACCCCGGTTGCCCGAGCAGCACTGGCCGAAACCACTTCGGTGCTGCTGCGCGTGCTCTACCCCATCGTGCCTCACATTACCTGGCAGCTTTGGCAAGACCTGGGCTATAGCCAGCTTTATGGCGATCTGCTCGACGCACCCTGGCCAGCTATCGATGAAGCCGCCCTGATTGCCGATGAAATTGAGCTCATGCTGCAGGTTAACGGCAAGCTGCGCGGTTCGCTACGCGTGCCCAACGGCACCGACAAAGCCCAGATCGAGCAGTTGGCCACCGCCCACGAGGCAGCCACCCGCTTTCTTGAAGGCCGACCGCCTAAACGGGTCATAGTCGTACCCGGCAAGCTGGTTAATATAGTCGGGTAAAATCAAGCATGCACAGTTCCAAGGTCAAGCCCGCATTTTTCGCCCTTACGCCAACGCAATGCTGGCGTGTCTTGGCCTGCATGGCGCTGTGCCTGCTACTGGTAGCCTGCGGCTTTCGCCTGAAAGGTGTATCGCCACTGCCATTCAACACGCTGTACACCAATATCAACGACAATTCTGAATTTGGCTCCGGCCTGCTCAGAGCCATTGCCGCCAGTTCGCCCGGCATACGCTTTGTCAGTGATCCCACCGAAGCCCAGGCCAGACTGACCGAACTGCAAAACCGGCAATCGCTGCGCGAGCTGTCGATTGACGCCGAAGGTCAGGTCGAAGAATACGAATTGAATCTTGAGTTCATATTCCAGCTCACCGACAGCAAGGGGCATCTGGTACTGCCGCCAACGATCCTGCGCTCGACCCGCGAGCTGCCCTACGATTCCACCATGGTGCAGGCCAAAGAAGGCGAAATATCCATGGTCTTCAGAGAAATGCAGCAGTCGTTGATCAGCCAGATCGTGCGACGCTTGTCTTCCCCAGAAGTTACCCAAGCCTATGAAAATGCTGCAGCCCTGCCCATAGACGAAGATGCCCTGAAGCCGGCACCAGCGCCCGATCCGCAGTCGCCGCCAGTCAACCCGGGGCCCATGTCGCCACGCAGCCTGCCCAGCATCAATCCCGCCAGTTCTTACTAGGGCCTGTTCACGCATGGGACGCCGCCTGGATGCCGACAGTCTTTTGAATCAACTCAAAAAGACGCCCACTCTTGACCCGTTGTACATCGTATCGGGCGATGAGCCTTTGCTGGTCATTGAATCCTGCGATGCCTTGCGCGCGGCGGCCAGTCTGGCTGGCTATAGGGAAAGGGTCAGCCTGACGCTGGATGCCCGCAGCGATTGGTCTGCCGTGATTGGTGCCACACAGAATGTGTCGCTGTTTGGTGACCGCCGTCTGGTCGACTTATCCATTCCTGCTGGAAAGCCCGGCAAAACCGGCGCAGAAACCCTGCTCAAGTTGGCTGCCATGGCCCAGGCGCAGTCTCTGATCGACACAACCGTCATGATCAGCCTGCCACGGCTGGATAAAACCACACGCAGCAGCAAGTGGGCGCAAGGTCTGCTCGAGGCAGCGACATCCATCGAGGTAAGCAGTATTGCGCGTGCGGCGTTGCCGCGCTGGATAGGCCAGCGCCTGGCTCGCCAGGATCAACAGCTGGATCAGGCCACGCTTGAATGGATGTCTGACAAGGTCGAAGGCAATCTGCTGGCCGCCCACCAGGAAGTACAAAAACTGGGCCTGTTGTATCCACCCGGAAGAATCAGCGGTACCGATGTTGAACGCGCCGTGCTGAACGTGGCACGCTACGATGTATTCGGTCTGCGCGACGCCATGCTGGCCGGCGATGCCGCCAGGGCATTGACCATGCTCTCGGGGCTGCGCGCCGAGGGCGAAGCCCTGCCCTTGGTACTTTGGGCGGTCGGCGATGAAGTGCGCATACTGGCACGCCTGGCTGGCAGTCAGGCCGCAGGCCACGATTTGGGTAGCGAAATGCGGCGTCAACGCGTTTTTGGCCCGCGTGAACAACTGCTGCGACAAACCCTGGGCAGGTTGGCACCACAAACCTGGCCCGCAGCCGTGCAGCATGCACACGACATCGATAGGCTGATCAAGGGCCTGAAAGTGGCCGGCAGGCTGGATGACCCCTGGGAAGAATTGGGCCGGCTGATCCTACGCATTGCACTGGTAAAAAAACCGGTTCGGCCCCGACCTGCCTGAGTTTTACGACCCTGTGCCACGAAGGGGACAGGACACTAGTCCCGATAACTGGGATAATTCGTATCTGCAAGTCTACTGAATACCATCATGACCGAAACTTCAATCGCAAGCGCAGCAACTTCCAACGCGCTTAACACCGAAATCACCAAGCTGGGCCAGCAGGCGCGCGTGGCCGCCCGTGTCATGCGCAACGCATCAGGCCAGGCCAAGGCACAGGCCCTGCACGCAATGGCCAGGTTGCTGGAATTGGAAAAAGCCACACTGCAGACTGAAAATGCCAAGGACTTGGCCGCAGCGGAAAAGAACGGTCTTGAGCCCGCCTTGCTCGATCGCCTGAAGCTGTCCGACAAGGCGCTTGCCACCATGGCAACCGGCCTGCGGCAAATTGCCGACATGTCCGATCCGGTCGGCAGCCTTACTGCAAGCAGCACCCGGCCTAACGGCATGCGCGTTGCACAGATGCGTGTACCACTGGGCGTGATTGGCATTATTTATGAGTCCAGGCCCAACGTCACGATAGATTCGGCGGCGCTCTGCCTGAAGTCGGGCAATGCCACGATATTGCGCGGCGGCAGCGAAGCCTTCCATTCCAACGTTGCACTGGGCGCCATTATTAGCCGGGGGCTGGCCGAAGCAGGCTTGCCCTCCCATGCCGTTCAGGTGGTCGGCACGACCGACCGCGCCGCTGTAGGCCAACTGATTACCCTGACCGACTACATCGATGTCATTGTGCCGCGTGGCGGCAAGGGATTGATCGCCCGCCTGGCCAAGGAAGCCAAGGTGCCGCTGATCAAGCATCTTGACGGCAACTGCCACGTCTATATCGATGCGGCCGCCGACCTCGACAAGGCACACGAGATCGCGGTCAATGCCAAGACCTATCGCTATGGTATTTGCGGAGCCATGGAAACCCTGCTGGTCCATGTCGATGTTGCGGCGGCGATTCTTCCCCGCCTGGGCAAAACCCTTGCTGACAAGGGTGTTGAACTGCGCGGCTGCGAACGCACTTGCGCCCTGCTGCCCCAGGCCTTGCCCGCCAGCCAGGAAGACTGGGAAACCGAATACCTGGCACCCATACTGGCCGTGCGTATCGTCGATACGCTGGATCAGGCCATGGATCACATCGCACGCTACAGCTCGGAACACACTGAAGCCATCGTGACTGAAAACCTGCACGCTGCCACCCGCTTTCAACGTGAAGTCGATTCCAGCTCGGTCTATGTCAACCTGCCTACCTGCTTCGCCGATGGTTTTGAATACGGGCTGGGCGCCGAGATCGGCATTTCCACCAACCGCCTGCATGCACGCGGGCCGGTAGGCCTGGAAGGCCTGACCACCCTGAAGTGGGTACTGGCCGGAGACGGCCAGCTACGCGGCTGACGGTAACTCCATGCTCTGGATCAAAACACTACATATTCTTTTTGTCGTTGCGTGGTTCGCCGGCCTATTCTATCTGCCCCGCATCTATGTCAATCTGGCACAGGCCACCGATGCATCCAGCACGGCAACGCTGCTGGGCATGGCGCAGCGTCTGTACCGCTTCATGACGCCGCTGGGCATATTGGCACTGGTATTCGGCCTGTGGCTGTTCCTGGGCTATGGCCTGGGGCAGGGCCAGGGCTGGATGCATGCCAAGTTGCTGGGCGTGGCGTTGCTGGTTATCTACCACCTTGTTTGCGCCCGCATGCTTACAACCTTTAAGCAAGGCCGCAACACGCGCAGTCATCGCTATTACCGCTGGTTCAACGAAATCCCCGTTCTGTTGCTGCTGATCATCATTGCCCTGGTCGTCGTACGACCCTTCTGACACATACTCATGACTGACAATAAATCAGGCAAAACCCTGACACTGAAAAAGAAAGTTGCCACACCCGATGCCAACAACGACGGCGAGCGCCGCAAGCGCGCCGGAGGCCGGGCACGGCAAGTGGCTCAGCTTGAGCGCGAACGGGGCAAGGTAAGCGCGGCCAGAGCCGTCACGCAAGAAAAGTCAGGCCTTGAAGCGTCTGAACAGGTACGCAGGCAAGACGCCGAACCAAGGCAGCGCAGGCGCAGGGAGTCCGATACAGTTCGGCAGGAGCCCGATACTCCTCGTATTGCAGTACGCCAACCACGTCGGCCCGCGCAAGCCGAAATTTTTCCTGTTTTCACCCCTTGCCCCCAGGGCCTGGAAGAAGCGCTGGTCGCCGAGATGCAGGCCCTGGGCTTTGCCGATGCCGAGCCTGCCCGTGCGGGCTGCCGCTTCCATACCGACTGGACCGGCATACTGCGTGCCAATCTGTATTCCCGGCTGGCCACACGCGTACTGGTTCAAGTCGCCCATGCTCCGGTACGGCACGAAGACGACATCCTTGAGCTGGCTCGCCAAACACCCTGGGAGCGCTGGTTCGGCGCCGAACAAACCCTGCGGGTGGATACCTCTGCCATACGCAGCCCCATGCAAAGCCTGCAATATTGCAATCTGCGCGCGAAAGACGGCATCTGCGACCGTCTACGCGAGCGCGAGGGCGAACGGCCTGATATCGACACCGTGCGCCCCGACGCCCGCGTACACCTGTTCCTTAGTGAAGACAGCGCCACACTGTATCTGGATACCTCGGGCGAATCGCTATTCAAGCGTGGCTGGCGCCTGGACAAGGGCGAAGCGCCTTTACGGGAAAATCTGGCCGCCGGCCTACTGGCGCTTTCAGATTGGGATCCGTCTCAGGCCCTGCTTGATCCTTTCTGCGGCGGCGGCACCATACTGATAGAGGCGGCCTGGATCGCGCTGGGCGTGCCGGCAGGCATCTGGCGCCCTTTCGGGTTTGAGCGCCTGCGCAATCACGACGCCCGACATTGGCGCAATATCAAAGACGAGGCACGCTCACATATTGCCACCCGTCTTGATAGCCCCCTGGTCGGTTACGACCTAAATCCAGAAGCCATCGAAGCGGCCAAGGCAAATATGGAAAGGGCCTGGCTCACACCCGACTCCATACGCTTTGAAGTCGGCAACGCCCGTTCTGTGCAACCGCCCGCATCCAGCGGCTGGCTGGTCACCAACCCACCTTACGGCGAGCGCATGCCCGACGACGACCCCGAGCTCTGGAGCGCCTGGGCGCAAAATCTGAAGCAGCATTACAGCGGTTGGCAAGTCGGCGTGATTACCAGCGATCACGACTTACCACGGCAAATGCGCCTGAAACCACGGCGCCGCCATCCCTTGTACAACGGCGCACTGGACTGCCGCCTGTTCATCTTTGAAATGGTGCAGGACAGCTACAGGAAAGAGAAGAAGTAGCGCTTGCGCCACACTTATTTTGCGCTGCAATATAAAGCCTTGAAAATTACCCGGGTTAACCCTTATAATAGGGTTAACCCTTGAACGAAACGTTCAATTTTTTACAAGAGGCTTTATAATGATCAACGTAGCCAAAGATGTGCGTTTAACCGACGAACTCGAACGTCAACTGATGATGCAAGCCATCGAAGATCAGTACCGTTTCAAACCCGTCGAAGCAATTAAGAAATTGTTTGCCAAGTTGTTTGCAGCTGCCGACCGCGCCCAGGCTCCAGCCGGCAAAATGGTCGAATCCACCAACTAAGCATCTGTTCCCGACTTGCCTGCCAAACAGCAAGTCAGCACGGTAGACCCGCTCAGCCAGAGCCGCGTATAGCGGCTTTTCTTTTGCCCGGACGGTACAAAATTCGAAAGTGCGGGATAATAGCAGCCAGCATCAGAATTCCGGATACCGCAATGCAACAATCGCCAGCCATCGAACTTACCAACACGCCCAGCAGGTGGCGCCGCTTCGCCTGCATGATGTACGAGGGCGTGCTGCTGTTCGGCGTGGTGTTTCTGGCCAGCTATCTGTTCGACACCCTGACACAAAGCCGTAGCGGAATGATGTTCCGGCACGGCCGCCAGGCCGTGCTGTTTGTTGCCATCGGGGTGTATTTCATACTGTGCTGGCGCAAGCGCGGCCAGACCTTGCCCATGAAAACCTGGAATATCAGGCTGGTAACACAAGACGGCCAAATACCCGGCCTGGGCATTCTGCTGCTGCGTTATATCCTGATCTGGCCGGTTCCATTGCTGGCTGCGCTCTTGGTGCTGACGGCCTCACACGCAACCGGCTATAGCTCAACCGACTTACTCATCGTCTTTGCGCCGTTTACATTGTTTTTATGGACCTGGTTTGACCCGCAAGGCCAGTTTCTGCACGACCGCCTGGCTCGTACCCGCCTGGTTCATGCACCGAAACCTTAGGCTCTGCCTAGTATAAACCCTAGTGTAAGTGGCTTTCTGAAACGTAAGGATTGCATAGATACCGCTAGTCGTTCATGCTTTGGGGGTAAAGTGGCTCGCCCCCTACTCGACCCATTGAATCAAAAAGACAATGAACGACCAATACTCGGCGCTGTACCAGTCTTACCAGTGGTTAGTCCCTTCTCAATTCAATATTGCGCAAGCATGCGTGCACCGCTGGGCGCAGAGTCCCGTCGAAGGCAGGCGCATTGCCATTTTCCATGAAAATTCGCAGGGGCAACGCGAAGTCTGGACCTACACGCGGCTTTCAGATACCGCCAATCAACTTGCCAACGGCCTGATTAAAATGGGCATCCAGGCCGGTGACCGCATTGCAGTCGTCACTGAGCAGCGACCTGAAACGGTTGCCGCCTTTATCGCCATATTCAGCGTGGGCGCAATCGCCCTGCCACTGTCTCCCGCCTTGGGCGAGAACGGACTGGCCACACGGCTACACGATGCCGAGGCGCGGGTCGCCATCGTCGACGACGCAGGCGCGGACTATTTATTGCGGGCACAAGCCCAGTGCCCAACCCTGACGCAAATCATAGGCTTGAATTTCCAGCACGAAGCCATCATCCCCTGGCGCTCTTTGCTGGCGCGCCAGGAAACTCAGTTCCAGACCATGCATACCCGTTCCAGCAGCGCGGCACTGCTGCTTTATGCACCTAATAGCATTGCTGCGCCCAAAGGCACGCTGCTGGGCCATCAAGCCCTGATCGGCATCCTGCCTGGCTTTGTTGCCGCACAAAACTGGTTTCCACAGTCGGGCGACATACTCTGGAGCCCCGTCGACTGGAACAGCGCCGGCGGCATCATGAACGCATTATTGCCCACGCTGTATTTTGGTCACGCCATCGTCAGCACAGCCGGCCAGTCCACGCCAGGCCGCGCCTTTGAAACGCTGGCACGCTACCAGGTCAGCAATGTTTTTCTGCCCGCCGACATGCTGCAAGCCATGATGCAACACACTCCCTTGCCGCGCGCGCAGTACCCACTGGCCTTGCGTGCCCTCATGACCGAGGTCAACCTGAACACCGATGTTTTCAATTGGTGCGCCGAGGCCCTGGGTGTCACGCCCAATGCAATGTTCGGCTGCACCGAAATGAATCATCTGATAGGCAATAGCCACAAGAAATGGCCGACCCGGCCAGGCAGCATGGGGCGTCCTTATCCCGGCCATCAGGTCGCCGTGCTGGATAAGGACGGCAAGCCCTGTCGGCCGGGCAGAACCGGTGAAATCGCCCTGAATCGCTACGACATACAAGGCCACCCCGACCCGGTGCTTTTCCTGGGCTATTGGCGCAACGATTTGGCCACCCAGGCCAAATTCAAAGATGACTGGTGCCTGAGCGGCGAGTTGGCCAAGGTCGACGAACAAGGCTATTACTGGTACGCGGGGCACAGCGACGATACGCTGGCCTAGTTACAGTCATGGGCTAAAATTCAACCATGACTGATGAACTTAAAAAATACCTGCTGTCCGATCACAGCACTCGAATCCAGGCCGTCAGGCTGAACCAGGCCTGGAAAACCGGGCTGGCTCACCAGCACTACCCGGCCTGCATACAAACACTGCTGGGCGAATTGGTCGCAGCGTCCATTCTGCTTACGTCCAACATCAAATTTGATGGCGCCCTGGTGCTGCAGCTGCAGGGCGACGGCCCTATCGCCTTGATCGTGGTCGAATGCACCACCGACCTGTCCATACGCGCAACCGTAAGCGTGCGCGAAGGCCACGACATTCCCGCCGACGGCACCCTGCAATCCCTGCTCAACACGAATGGTACGGGGCGCTTTGTGGTCACGCTGGATCCTGGCAGCAAGAATAATGACCTCAAGCCTTACCAAGGCATTATTCCCCTGGAAGGCGACTCCGTGGCCCATGTGCTTGAGCGCTATATGCGCGACTCCGAACAGCTGGACACCCGCTTGTGGCTGGCCTCCGACGCCGAACACGTGGCAGGCCTGCTGCTGCAACGCCTGCCTGCACATGGCGGTCATGAAAGCACCACGCCCGAGCAGCAAGCGGAAACCTGGACGCGTGCAGGCCATCTGGCCTCTACACTCAAGCACGAAGAACTGCTGACACTGGATATCGACACCTTGATCAAGCGGCTGTTCTGGGAAGAAGAGTTGCTGACTTTCGAACCGCAAAGTGTGCGCTGGTACTGCCCTTGCACCCGTGAACGGGTAGCCGGCATGCTGCAAGCCTTGGGCCGCGAAGAAGTTGAAGACATTCTCAGCGAACGACAGGAAATCGATATCCTGTGCAATTTCTGTGGCAAGCCCTATCAGTTCGATGCCGTAGACTGCGCCAGGCTTTTTGTGACGCAGCCCGGCACGACGCACGACACCGACGGCAGCGTGCATTAGGCCAGCTAAAAGTACGCAGTTTCCACACTCGACATGTCTGGGGCTGTGGCGGCACACTAAGCGTCATGTCGCCCTGCCTATTATCTTTTCCAGCCGTGGTCCGCCACGGTGCCCATACCTTGTCGCATACAGCCCGCTTAAACAAGGCGGGCAATCGGCGCCAGGGCGGCGCAGGCATGATTGAATTCTCTATCGTCGCCGTTCCCATACTGTTGCTGGGCTTGGGCAGCATCGAAACCGCACACTGGCTACTGACCCGGCAGGTCGTCAGCCTGGCCTTGCTCGAAGCCAGTCGGGCTGGTGTCAGTGGGCACGCCAGGCCCGAAACCATCACGGCCGCCTTTGAGCAGGCCCTATTACCGCTATTTCCAGCCTCGGCCAGCAACAGCGCCAGGCAGAATCAGCAACTAGCCTTCCACAAACGCACCCGCGACACCGCCGGCGCGCCCTGGCAGATGGCTGTCCTGTCGCCCACCACCGCCGCCTTCAACGATTTTTCCGATCCGCAACTCAGCCGCACATTGCAGGGCGGGCTGGCAGTCATCAACAATAATTATCTGCTCGAGCAAGACCAGCGCCGCCGCGCTCAGGGCTGGCTCCACGGCCTGGGGCCTGAGTCAAACATGTCCATATACCAAGCGAATACGCTTACACTGCGCCTGACCTATCTGCACGAACCCGTCGTGCCCGGCATGAAAGGCCTTATGCGTCTGCTGGGTAGATCAGGCGGCACCTATGGCCAGCACGCCATGGCACACGGCTACTTGCCATTAAGTCGCGAAATCAGCCTGGTCATGCAGTCTCATCCGGTGCGCTGGCCCGGCCTTGTTGCTGCTGGTAATGTCATACAGCCGGGTCTGCCCACTCTTGCCGGCCCCGCGCCCATACTGCCTTGCACAGGCTTGTGGTGCATGGCGCCGCAGTCCACTACCCTTGCTCCGGGTTCACCTGATGCGCCCTATCGGCCGCCAGGGTCAGTCCGTGCGCCACCCGCAGAACCTGCCACTCCAACCAGCCCCACAGCGCCTTTGCCCGGGCCAGCCGATACCAGCACCGACGGGCTGGCCGTCGCGCCCGACCACCCCGACTGCGGGCTGACTCTGTGTTGTGCCCCTGTGCAAGGCTAGCATCCGGTTTAGCTGCTGAACACTTAACGTCGGCGCCTGGAATCACCATGCAGCAAAGCAAATATACGACTCAGTTGCCTTTTTTCTCTGGAATTTTGGGGGTCTTTACTTGCGGCTCATGCTCGTGCGGTGCAAGAATCTGTACATAGACCTCGCCTTCCTGGATCATGCCCAGCTCACCGCGCGCGCGCTCTTCTATGGCGTCGGTGCCCGATTTAAGATCGTGCACCTCGGCCTGCAAGGCGTTATTGCGTGCAACCAACGCATCGTTGGTTTCCTGCTGAGTGGCGACTTTTCTTTGTAGTTCCTGAACTCGCAGCCAGCCTCCCTTGCCCCACCACAAAGGGTATTGGGTAAGGATGGTGAGCACGGCCAGAACAATGAATAGCAGTCGCATTTTTTACCAAAAAACAACCCGGCCGAGCCGGGCTGCTTCTGGGGCCCAGGTTTCTAGCGCAGATTGTAGAAGGCGTCGCGGCCCGGATAGGAAGCCACTTCGGCCAGTTCTTCTTCGATACGCAGCAACTGGTTGTATTTGGCCATGCGGTCGGAACGCGAAAGCGAACCTGTTTTGATCTGCATGGCGTTGGTTGCCACGGCAAGATCGGCAATGGTTGCATCTTCGGTTTCGCCCGAACGATGAGAAATAACGGCGGTGTAGCCTGCACGCTTGGCCATTTCTATGGCGGCGAAGGTTTCGGTCAGGGTGCCGATCTGGTTGATCTTGATCAGGATAGAGTTGGCAATGCCCTGGTCTATGCCCTGCTTCAGTATTTTGGTGTTGGTGACAAACAGGTCGTCGCCCACCAATTGCACCTTCTTGCCCAACTGGTCGGACAGCAGCTTCCAGCCTTCCCAGTCGTTCTCGGCCATGCCGTCTTCGATAGAGATGATGGGGTATTTGTCGCACCAGCCAGCCAGCAAGTTGGTGAAATCGGCCGCACTCAGGGCGATCCCGCCTTCACCGGCCAGATGGTATTTGCCATCGCGGTAGAACTCGGAGCTGGCGCAGTCCAGACCCAGGGCAATTTGCGATCCGGCCTCGTAGCCGGCTTCGGCAATGGCTTGCAGGATAAGCTGTATGGCAGCCTCGTGGTTGGCCACGTTGGGAGCAAAGCCACCCTCATCACCCACTGCCGTGGACATGCCCTGCTGATTCAACAGCTTGGCCAGAGTGTGGAAAATTTCAGCACCCATGCGCAGTGCTTCGCGAAAGCTGCTGGCTCCGATAGGAAGAATCATGAATTCCTGCATGTCGAGCGTGTTGTTGGCGTGCGCACCACCATTGATCACGTTCATCATGGGAACAGGCATCTGCATGGGGCCGCTGCCACCGAAATACCGGTACAGCGACAGGCCGGAATCATCGGCAGCGGCACGCGCAACCGCCATACTGGCTGCCAGGATGGCATTGGCGCCCAGGCGGCTTTTGGTTTCCGTGCCGTCCAGGTCTATCAGGGTACGGTCTACGAAAGTTTGCTCTTGGGCATCCAGGCCCATCAGCGCTTCGGAAATTTCGGTGTTCAGGTTCTCGACCGCGCGCAATACGCCTTTGCCCCGGTAACGGGCGTTATCGCCGTCACGCAGTTCGACGGCCTCGCGCGAGCCTGTGGATGCACCCGACGGCACTGCCGCGCGCCCCATGGCGCCCGACTCAAGCAGTACATCACATTCAACGGTGGGATTACCACGCGAATCCAGAATTTCGCGACCAATGATATCTACAATTGCACTCATGATTTTGACTGTCCTGCCTGAATGTATAAAGTTACGTAATTGCCCGATTGTACCTGCGCGGAACACGAGACGGATTATATTGCCTTCAAAAGAATAGAATTGTGAAAAACAGTCACGTAACGGGCTGTCGCAAGCCCCGCTCCAAGGTCTGCAATATGGTGCTCAGTTCCTGTATTTTATCCACTGGCATGTCGCCGAAGGCCTGCTCTATAAAGGCCTGCCGCCTGGGCATGATATCTGCCACAATTTTTCGCCCGGCATCGGTCAGCGCCACATTGGTCAGCCTGTTGTCGTTCACATCGTTATGGCGCTCAACCCAGCCATCGCTCTCGATGGCCTTGATATGCCTGGTCAGGGCGGCCGGATCCAGGTAAAGATCTTGCGCCAGTTGCTTCTGAGTCAACTCGCCCTGCCGGTGCAACGTCAGCAATATGCGCCAACGCGGCATGGAATGGCCGGTAATGCTTTCAAAAGACGACATTAGTGCGCGATAAGTACGGCCCAGCTGTTGTACAGCCTGCAGTTGCGGAAGCTCATTCATCGACAGGCTCCTTGACGGTCGGCTTGGCCAGGGTCGTGCGCGTGAACCGGATGACCGGCAGCCTGTACACCCAAAACAGGGCGATAAGCGCAATCAGCAGAGTAGTCATCAGGCCCGAATGCACGGCCTCGACCAAGGAAACACGGGCCAGGTCGATCAGCCTGCTGCCAGACAAACCCTGTAGCTGCAGCGTAGCCAGAAAATCAGCCTGAATGACGTCATTGACCAGCATCTGCGGGTCTTCAAGCAGCTTCAGCCACGATGTGCCCTGGCCTTCGGGCGCCGCATGACGCACCCCTTCGATATAGTGATGCGTCACCATGGATCCCACTACCGCGGTACCCAGCATGCCGCCTATCATGCGCACCGATTGCAGCATGGCAGTGGAAATCCCCAGCAAGGCACGCCCGGCCGTTTCCTGGGCGAAGACGGTCAGGTTGGGCATGACAAAACCCAGCCCTATACCGGCAAGTATCATGTAGGCCACCAACAGCCATCGGGAGGTATCCTGATGCGAGGTCACCATGCCTATGCAGGACACCACCTGAAGGGCAAAACCAGCATAAAGCATGTAATTGGGCTTGGGCAGTCGTATGATAATGCGCGCATTGACGGCACTGCCCAAGGTGATGCACACCACTAAAGGCGTAATCAGCAAGCCTACCTGGCGCGGTGTCAGACCAAACCCGCCCTGCAACATCAGGGGCAAATAAAACAAAAGCCCGAACAGGATAAAACCCGTAAACAACGACAGGCAGAACAGGGCTGCCAGGCTTTTGTTGCGGAACATGTCCAGCGGAATCAGAGGATGAGGGCAACGCTTTTCCCAGACGATAAGCCCGGCGAATATCAGGCACGAGAACACACCCAGTACCACCATGGGCATGCCGGCGCCGTAACGCGGCAATAGCTCAACAAAGAATTGCAGGCTGCCCAGACCCAGGGCAAGCAATATGGCCCCTTGCCAGTCCAGGCGTATGTGGCTGGGCTGAATTTGCCTGATCCTGGGCAAATAGCGCCACAGAAAAAACAGGCTTAGAAAGCCGACAGGCAGATTCACGAAAAACACCGAACGCCAGCCAGCGTACTCGGTCAGTATGCCGCCCAGTGTAGGGCCGACCGCATTGGCAATGCCAAAGGCGCTGGTCAGCAGTATCTGCCAGCGCAAACGCACATGCGAATCAGGGAATAAGTCGGGTATGCAGGCAAAGGCCGTGCCCACCAGCATGCCGCCACCTATGCCCTGCAGGGCACGTGCAAACACCAGTTGCAGCATACTGTCTGCAATGCCGCACAGCACCGAGGCCGACATGAAAACCACGCACGACGCCAATACGAAAGGCTTGCGGCCATAGTAATCACCCAGACGCCCGAAGATGGGGATGGTGATGACGGAAGTAAGCAGATAGGCCGTGGCTACCCAGGCGTACAGATCGAAGCCGTTCAATTCGGCGACGACAGTGGGCAAAGCAGTACCGACTACGGTTTGGTCTATGGCAACCATCACACTGACGAAAGCCAGCCCGGCCATTGCCAGCAAAGAGTGCCGAACCGAAAGTACCCGCCCTGTTTCAGCGTACGAGTTATCGATAGGCGGTGTCATATGAATCTATTGATAAATCAATCGTTGATAAGTCAATTATTTTAGCGCAAGCGCCGCACGCTCGCAAACGAGAGTGCAAGTCGAGCTTGGTTTTAAACCAGGGCGCCGCTGCTTTTCACGTAGCGGTCAATGTTGACCAGTGTGCTCAACAGACTTTCTATTTGATCTAGAGGAACCGCATTGGGGCCATCAGAAAGCGCCTGATCCGGGTTGGGATGGGTTTCCATGAAAATACCCGCAATACCGACGGCGATGGCGGCGCGCGCCAAAACAGGAACGAATTCGCGCTGGCCGCCTGAACTAGTGCCCTGCCCGCCCGGCAATTGCACCGAGTGCGTGGCATCGAACACCACAGGACAGCTGGTTTCACGCATGATGGCCAGGGAGCGCATGTCGGACACCAGGTTGTTGTAGCCAAATGAAGCGCCGCGCTCGCACACCATGATGTTGTGTCCGTCGCCACCCGCTGCTATGGCTGCTGCCCTGGCCTTGGCTACGACCTGGGCCATATCGTGCGGGGCCAGGAACTGCCCCTTCTTGATATTGACGGGCTTGAGCGTTGCGGCGCAGGCATGAATGAAGTCAGTTTGTCGGCACAGGAAAGCCGGCGTCTGCAAGACATCGACCACCGCAGCCACCTGGGCGACCTGCTCGATGGTATGTACGTCGGTCAGTACCGGCACCTGCAATTGGGCCCGAACGTCGGCTAATATTTGCAGGCCTTCGTCTTGGCCCGGACCACGATAAGACTGGCCGGAACTGCGGTTGGCCTTGTCGAACGAGCTTTTATAGATGAAAGGTATGCCCAGCCTGGCCGTGATTTCCTTCAAACGCCCTGCGGTATCAAAAGCCATTTGCCGCGACTCTATGACACACGGCCCTGCAATCAGGAAAAACGGGTGTTCAAGGCCGGCTTCAAATCCACACAATTTCAAGGCAACTCCTTATTGATCCGCCTTGCGCTGCTCTTGGCAGTCTATGGCAGCCTGGATATAACTGGAAAACAAGGGATGGCCATCGCGCGGTGTAGAGGTGAACTCTGGGTGGAACTGAACGCCCATGAACCAGGGATGGCTGGGTAGTTCCATGATTTCGGGCAGGCTTTCAGTAGGCGTGCGCGCGCTGATGACCAGGCCCGATTCTTCGAGCCGGGGTACGTAAACATTGTTGACTTCGTAGCGGTGACGATGGCGCTCGTTGACTTCCTTGCCATAGATTTGGCTGGCTCGTGTGCCGGGCTTGATCGGGCAGCGCTGCGCGCCTTTGCGCATGGTGCCGCCCAGGTCGGAACTGGCGTCGCGCTTCTCGACCTTGCCTTCCTGGTCTTGCCATTCGGTAATCAGGGCAACCACGGGGTGCGGCGCGGCGGGATCAAATTCCGTGCTGTTGGCACCACCCAGGCCAGCCACATTGCGAGCGAACTCGACCACGGCCAGTTGCATGCCCAGGCAAATGCCCAGGTAGGGTACGCCGTTCTCGCGCGCATAGCGTATGGCCAACATCTTGCCTTCAGTGCCGCGCTTGCCGAAACCGCCCGGCACCAGAATGGCATCCAGCCCCTTCAAGCAGTCTGTGCCTTGTGTTTCGATTTCTTCGGAATCAAGGTATTCGACAAATACACGCGATTTCGTGTGAATGCCCGCATGTACCAGTGCTTCGCTAAGCGATTTATACGATTCGGTCAGGTCGACATACTTGCCCACCATGCCTATGCGCACGGTGTGCTGGGGATTTTCTATGGCATCGACCAGACGATCCCACATGGACAAGTCGGCAGGCGGCGGAGTAATGCCCAAGGCATCGCAGACCAGATTATCCAGACCTTGCTGATGCAGCATGGCAGGAATCTTGTAAATGGAGTCTGCATCCCAGACCGAAATCACGGCATCGAGCGGCACATTGGAAAACAGCGAAATCTTGGCGCGCTCTTCGGCCGGTATGGGCCTGTCGGCGCGGCACAGCAGCGCATTCGGGTAAATACCGATTTCGCGCAATTTTTGCACGGAGTGCTGGGTAGGCTTGGTTTTCAGTTCGCCTGCCGACGCAATAAAGGGCACCAGTGTCAGATGCACGAAGGCGGCATTGTTGCGCCCTAAGCGCAGGCTCATTTGCCGCGCTGCTTCAAGGAAAGGCAGCGATTCGATGTCGCCCACGGTGCCGCCGATTTCGACGATGGCCACGTCAGTGGCGCCGTCGTGGGCCGCCTTGGCACCACGCGCAACGAAATCCTGAATCTCGTTGGTGATATGGGGAATGACCTGCACGGTCTTGCCCAGGTAATCACCACGACGCTCTTTGCGCAGAACAGATTCGTAGATTTGTCCGGTGGTGAAGTTGTTGACCTTGCGCATGCGCGTGGAAATGAAGCGCTCGTAGTGGCCCAGATCAAGGTCGGTTTCGGCGCCATCTTCGGTCACGAAGACTTCGCCGTGCTGGAAGGGGCTCATGGTGCCCGGATCGACGTTGATGTACGGATCGAGCTTCAGCATGGTGACACGCAGGCCACGCGACTCAAGAATGGCTGCCAGCGAGGCTGCAGCAATGCCTTTACCGAGGGAGGAAACGACGCCGCCGGTGACAAATACGTATTTGGTCATTATGAATTTACATGCCCGGGGCAACCGGGCAGGAGCGGGAAATTTGGATTATAGCCCGTTCAAATCGGGCGGGTGCGTTCAAGCAGCCATTCTTTTGCGCCGCCCTGGACCTGCGGCAGCAAACGCAGGCGTACCTGTTCGTGGTAGCCGTTAAGCCAGCCGCGCTCGGTATCGGACAACAGGTCGACACTGATGCAACGTGTATCTATGGGACACAGGGTAAGGGTTTCGAACTGCAGGAACTCGCCGAATTCAGTATTCGGCCCCGGCACAGCCAGCACCAGGTTTTCTATACGTATGCCCCATTTGCCAGGCCGGTACAGACCGGGCTCGTTCGAGGTGATCATGCCCGGCTCCATGGCCATATTGGGCGTGACGCTGGCACGATAGGCTATGGACTGTGGGCCTTCATGCACATTCATGAAATAACCCACGCCATGGCCGGTACCATGGCCGTAATCGGCGCCAGTCTGCCAGATGGGCATACGAGCGATGGTGTCGAGCAAAGGCGATGCCGTGCCGCGCGGGAATACCGCCTGCGACAGGGCAATCATGCCCTTGAGCACCGCAGTGTAGTCGCGCTTTTGCGCATCGCTGACCCGACCTACCGGCACAACACGGGTGATATCGGTGGTACCGCCCAGATACTGACCACCCGAGTCTATGAGCAACAAGCCATCGCCCTGGATGACGGCATGCGCCTGTTCCGTGGCATGGTAATGCGGCATGGCGCCATTGGCGTTGTAGGCCGCAATCGTGCCAAAGCTGGGCGTTACAAAATTCGGCTGCCGTGCGCGGGCGGCGGTGATTTGTTCATCGATGGTGATTTCGGTGATGCGCTCGCGCCCTTGCGCAGCCTCGAACCAGGCAAAGAATTCACACAGGGCCGCGCCATCGTGCTCCATGGTCTTGCGCACATTTTCGGCTTCGGCCTGATTCTTGCGCGATTTGAGCAGCTGCGACGGATTAATAGCCTCGGTTACGTCAACGAACGCCGCTGCTCCGTAGGTGCCCACCGTGGCGCGCGCCGGATCCAGCAGTAAGACTTGGCCTTGAGGCAGACAGGCCAGTGCGCCCGCAGCCTCGTCGTAGGGGGCTATGGTGACGCCATCGACCAACAAGCGTTGCCGCAGGTCAGCAGAAATTTTTTCTGGCGCCACAAACAGACGCGCACTGTCAGTACCTATTAGTGCATACGCCAGAAAAACAGGGTTGTACGGCACATCGTTGCCGCGTAAATCAAACAACCAGGCAATGTCGTCGAGCGACGATAGCCAATGCCAGTCTGCTTTATGGCCCATCATTGCAGAACGCACATCGGCCAAGTTCTGTGCCCGACTGCGGCACGCAAACGGCGGCAGATGCTCGAACACCGTGCCGGAGGGAAGCGCAGGACGCGGTACCCAGATGTCGTCCAGTACGTCGATGTCAGTCAGTAGCGCAATGTCTTTTGCAGCCAGAATTTCCTGCCATTGCCGGTACGTTTGCAGAGCCAGCACTTGCCCATCGACGCTCACGCGTTGTGCAGGAGCCAGATGATCGGCCAGCCACGCGGCCGGCCCGGGCACGTCGGCCTGACCGGCACGCATCAGCGTTATGTCCGTGCCTTGCAGATCATGATCGGCCTGTTCCCAGTAGCGGCTATCGGTCCAAAGGCCGGCGTACGTGGCACTGACGACCAGCGTGCCCGCCGAGCCATCAAAGCCACTTAGCCACTGCCTGCCCTGCCAGCGCTCTGGCAGGTATTCCGACAAATGTGGATCAGAAGTGGGAATGATGCAGGCATGTACCTGGCGCGACTGCATGGCCGCGCGCAGGGCCGGGATACGTTGAACCAAATCAGGCAATGGAGGAGACATCAAGCTTGGCCGTAGTTTTGGACTGGATTTCTTCCAGGGTCACGCCCGGCGCAAGTTCAATCAGCTTGAGCCCATTGTCGGTCACTTGCATGACGCCCAGATCGGTAATGATGAGATCCACCACGCCCAGGCCCGTTAAGGGCAAGGTACATTCGGGCAGCAACTTGATGTCTTCGGTGCCGTCTTTCTTGCGCGCAACGTGTTCCATCAACACCACAACCTGGCCTACACCGGCCACCAGATCCATGGCACCGCCCATGCCCTTGATCATTTTGCCTGGAATCATCCAGTTGGCCAGATCGCCTTTTTCGGACACCTGCATGGCGCCCAGTATGGCCAGATTGATCTTGCCGCCACGTATCATGGCAAAAGAGTCCGCCGAGGCAAATATGGACGAACCGGGTAACGTGGTAACCGTTTGCTTGCCGGCATTGATCATGTCGGCGTCGATTTCGTCTTCGGTGGGGAACGGGCCTATGCCCAACAGGCCATTTTCTGATTGCAGCCAGACTTCCATGCCTTCAGGCACGTGGTTGGCCACCATGGTGGGCAGGCCTATGCCCAGGTTGACATAAAAACCGTCTTGCAGTTCACGCGCGGCGCGCGCCGCCATTTCATCACGAGTCCAAGCCATTGTTATGCTCCTTGCGCGTTGCGGACAGTACGTTGTTCTATGCGTTTTTCCGGGTTGGTATTGAGCACAATGCGGTGTGCGTAAATACCTGGCAGATGCACTTGGTCGGGATCGATGGCGCCCAGCTCGACAATTTCCTCGACCTCGACAATGGTGATCTTGCCTGCCATGGCCACGTTGGGATTGAAATTGCGTGCCGTCTTGCGAAACTGCAGATTGCCGCTGCGATCAGCCCTGTGCGCCTTGATCAGCGATACATCGGGAACAATGGAGCGTTCCATGACGTAGGTATCGCCGTCGAACTCGCGCAACTCTTTGCCATCGGCCACGACGGTGCCCACACCCGTGCGGGTGAAGAAAGCGGGAATGCCTGCACCACCGGCACGCAGTTTTTCTGCTAGGGTGCCCTGCGGCGTGAATTCCAGCTCAAGCTCGCCCGCCAGGTACTGGCGCGCAAACTCTTTGTTTTCGCCCACATACGAGGCAATCATTTTTTTGATCTGACGCGTGGCCAATAGCTGGCCCAGGCCGAAATCGTCGACCCCCGCATTGTTGCTGACGCAGGTCAGGTTCTGCACGCCGGAATCGCGCAGCGCCGCAATAAGCGCCTCGGGGATGCCGCAAAGACCGAAGCCGCCAACGGCTATGGTCTGGCCGTCGGCAACGACGCCCTTGAGCGCTTCTGCGGCGCTTGCATAGACTTTATCCATTACTCCTATCCTTATTCAAGTGTCACTCATCAACCTTGGGACGCAACGCCCTTGGCCAAAAAAAACATTATGTTGCCATCAATTCTGCCAGACAAGCCAATTGCTGTTCAGTCCAGGGCTCTGACTTGCCTGTGGCGGGATTCATGCCTACCAGGACATACCGGCCTTTTGCATAGAGTACACCGGGTTCATCCTCGCGCTCGAGCAGCGTATTCATTTCGATGCTGGAACGACCTATGCGGACCAGCTCCTGGGTGATCACGACCGTAGCCGGATACAGCAACTGCTTCAGAAAATCACACGAGGCGTGGGCCAGCACACTGACCGAGGTGGAAGGCCGGATAAGCCACACCTGCTCGAACAATTGCACCCTTGCCTCCTCGAAGAAACGAAAATACACGGTATTATTCACATGATTCAAGGCGTCAAGGTCGCCCCAACGCACTTTCATCGCGCAACGGTAGACACTGCCGGCGGGTGGCTGTGCGGTTGGGGTTATTATTTGCATAATCTCGGCGTCCTTATGCGGGTTCAACAGCCAGTATAGCGTGACGCCCGGCACCATTATTTTAAGAATCCATAACCATATCGCAGTTTCGAGGCACAGCACCTCATGCAAGACACAGGGAGAATTTAGTAATGTCTGAACGTGAATCAATGGAGTACGACGTCGTCATCGTCGGGGGCGGGCCAGCAGGCCTGGCCAGCGCGATCCGGCTTAAGCAACTGGCGGCCCAGCACGAACATGACATCAGCGTTTGCGTGCTTGAAAAAGGCGCCGAAATCGGTGCTCATATATTGTCGGGCGCCGTTATGGATCCGCAAGCCCTGACCGAGCTGATCCCTGACTGGAAAGAAAAAGGCGCCCCGATCGAGACTGCCGTAACCGAAGACAAGTTTCTGTTCCTGACTGAAAAAGGCTCGCGCGCAACGCCCAACTGGTTGTTGCCCGAATGCTTCCAGAATCATGGCAACTACATTGTTCAGCTGGGTAATGTCACACGCTGGCTGGGCGAACAGGCCGAAGCCCTGGAAATCGATATTTTTCCCGGCTTTGCTGCCGCTGAGATCCTGTACACAGACGATGGCGCCGTAAAGGGCGTCGCCACGGGCGACATGGGTGTTGCGCGCGACGGCAGCCACACCGAGCATTATCAGCCCGGCATGGAATTGCTGGCACGCTACACCATCTTTGCAGAAGGCTCGCGCGGGCAACTGGGCCGCCAGCTTATCGATCGCTACAAGCTTGACGCCGGTCGCAATCCTCAAAGCTACGGCATAGGCATCAAGGAAATGTGGGAAGTCGATCCTGCCCAATCCCAGCCCGGCCTGGTTGTGCATACCGCAGGCTGGCCCCTGGATTCCGACACCTATGGCGGCTCCTTCCTTTATCACCTGCCCAACAACATCGTGGTGGTGGGCCTGGTGGTCGGTCTGGATTACGCCAACCCCTGGCTCTCGCCCTTCGAAGAGTTCCAGCGGTATAAAACCCATCCGTCCATCCGCCCCACTTTTGAAGGCGGAAAACGCATTGCCTATGGCGCTCGCTCGCTTACCGCAGGCGGGCTAATGTCTTTGCCCAAGCTTTGTTTCCCAGGCGGCGTGCTGGTTGGCTGCGAAGCCGGTGTATTGAACGCATCGCGCATCAAAGGCAGCCACTCGGCCATCAAGACCGGGGCCCTGGCCGCCGAAGCCGCCTTCGACGCCATCGTGGCCGACCGTCGCCACGACGAGCTGGTTGCCTATCCCGCCGCCTTCCAGAATTCGTGGCTGCACGCAGAGCTGAACAAGGCTCGAAATTTCAAGCAATGGTTCAAGAAGGGCCGCACTATCGCTACCCTTATGACCGGCATCGAGCAATGGCTACTCAAGGGAAAAATGCCCTGGACGCTGCGTCATAACAAGCCCGATCACGCCTGTCTGCAGCCTGCGGCCGAATGCGCGCGCATAGACTACCCCAAGCCTGACGGCAAGCTAACCTTCGATCGCCTAAGCTCGGTGTTCATTTCCAACACCAACCACGCGGAAGACGAGCCCATACACCTTACGCTTAAAGACGATACGGTACCGGTGTCGGTCAACCTGGCCAAATATGGTGGCCCCGAAGCGCGTTACTGTCCTGCCGGCGTATATGAGTTCGTCAAGACCGACAGTGGCGAGGATCGTCTGCAGATCAATGCGCAGAACTGCGTGCATTGCAAAACCTGCGATATCAAAGACCCCACGCAAAACATCGTGTGGGTGGCGCCACAGGGCGGCGAAGGCCCCGTTTACAACGGCATGTAAACCGGCAACACGGTGCGCGGCGTCAGCGCCGCGCACTGCGCCGGCTGCCTTCCAGGTTCACGATCACCAGTCCCATCATGATGAAGGCCACGCCGGTCAGTTCACCCGCGCTGGGCTGCTCAGACAAAAACAACCAGGCCAGCAACACGGTCAACACGGGAACGCCCAGGCTGGACATCCCCGCCACCGTGGCACTGACACGCCGCACGACCGACATCCACAGCCACCAGCCCAATGCTGATGCGCCCACCGCCGTATAGGCAAGACCCCAGAACAGCTCGGCTGACCAGATCATATCCTGCTGTGGAAAAATCAGCGTTACGGGAAAAGTGAGCAGCGCCCCCAAAGCCATCTGCCACATGGTCAGCGTCAGTACCTTGGGCGCATGGCGCTGGAACATGATCTTGGACAATACCGTTCCCAATCCCCAACAAGCACCACCCAACAGCGCCAGCAAGGATCCCGTAAGAGAGCCCAACCCCTGCCAGGGCGCAATAATGGCAACCAGGCCGATCGCGGCACAGGCAAAGCCCAGCATATGGCGGCTGGTGGGACGCTCGCCCAGCATGGGCCACGCAATCAGCACCACCCAGAATGGCATGGTGTAGGCCAGCATGACCACATGTCCCGCGCCCCCGGTTACCAGCGCAAGCTGACACAAGCATTGAAACGCCGTAGTCTGGAAGACGGCAATACCCAGGGTCAACATGAAGGGAGGACACTTCAAGGACTGCCGGGTGAGCAATAAAATGACCAGCAGAACCACAAAAGCCAGGGCATAGCGCAACATGACCAGATCGAAAGGCCCGATGTAAGGTACCAGGCTTTTCATGGCGATCCAGCTGAACCCCCACATGGCCACCGTCAACCCCATCAACAGCAAGGCGATGTGATCAGTCTGCTTCGTTTCCAAGCTCTACTCCAATGCAGCGCAAGACCCGTTCGTAACGGGCCAAATAAAAATCAGGCCGAAGCCTGATTTGGTGTGGCAATGATAATACGGACGCGAGCCCCGCGTATCAGTGCGCTTGAGACAACTGGTCGAGTATGGCGGGATTTTCCAGGGTAGAGACATCCTGGGTAACGGTTTCGCCCTTGGCCACCACACGCAGCAATCGCCGCATGATCTTGCCCGATCGGGTCTTGGGCAGATTTTCACCAAAACGAATGTCTTTGGGCTTGGCGATCGGGCCTATCTCTTTGGCCACCCAGGCGCGCAGCTGTCGGGCTATGTTGTCGGCCTCGTCGCCTTCGGGCAAAGATTGCTTGAGCACAACAAATGCCACCACGGCTTCGCCCGTGGTGGCATCGGGGCGCCCCACCACTGCAGCCTCGGCCACCAGCTCATGCGACACCAGGGCCGATTCCACTTCCATGGTCCCCAGGCGATGGCCCGACACATTCAATACATCGTCTATGCGGCCCATGATCCAGAAGTAGTCGTCCTGGTCGCGTTGTGCGCCATCGCCTGCCAGATAATAGCCCTTGAGCTCCGGCGGAAAATAACTTTTCTTGAAGCGCTCGGGATCACCCCAGATGGTGCGTATCATGGCCGGCCAGGGACGCTTGACCACCAGGAAACCGCCCTTGCCGCGACCGACCTCGTCGCCGGCCTCGTCGACAATGGCCGCCGCGATGCCAGGCAGCGGCAACGTGCAAGACCCAGGCTTAAGGGGTGTAGCGCCGGGCAAAGGCGTAATCATGTGGGCGCCCGTTTCCGTTTGCCACCAGGTATCAAGCACCGGGCAGCGCTCGCCCCCCACGTTTTTGTAATACCACATCCAGGCTTCCGGATTGATGGGTTCTCCCACCGACCCGATGATGCGCAGGGAACTCATGTCGTATTTGCGTGGATGATGCTCGGGCGAACTTTCGGCGGCCTTGGTCAGAGACCTGATGGCCGTGGGCGCCGTATAGAAAACGGTAACCTTGTGGCGCTGTATCATTTCCCAGAAACGCCCGGCGTCGGGATAGGTAGGCACACCTTCGAACATCACCTGGGTCAGGCCGGCGGCCAAAGGTCCGTAGGCGATGTAGGTATGACCCGTGACCCAGCCCACGTCGGCGGTGCACCAGAACACGTCGCTATCTTTGGCATCGAAAGTCCATTTCACCGTCATCAGGGCCCACAGCAGGAACCCGGCTGCGGCATGCTGCACGCCCTTGGGTTTACCCGTGGAGCCCGAGGTGTACAGAATGAACAAGGGATGTTCGGCGTTCAGTGCAACCGGATCGCACTGGCCTGGCTGATTCGCGGCCACGTCGTGCATCCACAAGTCACGCCCTTCTTGCCACGCCACCTGGCCGCCGGTGCGCTTGTAAACAATTACATGGCTGACAGCTTCGCAGCCGCCCATTGCCAGGGCCTCGTCTACCGCGTTCTTCAAAGGTATGGACTTTCCGCCCCGCACCTGCTCATCGGCGGTAATGATCAGCGTGGCGCCGACGTCCAGGGTACGCTCGTGCAGGCTTTTGGATGAGAACCCGCCAAACACCACCGAGTGGATAATGCCCAGGCGGGCGCAAGCCTGCATGGCCACCACCGCCTCTATGGACATGGGCATGTAAATAATGGCGCGCTCGCCGGTCTGGTGCCCCAGAGCCTTGATGCCATTGGCGAACTCACACACGCGGGCATGCAGTTGCCTATAGCTTATCTTGGTGACCTTGCCGTCGTCCGATTCGAAAATAAGCGCCGTTTTGTCGGCGGTTGGGGTATCAAGATGCTTGTCCAGGCAGTTGGCTGAAACATTCAGCTCGCCATCGCCAAACCAACGATAAAACGGCGCTTCCGACTCATCGAGCACCGTGCTGAAAGGCTTGCTCCAGTTCAGGTTTTCGCGCGCCAGGCGCGCCCAGAACTCATCGGGATTCTTTTCCGCCTCGTCGCATAAGGCTCGGTATCCGTCCATGCCGGAGATCGCGGCCCCCTGAACCAGATTGTCAAAGGGAGGAAAGACCCGGTTCTCGGTCAGTATTGATTCAATCTCATTAGACATTCTGCTGGCTCCTTATCATTACATTGGCTCCTTATGGTTGAGTTATTCAACCACCGTAGCGCACAAGTCTTACATCACGCTGACAATTCCCGTGCCCGCAGACCGCGGGCAAAGTCCAGGCGACTGATCACAGCCAGGCCTGCCACGAAAAAAACACCTGTGCATAATAAAGCCAGCCTATGGTTGCCGCCCGTCATCCAGGTGACCAGGCCATAGGACAAAGGCCCCACTACTGCCGCAAGCTGTATGGCGAACGTCCAGAGCGAATAAAATTCAGCCAGGCGTTTGCTGGGCGCAAGCGCCCCCACCATGGCGCGACCGGCGCTCTGGCTAGTGCCCATGCACAGGCCGGCCACCGTGGCCGCCAGCCAGAACACCCACACTTGAACCGCGCTATACGCCAGCAAGACCATCACGATCCAACCCATCAGGGTAATGGTCAGCGCACGTTTGTGCCCCATGCGATCCTGGGCATAACCGAAAAGAAAAGCGCCCGCCGCCGCCGCAATGTTTACGGTAAAGATCAACAACATGGTTTGTGCCATGCTGAAACCCATGGCCTCGGTGGCATAGACCGCCGCCAGGGTAACTACCACGGCAATACCTGCCTGGTAGCAGGCACCGCAAATCAGCAGAATACGGAAATCAGGAAAATTAGCGGACGTGTCATGCCATGCCAAGTTCAAACGTGCCAGCATGCCTTGCGCAGGCTGATTGGTGGCAGGCGTACGTTCGCGCAGGAACAGGAAAGACGGTATGGCAGCCAGCGCAAAAATGACTGCCGTTAATACCATGACATAAGGTACGTATTGACTTGCCGCTTGCCCTTGAGCACTGGCCCACGATACCAGGGCCAACGACAAGCCCAGGGCCAGCATGCCGCCGAAATAGCCAAAGCTCCAGCCCCAGCCAGATACCCGCCCCAAGGCATGGGGCCGGGCAATTTCCGGTAAAAAGGCCGCCACGATGGACTCACCCACGCAATAGCAATAATTGGCCAAGGCAATGACCACCAGGCCCCAAACGATATCGCCCGGCCCGGTAAAGGCAAGTAATGCGGTTCCAATCACACAACCCACCGTGCTGGTGAACAGCAGGCGACGCTTGCCGGCCCGGGCATCGGCTCGGGCGCCCAGTGCGGGCATAGTGAGCATGATCAGCAAATACGACAGCGACAAGGCCGCAGTGAAGGCCAATGTGCCCCACGATTTGCCTTCAGCCACCACGCCAACGAAATAAACGCTGAACACCGTGGTAAGGACGACCGTGGTAAAGCCCGAGTTCGCAAAGTCGTACATGGCCCAGGCCCAGACTTCGCGCCTGGTCACGCCAGGATTCAGGGCGGATCGCGATGCGGGCGCCATGGTTGCGCTACCGCGAGCCGCTGCGGCATCGGTTTGTTCTGTTTGCCCGCCCTGTTTATGCATCATGCCAGCGTCGGCATCAAGCCTGCAGTGCTGCAATCCCTGCGCGGGCAATCTCGGCATCTTCCGAGGATTTCACGCCCGACACGCCAACCGCACCGACTACCTGGCCGTCGACGATGATAGGCACGCCGCCTTCCAGCATGCCCGGAAGTGCGTGTATCGACAAAAAGGCAGTGCGGCCCTGATTGATGACATCTTCGTAACTTTTTGATTCGCGTAGCCCCAAGGCTGCTGTCTGCGCCTTGGCAGGTGAAATTTGTGCGGAAATGGGCGCCGTGCCATCAAGACGCAACATGCCTAGCAAATGACCGCCGTCATCGACTACCGAGATAGCCACTGCCCATTTGTTTTCAGTAGCATGCCGCTGCGCAGCGGATAAAATTGCTTGGACATCGGCAAGACTCAGTACGGGTTTGGTATTCATGTTTTTCCCTATGCGAATGATCATTATGATAACAAGCGCGGCACCATGTGCAGGCGCGGACTATAGACTAGCTTGCGCGCCAATCAGAGTAAAGCCAACAGGACATTAGGGCATACCCCAATACAGTAAACCCCTTTTCACGGCAAAATTTCTTTACGTTTAGATCTCTATTCGTTAAACTTTGGCAATTCCCCAAGTTCAATTTGTGTAAAGTTCCCTCTTCAGCTTATATTTTCTGCCAAAATTTATCGATTTCATCTCTATCTGAAGCTAATCGACGAACCGGCGGCTGACTTTACGCAAGTAAAAACCCGTATATTATGCCGCCGCACCGACTATTTCGCTTATCTCCGTACATTTCTTCTCAAAATCTTTGGCGCGGTGCAAAAGCCATGGTGCTGCTATCCAGCCTGGTTCTTGCCGGTTGTGCTACCAACCAAGCTAGCCAAAAGCAGCATGCCGACAGCAGCATGCTAATCCGTGCAGAACGCGATCTGTATCTGGCACAAACCCAATCCGATCCACTGGGTGCCTATCTTGCCAACCGCGAGCTTAGCTATGCCAAACGCAACACGGCGAAATCATCTTCGGCGCTGGCCTCTACAGCTCTTGGCGTACTTGGCATTAAATATCGCTATGGCGGCGAAACGCCCGATACCGGCTTCGATTGCAGTGGGTTAGTCACGTATGCGGCAGAAAAATCCCTGGGTCTGAAGCTACCACGCCGATCGGTCGAACTTGCCCGTCTGGGTACGTCGGTCAAACGCAATGAACTGCGCAAAGGCGACCTCGTGTTTTTCAACACTCGCGGCAGCCGCTTTTCACACGTCGGTATTTATTTAGGTAATCGCAAGTTCGTGCATGCGCCCCGCACCGGCAGCGTGGTACGCATAGAAAGCATGGATATCGGCTATTGGCAGAAGCGCTATAACGGCGCACGCCGCCTGGCCATCAATACTACCCAGCAAACTGCAACCAACTAATTCCACTTCTGAATCGGCCCGCGGGCTCAAGCCGCCAGCCCGAGCTCTCAGAACCGACGCTAAGCAGCCCTGACTCTGGGGCGCCCGCTGCGTTCTGCTGCGGCCACAAACTTGGGCTTGATGGTATCTGGCGCGATCGACCTATCGCAGGCCTCACAGTAGCCACACTGATCCAGAGCCTGCTTCATACTGCACACTGAACGCCTGCAGGCCAGCACCCTGATACCCGCCCGCTGCGCTGCCGCGCGGAAGGTCTTCATGACGTTATGGCCCAGGAAGTCGGTGAGCAAAATCAGCAGCTCGGTTCCTGAGGGCAACTGGAGTGTTTTCTTCTGGTGAGAAGGATCCCTGCCGCTGATGTGATGACGGATGGCAATATTGTGCCCCTTCAAGAGATCTGGAATATTGCCCAGCCTATCGGCCCCCACCACTACTGCGCTGACATATTGAGACATGATTGCTCCCCGTTAACGTTAAGTTCGATAACGATAATCATTC
Source organism: Alcaligenaceae bacterium (assembly GCA_013416405.1). Lineage (GTDB taxonomy): Bacteria > Pseudomonadota > Gammaproteobacteria > Burkholderiales > Burkholderiaceae_B > Pusillimonas_C. Next base: position 79,095 of record JACCET010000007.1, read on the forward strand.
TTATTATCAATGTCAACTTAAATTTGTCGGATAAATTTGATTTGGCCTGTTGGTCGGTAGGGGGCAGGTTTCTTATGGCGCTGCCCTGTCCAGGTGGGGCACGGCATAAGAAGTCGTGACGCCATCGCAGATATGCTCCACATGGGAGTCAATGGTTCCGCCCCAGCCGCCCAATATTCCTGTACCTAACAAGCTGTGTGTATCAGGGGCTGTGCAGGCGCCTTGCGCACGCCGATTCATGCCAGGCTGACGAGGATGCAAGGTTGCTGCTGTTCGAGCCCGGCGTTTATGAACAGCCAGTGGCTGTTCATTCGGGCGAGTTCAGCAATCGCCTCGACAGACTGGCATGAATCGGGAAGCCTTGGCGCAGCCAAGGCCGTAGCGCGTGAAGCCGGAGCGGCCCCTGAGACACACGGCTTGCTTAAGCACTCAATATAGGGAGGTCAAACAATATAGGGAGGTCAAACAATATAGGGAGATCAAGCAATTTAGGGAGACCAAGCAATTCAACCATCAGATGTCCGGCCGGGGACTCTTGTCTATAGCCTCCTGCACCACCTCGCGAGTAAGCTCCGGCGCCAGCATCTCAAGCAGCACATACACATAATCCCGCAGAAACACACCAGACTTGACCGCAACGCGGGTCACATGCGTGCCGAACAGATGCCCTGCCGGCAAGCCGACCAGGCCCTGGTCGCGGCGCGGATCGAAGGCCATACCGGCAATAATGCCTATACCCAGCCCGACGTCGACGTAGGTCTTGATCACATCGGCGTCAATGGCTTCCAGCACGATATCAGGCGTAATATCGGCGGCAGCAAACACTTCGTCTAGCGTACCTCGACCCGAAAACGCGTGGTCGTAGGTCACTATGGGATACTGGGCCAACTGCTTGAGTGTGACTGCCTTGGCCGCGCTTGAGGTCAGTTGCGCCAAAGGGTGATCCGGGCGCACGACTATGGTGTGCTCCCAGGAATAGACGGGCAAAGCCGCCAGGCCCGGGGTCAGGGCCAGTGTTTCTGTTGCAATCGCCACGTCGGCCTGTTCATGCAGAACCATTCTTGCCAGATGCGGCGGATTGCCTTCGGCCAATGAAAGCCGCACTTTGGGAAAGCGCTCGCGAAATGCCGGAATGACCTTGGGCAATATATAGCGTGCCTGGGCGTGCGTGCAGGCTATGGTCAAGCCGCCCTCGTCGCGCCGAGCGAACTCGTCGCTGACCTTTTTCAGATTGTCGACTTCCCGCATGATGCGATCTATGACCTGTGCCACCACGTGACCCGGCTTGGTCAGGCCTTTTATGCGCTTGCCATGCCGCTCGAAGATCTTGACGCCCAGCTCGTCTTCAAACTCGATAATGGCCTTGGATACGCCAGGCTGAGACGTAAACAGGGTACGTGCAGCCTCGGTCAGGTTGAAGTTACGGCGTATGGTTTCCCGGACAAAGCGAAATTGCTGCAGATTCATGAAAAATGGCCCTTAGACATTAAGGGCCATTATAGGTAATAAAGAAAGAAAAATATATTCTTTTTAGTTATAAGCTTACTTCATGGAGATAGTCGTGTTGACGCCGGCAGCGTGCGCTGACCAGCGCGCAGTAATGGTTTTGGTTTGTGTCCAAAAGTGCACCGCCTGCTTGCCATTGGGGCCCAGATCGCCCAGTTTCGATGCGCGTGAACCGGTAAAGCTGAACCACGCCACGGGTACAGGAATGGGAATATTGATGCCGATCTGACCCACATCGATATTGTGCTGGAAGTAGCGCGCGGCGCCACCGTCTTGCGTAAACACCGCCACGCCATTTCCATTGGGGTTGTTGTTGATGAACTCAACAGCCTCTTCCAGAGTATCAACACTCACCACGCACAGCACCGGCCCGAAAACTTCTTCGCGATAAATCGCCATATTGGCCGTCACACCGTTGAACACGGTTGGCCCAACGAAATTACCGCTCTCGTATCCAGGCACCGTCAGGTTGCGGCCGTCGAGCAAAAGCTCGGCGCCTTCGTCCACGCCTTGCTGAATCAAGCTTTCCACGCGTTGCTTGGCACGGGGCGAGACCAATGGACCCAAATCAGCTTGTGTGTCGGAACCGATATTGACCTTGAGCTTCTTGGCTCGCTCGATGAAGTCGGGCAGCCAGTCGCGCGCTTCACCCACCATCACGGCAACCGAGGTGGCCATACAACGCTGGCCGGCAGCGCCGAAAGCCGCACCCACCAACTGATTGAGCGCCACTTCGCGATCTGCGTCGGGCAGGATCACGCAATGGTTCTTGGCACCCATCATGGCCTGGCAACGCTTGCCTGACCTGGATGCTCGCTGATAGATTTCAGTGCCCACATGTGTGGAGCCAATAAACGAAACCGCCTTGATATCGGGATGATCACACAAGCCATTGGCAGTGTCGGGACCACCATGCACGACGTTCAGCACACCGGGTGGCAGGCCGGCTTCCAGAGCCAGTTTCGCAAGCATCAGTGTTGAACTGGGATCCTGCTCGGAGGGTTTCAGAATAAAGGTATTGCCCGCTGCAACCGCAATGGGAAACATGAAGCACGGGAGCATGATGGGAAAGTTGAACGCTGTAATGCCGGCGCATACGCCCAAAGGCTGGATCAGGGTATAGACGTCGATACCGGTGGCAGCATTCTCGGCATATTCGCCCAGTTGCAAGGAGGTAATGGAGCAGGCGTGCTCGATGACTTCCAGACCCCGGCCCACCTCGCCTTCGGCATCAGGCAAGGTTTTGCCGTGCTCAAGAGAAATGGACTTGGCAATGGCCGTGGCATTGTCACGCACCAGCTTCTGCAGATTCAGCATAACGCGGTTGCGTGTCGACTGACTGGTATTGCGCCAGGTCTTGAAAGCTTCCTTGGCGTTGGAGACCGCCAGATCCAGCTCTTCCTGTGTTGCAAAGGGAACTTGCGCCACGACTTCCTGGGTGGCGGGGTTGATAACGTCGCGCCATTCAGTGGTTTTGGACTGGACAAGTTCACCGCCGATAAGTAGCGGAATACGTGGAACTGCACTCATTAAGGTCTCCTTCGAGCATGCTTGATGCTGATAAATAAATAATCCTTGCCCGGCCCGCGTGGCGCATGATGCGTCACGCGGGCCGGGCCTGATCCTGGTCAGCTCTTCTTAACCAAGGGGCAGGTGGATTCTGACAAAGGCTGGAACGCTTCTTCAGCAGGAATGGTCGCCACCAGCTTAGACAAATCCCAGTCGCCGGTCGATTCCGACGGCTTCTTGGCTTCATACAAATACATATCGTGAATTACGCGGCCATCGGGACGTATCGAGGCGTTATGCATGACCGGATCGTTGATGGGAATTTCGCGCATTTTGTCGGCCACCACCTTGCCGTCAGTGGATTGTGCGGCAGCCACCGCTTTCAGGTAGTGCAGCACACTGGAATAGACGCCCGCATGCGTCATGGTGGGCTTCAGACCGTCAAAAGCCTGGGCGAAGCGATCGGACCACTTGCGTGAGTTATCGTCAAAGTCCCAGTAAAAACCATCAACATACGTCAGGCCCTGACCGTTTTCCAGCCCCAGAGCACGCAAATCAGACAGGAAAATCAGCAGCGAGGCCAGGCGCTGACCGCCTGCCACAATGCCGAATTCACGTGCCTGCTTGATAGCGTTAACCACATCGGCGCCACTATTGGCCAGCGCAACAACCTGGGCCTTGGAGCTTTGCGCCTGCAGCAGGTAAGAAGCAAAATCGGGCACACCCAGGGGATGCAGCACCGAGCCTGCCACCGTACCACCCAACTTCTTGACCATTTCTTCCGAGCCTTTCTGCAGGGAATGGCCAAAGGCGTAATCAACGGTGATGAAGAACCATGACTTGCCACCCTTGTTCACCATGGCCCGCACGCCGCCTATTGACTGCGAATAAACGTCGAACATCCAGTGAAAGCCCACGGGCGAGCAGCTGTCGTTGGTCAGCCCTGTGGTGGCAGGCCCCGAAAACAGGGCCACTTTATTCTTTTCCTTGGCTATACCCTGCACGGCCAACGCCACGGCGGAGTTGGTCAGGTCGGCAATGGCCGTGACGCCATCGCGGTCAAACCATTCGCGCGCCTTGGCCGCGCCTATATCCGCCTTGTTCTGGTTGTCGGCCGACACCACTTCGATATCCATGCCCTTGCACTCGGCCGCCAGGCAATCTTCGACAGCCAGCTTGGCCGCAGCTACCGACCCGGGCCCGCCCATCGCGGCGTAAGTGCCCGACATATCCGTCAGGATGCCTATCTTGACCGGCGGCGACGCCGCATACGCGGCACTGCTCAAACCGACGCACAGGCTTGCGGCCAGTGAGAAAGAAAATTTCTGCATGCTTGTGTCTCCGTTATATTTATGATTTTTTTGTATATCAGGCCTTATAGGCCTGACGAGGACTGATCCGCAAGGCCGCAACGAGCTGAAATACGCCCACCCGACCAGCGTAAAGCTGTCCCTGCCCCAGTGTAGTTGTGTAAAAAAACAATTTCCATCAAAATATTTGCACATTCATTGCTAAAAAATGCGCAACATGACTATGCTGGACTGGGACGGTTTACGTTATTTTCTGGAGGTGGCCCGCACGCAGCGGGTCAGCGCCGCCGCGCTACGGCTGGGTGTAAGGCACAGCACCGTATCGCGCCGCATACACGCCCTGGAACTGGAGCTGGGCACCTTGTTGTTCGACAAATCCAAGTCCACCGGCTTTACCCTGACCGAGGAAGGCATACGTTTCTTTGCCTACGCCGAGCAGATTGAAGGTACGCTGATCAGTGCCCGAGAAGATATTTCAGGGCAATCGCAAGCTTTGTCAGGACATTTAAGGGTGGGCTCGACCGAGGGTTTCGGCAATTATGTGCTGGCGCCGCTCATGACGGACTTTCAACGACGCTTTCCGGCCATTACGCTGGACATCATGCCCGTGCCACGTTTCATCAGTCTTTCCAAGCGGGAAGCCGATATTGCCATCGCGCTGGAGCGTCCGCAGCGCGGCCCGTATCTGTGCACCAAGCTACTGGATTATTCGCTGAAGCTGTATGGGAACACTGATTATCTGGCCCGCAGCGCTCCGATACGGAAGAAATCCGATCTGGCTGAGCATACTTTCATTGGCTATGTGGAGGAGCTGCTGTTCAGTGATCGGCTGCGTTATCTGGACGATGTGGTTGCCAATAGTCGCGTCATTTTCAAAAGCACGAGCGTGATCGCCCAGTATCATGCGGCGCTGCAAGGCGAGTCACTGGCGATCCTGCCTTGTTTCATGGCCGCGCAGGATGGTCGCCTCCAGGCAGTGCTGGAGGACGATATTGTGATTACACGCAGCTTCTGGATGTATTGTCACGAGGATTTGCGGCATTCCCGGCGGGTGATGGCGCTGTGGGATTTTCTGAAGAAGTCGGTGCAGCTGAATCAAGGGTTGCTGCAGGGGGAAGCCAGTGTTTTGCGGTATTTGCCGTGAGTTCAGGTTTGTTAGGTTCTGGCGGGCACTTGGTTTCTTAAGGCTATTGGTTAGGATTCTGGCGGATACATCGGGTTTCTTAAGGCGCTGCAATGTCCCGTGCCGGCTTACGAGCCGATCGCTGCGGTCCCGGCTTTGCCGGGACTTCCCACCGCCCCGTTTGAGACGGCGGTCGGGCGTGAACTCGCCATTCATCAGCCGCCTGTGGGCTGATGAATGGCTCAGACAGCACGCCCTCTTCGCCCCCCGTCTCAAACGGGGCGGTGGCTGGCTCAAACGGCTCTCCACCCGGCACGGGACACTGCAGCGCCCTGATACTCGAGTATCAGGGCGCCTGAACCTCGAACCGCCAGAAGGGATGTCTGCGTATCGGCCCGGCCACTAGACATGGCAGGTAGAGCCAGTTTTGTACGACAGTGCGGGAGCAGCCGCGATACAAGCTGGCCGCTGCATACGCCGCCAGCCAAAATACAGCCTTCCCCCATTCGATATCTTAAAAAGCGGGGTGTGTCAGGGGCTGCGCAGGCGCCTCGCGCACGCCGATTCATGCCAGGCTGACGAGGACGCAAGGTTGCTGCTGTTCGAGCCCAACGTTTATGAACAGCCAGTGGCTGTTCATTCGGGCGAGTTCAGCAACCGCCTCGGCAGACTGGCATGAATCGGGAAGCCTTGGCGCAGCCAAGGCCGTAGCGCGTGAAGCCGGAGCGGCCCCTGACACACCCCGCTTTCTTAAGAAACCGAAAAGGCTGTAAACAAAGGAGACAGCCAAAACGCGAATGCGCCATGCAAATGACGCCCGCGATGGACGATCTCCAATCAGGCAGCCGCCACCGGCCCAGGATCCTTAGGTGCCTTCACCCGTAACTTGCGCCACATCATATAGAACATCAGTGCCATGAATATCGCGTGCACCAGCCACAGCCCCACGCCGAAATTCAGCTGCCCGCTGCCTATCCAGCCCCGCGACAAATTGATAAGATTCATATACAGCAACCCCACCAGGCCCGCGATCAAAAAATCGCCCGAACGGCCCAGCCTGGGATTGACCGCCCCCAACGGAATCGCCAGCAAAGCAAGATTAAGCGCCGCCAGCGGCAAGGCCAGCCGCCACATAATCTGCGAACGCGCCTGATCCGTATTATCGGCAAACAGCCTGAAAGTGGGCCTGGCCTTGATCTGACTCTCGGCCATCCTGCGCACCGCCTCGGCTGAATTCGCGTCAGCATTGCTTTCCAGCCGGAAACCATAGCTCTCGAACTCCATCAGACGAAAATCCGGCGCATCCGGCTTCAAATCATAGCGATGGCCATCGCTCAGCACCAGAAAACGATCACCATTTTCCTCGGTCTGGATACGCGCGCTTTGCGCCGTGACCACACTCAGCCACTCCGGCGTAACCACCCGGGCAACAATCTTACCCATCTCCTCGCCCGGCTCGGTTGGCTCCTCGGCAAAGAAAACACGGGCACCATCGTCGGTTTCAATAAACTGGCCCGCCGTCACCTTGGACAAATCCGAACGCTGCTCAAAACGCTGCCTGTACTCGCTGATCTGACGATAGGCCCAGGGCGAAGCCACCAGCGTCAGCACCGCAATAATGATGGATACCGGCACCGCACAGCGCAGCACAGGACGGATCCAGTCCTTCAAGGACAAGCCGCTGGCAAACCACACCACCATCTCGGACTCGCGGAAATTGCGTGTAACCGTGGTTAGCACCGCGATAAACAGCGACACCGACAGAATCACAGGCAAAGCCGTGATGCTGGAGAACGTGGCCAGGCCGAACACCACATTGGCGCCTATGGTGCCATTGGCGGCTTCACCCAGTAGCCTAACCAACAAAACACTTAACCAAACAACCAGCAACGTCGAGAACACGACACCTGCGTGACTCGAGATTTCGGAGACAACTGAACGTTTGAATAGTGACATGAGAGAATATGCGGGATAATCGTAAGTATCTTGTCTCGACACCTACTGGAAACTGGAATGGAATTTAGCACACAGACCACTGCTTCTTTGCATCAAATCAAAACAGCAGCCCTAGCCGTGGGCGTTTTTTCGGACGGCATCTTAAGCCCTGCCGCCGACGTCCTTGACAATGCCAGCAACGGCGCCCTGCGCGCCGTGATCAATACAGAGTTCAAGGCCAAGCCCAATACGCATCTGGTGCTTAGAAACCTGGCCGGTGTTGTGGCCGCTCGCGTTATTTTAGTCGGCTTAGGCAAACAAGACACCTATAACGCTGCAGCCCATGCCGGCGGCGAGCTCGTCTTTGCCAATTATTGCGCAAATGCCAGCCTTACAGAAGGCGTTTCGGCCCTGGCCTCCATAGACTGCGGCAACGTCAAGCTGCGCACTCGCGCCAAAGCTGCTGCCATCGCCGCCGGCCGTGCCACCTACCGCTACAACGCTACGCTCAGCGAAAAACGCGATGCGTCCCCCAAACTCAAGAAAATTGCGCTATGGGTTGCCCGCAACAAGGCCAACGAAGCGCAGCAAGGCCTGCGCGAAGGCAACGCCATTGCCAACGGCATGAACCTGACCCGCTTGCTGGGCGACCTGCCCCCCAATGTCTGCACCCCTACCTATCTGGGCAATACAGCCAAGAAGTTAAGCAGGGAATTCAAAAGCCTCAAAGCTGAAGTACTGGGCCTGAAGCAAATAGAAGCGCTGAAAATGGGCTCATTCCTGTCGGTTGCTCGCGGCTCCTACGAGCCCCCTGCCTTCATTGTGCTCAAGCACAGCGCCAATACCAAGGTAGCGGCCAAAGACCGCAAGGCGCCCATCGTACTGGTCGGCAAAGGCATTACATTCGATGCGGGTGGCATTTCGCTCAAGCCGGCCGCCAACATGGACGAAATGAAGTACGACATGTGCGGCGCGGCCAGCGTACTGGGCACCATGCGCTCGGTGGCCGAACTCGAACTCGAGCGCGACGTCATCGCCGTTATTCCATCTTGCGAGAACTTGCCCAGCGGACGCGCCAACAAACCTGGCGACATCGTCACCAGCATGTCCGGCAAAACCATAGAAATCCTGAACACCGATGCCGAAGGCCGTCTGGTTCTGTGCGACGCTCTGACCTATGCCGAGCGATTCAAGCCGGCAGCCGTCATAGACGTCGCCACTCTAACCGGCGCTTGCGTGGTGGCTCTGGGTCATGTCAATACGGGCCTGTTCAGCCAAGACGACACCCTGGCCGAAAGCCTGCTGCAAGCCGGCCGCGAAACCAACGACACCGCATGGCGTATGCCCATGGACGACGCCTACCAGGAACAGCTGCGCTCCAACTTTGCCGACATCGCCAATATCGGCGGCCCACCCGCAGGGGCTGTCACGGCGGCCTGCTTCCTGTCACGGTTCACCAAGAGCTATCCCTGGGCTCACCTGGATATCGCGGGTACCGCCTGGCGCAGTGGAAAAGACAAGGGCGCCTCGGGCCGTCCCGTACCCTTGCTGGTTCAGTACTTGCTTGACCAGGCCTGATCTACCAACATGAGCCGAATCGACTTCGCTTTCGGTGCGCCTCATCGCTTACGCACGGCTTGCGAAGTCGTGCGTAAGCACTACGACGCGGGCCGCCAGGTGTTGATCTACACGCAAGACAGGCAAAAGCTTGAACGCTTCGACAGGCTGCTCTGGAGCTTCGATCCCACGGCATTCGTTCCGCATGTTATGGTCGACGACCCGCTGGCCGACCAAACACCGGTTCAGCTGACCGCCAGCGCGCCGCTTGCTGCGCAAGATGCAAGCGCAAACCAGCCCTGGCTGATCAATCTCGACCTGTCCTGCCCGCCAGGCTATGAACAATTCGAGCGCGTGCTGGAAATCGTGTCCGAGCACGATGAAGATAAACTCGCGGCTCGTCAGCGGTGGTTGCAATATAAAACCGCCGGACACGCGCTGCATGCGCATAAACTGTCTGAAGCATGACGGGCATAAACCATTTGCATGTTCAGCTACATGTCAGTTAACCTAACCCTATATTTCGCCGTAACCGGCGACCCGGGCAATTCCGTATACCAAAAGGATTACAAATGAGCGATCTACGTCAACCCGTTACTCCAAGCGGATACGGCGCGAACGCGTCGGCCGTGGCGCGTAACCGCGTCCTGCGCAATACATACTGGTTACTGGCCCTTAGCATGGTACCCACTGTGCTGGGTGCCATCGTCGGCCTTAACACCGGCATTAACCAGATCATGGGTTCCAGCCCCGGCGTCAGCGCCATTGTCTTTCTGGTTGGCGCATTTGGCCTGATGTTCCTGATCGAGCGCAATAAAAACAGCTCGCTTGGCGTTGCCCTGCTGCTGGCCTTCACCTTCTTCATGGGCATCATGCTGTCCCGCCTGCTGGGCCACGTATTGGGCCTGGCCAACGGATCGCAGCTCATTATGTTTGCCTTCGGTGGCACAGCCATCGTGTTTGGCGCCATGGCCAGCATTGCGTCAACCAGCAAGCGCGACTTCTCCACCATGCACAAATTCCTGTTCATCGGTGTCATCATTCTTATCGTCGCCTCGGTGGCCAACATCTTCCTGCAGATGCCCGCCCTGATGCTTACCATCTCGGTCATGGCCGTCGCCATCTTCTCGGCACTGCTGCTGGTCGACCTGCAACGCATCATCAACGGCGGCGAAACCAACTACGTTACCGCCACATTGGCCGTTTACCTGGATGTCTACAATATCTTCGCCAATCTGCTGATGCTCTTGGGCATTTTTGGCGGGAACCGCGAATAAGACACCCTTGGATCAGGTGCCGGGCACAGTTCCCGGCCCTGCTGCAAGCACACACAGCGCTCAGGCTTTCGGCCTGGGCGTTTCTTTTTTGGTCTTACCGAACTGACGCCAGACCATGGCGCCCTCGCCAGCAATCAATACGACAGCGATCCAGATTGGCACGTAGGTAAACCATGCCTGATACGACACAGCTTCGTGCAGGAACAGGAAAGCGACCCAGAAAAGCAATACGGGCTCGACATAGCCCAGTATGCCAAACAGGCCTAGCGGCAAGAGGCGGCTGGCAGAAATATAGGCCACCAGCGCAGCCGAGCTGATCAGGCCCAGCAGTGGAACCTGGCCAAACAAGCGGGGAAATTGGGAAAACTGCGCCAGCACACTCACATCCTGGCTCATCAATATGAACAAGGCGGCCGGCGTCATGAACAGCATGTCGAACCACAAGGTGCTGAGCGAGCCGATACGCAGCCGCCTGCGCAGCATGAAATAGGGTGGATAGCCAAACATGACCAGGGCCGTGGCCCAGGAAAACGAGCCCAGCCGCCATAGCTCGTGCGCCACGCCCAGCCCGGCCACCAGAACGGCAATGGTTTGCACCCTGCTCAAGCGCTCTCCATAGAATAGCCGTCCCACCAGCACCATGACCATGGGCAGCAGGAAATAACCCATGGACACATCCAGGCCTTTCTGGTTAAGCGGCGCCCAGGCAAACAGCCACAATTGCATGCCAATCAGGCTTGCGCTCAGCAGGAACAACAGCCATAGGCCAGGCTGCCGGCGCAATCGCGCATGCAGCACAGCAATCTCGTGCCATCCCCGCGCACGGTGGATGACCAGGGCAAGTACAGGCAGGCACAGCAATACCCGCCATGCAAAAACCTCTGTGCCCTTCAAAGGAGGCAGGACAGTGGTGTAGTAGTAAAGCGTGGCGAACAGAAAGGACGACAAGACCGACAGCGCGACGCCTTGCCTCATGGACTGCATAGACAGACCTTATTGAACCTGAACAGTCGTTCCCGCTTCAAGATATCCGCCAAAGGCTCCAGCGGCTTTCCAGGCGCCTGCGCATAGCCCGGCAGGCTATCCAGCAGCGTGGTCACCTGCTGCGGGTGCTCTTCCTGGCAACGCAGCAACAACTGATCGGGATCCAGCAGCACCAGTCCCAGACGATGCAGTTCGGAACGATTGAAGTCCCTGATGTTGCGTGTCACGATACCCACGCTAGCCTGAGGCCGGGCGGCCTGCGCGGCCCTGGCTGCGGCAATCACATGCCAATCCTTGGGGTCGCTGCGCTGCAGGCCTTCCTTGAATGTGCTGATCTCACCGCAATCGGCACAGGGGAAATCCTGCTGCAAGGCTTGCCACTGGGCGTCTATATCGGCCGGATCCACCGCCCACAAACGCGCGGCGGTACGGCACCATTCGTCGCCTATGATGCGGCTCCAGGCAGGCTCAAAACAGCCTTGCTGCGCCAAATGCAGGAATCCCTGGCGCAACACATTGGATATCAGCACACAGGTATCCAGCACAATGATCTGTGGAATGCGGGCTTTCAATATTTTTGCAGCTCCATCAAGACCTTGCGGGTCAGCAAGGGCCGGCCCAACAGCTCATTGAGCCTGGCGCGCAAAGACTGACGCAAGGCCGGTTCGATGCGAGGGTCGTCAAAATCCGGCGTGTCTTCTTCCAGGCCGTAGCCGGTTTCCTGCAACAGCATCCATTCAAAGCGACGCAAGGCACTGGCCGCTGATTGCTGCAATGCCAGCCTTTGAAGCGCATGTTCGTAGGCTTCATACAGCACAGGATGAGGATCTTCCCGGGGCAGCAGACGCAGCAGCAGTTCGTTCATATACCAGGCCGACATATAGGCCTGGCCGCCCAGTTTTCGTATGCCTGCGGACTCGGCCCGCGTTAATGTTTTGACTTCGTTGGCGCCGCTCCAGGACAAGGCCAGCGGCTGAAAGGCGGACAGCACCGGCCGCAACACCGAATAAGGCCGCTTGGCGCCCTTGGCCACAAGGGCCAGCACGCCGTATTGGCGGCTAAAGACCTGAATGATCAGTGATGTTTCCCGCCAGGGAGCCGAATGCAATAAATAGGCGGGAGCATCTTGAACGCGCAGTGCCCGTTTACTCATATCCCAGTTCGCGCAGGGCACTCTCGCGATCAGACCAGCCCTTGCGCACCTTGATATAGACATCAAGAAATACCGGCTTTTCCAAGAGCTTGACCATGTCCTGCCGCGCTTCAGAGGCAATGCGCTTCATGTGCACGCCGCCCGTTCCCAACAGTATGGGTTTGTGGGTTTCACGCTCCACCACGACGCAGGCGGCAACTCGGGCACCGGTTTCGTTTTCATCCCACTGCTCAATGACGACCGTGCATCCGTAAGGCAGCTCGTCGCCCACCAGGCGGAAAATTTTCTCTCGGATGAGTTCAGCCGCAATGAATCGCATGGGGCGATCGGTCAGGGTATCGACCTCGAACATGGCCTCGCCCTCGGGCAGGCGCGATCCGATTTCCTGCAGCAGGTTTTCAAGTTGCGTGCCGCGTGAGGCACTGACCGGAACCACGGCCGAATAGGGATGCAGGGCCATGATCTTGCTGACGTAGGCAAACATGTCGTTTTTGCTCTTGAGCATATCGACCTTGTTCACGACCAGTATGGTATTACCACCCTTAGGCAGCAAAGGAAGCAGCTGCTCATCGCCGGCCGACCACTTGCCCGCCTCGACCACATGCACGGTGACGTCGACATCGGACAGGGCCTGGGTGACCACACGGTTCATCATGCGGTTCATGGCGCCGCCATGGCGGGTCTGGAAGCCAGGTGTGTCGACGAACACAAACTGCTCGTGATCGCGCGTAAGCACCCCATGTATGCGATGGCGTGTCGTTTGCGCCTTGCGCGAAACGATGGATATCTTGCTGCCGATCAGGGCATTGGTCAGAGTCGATTTACCGACATTGGGGCGGCCAACGACCGCCACAAAACCACAACGAAAAGGGGTCGTCATTTTTTCTCCTGGGAGACCGCAACCGGCAGGGAAAGCTGGGTCGATTTGCGAGCGCGCGCCTTACGCTGCCCCTTGGCTTGCGGTATGGCATTGATGGCGGCGATGGCAAGCTCGGCGGCAGATTGCTCGGCAGCGCGGCGGCTGGCCCCGCCTGCGGCAACCTTGATATCGAGCGCCGGAATCCGGCACTCGACTTCAAATAACTGATTATGCGCCGCGCCATGCGTGGCGACAACGGTGTAGGCCGGAAGATCCAGCTTGCGTGCCTGCAGCAGCTCTTGCAACAGTGTCTTGGGATCTTTACCCAGCGTCTTGTCGTCGACGTTATCGAGTATCGTCGTGTACTGGCGCTCTATCACTCGCTGCGCGCAATCAAAGCCACCGTCCAGGTAGGCTGCCCCGAACAAGGCCTCGAGGGCGTCGGCCAGAATCGATGGGCGGCGAAAACCGCCACTTTTCAGCTCACCCTCGCCCAGCCGTAAATATTGCGACAGGTTCAGCCTGCCCGCGATCTCGGCCAGCGCGGCCTGCTTGACCAGGTTGGCGCGCAGGCGCGACAGATCGCCTTCGTCTATTTTTGGAAAGCGCGTGAACAACAGGGAAGCCACCACGAAATTAAGCACCGAGTCGCCCAGAAACTCCAGACGCTCGTTATGATGGCCGCTGTGACTGCGATGGGTAAGCGCCAGATCCAGCAAGGAAGCATCCTTGAACTGATGGCCCAAGGCCGTCTGCAAGGTCGTCAGACTGCTCATCAGTCAAACCCGCCTATGCGGCTGGGTTCGCTGAAGTTCATCCAGATGAAAAACGCCCTGCCGACTATGTATTCATCGGGCACGAAGCCCCAATAGCGGCTATCCAGGCTATTGTCGCGATTATCGCCCATCATGAAGTAATGGCCGGGCGGCACCGTGCACCGCACGCCGTTGCCCAGATATTCGCAGTTTTCACGATAAGGATAATTGGAAATGGCCATGTAGTCTTGCGAGGCCCGCTTGTTGAGCAGGATTTTGTGCGGCCTGTCACTCAGCTGTTCGGTGTAGCGCCCCACATACGCGGAACGATCGGGCTCGAAGAAGTCGCCGTCGCGTGCGTGCGCCACTTCCTTTCCGTTGATGGTAAGCACCTTGTTGCGATACTGCACCACATCGCCCGGCAGACCGACCACCCGCTTGATATAGTCCACATCGGTATCGACCGGATAGCGGAACACCATGACATCGCCACGGCTGGGCGTACCCAGCTCTATTACTTTTTTGTCGATTACCGGCAAGCGGATGCCATATTGGAACTTGTTGACCAGGATCAGATCGCCATTTTGCAGGGTGGGCAGCATGGAGCCCGAGGGAATGCGAAAGGGCTCGACCACAAAAGAGCGAAGCGCAAATACAAACAGAATGACAGGGAAGAAACTGACGCAGTACTCAACCCACCACGGAGCGTGATTGGCCTTGTCGTAAGCTTCCTGGCGCATACGGGAAGCTTCGGCCTGCCCCATGCCGGCCACGGCAGGCTCCATTGCGGCCATGGCGGCCACGCCGCTGGCTCGGCGTCGTGCGCGCAGATAAAAGAAGTCCAGACACCACACTACGCCGGTCAGCACCAACAGAACAAATAAAATCAGGGCGAAATCCCAACTCATGCCAGATATACCTTATTGTTTTTTATGCTACTTGTCGTCAACTTGCAAGATGGCCAGAAATGCCTCTTGGGGGATTTCAACGTTGCCAACCTGCTTCATGCGCTTCTTGCCCGCTTTCTGCTTTTCAAGCAGTTTTTTCTTGCGGGAGATATCGCCACCATAGCACTTGGCCAACACGTTCTTGCGCAAGGCCTTGACGTTCTCCCTGGCGACCACTTCGGCGCCTATGGCTGCCTGTATGGCGATATCGAACATTTGGCGTGGAATCAGGCTGCGCATTTTGGATACCACCTCGCGGCCGCGATAGCGCGCATTAGAGCGGTGAATCATCATGGACAGCGCGTCAACACGATCGCCATTGATCAGAAGATCAACCCGCACCACGTCGGCGGCACGATACTCCTTGAAGTCATAGTCCATGGACGCATAGCCGCGTGAAACCGACTTGAGCTTGTCGAAGAAATCGAGCACGATCTCGGCCAGCGGCATCTCGTAGGCCAGATGTACCTGGCGGCCGTGATAGGTCATGTTCAGCTGTATGCCGCGCTTGGCCATGCACAGCGACATGACCGGCCCCACGTACTCTTGGGGCATGAACAAGGTGATCGTAACGACGGGCTCGCGGATCTCGGTAATATTGCCGACTTCAGGCATGCGCGAAGGGCTTTCTATCATGGCGACCGTACCGTCGCGCTGCTCGACCTCGTACACCACGGACGGCGCCGTGGTGATGATATCCATGTCGAACTCGCGTTCCAGGCGTTCCTGCACGATCTCCATGTGGAGCAGGCCCAGAAAACCGCAGCGGAAACCAAAGCCCAGCGCCTGAGACACTTCGGGCTCGAACATCAGCGATGAATCGTTAAGCTTGAGTTTTTCCAGCGAATCGCGCAACTGGTCGTATTCGCTGCTTTCCACCGGGTACAGGCCGGCAAAGACCTGGGGCTTGACCTCTTTGAAACCTGGCAGGGCCGTAGGGGCAGGTTTACCGGCCAGCGTGATCGTGTCACCCACCTTGGCGTGTTCAAGTTCCTTGATGCCGGCAATCACAAAACCGACCTCGCCGGCCGAAAGGTGGTCGCGCGGGACGGATTTAGGCGTGAATACACCTACGTGCTCGCATAAATGCGTGGCACCCGCCGCCATGAGCAGAATCTTGTCTTTGGGCTTGAGGACACCATTGATGATGCGCACCAGCATGACCACCCCCACGTAGTTGTCGAACCAAGAGTCGACAATCAGGGCTTGCAGGGGTTTTGTGGGATCACCGACCGGTGCCGGCACCTTGGCCACGATGGTTTCCAGGATTTCATCTATACCCATGCCGGTTTTGGCACTGCACAATACCGCCTCGGAGGCGTCTATGCCGATGACGTCTTCGATTTCCTGTCTTGCATTCTCGGGTTCGGCCGAGGGCAGATCCATTTTGTTCAGGACAGCCAAAACCTCGACGCCCAGTTCGATCGCGGTATAGCAATTGGCCACCGTCTGGGCCTCGACGCCCTGCGAGGCGTCGACCACCAGCAGCGCACCCTCGCAGGCCGACAAAGACCGGCTGACCTCGTAGGAAAAGTCTACGTGGCCCGGGGTGTCGATAAGGTTCAACGCGTAGGTCTTTCCGTCTTTGGCCTTATAGCTAAGAGCGGCCGTCTGGGCCTTGATGGTAATACCGCGTTCGCGCTCGATATCCATGGAATCAAGCACTTGCGTAGACATTTCGCGGTCAGCCAGGCCGCCGCAGCGATGAATCAGGC
Organism: Alcaligenaceae bacterium; assembly: GCA_013416405.1. Taxonomy (GTDB): domain Bacteria; phylum Pseudomonadota; class Gammaproteobacteria; order Burkholderiales; family Burkholderiaceae_B; genus Pusillimonas_C. The sequence continues at coordinate 95,725 of JACCET010000007.1, forward strand.
GGTCGGCGAGCGTAGATTTGCCATGGTCGATATGGGCAATGATGGAAAAGTTGCGGATGTGATCCATAAACCAGCAAAAAGAAGCTCGGCACAGCCTGAGCGATATTTAGGAAATAGGCATAAAAAAAGAAGCGCCGGGAGCAGTCTGAACAGCCCGCCTGGGCCGGCATGTTCAGACCTGTGCTACCCGGCGCCCCTTTCGGCTCTGCGCCATTTTAGCCGTATTCTGCAGATTATTTTTTAGGTGTGATGGTAACCCACTGAGATTGTTCACCACGCACCACCAGCAAGGCGGCTGCACGCGATTTATCAAGACCCGAAACCACCTTGGCATATTGCTCGGGGTCGGTGACATCGGTGTCGTTAATGGTCACGATGATGTCGCCTTCTGTCAGGCCGGCCGTTGCCGCAGGCTCTGCCGCCTCGACAATTTGCACGCCGCCCTTGAAGCCCAGCTTTTCACGTTCCTGCTCTTGAATCTCGGTAACCTTTAGGCCCAGCGCATCAGTTGGTGTGGCCTTGGGTGCCTTGGACTCTTCGTTCTGGGTTGCCGCATCGGCGCTGGGCATTTCGCCTACCTTCACGCGCAGCTCGACCGCTTTACCCTTGCGCCACACTTCAAGATCAACGCGGCTGTCGGGCTTGGTGGCACCCACGATGCGCGGCAGGTCTGACATGTGCTTGATATCTTTGCCATCAAATTTGATGATGACGTCGCCCGAGCGTATGCCAGCCTCGGCAGCCGGGCCGCCTTGCTCGACATTGCTGACCATGGCGCCCTTGGACTCGTCCAGCCCTATGGCTTTGGCCACGTCATCAGGCACGGTACTGATCTGCACGCCGATGCGGCCACGGGTTACCTTGCCATGTTCTTTAAGCTGCTTGACCACACGCATGACTTCGTCGATGGGGATGGCCAGGGAAATACCCATGAAGCCACCGCTTTGGGAAATAATCTGGGAATTCACCCCGACCACATGCCCGGCCAGATCGATCAGCGGCCCACCCGAGTTGCCCGGATTGACAGCCACATCGGTTTGTATGAAGGGAAGGTAGTCACCGGTATCACGATTGATGGCGCTGACTATGCCTGATGTAACCGTGGAGTCAAGACCAAAAGGCGAACCTATGGCCAGCACCCACTGCCCTTTCTTCAGTTTGGTGGAGTCGCCAATAGGCAGCGGCGTCAGGTCTTTGGCATCAATCTTGATCAGGGCCACATCGGTACGCGGATCGGTACCTATGATTTCAGCCTTGTATTCCTTACCCGACGTGAGGGTGACAAATATGCCATTGGACTTGGCCACCACATGATTGTTGGTCAGGATGTAGCCATCGTCGGAAATGATAAAGCCTGAGCCCACGCCACGCGGGACGGTACGCTCTTGCTGATCGGGCTCAGGCGCATTGCGCCCACGCGGGCCCGGCATACCCGGTGGCGTGAAATCTGGCCCGAAAAACCAGCGGAACATTTCATAGGGGTCGTTGCTGTTGGGGCCCATGCGCGGGCTGCGCACCGGCACGGCTTCGGTGGTGCGGATATTAACCACCGACCCTTCGGTTTGCGCGACCACCTGCGTGAAGTCCGGCACAGACAGCGTCGGTGCGGAGGAAGTTTGTTCGCTACCGGCGGCCCCCACCGCTGAGCAGGCGACCAGCAGGCTTACAGAGGCTGCAGCCAGGATCTTTCTGAATTTATTATTTCCTAGATCAGTAGAAAACATCTTGAAACTCCTAGGTTGTTAATTATGTTTGTTGATATTACTGATGACCAGCGCCCGGTACGTACTCGGTGTGCTCGACAATATCGCGCAGCGTACCGACTGGCACTTCGCCCAGTGCAGTCAACCTGTGGCCGCCTATGCGCGCCTGAAAAATATTCATCGCGCCAGCGCTTGCCATGCCGTTGGCCGGGGGCTCCGGACCCGAATCGTAAGGTTCGATAAAGACCGAAATGGCAGCCAGGCCATCGCTAATGACCAATTGACTGACCTTACGACTGCGCGCCATGGGCCTGGATACTTCCGTAATAGACTCAAAGCCGGGTGGGAACGGAATACGCCATCCACTTGCTGCCAAGTCGACTGGTTCCATGACGGTTTCCAGCACTTGCCAGTTTTTGGTATTCCAGCTGGAAACCAACTGCCCCGGCTCGACCTTATTGCCCAGTTGCAGACTGGTGAACGAAATTTGATCAATCAGCCCATGCTCTGCACTAATCGTTTGAGCCTTGAGTAGCAAATTAGTTTCATTATCCGTGCACAAACGATAGCCATAACGATGCGAATCGTTGGGCAGCAGCTCTACCATCGTGCATTCGCGGTTCGCGATACGATGCGGCGTACTCAGGATATTGATTTGGTAATGCTCGGAAATTGTCGGGCCAGAGCCCAGCATCAAGGCGGGAAAACGGTCGCCGCGACGCTGCTCTATGACGATATGTTTTTTTTCGGGAATCAAACATTGAGTCACGTCGTTGTGGCGCAGGTATTCACGCGGTGCGCCGTCGAGCAGCTCCAGGCGCTCGCGTTCTCCGGTGCCGTCGACCAGGTGCACGATGCGCGAGGAAAGCATCATGGAGCCTTGCTGGTAGGTATAAACACCGGCGTAGTCCAGCGTGCGTGCCGCAGCCTGGATCTTTTTAAGTATCTCGGTGGTTTGCGGCGCTTTCTGCGTGGGCTCGCCGGCCTGTGCCGGCTGCGCCAGCACACAGGCTGCGGCCATCAAGAGAACAATATAGATGCGGCCTAGACTCGGATGCTGGGAGACAGCACCCAATTGCCCGTGCCTTGTTGCTTGCCGACACAGCCTGACCATTAGCGAGGAACCTCGAAGGAGGCTTGGCGCACCGCGTTGACGCCCGCAATTTCACGGTGCGCATCCAGATAATCGTGCATAGCGTTGTTATCGGCGCCTGCACTGGCGACCACCTGCACCGAGCCTTCCTGGCCGGATTCGCTGCCATACATGTAAGGCAGGGCAACCCATACGACAGATGCCACCGCAGCCGCCACAGCCAAGCCGGACAATCCCAGACGCACAGGCCGGTGCCGGCGCAACATGCCAGGAGCCACAATATGCGGTTCGGCGTCTATGGTCTTGGATACCCGCGCGTAGAAAAAATCGCTGGGCTTGATGGCCAGGTCAGGATTGCGCATCACATCACCGATCAGGTGATAGCTGTCCCATACCTGTCGCCCGTACGGCGTATCAAGTTCTTCGGGACGCATATCGCCCTCGCCATCTATCCAGGTGGACACGGACGCTTCCCAGGAAGGTTGATCCTGATCCAACTCGGGGGTTGTGGCTGGTTGAACGGCTTGCATGCTTGGCTCCTTACCAACGACGCTCGGAATCACTGCCCAGTACAGGCCGTAGCTGTGCGGCTATGGCTTCCCGCGCACGGAATATGCGCGAACGGACAGTGCCGATGGGACACGCCATGCTTTGGGCGATATCTTCGTAGCTCATACCTTCAATTTCACGTAAGACAATGGCCGTACGAAGATCTTCGGGCAACGCATTAATGGCTGCGTTCACGGTTTCGACGATCTCACGGCTGGTTGCCATTGATTCCGGGGTGTTATTGTCAGTTAGGTTATCAATTTGGCTAAAAGTTTCACCGTCTTCGGTTTCTATTACATTTAGCGTGGTCGGACGGCGCCCGCTGGCGACTTGCCAGTTGCGGGCGGTATTGATGGCAATGCGGTACAGCCAGGTGTAGAACGCGCTGTCGCCGCGAAACTGGGGTAAGGCGCGGTAGGCCTTGATGAAGGCCTCTTGCGCCACATCTTCGACTTCAGCAGGGTCACGAATCATGCGCGAAAGCAGTCTCATGATCTTGCGCTGATACTTCAGCACCAATAAATCGAACGCCCGCTTGTCGCCCCGCTGGACACGCGCTACCAGTTCCGCATCGACTTCACGTTCACTCATGCCGGATCCTTGTGCGTGCTGCGCGGCGGCAAGGCCAGTTGCCGCGCCACGCAAATGCGCAGCTCGCGCCACGCGTCATCGGGCAGACCTCGTTTCTTGATGGTGAGCTCCAACGAATGACGTGGCGCTGTGTCGCTTTTGTGAAAGCGCAATGTCATCCAGGCAAAGGCTGGCCAGGCATGGGCCAGGCGCAAGCCCGATGCGCTGTCGGGGCCGCTAAGCTTCCAGAGCCCCGAGTCCAGCAATGACAAGGTGTGTTGGGGCCCGGGCCGTTTCATCAGGATCCCAGCCAAGCCTGCCCGGCGTTCAGGGCAGACCGGCCATTGCCTGGCGGGAGACACCGGGCGTCCCAGCCTAGACCCTTCGGACAATCATGGAACCGTTGGTACCACCGAAGCCGAACGAGTTCGACAACGCAACATCGATCTTCATGTCGCGAGCTTCGTTGGCGCAGTAGTCCAGATCGCACTCGGGATCTTGGTTGAAAATATTGATGGTGGGCGGAGAAATCTGCTTATAAACGGCCAGCGTGGTAAAGACCGCTTCGATACCCCCTGCGGCACCCAGCAAATGACCCGTCATGGACTTGGTGGAGTTCACGACTAGCTTATAAGCGTGGTCGCCGAATGCCAGCTTGAGCGCCTCGCTTTCGTTTTTGTCGCCCAGCGGCGTGGACGTGCCGTGTGCATTGACGTAATCGATTTGCTCTGGATTGAAGCCACCATTGCGCAAAGCATTGGCTATGCCGCGCCGCGGACCGTCGCGGTCGGGGGAGGTAATGTGATGCGCGTCGGAGCTCATGCCGTAGCCCGAGAATTCGCCGTATATGCGTGCGCCACGCTTACGTGCATGCTCGTATTCTTCGAGCACCAGCGCGCCGGCGCCCTCGCCCAGCACAAAGCCATCACGATCGCGATCCCAGGGACGCGATGCGGTGGTGGGATCGTCGTTGCGAGTAGACAGCGCGCGCATGGCGGCAAACCCGCCTACGCCCAACGGTGACACCGTGGACTCTGCGCCGCCGGCAACCATGACGTCGGCATCGCCGTATTCAATCAACCGGGCTGCATCGCCTATGGAATGCAGGCCTGTGGTGCAGGCCGACACGACCGCATAGCTTGGCCCTTTAAGGCCCAGCATGATGGACAACTGACCTGAAATCAGGTTGATGAGCGAAGCCGGCACGAAAAAGGGTGAAATGCGACGCGGGCCACGCTCGAGGTACTCGACCTGAGTTTCTTCAATGCGAGGCAGACCCCCGATACCCGAGCCGATAATTGTGCCTATGCGATCGGCGTTTTCTTCGCTTGCTTCCAAGCCACTATCACGCCATGCCTGAACGCCAGCTGCAACGCCATAATGGATGAAGGTATCCATTTGCTTGGCTTCTTTGGCCGACATGTATTGCGTGATATCGAAATCTTTGACTTCACCCGCTATCTGGGCGTTAAAACCCGATGGATCGAAGCGTGTAATGCGCCCGATGCCGGAACGCCCATTAACGATATTGTCCCATGCGCTGCCAATATCGTTGCCGACCGGCGAAATTATGCCCAGGCCAGTGATGACGACACGTCGTTTCACGGATGACTCCTAAAATAAATTAGCGGCTTTATGCGAGCAAACACGCCGTTATTCCAAATCAGTACAAGATTCGGAATAACGGCGGAGCCACATCCCAGGAACCCCCTGGTCGAGTCAGTCAGTACTGCGGTGCCACTAAGAACACGACAGGCTGGCTGGCTTACACAGAGAGTTGCCAAAAGCCGCCTTAAGGTGCCGTGGCCAACTGCAAGCCACGCACCTGTAAGGTTGATATTACTGTTTGCTGTGGGACGAGATGTAATCAACAGCTTGCTGAACCGTCGTGATTTTCTCGGCTTCCTCGTCGGGAATTTCGGTTTCGAATTCGTCTTCAAGTGCCATCACGAGCTCGACCATATCGAGCGAATCGGCACCGAGGTCGTCAAGGAAGGAAGATTCGTTCTTGATCTCGGCTTCGTTAACGCCAAGTTGTTCAGCGACGATCTTCTTGACGCGCTGTTCGATGCTTTCCATGCAGATCTCCAAGTGGGAAAAAAATTTCCCGCGAATTATAGCCAAACGAAAATATTATTGGTGTTGGCCGTGACTAAAAAAACAGCATTACCGTATACAAGCCATTTTTGCATAGAGTTGCAAGCCTATATCGGAATACCTCTGGATGAACAGATTTTACCCTACCAAAGGGCCTGTTCGGGTGAATTACATATACATGCCGCCGTTGACATGCAGAGTGGTGCCGGTGATGTACCCGGCTTGAGGGCCAGCCAGAAAGGCTACGGCGTGAGCCACGTCGTGGGCGGCGCCCAACCGACCCAGCGGAATCTGAGACAAAATGGCCGAAGCCTGGGCTTCATTCAGGGCGCGCGTCATGTCGGTTTCGATAAAACCCGGTGCCACGCAATTGACGGTGATATTACGACTGCCCAGCTCACGCGCCAGTGCGCGCGCCATGCCTGCCACACCTGCCTTGGCAGCCGCATAGTTGGCCTGACCGGGGTTGCCGCTGGAGCCAATGACCGATGTAATGTTGATGATGCGGCCCCAGCGGGCTTTCATCATAGGCTTGGTCACGGCACGCGACAACCGGAAAACAGCTGATAAATTGGTGTCTATGACCGCTTGCCAGTCGTCATCTTTCATGCGCATGGCCAGGTTATCGCGGGTAATACCGGCGTTATTCACCAATATATGAGGGCCGCCGTCTTGCTTGGCAAGTTCCGCCACCAGGCTTTCGCAGGCTGCCGGGTCGTCCACGTTCAAAACAACACCGCGTCCACCCGTTTCGGCCAACATGTCAGTGATGGATTGCGCACCCGCTTGTGACGTTGCCGTGCCCACCACCGTGGCACCGCAGGCCGCCAATTCCAGGGCAATAGCCTTGCCTATGCCACGGGTGGCGCCCGTTACCAGGGCAAGCTTGCCCTCGAGTTGCTTGTCTTGCATGAAGTCATCCCTGTAAAGTGTCAAGTGCTGCCTGCAGCGAAGCTGGATCCGTGATGGACAGGCCGATCAGATCGCGATCTATGCGTTTGGTCAGGCCAGCCAGAACCTTGCCCGGGCCACATTCCACCACATGTGTAATACCTTGTGCCTTCATGGCCTGCAAGGTTTCAACCCAGCGCACGGGGTGCCAGGCCTGGCGCACCAGTGCGTCTTTGATGGCGGCTGGCTCTGTGGGGCTGGCCACATCGACGTTATTGAGCAAAGGAAAGCGCGGCGCTGTCACATTGATGGCAGCCAGCGCCTGCTCCAGCACCTGAGCAGCGGGCTTGAGCAAACTGGAGTGGAATGGCGCCGAAACAGGCAGTATCAGCGCGCGCTTGGCGCCTTCTGCCTTGGCCAACTCACAAGCACGCTCCACGGCGCCCTTATGGCCGGCAATGACCACTTGTGCCGGCGCATTGAAATTGACGGCCTCGACGACTTCACCCTGAGCGGCGCGTTCGCATATTGCAAGCACCACATCGTCGTCCAGGCCCAATATGGCGGCCATGCCACCTGTGCCCACCGGAACCGCCGCCTGCATGGCATCGGCACGAATACGCACCACGCGCACGGCGTCCTCCAGACTTATGGCGCCGGCGGCGGACAGGGCGGAGTATTCGCCCAGGCTATGCCCCGCCACCAGTGCGGGCTGCTGACCACCGGCATCCAGCCAGGCGTGGTAAACAGCCACGGCGGCCGTCAGCATGGCCGGCTGTGTGTTGGTAGTAAGGTTGAGCGCTTCGGCCGGGCCCGTGGCAATGAGCGCCCCCAGATCCTGACCCAGCGCGGCCGACGCCCGTCCAACGACATCGCCAACAACGGCATTATCGATCCACGCATCGAGCATGCCTACTGATTGAGAACCTTGTCCCGGGAAAACAAAAGCAATTTTCATAACATGCAAACAAAAAGTTGAAAGTAATTCCGGAACCTGAAGCCCCGGACCAGCCCATGTTTGGCGCTATACCTTGACCAGAACGGAACCCCAGGTAAACCCACCGCCGACACCTTGCATCAGGACGGTTTGACCTGACTTGATGCGCCCGTCGCGGCGAGCCACATCGAAAGCCAGCGGTACGCTGGCAGCGGAAGTATTGGCATGATGATCGACGGTCACCACGACTTTGTCGTCGGGAATATTGAGCCGGCGTCCCAGGAAATTGATGATGCGCACGTTGGCCTGGTGCGGCACCAGCCAGTCAACGTCTTCAAGACGGACATTGGCTTCTCTGCAGACATCCAGCGCCGACTTGGTCAGCGAAGTAACCGCCAGCTTGAATACTGCCTGGCCGTCCATACGCAGGAAGGGATCGCCCACGACCTTGCCATGGGCAACATTGCCTGCCGCGCACAGAATCTTCATTTGACTGCCATCGGCGTTCAATTGGGCCGCCATGATGCCCGGCTCATCAGAGGCCTTCAGCACCACTGCGCCGGCGCCATCGCCGAATAGCACACAGGTTCCCCGATCGCTCCAGTCGAGTATGCTGGAAAACACCTCGGCACCGATCACCAGCGCTGTCTTGGCACGACCGGCACGAATAAAGGCATCGGCGGTAGCCAGGGCGTATACAAAGCCGCTGCATACGGCCTGAACATCGAAGGCTGCCCCGCCCTTGGTGCCCAGATTGGCCTGCACCAGACAAGCCGTGCTGGGAAAGACGAAATCAGGTGTGGAGGTGGCAACGATGATGAGATCGAGCTCGCTGGCATCCGTGCCGGCATCTTCAAGCGCCGCTTGCGCAGCCTTGGTTGCCAACTGGCTGGTCGTGGTGCCGGGATCAGCGATATGGCGCTGACGTATGCCCGTGCGCTCGACGATCCAGGTATCCGAGGTTTCGATATTGCGTGTAGCAAGTTCGGCTGCAAGCTCGTCGTTGCTGACAACTCGGGGTGGTAAATAACCGCCCGACCCTATTATCTTGGCATAAGGCATAGTAGCTTCCAGATACCTGGTTATGAGGCAGGATCAGATAAATCGTTGGAAAGCTTCGCCGATTGCGCGGCAGCGGCCTGCAAGCTCTGGCGAAGATGATCTATGGCACCCGTGGTGCCTTCGAGCAAGCCATTCTGTACAGCCTCGCGCGCCCTTTGCAAGGCAAAGCCGAAAGCATATGCATCGGCTGAACCATGGCTTTTAACGACAATACCACGCAAACCCAGCAAGGTCGCACCGTTGTAGCGGCGATTATCGACCCGGTCGCGCAAACGATTCAACACCGGCTTGGCCAGGGCGCCCGCAGCCATGGACAAGGCATCACGCGAGAACTCGGCGCGCAGCATGGTGGCGATCAGCTTGGCCAGGCCTTCGACGGACTTGAGCACGACATTGCCCACAAAGCCGTCGCATACGACCACATCGACCGTGCCCTTGAAGATATCGTCGCCTTCGACATTGCCGTGAAAGTTAAGCCCGCTGGCTCGCAGCAGTTCGGCAGCCTGCTTGACGACCTCGTTGCCCTTGATCACTTCCTCGCCAATATTCAACAGGCCAACGGAGGGCCGCTGGCGTTGGTCGACTGTGGAAACCAGGGCTGAACCCATGATGGCAAACTGCAGCAAATGCTCGGCTGAGCAATCGACATTGGCACCCAGATCGAGCACCGTTGTGGCGCCACCCTTCTGGTTGGGAATAGACGTGGCTATAGCCGGCCTATCGATACCGTCGAGAGTTTTGAGCACATAGCGCGAGATAGCCATCCAGGCGCCAGTATTGCCGGCTGAGATGCACGCATCGGCACGGCCGTCCTTGACGGCCTGAACCGCCAGGCGCATGGAGGAATCTTTTTTACGCCGCAACGCGACCTCGACCGAGTCATCCATAAGGACGACTTCGGAAGCGGGCACGATCTCGTACCAGTCTTTGCCAGTACTGCCGGCATCACGCAAATGCGCTTCGATAGCCATGGCATCGCCGACCAGCAAAAAACGGGTATCGGGATACTGCTGAACGAATCGGCATGCTGCGGGGATGGTCACCGGCAAGCCGACGTCTCCCCCCATGCAATCGATGGCGATTCGAATCTCGGTTTTCGTCATCAAACGCGAACGTTGCCGTGCTTATTGCTGCATTACAAAAACCGACTGTTATTCGTCGTTTTTGGTTTTGAGCACTTTGCGACCACGGTAAATACCGTTGGGGCTGATGTGGTGGCGCAGATGCAATTCGCCAGTGGTAGGCTCAACCGCCGTGGGGGGCGTCGAAATGAAATCGTGCGAACGATGCATACCGCGTTTAGACGGGCTCTTTTTGTTTTGCTGAACGGCCATGATGACTCCTGAATACGGGTCGCTATTGTACGCGATGATCCCGCAAGTTAAGTGCGTTAATAATCAAGTTAATACTAAAATTCAATTTTTCTTGAGCTGGCTCAAGATGGCAAAAGGTGATGGCTTACCCGAATCCGAATCGGGAGCCGGCTCATCTTCTACAAGCGGCACTGGCAATGACGGACAAACGTCGTGCTTGGGCACATAAGGCAGGCTAAGGATGATTTCATCTTCAATCAACTCCCGCACATCAAGCCGCGCCGACCCGACAATACGCTCGATGAAGTCTTCGTCATCGGCATCGTGGTCGCCTTCGGCATCAAGGTTAGCCTCGGACTTTACCACTTGCACACGACTTCCGGTTTCCATTTGCCACGCAAACGGCTGCAGGCAACGCTGGCATTCAAGCACAGGATTGGCCCGCACCCAGGTATGCAAAAAATACTGTCCATGCATATCTTTTTCGCCCGTTATAGTCCATTCGGCATGTGCGTCGGCCTGCGAAGGCAAGCCTTCAGTCAGCCGGGCAAACTGCGCCAAAGGCGCCTCACCCCGTACTGTAGCCCCTAAACGGGCCAGTTCGTAGGTATCAATGTATTGCATGCCTGCGCTCCGGATTTCCTGCGGCCATTTTGTGTAGCATGCCTTAATGCACACTCAACCGTGCGCCCAAACTACAAGCGCAAGGAAAAACGTTAGATAATAACGTGTTCAGCCATTTACAGTCAAACCAAACCAGGCAAAACACCGCATATGCGTCTCATCTTAGCCTCAAGCTCACCTTATCGCCGGGAACTGCTCGCTCGCCTGGGCATTCCTTTTACCACGGTCTCGCCCAATATTGACGAAAGCCCCCTGCCGGGTGAATCACCGGCCGAGCTTGCCGTGCGACTGTCGGTGGCCAAGGCCCGAGCCGTTGCCCACATGCATCCGGACAGCCTGATCATAGGCTCCGATCAGGTCGCCACCGTCGATGGCCGGCCCATAGGCAAGCCTGGCAATTTCGAGCGGGCCAAGGCTCAGCTTGAACAGCTAAGCGGCCTGACGGTAGAATTTCACAGTGCCCTGTGCGTCAGCAACAGCGATCGCCACGTAACGGCAGATATCATTACCCGTTGCCAGTTTCGCAAGCTTAGCCCGCAGGAAATCACCAACTACCTGCACCGAGAACAGCCCTACGACACCGCCGGCAGCGCAAAAGCCGAAGGCCTGGGCATAGCCCTGATGGACAGCATGCAGTCAGATGACCCAACCGCCATTATCGGACTGCCGCTGATCACCTTGTCGCGCATGCTGCGGTCATTCGGCCTTAATCCCCTGGAGCAAATTTGAAACCCACCGGCACCCTGCATTTAATCCCCGTCTCTTTGGGCGAGTCCGCACCCGCTAACTGGTTGCCGCAAGCGGCTCACGAACTTGCGTCGCAATTGTCTGTTTATATTGCCGAAAATGCGAAAACCGCACGTGCCTTCCTGAAGACCATAGGCACCAGCCGGCCATTGCAAGAGATCACCATACATACCATCAACGACAAGGTCGACGCTCAGCAGATCAAGACCTGGCTCAAGCCACTGCTTGAGGGCGGCGATATCGGACTCGTTTCCGAAGCCGGCTGCCCCGCAGTCGCCGACCCGGGCGCCAAGGTCGTGGCACAGGCCCATCTGATGGGCTTGCGGGTTATCCCCTGGGTCGGCCCCTCTTCCATTTTGCTCAGCCTGATGGCCAGCGGGCTCGACGGACAACGCTTTGCCTTCCATGGCTATGCCCCGGTCGACGCCACCGAGCGCGCCAAACAACTCAAGGCCTGGGAAGCCATTTCTCAAAAGCAACAGCAAACCCAGATTCTGATCGAAACGCCTTACCGCAATAGCGCCATGTTTGATACGCTGAAGCAGGCATTGAAAGGCAATACCCGCCTGTGCATCGCCAGCTCACTGACCGCTGCGGATGAGTGGATACAAACACACGCGGTCAGTCACTGGAAAACGCTGCCAGCGCCAGACTTGGCCAAGAAGCCCACTATCTTCTTGTTTCTGGCGGGCCGCTGATGCGTAATTACATTGATGCACTTGTATCCTGTCGGCGCCTTGCGCGCCACGGCTTGCTTGGCGCCGTAGTGCTGCTGCTGTCGGCATGCAGTACCTATAACCCCGCCGTTCTGAACATAGATCGCAGCATACAAGCCAAGAGTCAAAATAGCCGTGTCGAGTTCGTCGTACTGCATTACACATCGGCAGGCAACGACGCGTCGCTGAATATTCTGTCCAGACGCAATGTCAGCAGCCATTACCTGATCACCCGCGCAGAGCGGCCACATGTGTATCAGCTGGTGGGTGAAAGCCGTCGTGCCTGGCATGCGGGCGTAAGCGCATGGTTTGGACGCAGCGACATGAACAGCGGCTCCATAGGCATAGAAATCGTCAATCAGGGCCTGGAGGGCGAACAGTGGGATCCCTACGATCCCGTACAAATGCAGGTTCTTGCAAGCTTGCTGCACGACATCATCAAGCGCCACCAGATCAAGCCCCACAATATTGTTGGCCACAGCGACATCGCCCCACAGCGCAAGATAGATCCCGGGCCGCTATTTCCATGGAAACAGCTGGCCGATCAAGGCATAGGCCGCTGGTACGATGAAGACCTGGCCAGGCAGTACGAGCAGGAATTCCTGGCCCAGGGCCTGCCGGATATCGCCTGGACACAAGCAGCACTGCAACGCCTGGGCTATACCGTGCCCGACACCAACCAACTGGATAAAGCCACCCAGAACGTGATTGCCGCCTTCCAGATGCACTATCGGCCCGCACGCCACGACGGCATGCCCGATGCACAAACGCTTGCCATCATGAAAGCACTGCGCTGAACTCATTGCAAAGCCTTGGTATGCTCCCCGGCCATCTGCCCGCATGATGGCCGCAGCGTCCTTCAGGCCCTGCGGGCGCGCCAAAAATAAACCAGCCGTATCAATAGAAGCACGGCCAGCAAAGCGCCGTACAGATAGGGCTCGGCAAAATCATTCTTGCCCGCCCGTACCAGCCAGAAATGCCAGACAGACAAGGCCGCCACCACGTAAACGCTACGATGCAATTGCTGCCAGCGGCGCCCCAGACGGTGTATCCACCCGCGCGTTGAAGTCAGGGCCAGAGCAGCCATGGGTAGGAATGCAATCATGCCCACCAGAATGAAGGTGCGCTGAACCACATCGTCCCACATGGACGCCAAAGACCAACCCCGCTCCCAGAAAGCCCAACCCAGCAAGTGCAGGCAGGTATAAAAAAAGGCAAACAGGCCCAGCATGCGGCGCAGACGCACCAGGGCCGGCTGCCCGATCAGGCGACGCAACGGGGTGATGCAGAGCGTCAACCCCAGCAGCACCAGCGCCCAAATGCCCGAGGATCGAATCAGGAATTCGGGCGGGTTGGCGCTCAGGCCATCATGCGTGCCCAGCCAGAACCAACGCACCAGCGGATAGAGCGCCAGCAAAAAAACCAGCGGCTTGATGCGCGCCACCTGAAGAGCCGTCCAGTTGCGCCGGTCGGGCAGCCCGCGTTCAGCCAGTTCGGATCCCAACGCGATCTCCTTGAATAGTGTTGGCAGGCACTAGTAGTTCTCGCGCAGATCCAGACCGGCATACAGAGACGCCACCTGCTCGGCATAGCCGTTGTACATCTGGGTGTCGATACGCGGTGCAAAAAAGCCCCCGCCTATGCGTCTTTCAGTGGCCTGACTCCAGCGCGGATGCGGTACTTCGGGATTGACGTTGGCATAAAAGCCGTATTCCTGGGGCGCTATTTTTACCCAGCTGGTCAAGGGCATGCTTTCGAGCAAACGTATGCGGACTATCGACTTGCCCGACTTGAAGCCGTACTTCCAGGGAACGGCCAAACGCATAGGCGCACCATTCTGGTTAGGCAACTGCTTGCCGTAAACGCCGAATACCAGCATAGTCAGCGGATGCATGGCTTCGTCCATGCGCAGGCCTTCGACATAGGGCCAGTCAATAATCCGGCTTTTTACCCCCGGCATGTTTTCCTTCTGAACAACCGTGGTGAATTCCACAAACTTTGCCTTACTGGTAGGCTCAACGGCCTTGAGCAAGGTCGACAGCGAATAGCCTATCCAGGGAATAACCATAGACCAGGCCTCGACGCAGCGCAGTCGGTACAGGCGCTCTTCCATAGGGGCCAGTTTAAGCAGGTCGTCGATATCGAAAGTGCGCGGCCGGGCAACCTCGCCCTCGATACTGACGGCCCAGGGCCGTGTTTGCAGCTTGTGCGCGTTTTCAAAGGGATCGGTCTTGCCGGTGCCAAACTCGTAGTAGTTGTTGTACGAGGTAATGTCTTTTTCGGACGTGGCCTGGTCGAGCAGCAGAAAATCAGGGTTGGGGGTGGCAGACAATCCAATGGCCTGCGCGTCCTGAGCCAGGGATGACGCGCCAAACGCTCCAGCCCCGGCGGCCAGGGCACCCATGCCCGCCTGCTTGAGCCATGCACGTCGTGATTGCCAGACTGCTTCAGGTGTGATTTCAGACGGCGCTATGGTCGGCAGCTTGAGTCGGGACATGAGGTTTCACTCCGTAACGGTGTCTGTGTAGGACGGCATCAGGCGGTAAAAAGTTCCTGCCACCGCGTATGGGATAGGCTTATATTGTGCTGCATGTTGCCTTTGGCAGCTACACGTTGTCTATGCCAGGTGGGGGTAGTCCGGCACGGCGTGCTTGTTTCCGCGTCTTCTTCGTCCAGCCGGGCGTCGGGCGCACGCCTAACCGCCTCCCCACCCCCACCTGGCATAGACAACTGCAGACAGCGCATCGCAGATAGTGGTACCGAGTCAGCATTTGCCAGATGCCTGGAACATCAGGCCCGTCGCACTATCCGGCTCTTACAAGGCCTGTGTGTCAGGGGCTGTGGAGGCGCCTCGCGCACGCCGATTCATGCCAGGCTGGCGAGGAGGCAAGGTTGCCGCTGTTCAAGCCCGGCGTTTATGAACAGCCAGTGGCTGTTCATTCGGGCGAGTTCGGCAACCGCCTCGCCAGCCTGGCATGAATCGGGCAGCCTTGGCGCAGCCAAGGCCGTAGCGCGTGAAGCCGGAGCGGCCCCTGACACACAGGCCTTGCTTAAGAACCTGATAAACCACGGGCAAAAATGAACAGCCAAAAACTCAAACCCGCTCAACCAGCCACTGCCGCATCTCACCCACACTGTCCACCAGGACCGTAGGCCCCGCCTCTTGCAAAATCGCAGGATTATGCGCCCCATACGTCACCGCCATGCTGTCCACCCCGGCCGCCACCGCCATCTGGACATCGTGCGACGTATCACCCACCATCAACACCCGCTCGGGCTCCAGCCCCAGCTCATCCATCAACTCCAGCAACATCGCCGGATGAGGCTTGCTGAAAGACTCATCAGCACAGCGCGTAGCATCAAAATGATCCCGCAACTTCATCGTATCCAGCACCCGGTCCAGCCCCACCCGACTCTTGCCCGTAGCCACCCCAAGACTCACCCGGCCGGCCCGTAACTCCACCAGGAGCTCCGGAATACCATCAAACAGCCGAATATGCGGATCCCGGCTCAGGAAGTGGAAACGATAGCGATCCAGAAACGCCTCCATCCTATGCTCCGTCAACGTGGGAACACAGTGATACAAGGCACTTTGCAACGAAAGGCCTATCACCCAACTGGCCTCGCTATCAGACGGAACGGGCAACTCCAGATCCGTACAAGCACCCTGAATGGCAGCCACGATCGAATGCGTCGAATCCATGACAGTGCCATCCCAGTCAAAAATAACCGCCTCGTAACGCTTCACCGATGTTGCTCCAGATAATCAAGAATCTTCAGACAAACTGACGGCAATCCCGCCGTCAGTACCAGCGCCTCGCCCGTAAGCGGATGGGGAATCTCCAGCCTGCAGGCGTGTAAAAACATACGATTCAGACCAAGACGGGCAAAATGGGCGCGCACCTCGTCAGCACCGTATTTATCGTCGCCCACAATGGGATAGCCGCTGGAGGCCAGATGCACGCGTATCTGGTGCGTACGCCCAGTGCGCAACTCGGCGCCCAGCAAACTATAGCGACCATAACGCTTTTGCAACGTAATAATCGTATGGGCAGCCTTACCTTGCGCATCTACCTTTACCCGCCGCTCTCCCGAAGCCGTCAGCCACTTCAGCAGGGGCTGGCGCATATGCTGCTTGTCATTTACCCAGTCGCCCACCACCAAAGCCTGGTAATGCTTGCGCCCACCGCCCTCACGCATCATGTCGTGCAGCCCAAGCAAAGCTTTGCGCTTCTTGGCGATCAACAACAAACCCGAGGTTTCGCGGTCCAGCCGGTGCGCAAGCTCCAGGAAAGGTGCATCAGGGCGTGCGGCGCGCATTTGCTCGATGACACCGAAAGACACGCCACTGCCGCCATGCACCGCCACACCTGCCGGTTTATTGACGACGACGATGGCATCGTCTTCAAAAACCACAGGAAATGCGGCGGGCGGCACACGGCGTGGCTCGTCGACCTTGGGCAGGCGCAAAGGCGGCACACGCACGGTATCGCCCGGCTCAAGACGGTAATCGGCCCCGATACGGCCCTTGTTTACCCGAACCTCGCCATTGCGGATGGCCTTGTACAGATGGCTTTTGGGCACACCCTTGCATAAACGTAACAAAAAGTTATCAATTCGCTGCCCCGCCTGTTCCTCGCCGATTTCGA
Organism: Alcaligenaceae bacterium; assembly: GCA_013416405.1. Taxonomy (GTDB): domain Bacteria; phylum Pseudomonadota; class Gammaproteobacteria; order Burkholderiales; family Burkholderiaceae_B; genus Pusillimonas_C. Next base: position 112,676 of record JACCET010000007.1, read on the forward strand.
CGAAACGAACGCTGGGGTTGTCATCTTTGGCAATAACTGTTTTGCTCATAGGGAAAAGCGGCATATAATCGCGTCAGCCTATAGAAGCTGAAAAAAACGTCTAACGTAGAGATGCAAGGGTGCGTCTCCGTTGAACGAGTAAAGGTCGTATTGTATGCCCGGCTTCAGCTTCTGGGTCATTAGGTCGCCGGCGCAGTGCCGACGTGCAAATAGTGGTGTGGCGTAAAGCCCGCTATTTTCCTGTCCTCTGCCAACCGCGTGCGACGCTGAATCTTTTGCAAAGTTTGTCTTCGTTTAATGCACCAGCCGCGAACTTACATCCGCGTCTGCCGTTCCCAGCAATTTTTTTGTCAACCACTACAGTGCAACTGACCTTCCTGCTGACTGAACTAAGTACCTACCGGTACACAGTGCCTATCCGACACAAGATGGGCACCGCCTGACGCCGTCAGCCATGCCCCCTGCAGATTTAGCGCCACACACCCAGTGACCCGCGGTCGTGCGCCGAAATTCGGTGCGCCATGACTACGGAGAAACACACTCATGAAACGAATGTTGTTCAATGCAACGCATCAAGAAGAACTACGCGTTGCGATTGTCGACGGTCAGAAGCTCATAGACCTCGACATCGAAACAGCCGGGCGCGAACAGCGTAAAGGCAATATTTACAAAGGAGTCATCACCCGGATCGAACCTGGCCTTGAAGCCTGCTTCGTCAGCTACGGCGAAGACAGGCATGGCTTTCTACCCTTCAAAGAAGTGGCTCGCAGCTATTTCAAAGAAGGCGTGGACGTGCGCACAGCGCGCATCCAGGAAGCCTTGTCCGAAGGGCAGGAACTCATCATCCAGGTCGAAAAAGAAGAACGCGGCAACAAAGGCGCCGCACTGACCACCTTTATCTCACTGGCTGGCCGCTATCTGGTTCTTATGCCTAATAACCCTCGCGGCGGCGGCGTTTCGCGCCGCGTCGAGGGTGAAGATAGACAGGAACTGCGCGACACCATGGATCAGCTCGACATCCCGTCTGGCATGAGCATAATCGCACGTACCGCTGGCATAGGCCGCAACGTCGAAGAACTGCAGTGGGATCTTTCCTACCTAATGCAGCTTTGGGCAGCCATCGACGGCGCCGCGCGTGAAAACGCCGCTCCCATACTCATTTACCTGGAATCCAGCCTGGTCATTCGCGCCATCCGCGACTACTACTCGCCTGAAATCGGCGAAATCCTGATCGACACTGACGATATTCACGAGCAAGCCACCGCCTTCATGAGCGTGGTCATGCCCGATACCGTACAGCGGGTCAAGATGTACCGCGACGACATCCCCCTGTTCTCGCGCTTCCAGATCGAACACCAGATCGAAACCGCCTACTCACGCACCGTACAGCTGCCCTCGGGCGGCTCGGTTGTCATCGATCACACCGAAGCCCTGGTGGCCATCGACGTCAACTCGGCACGCTCGACGCGTGGTTCCGATATCGAAGAAACCGCTACGCGCACCAATCTGGAAGCCGCCGACGAAGTGGCTCGCCAGCTACGGCTACGCGACCTGGGTGGCCTGATCGTGATCGACTTCATCGACATGGAAGATGCCAAGAATCAGCGCGCCGTCGAGCAACGCCTGCGCGACGCACTGCACTTTGACCGCGCCCGTGTCCAGATGGGCAAGATTTCACGCTTCGGCCTTATGGAGTTGTCGCGCCAGCGCCTGCGTCCGGCTCTGAACGAAGGTTCCCACGTAACCTGCCCGCGCTGCAACGGCACAGGCGTAGTGCGCGATGCCGAATCCAGTGCCCTGCACGTCCTGCGCCTGTTGCAGGAAGAGGCCATGAAAGAAGGCACAGCCGCCCTGCACGCCCAGGTACCGGTCGACGTTGCCACTTTCCTGTTGAACGAAAAGCGCGCCGATATCACCAAAATCGAAGCCCGGCTCAAGGTCAACCTGGTTCTGATTCCCAACAAGAATCTGGAAACACCTCATCATCACATCGAGCGTCTGCGCCACGACGATCCTCGCCTGGAAGAAAGCAAGAGCAGCATAGATCTCGTCACCCAGCCTGAAGAACAGCTCACGCTGGTCGCCGACAAGGCTCAGGAAATCAAGAGCAGCCGTCCCGAAGCACTGGTCAAGGGTATTACACCCGCTCAACCGGCGCCGATATCGGCTCCTGCCGCCGCTGCCACAGCAGCCGCTACCGCAGGCCCCGGCCTGTTCAAGCGCCTGATCAACTGGCTGACCGGCTCGGGCACTCCCGAACCTCAGGAAACGCCCAAGACCGAGACCTCGGGCAAGCCCCAGGGTTCGCGTGGCAAGAACAGCCGCCACGGCGACCGCCGCGAACGCGGCCATGGCGACCGCAACAACCGCAATCGCCGAGGCGAACGTCGAAACGAAGGCAGCGACAGCAAGTCCGACGAAACGCAAGCAGCACGCGGACGCCGGCAGCCATCCTCGCAAGCCGAGGACAGCTCCAGCGCAGCGTCGACCGACAAACAAGTTGCCCGCACGCAGGGCGGCGAAAATGCTTCAACCGAAGGCAGCAGCCGAGGTGGCCGCAACCGCCGTGGCCGAGGCCGCAATCGTCGCGACGAAGCGCAAAGCAATCAAGTGGAAACCGACGAAGTATTGATGCCGGCAGCCATGGCCGCCAATGCAAGCATTGCCGAGCGAACAGCGGCCGACACCTCTTCGGATGACGTCAACCAGGATGTGGACGCCACACCGGACAACGAGCAGGCCGATCCTGAGCGCAAACGCCGCCGTCGTCGCAGCCGCCGCGGCCGCCGCAGTGGTGAAGCCAGCACCGATGTCAACGCCACAGACGGTGAAGCAGACAGCAGTCAGGCCGACGACGATACCCTGGCCTTCCAGCCACATGAAACGCCGGCCTTCAACCCGTCCGCCCTGCCCGCCATGGCGACCACCGCAGGCCAGTTGGTCGAGCAAGTGGCAACTGAGTCCCCGGCCACGGCCGACGACACGCCTGCCCAGGCTTTTGCGCCGGCCCAGCCTGCCGCAGAACCCGCTGAAAGCGACGAGCTGGTCGGTACCGACACCGAAGCCCAGAACCAAGTTGCAGCAGCACCCGAGCCGGTAGCCATCGAACCTGAAACGGTTGCAGCAGCTCCGATCTCCGCAGCGCCGGAAACCACGGCAGTGGCTACGGAAACAGCCGTGGCTGGTGAAGCAGTTGTCGCGGAAACGGCCGCTGCCGTCGAACCCGCCGCAACCGCCCCACAGGCTGAACCGGCTGAAACAGAAGTTGCCCAGGCTGATGCTCCGGTAACCGAGACAGCCGCAGAACAGGCACCTGCCATCCCAACTGCAGGCGACAAGCCCGCAGCGGGCGCCATGCAGCAAATGCTGCAATCGGCCGGCATGCAGCTGATTGAAACCACGTCAACGGCCACAACACCACCGCCAGCCGCTCCAGTTCGCCTGGGCCGCGCTCGCAAGCCTGTTGTCAATGTTGCTGCAGAAGAAGCATTGCAGCAAGTGGAAACGCAATAAAAAACCGGGGCCGGCTCTGCAAGGCCGGCCCCGCTCAAGCCTGTCAGCCACGTTTACAACGGCGCACCGATAGGCCAGACACAAAAAAACCTTGTCGGCCAAAAGTCGACAAGGTTTTTTTATGCACGCTCGCTGGCTGTGAACCAGCCTGATGCAACGCTAAGAAGCCTTGGCTACCACAGCATCGGGTTGACGCATCAGCAAGGCCAGCAAATGGGCCAGCTCGTTGCGCATCTCGCGCCGGTCTACCACCATATCGATAGCGCCTTTCTCGAGCAGGAACTCCGAACGCTGGAAGCCTTCAGGCAGTTTTTCACGAACTGTTTGCTCGATCACGCGCGGGCCGGCAAAACCAATCAAGGCTCGCGGCTCGGCGATGACGACATCACCCATGAAGGCAAAGCTGGCGGACACACCGCCCATGGTGGGATCAGTCAGGATGCTGATAAAGGGCAATCCGGCTGCCGAAAGCTGCGTAAGCATGGCATTGGTTTTGGCCATTTGCATCAGCGAGAACAGACTTTCCTGCATACGCGCGCCGCCCGAAGCTGCGACACAAATGAAAGGCGTCCGGTTCTTAAGGGCCTCCTGTGCGCCACGAGCGAAACGTTCGCCCACAACCGAACCCATGGACCCGCCCATGAAACTGAATTCGAAACAGGCCAGCACCACCGACACGGAAAGGATGGAACCGCTCATCACGACCATGGCTTCGCTTTCGCCCGTTTGCTTGACGGCCTCGGTTACACGCTCCGGATACTTGCGGCTATCCTTGAATTTAAGCGGATCCATGGGACGTGTGTTCTGCCCTATTTCAACCCGGCCGTCGGCATCAAGCAAAGCCTCGATGCGCTCGCGGGCGCCGATACGCATGTGATGGCTGCATTTGGGGCAGACATTCAGCGTGGCCTTCAGGTCTTCTTTGTACAGAACGGATTCGCAGGACGGGCACTTGACCCACACACCCTCGGGGACGCGCCGCCCCCCATCGTTGCTGCGGTTGATCCGTGGGGGCAGAATCTTTTCTATCCAACTCATTTTTTATTCCCAATGAACACCTGGTTTCCAGCAGGCTTGTTCTTTTCTTATAGCCCCGTCACACAACGGGCCTCTTGTTCAGCACGCGGGCCTTATTGCCCGGTCGGCAATGCCTGACGTATCTCGTTCAGCCAACTCGATGCCGCAGCAATGGCGGCATCGTCAGCGGCCTGCTCATCAAGCCCGGCTTCCCTGGCCGAGGCCACGGCGTCTTCCATGGTCTGGATCAGCTTGCTGCCAATGACGACGGCATCAGCGCTTGCCGCCAGGCGCCTGGCGCTGTCTGCATCGCGTATGCCAAAACCTACGCCCACCGGCAGCGAAACATGCCGCCGTATAGTTGCTAAGCGTGCGGCAACGTCATCGGTATCGATGTTGCCCGCACCCGTAACCCCTTTCAAGGAAACATAATAAACGTAGCCACGCGCAACTTGCGCTACTTTGCGCATGCGCTCTTCGGTGGACGTGGGCGCAAGCAGGAAAATAGGGTCTATTCCCGCTGCGTCCAGTTGCACGGCAAAATCAGTAATTTCTTCCGGCGGGTAATCAACCACCAGCACGCCATCAACGCCGGCCCGAGCAGCCAATTGCGCAAAATTGCCTTGGCCCATGCGTTCGATGGGATTGGCATAACCCATGAGTACAACGGGAGTGGTATCGTCTTGTTGCCGGAACTGCGCCACCATATCGAACACCTGGCGCAAACCCACGCCGCGCTTGATCGCGCGCTCGGCGGCCCGCTGAATAACAGGGCCATCGGCCATGGGGTCGGAAAAAGGAACACCCAGTTCCAGTACATCGGCCCCCGACTTGACCAGGGCATGCATCAGTTTGGGCATGGCGGCAATCGATGGATCGCCAGCGGTGATATAGGGAATCAGCGCCGTACGCCCTGGGTTCTTGGCAAACGCGGCCTTAAGCCGTTCGTTCGAAGCAGTCATTTTATTGAGCTATCCTTCACAGGCTGATGCCACTGGCATCAGCAACCGTATGCATGTCTTTATCGCCTCGACCGGACAAGTTCACCAGAATGATTTTGTCTTTGGGCAGGGTAGGCGCCAGTTTAAGCGCATAAGCCACTGCGTGTGAGGATTCCAACGCGGGCATGATGCCTTCGGTGCGGCAGCAGTCGTGGAATGCCGCCAGCGCTTCCTGGTCGTCGATGCACACGTACTCGGCACGGCCATCGTCTTTAAGCCAGGCATGTTCGGGCCCGACGCCGGGATAATCCAGCCCGGCCGAAATGGAATGCGTTTCCTGAACCTGGCCATTTTCATCTTGCATCACGTAGGTGCGGTTGCCATGCAACACACCAGTGCGACCGGCGTTCAACGATGCGGCGTGCCGACCGGTATCCAGCCCCTCGCCCGCAGCTTCGACCCCCACCAGCTTGACATCGTGATGGTTGATATAAGGGTGGAAAATGCCCATGGCATTGGAGCCGCCACCCACGGAAGCAATGACATAGTCAGGCTGACGGCCGGCATCGGCGGGCATTTGTTCCAGGCACTCGTTGCCGATAACCGACTGGAAGTCGCGCACCATCATGGGATAAGGATGCGGACCGGCCACTGTGCCAATAATATAGAAGGTGTTTTCAATATTGGTGACCCAGTCGCGCATGGCCTCGTTCAGGGCATCTTTTAGGGTACGCGAACCCGAGTCCACCGGCACCACCGTAGCGCCCAGCAGCTTCATGCGGTACATATTGGAAGCTTGCCGACGGACATCTTCGCTGCCCATGTACACCACGCACTCCAGGCCGTAACGCGCCGCCACGGTGGCCGTGGCCACGCCGTGCTGGCCCGCGCCGGTTTCGGCAATAATGCGCGGCTTGCCCATGCGGCGCGCCAACAGCATCTGGCCTATGCAGTTGTTGATTTTATGTGCGCCGGTATGGTTGAGATCTTCACGCTTGAACCAGATTTGTGCACCACCCAGTTTTTCCGACCAGCGTCGGGCATGATAGACCGGGCTGGGGCGACCCACGAAATGCTTGAGCTCGTAGGCGAACTCTTGCTGGAATTCGGGGTCGTTGCGGTATTTATCGTAAGCCGCACGCAGTTCATCCAGTGCATGCACCAGTGTTTCAGCGACGAAAGAGCCGCCGTACTGGCCAAAGTGCCCATTTTGATCAGGCTGGTTGTAGGATATCAAAGCATTACTCTCTGGTTACGCAAGAACATTGCCATGGCCGCAAATCGGCCAATCGACAGTACCCTGGCATTTTAACAGTGTGGCGCGCAATGCGGCCACAAACGCCATCTGGGTCAGTGACGGCTGGCACTGACCCCCGGCAGTTCGTTCAGCGCCGTCAGGGCGCGGCCGACCTGATCCCCGTTTTTCACTTCCACCGTAAACACCATATGCGCCAGCGATCGCCGGCTATGGGTGTTGATGCTGATGACGTTCAAGCGCAGTTTGGCAAAGACATCAGACAGATCGCGCAGCAAGTGAGCCCGGTCTTGCGCATGTATGCTGATGTCGACCGGATACAGGGCTTCACCGGTATCGCCCCAGTCCACATCAATAAGCCGTTCAGGATGCCGCGCTGCCAGGGCCGCGTAAGAAGCGCAATCCTGACGATGAATCGATACGCCGCGCCCACGTGTGACAAACCCTAGGATATGATCAGGTGGGGCCGGCCGGCAGCAACGGGCCAACTGTGTCATCAGCGCATCGACGCCTACAACCAGCACGCCACTCTTGCCGGTTTTTTCCACGCTGCCCTGTCCGCTGGCATAGTTGCGGCTAAGCGCGGCGGCGGCCACGTCATCATCGCTCAGGGGCTCGGCACTGCGTGCCTTGGCTGTGCCAAGCAGATAGTCTATCTGCCGCAGGCTGAACTCTTCCTTGGCCACGGCCACATACAGGTCATCGGCTTTGGCAAAATCCAGCTGCTGCGCCAGCTGCTCCATATTGATGGCCGTCTTGCCCAGGCGCTGCAATTCTTTTTCCACCATCGTTTGGCCCTGCGCAATACGCTGCTGCAGTTCAATGGCATTGAACCAGGCCCTGACCTTCGCGCGCGAACGCGGGCTGGCCAGAAAGCCCAGCTGCGGATTGAGCCAGTCTCGTGAAGGGCCGCCAGACTTGGCGGCAATCACGTCAACGGTCTGGCCGGTCTTGAGCTTGGTCAGCAAAGGCACCAGTTGCCCGTCGACCCGTGCACCCCGGCAACGATGGCCCAGATCGGTATGCAGGTAGTAAGCGAAATCCACCGGCGTCGCACCGGCAGGCAACTCTATAACCCGCGCCTGCGGCGTCATGACATAAATGCGATCGGCTGAATCAGAGGCCGGCACAGTCCGAACCTCGGCTGGTTTTTCCGGCTTGGCACCCTCGTGATCGCCGTCTTTTTCCCATGCCAGCAACTGGCGCATCCAGGCAATTTTCTGGTCGTATCCGCCCGCCGCGGCAACCTGGCCGCCACGCGGGCCGGCCTCTTTGTAGCGCCAATGCGCGGCCATGCCGTACTCGGCGAACTCGTGCATTTCCTGCGTGCGAATCTGGATCTCGAAGGTGCGGCCCTGAGTATCGGACACGACCGTGTGCAACGATCGGTAACCATTGGGCTTGGGGCGCGAGATGTAATCATCGAACTCATCGGAGACCGGTGTCCATAAAGAGTGCGCCAGCGCCAGCACCGCATAACAGGCACGCTCGTCGTGGACAATAATTCTCAGGGCTCGAAGATCGAACAACTGGCCAAAAGCCAGGCCTTTGTTGCGCATTTTGTTCCAGATGCTGTAAATGTGCTTGGGGCGCCCGCTGACCTGCGCGGGAATATGCGCATCGGCCAACTCTTGCTCAAGACGACTCACGGCAGCAATGATAAAGGCTTCGCGCTCTACCCGTTTTTCTTCCAGCTGACGTGCTATGGCCTTATAGGTGGTGGGCTCCAGAAACCTGAAGGCCAGGTCCTCCATTTCCCATTTCACCTGCCAGATACCCAGGCGGTTGGCCAGTGGCGTATACAGTTCCATGGTTTCCTGGGCGAAACTGACAGGACACGGCACCTTGCTTGCGGCATACCAGCGCAATGACTGCAGGCGGGAAGCCAGGCGCATCAGCACAATGCGCAGATCGGCAGCCATGGCCAGCAACATCTTGCGCTGCATCTCCTTTTGGTCGGTGCCCGACGCCGCGCTGTCGGCGGCCTGCCCCGTTAACTGCCCCAGACGCAACAAGGCGCGCGTGCCCTGCACCAGCGACACGACCTCGGAACCGAAGGCCTTGCGCAAAGGATCCTGGCGCGTGCCCGCCGCACTTTCGGACTTATCCAGGGGCATCACCGTAATCAGGGCGCTGGCCCGTGTTTCCGCATCGGTGCCTAACCCAGCCAGTATCTTCACCACTTCGGCACAATGCCCGTCCAGCGCCTCGCCGGTGCTGGCCGTCAGGCCTACGAGAGGTTCGCGCACCCACTGTACTGCCCGTGCCAGGATATCGGTACCGCCCTCGTCCAGATCAGAACTGGCGTGCTTGAACCAGGCCGCATCAAACGGCAATGGGCTGGTCTGGGAAAGGTCTGTGGTAGCCATGATCAAGTATTCGCTGCAAGAAATAATGTGCCAATAGTTGCGGCTCTATACTAACGTGTCTGACGCAAGCCATGTATCAAGCGCTATGAATCCTACAGGAAAAAAAATCTTGTTTGTCGTCTGGCATTCACGTACCGGAGCCGCCAGGCAAATGGCCATGGCTGCGGTCGAAGGTGCCCGCGATGTCATTGCCGAACTGCAGGCCGAAAACCAGTTAGACATCATTGTCAAAAAAGCTGACGATGCCGAATCCGCCGACCTGCTGCAGGCCGATGGCATGCTGTTTTGTGCACCCGAAAATCTGGCATCCCTGAGCGGCGCCATGAAAGAGTTTTTCGATCGTTGTTATTACGACGTGCTGGATCGCCTGAATGGCCGACCTTACGCGTTATTGATCAGTGCAGGCTCGGATGGCAGCAATGCCGCAAAACAGGCCGAACGTATCTGCACCGGATGGCGCCTGAAGCCTATAGCACCCACTCATGTTGCCAATATGCGCGCCCAAACCGCCGAAGAAATTCTGGCGCCCAAAACCCTGGGCGAGCCTGACCGCGAGGCTTGCAAAACAATAGGCGGCACACTGGCCGCCCTATTGCTGTAAGTGGATACCTTCTATTGCAACGCTGATTAGCGCAAGGCAGCAGTCACCACAATTTCCACCTTGAAGTCGGGATTGGCCAGGCGCGCTTCTATGGTGGCGCGCGGCGGAGCGTTGCCATCGGCTACCCAGGCATCCCAGGCTTTATTCATGCCGCCGAATTCAGCGATATTGGCAACGAAAATCTGCGCCATCAGTATGCGCGATTTGTCGGTACCGGCGGTTTCCAGCAATGCATCTATAGTTGCCAGCACCTGGGCCGTCTGGCCTTCGATATCCAGCGAACTGTCGTCGGGCACTTGTCCGGCCAGATAGGCCACACCATTGTAGATAGCCATGTCGGACAGGCGTTTCTCGACATTGATCCGTTTGATCGCGCTCATTGCATGCTCCGGAGATAATAAAAAGAACGCAATATTAGCACCAGCCAGTACCGACTTCAGGCCGGCGGCAACTGAAATACCTGGCGCAAGTACGCCAGGTAAGCGGGATCATCGCACATGGTTTTTTCCGGGGCGTCAGATACCTTGGCCACAGGCTGGCCGTTGCACTTGACCATTTTCATAACGATCTGCAGCGGCTCATGCCCCAGGTCGTTGGTCAGGTTGGTGCCTATGCCGAACGAGACTTTGCAACGACCCGCAAAGCGCTTGGCCAGCTCAATAGCCTTGGGAATTGTCAGCCCGTCGGAAAACACCAGGATCTTGGTTCGCGGATCGGTACGATTGGCGGCGTAATGCGCCAGCAGGCGTTCGCCCCAGACAAAGGGGTCGCCCGAGTCGTGCCGGGCGCCATCGAACAACTTGCAAAAATACATATCGAAGTCGCGCAAAAATGCATCCATGCCATAGACGTCGGACAAGGCAATGCCCAGGTCACCGCGATACTCCTTGGCCCAGACTTCCAACGCATAGACCTGCGAGTCACGCAAACGCGGCCCCAATGCCTGGCAGGCCTGCAAATATTCATGGCCCATGGTGCCCAGTGGCGTAACCCCGTGCTTCATGGCCAACTTGACATTGCTGGTGCCCGCAAAGTGCACGCCCATCTGGGCTTTCATGGTGACCACGACTTCTTCGTGCCATTGCTTGGAGAAGCGCCGGCGTGTGCCGTATTCAGCTACGCGAAAGTCGGCCAAGGCCGGATCGTCGGTCACCAACTGCATTTTCCGCTGCAGACGCTCGCGCCCTTCTTCCCAACCGGGTTCTTTGCAAACGTTACGAAAATACACTTCGTTAACGATGGCCAGCACCGGGATTTCAAATAGTATGGTGTGCAGCCACGATCCCTTGACCATGATATTAAGTTCGCCTGGCACCTCGGACTCAGTCACCTCTATGCATTTCTCGGGCATATGAAACAGGCCCAGGAAATCGACGAAATCACTTTTGATGAAACGTAGGCTGCGCAAATATTGCAGCTCCGGCTCGGTGAAGCGCAGCTGACACAAGTCGTGGATTTCGCTTCTGATCTCGTCCAGATAGGCCGCCAAATTGATATTCGGCGTGCGGCACTTGTAGCGGTACTCTACTTGGGCGGCAGGAAAATGATGCAACACCACTTGCATCATGCTGAACTTGTACAAATCGGTGTCTAGTAAAGAGGTGATTATCATCGCGTAACAGGTGAATTTTTACCTACCATAGCACACCGCGCGGTCTTGCATCAGGCCGTATCGACCGGTATGAGCGTACGAGCCACGCGGGTTTTTGTCTGCGCACCAGGCTTGTGAACAAGAACCATTTTCAAAGACCTGCTTTAGGAACAGGTCAATCAGGGCTTACCTGCATTTATTGGTTAAAATCCCGTCCATCTGATGTTGGAGTACCAAAATGACACACGTGGTCACCGAAAACTGTATTAAATGTAAATTTACCGACTGTGTCGATGTCTGTCCTGTTGACTGCTTTCGTGAAGGCGCCAACTTTCTGGTCATCGATCCCGACGAATGTATCGATTGCGCGGTCTGTGTGCCGGAATGCCCCGCCAATGCTATCTTTGCCGAAGAAGATGTTCCTCAGGATCAGATCTCGTTCATAGAGCTTAATGCCGAACTCACCCCCGAATTTGGCATGATCAACCGATCCGGCAAGCCTTTGCCCGATGCCGATGAATGGAACGGTATCCCCGATAAGCTCAAGCACCTAGAGCGCTAGGCCACAGACCGGCCGCCTGGCACAAAAGCCGCAGCCCTGATGCGGCAACCAGGCCACGATATAAACAAGCTGTTGTTTTAAAACATCGACCCGTTCGCACCCCAGCGACGGGTACGCGGCCCTCTGTGCCCAGTAAGACGAACTTTCGTTCGCACAAACTCGCATCGAAAACCCTGAGTAAAGTTGACGGATATTTTCTGGTCATTCAGATCAATTTATGATTAGCTTATAAGAAAAGTACACTGTCTACCCATGCACGGACCTTAATCAAGCTTGATTTGATCCCAAAAAATAAAACACCTTCACATACAAGGCTTATCCATGCTGTATGACCTGCACGAGCTTCAACGGTCTTTCCTGACCCCCCTGGCAAACTTCACCGATACCGGATCGCAGATTTTCTCCAATCCGTACAGCCCCTTGGCCTACACGCCCATGTCGCGGCAAATTTCCGCCATGTACGAACTGGTGCACCGGCTAGGCAAAGATTACGAAAAGCCCCTGTGGGGCCTTGGCCAAACCCAGATAGACGGCAAAACTGTTGCCGTAACTGAACATACGGCCATGCAGAAAAGCTTCTGCAACCTGGTTCATTTCCGGCGCGATGCCGGCCATGCCATGGATGACCCAAAAATCCTGCTGGTTGCCCCGCTTTCAGGCCACCACGCGACCCTGCTGCGTGACACCGTGCGTGCCCTGCTGCCCGCCCACAATGTCTATGTAACCGACTGGCTGGACGCCCGCATGGTACCGGCTTCGGCAGGTACTTTCACACTGAACGACTATGTGCGCTACGTGCAGGAATTCATACGCCTGCTCGGCCCCGACGTGCACGTCATGTCGGTCTGCCAGCCTACAGTGCCAACACTGGCCGCAGTTTCGCTTATGGCGGCCAACAATGAACCCTGTCTGCCGCGCAGCATGATCATGATGGGCGGGCCCATTGATTGCCGCAAATCGCCCACACAGGTCAACCGCCTGGCCACCACCAAGCCCTACTCCTGGTTCCAGGACAACGTCATTCACCGGGTTCCCTCACGCTACCCCGGCGCAGGCCGCCAAGTGTATCCGGGCTTTCTGCAGCATGCCGGCTTTCTGGCTATGAATCCCGATCGCCACGTACGCTCGCACTACGACTTCTACATGGATCTGCTCAAGGGCGACAACGACGATGCCGAAGCGCATCGCCGCTTCTATAACGAATACAACGCAGTGCTCGACATGCCCGCCGAGTTCTACCTTGACACCATCAAGACCGTCTTTCAGGAATATCAATTGCCCTGCGGCACCTGGCAGATCGATGGCCAGACCGTCAACCCAGCAGCCATCAGCAACGTGGCCTTGCTCACCATAGAAGGCGAACTGGACGACATTTCAGGACAAGGGCAAACCCAGGCGGCGCACGACTTATGCAGCGGCATTCCGCAAGCCATACGACAGCACTACACCGCCCCGGGCTGTGGCCACTACGGCATTTTCTCGGGCCGACGCTGGCGCGAAACAATATGTCCTAAAATAGCCCAATTCATACGTGAGATTCCGTAAGGCTCTGACTCACCATTCCAATACAGGGGCCCAGACGGCTCCTGTTTTTTTATGCCTACTTCCTTGCTCATCGACCGCATAAATGCGGTGCTTCCGCAAACTCAGTGCACAAAATGCGGCTATGACGGCTGCCGTCCGTACGCACGCGCCATCGCACTGGATAACGCCGCCATCAACCGCTGCCCGCCCGGTGGGCAGCAAGGCGTGCAGGCCCTGGCCCGCCTGTTGGATCGCCCCGAACCTGAGCTTGACAGCAGTTGCGGTGAACACCTCCCACTGCAAGTAGCAGTCATTGACGAAGCTCATTGCATAGGCTGCACACTATGCATACAAGCCTGTCCTGTGGACGCCATCGTGGGCGCCAACAAATTGATGCATACCGTGCTTGCCGATGATTGCACGGGCTGCGATCTATGCGTGGCGCCCTGTCCGGTAGATTGCATCATCATGGTAGATGCCGGCCACGAATGGACCGCACAGCATGCAGATACGGCACGCACACGCTATGAGCAACGCCAGCACAGACTGCAGGCACTGCATCACGAGTCATCCGGCCTGGCAGCCAGAACGCTGGCCAACAAGGCGCCCGTGGCGGCCCTGGCCAGCAGCGACAGCACGACCCGTCAGGCCGTCATTGCCCAGGCGCTGGAACGCGCCCGCGCCCGCCGCCAAAAAGCATGAATACCGCCAAACGCACAGAAATATTCCAACGCCTGCAAGCGGCCAATCCCAATCCCACGACGGAGCTGGAGTACGGCAGCACATTCCAGCTGCTGATCGCCGTCATCCTGTCAGCACAGGCCACTGATAAATCGGTGAACCTGGCAACACGCAAATTCTTTCCCCACCACGGCACGCCGCAAGGGCTGCTTGCCTTGGGAGAAGCCGGTCTTGCCGACTACATCAAAACCATAGGCCTGTACAAGACCAAAGCCCATAACGTTATTTTGACCTGCCAAATGCTGCTGGACCTGCACCAAGGCCAAGTCCCCGAAGACCGCGACGCGCTTGAGGCCTTGCCCGGCGTGGGCCGCAAGACGGCCAACGTGGTCTTGAACACCGCCTTCGGCCATCCGACCATGGCCGTTGATACGCATATTTTCAGGGTCGCCAACCGCACGCGCATTGCTCCGGGAAAGAACGTGCTTGAAGTAGAACGCAAGTTAATTAAAGTCATACCCAAACCCTACTTGCTCGATGCCCACCACTGGCTGATACTGCACGGACGCTATGTGTGCGTCGCCCGCAAGCCCAAGTGCCCGCAATGCGGTATCTCGGACTTATGCGAGTACAAAGAGAAAGTGCTTTAGGGTTTTCCAGAGACCTATGTAAAACCCGCATGGAGTTTTATTTCTGATGCTTGCATACTTGCTTCAACCTTAAATAGCGGCAGATGGTTGGCATGAGCGAAAACATCCTTGAAACAAAAAACCTAACAAAAGAATTTCGTGGGTTCGTCGCTGTAAGCGATGTCAACCTGCAAGTTCAACGCGGCAGCATTCACGCACTCATAGGCCCCAATGGCGCAGGCAAAACCACCTGCTTCAATTTGCTGACAAAATTTCTTACCCCAACATCGGGCAAGATCTTTTTCTCGGGCAAAGAAATCACCCACTTGAAACCTGCGCAAATCGCGCGGCATGGAATTATCCGTTCATTCCAGATTTCAGCTGTGTTTCCGCAGCTTACCGTGCTTGAAAACGTTCGCATCGGCCTGCAGCGCGCCACGGGCACGTCTTATCATTTCTGGCGCAGCGACCGCAGCCTTGTCCATCTTGAAGATGCCGCACGTGAGCTGCTCGCCAAGGTCGACCTGGCCGATTTCGCCAACGAACTGACGGTCAATCTTCCCTACGGCCGCAAGCGCGCACTGGAAATCGCCACCACGCTGGCCATGGAACCCGAACTCATGCTGCTCGACGAACCCACACAGGGCATGGGTCATGAAGACGTCAGCCGCGTCACGCAACTAATCAAAAAAGTAAGTACAGGCCGCACTATTCTCATGGTCGAACACAATATGAATGTCGTGTCACAAATCGCCGACAAAATCACAGTACTTGCTCGCGGCTCAGTGCTGGCCGAAGGCAATTATCAAGAAGTCTCACGCAACGCCGATGTCATGCAAGCCTATATGGGCACCACTACCGGCGAACTTGAAGGGGCTCACTGATGTCCAACGCACTCGAAATCACCGACCTGCACGCCTGGTACGGCGAATCGCACGTACTCCATGGCATCAACCTCAACGTCAACAAGGGCGAGGTCGTCACACTGTTGGGGCGCAACGGCGCCGGCCGTACCAGCACGCTGCGCGCCATTCTGGGCCTTACCGGCTCACGCAAGGGCTCCATACGCATACAGGGCACCGAATCCATAGATCTGCCCACGTATCGCATCGCCCACCTGGGCATAGGCTATTGCCCCGAAGAGCGCGGCATATTTGCCGGTCTGTCCTGCGAAGAAAACCTGCTGCTTCCTCCCGTCGTGGGCGACACCCTGGGCGGCGGCATGTCACTGTCCGAAATCTACGACATGTTCCCCAACCTCGAAGAGCGCAAGCACTCTCCGGGAACCCGTCTGTCGGGTGGCGAGCAGCAAATGCTGGCCGTGGCGCGCATCTTGCGCACAGGCGCCAACCTGCTGCTGCTAGACGAAATCTCCGAAGGGCTAGCACCGGTTATCGTTCAGGCGCTGGCGCGCATGATCTCTACCCTTAAGGCCAAGGGCTACACCATCGTCATGGTTGAACAGAACTTTCACTTCGCCGCGCCGCTGGCCGACCGCTTCTACGTCGTAGAACACGGCCAGATCGTCGAAGAGATCGCCTCCGCCGACCTGGCCGCCAAGCAAGACACTCTCAACACGTTACTGGGCGTATAAACCCAGGTTTCGCTCATTCCATTCCTTCCAGAACAACACCAAGGAGACTTACTTATGAAACTACGCACCCTATCGGCAGCGCTTGCCGTGACCGGGCTCGGCTTCGCCGTTCCAGGCCAGGCGGCTGGCATCTCCGACGATGTCATCCGGATCGGCATGATCACAGACATGTCCAGTGTTTACTCCGACATCGACGGCCCTGGCGGTGGTGAAGCGGTACGCCTGGCCATCCAGGACGCCGGCGGCGAAATCAACGGCAAGAAGATCGAATTCATGATTGCCGACCACCAGAACAAAGCCGATATCGCCTCTGCACGCGCTCGCGAATGGTTCGATGAAGAAAAAATCGACATGCTGATTGGTGGCACCAACTCGGCAACCGCGCTGGCCATGGCTGCCGTGGCAGAAGAAAAGAAAAAGCCCTTCATGGCCATTGGCCCGGGTTCTTCGAACCTGACCAATTCCCAATGTACGCCTTACACCATCCACTATGCCTACGACACCATCGCGCTGGCACGCGGCACGGGTTCAGCCATCGTGGCTGAAGGCGGTAAATCGTGGTTCTTCCTGACCGCCGATTACGCCTTCGGCCATTCGCTTGAGCGCGATACCAGCGAAGTCGTCAAGAAAGCCGGCGGCGAAGTCGTCGGCGCCGTCCGTGTTCCCCTGGGCACTGCCGACTTCTCGTCCTTCCTGGTACAAGCCCAATCTTCAGGCGCAAAAATCCTTGGCCTGGCCAACGCCGGCGGCGACTTCATCGCTTCGGTCAAGTCAGCCAACGAATTCGGCGTAACCCAAACCATGAAACTGGCCGGCTTGCTGGTATTTATCAACGACGTCCACGCCCTGGGCCTGGAAGCCACCCAAGGCATGAACCTGACCGCTGCCTGGTACTGGAATCAAGACGAAGCCTCCCGCACCTGGGCCAAGCGCTTCCAAGAAAAAACGAAACGCATGCCTTCCTTCCTGCAGGCGGGTGACTACTCGGCCGCCAGCTACTTCCTTCGCGCGGTCAAGGAAACAGGTACCGACAATGGCGATGATATCGTCAAGTGGATGAAGGCCAACAAAGTCAATGATTTCTTTGCCAAAGACGCCGTTGTCCGCGCCGACGGCCGGGTCGTCAACGACATGTATCTCATGGAAGTCAAGAAACCTTCTGAATCAGAAGGCGAATGGGACTACTACAAGGTCGTCAAGAAACTACCTGGCGATCAAGTCTATGCCTCACTCGAAGAGTCTACCTGCAAGCTCATAAAGAAATAAACCCGCCAAAGAGGCCTTACACACATCCGTGCAAAGGCCTCTTGCTTCATCTCGGGGTGGCTACCAGCTCCCCGTCACGGATTCCTGACACGTTATGACTGCAATTTTCGGCATTCCCATCCAGGCCTTACTCGGGCAGTTGCTATTGGGCCTGGTCAACGGTTCGTTTTACGCCGTACTTTCATTAGGCTTGGCCGTTATATTCGGGCTGCTTAACGTCATCAACTTTGCGCACGGCGCCCTGTACATGCTGGGCGCTTTTGTTGCATGGATGGGCCTGCATTATCTCGGCCTGAATTACTGGCTGATGCTACTGATCGCCCCCCTGTTGGTGGGCCTGTTTGGCATTGTCCTCGAACGCACACTCATCAGACACCTTTACAAGCTGGATCACCTGTACGGGCTGCTCCTGACCTTCGGCCTGACCCTGCTCATAGAAGGCATATTCCGCAGCATGTACGGCGTATCGGGCCAGCCCTATGCCACACCCGACTTGCTCAAGGGCGGCGTCAACTTGGGCTTCATGTATCTGCCCATATATCGCGCCTGGGTAGTGGTTGCCTCACTGATCGTATGCCTGGGCACTTGGTTCGTCATTGAAAAAACACGCCTGGGTGCCTTGTTGCGCGCCGGCACTGAAAATCCAAAACTGGTTGAAGCCTTTGGAGTGAACGTGCCACTGGTCGTCACCCTGACCTACGGCTTCGGCGTGGCACTGGCCGCCTTCGCCGGTGTGCTGGCCGCACCCATCATGCAGGTTTCTCCATTGATGGGATCCAACCTGATCATCGTGGTGTTTGCTGTGGTGGTCATAGGCGGAATGGGCTCCATCATGGGTTCCATCGTCACTGGACTGGGCTTAGGCATCATCGAGGGGTTCACCAAGGTGTTCTGGCCCGAGGCTTCCAACACCGTTGTATTCATCATTATGGTTATTGTGCTGCTGCTACGCCCCGCCGGCCTATTTGGAAAAGAGAAATGAATCGTCAATTAATAAGCTACATACTGGTTGCGATCATTATTGCCCTGCTGCCGGCAATAGGCGCGTACCCCATCTTTGTCATGAAGGTCATGTGTTACGCCCTGTTTGCCTGCGCCTTCAACCTGTTGCTGGGCTATACCGGACTACTCTCCTTCGGCCACGCCGCATTCCTGGGCGGAGCCGCCTATGCCGCCGGGCACGCTATGGCAGTATGGGGCTTTTCAACGCTTGCCGGCCTACTGTTCGGCACCGTCGTGGCCGCGCTCATGGGCCTGGTTATGGGCGCCCTGGCCACTCGGCGTAGCGGTATTTACTTTGCCATGATCACGTTGGCCATGGCCCAGATGGTCTTTTTCTTCTTCCTGCAAGCGCCTTTCACTCACGGCGAAGACGGCCTGCAAGGCATACCCCGCGGCACGCTGTTTGGTCTGGATCTTTCCCAGGACATCAATCTGTACTATGTCGTGATGGGAATTTTCTTCCTGGGCTATGCCATTTGCTGGCGCACCATCAATTCCCCCTTCGGGCAGGTCTTGAAGGCTATCCGCGAAAACGAACCGCGTGCCATTTCGCTGGGCTATAACGTCGACAACTTCAAGCTGCTGGTCTTTGTCCTGTCTGCGGCACTGGCCGGCCTGGCAGGCGCAACCAAAGCACTGGTCTTTGTTTCGGCAACGTTGTCAGACGCAACCTGGCAGATGTCGGGCATGGTCATCCTGATGACGTTGATCGGCGGCCTGGGCACGTTTACCGGGCCAGTGATCGGGGCCATCATTGTTGTGATGCTGGAAAACAAAGTGGGCGAATTTGGTCGCTTCCTCAGTTCCGCCACGGGCATAGAATGGTTCAAGATACTGGGCGAATCGGTAACCATCGTCATTGGCCTGATCTTCATCATCTGCGTCATGGCCTTCCGGCGCGGGATCGTGGGCGAACTGGCGCACAAGTTCAAGGCCGGCAAGGCCTGACCATCAGCCACTACGCCAAAAGGCCGGCAGCACCTGTACAGGTACCGCCGGCTTTTTTTGTTTTGTGTCAGCAGAGCGCTCTATAAGCCGTGGCAGGTGATCATCATGTTGCCCTGGGTGGGTGGAGGCAGCCCGGCTAACGGCGTGCTTATCTCCGCGTCTGCCTCGTCCAGGTGGGCGTCGGGCGAACTCCCTTCGCTACGCTCCGGTCAAACAACGCCCGACGACAGCCCCCACCTTCCCTTCGTCAGCACGCGGCGCACGCCTAACCGCCAGGCCACCCCCACCCACCCAGGGCAACTGCGACATGCTGATGACCTGCCACGGCTTATAGAGCCTTATGGAGCCAACGGCGGATGACTGAAAGGGCCACAGCGCAGAGCGAATAATGGCAAAACCGCCAGCCTAAAATCACCAAACACAGCCGTCCACCCTTTGATATCTTGAGAGCTGGGTCTGGCTGGGGCTGTGAAGGCGCCTCGCGCACGCCGATTCGTGGCAACGCCAGGGACGTAAGCGCGTGAAGCCGGAACAGTAACAGTCAGACCCAGCTTGCTCAAGAAACCAAAAAGGCTGTGTCCCATCGCTGGAAAAGCTCAGGAAGCCGACTCAGTCACTTTCTTCGCATTCCCCAGTCCCAGATAGCTCTCGATCACCCGGGGATTGCCGGCCAGCTCCTTGGCCTTGCCTTCCAGGATGACCTCGCCCGTTTCCAGCACATAGCCATAATCGGCCACCTGCAACGCCGCGCGGGCATTTTGTTCGACCAGAAGAATCGCCACACCCGTACTACGCAAACGCGCAATAATCTGGAAAATCTCACGCACAATGCGGGGCGCCAAACCCAGGCTGGGCTCGTCGAGCATCAGCAACTGCGGCTGCGCCATCAAGGCGCGGCCCACCGCCAGCATCTGACGCTCACCACCCGAAAGCGTTCCAGCCTGCTGCATGCGGCGTTCGCGCAAACGCGGAAACAAATCATAGACCTCGTCTATCGTAGCCTTCCAGCCATGCTTGCCGGCGCGATACAAACGAAAGCCCCCCAGCAGAAGATTATCTTCCACCGTCATGCTGCCAAACAGCTCGCGCCGCTCGGGCACCAGGGAAATACCGTCGGAAACACGCCGCTCTACCTGCCACGAACCAATCTGCGAACCCAGATATTGCACCGAACCAACACAACTGCCCGTAGCAGGCAAAGCGCCCATAATGGAATTGAGCAAGGTTGACTTGCCCGCGCCATTGCCGCCGATCACCGTCACAATGCTGCCCCGCGTTACCGCGATGCTGACGCCGGACACAGCCGTGACCTTGCCATAGCGAGCTGTCAGGTCAGTAACCTGCAAAATGGGATGCCTGGGCTTATTCGTACTCATACTGCCCCCGCGCTTAAGGTCGCGCCGCCTGCTGGCTGCGGGGCCGCTTCGTCGAAATCAAAATCATCGTCTATGCCGCCCAGATAGGCTTCAAGCACGGCCGGATGCTTTTGAATATCGGCCGGCAGGCCCTCTGCAATCTTGGTGCCGAAATCCATGACGACCAAATGATCGGTCAGATTCATCACAAAATCCATATCGTGCTCAACCAAGAGAATGCTCATGCCTTCCTGGCGCAACTGATCAAGCACCTCGGCGAGTTCCTGCTTCTCTTTGTAGCGCAAGCCGGCCGCAGGTTCGTCCAGCAACAGCAAAACCGGATCTGCGGCCAGCGCACGGGCTATTTCCAGTATGCGTTGCTGGCCCAAGGCCAGATTGCCGGCCTGCTCGTACAGATAATCACCCAAGCCCACACGCTCAAGCTGCTTGGCGGCCTCGTGCAACAGCTCAGCCTCGTCGCGCCGCTCGGCATGCAGAGCGGCCGCCAGTACGCCTACGTTACTGCGCAAATGCGCACCCAGAGCGACGTTTTCCAGCACCGTCATGGTGGGCAACAGCTGCACATGCTGGAAAGTACGGCCTACGCCCAGCTTGGCGATCTCGCGGGCCGGCAAAGTATCAAGGCGCTCGTCAAGAAAGCGCACCTTGCCGCGTGTTGCCGGTAATACGCCGGTAATAAGATTGAAGGTTGTGCTTTTTCCGGCGCCATTGGGCCCGATCAGCCCCATGATTTCGCCGGCCTTCAGGCTGAAGCTGATGTCGTTGACCGCGACCAGACCACCGAATTCCTTGCGTACGGCATCGACCTGAAGTACCAACGTACCTTTTTCAGGACGCCTGCGCTGCGCCAACGCGGGCGCGGGTGGTGGAGGCGCCATGCGTCGTCTTTCAGTCGTGCCGGTCAGTGCCGACCACCACGACGCAAGTATCGGCCACACGCCGTCTCGAGCATATTGCAGAACCAGAATCATTAGTACGCCAAATACGATCAGCTCGAAGTTGGACGTGGTATCAAGAATCTTGGGCAGCACATTTTGCAGCTGATCCTTAAGCGTCAGGATAAGGCCCGAGCCCACCACGGCACCCCACACATTGCCCGCACCACCCACCACAGCCATGAACAGATATTCAATGCCGTAGTTCAACCCAAAGGGGCTGGGGCTGACCGCGCGCTGCATATGTGCATACAGCCACCCCGAAATACTGGCCAGCAGCGCAGCATAAACAAAAATAATGACTTTATAGCCAGCCATATTAATGCCGAAGGACTCGGCCATACCGCCGCCATTTTTCAGAGCGCGTATGGCTCGTCCGGGCCGGGAATCCAGCAAATTGCGGGTAGTCCACATGGACAGCAGCACAAACACCCAGATCAGGTAATAAATATGCCGCCCCTGGCCCAACGAGAACCCAAAGATATCTATGGGAGCAATACCGGCAATACCGTCATATTGGCCAAGGAAACTCATGTTGCCGAACAGATAGTACAAAGACAGACACCAGGCTATCGTACCCAGCGGCAGGTAATGGCCAGACAAGCGCAGCGTGATCGCCCCCAGTATGTAGGCCACCACAAAAGTCAGCAAAAGTCCTATGAACAAAGTCACCCAGGGCGACAGCCCCATGTCGGTCGTCAGTGCGGCAGTGGTATACGCACCTATGCCCACGAAGGCGGCCTGGCCGAAGGAAGTCAGCCCGCCTATGCCGGTAAGCAGAATCAGGCCCAGCACAACCAGGCTGGACAAACCAATGTAATTAAGATGCGTGATCCAGAATTCGGGCGTAGCGGGCAACAATGGCAATACGGCCAGCAGCAGAACGACGGCAATCAACAAGATACGATTCATGTGCTTACTCCTCGTCCTCGATGTGATGGGTGCCGAAGGAACGCCACAGCAACACGGGAATGATCAGCGTAAACACAATAACTTCTTTATATGCACTGGCCCAGAATGAAGAAAAGGCTTCGAGTATGCCCACGAACAAAGCCCCGCCTGCCGCGATCGGATAGCTGATCAGCCCGCCGAAAATGGCCGCGACAAAGCCTTTCAGGCCTATCAGGAAGCCGGTATCGTAGTAGACCGTGGTAACCGGTGCGATCAGCATGCCCGACAAGGCGCCTATGGCAGCGGCCAGGGTGAAGGTCAGGCTGCCCGACATATTGGTGCTTATGCCCACCAGACGCGCACCACGCCGGTTCACGGCCGTGGCTCGCAAAGCTCGGCCATACAAGGTTTTTCCGAAAAATATCCATAGGCCCAGAATAAGCACCACGCAGGTACCCAGCACGAAAAAGGTTTGCGCAGACCAACTGACGGCACCTAGTTGTATCTCGCCCTCTATGAAGGGAGGCGTGCGCCAGCCTTCCGCGCCAAAGAAAACCAGCGCCAGGCCGGTCAGGGCAAAGTGCACCGCTACCGAGATAATCAGCAATACCAGCACACTGGCTTCGGCCACCGGCTGATAGGCCAGGCGATACAGCATGGGCCCCAGAGGAACCACCAGCGCCAGGGAGAACAGGATATTAATCCACAAAGACGTATCTTTGCTGACGACATAAGGGGCAAGAAGGTACAGAACCAAGGGCAGGAGCAGTGTCCATGCAAAGGTT
Source organism: Alcaligenaceae bacterium (assembly GCA_013416405.1). GTDB lineage: Bacteria > Pseudomonadota > Gammaproteobacteria > Burkholderiales > Burkholderiaceae_B > Pusillimonas_C. The sequence goes on from JACCET010000007.1 coordinate 136,156, forward strand.
TTGCCCAGGCCGCTCCAATTGCGATTACGCGCAGCCGACAGGCATTCCACGGCAAACACCAAGGCGCCTATGATCAGCAGCAGATTGACGGTGCCAGGCACGCGCCCGTTCACCATGAAAGCAAGCGTCAGGGCGCCAAAGGCCACGAATTCACCCTGAGGGATGAAAATGACGCGTGTTACAACGAACACCAGCACCAGAGCCAGGCCCAGCAAGGCGTAGATGGCCCCGTTCATCAGGCCGTCTTGCAACAAAATCAGTACTATCGTTGTATCCATTCCGGATCAGCCATCACGTTGTGAAAAGAAACGCCTGGCGCTTCAATCCGAAACATCGCCCCAGCCTGCCGGTTAACGGGCAAGCTGGGGCGAAAGCGAACAAGCTTACATTACAGATCAGGCTGGTAGGTCCACTTGCCGTCGACGACCTTGACGATAACGCGGGCGCGTTCATCGAAGCCGGCGTGATCGGTTGCGCTCATGTTGAAGACGCCTTGCGATGCCGGAAGGTCTTTGACTTGCTCGATGGCGTCGCGCAAGGCTTTGCGAAACTCGGCCGTGCCAGGTTTGGCACCGGTTTTCAGCGCCGCAGGAATCGCTGTTGAAACCAGCAGGCCGGCATCCCACATATGGCCGCCAAATGTATTGATGGTGCCTTCGCCATACTTGGCCTCGTATTTGGCCTTGTATTCAAGTGCACTTTTCTTGACCACATTGCTATCGGGGAGCTGGTCGGCTACCAGCAATGGGCCGGCAGGAAGGATCATCTCGTTGCAGTCTTTGCCGCAAACCCGCAGCACGTCGTTATTGGCCGCGCCGTGGGTTTGATACATGATGCCTTTGTAGCCGCGACTTTTGAGTTCGCGCTGCGGCAAGGCCACCGGCGTGCCTGAACCAGCCACCAGTATGCCATCGGGTTTTGCAGCCACCAGCTTCAGTGCCTGGCCCGTTACGCTGGTATCGGTACGGCCGTAGCGTTCGACAGCCACCATTTCAATGCCCTTGGCCTTGGCAGCCTCGGTCATGACATTGAGCCAGCCCTCGCCGTAGGCATCGCTATAACCAATAAAGCCCAATTTCTTGATGCCCTGCTTGGCCATGGCGTCGGCCAGTGCGCCAGCCATGAGCTGGTCGTTTTGGGGCGTTTTGAACACCCACTGGCGTGCACCTTCGACGGGCTCGACGATTTTGGCGTTGGCCGCCACGCTGATCATGGGAGTTTTGGTTTCGCCGGCCACATCAACCATGGCCAGTGAGCCGGGCGTAACCGATGTACCAATAACCACGTCTACGTTGTCGTCAGTAATCAGCTTGCGCATGTTCTTGACGGCCACAGTGGTGTCGGTGCCGTCGTCGAGCACAATATATTCAATTTTCTGGCCTGCAACCTCGGTAGGCAGCAGTGCCACGGTATTGCGCTCGGGAATGCCCAGCGAAGCCGCAGGCCCGGTACTTGCAACGGTAATACCGACTTTGATCTGGGCCGAAGCGAGCAGGGGCATGGCCAAGGCCACAGCACCGGCAACTACCGAAAGCCTGATTGACTGATTCATTTTCATTGATTGTCTCCGTGGTAGACGCGGTAGCCGCCATCCGAAGTGGAAGCAGGCGGTTGTTATACAGAAAGTTATACAGAATCCGGTCTGTTTGCGAAATAAGAGTATCACTTTAATTCAAGGCAAAACTATTAGTGTTTTCCTGATATGGATTAAGAAACTGACGGCAGCGACATGAGTGTCTGGCAGGCCACACCTTGAGCAAACAGCAGATGGACGACCCGGAATTATCCGTAAAAACACATGGCAAGTCTTTTAGGGGATTCCCTGCATGGAACCGGGGCAGGTAATAATATTGGCAATAGCCTGCTAAAAATAAACTGAAACCCATGCAACTTATTGTCCTGCTGAAAGTCGATTAACATGGCAGATGGAAAAACCCATGCTTTAAGGTAAGGATGTGAACAAAATCACCAAGAGCGACGCGCAATGGCGCGCCGAACTTAAACCCGAAGAATATGCAGTTGCACGCCAGAAAGGCACCGAACGCCCTTTCAGTGGCCGCTACTGGAACACCACCGAGTCTGGCATCTACCGCTGCGTAGGCTGCGGTACCGCCCTGTTTGCCTCAGACACCAAGTTTGATGCCGGCTGTGGCTGGCCCAGCTATTTCCAGGCGCTTGATCCCGACAACGTACGCGAGGAAACCGACAGCAGCCATGGCATGGTTCGCACAGAAGTCTTGTGTAATATCTGCGACTCCCACCTGGGGCACGTATTCCCCGACGGCCCGCCGCCCACCGGCCTGCGCTACTGCATCAACTCCGTCTCGCTCACATTCGAGCCCGCGTAATGAAAAAATTCCTGTTCGACTTGTTTCCGCTGATTCTGTTTTTTTTGGCGTTCAAGTTTTCCGATATTTATACAGCCACCGCCGTGGCCATCGCGGCCGGCATTGGGCAGTTCATCTGGCTGAAAGCCACCGGCAAAGCCATAGAAGCCACGCACTGGATTAATCTGTCGGTCATAGTGATCTTCGGCGGCGCTACGCTGCTGTTCCACAACGACGCCTTCATCAAGTGGAAACCCACGGTCCTGTATTGGCTTTTCGCCGCCATTCTGATCGGGGGCAAGGTATTTTTCCGGCGCAACCTCATGCACAAGCTCATGGGTGCCAAAATCGACATGCCTCCCGCCATCTGGGACAAGCTCAACTACAGCTGGTCGGCCTTCTTTTTCCTGTCAGGCGCCCTGAACCTGTATGTGGCCTTTTCGGGCAACTTCACCGAAGCGCAATGGGTCAACTTCAAGGTATTTGGCCTGATGGCCTTGTTGCTGCTGTTCGTCATCCTTCAATCTGTCTGGTTGGGCAAGCATATGAAAGAAGATACTTCAACTGCGCTGCCCGGCCCCACCGACTCCAAGGAGCATTAGTAATGACGGCCGACCGCAAGCAATTGCTCACTGAGCGGCTGCAGGCCCTGCAGCCGACTCATTTTGAGCTGGTCGATGAATCTCATCTGCATGTCGGGCACGCAGGCAGCAAAGACGGTGCCAGCCACTTTCGTCTGTACATCTGGACACCGCAGTTCACCGGTCTTTCCACGCTGGCACGACACAGACTTGTGTATGATCGCGTTCACGACCTCATGCCTTACCCCATTCACGCCTTGGCCATCGTCGCCAAAGAAAATTTTTGAAAGCTCAAAGGAACTACATGAAACGACTCGCCGTACTGGCCGCTGCATGCGCCATTGCCATCCCCGCTTACGCGCAGACCGTCGCCACCGTCAATGGCAAAGCCATCACACAAGACAAGCTCGACCAGTTCGTGGCGTTGCTTGTTCAGCAAGGTGCCCAAGACACCCCCGAACTGCGCACGCAGGTCAAGCAGGAAATGGTTAACCGCCTCGTTGCCGTCCAGGCCGCCGAAAAGGCAGGCATAGACAAGCAGGCCGACGTCAAGCAGGAAATCGAACTGGCGCGCCAAGGCATACTGGTTCGCGCCCTCATGGCCGACCAACTGAAGAAGAATCCGGTCACCGATGCAAAGATTCAGGCCGAATACGACAAGATCAAGGGCCTGCAAGCGGGCAAGCAGGAATACAAGGTACGCCACATTCTGGTTAAAGACCAGAAAGCCGCCGAAGATCTGACCGCAGCCATCAAGGCCAAGAAGGTCACGTTTGAAGAGGCCGCCAAGAAAGATTCCATCGATCCTGGTAGTGGTAAAAATGGCGGCGACCTGGGCTGGGCGCCTTCAAGCAATTACGTGCCCGAATTTGCCCAGGCCGTCGAGAAGCTGAAAAAGGGTGAAATGACCGACGCACCCGTAAAAAGCCAATTCGGCTGGCATATCATTCAGGTTGACGACTCACGCGACGTGAAGTTCCCTGAGCTGGCTGAAGTGAAGCCGCAAATTGAAGAAATGATGCGCCAGCAGCAATTGGCCGAGTTTCAAGACGAACTGATGAAGAAGGCTGACGTTAAGTAATTTGGACGTAGTCCATTGACTCAGGCCTCTGCATTGCTGCAGGGGCCTTTTTTATGCCTGTTTCCTATGCGGTTTTTATGCGGGGTAGCCGTCGCTGAGGGATATGAGGCATGCGCCGGCCCGTCCTGCGGTCAGTCTGCTTCGCAGCCTGACTTCCCGCATCTGCCTCGTCCAGGTGGGCGTCGGGCGAACTCCCTCGCTGCGCTCGGTTAGACAGCGCCCGACGACAGCTCCCACCTTCCCTTCGTCAGCAGGCGGCGCTGGCCGAACGGCCGGCTTATGCCTCATACCCCTCAGCGACGGCCGGTACAGCCCACATAAGTACCCAGGCCGAGGTGGCCGCCAGATCATCCAACCTCTCACCATTCGTGTACTTAAAAAGCCGGGTGTATCAGGGGCTGTGCAGGCGCCTTGCGCACGCCGTTGCCGGCTGCCCGATCGAGGGTTCAAGTGTGCGGCTGTTTGAGCAACAAGGGTGTTGGCAGCCCAGTGGGCTGCCAACGTTGCGAGTTCCGCACACGCCTCGATTGGGCAGCCGGCAACGGGAAGCCTTGGCGCAGCCAAGGCCGTCGCGCGTGAAGCCGGAACAGCCCCTGACACACCCGGCTTTCTTAAGCACTGAATCTTGGGGAGGTTAAGCGCTGATGATGGAGTTAAGCGCTGATGGTGGAGTTAAACGCTGACCATTGAGCCGTCAAGCCACGCCCAGCAGCGCCTTCAGCCCGTCTTCATCGAGTATGGGCACCCCCAAGTCCGCAGCCTTGGTCAGCTTACTGCCGGCCTCTTCACCGGCCACCACATAGGCCGTCTTCCGGGACACCGAACCACTGACCTTCCCGCCGGCGGCAAGGATATACCTCGTTGCCTCATCCCGTGACCAGTTGGGCATCGTACCCGTCAACACCAACGTCTTGCCCGCCAACCGCAAATCAGATCCAGAAACCTGCTCAGGCGCCGAAGCATGCACACCCGCAGCGGACAACTGCGCAATCACATCGCGATTATGCGGCTCGGCAAAGAAATTCAATATCGAAGCCGCTACAACCTGCCCAACATCGTGCACCTGCAGCAACGCGGCCTCATCTGCCGCCATCACCGCGTCGACAGAACCAAAATGCAGGGCCAGATCGCGCGCTGTGGCTTCTCCGACATGGCGAATTCCCAATGCATAGAGCAAACGCCCCAGAGCCGGCGTACGCGCCTTGTCCAGTGCGGCCACCAGATTCTCGGCGGACTTGCGTCCCATGCGCTCGTACGCGGCCAGCTCATCGCTGGTCAGTGTGAACAGGTCGGCCAGCGACTTCACCCGGCCGCTATCCACCAATTGCTCAACCAGCTTTTCACCCAGCCCGTCGATATCCAGCGCCTTGCGCCCCACGGCATGGCTCAGGGTTTGCTTGCGCTGGGCGGCACAGAACAGCCCGCCGGTACAACGCGATATGGCTTCGTCTTCGGGGCGTTCTATGGCCGAACCACACACAGGACATTCCCGGGGCATGACAAACAGGCTGGTATCAGGTGGGCGCAAATCTAATACCGGAGCCAGCACTTCGGGGATGACATCGCCAGCCCGGCGCACCACGACGGTGTCGCCCACCCTGACATCCTTGCGACGTATCTCGTCTTCGTTGTGCAGCGTGGCATTGGTGACCGTTACCCCGCCCACAAATACAGGCTCAAGACGCGCCACAGGCGTGATGGCGCCGGTACGCCCCACCTGCACTTCTATGCTCAGCAGGCGTGTGGTTTCTTCCTGCGCGGGAAACTTGTGCGCAATGGCAAAGCGCGGTGCACGGGCTACATAGCCCAGCACTTCCTGCGCTTGCAGCGAGTCAACCTTATAGACCACGCCATCGATGTCAAAGGGCAATGTGCTGCGTGTGCTGCCGATATGCTTGTAGAAGTTCAGCAAACCTTGTGCGCCTCTCACCAGTTTGCGCGTATCGTTCACCGGTAAGCCCAAGGCCTGCAACCAATCTAGCATCTTCGCATGGGTCTTGCGGGGCATTTCGGGGCTGCCCGATTCCTGGCGAAACACTTCAGTTTGGCCATCGTGAACCATGCGGATCTCGCCCCAGCCATAGGCGTAAAAACGCAAGGGCCGGGTGGCGGTGATGCGTGGATCCAGCTGGCGCAGGCTGCCCGCCGCTGCATTGCGCGGATTGACGAAAACCTTGTCACCGCGTTCTTGCTGGGCCAGATTCAACTTTTCGAAATCCCGCCGGTTCATCAAGACCTCGCCTCGCACTTCGAGCACCTGGGGGTAATCACCCTTTAGTTTGAGCGGGACCGAACGCAGCGTGCGGATATTGCTGGTGATGTCTTCACCTGTCTGGCCATCGCCCCGGGTGGCAGCCTGTACAAGACGTCCGTCTTCGTAGCGCAGGCTGACCGCCAATCCGTCGAATTTGAGTTCGGTCACATACTGCACCTGATCTTCGGCCTGCGCCAGGCCTGCACCATGCAATGTATCGAACACCCGCTTGCTGAAGGCATGAACATCCTGCTCTTCAAAAGCATTGCCCAGCGATCGCATGGGCACGGCGTGCCGGATGCTGCCCAGGGACGACAGAGGTTGCGCGCCTACACGCTGTGTCGGCGATTCGGGCGTGATCAGTTCTGGATGGGCTTGCTCCAGTGCTATCAGGCTGTTCATCAGCCTGTCGTAGGCCGCGTCGGAAACCAGGGGAGCATCCAGCACATGATAGCGATGGTTATGCTCGTTGATTTCCGCCCGCAAAGCCTCGGCCTGCTGCGTCGGTGTATTTTTCTGCAACGAACCTGATGTCACGAAAAGACCCGTACCGTGCGCTCTGTACCAGCCTCGAAGCCTGCCTGCCCCAGCTTGCTGTATAACTCAAGCAGCTGTTCATCTATGGCCTGGTCTGAATTATCGGACACCACATGTCCTTGATCGTCCAGCAGTTCAGCCTTCAGGCGACGGGACAGGTCGCGCCCTACACTGGCCATGCGGCTGAAAGCCTGCTCGTCGGCGGGGCTGTTGGGTAGATCCAGCAGCAGGTCGACCCTGCTTACGCTGGCCGACTGGGTATCCAGTGCGGGAGCACCGTCGAGCAACGCCGTAAAGCGGGGCAAGCCCGTGTCGGACATCCAGGCCAACTGCCGGCCATAAGGCAGGAAACCCACTTCTTTGAGTACACCCGAGACTTCCGCTACGGTGAGTACATCTTGCAGGCGCAAAACCAGGCCGACCTGCGCATCGAGTGCAGCGCACAACTGATCGAGCTCGTGGGCGCGGGCCAGCACCTGGGCTTGCTCAGGGGCTTCGATAGCGCCATCGAAGCGCTCGGCCAAGCCCTGTGCCGCTGTCCAGAGCTGCGACCACTCGATATCGGTCAGCGGGCCGCTGCGATTGGCCAGCAATACCGCCAACTGCATGGAGACATAGGCTTCGCCAGACCGTAAGCGCGCACGGTGGCCGCCACCCTCACGCTCGGCGAAGATCCGCACCGCCTTGCTGCCCGGTTTCAACAAGGACTGCAAGGCGGCATGCAATGACGCACTGGGTACCGCTTGCGCAAAGGCAATATCGATCACGACCTCCGTGGTTGGATCGACTTCGGCCGCGTCATCGGCCGCGGCTTCTTCTTCGGGTGCGCGTACGCCAAAACCCGGTTCCCGACGGCCCTGCGCAGCCGTGCTGCCACCCATGAGCGGATCATGCTCGCGCTCAGGAAAGTGCTCTTGCATCTTCCTGCGTATCTGCAGGTCTTGCCACCAATTGAAGAGCAGCACGACCAGGATCAGGGCAATGCCCAGAATAATTAAACCTATCTGCAAGTCGCTCATTATCAGCCTCGCCGTATCTTTACACGTTTACTTGTATTCATTTCAGGCCTCGGCCAGTTGCAATGCGGAGTCGATATCAACCGCGACGATACGCGAGACGCCTTGCTCTTGCATGGTAACGCCCACCAACTGCCTAGCCATCTGCATGGCAATTTTATTATGCGATATGAACAGAAACTGCGTCTGTTCGCTCATGCTGCGAACCAGATTCGCATAACGCTCGGTATTGGCATCATCAAGCGGCGCATCGACCTCGTCAAGCAGACAAAACGGTGCCGGGTTCAGCTTGAACAGGGCAAACACCAAAGCCGTGGCGGTCAATGCTTTTTCACCACCCGAAAGCAGATGTATGGTGCTGTTGCGCTTGCCTGGTGGTTGCGCCATGACCTGCACACCGGCATCAAGAATCTCGTCGCCGGTAATCGACAGCCTGGCTTCACCACCACCGAAAAGGCGTGGGAACAATTCACCAAAATGACTGTTTACCGTATCGAAGGTCTCTTGCAGCAGGGCGCGCGTTTCGCGGTCTATCTTGCGTATGGCGTCTTCCAGGGTTTCAATGGCCAGCGTCAGGTCTTCATGCTGCGCATCCAGGAAACCCTTGCGCTCGCGCGACGCATTTAATTCATCCAGTGCCGCCAGGTTCACCGAGCCCAGGCCTTCTATCGTGCGTGAAATTCTTTGTACTTCGGATTGCAGCCAATTGGCGCGACGCCACTCTTCAGGCTGCTGTTCCAGAAACTGGCGCAATTGCTCGCGCTCGACCTGATGCTCGTCCAGTTGTTCGGCAAACTGTTCGATAGCCAGGCGTGCCGCCTGCTCTTGTAACTGCAACTCCATAATGCGAGCCCGGCGCGGTTCAAGTGAACGCTCCATGGAGACACGCTCTTCGTCGGCACTGCGTAAGCCAGCAGCCAGGTTGTCGAGTTCTATACGAGCAAGATTCAAAACCTCTTCACGCTCAAGACGCAGCTCCAGTGCCTCTTGCAAACCGGCCTGAGACGCCGAGGCATCCAGCTCGAACAGCTCGCCCTGCAAGCCTTCCAGCTCGTCGTGGGCCCGCTGCGCCTGGTCACGTGCCAATTGCAGGTTGCGCTTCAGATCCGCGATACGGGTCTGTAAGGCACGTTCGGCGTACTCGGCCTCATGCACGCTGCGCTCGAGGTCGCGCAGGCTTTGCCTGGCCCGCTCAGCCTCTTCCTGCAGGCCTTCGCCCGATATTTCGGCATCGGAAAACTGCATCTGGTGCTCGCCCAGCTGAATATCCAATTCTTCGAATCGCGCCTCGGCCTCTTCTTTGGCGGCCATCAGCTCTTCGGTTTGCAGTTTTATTTCCGCCAGGTCTTCGTGAAGACGACCCGCCCGTTCATGCGACTGTTCGACCTGCTGCTTGAGTTTGGAATATTCAAGCTGCACATCGTGCAAGCGGCGTGTCAGTTCGGCCGTCCGTTGACGAGCCGGCACCAGTGAGGCGGACGCTTGCTGCCAGGCGCTTTCGGCACGGCTGACTTCGCCTATGGCCTGATCGGCTATCAGTTGCCTGGCCTTGAGGTCTCGTTGCAGGTTTTCGATTTCCTGCTGGCGTGCCAGCAGCCCCTCTTGTTCGGAGTCAGCGGCATAAAACCGTATGCTGTGCCGGTCGACCAGATGCCCGCCCTGTACGACATACAGCCCACCTGCGGGCAGCTCTGCACGCTGGGCCAGAGCCTGATCAATATCGTCGCACACGTATACATGACTAAGCCAGTCGTTGAGCAAGGCGAGCAGCTCGGGCTCGCCTATGCGCAGCAGGCTGCTCAGCGTTTGCTTGCCCTGCACGGGCTCAGGCGCAGGCGCAGGTACGGGCAACTGATAAAACGCCAGCCTGGCGGGCGGCGCATCGCCTGCAAAGGCGCGTGCGTGCTCGAGCTGACGCAGCTCCAGTCCCGCCATGCGCTCGCGCAACACCGCTTCCAGGGCGGTTTCCCAGCCGGGCTCAATATGCAGTTTTTGCCATAAGCGGCCCAGGCCGTTCAATTCGTGATGGGCCAGCCAGGGCTCCAGCGCTCCCTGCTTCTGGACATCTTCCTGCAGTTTGCTCAAAGCGGACAAGCGGGCATCCAGACGAGATACAGCCTGGGATTCAGTTTGCGCAAGCGCTTGCGCATCGCGACGCTGCTCGTCCAGGCCGGGCAGGCGATCTTCCTGTTCAAGCAGCTGGGCCTGGGCCTCTTCAAGCTGCTCTTGCAGGGCGGCGCTATCGCCGGCCAGGCGTTCAACGTTGTCGGGATCCGGCGCATTCAAGTCGCGCAATTCCTGATTCAGGCGCTCCTGGCGCTGTTCCAGCGCCTGCAACTGCCGGTCAGCCTCGCGCTGGGACTGCGCCACCAAGGCAAGTTCCTGCTCGACCTTGGCCAGCCCGACACGCATTTCATCCCGGGAAAGCGCGGCAGTGCGCACCTTGCTTTCTATATCGGGCAAACGTCCTTGAGCTTCGTCGACCTGCATTCGCAAATCTTCAGTACGGGCCGCAGCGACTTCCTGGTCGGCTTCGGCCTGTGCTATCTGTTCGGTGCAATGCGTTTGCTGATCAGACCATTCCTGCATTTGCTGCTGAAGCTGTCCACGCCGTGACTGCACGCGGTTGCGTGCGTCGACCACATGACGGATTTCGGCCTCCAGGCGGCTGACCTGCGCCCCCGCTTCGAAAAGCAGGCCTTGCGCGGCATGCACAGCATCACCCGCCGCATAGTGGGCCTGCCGGCGCGACTCCAGCGCAGCCTCTCCGGCGCGCAAGCCCGCCGTGGCTGCTTCCAGCTCGGTCTGGGCCTGCTCGATGGCTATAAACTTGTTTTTCTGATCTTCCCGAGCCTTGTCTTCTTTCAGCAGCCACAGGGCATGCTGCTTTTGTTCACCGTCTTCCTGCAAAGCCCGATACTGCGTAGCCACCTGGGCCTGGGATTCGAGCTTTTCCAGCTGACTGCTTAGCTCGCGCAGAATATCTTCGACCCGGGTCAGGTTTTCACGCGTGTCGCCCAGGCGATTTTCCGTTTCGCGGCGGCGCTCTTTATAGCGCGACACACCTGCGGCCTCTTCAAGAAATACCCGCAGCTCTTCAGGCCGCGCCTCGATCAGGCGGTTGATCATGCCCTGGCCAATAATGGCGTAGCCACGCGCACCCAGGCCTGTGCCCAAGAAAATATCGTGAATATCGCGCCGACGCACCTGTTGATTATTGATCAGGTAGCTGCTGGTACCGTCGCGGGTCAGTACCCGACGGACTGCAATCTCGGAATAGGTACTCCATTGCCCCGCCGCCCTGCCTTCGGAGTTGTCAAATACCAGTTCAACCGATGCCCGTGCAGCCGGCTTGCGCTGTCCGGAGCCATTAAAAATGACGTCCTGCATGGACTCGCCGCGCAGTTCGGAAGCCTTGCTTTCACCCAGCACCCAGCGAACCGCGTCGATGATGTTGGACTTGCCACAGCCATTAGGCCCTACAACACCAACCAATTGGCTAGGCGTGGGAATGACTGTCGGCTCGACAAAGGATTTGAAACCGGCTAGTTTTATCTGAGTCAGACGCACAATAAGCGAGCAATGAAAAAAGTCGGCGGCCCCTGCCGCTATTGGCGGGGGAGCTGCATAAGCAAAAAACAGACAGCACTTTCATTCTGTTCGGCAACCGGTTCGTATGATAACGCACACCGCGACCGTTCCCGACCCTGAAACCAAACTGCGCTATCATTTTCCGTTTACGCAGATCTTAGCCGCTATACTCGCTAACATTTTCTTGCCATTGAAAGCAAGCGCTACACCTTTCTCCACTCGTCAGGATTTCCATTGAAAAAAGGCTTTTATCTGGTCATGATCTCCCAGGCGTTATCGTCTGTGGCCGATAACGCGCTGCTGATCGCCGCCATCGCCTTGATCGCCGACCTGCATGGGCCTGACTGGATGGCTCCGATGATGAAATGGTGGTTTGCCCTGGCCTATGTCGTGCTGGCCGCCTTTGTGGGTGCTTTTGCAGACTCCTTCCCGAAAGGCCGCGTCATGTTCATCACCAACGCCGTCAAGGTAACCGGCTGCTTGCTGATGTTCAACTATCAAAGCTTCGGCGCCAGCCATACCGACCAGCTATTGCTGGTTTTCTGTGCCTATACGCTGGTGGGCATAGGAGCAGCCGCCTATTCACCGGCCAAATACGGCATCGTCACCGAAATGCTGCCCCCCGAACAATTGGTCAAGGGCAATAGCTGGATAGAAGGCCTGACCGTACTGTCCATCATCATAGGCACCGTGGTGGGCGGCATACTGATCCACCCAACGGTCTCGGCGGCCCTGCAGTCGCACACATGGGTACATCATTTGGCCCAAACACGCACCGAAGCCGCCATCCTGGTCATTGCCGTCGTGTACTTCCTGGCAGCCGCCACCAACCTGCTGATACCGCGCACCCATGTGCGCTATCCGCGCCAACAAACCAATCCCCTGAAGCTGATCGGCGAATTCAGAAAATATATCCGCATTCTGTGGCATGACAAACTGGGCCAGATATCGCTGGCCGTTACCACGCTGTTCTGGGGCGCGGGAGCCACCCTGCAATTCATCGTTATTGAGTGGGGCGCCAAACATCTGGGCTACCGCTTGGATCAGGCATCCATACTGATGGGGGTGGCCGCCGTCGGGACGGTTGCCGGCTCGATACTGGCAGGGCGTGTTCCGCTGAAACGGGCGCTTGCGGTGTTGCCTGTGGGTGTTGTGATGGGCTTTGCCGTCATGCTCATGCCCATAGTTCATGAAACCTGGGCGGTCTACAGCGTGCTGCTGCTCATAGGCGGGTTGTCGGGCTTTTTCGTGGTGCCCATGAATGCCCTGCTTCAACATCGCGGTCACGTGCTGCTGTCGGCCGGTCACTCTATTGCGGTGCAAAACTTCAATGAGCAGTTGAACATTTTGCTGATGCTGGCTATGTACAGCCTGATGCTCTGGATGAATCTGCCCATCAACGCCATCATCATTCTGTTCGGACTGATGGTGTCCAGCTTGATGCTGGTGTTCATTTATTGGAATAGGCTCAATCACCGCGCCAATCCCGGTCTAAACAATACTATCGGACAGCACGGCCACGGACAGGCCCTGCGGCATTAATTCCATTTCTAAATCAACCGTGCACTTTGTCGGCCCTAACCCTCGGCGCCGGGCACCGTGCGTGCCAGATTTAAATCGCGCCACGCATCGAGCTTATGCTGCGGACGTAGCAACAACGCCGTGGGGTGATAAGTCACAAGCACGGGTATGCTGCGCCCATCCTCGCTGCGCATGGCATGCACCTTGCCCCGCAAATTTTCCAGATCGTCGTTCAGGCCCAGCAGGGCCTGGGCTGCAAGCCCGCCCAGTGCAAGTATTCGGCGCGGGCCGAGCAAGGCGATCTGACGCTGCAGATAAGGCAGACAAGCCGCAATTTCGTCCGGCGTCGGTGTACGGTTGCCCAAGGGTCTGCATTTGATCAGATTGGTGTAGAAAACCGTCGTCTGCCCCGTAACCTGGATAGAGGCCAGCATTGCCTGCAGCAACTGTCCTGCCTTGCCTTGAAACGGCAAACCGGTACGGTCATCGACACTGCCCGGCGCCTCTCCCACCACCAGCCATTCCGGAGCGGTCAGCGCCCCCGTGCCCGACACGGCATGGCTGCGACCCTTGTGTAATTCGCAAGCCTGACACTCACCGATATGAGCGATCAGCTCTTCCCAGATCTGTGGAACCGGCTGCAACGTCTTGGCGGGAGATTCTTCTGGCTCGGCCTGTACTTGCCGCCGCACGGGAAGCCTGGGTTCGGCCGGCATGAGCTTGGGTGCTGAAGGTTCGGGCTCAGCCTGCACTGACGTGTCTACTGCTGATTCCGGCCCAGCCAAGGGCGCAACAAATTGCGCCAGCATGCGCTTGTCCAGCCCGATTTCCTGTAGCCAGGCTTCTTGCAGACGGTTCAGTCGTGGCGCTTGCATCGGGTTCATTATGCGAGCCTTTTCTGCATGACGCAGGCATCTTCACGCTGGCCGTCGGGTGCGGGATAATAATCCTTGCGCATACCCAATTGTTCGAATCCCCGGTGAAGATAGAAGCGCATGGCGTTCTCGTTCGATTGCCGGACTTCTAGCACTATCGCGGGCAAACTACGCTGAATGGCCTCTTGCTCGCAGCGGCGCAACAATTGCGTGCCCACACCCGAGCCATGACAGCCAGGATCTACCGCGATAACCAGCAAATGCGCCACATCGGGCGCGAACATCGACATGCTGAAACCCACGACAGCGCCTGCTTGTATGGCCACCCAGGCGTCATAGCCCGCATTCAGCCCATCGGAAAAGTTTCCACGCGTCCAGGGAAAAGCCTGCACGGCCGCCTCGATGCCGGCAACAACATCAAGATGCTCTTCTTGCATGCGTTCCAGGATCAGAAACTGTTCCGGCGCCCTGGGATTGCCCCCTGCGCCTGCCTGGCGTTCCAGCGTGGTGTAGGCCACCTTGTCACGCACATACAAAGGGGCTGCGAATTCGGGCGCTACACTGCCCCCTTCTTGCCATCGCTGCAAGGCCAGCCTGGCAACGCTGCTGGCATCGGCCCGTATCGCGGCCCCGATCTGCAGCCAGTGCCGTTCAGCCGCTACATTGGCCAACGCGGGATAGGCCTGTAATGCATCGCCCAGCAAGCGTGCGCCCGGGCCATCAGCCAGCCCCCAGGCGTTCGCGGCAAAATCCAGCCACGGGCCCAACTGCCCAACATCAAGCAAGACCGGCGACTGGAGTTCCTTCCAGGACGCTCGCCCGGTGGACAGTCCGGCCTGATAGGCAGCCAAGTAAATTTCGCCCATACGAGCATCCTGCACTACGATCTGCACAGGCGATGGCACCGACAGCGCAACGTGGTCACGAGTGGCTACCGCCTGCAAGGACGCTACAGGTATCACCGGGATATTCAGCGAAAACGCCATGCCCTGCGCCACGCCACATGCCACACGCAGGCCTGTAAAGCCCCCGGGCCCCTGGCCAAACGCTACGGCCGATAAATCCTCGGGTGCAATTTCCGCCTGTTCCAGCAATTGATCCACCATGGGCAGCATGCGTTCGGCGTGCTCGGACACGGCATCGTGCTCCAGCACGTTCAACGTGATCGCCCCATCGTCCGCCCTGGACAGCAGCGCAACGCCACACAGGCTGGACGAGGTTTCTAAGGCAAGGAGGTGTAAAGTCATAGGCTGGCATTTTAGTCTTAAGACCATCAACGTGGCAGCCGGGAACCGACATTTGACTTAAACAATACCGCGACGAGCTTTTAAAGTATAGAATAGACTGTAATAGCCGGTAACAACCCGGTTAAAGTAAACGATGTCAAGTACTTGCGGCTATTTGTAACTGCAATCCGTACCAAAAGCTTAATGTGTAATATCTTGCTACGTGCTCTGTACGGCCTCACTCGACCCTGTTACATTTTCCCCATGAACACACAAAACCCCTCTCTAGCTCGAAAAATTCTCGTCGTCGATGACGATCCACGGCTGCGCGACTTGTTGCGCCGCTATCTGACCGAACAAGGCTTTAATGTCTTCGTCGCCGAAGATGCCAAGGAAATGGGCAAATTATGGCAACGTGAGCACTTCGATTTGTTGGTTCTCGACCTTATGCTTCCCGGCGAAGACGGCTTGTCCATTTGCCGCCGCCTGCGTGGTGGGCACGACAACACCCCCATCATCATCCTAACTGCCAAGGCAGAAGAAATCGACCGCATTGTCGGCCTGGAAATGGGTGCCGACGACTACCTGTCCAAGCCATTCAACCCCCGCGAGCTGCTTGCCCGCGTTAACGCCATCTTGCGCCGTCGCGGTACCGAAGAGCATCCGGGCGCTCCTAGCCAGGAAAACGAGTCCATAGAGTTCGGCCCCTATGTGCTGAACCTGTCCACTCGCACCCTTACCCGCGAAAACGAGCAGGTTCCCATCACCACCGGCGAATTCTCTGTGCTCAAAGTCTTTGCCCGCCACCCCAAAATACCGCTGTCGCGCGACAAACTCATGGAACTCGCCCGTGGGCGCGAATATGAAGCCTTCGACCGCAGCCTCGACGTTCAAATTTCAAGACTGCGCAAGCTAATAGAGCCCAACCCCTCTAAACCCGTCTTCATTCAAACGGTGTGGGGCTTGGGATACGTATTCGTACCCGATGGCGGCCATTGATAGTTTGAAGGTATAAGCCAGCAACATCCTTCATGGCGTCTACACCAAAGCCCAGAACCAAGTACAAGTCGCGGTTCCGTCTAGGCCTGTTCAGCAGATCCTTTCTTCTGCTGGCAGGCCTGATGCTGGTCAGCCTGGGCGCATGGCTGCAGGTCTTCTTCAGCATGGAAGAAGGGCCTCGCGCTACCCAAATGGCGCGGCGTGTCACGACTGCTGTCAGTATTACGCGTAGCGCGCTGATATACGCTCCCACCAGCGTACGCCCGGCCCTGTTGCTGGATCTGGCCACCAAAGAAAGTCTGCGGGTACAACCCCTGGAACCCACAGACGTTTACCAACCGCTGCCCGATTCCAATTACTGGAATCATGTCACCTCTGAAATCAAACACCGTCTCGGACCCAGCACCCGCATCATGTGGACGGTCAACGACACCCAGGGGGTTTGGGTCAGCTTCGAAATCAACGAAGATCGATACTGGTTGGTTTTCGATAGGGAACAGCTGGCGCTGACCGCAGGGATAGAATGGTTTGGCTGGGGTGCAACCGCCCTGCTGCTGGCCTTGATAGGCGCTGCCATCAGCGTGCGCTTCGTCAATCGGCCATTGGCCCAACTGGCCAAGGTCGCACAGCAACTGGCCCGGGGTGAAACCCCTTCTCCACTGCCCGAGAAAGGGCCGGCTGAAATTCGCGACATGAATATCGCCTTCAACCGGATGGCGCGCGATATTCGACAAACCGAAGCCGATCGCGAGATCATGCTTGCAGGGATTTCGCACGATCTGCGCACCCCGCTGGCACGCATGCGTCTGGAAATCGAAATGAGCAATGTCTCTGACGAGACCCGGCAGGCCATAGACGAAGACCTGGGTCAGATCGACCATAGCATCGGCCAGCTCATGGAATACGCCAGGCCAGCCACGGCAGCGCCTGAACAAGGCATAGATATCTCGTCCGCCTTGCATGATCTGTACGAACGCGAACGCAGCCATACCGAATCGCTGGGCGGCGAACTTACCGCCGACATCAACACCAATCTGTATGCAAAAATCAACGCCCACGACCTCAAGCGCATCGTCAGCAATCTTATAGAAAACGCCCGTCGCTACGGGCGCACGCCCTCTGATGACCGTGCCCATATACAGCTATGGGCCGCGCAGGAAGGCAGCGTCGTGGCCATCGAAGTCAGGGACAAAGGCACGGGCATCGCACTCACCGACATCCAGCGCCTGCTGCGCCCCTTCTCGCGCGGAGAATCCGCGCGCACCGGCGGCACCGGTGCCGGACTGGGCCTGGCCATAGTCGAGCGCCTGTTGGGTCAGGTAGATGGTACGCTTGAACTTATTTCACAGCCGACAGGCGGGCTGACCGCACGCATAGAAGTCCCCAAAGCGCGCAGCAAGGAACTGGTCACCGCCCGCCCCGTGCCCAAAGCGTAGTGCGTCAATTACGGAGTTCAACATGAAAACAGTAGGCGATAAGCTAGACCCTTTCAAAGTAGCAGGCGTCAAGCCCGGCTTTAATCAGCCCGAGGAAAACGGCGTATCGGCTTTCGAAGAGATCACCGAAAGCTCCTTTCCCGGCAAATGGAAAATCATCTACTTTTATCCCAAAGACTTCAGCTATGTATGCCCAACCGAAATCGTCGGCTTCAACAATCTGGCCCAGGACTTTGAAGACCGGGATACCATCCTGATGGGCGGCTCGGTCGACAACGAGCACGTCAAGCTGGCCTGGCGCCGCGAGCACTCCGAGCTGAACAAACTCAGCCATTATCAATTTGGGGACACGGCGGGAGCCTTGATCGACCAATTGGGCATACGCGAAAAACATGAAGGCGTGGCGTTGCGGGCAACCTTTATCGTCGACCCCGACAACATCATCCAGCACGTGTCGGTGAACAGCATGAATGTAGGTCGCAACCCTGCAGAAGTACTGCGCGTGCTTGATGCGCTGCAAACTGAAGAATTGTGTCCATGCAATCGCGCGGTGGGCGGCGACACTCTTTGATAACCCCGACCACAAGCGGAGGCGTGACTTTGTGCCGCTACGCCGTCAACAAGACCACCACGGTGGCGGCAATACCCTCTTTGCGGCCAAGATGACCCAGCCCCTCATTGGTCTTGGCCTTGATGTTGACGTCTTGCGGCCTGATGCCCAGGTCTTGCGCAATATTTTCCGCCATTGCCGCCACATGCGGCCCCATCTTGGGCGCCTGGGCATGTATCGTCGCATCCACATTCACGACTGACCATCCCGCGCCCGCCACCTTGCCCATTGCAGCCTGCAACAACATTCTGCTATCGGCAGCTTTATAGGTCGGGTCGGTATCGGGAAAATGTCGGCCGATATCGCCCAACCCTGCCCCGCCCAATATGGCGTCAGTCACGGCATGCAACAGGACATCGGCATCGGAATGACCCATCAGGCCATGCGTGTGCGCAATCGTCACGCCGCCTATGATGAGTGGACGGCCCTCTACCAACGCGTGCACATCAAACCCCTGCCCAACCCTTAGCGAAAAACTCATTACCATTCCTCTAACATTAGCTTAAAGCCATTTTTCCATGAGCTCGAAATCCTCGGGCCAGGTGACTTTGAAGTTGCGCACCGACCCCGGCACCAGCAACGGCGTAAAACCGGCAGCCTCGATGGCCGACGCTTCATCAGTAAATTGCGTGCTGCAGGCCTGCAAGGCATCGGCCAATCGGTGAGCGGGAAACATCTGCGGTGTTTGCGCCAGCCAAAGCCGCTCGCGAGGCACCGATTTTTCAACCCCTGCCAGGGCCCGACCATCGTGAATCACCGCTGGAGCATCGGCATCATCAAGCGCAAGCACACCGGCCAGCTTGACTGTATCGGCCACAGGCTGCGCCAGCAGGCCACCCGTATTCTGGCGCAGGCAAACATCAATCAAGTTACGCAAGGCGCCGGCAGGCAGGCCGGGCCGGGCCGCGTCATGCACCAGCACCCAATCGTCGGAACCCAATGCCGCATCGTGCAGCGCCGCCAGCACCGTGGCCGCGCGGCTGGGCCCACCACAAGGACGCCATACCGTGCGCGGCAAACCGGCCAGGGCCTGCTCCACCCATCCGTCGTGCGCGGCGACCGCCACCCTGACCTGTTCGATACGTTCGTCGGCCAGCAAGGCTTTGACGGCCCAACGCAGCATGGGCTCACCCTTGAGGAGTCGATACTGCTTGGGCAGTGACTGGACGGCCAGCAGCTTGCCGCGATCAGGACCGCCCACGGCAGCCCCACCCGACTGGGCACGCGCACCGATTCCGGCAGCGGGAACAATTGCAATCAATTTTCTTGGCATAAGGAAAGGCATTTTATAATGATGGCCTACATGAATACAGAAACCGCTATCTCCTTGACGATTCCCACCATACCAACCGTACTGACCGCGCTGAAGCCCGGACAAAGACACGTGCAAGCCTTGCCGCCCGGCTCGGGCGACGCCTGGCTGCTGGCAGACCTGGCACGCGCAGCCAGGCAAACCATCGTGGTGCTTTGTGCCGATCCGCTTGCGGCCCAGCGGCTGGCCGACGAGGTGCTGCTTTTTGCTCCCGACCTGCGAGTACGCCAGTTACCTGACTGGGAAACCCTGCCCTACGATGGCTTTTCGCCTCATCAGGACCTGATTTCAGAACGCCTGCGCACCCTGCATGCGCTCATGCAGGAACAGGTTGATGTGCTGACCGTGCCGGTTACCACCGCATTGTATCGGCTGGCCCCTCCGGAGTTTCTGGCCGCCTACACCTTTGCTTTCCGCCAGGGCGACAAACTGGACGAAGACGGCTTGCGCAAGCAACTGACGCGGGCCAACTACACCCATGTGACACAGGTTACCGCGCCAGGTGAGTTCTGTATACGAGGCGGCCTGATAGACCTGTTTCCCATGGGCTCGGCACTGCCCTATCGGCTGGATCTGTTCGACGACGAAATCGAATCCATACGCAGCTTTGATATCGACACCCAGCGCAGCCTGTATCCGGTCAAGGACGTTCAATTGCTGCCTGGCCGCGAGTTCCCCATGGATGAAGCTGCGCGCAACCAGTTCCGCGCCCGGTTTCGTGAAGTGTTCGAAGGCGACCCATCGCGCGCGCTGCCCTATAAAGATATAGGCAACGGTATTGCCTTTGCGGGTATCGAGTATTACCTGCCCCTGTTTTTCAGCGCCACGGCCACGCTGTTCGACTACCTGCCCGAGCTATCCATCACCGTCACGCTGGGCGACATCAACCAGGCCATTCAGCGCTTCGCACAAGACACGCATAGCCGTTATCAATTCCTGAAAAGCGACCGCGAGCGTCCCGTCCTGCCGCCAGACCAACTGTTCCTGAACGAAGAAAGTCTGTTTGGCCACCTTAAATCATTCGCAAGGCTGGTACTGACCGGCGACAAGCCGCATCCCGACTTTCAAGCGGCCCCCCAAGTTGCCATCGCCCGGCGCGCCGAAGATCCGCTTGCCAGCTTGCGCGCCTTGCTGAGCCAGGCTGGCCAACGCGTGGTCCTGTGCGCCGACTCGGCCGGACGGCGCGAAACGCTATTGCAGATGCTGGCTGAATTCGGCATTGCTCCAGATTCGGGCAGTGAAACACTGCAGGACTTCCTCAGCGCAGACAACAGCTGCCACTTCGCCCTTATCGTCGCGCCACTGAGCAACGGCTTCAGCATTACAGGACAAGGGCTGGTCCTGATCACGGAAAATGATCTTTATCCCACCCAGGCACGCACCCTGCGCCGAGGCAAGCGCACGCAAGAACAAAGCAGCGATGTCGAAGCCATGGTGCGCGACCTGTCGGAGCTGCGCGAAGGCGACCCGGTAGTTCACGCCCAGCACGGCATAGGCCGCTACTGCGGCCTGATAGAAATGGACTTGGGCGAGGGCCAGATGGAATTCCTGCACCTGGAATACGCCAACGGCAGCACACTTTACGTACCCGTGGCCCAACTGCATGTCATTGCCCGCTATAGCGGATCCGACCCCGAACACGCCCCGCTGCACCAATTGGGTTCGGGCCAATGGGACAAGGCACGTCGCAAGGCGGCCAAACAGGTACGCGACGCCGCGGCCGAACTGCTCGCCCTGTACGCCCAGCGCGCAGCGCGCGAAGGCTACCGCTTCCAGCTTTCACCCAACGACTACCAGGCCTTCTCCGAAGGATTCGGATTTGAAGAAACACCCGATCAGGCCGCGGCCATCGACGCTGTCATCGGAGACATGACATCCGGCCGTCCCATGGACAGGCTCGTTTGCGGCGATGTGGGCTTCGGCAAGACCGAAGTGGCCTTGCGCGCGGCATTCCTGGCCGTCATGAACGGCAAACAGGTAGCCCTGCTGTGCCCCACCACCCTGCTGGCCGAACAGCACGCACAAACCTTTGCCGACCGGTTTGCCGACTGGCCGGTCAAGATCGTCGAGCTGTCGCGCTTCAGATCTGCCAAAGAAGTCGCCGCCGCCATCAAAGGCCTGAATGAAGGGCAGGTGGATATCGTCATCGGCACCCACAAAATACTATCCAAGGACGTGAAATTCAAACAGCTGGGACTGGTCATCATCGACGAAGAACACCGTTTTGGCGTCCGGCAGAAAGAAGTACTGAAAACCCTGCGCGCAGAAGTCGACGTGCTCACATTGACGGCCACGCCCATCCCACGCACGCTGGGCATGTCACTGGAAGGCATACGCGATTTCTCCGTGATCGCCACGGCGCCGCAGAAGCGGCTGGCCATCAAGACATTCGTACGCCGCGAAGACAACAGCACCATACGCGAAGCCCTGCTGCGCGAACTCAAGCGCGGCGGCCAGGTTTATTTCCTGCACAACGAAGTCGACACCATACACAACCGCCGCGCACGCCTGGAAGAGCTGGTGCCCGAAGCCCGTATTGCCGTGGCCCACGGGCAGATGCCTGAGCGCGAGCTGGAAGAGGTCATGAAAGGCTTCTACCAGCAACGATACAACGTACTCTTGTGTACAACCATTATCGAAACCGGCATTGATGTGCCCACGGCGAATACGATAGTCATTCATCGCGCCGACCGCCTGGGCCTGGCCCAGCTGCATCAGTTGCGCGGCCGCGTCGGACGCTCGCATCACCAGGCCTACGCCTACCTGATGACGCCGGGCGAGGACGCCATGACGTCCAATGCCAAGAAGCGTCTGGAGGCCATACAAGCCATGGAAGAGCTAGGCGCGGGCTTCTTCCTGGCCATGCATGACCTGGAGATCCGGGGCACTGGCGAAGTACTGGGAGAATCGCAGTCGGGCAATATCCACGAAATCGGCTTTTCCATGTATTCCGAAATGCTCAATGCAGCGGTGCGGGCGCTCAAATCGGGCGAAGAGCCAGATCTGGATTCGCCTTTCTCATCATTGTGCGAAGTCAACCTGCACGCTTCCGCCCTGCTGCCCTCGGACTATTGTCCAGATGTGCACGCCAGGCTGGGCATGTATAAAAAGCTGTCGCACGCCAAGCATGAAGACGATTTGATTCATATCCAGGAAGAGCTGATCGACCGCTATGGCAAGTTGCCCGAAGCTGCGCAAACGCTGCTGGCCACCCACCGTCTGCGGCTCAATGCTGAACCACTGGGCATCAACAAGATAGACGCCAGCGAAGCACAGGCCTTGATACAGTTCTCGGCCAAGCCCAATGTGGATCCCTTGCGCATTATCCAACTGATTCAGACGCGGCGCGATGTGAAGCTGGCCGGTCAGGACAAGTTGAAAGTGGAGATCAAGCAGGGCCAGCAGGTGTCCGCCCGCATTGATGCGGTACGCAATGTGTTGCGGGCACTGGTATAGTTTTCATTACACACCGAAGGACGTCAGTTAACCCGCCACAGATTATTCAATCGAGTCAGTAGTGGTTGTGATAACGACAGCGTTACCGACTCAAGTATTTCCTCGAGTTGGGCCTGACTGGTGGCACTGGCGATAGGGGCGGTGACGCCGGGACGGCTCAGCAACCAGGCCAACGCCACCTGGGCAGGACGGACGGACAGCTCGTCGGATACCGCCAGCAGTTCTTGCAATAATCGCTGGCCCCGCTCGCTGAAATAGCCTTGCAGAAAGCGCGCTCGGGGACTGTCCTTCACATCTTCCAGGCTGCGATATTTGCCAGTCAGAAAGCCGCTGGCAAGCGAGAAGTAACTGACCACACCGATCTCCTGCTCTTGCACCAGTGTTGCCAGGCCCGACTCGAAGTCTTCTCGGTCATGCAGATTGTACAGCGGCTGTATAACCTCATAACGGGCCAGCCCCTGCTCTTGTGACACCGCCAGTGCCTGACGCAAACGCTCGGCGGAATAATTCGAAGCACCCAGCGCACGCACCTTGCCCGCCTTGATCAATTTATCGAAGACGGTCAGGGTTTCCTCCAGCGGTACCTCCTCATCGTCAATGTGCGCGAAAAAGACATCCACATAATCGGTGCCGAGGCGTTTCAGGGAATCATTAAGGGCTGCCTCGATATTGGCTGCGGACAGGCCTTTGCGCTGCTCCAACATGCCCACTTTGGTCATCAGCACGATATCGTCGCGCCGCCCGCGCCGGGCCAACCACTGGCCCAGCACCCTTTCGGACTCCCCGCCACTGTGACCGGTAACCCAGGCCGAATAGACATCAGCCGTGTCGATGGTATTGAAGCCCCGCTCGACGAACCGATCCAGCAGCTCGAAGGAGCGCGCCTGATCGGCAGTCCAGCCGAAGACATTGCCACCAAAGACAATGGGGGCAATATCGACGCCCGAACGGCCCAACGTACGTTTTTTCATGATCAGATATCCTTTAGTTGCATTAATGAGTGTTCGGCGAACGCTTACTTCATTGCCTGGGCAATCAGCTCGACCGAACGCAGTCGCGCCTGGTGATCGTACACGTCAGAGACGATCATCAACTCGTCGACGCCTGTTTCGGCAATGAACGCTTGCAGCCCTGTGTTCACAGTATCTGCGGAGCCGATCACCGAACGCGCCAGCATTTGCATGGCCTGTGTCCGAGCATTCGGCGACCAGTAGGTTTCGATATCATCGATGGGCGGTTTGCTCAGGCCACGACGTCCGCTGACGAGATCAGCGAAGGACATCTGCTGGGTAGTCGCAAGCCGCTTGGCCTCGGTGTCGGTATCGGCGGCGATGACGTTGATGCCGGCCACCGCGTAGGGCCGGTCGAGTTGTGCCGATGGCTTGAAGCGGCTGCGGTAGATTTCCAGCGCCGGCATCAGCATGTCGGGCGCAAAATGCGAAGCGAAGGCATAAGGCAGGCCGAATTCGGCCGCCAGCGCCGCTCCGAAATTGCTCGATCCCAATATCCACAGCGGCACGTTGGTTCCGGCGGCCGGAACGGCGACGATGTGCTGATCGGGGCTCGCAGGAGCAAGAAAAGCCTGAAGCTCCAGCACATCCTGCGGAAACTGATCCGAGGCGGCGGGCGAGCGCCGCATCGCACGCACCGCGATCTGGTCTGTGCCCGGCGCGCGGCCAAGCCCAAGATCGATTCGGCCGGGATAGAGCCGTTCCAGCGTGCCAAATTGCTCGGCGATGATATAGGGCGCGTGGTTGGGTAGCATAATGCCGCCGGCACCTACCCGAATCGTCTTCGTACCACCGGCCATATGCGCGATGACAATCGAGGTGGCGGCACTAGCGATGCCCGCCATATTATGATGTTCTGCCACCCAGATGCGCTGATAGCCGCATTGCTCAGCATGCAAGGCAAGATCCCGCGCATTGTTGAGGGCCGCCCCGGCGTCCGTGTCGTGGGTAACACGAACCAGTTCAAGAATTGAAAGCGCGGTCATTGCGGCGCACTCCCGTCAGCAAAATGCTCGATAGCCGCTATCGTCTCGTGCAGCGCGAGAACATGGGTCGTGGCAGCCCAGTGAATACCAGGGTTAAGACCAATGAATCCAACTCGGATTGGCTTGTCACTCATGAGGTGCTCCAGTTTTTTGATTGAATCGGGGCGGCACGGCCATATCTTTCGCCGTGCCGCGCGTGAGATAACCAAGAGCCAGGATCTCGTCGATCAGCTCCGGGGTTGTGCCATATTCGCCAGCCTTGTCGTGGACAAAGGCCGAGCCCAGTGCGCTCAGGAACAGCGCGGGCGCGGAAACCGACTGCTTGGCTGCGCCTTCAGCTTGTGCGCGTGAGAGAAATACGCCGGTTATTGCAACGAGTGCCTGGCAGGTGACCGCCAAAGGCGATGCCTGGGCTTTGAAGGCGTCTACGAACGGTTGTGGCAGTCCGTTGAAGGCACTGAGATAGTCCTTGAGCGCTACCATCCAGGCTCGAAGCGCATTCTGTGCGCATGGCATCGCTAAGGCTTCGTCACGGCGGGACAGGAGAACCTCCTGCCGTTCGTGCAGCACCTCGCACAGCAGGTGTTCGCGCGTAGGGAAATGGCGATAGAGCGTGCCGGGTCCGACCCCTGCATTCCGGGAAATCTCGTCCAGGGAAGTGTTCACGCCATAGGCGGCAAAGTGCCGCGCAGCTGTCTTAAGGATGTTGTCGCGATTTCGCCGCGCATCCGCACGCAGTGCACCCCTTTCTTCGGATGGATTTGTGATCATCGATAGATCCCTTTCGACACCCCCGACAGGTGAATGGAGGCGATCTCCGCATATTAACCGGAGATCGCCTCCACTTCAACACGATGCGACTATCACTTATTCTTGCGCTGGGCGCTGAAAAGTGAATTGTTTTACACGGTAGTGATATCCATACACAGTCTGAAAGCCCAGGCGGGTGTAAAGGCGCTGCGCAGTTGTGTTGCCGCCAGTCACCTGAAGATCCGTGTGAGTAGCGCCTTGCTGTGCCGTCCATTGCAACAAGCCGTGCAACAATTGCCGCCCCAGCCCCCTGCCGCGATATGACGGATGAACCATCACTTCGTAAATTCCGGCCGCTTCAAGCTCCAGCACTACCAAGCCCCATGCGCAGGCCTTACCTTCATATTCTACGGATACATAGGCACATGGCATGACTATGGACTGCTGAATCAGACGCAGAGCGTCCTGCTGCCTTGGAGCAAGCCCGCTGGCAGCACAGTAGCCACGCAGCCACTGTTCGTTCAGTTGGGTTTCCACACGAAAGCACAAGCCCTGTGCCGGCTGCCAAGTGGCATCCTGGGCCTGCCTGGTGCGCTGCATGACCAGCGATGGCTCAATCAATTGATAACCATGCGCCTGCAGCAAAGAGTCTACCGCAGCATCTGCAAGCGGACTGAGACGAAAAATACTGGGCTGCTGCTGGCGCTTGTACCACGCCTCAATGTGCTGCAAAAGCTGCGCGTTCAGTTGGGCGCCGGGCTGCAGCGCATTGGCGGAGTTGGCACGCTTAGTGTATCCATGAGTGCTACGCAGCAACCAGCCGCCAACCATGGCACACCGCTCACCCGGCCATGCGTTGAAGCTGCGATGCTCCAGATGCTGAACGCTGGCAGCGCCCTGGTGCAGCGAAGCGCTGTACAAAGGCAGCAATACCGCGGGGCGGCAGGTGATTATTTTTTCAGTATCTGGCAATATATGATCAGCTGGCATAAAAAATCAAACCAATAAGGGGAAGACAATGAGCAGAATAGCTATACACGAGCCTAGCCTTTACAAACTTATTATTCTTGTTGCCTGCATAGTAATTGCAATGTTCTTTGGAACCGTGCTGACGGCGCTTGCATTCATGCCCAGCCAGCTCATTACAGGCATGCAGATTGAAAATATGACATTCCTTCTGCCTTTGGCCTTGTCCGCCATATGTAGCGCAAGCGTCTTGGCATGGTATGTTCAATCGCATAGATCCAGGTCCAGGAATTAATGAACACCTTCTCAGAATGCCCGCCAGAGCCACGGCTAAAACACTGACACAATTCAGCAAAGGATGGCAATATTGATTTCAATAAGGCCCTTGCCGTCAAAACCCATCTCACGATGCTGATCTGGTGCCGGCCTGGGTGGGACTGAACACGGAGCGATCTTCGGTCGCCAGACGGACCAGCTCATCCACTGTGACCCGAACTTTTAGCTGCAGATGCCAAGGCAGTATTAACAAGGTGATCTAGTGTTTACTCTTTCCGATACTGGATATCGAACCCTCCCTGGCTACAAGCGAACTTTCAAGCCCGGGAACATGACCTTAGGCTTGTTCTTTCCTATTGAAGCCTTCGAAGGGGATATCCCCCGAATGCTGAATCAGGTGCAACTTGCCCGTCAAGCAGAAGACGCAGGTTTCGCGGCACTCTGGGTGCGTGATGTTCCTTTGCGCGACCCAAGCTTTGGGGATGTAGGGCAAATTTTTGATCCGTGGGTCTACCTTGGCTATATCACTGGTCAAACAACGCAAATCGCCTTGGGTACAGGGGCGATCGTCGTGCCGATCAGGCATCCGCTACATTTGGCCAAGGCTGCGGCCAGCATTGACCAGTTGAGCGGCGGACGGCTGCTACTGGGCGTTGCCACGGGCGACCGCCCGGTAGAGTTCCCCGCTTTCGGAGTCGATGCCGATTCACGCGGGGACCAATTCCGGGAATACCTGGACGTTTATCGCCAGGCGCTGGGTCAAAGCTTCAAACCCGTAACATGGTCTGAGGGTGTCCTGAGCGGCGCCGACCTTGTACCCAAACCCTTGGCATCTGAAATCCCACTGCTTATTACAGGCCGCAGCCGACAGTCTGTCGAGTGGATCGCCACGAACAGTCATGGCTGGATCACCTACCCACGGCGGGTTGACATTCAGCAACGTTTTGTCGAGAGCTGGCAGGAGGCTGTGCGCACGGCCTGCGGGCCTGATGGCTTCAAGCCGTTCAGCCAATCGTTGTTCATCGATTTACTGGATGACCCTGTGGCAATTCCCCAGCCGATACATCTGGGCTTTCGGCTGGGCCGGAACGCGCTGATCAATCTTCTGAAGATGCATAAGGCGATCGGCGTCAATCACATCATGCTGAACTTGAAGTACGGCCGGCGTGAGGCAGGGGATGTCATCGCGGAGCTTGCAGAGCATGTACTGCCCCATTTTCCTCATCATGGGGATGACTCCTGAGCGGTGAAAGCACTTCACCCGCGATTAGCAGTAGCACCTGGAGCGGCTCGACTTCAACGTTATTTCTCTTTCGAGCGTCTAAGATTTTGAAATTCAACTGACCGCTTTGGGTCGGTTTCAGGCATTAGTGATAGGCTCCAGCCGGCCAAAAGCGGCCTTACCATATAAAGTAAACAGCATTCCAGATATTCTCAAATAACTGATGAGGTGAACGAATGAAGGTCAAGCGCGTGGTTGCCAACTTCGCTACGAAAGACCTGGAGCAAGCCCGAGTTTTTTATCAAGACATCCTTGGCCTGGACTTATTGATGGACCATGGATGGATCCAGACCTATGGATCACAAGTCCAGATGACGATTCAAATCAGTTTCGCCTCCGAGGGAGGCTCAGGCACACCAGTGCCGGATTTGTCAATCGAAGTGGATAATCTTGACGCGGCATACCAACAGATGAAGGACGCCGGCTTTTCGATTGAGTACGGGCCGACTAGCGAACCCTGGGGAGTTAGACGCTTTTACGTCCGCGATCCATTTGGTAGGTTGATTAATATCCTTGTTCACATTTAACGTTGGCTTCGTCCTGGTCGCAGAGTGTCGTGATGATGAGCCCTTTTCGGCCAAGATCGGAAACACGTCGGCGAAGCTGTTTCGTGCCGCTCCATCCCGATTAGTTCAAATGCCTGAAGAGCGAGGAGCCAAATTAAGAGTCCACGCGCTCCAATCAAAGTGCTTATTCACGCGGCCAGCTCCGGTGCAAGTCGTCCATGATAAGAAGATGGCGGTGCTCGGCCTGCGCGGCGTACTCCAGCAAGTGGGGGTGATCGGGCGGCAAATCGGAGTGCTCGTGCGCGATGTCGGTTGAATCACTGGCTGGCCATAGCCTTAATGCCAATACCACTCCGGCTAAACCGATCAGCGACATGGTGATGAATGTTGATTGCAGCCCGAAAGAAGCGCCAAAGCGCCCTGCCAGCGGATAACAAATCAGCCAACAAGCATGAGAGAGAGCAAACTGCGCGGCAAAAACCGCTGGCCGATCCTCAGCATGAGCGGAACGACGTAGAAGTCGGCCAGAAGGCGTCTGTGCCACGCTGTAGCCAAAGCCTATCACCAGCCAGAGCGGCAACAATATCGCATAAGTTGGAACCAGTGCACCAATGGCGGTACCGAGAACCAATGCAGCCGCCCCCGCAACCATGACCAGTCTGTCAGAAGCTTTGCTGAGCAGACCAGGCAGAGTCAGTGCGGCAATCATAGATCCACCGCCAAAGGCCGCTAACGCCCATGCAACTTCAGTATCACCAAGCCCAAAGCGAGCCTTCACGATAACCACTGTGTTCACAATCACCATGGCACCCGCTGCCGAAACCGCGAGGCTGATCGCCAGCAGACCCCGCAGACGTGGCGTGGCTAGGTAAATACGGATACCCCGTGTCGTGCGATCCCAAATTCCTCTTTGTGGACCGGGTGCGGGCGTGGGAAGCGTAACACTGACCACAAGCGCGGCAGAGATAACAAAGCCGACAACCGTTCCGGCAAATAAGCTGTGGAAACTGATGACAGTCAGCAGCGCCGCAGCGACCATAGGGGAAATCAGATTTTCCAGATCGTAAGCCAGCCGTGATAAGGACAATGCTTTTGTATATTCTTCTTCGTCAGGAAGGATATCCGGGATGGTCGCCTGGAAAGTCGGTGTAAACCCAGCCGATGCTGCCTGCAAAACGAAAATCAGCAAATAGATTTGCCAGATTTCGGTCACGAAGGGCAGGCTGAGCGCCACGGCTGCTCGAACCAAGTCGAGGACGACGAGTAACGAACGCCTAGGCAACCGATCGGCAAAAGCCTGTGCAATCGGAGCGATTCCGACATAGGCGAGCATCTTGATTGCAAGCGCGGTGCCAAGCACTACTCCCGCATCCGCCCCTGCCAACTCATAGGCAAGAAGGCCGAGCGCCACTGTCATCAGCCCTGTACCAATCAGTGCGATCACCTGTGCGGCAAACAAATGGCGATAAATGCGGTTTTTCAGGATCGCAAGCATGAAATATCTTCAAAGAAGTTTTGTAAGTGCTTTCATTTCAGCTAAGACAGAAGCCGTGTCATGATCCAAACAATGGTCGATGTGGTCATGGATCAGAACACGTTTCGCCGCCGTCACCGCGCTTTCCACCGCTGTAAGCTGGCGAGCGATATCGAGGCAGGGTTGCTCGTCTTCAATCATGCCGATAACGTGCCGAAGATGGCCCTCTGCACGTTTTAATCGCTTGATAAGATCGGGATGGGTTGAATGCTTATGCGGTATTGTCATATGAAGATAACATCCCCCCAGGGGGGATGCTGACAAGAGGTCGAAAGTCCGCCGGACGTTATTGACAACATAGACAGCCTACTGAGAAGGACGTCCGACTAACTGAAAATGCTATGTCTGAAGTCTGTCATGGGCAAGCGCGTAGTTTAGTTTTTGCTTTGATGTATTTTGTTTGGCCTTGATCCGTAATTGCGCATGAAAGGAATTCACTCCTTTCATGCGCAGTGGCCACGCAAATTGTCTTGCTCGATGTCAGTTTTTCTCTATGCGGTCATTACGGCTATCGAGATACTCGAAGGGCCGCAATGGGTCGAGGCTGTGTGAAAACGTCAAAAAATTTGGGAGTCTGAGAAATCGACCTTCCAGATCGACCGCTATTCAACTTTCTCGTACTCGGGAATGGTAAGAGCATCCTCGAAAATGAGCTATGGCAGCGTTTTCACACAGCCTCGGTCGTAAGCTGCCGCCTGCCCTGCTCCAATACCTCTGGTGCTGCCTGGGTGCCTGTCTGGTGCTTGCGGGGTGTGAGGGCGACTTCGTGTCACGCCGCGTCAGACCTGGCTGGTGGGGATGCGAGGGCGCAGCTGTTTGAGCGCCTGTTTTCGGGCCACTGGCCCGAAGGCGCGAGTTCTGCGACCGCCCCACCAGCCAGATCTGACGCGGGAAGTCCTGCGCAGCAGGACCGGGACACGGGAGACCGATCGCCCCGCAAGCACCAGCCAGGCACCCCACACCAGAAGCAACAAGCCCGTATCAGCCCAGCAACAGAAATCAGTGACTCAACCGAAACCAGTTCAAAATCCCATCCAGCGGCGCAACATTCAAGGCATAGCGCGCCTGCTCGCGCACCACCGGCTTGGCCCGATACGCCACCGAAAAATGCGCATGCGCCATCATCTTCAAATCATTCGCGCCGTCACCAACCGCAATAATCTGCTCCGGCCCGGCAAACAACTGCTCGGCCAGCGCCAGCAAATGCCCTGCCTTGCCCTGGGCATCGACAATATCCCCTACCACCCTGCCGGTCAGCACACCGTCAGCCACCTCAAGCACATTGGCGTGGCAGGCATCCAGGCCCAGTCTATCCTTCAGGCGCTCGGTGAAGAACGTGAACCCGCCGGATACCAGCAGCGTCTTCAGGCCATTGCGCTTTGCGGTGGCAATCAGGTTCTCGGCGCCGGGATTCAAGCGCAGACGCTCATCGTAGACCTGCTCCAGCGCTGCCACGGGCACGCCTTCCAGCAAGGCAACCCGTCGGATCAGACTTTCTGAAAAATCAGTGATCTCACCACGCATAGCCGCTTCAGTGATGGCCGAAACCTGTTCCTTGCGACCCACCATATCCGCAATTTCATCTATGCATTCAATATTGACCAGCGTCGAATCCATATCCATGGCCAATATCCGGCAATCGCGCAGGCGTGTGATCTGTTCGAAAAAAGCATAATCCATGCCGAAAGTTTCGCAACAGGCCTGCACCTCGGCACGCGCCTGATCATCAACATCCAGAAGACGCACGGCGGTATTGCCCAACTCCTGAACCCCCGCGGCGCTGGCGATAGCCGCAATCTTTTCAATATTGGCGGAAACAAGATTGGGAGCCTGCAAAATTAGATGAGTCATAAACGTGATGAGCGGTAAGCCCTTGATGAACCAAATGATAGAGCCGCCATTTTACCCGCAGCGGGTAGCAATATGAGCAGCACCGTTACGCCCCGAATTCCTCCTGGGTCCTGCAAGTGCTAAGCTAATTCTTTTCGCATAGAAATCAATGGCTCCAACTTATTGTTCCGGCCTGCCCAGGCCCACGCAGAGCGTGTCAAAACGATACTGCCCGGCCATCGTTTGCTGCCTGCTTGTACTGTGCATGGCTTTTTTCACTGCCATCGCGCCCGCCTACGCACAGGATCAGGACTCTCCCGCCGAAATCAGCAAGACACTCGATACCGTGCGTGCACAAATCGACAAATTGCAAAACGATCTGGATGAGGCGGCTGACCAACCCCTGGAAGACAGCGAGCTACTAAACCTGCGCGATACAGCCCAAGAGGCTTCCGAGCAGGCGCAAAAAGCCGAATCCACGCTGGAACCTTTATTGGCCAGCATGCAGGCGCGCGTGGCCGAACTGGGCGAGCCTGTGGCAGGCATCAAAGAGGCTCCCGATGTTGCCACGCAGCGCCGAGAACTATCCAAGAATCTCAGTATGCTGGATGCCCAGATCAAACTGGCCCGCCTTATCGACGTTGAGGCTGGGCAGGCCAACGTACGCATACTGCAGCTGCGGCGCGCCCAATTCCAGGCCGAGTTAGGCAAACGCAGCAATTCTGTGCTGGACGGCGAGTTCTGGGGTGAGTTGCGCACGCTGCTGCCCCAAGACATCAACAGCCTGCAGCCCGTCTGGAAGGAATTAAAAAGCGCTGCCCAGGGCCAAGGCAAGCGTGTCTGGCTGGCCATGCTGCTGGGTATCGCCGCCGTCATGGTCCTGCGCAAGCTGGCTGCACGACTGCTCTGGACCTTGACCACCACCCGCGTGGCACCCGGCCGCTTGCGCCGTTCGCTGTATGCCACAGCCCAGCTCGCCCTGGCAACCATAACGCCAGGCGCCATTGCCGAAATCATTCATGCCGGCATCAATGCGCAATCCATACTTTCCAGCGAACTGGATGGCTTGCTGAACCAGGCTGCGGGAGCCGCATATTTTGCCGGCTTTGTGACCGGTCTGGGTCGTGCGCTACTGTCTGCCGACAGGCCCACATGGCGGCTCATGTCGCTACCTGACCCGGTGGCAAGCGGACTGCAATGGTATCCAGCCGTGCTGGCCATCACCTTGACTGCAGGTTGGATAGCACAGAAACTGGCCACATTGGTCAACGCAAGCTTGGCGGCCACGGTCGTTCAGAACAGTCTCATGACACTGATACTGGGTACGCTATTGGCCCATGCCATGCGGCGTGCCGCTCGCCTGCGGCGGCCTCCTGCCCCCGACCCCCATGCCACTTCCGAACCTGCGCCAGTGCCCATGCCTGCGGGCTATTTCTTTGCACGAGGCCTGGTCTGGACGGCCGTCATCATCAGCTTCGCCTGCCTGGCACTGGGCTATATTGCACTGGGCAGCTTTATCAGCCGACAAACGGCCTGGGTACTGATCGTATTGGGCTCAGCCTACCTGCTAAACGGCCTGATTGAAGACGGTAGCGACAGCATCCTGGCTGCCATCAAACGCAATACTGGCGACGAGCACTACACCAGGCCCATGACGCGCCTGCGCAGCCAAGCCATAGTTCTACTGGCCGGAGGGGGTCGCCTGCTGGTTCTGCTGCTTGCCTTGGTTCTCTTGGCAGCCCCCTTTGGCGACGGGCCCGCAGCGTGGTTGCAACGCCTGGACTATCTGCACAACGGGATAGCCATAGGCGAAATTCAGTTGCGCCCGGCAACCATGATCTTTGCGCTCCTGGTCTTATTGATAGGGTTCGGCGCAGTCAAGATGGTGCAGGTCTGGCTGACCCGGCAATACCTTCCCACTACCAGCCTGGATCCAGGTATGCGCCTGTCGGCCGCCACGCTCTTTGGCTATGCGGGATATGTGCTTGCTATTGGCCTGGCATTGTCAGCAGTCGGCATAGGCCTGGAGCGCGTGGCCTGGATAGCCAGCGCCCTGTCGGTGGGCATAGGCTTTGGCCTGCAGGCCGTCGTGCAAAACTTCGTATCGGGCCTGATTTTGCTGGCCGAGCGGCCGGTCAAGGTTGGTGACTGGGTCACCCTGGACACCATAGAAGGCGATATACGTCGCATCAATGTACGTGCCACCGAAATCCAAATGGCGGACCACTCCACCGTGATTGTGCCCAACTCGGAATTCATCACCAAGATCGTGCGCAATGTTACGCATGAAAACCCATTGGGCCGGGTTCAGATCAAGCTGGCGCTTCCGCTGGACTGCGATGCTGAGCAGGTGCATGACCTGATGCTGTCAACCTTCACCGACAATCTGGATATTCTGAAGGAACCCGCAGCTGACGTCATGCTCGAAGGCGTCGATGCGGGCGGTTTGCGCTTTAGTGCAACGGGCTATGTTCATACGCCGCGAGCGGCCTATCAGGTACGCAGCGCCTTGCTGTTTGAGCTATTGAAGCGATTCAAGGCCGCCAATCTGACGCTACTGAACCCTACCACCATGGTGCTTAAAGAGGCTGGCGTTTTGGCTTCGAGCGGCGCATCAGGTAGCGGTACACAAAGCCCGGATAACCCAGCACCAGAAACAGGCTCAGCGTAATCGCGTAGAACTCCCAGGTCTGGGTAAAAAGATTGCCCATATTGACTTCAAAGGCAAAACCCAGTGCCCCAACCAAACCGTAGAACACCAGGAGCTCGAGCATGCGGGCCAGAAAGGACTTTTGCTCTGTATCAGCACGATTGCGCCAACCCGGGAACGCAAGCAACATGGCCACCAGACCAAGGGTCAGCGCCAGCTTGCCTACGAACAGCCCAACCGATGCCAGGTCCGAAGCCATGAAATACGCCCGTCCTATCGTGAGATACGCCAGATAGGCCAGGCCCAGCAGCAAGCCGAAAAAAACCAACGAAGCCAGACATTGCAGCCAGGCGGGCCGGGGCAACTCGCCGGATTGCATCCAGGGCAGCACCAAAAAGCGGCGCTGCAGTACAAACGGCAGATTGGCAGTAATCGCGGACAGCACGACAACCGTCCAGACGGCAAATGACTGGTTCATAGGATCAGAACTTCAATGAGCCCTCGATCACCTGCACGCACAGTGCCATCAGGCCGCTGGGCAATACCCCCAGAGCGATGATGAGCAGGCCATTGACCGACATCAGCCCACTGGTAATCACGCCATTGCTGATGGGCGCCGCCTCGCCTTCGGGTTCGTCAAAGTAAGCCACCTTGACGACACGCAGGTAATAGAAGGCACCGATCAGCGAGAAGATAACGGCCACGACGGCAATAGCCACATAACCTGCACCGACCAAGGCTTGTAAAACGGCCAGCTTGGCGTAGAAACCCGCAAGCGGAGGAATCCCAGCCAGCGAAAACATGGCGAGCATCAGCATGGCGGCCATCATGGGGCTGCGCCGATTCAGGCCTTTCAGGTCATTTATTTCTTCGCATTCAAAGCCCCGGCGGCTAAGCAGCATGATCAGGCCGAAGGTAACCAGGGTGGTCAGTACATAGATAACCATGTAGAACAGCGCAGAACCATAAGCCCAGCCTGTTACGGCCTGATCCTGGCCCACGCCCGACAACAGCCCCAGCATGATGAAGCCCATGTGGGAAATCGTCGAATAGGCCAGCATGCGCTTGAAATTGGTTTGCGCAATGGCGGCCAGGTTACCTATGGCCAGCGACAGCACGGCCATAACCAACAGCATGGGTTGCCAGTCGATGGCGATGCCATGCAGGCCCTCTATGAGCAAACGCAGGGTAATGGCCAAGGCAGCCAGCTTGGGTGCGGCACTGACTATCAGCGTAACGGCTGTGGGTGCGCCCTGGTAGACGTCTGGCGTCCACATGTGGAAGGGAGCTGCCGCCAGCTTGAATGCCAAGCCTGAAACAATGAACACCACGCCAAATACCAAAGGCAGACGCTCGGCGTTACCGCTGCTGATGACTTGCGCGATCAGACGCAGATCGAGCTGGCCGGTGGCGCCATAAATCATGGACATGCCATAGAGCAACACACCCGAAGCCAGCGCGCCAAGCACGA
Source organism: Alcaligenaceae bacterium (assembly GCA_013416405.1). GTDB lineage: Bacteria > Pseudomonadota > Gammaproteobacteria > Burkholderiales > Burkholderiaceae_B > Pusillimonas_C. Next base: position 172,239 of record JACCET010000007.1, read on the forward strand.
AATACTTCATGGCCGCTTCAGTTGCCTTGATATCGTCGCGCCGCAATGCCACCAGGGCATACAGTGCGAACGACATGAGTTCAACGCCCAGATACACAGTAAGCATGCTGCCGGCCGAGATCATGACCATCTGGCCCAGCAAGGCAAACAGCGTCAGTGAATAGTACTCACCGCCGTTCTTGAGCATATCGCGTTGTTCTGCGTATTCACGCCCATAAATAAGCGTGGCGGCAACAGCAATGTAAGACAGCACTTTAAGGAAGTGTGAAAGCGAGTCGACCACATATAGGCCACCGAAGGAATTGCCCTGCACGCCGCTATTCCACTGCCACAGTGAAACGACGATAAGCACCAGCAACGTACCGATACTGAGCGTAAAGGTCGTATGACGGGACTCGGTCTTGTTGAAGGCATCGAGCAGCAGCACGATTGCCGCCAGAACAAGTAGCGTAATCTCGGGCGCAGCCAAGGCGAAGTCAAATGGATTTTGCATAGTATTTGAGGCCTACAGTTTCGAGATAGAGACATGCTGCAGCAGTGCTTCTACCGACACGTGCATAACATCTGTAAACGGCTTGGGATAAATACCCATGAAAAGGACGGCAATGGCCATGATGCCCATGATGAAGAACTCGCGCGAGCTCAGGTCGGACATGCCCCGGACGTTGTCGTTGGCAATGGCGCCAAAGGTGACGCGCTTGTACATCCATAGCGAATACGACGCAGCCAGTATCAGGGCGGTAGCGGCCAGCAGGCCTATCCAGAAGTTGTACTCGACGGCTCCCATGATCACGGTGAACTCGCCCACGAAACCGCTGGTGGCAGGCAGGCCCGCGTTGGCCATGGAAAAGAGCAGGAAAAACGTTGCGAAGCGCGGCATGACGTGGATGACGCCACCGTAGTCATCAATGCGGCGGGTATGCAACCGGTCGTAGAGCACGCCTATGCACAGGAACATGGCGCCCGACACAAAGCCGTGCGAAATCATCTGAACAATGGCGCCTTCCATGCCGGCTGTATTGAAGATGAAGAAACCCAACGTGACGAAGCCCATGTGCGCCACGGACGAGTACGCCACCAGCTTTTTCATGTCGTCCTGGACTATGGCCACCAGGCCAATGTAAATGACGGCAATCAGCGACAGCGCAATGACGATGCCGGCCAGGCTATGCGAAGCGTCGGGGGCTATGGGCAGCGAGAAACGCAAGAAGCCATAGGCGCCCAGTTTCAACATGATGGCTGCCAGCACCACCGAACCGCCCGTAGGCGCTTCCACGTGAGCATCAGGCAACCAGGTATGCACCGGCCACATAGGCACCTTGACCGCAAAGGCCGCGAACAAGGCGATGAAGATCAGTATTTGCGGCGTCATACCCAGTGGCAGCTGGTGCCAGGTCTGGATGTCGAAGGAACCGTCTGCCGCATGCCACAGGTAAATGAAGGCAATCAGCGTGAGCAAAGAGCCCATCAGCGTATACAGGAAGAACTTGAACGCCGCGTATACACGATTGGGGCCGCCCCATACACCTATGATCAAATACATGGGTATGAGCGTGGCTTCAAAGAACACGTAGAACAGCATGCCGTCTAGCGCCGAAAAAACGCCCACCATGAAGCCCGACAGAATCAGGAAGGCCGCCATGTATTGCGACACCCGGCTAGTGATAACTTGCCAGCCCGCCAGCACCACGATAATGGTGATGAAGGCCGTGAGCAACACGAACCAGAGTGAAATGCCATCGATACCCAGATGGTAATTCACGGCAAAGGTCTCGATCCAACTGGCCTTTTCAACAAACTGCATGTCGGCCGTATCGGGGTTAAAACCGAAATACAGCGGCAAAGTGACCAGGAAACCGGCCACCGAGCCCACTAGAGACAATACGCGAGTAAGTCCTGGCCGGTCATCGCGGCCCAACAGCAGGACTATCAGCCCCGCCACAATAGGGACGAAGATTGAAAGCGTTAACCAGGGAAGAGTAGAAGACGCCATATTGCCAGCCATCAGTTAACCGTCAGCACAAAAAAGGAGAGTAAAGCCATGATCCCGATGATCATCGCAAAGGCGTAGTGATAGATATAGCCAGACTGCAGGTGTCGGGTGATTGACGCCACCCAGCTCACTACACGAGCACTACCATTAACCATCACGCCGTCGATCAGGCCGCGATCACCCACTTTCCAGAAACCATGACCCAGGCAGCGGGCGCCGCGCGCCAGCACCTGCTCGTTAAACCAGTCGGCGTAGTACTTGTTGTCGAGTATGCGATTGATGCCCGACAGACTGCGATGGATGGCCGCAGGCACTTTGGGGTTGACCATATAGCAGTACCAGGCCACCACAAAACCGGCAACCATAAGCCAGAACGGCAGGGTCACGAAGCCGTGCAGAGCATAAGCCACCCAATCGTGCCAGTGCGTTGCCAGCTCGGCCATGGCCGGATGCGCCGGGAATACGGCGATAACGCCATCAAAGAAGCCACCGAACAGCAAAGGATCGATAAGCCAGGCGCCTGCCACAACCGATGGAATAGCCAGCAGCACCAATGGCAGGGTCACCACCCAAGGTGATTCGTGTGGCGTGCCGCCATGATGATCATCGTGGCCGTGTCCCGCATGCCCGTGGGTGTCGAAGCGTTCCTTGCCGTGGAAGACCAGGAAGTACACCCGGAAGGAATACAAGGAAGTAACAAACACACCAATCAGCGTAGCGTAGTAGCCAAAGCTTGCACCCCATACATCGGCCGCGCCGGCCGCTTCGATAATGTGCTCTTTCGAGTAGAAGCCTGCAAAGAACGGCGTGCCCACCAGCGCCAGGGTACCCAACAGGAATGTGATCCAGGTAATAGGCATGTACTTGCGCAAGCCACCCATATTGCGGATGTCCTGGTCATGGTGCATACCCATGATGACCGAACCTGCTCCCAGGAACAGCAAGGCTTTGAAGAAGGCGTGCGTCATCAGGTGGAAGATGGCGACGGAATACGCCGAAGCGCCCAACGCCACCGTCATATAGCCCAGCTGCGACAATGTCGAGTACGCAATGACGCGCTTGATGTCGTTCTGGACTATGCCCAGAATACCCAGGAACAAGGCACCAATGGCACCTATCACCATAATGAAAGACAAGGCGGTGTCGGATTGCTCGAATACGGGCGAGAAGCGCGCAACCATGAAGATGCCGGCGGTCACCATGGTGGCCGCGTGGATCAACGCCGAAATAGGCGTGGGACCTTCCATGGAATCAGGCAACCAGGTGTGCAAAGGCACTTGTGCCGATTTACCCATGGCACCCACGAATAACGCCAGGCAGGCCACCGTCAGCATTTGCCAGTCGGTACCGGGGAAAATCGTTGTAGCCAGCTCATCGCTCTGTGCGAAGATTTCACCGTAGTGCATGCTGCCACTGTAAGCGAACAGCAGACCTATGCCCAGCACAAAGCCGAAGTCGCCCACGCGGTTGACCAAAAAGGCCTTCATATTGGCGAAAATGGCCGTAGGACGTTCGTACCAGAAACCGATTAGCAGATACGACACCAGACCCACCGCTTCCCAGCCGAAGAACAGCTGAACCATGTTGTTGGACATGACCAGCATGAGCATGGAAAAGGTGAACAGCGAAATATACGAGAAGAAACGCTGGTAGCCTGGATCATCAGCCATATAGCCTATGGTGTAGATGTGCACCATCAGCGATACCGATGTAACCACGACCATCATCAGGGCCGAGAGTGAATCAATCAGGAAGCCCAGTTCCAGCTTGGTGGTGCCTATGACCGACCAGGTATAGAGCGCCCCGTCGTAGGTGTGGCCATCAAGCACCTGGAACAATACGATGACCGAGCCTATGAAGGAAATCAGCACGCCTGCGATCGTGATCAGGTGCGAGCCCCGACGCCCCACGAAACGACCCAGGAAGCCTGTACCGAAGAGGCCGGCCAATATAGCGCCGACCAACGGAGCCAGTGCAATCAGTAGATAAAGATTAGGTGAATTCATAGTATGTGCAACCCCATCAACCCTTGAGCTCGTCAAGTTCTTCAACGTTGATCGTATTCAGGTTGCGGAACAGCAACACCAGAATCGCCAGGCCGATAGCCGCTTCGGCAGCAGCCACCGTCAGGACAAAGAAGACGAAAACCTGTCCGGCCGTATCACCGAACCAGGTAGAGAACGCGATGAAATTCATGTTGGCCGAGAGCAGGATAAGCTCGATGGACATCAACAGAATAATGAGGTTGCGGCGATTCAGGAAAAAACCGAATATGCCGATGGCGAACAATATGGCGCCTAGTATCAGGTAGTGAGCCAGCGTCAGTGTCATTGTTTTTCTCCGGGGGCCGCAGCATCAGCAGCCACAGAGGGCGCTTCGGTTTGCGAAGGGATGCTGACCATGCGCAAGCGGTCTTGGGCGCGCACCTTGATCTGCTCGGAAGGATAGGTACGCTTCACATCGTTGCGTTTACGCAGAGTCAGGGCAATGGCGGCAATCATGCCCACCAGCAATATCACCCCACCTATCTGCACCGCAAAGACATAATCGGTATACATGGCCACGCCCAAAGCGTGCGTGTTATCGACGTCGTCGGCAATGACTGCCTTGGGCCCGGCGCCCAGCCAGCTTTTAGCCAGCACAAAGGCCATTTCCAACACCATGATCAAACCTATGATCAAACCCATGGGCAGGTATGTCTTCATGCCTACACGCAAGGCATCCATGCGGACGTCGAGCATCATGACCACGAACAGGAAAAGCACCATGACCGCGCCGACATAAACCAGCACCAGCAACAAGGACAGGAACTCGGCGCCTTGCAGCATCCAGATCATGGATGCGGTAAAAAAGGTCAGAATCAGGTGCAACACACCCGTGACCGGGCTATTTGCCGTAATGACGCGAAAGGCCGCCACCACCAGCACCAGCGCCAGCACATAAAACAGAATAGTAGAAAAAATCATAGAGGTCTGATCCGGCATCAACGATAAGGGGCGTCTTCGGAACGACGGCGTGCGATTTCGGGTTCGTAGCGATCGCCGATAGCCAAGAGCATGTCTTTGGTGTAGTACAGATCGCCACGCTTTTCACCGTGGTATTCCAGAATATGCGTTTCGACGATGGAATCGACCGGGCAGCTTTCTTCACAGAATCCACAGAAAATACACTTGGCCAAGTCGATGTCGTAGCGCGTGGTGCGGCGGGTGCCGTCATCGCGCTCTTCGGACTCGATGGAGATGGCCAAGGCCGGACACACTGCTTCACACAGCTTGCAGGCTATGCAGCGCTCTTCCCCGTTAGGGTAACGGCGCAAAGCGTGCAGGCCGCGGAAGCGCGCCGACGTAGGCGTTTTTTCCTGCGGATAGCGCAGCGTTATCTTGCGCTTGAAGAAATACTTGCCGGTCAGGCGCATGCCCTTGAGCATTTCAGACAGCATCAAACTGCCGAAGAAATCTTTAATAGCTTCCATAATTTAGCCCCTGTGTCCTATTGCCAAATATTCCAGGGCGTCTGCATCCAGATCGCCACCAGCAACAACCAAATGCCGGTAAACGGGATGAATACCTTCCAGCCCAAACGCATGATCTGGTCATAGCGGTAACGGGGGAAGGTCGCACGGAACCACACGAACATTGAAATCACTACGAATGTCTTCAGACCCAACCACAGCCAGCCTGGAATCCAGGTCAGCGGAGCAATGTCCAGCGGAGGCAGCCAACCACCCAGGAACATGATAGCGGCCAGCGCCGACAACAGAATCATGTTGGCGTATTCACCCAGGAAGAACAAGGCAAAGCCCATGCCGGAATATTCCACCATGTGGCCAGCCACGATCTCGGACTCACCTTCAACCACGTCAAAGGGATGGCGGTTGGTTTCTGCCGTTGCCGAAATCACGTAAATAACAAACAAAGGCAACAGTGGCAGCCAGTTCCAGGACATGAAATTGACGCCCCGCTCTGCAAACCAGCCTGCATCCTGTCCGGTAACAATACCGTTAAGGTTCAGGGTACCCGATACCAGCAGCACCGTGACCAGCACAAAACCTATGGCCAGTTCGTAAGACAGCATTTGTGCTGCCGCCCGCAAGGCACCCAGGAAGGCGTACTTGGAGTTCGACGCCCAACCCGCAACAATAACGCCATACACGCCTATCGAGGTGATGGCCATGATGAACAGCAGCCCGGCGTTGATATTACCCAGCACCAGTTCAGGACCAAAGGGAATCACGGCCCAGGCAGCCAGGGCCGGCATCAGCGTAACAACCGGGGCCAATATGTACAGCACTTTATTGGCCTTGCTGGGAATAATGACTTCTTTGGTCAGCAGTTTAAACACGTCGGCAAACGGCTGCAGCAAGCCCCGGAAACCGACTCGGGTTGGCCCCAAACGCTGGTGCATGGCGCCTATCATTTTGCGTTCCCAGTACGTCATGTAGGCAACGCACAGAATGATAGGTACTGCGATCACGACAATTTTTATCAGCGTCCAGACCACCAGCCAGGCGGTAGGGCCGATCAGTTCTGTGCCGAAATTCTCAAGTAATGCAAGCCACTCCATTACGCACGCTCCACCGTCAGTTGGCCAAAGCCACTACCCAGCGCCTGCGTCTCATCGAACGCGGCGGCAATTCTCACGCAACCTGGAGCGACGGTTTCATCTACCAGTGCGGGTAGCTGGATCTGTCCTTGTGCACTGCTGATACGCAGGAAGTCGCCCGATGACGCGCCCAAGCTGGCAAGCGTTGCGGCCGCCATACGCGCCTTGGGTGCCTGTGATGCAGCCGTTTCCTGCAAAGGCTGGGAACGACGCACCAGAACATCGCTGCGGTAAATTGGCACATCGGCCACCCGCTCCAGACCTGATCCGGTCGCGGTAGCAGCCAGACCGGGCGCTGCGGAAATTTCGTTGGACAGCCGACCTTCGATGCCGCCAACCATTACGCTGTCGCGTATGGATTCCGAGGTTTCGTCGTCGAAGCCCTGCAACTCGAACAAGTTGCCCAGCACACGCAGAACTTTCCAGCCCGGTCGCGTGTCGGCATAAGGAGCGGCCACGCCCTTGAAGCTTTGCACCCGCCCTTCGGCGTTGACAAAGGTACCCGAGGTTTCGGTAAAGGGCGAGATAGGCAACATGACATCGGCCCAGTCTTGGGCGGCCGACTTGAATGAGGTCAGCGCCACAGAGAAGCCCGCGTTCTTTAAGGTTTGCACAGCCTGCGCGCCGTTGTCGGCGTCGAAAGCCGGCTCGGCGTGTACCACCAGATAAGCCTTGAGCGGTTGTTGCAGCATTTGCTCGGCTGTCAGACCGCCCTGCCCCGGCAACGCATCGGCCAGATAGCCGCCTACGGTATTACCACCGGGTGTAAGGAAACCGAAAGTTGCCTTGGCAGCCTTGGCCAGCGCGGACGCATTTGCCGCGATCAGGCTGGCCTGAGTGGAAGCAACGGCCATATTGCCGATCAGAATCGCAACACGTTCGCCTGAACTCAGGCTGGTGGCAATCTGTACGGCCGACTCGGAAGGCGATAGGCCAACAAAGGCCTCGGGCACAGGCTGACTTTGGGCTTGAGCCGAAGCCACCAGCACTTCGGCCAATGCGTTGGGCAAGGCGCTGGGCGCCACTGTCATACGGTTGGCAACTGGGAACAAGGGGTCATCGGCTGCTGAATCGATGAACGATACTTGCGTACCGCGCTTGACGGCCTGGCGCAGGCGCTGTGCCATCAAGGGATGATCTTTGCGCAAGAACGAACCCACGATGAGCACACGGTCGACCTGGTTGAGATCGGCGACCGGCATGCCCAGCCATGGAGCTCCCTTTACTGTCTGAGCTAAGGATGGATCCAGATTACGCAGGCGGAAGTCAACGTTCTCGGAGCCCAGGGCGCGCAACAAGCGGCCTAGCAGAGCCAGCTCTTCAGTGGTGGCCAGCGGGCTGCCTATGCCACCGATCTGCTCGGGGCCAAACTGTTCGCGTACGGTATTGAAGCCTTGCACGACGGCTTGCAATGCATCCGTCCAGGACGCTTCGCGCCACTCGCCATCGTCACCCTTGACCATGGGATGTGCAAGACGGTCTTGTGTGTAAAGGCCTTCGTAGGCAAAGCGATCACGATCGCTGATCCAGCATTCGTTGACGTCGTCATTCTCGAAGGGCACCACGCGCAGCACGCGGTCCATCTTGGTTTGCACCACCAGGTTGGCGCCCAGACTATCGTGCGGGCTGACGGAGCGACGGCGCGCCATTTCCCAGGTACGCGCCGTGAACTTGAACGGCTTGGACAGGAGCGCGCCGACGGGACAGACATCGATCATGTTGCCCGACAATTCCGACTCGACCGCCTTGCCCACGAATGTAGTGATTTCGGCGTGCTCGCCACGGTTGATCATGCCCACTTCCATGATGCCGCCGATTTCCTGGCCTACCCGTATGCAACGGGTGCAGTGTATGCAGCGCTGCATGGCTTCGGTGGAAATGAGCGGGCCCATTTCCTTGGCAACCACCACGCGCTTTTCTTCTTGGTAGCGCGAGGCCGAGGCGCCATAGCCCACGGCCAAATCCTGAAGCTGGCACTCGCCGCCCTGGTCACATACCGGGCAATCGAGCGGGTGATTGATCAGCAGGAATTCCATCACGCTTTTTTGAGCGGCGATGGCTTTCTCGGAGCGAGTGTGCACAACCATGCCGTTGGTAACGGGCGTGGCACAAGCCGGCATGGCCTTGGGCGCTTTTTCAACGTCGACCAAGCACATGCGGCAGTTGGCCGCTATGGAAAGCTTCTTGTGATAGCAGAAATGCGGCACGAACACCCCAAGCTTATGCGCGGCCTGTATGACCATGCTGCCTTCGGGGGCTTCTACTTTGATGCCGTCGATGGTGAGTTCAACCATTGCGTGTCCTGACCCTACAGATATTTGGGCACCACACAGCTTTTATGCTCGATGTGGTGTGCGAACTCGTCGCGGAAATGCTTGATGAAGCTGCGTACCGGCATGGCGGCAGCGTCGCCCAGGGCGCATATGGTGCGACCCATGATGTTATGCGCGACCGAGTCGAGCACGTCCAGGTCTTCTGGACGGCCCTGGCCGTTTTCAACGCGCAGCAGCATGCGATACAGCCAGCCTGTGCCTTCACGGCATGGCGTGCACTGCCCGCAGCTTTCTTCGTAATAGAAATACGACAGCCGCAGCAGGGACTTAACCATGCAGCGCGTTTCGTCCATGACGATGACCGCACCCGAACCCAGCATGGAGCCGGCCTTGGCGATGGAATCGTAGTCCATATTGGTCTGCATCATGATGTCGGCAGGCAATACCGGTGCGCTGGATCCGCCCGGAATCACAGCCTTGAGCTTGCGACCGTCGCGCATGCCGCCGGCCAGCTCCAGCAATTTGCTGAAGGGCGTGCCCAGTGGAATTTCGTAATTGCCTGGCAGCTCAACGTCGCCCGAAATGGAGAACAACTTGGTGCCGCCGGCGTTGGCCACGCCGATGTCCAGGTATTCCTTTGCACTGTTGCGGAAAATCCAGGGCACAGCCGCAAAGGTTTCGGTGTTGTTGATAGTGGTGGGCTTGCCATACAGGCCGAAACTGGCGGGAAATGGCGGCTTGAAGCGCGGCTGCCCTTTCTTGCCCTCCAGCGATTCCAGCAAGGCGGTTTCTTCACCGCAGATATAAGCACCGTAGCCATGGAAGGCGTGCAGCTGAAAGCTGAACTCGGAACCCAGGATTTTCTCGCCCAGGAAACCTGCGGCGCGCGCCTGATCCAGCGCTTCCTCGAAACGCTCGTATATTTCGAAGATTTCGCCGTGAATGTAGTTGTAGCCTACCGTGATGCCCATGGCGTAGGCGGCAATGGCCATGCCTTCGATGACGATATGCGGATTGAAGCGCAGGATATCGCGATCTTTGAATGTGCCGGGCTCGCCTTCATCGGAATTGCAGACCAGATACTTCTGGCCAGGCAAAGTGCGCGGCATGAAGCTCCACTTCAGGCCGGTGGGGAAACCCGCACCGCCGCGTCCGCGCAAGCTTGACGCCTTAACTTCGGCAATCACCTCATCTGGCGTCATGCCGGTGGTCAGGATCTTGCGCAGGGCCTCGTAGCCGCCACGCTTGACGTAGTCTTCCAGACCCCAGTTCGCGCCATCCAGACCCGCCACAATTTGTGGGTTGATATGCCTGTCGTGGAAAATCATGGTCCTGGACAGTTCGGTGCCAGGATTGGGCGTCAGCCCCTGGGAAAACTGCTGCAATAGGCCAGTCGCGCTCATGCCGACCCCCCGTGCTGTTTAAGTTCTTCAATCATGGCGTCGATTTTTTCCGACGACATGCGTACACACATATGCCTGTTGTTCATAAGCATTACCGGCGAATCTCCACATGCACCCATGCACTCGCCCTCTGCCAACGAGAACAGGCCATCGGGCGTGGTTTCGTGAAAGTCGATACCCAGCTTTTGCTTGACGTACTCGGCGGCTTTGACACCGTCGCGCAGCGCACAGGGCAAATTGGTGCACACCGTGATCTTGAAGCGCCCGACGGGATGGGTATTGAACATATTGTAGAAGGACGCGACCTCTTGTACTGCAATGGGAGGCACGTTCAGATAGGCGGCAACATCGACAATGACTTCATTCGAGACCCAGCCCTTTTCAGTCTGTGCAATGGTCAGCGCCGCCATGATGGCAGACTGTTGCTGGTCATCGGGAAACTTGGTGAGTTCTCTATCTATTTTCTGATAGGCTTGTTCGGAAAGCAGCATAGTTTGAATCCGGTATTTACCTTGGCTATCGGTTAACGGTCGATTTCGCCAAAAACGATGTCTTGTGTCCCAATAATGGTGACGGCGTCGGCAATCATGTGCCCACGAGACATTTCATCAAGTGATTGCAGATGGGCAAAGCCCGGCGCCCGTATCTTGACGCGGTAGGGCTTGTTGGCGCCATCGGAAATCATGTAAATGCCGAACTCGCCCTTGGGGTGCTCGACGCTTGCGTAGGTTTCTCCGGCCGGCACGTGCATGCCTTCGGTAAAGAGCTTGAAGTGATGGATGAGATCTTCCATACCCGTCTTCATGCGCTCGCGCTTGGGAGGCGCCACCTTATGGTTATCGACAATGACGGGGCCAGGATTGTTGCGCAGCCATTCGACGCACTGGCGAATAATACGGTTGCTTTCACGCATCTCGGCAATACGCACCAGATAACGGTCGTAGCAATCACCATTCTTGCCCACGGGGATATCGAAATCAACACGGTCGTAGACTTCGTAGGGCTGATGCTTGCGCAAATCCCATTCCACACCGGAACCGCGCAGCATGGGGCCGGTAAAGCCCAACGCCTTGGCACGGTCTGGATCGACCACGCCTACGCCCACCAGACGCTGCTTCCAGATACGGTTATCGGTCAGCAGGGTTTCGTATTCGTCTATGCAATTGGGGAAACGGTTGGTGAAGTCTTCGATGAAGTCGAGCAGCGAGCCCGAACGCGCGTCGTTCATGGCACGCAGCTCTTTTTCGCCGCGATACTTACTGGATTGACCATACTGCGGCATGGTGTCCGGCAGATCGCGGTACACACCGCCCGGACGATAGTAGGCCGCATGCATGCGCGCACCCGAAACCGCCTCGTAGCAATCCATCAGGTCTTCGCGCTCGCGGAAGGCATACAGGAAGACCGCCATAGCGCCCACGTCGAGTGCGTGCGAGCCCAAAGACATCAGGTGGTTCAACAAACGCGTGATTTCGTCGAACAGCACACGTATGTACTGCGCGCGCAAAGGCACCTTGATACCCAGCAGATTTTCCACCGCCATCACGTAGGCGTGCTCGTTGCACATCATGGAGACGTAATCCAGGCGATCCATATAGGGCAGCGCCTGCAGGTAAGTCTTGTGCTCGGCCAGTTTTTCAGTAGCCCGGTGCAACAGGCCTATATGCGGATCGGCACGCTGGATAACTTCGCCATCGAGTTCCAGCACCAAACGCAACACGCCGTGCGCGGCCGGATGCTGGGGACCAAAGTTCAGTGTGTAGTTTTTAATTTCAGCCATGTTCTAGCGCCCTGCTCCGTAGCCTTCTTCGCGTATGACACGCGGTGTGATCTCGCGCGGCTCGATGGTTACGGGTTGATAAACGACCCGCTTCTGTTCAGTGTCGTAACGCATTTCCACATTGCCCGACAGCGGGAAATCCTTGCGGAAAGGGTGTCCGATGAAACCGTAGTCGGTCAGGATGCGGCGCAGGTCGGGATGGCCTTCGAAGACGACACCAAACAAATCAAAGGCTTCGCGCTCGAACCAGTTGACCGCAGGCCAGACATGAACCAAGGACGGAATGACCGGAAACTCGTCGTTAGGCACGTACACACGCACCCGGAGCCGCCAGTTGCGTTTGACCGACAACAGATGCAAGACCACTGCGAAACGCTGTGGATGCACGCTGGCCGCAGTTGGATAAGTGGGTGCGCCCCAGCCCGAGTAGTCGACACCGCACAGGTCGATACAGGTATCAAAGGCAAGGCTGGCGTCGTCGCGCAGAACGGCACAGGCATCAAGCCAGTTCTTGGCGGGGACTTCCAGCGTCAGTTCATTAAGGGCCAGCTTCAGCGTAGCGGATTCACCGAAAGCAGCCTGCAAATTAGTATGTAGCGTTTCGAGCCGAGTCATAGTTCAAGCAGTTCAACGTTAATGGCGGTAGCTGGCATAGCCTAGCGCGCGATGGTGTTTGTCAGGCGGATCTTGTTCTGCATTTGCAGCAAGCCGTACACCAGGGCTTCCGCCGTAGGCGGGCAACCCGGCACATAGACATCGACGGGAACTATGCGATCGCAACCACGCACTACCGAATAGGAATAATGGTAGTAGCCGCCACCATTGGCGCAGGAACCCATGGAAACCACCCAGCGCGGCTCTGGCATTTGGTCGTAGACCTTGCGCAGAGCGGGTGCCATTTTATTGCACAAAGTGCCCGCAACGATCATCAGGTCAGACTGACGAGGGCTGGGGCGAAAGATAATGCCAAACTGGTCAAGGTCGTAACGTGCCGCACCTGCGTGCATCATTTCGACCGCACAACAGGCCAGACCGAAAGTCATGGGCCACAGCGAGCCCGTCTTGGCCCAGTTCAGAAACTTGTCTGCGCTGGTGGTTATAAAACCTTCTTTCATGATGCCATCAATAGCCATAATTCACCTTTAGCGTCGTATCTGTGCCGTGAGGCAACCCGATACCATTGCTTATTCCCAGTCGAGAGCGCCCTTCTTCCATTCGTAGATGAAGCCCACGGTCAGAATGGCCAAAAACACAAGAACCGTCCAGAAACCCACCATGCCTACCGTGCCATTGGCCATGGCCCATGGGAACAAAAAGGCGATTTCAAGATCGAACATAATGAACAGAATCGCAACCAGGTAGTAGCGCACATCGAACTTCATGCGCGAATCGCCGAAGGCCTCGAAGCCGCACTCGTATTGCGATAACTTTTCTTCGTAGGGTCGATGTGGCCCAAGCAATCTGCCGGCGCCCAGCAGGGCAAAGCCAATACAGGTTGCCACGACCATAAACAGCAGAACGGGGAAGTACTGTTGCAGATTCATGCAGCGCATCCAATCACGATAACTAAACCTCTGGATTGTATCATTTTGAGAGCGTCATTCTGCTGAATAACCCTTACATGAAACATCTTCGCAGCATAAATGTGGAAGATACAAAATCCAGATCAAGAACCAACACAAAAGCCACCCCTAAGGGTGGCTTTTGTTTGCAGATTTGCATCTGCGGCAATTCCATGTGACCTAGCAAGCCAGGCCACTAAGCAGCATAGACTAGCTATGCCAGCCTATTAGAACTGGTGACGGATACCGACGCCGACGGCTGTCGATTTTGCATCGTCAAGACCGTAAACGTTGTCAGCATACGAACCGTAAGCGTAGAAGTTGGTACGCTTGGACAGCGCGTATGTGTAGCCCAGGCTGTAGATGCTTTGCTTGTCGAGATCAACGCCGTTCAGGTCATCGAAGTCAGCCATGGCCCAGGAAGCCATAACTTTGCCGGCACCCAAAGGAGCGCTTACACCAACGGTGTACAGGTTGGCTTCGAGGCCTTCAACAAACTGGGTACGGCTAGGAGCGCCTTCGCCGAAGCTTTGACCAGCGATCCAGCCGTCTTTGGTCTGACCGAAGCCAGCGTGCAGCTTGACCACTTCGAAGTCGTAGCTCAAGCCCAAGTTCCACTGCTGGACTTTTTGGCTGCCTTGAGCCGTAACAGCTGCGGTACCAGCATTACCAGGAGTAGCTGGAACTGCTGCAGCAGCCGAACGAGCGTCACGCTTGATTTGGTCGTATGTCAAAGCAGCGCCGATGGGGCCGTTTGCATAGCGAAGACCAGTGGTGATGCCTTTGTTGTTAGCATCGTCCTCACCATCAATGTCCCAGTCTTGGGCGCCATTGGTGTTGAAGGAGTAACCAACGCCGAACTGGAAGCCCGAGAAGTTGGGGGTTTGATACATAACCATGTTGTCCCAACGAACCGTGTTGGAAGAACCGAAGGTAGCACCAACGTTGGCTTGGCCGAAGCTGGCGCCGAAGGGGCTGGCTACGTCAGCAAAGTATTTGGATGCGATGTTGGTTTGACGACCCAAGTCCAGACGGCCCCAGCTTTCGCCTTGCAGACCGATAGTGGCGTGACGACCCATCAGACGACCGCCTTGGCCGGAGAAGCCAGTCGAGCTGTCGAAGCCGCTTTCCACCTGGAAAATTGCTTGCAGGCCATCGCCCAGATCTTCAGTGCCTTTCAGGCCCCAGCGGCTGCCGGATTGAACGCCGTTGATAAGGCCAACTTTCTTAGCTTCGTAATTACCAACTTCAACTTTGTTGTAGCCGATACCGGTGTCGACAACACCGTACAGGGTGACCGATGTTTCTGCCTGAGCAACGCCGAAGAAACCAACGGTGAGGGCAGCAGCGAGCAGAGTCTTTTTCATGTAAGAAATCTCCGTAGATTTGAGTAACTAGAGCAGCGACTACTTGTTTGCACTGTGCTGCTGCTCTTTCCAACTCCGCGATGGGAAGTTGTTGCTATTGCATCAAAATTCCAGCCCTCTGGCTATTATCCTGTTCGGAAACCTGCCGTTTTCTGCACTCGGTGTAGGCTTTAAACAACAAAAGCAAGTTTTAGGTCCGTTTTTGTAAGGGTTTACCCGCGCTTCGCTTGTGGCTTCCATGCCACAAAAGGGCGGCCCCAGCAACTTACGGTTCAATTTTAAGTTAATCGCACAAGCTTTTGTTTTTACGGCGTTTTTTATTTATTAATCTAGTGCTGATTTTTGAATGCTTTTCAAAGATTTACCTTCATACACCGTCAAAATCATGTCATGGCACAGGGCCGGCACAGGTGTATTGCCGGCCCAAGTGATTCTGTGGGCGCCAGGCAAAGACCAGCGCCATCAACCAGTGCAAACATCGGGTAATGTAGCCATAACGATAAGAGGAATCACGAAAAGAAAGCGTAGGCGACATGATCGCGAGCTCCTGTCTATATATAGGCATTAAGTTTTATAGCTGTCCGAGTTTAGTCCACACATACGGCTCGCGGCCAAGGCAATGTCGGCGGGTCGGTCTACATCCTGGATACAGCCCACATCATGCCCAGCCAGGCATTCAAGCCAGCCCTCCCGGGCAGCGCGGCGCACCAACCCAATGGCGCCGGTATCTCCGGTAAGTGCCAACAGTTCGCTTTTCCAGGCGGATCCAAAGCCCACTGGATGCCCTGGACGTGCTTGTTCGTTGACCATCAGTTCTGGTCTTACCACTGTATGGGGTTGCGCAACGGAAAAAGCCTGCAGGCTCTGGGCGACGCGCGTCAGGCTGCTTGCCTGCATCAACGGCATGTCGCCTGGAAGTATCAACCAGCCCGATGCCTGACTGGATTGCGCAACGCCACGCGCGATGGAGTCCCCCATTCCCATATGCTCGGCGCCTTGTTCCGGGCGCTCCACCAATACCCAGGGAAGGCCGCTGGCGCGCACGGCATCTAGTGTCCATTCCAGCACCGGGCGCCCCAGTAGATCTGCATTCAGCTTGCTGCCGCTGCCTCCTTCGGCCTGAAAGCGTCGACCAGCACCCGCTGCCAAGACCACCACAACGGGTGGGTAATTATCTTGCATCTTATTTCCTTAAACCACGATGCGTACAAATTGTAACTGCACTGTCGGGATGGCCTTGCCGGCCGATGCGCTCACAGAGCAGCAACGATGACGGCATTGCGAGACTGTTTCGCAGTTGTCCCGCCAACAAAGTTGGCAAAGTTTTTCATGCAACGGCGATTTTTACCAGTCTCAAATTTATCAATCATCTCATTAAGAACGGCTAACAAAGTTCAACTCTTTTAGGCCGCCTCAGTGTGGCAACCCGCCAAGCGGCGCACGGCGTCTGATTTACTGCTGTTTAATCCTGTGTACAATTGCAGCGCGCAGCCTTTGCAATGAAAGCTGCAGCAGTGATCTTAGTGGACCCGGCTTTGCCGGGTGGCTCGGCCGGGCGCCTATCCCCCGGACAACTCCAAGCGTATCCTGGCACGCCTCAAGACTGACTTCACCGTGGGTGCGATGCCTCGCTTGCTGACATCTGGTTAGCCAAACAATGTCTCTTTTTTCTAGATTTCGCCGTGAATGGATGGCTAATCCTCGCGCGGATATTCTGGCGGGCATCGTCGTTGCCCTTGCTCTTATCCCGGAAGCCATCGGTTTTTCCATCATCGCAGGCGTCGACCCCAGGCTGGGGCTGTATGCCTCATTCTCAATTGCAGTGATTATCTCTTTGGTTGGCGGCAGACCAGGCATGATCTCGGCCGCTACGGCTGCCGTCGCGGTGCTGGTCGTGCCCTTGGTTAAAGATCATGGCGTTGACTACCTTTTCGCCGCCACCATTTTGATGGGCGTCTTCCAGGTCATCGCCGGCTTCCTTAGGCTTGATCTGTTGATGCAATACGTATCACGATCCGTCATTACGGGATTTGTTAACGCGCTTGCGATTTTGATCTTCATTGCCCAGTTGCCCCAGTTGATCAACGTGACCTGGATAAGCTATGTCATGGTAGTGGGTGGACTGGCCATCATTTATTTGTTTCCTCGCTTGACCAGGGCCGTGCCCTCTCCTCTGATTGCCATTATCGTACTGACGATAATTTCGATCTATGGTGGATTAAGTGTCAACACCGTCGGCGATATGGGCCAACTGCCTTCGTCTCTGCCGACGTTTCTGATTCCCAACATTCCGTTCAACCTTGAAACGCTGCAGATCATCTTTCCCTATTCCCTGACCATGGCAGCAGTAGGTTTGCTTGAATCAATGATGACTGCGCAGATTGTGGACGACTTGACCGATACGCCCAGCAACAAGCGCAGGGAATGCAAAGGCCAGGGCATTGCCAACTTCGTAACTGGCTTCTTGGGCGGTATGGGTGGCTGCGCCATGATAGGCCAGTCCGTCATCAACGTGAAGTCCGGCGGGTCGACCAGGCTTTCCACTTTCGTCGCCGGTGCCTTCCTTCTGTTCCTTATCGTCGTACTGGGGCCTCTGGTCGCCAGGATTCCGATGCCCGCACTCGTCGCCGTCATGATCATGGTTTCCATCGGCACCTTCAGCTGGGGCTCCATCCGTGATCTGCGTTCACATCCATGGCAATCGTCGGTGGTGATGATGACGACCGTGGTGGTCGTAGTATGGACACATGATCTTGCCCAGGGCGTGCTGGCTGGTGTGCTGCTTAGCGGTGTATTCTTTGCCAGCAAGGTGAAACGGCTGTTCGCGGTCAGCTCGCAGTTGTCGCCTGACGGCTTGACCCGCACGTATTATTACGCGGGACAAATATTTTTCGCCTCGACCGAACGATTTGCCGAAGTCATTGATTTCAAAGAAGTCGTTGACCATGTTGTGCTGGACGTCTCGGCCGCACACTTCTGGGATATTTCCGCCGTCGGCGCCCTCGACAAAGTCGTCATCAAACTGCAGCGCGACGGCAAGTCTGTGGCGGTGGTTGGGCTAAACGAGGCCAGCGCCACCATGATCGGACGATTTGCCACACACGTAAGGCAGGCATAGATATGTCGTCATTACCGGCTCGCAACCCGTCTGTTGAAACGGCCAGCGCCTGGCAGGTGTTGCTCATTTTTCTTCGGCTCGGGCTTACATCATTTGGCGGGCCGGTTGCTCATCTTGGCTACTTTCGGGAAGAGTTTGTCAGTCGCCGCCGTTGGCTCAGCGACCACAGCTATACCGACCTTGTCGCGCTTTGCCAATTCTTACCCGGCCCCGCCAGTAGCCAAGTGGGTTTAGCGCTGGGATTATCTCGCGCCGGATATACTGGCGCACTCGCGGCCTGGGTAGGCTTCACGCTTCCCTCAGCGGTCGTACTCATTCTGTTCGCTCTCGGTGTTTCACACTGGGGCGAAGCCATTCCCAACGGAATACTGCAAGGCTTGAAGATTGCAGCAGTGGCCGTGGTGTCACAGGCGGTTTGGGGCATGGCGCGCAACCTTTGCACTGGCGTCCTGCGAGTAAGCATAATGGCTATCGCGTCGTGCATCGTCTTGGCATGGCCGGGCGTTTCGGGCCAGCTAGGCGTGATTATTGCAGCAGGCTTTACCGGTGTACTTCTATTCAAACCGAACGAAGATCTGGTGTACGAGCCATTGGATATTTCGGTAAGCCGGCGAACCGGTGCCATTTTTCTGGCCATATGCGTGGCGCTATTGATCGTGCTGCCATTGCTTGCACAAGCATGGCCAAGTCAGGCCTTGTCTATGTTCGATGTATTTTACCGGGCCGGATCCCTGGTTTTTGGTGGCGGGCATGTCATCTTGCCGTTACTACAGGCCGAGGTTGTACCGAACGGCTGGGTCGCCAATGATACTTTTCTGGCTGGCTACGGCGCTGCGCAAGCCGTGCCGGGCCCGCTATTTACGTTTGCGGCATTTTTGGGCGCCTCGATGGCGACGCCACCAAATGGATGGCTGGGCAGCCTGCTTTGTCTGGTTGCCATCTTTGTGCCTTCATTTCTGATCGTGGCGGGCGCCCTGCCGTTTTGGGAACAATTGCGCACCAATCGACGTATGCGTGCCGCGCTAAACGGCGTAAACGCCGCCGTAGTAGGCCTGTTGCTGGCCGCACTTTATGATCCAGTCTGGATCAGCGCGATTCATAGGCCCACCGACTTTGGGCTGGCGTTGATAGCTTTTGTTGCCTTGATGTTCTGGCGCCTTCCACCCTGGCTGGTCGTGCTGGGGTGTGGCCTGGGCGGCTGGTTACTCAGCATAAGTTGGGTGTAGATGAAATTGATAGACTAACCCTATAACTCTGGAGGCCTCGCTTGCTTCGCCGGTTTGAACATCTGCTGGATCCCTTTCCTCCCGAGGAAGCGCCCCTACCGCCCAAGGGCTTATTCTCTTTCCTCTGGGCCTGTACGCACGGCTCGCGCCGCTATCTTGCCGCATTGGCAGCACTGAGCGCCAGCGTGTCGATTTACGAAGCCTGGCTGTTTGCTTTCCTGGGTCAGATAGTGGACTTGCTCTCGGTCTGGCAGGTCGGCGGCGCGGCGGCGGCGAACGAGCGTAGCGTGCTGTGGGGCATAGGCATCGTACTGGTGGTCAGCATAGGTCTTGTGGCGCTGCGCACCATGGTGCAGCATCAGGTACTCGCCATCAACCTGCCGCTGCGGCTACGTTGGGCATTCCATCGCCTTATGCTGCGCCAGAGTCTGTCCTTCTTTTCCGACGAGTTTGCCGGGCGGGTCACCACGAAAGTCATGCAGACAGCACTCGCCGTGCGCGAGGTGTTGATGACTTTCGTTGAAATCGTGCTGGGGATAGGCGTGTACTTCATCACTATCATTGTGCTGGCGGGTAGTTTTGACGTGCGACTCATGCTGCCCTTCATTGGCTGGATCGTGCTGTTTGGGCTGGCCATGCTTTATTTCGTGCCGCGCCTGGGCAAGGTCGGTCAAGAGCAAGCCCATGCCCGCTCCTCTATGACAGGCCGCGTCACCGATGCCTATTCGAATATCACCACAGTCAAGCTGTTCTCGCACACTCGCCGCGAAGCGCATTTCGCCCGCGCCGCGATGGAGGACTTCAAAATCACCGGCTTTCGCCAAATGCGTTTGGTCAGCCAGTTTGAAATCACCAATCAGACCCTGGTAGCAGGGCTGATTCTTGCCGCAGGTGGCTATGCGCTTTGGCTGTGGCACGTCGGCCAAATCGGTACGGGCGCCGTGGCCGCCGTCACAGCTATGGCCTTGCGTGTCAATGGCATGTCGCACTGGATCATGTGGCAGATGGCCTCGCTGTTCGAGAATATCGGCACCGTACAGGACGGCATCGACACCCTCTCTCGTGAAACCAAGATAGAGGATGTCCCAGGCGCACCAGCGCTGGTAGTAACCCGTGGCGAGGTGGAGTTCAACAACATCTTCTTCAATTACAACGGCGAGCGCCAAGTACTTGATGGCCTGAACCTGACAGTGCGCCCTGGCGAGAAGATCGGCCTGGTCGGCCGCTCTGGTGCGGGCAAGTCTACGCTGATTAATCTGCTTTTACGCTTCTATGATGTGGACAGCGGCCAAATACGCATCGACGGGCAGAACATAGCCCAGGTCACACAAGACAGCTTGCGCAGCGCCATCGGCATGGTCACCCAGGATACCTCGCTACTGCATCGCTCGATACGCGACAACATTGCTTATGGTCGTCCCGACGCCAGCGATGTCGAAATCCACGCCGCATCCGTCCGTGCCCAGGCCGATGAGTTCATTCAGCAATTAAGCGATCAGCAAGGCCGCAACGGCTACGACACCCTGGTAGGCGAACGGGGGATAAAGCTCTCGGGTGGCCAGCGCCAACGCATTGCGATTGCCCGCGTCATGCTCAAGAACGCCCCGATTTTATTGCTGGACGAAGCCACCAGCGCGTTGGATTCCGAGGTCGAGGTAGCCATACAACAGAGTCTTAACGAAATCATGGAGGGCAAGACCGTGATCGCCATCGCTCACCGCCTCTCAACCATCGCCGCCATGGATCGCCTTATTGTCATCGACGAGGGCCGCATTATCGAGGAAGGCAGCCACACCGAATTGCTGAGACATAACGGCACCTACGCGCGCCTGTGGCATCACCAAAGCGGAGGTTTTCTGGCCCAGGAGGGCTAGAAACCTGCGGCTCAGAAATAAAACACCTAAGCATTAGTAAAACGAAATGCGGATAAGGTGACTTCCATTACCCGATCGCTAAATATGTGTTCGCCCCGGTCAGTGCCAGCCGCGCCGGCTGCAAGCATGAGTGGCAGCAAGTGTTCCTCCGCGCGGGGCGGATGCGATAGCCGAGCTGACGGAGCGTTTGCCCAATCGGCCAAGGCCTGCTCACGCCGCGGCTGTGGCGCCTGCACGGCGTTGACCAGCCAGCGATCAAATTGGTCCGAGACCGGGCCAAATTGGGGGTCGCCATAGCCGCGCATATTGTGAAAGCTCATCCCGCTGCCTATGATCAGAACGCCCTCATCACGCAGTGATTCAAGGGCTTGCCCCGCTCGCATGTGTGCGGTGGGGTCAAGGTCATGGCGCAGCGATAGCTGTACTACCGGGATGTCGGCATCGGGAAACATCAGTTTCATTGGAATAAATACGCCGTGATCCAGCCCTCGGTTGGGATCCTCGATAGCGGGCAACTGATTCTGATTCAGCAAATCAACAATGCGTGACGCCAGTTGCGGGTCGCCCGCTGCGGGGTAGCGCAATTCGTAAGTGTGCGCTGGGAAACCGCTATAGTCATAGATCAGATTGGGTCGTGCGTTGCTGGTGACGCTGAACACGGGCCCCAACCAATGACCCGATACCACCACGATTGCCTTGGGACGTTTAGGCAATGTTGCTGCAATATTTTCAAGAAAATCGCGTGTACGATTCCAGGCATCTGATGGGTTCCAGTCCATGAAGAAACAGGGCCCGGCACCATGCGGAATGAATAGCGTAGGCATGCGTGTTTCGACGCGGAATGCCGTGGTGGTTGATGCGGTGCTCATGGTGATACCTCTTTGAAAGTCGATGTAGTCAGTATCTCTTATTACGTTTCATTTGATAATCCACTAGTATCAGTGTTCACTTCTCACAAAACGAAGGTAATGCACGATGGATAGACTGACGGGCATGCAGGTTTTTGTTCGTGCTGTCGAGGACGGCAGCCTGTCGGCCGCAGCGCGGCGACTCGG
Source organism: Alcaligenaceae bacterium (assembly GCA_013416405.1). Classification (GTDB taxonomy): domain Bacteria; phylum Pseudomonadota; class Gammaproteobacteria; order Burkholderiales; family Burkholderiaceae_B; genus Pusillimonas_C. The sequence goes on from JACCET010000007.1 coordinate 194,492, forward strand.
TATGTCCGCAGCGGTGGCCACCAAAAACCTTGATGCGCTGGAAGCGCATCTGGGCGCCAAACTGCTGCACCGTACCACCCGCCGTTTAAGCCTAACCGAGTCGGGCAGCGAGTACTTGGATGCGTGCCAACGACTGCTACCGGAAATCGAAGAGGCGGAAGCAGCAGCCGCATCGCAACACGTTGAAGTCAAGGGCTTGCTGCGGATCAGCATGCCGCTGTCTTTTGGCGCTCGCTATATTGCCCCGCTGATTCCCGCCTTCAGCTTGCGCCATCCCGCATTGCGGATAGAGCTAGGGCTGAATGATAGCGTTGTCGATCTGCTTGATGGGGGCTGGGACATGGCGATCCGTATCGGACGACTGAACGATAGTCCACTACGTGCACGAAAACTGGGTGACTGCCCAGAACTGGTCTGCGCGGCACCAAGCTACCTGGACCGCCGTGGTATTCCCCGGCGAGTGGCAGACCTGACCCAGCACAACTGTTTGGGCTACACGCTGTCATCGTGGGCGGGCGGCAGAGAATGGGCGTTTGGCGTAGATGGCCAGGTACGCGTACCGATCAATGGCGATCTGGCAGCCAACAGTGGCGAAGCCCTGCTTGCCGCCGCCATAGCCGGCCAAGGATTACTTTATCAGCCCTTGTTCATTGTTGGAGACGCCCTGGAAAGCGGGACTCTGACCGTCCTGGAGCTCGATCAGCCCACGCACGCACTTGGCGGCATACACGCAGTCTACCCGCCCGAGACGCGGCCACCTGCCAAAGTACGTGCCATGCTTGACTATCTGGTGGAGGCGTTTAAGCAGAATCTGTGGTGATCGAGGAAGATAGGCGCTCGGCACCTTCAGTACGGTTGGGCCCGGCAAAATCGTATTGACCGTGACGCCGCTGTCGGCCAGCACTTTGACCACACCGCGCGACAAGCCCTGAATAGTACTTTCCTCATGCAACATGCCTACGTCAGACCCAGCGCGTAAAAGCCTCCACCTTTTCCCGCGGCGTTCGGAAGGTATTCACCAATGCAGACTCGTCCGCATAACCCAGCGACATGCCGCAGACCAAGGTCTCGTGGTCATGTGCACCGATGAACGGGAGGACAATTTTCGCGTAATGATTCCACGCTGCCTGCGGACATGTGTGCAAACCTCGAGCTCGTGAGCATGTAGGCAAGTTTTGAAGGCGAACTTGAGCAGGAAGCAACTATCCGGAAATTCCGGATAGTTCGCCAAGCCAGATCAGAACAAGCACCACAAAAAACCCGCAGAACATTAATGTTCATGCGGGTTTCAGGTACTTCATCAGTCGTTATGAAACGCACTGATTTTTTATAACTTGGTGCGACGACGAGACTCGAATAGTCAATATCCATGACGGTTTCGAAGCACATCAACTCTTGAAATACCAAAAGACATACCAAAAACGTGAGGCTTGCATAAACCAACCTAGCGTATCGTCGCCCAAGCCAAGAGCCAGTACAAGATTCCCCATTTGTCCACCATAAGGGATAACACCATGAATGAACCTCTGTCCGAGGTCATCCGTATCCGGGTGACACCGTCTCATGCTGCTCGCTTGAACGAAGCTGCCGCCCTGTCCGGGCTGTCCCTCTCTAACTACATTAGGCGGCGGCTGTCTGCCGACGACACGCTGCAGGAAGAACTGACGCTGCTGCGCCAGATCGTGGCCGACTTGAGCCCTCTGCACGAAACGCGCTTGGCTGCCGTCGAAACCGCTTATCTTGTGCGGGCCATGGCCAAGCCTGAACAGATCGCCATCGCCCAACAGAATCTGCAGCGTCAACGCTGATTCGTCCTCGGCCTGTTCCAAGGCCATCTGCCGTACCCACTCCCGGAGACATCTTCATGCAAACCCTTCCCGCTCTGCGGGCTGGGGCGCTGGCGCTCGCCTGCGTCCTGGCTCCTGTCGCTCATGCCGCCGACACGGCTAACCTGCTCACGGGTATCCCACGTCTCGCCTGCGAAGCAACGCTCTGCCTGTCTTCCAGCCTGCGACCTGGCGAATGCAGTCCATCCCTGGACCACTACTTCGACCTCAGGAAGTACAACAAGCACGGCCTGGACTGGTCTGCTACCGTCTCAGCGAGACGTTCCTTTCTATCCCAGTGCCCGGCGTCCGGCGACTCAGGCATGTCAGAGCGCATTGATGCCATATCACGCGGTGCTGGCAAATGCGACGCGGAATTCTTGAACCAAACCTATGCCGCTACGGCGTACAAATGGCGCAAGCGTGAATACGGCGGTGACAGCGGGCAGACCGTCTACGAGGTTCATCCGCTACCTACAGTCACGCTCGACCAGCTACCCACCTATTGTGTCGTTTACAACGATCACGCCTGGACGTATGAGCTGTCTGTACGCTACGTCGGCAGACCAACCATGGGCGGGCATTGGGTTAAAGCCGAGGAGTATGAGGCGGCGCAAGCCAAATGGGATGCCGACCATAGCGGGCTATGGGCGAAAGGCTGGAATTTTTCCCTAACGAATCCCAGACACCGGCGCGGACACTGAAGGAGCCAGCCATGATCGCAGAACTTGCAGCCTTGGCCCTCACCTGCGCACCCAACATCCACCCAGTCACCCTGCATGCACTGATTCGTCACGAATCCCGAGTCAAGCAGTACGCCATCGGCGTCAACCGCAAGGTCCAGCACCTGCGACAGCAACCCAAAACATTGGCCGAAGCGACCGCAGCCGCTGATCGCCTCATTGACCAAGGCATCGACTTCGATGCCGGGCTGGGACAGATCAATGTTCGCAACTGGGCGTGGTTGAACCTCGATAGCAAGTCCGTCTTTGATCCCTGCCGCAATCTGGCGGCTGCCCAGACGGTACTGGCAGAGTGCTATGCCAGAGCGTTACCCCGACAGACGGACCCGCAGCATGCCTTGCGCGCGGCGCTGTCCTGCTACAACACCGGCAATTTCAAGCGCGGTTTCACCAATGGCTATGTAGGCAAAGTGCTGGCCCAAGCCAAGATCAAGGTTCCTGCCTTGGCACCGTTGAAAAACGAAACGACCGAGCCCGCGACAAAGGCTACGCCGGCAGAATCGGCGCAAAAACCCGATCAAGTACCGGCTCAACCCGAAGGCACACCGGACGGCTTCAGCGCCAACCCGGCAACCGACGGCTTTTCACAAACGCGTGACGGCGAGCCAGAAAGCAGCCCTAATTCCGACACCTGACGCACCCTTGGCTGACCTAGCCGCGCTTATTCCTTTTCTTACCAACCACCACCCCTGCGCCACTTGGTCCCCAGGGGCAGGAGTCTTTACATGTCTCTACTGAAACACTTCAAGAACGCTATGTCCTACCTGCGCATCATCAACAAACCGACTACAGCCGCACTGCTGCTTGGCATCCATCAAGTTGCATTTGCACAATCCATTGGCGGCCTTTCCCGAGCGCAAACAACATTACAGACCCTCCGGGACAATCTGGATGTCATCCTGCCCATTGCGGCCATCATCATCGGCGTCATCATTTTTGTACTGTATTCCGCAGAGGTCATGCGCAAAGACGATGCCATCCGTTGGGGCATCGGCGTGCTGCTGGCCGGATCAGTGGCCGAACTGGTTGTGTTGCTTTGGAGGTAAGCCATGGCAACCAACACCTATCCGGTCTTCAGAGGGCTGGGCCGCAAGGCCACCTTCATGGGCGTTCCCACCAAGCTATTACTGGGTGCCTTTACCTGCGTAGCCATAGTCGCCATGACGGCAGGCCTGGCGTGGTGGGGCTTGCTGTTCATTGTTATACCCACGCTCGCCATTCTCACCCGCGATGACGATAAAGCCCTGGATGTGCTGTGGCTCGAACTGAAAACGCGACGACGCAATCGCAATCAACGCTTCTGGCAGGGCTCAAGTTACGCCCTGCAAGGCTATCACCGGCGTCGGCCCTGGCGCGCGCTCATCAAGTAAAGGATGTTTTCATGAATGCTGCTACCACCCTGGCCGTGGACGAACGGCGCGTCTCGCGCTATCTGCCCTACTCCCATCATGTCACCGACCAGATCATTGCCTGCGACAACCATGAATACCTGGCGGTCATAAAGGTAACGGGCCGTGCGCCGGATGCCTATGCACAAGATGAGCTGAAAGACTGGATCGAAGCACTGCATAACGTGCTACGCGGCTTGCCCATGGGATCGCTTGGCCTGTACTCCCACATCGTGCGCCGTCGCGTCACGGAATACCCCGACAGCGCTTTCAACCAGCCCTTTGCTTCCCGTTTCGATGCCGCCTACCGTGCCACGTTCGACGCCTCGGGCCTGATGATCAACGATCTATACCTGACAGTGCTCATTCATCCGGTACAGGATCCGATACTGGGCACATTCGCCAGCCTGGAAAAAGCCGACGCGCCACGCATTGCGCACTGGCAAGCCGAATCCATCGAACGCCTGAACGGCATCATACGTGCCTTGAGCGCTGGCCTGTACCGCTACGATCCACAAACCCTGGGGATCGTAGATCGCAAGGGCTTTGCTTTTAGCGAAGCCGCCGAGTTCCTGGGATTTCTGCTTTCCGGTACGCACCGGCCCGTACCAATCAGCCGGGAACGCTTGCGTGACACCCTGCCCTACGTCAGACCGATCTTTGGCCGTCATGGAGAATTGGGCGAACTGCGTGCCGTCGCCAGCTCCCGCGTCTTTGGCATGATGGAGCTACGCGACTACCCGGAAGCGACAAAACCGGGACACCTGGATCGGCTGCTGGGACTGCCCCACGAATTCGTGCTCACTCAATCGTGGGGCAGCCATACCGGAGCGGCAGCCAAAAAGCTGGTCAAGAAGCATCACAAGTTGCTAGTCGATTCGGGCGATGATTCGATCAGCCAGGTCACCCAACTGACGGAGGCCATGGACGATCTGACATCAGCTCGCCTGGGCCTGGGCGACCATCACGCCACGATGCTGATTTATGGCGACACGGCTGAAGGGGTGCGCCAGGCCTTGGCCCAGACCGCCACGGCGCTGGCCGAAGAGGCAGTCGGCTTCCGGCCACTGGATCGAGCCCTGGAAGCCGGGTTTTGGGCGCAACTGCCCGGTAACTGGCACTGGCGGCCACGCCCGGTGCCCATCACATCGCTCAACTTCCTGTGCTTTTCCAGCCTACATAACCAGCTGACTGGCAAACCGGTCGGCAACCCCTGGGGGCCAGCGGTCACGCTGCTCAAAACCCAGACAGGCAGCCCGTTCTTCTTCAACTTTCACGCCTCTACTGAGGACTTGGACGAAACCGGAAAGCGTCGTCCGGGCAACACCATGATCATTGGGATGACCGGCACGGGTAAGACCGTATTGCAGGGAATGCTACTTACCCAGGCGCAGAAGTTCGGTGCAACGTGTGTTGTCTGGGACAAGGATCAGGGCATGCAGGTGCTCATCATGGCGCTGGGGGGCCGCTACTTCAACATCCGCCTGGGTGAAGCAACAGGCTGGAATCCGTTCCAGATGGAGCCCACCAAAGGCAACGTCGCCTTTATGGTGCGCCTGGTCGTATTTCTGGCCGAGCGCCGGGGCGAGGCAGTCACCACACGGCAGCAGGCAGATATTACCCAGGCCGTGCAACAGCTGACCACGCTGATCGACCGGGAGGCCCGCACGCTATCGACCTTGAATACCTTGCTGCCCAACCCGTACAGCGACGATGAAACCACGAGCACCATCCATGCTCGCTTGGCACCGTGGTGCCAGGGCGGTGAATACGGCTGGGTGTTCGATAACCCTGCCGATGAACTGAGTCTAGCCACCGGCACGGGCAAACCCGCCATCTTCGGATTTGATCTGACCGAACTACTCGATGATGAGGCGGTACGGGGCGCAGCCACGATGTATCTGAAGCACCGCATTGATGCCCTGCACGATGGCCGGCGCATCATCAACCTGTACGACGAATGCCAGCACCCATTAAAGGACAGACATTTTCAGGAAGACATGCAAGATGCCAGCCGCACCATCCGCAAGAAAAACGGCGTGTTGGCCTTCGCCACCCAGGAGCCGGGCGCTATCACGGAAAACCCGGTCGGCCCCTCCCTGGTTCAGCAGACAGCCACCTTGATTCTGCTGCCCAACCCCAGAGCCAAGGCCCGCGACTACATCGAGGGCTTTGGCCTGTCACCCACTGAGTTCGAGTTATTGAAGTCTTTGGGCGAGGCCAGCCGTAAATTCCTCGTCAAGCAAGGTTCAAGTGTCACGGTCGCGCAACTGGACTTGTCCGGCTGCGAAAACGAATTGCTGGTGTTCTCTGGCAGCCCCGACATGGCTGAGATAGCTGAACAGGCCGTGACCCAGGCCGGGCGTGATCCGGCCGCCTGGCTACCCGTGTACCTGGACACCGTCAAACAAAGCCGCCAGTTAACCGCCCTTTCATAAGAAGGTAGCCTATGAAACCAGACACTCATGATCGGGAAAAGCAGCTAGCAGCGCTTGAACACAACCAGCGCCAAGCACAGGTTCGCGACGATCTGCAGACAACGAAAGATCAGGACTTCTATGCCCGCCTGGGGCTTTCCGGTCCGGACGCAGAGGCGGACACCCCAGATGATGCTTTTGTCGTTTCCATCCACTGCGAACGCTGGACACTTTCAGATCTGGAAGCAGGTGGAGTCAGTACCCACGACATCGAACTCGACCGCGTCACCTTCAATGCCGATGACTTGGTGCGCCATAGCCGGGATTACGGAATTTCCGAACCATCGAGCACCGATCCCAGCATGACCCCGAACATCTGGTTCCGTTCCACGTATCCGCGCGAAGATCGTGCTTACTTTGAGCAAGGTGTAGAAAAATATTACAGCCTACACATCCACGAAGTGAACGGCCACCCACCTGGCTCCGCCGAGTATCAACGGGTGGCTGACTTGGTCGGCGTCCGCTTTGATCAAGCCGTACTAAGGCAGGAGCAGGAGCTCGAACAAGACGGGCCAGACCTATGCTCATGAATCCATTCAGCCTCCAACATATCCCTGCTCCGAATGACGACATGGACGTACTTTGTCGGTACATCCTGAAACATAAACAAGCGCCCGACTGGCTTACAAAGGCTGGGCACGTTTGCAGCGTGACCGACGCCTGGGCAGCATTCAAACGCAGCCCGGCCCACCCCAACAACCGTTCACCATAGGAAACCCAATGAATCGACGACATTTCATCACTACTGTTAGCGCCGCTGCGCTGCTGACCATCATAGCCGGATGCAAGACTGAACCAGATGGAGAGAAGTTCGTGGGGTATTGGAAGTCGGACAAAGGAAATCATCCGGTGCTGGTCCGTATCGAGCGTAACGGGGAGAGCTTCCTCTTTCACGAGACAGCATGGAGTATCGTCGGGAAGGTCGGGTATCGAACCCGCACCGTACCAGCAGTCATTAAGGCGGCCGACAATGTACTGGTCGTAGCCGACACTGTTCATTTGGCCTACGACGAAAAGGAAGATGCGATCGTCTCGGATCGCATGAAGGCCCACCGCATCACCGAAGCACAATACCAAAGCGCTACCAACAAGACGTAGCCCTTTTCTAACAAATCCACAGGTCGGCATTCGTCGGACCTTGTGGACATCCTGGAGTTTCACATGACACGCTGCAAGTCGTTTGCGGCGGGCATAATCCTGTCCGCTGCCTTTCTAAATTCTGCCCATGCCAGCGGCATCCCCACCGTCGATGCGGCAACGATCGCCCAATTGCAGGAGCAACTGCTGACCGCCCGGGACCAATTGAAGAATCTAACCGATCAGCTAGCTACAGCCAAAAGTCAGCTGGCTGCTTTCACACAGTCCAGCGGCTACGGTAACGTTGTCGGCAACGCCGATATTCGGAACCAACTGCGCGCTGCCCTGCCATCCAATGCTCAGAGCCTACTGGACCGCTCGGGAGGGTCGAGCCTGGATGGCGATGTAGGCCGCATCACAGACGAGGTGATGGCTCCCGTGAATTTTCAGAAGGATCGCCAGAGCCTGTCCAGGCGCTCTCTGAATATTGAGGCCACATCCAAGGCCATGAGCGAACGGGCCTATGATTCCATGACTCGACGCCTAGCCAACGTAGATGCTTTACAGAACAAGATCAATCAGACAACAAACCCAAAGGAAATCGCGGAACTACAGGCTCGCATTCAGATAGAGCAGGCCAACATTCAAGCGGAGCAGACACGGATTCAGCTAGCATCCCAACAACTGGATGCCGAGCGCAATCTATTGCAGGCGCGAGCACAGCAAGTGTATAGGGGTTGGTTTGGTAGCACCACTAATGCCAGCGATGCCACCAATCCTGCAAAGTGAGGCGGCATCATGTCTAATCTGGCTCCTCCTGTCACCCCGCCGTCAGCACCCAGCGATATTGCCCAATGGGTTATGACCCAAACAGAGAATGTCCTGGATGACGCTGTGAATGGACCCATGCAGGCTCTATTCGAGGCCTTGATGCCAGTCATCGTAGTTGGCCTCACACTTCAATTTGTCGTGTATGCGTTTGCCCTTATGCACGGACAGAGCAATATGACGGTCACTGAGTTCTTTCGCAAAGCCATTCTAGTGGCCATCATTTCGATGATTTTCGGAGTAGGCGGCCTGTATCAGAATGACATCGCGAAGGCTATGATTAGCCTGCCAGATGATGTGACTGAGCTAGCACTAGGTACTGGCAACGTAGCTCAAGAAGTCGACAAACTGCAGCACGAAGCCAGCGAAACGTCCAACACCATGCTAGGTGCTGACGGAGGTGACTCCATGCTTGGATTTCTTCCCTCAACCTGGGAAGTGCTCGTCAGCATCTTGGCCACACTGGTACGCATCAATGCTGCCATCCTGGGCAGCATCATCATGGTAATCATCGTGGTCTGCAAGGTAGGGATAGCACTCATCGTCGCTGCCGGACCGATTTTTATAGCAGCTACTCTGTTTGAACCCACCAAGCCGCTGTTTAACAGTTGGGTCTCACAAGCCCTTAACTTCGTGTTTCTGGCGCTGCTAGCAGGACTCATCTTTGGATTGCTGCTACAGATGAACATTCAGCTTATTCGCATGGTTGCAGACCAAATCAACGCTGGTGATCAGGACATTATGTCTCTCTTTGGAGCCCAAACATTGGTCGGCATCGCCAGCCTTGTCATCATGGTCATGATCCCAGGCCTCGCCGCCGGTCTCTCCAACGGCTTCGGCGCTCAGCTCGGTGTGGGTACCGCTGCCAAAGGGGCGTTCTCAATGCTACGGCTGCGTAGCATGCTGCGCCTGCGCGCCAAATAGGCAGTCCGCCTGTCGGCCCATGCCGGGCCAATCGCCCTACCATCCATCCCCAATCCTTCTGCCGGTCCGGCAGGATAGGAACCTTTCTATGAAAAACCTCTTTGCCGCCCTCGCGCTGGCCGGGCTGCTGACTGGTTGCGCCTTTCATGCGCCCCAGCCGCCGAAACCGGCCGATACGTCACGCGTGCCGGTCAATGCCACGCCGCCTCTTTTCAAAGGAGTTTGACTCGTGTCCGCATCACTTAAATCCGAAGACGTTGCCGCTTACCTGGAGCAGTCGCGCGGCCTGGAGCGCGATCACCTCGGCGAGCTCGTCAGCAGCCGTAAACGGGCCTGGCAGGTGGCCCTCGGTGCAGGCCTGATCGCCCTGGCCTCCATCGCTGCTGTTGCTGGCCTCACCCCTTTGAAGCAGCCGCCTGAAATGTATGTGGTCCGCGTCGATAGCGCCACCGGCTCCATCGAACATGTCAGCACCCTGGGCCAGCCGCTCGAAGACTACGGTCAGCGCATCGCCAAGTATTTTTTGAATACGTACGTGCTGAACTGCGAGGGCTATAGCTGGCAGACGATACAGGAGCAATTCGACACGTGCGCCCTGCTGTCTTCTGCACCCATCCAGACGCAGTACGGAAAACGATTCGAAGGGCAGGACGCCGTCACGACACGCCTCGGTACTCAGGGCACAGTCGATGTGCAGGTTCATTCGATCACATTGGGTGCCAACCAGGCCGCCATCGTGCGCTTTACCAAGACAGAGCGGGAAATCACCACGGGCAACATTACCAAGGCTCAGCACCTGATTGCCACCATGGCTTACCAATACACCGACGTGCCGCTCACCGAAGAGGTCGCCCGCCTGAACCCGCTGGGCTTTCAGGTCATGCGCTATGACTTGGCTGCCGACTTGTCGCGCTGACACCGACAAGGATCTGAAGGAATTCTTATGTTTAAACATTTCCCCAGTCGGCAGGCGCTGGCGTTGCTTCTTTGCCTGGCCATCCCTGCTAGCGCGCTGGCGCTGGAGACCCCTCGTTCCTCGCGGCTCGACCACCGCGTGCGCTATGTCAATTACAACGACGCCAATGTCATCCAGCTCAACGCCGTGATCGGCGTGGCCACCCATATCGTGCTGGAGCCCGGCGAAAAATACGTCTACCACGTCTTTGGCGATAGCCAAGCCTATGCGTTTACCTACAAGAACAATCATCTGTTCTTCAAACCCACGGCAGAAGAAGCCAACACCAACCTTATCGTCGTCACTGACAGGCGCGATTACAGCTTCAGGCTCTCGTACAGCGACAACCGCAATTCAGCCGCCTTGTACAAACTCGTGGTTCGTTATCCAGAGGTTCAAGCCAGGCAACGAACCCAGGCCGCACAAAAGGCTGCGATTGAGCGATCCTTACAAGCCGTCAGCTCGAACATGAACTGGCAGGCCTACACCCGCAGCGGCGACGCGGCCATCGCGCCGGTACACGCCTGGGATGACGGTCGTCAGACCTGGCTGCAGTTTGCACCGCAAGCCGACATTCCGGCCGTGTACCGCGTCACGCCTGACGGCCAGGAAGTCATCACCAATCACCACATGGCAGATGAACGCACCATGGTGCTGCATCGCACGTCTGCCTTATGGCACCTTCGCCTGGGCGACCAAGTGCTGGCGATTCACAACGACGCCTACGGCATCACACCCGTACCAGCACATACCGGGACGGCATCACCCGCAGTCAGACGCAGCATCAAGGGTAGTGCGAGCCCGCAGTCGCCCACTGCGGCACCTGTGCCCACCATCCGCATACGCGAAGCCACGCAAGAAAGGAATTCCCCATGACGGAAAAGGAACAAGATCAGGCACAAGCCTCGCAAGAGGGGAACCCTAAAGACGCTAATCTGGAGCGGGAAACACTGAATCTGGAAGCAACCGGGCGCAGCGCCCCACGCGGTGCCCGCGCTTTTCTGTGGCTCACCATCCTGATCGCTGTGGCAGTGGCTGCCGGTGTGCTCATGAAGGTCTGGAGCCGCGAACCAGCGGCAAAAGCCGATAGCGGTCTGGAAGCCGATCAAAGCGGCATTACCAATCGCCTCAAAGCCCCCAAGGTCGAGCGCCCCACGCCACCTCCAACACTGCCGCCTCCGACACCCGAACCAACGGTGGCGCCCAGCTACAACGTCCCGCCACCCATGCCCGCAGCTCCACCTCCTGTCGATGAACTTACCCAGCGTCGGCTGACCAGTCCACTACAGGCCGGTGGTGCAGACGCAAGCGCCGCGACCCCAAGCCAGTCAAATGGCCCTCAAGGCCCTTATAGCGATGCTGGCCCTCTGGCCGACAAGCTGCGACCGCTGGAGCTGGCCCCATCAGTGGCCGGGCAACTGGGTGACCGCAACTTCCTGCTCACGCAAGGCACCATGATCGACTGCACCCTGCAGACAAAACTGGTCAGCGCCCAGTCCGGGCTTCTGACGTGTCTGGCCACACACGATGTCATGAGCGCCAACGGCAAGGTCAAGCTCATTGATGCCGGCACCAAATTCACGGGCTACCAGTCTGGAGGCATACAGCAAGGCCAGGCCCGCGCCTTTGTGACCTGGAACCGACTGGAAACGCCTACCGGCGTCATCGTGAACCTGAGTTCCCCCGGCACAGGCCCGCTGGGCGAAGCGGGATTGGGCGGGCATATCGACAACCACTTCTGGGAACGCTTTGGCAACGCCATTCTACTTTCTCTGGTGGGCGACTTCGGTAACTGGGCATCCAATCAAGGGCAATCGGGCAGCAACAACATCCGCTTTGACAACACCGCCGAAGGCGGACAGGAAGCGGTCGCAAAGATTTTGGAGAAGTCCCTGGACATTCCTCCCACCCTTTACAAGAACCAGGGCGAGCGTATCGGCATCATGGTCGCCCGTGATCTGGATTTCAGTCACGTCTATGAGCTTGAACCCATCCACTGAAGCCATCTCCTTTGATCGATCCATTGCGGTTCGCACCTTTCTGCGACCTTTTTCCAAACATCAGGAGGATCCCAATGTCACTGAAATCGCCATCGTGCGAGCCGGTGAGCTTTACACCCGCACACGCGGTGCCTGGCAGCTTCACGAGTGCCCCAAGCTTTCCTACCCCCACCTGGAGGCCCTGGCCACGGCGCTGGCCGCGTACAACCACATGGCACGCAGCCCCATTCAATCTGTCGTCCTGCCCGATGGCGAGCGCGGCCAGATCGTGCTGCCACCGGCCTGCATTGACGGCACGCTGGCCATCAACATTCGCAAGCACGCCCAAGTGGCGCTCTCCCTGGAGGAACTGCACGCACAAGGCGCGTTTGAGGCCACCCATGACGCCGCCGCCCAATACACGCCAGACGGTACTTCAAGAACCGATCAAGAACTGATGGGGCTGAAGGATGCTGGTGATATTCCCGGATTCCTGCTCGCTGCCATTCAGGCTCGCAAGAACCTGGTCATTTCCGGCGCAACAGGTTCGGGCAAAACCACCTTTGCAAGATCGCTAATCGACCGGGTGCCCGTCGATGAACGCCTGGTCACCATTGAAGACGTGCATGAGCTCATTCTGCCCCGGCACAGAAACCGCATTCATCTGATGTATGGCGGCACACGCGGTCGGGTTTCGGCCACCGAAAGCTTGGCCGCCTGCATGCGCTTATCGCCAGACCGGATATTCCTGGCCGAGCTGCGCGGCCCTGAAACCTGGGATTACCTGGCGGCCTTAAATACCGGCCATCCAGGATCCGTCACCACCACCCACGCCAATGGGGCCGCCGATGCCTTTGACCGGCTGGCGATGCTCATCAAGCAATCACCCACGGGCGGCAACCTTGATCTGCCAACCATTCAAACATTTCTGCGCCAGACCGTAGACATCGTGCTGCATTTCGAGCGGTTTCGACTGAAAGAGCTCTGGTTTGAGCCCAGGCGGCAGATCAACACCTGAGTCACCCACGCCCTGAGAGGCACCCGTTTCCATCCTTGCGGCCGGACATCGCTTTGCCTGCCCGCACCTACCCCTGAACCCGTGTGAGGCACTGCACACGTTCCGGGCAGGCCTTGTATGGGCTCGCCTGGAGCTTTACCCATGACCTCATCATCCACACGCCTGCCCTTTCACAAGGATAAGAACCTTCTGCGCCTGTCAGCAGCCATGCAACGTGCTCAGCAAAAAGCCACCCAGGCACTGGCCGCCGCAGCACAAAAGCAGGCCGCAACCCCTACACCATTCATACTGCCCGGTATCAATGAAACGGCACGCGCCATTCCGAATTACATCGCCCGTAGTGCCATCTTCGCACCGGTTCGCCGGGGCTGGCGCACACTGCATGACGACACCGTATTTCTGGAAGGCAGCAACATTCTGCTCAAAGGTTCCGGCAAACAGTTGAGCGAAGACCACGCCGACATCTGGATGCACGCGATGTACCTGCAGACGACAGCGCTATTGGGCGAAGCACCAACGATCAACCGAGCCGACTTCCTACGCGGCATGGGCCGGCCCACAGGCGGCAGCGCCTACGAATGGCTGCATGAAAGCATGAAAGACTTGGCTCGTTTCACCCTGTGCATCGAAGCCCGCAGAAAGGATGGCTCAGTCAAATACAGCTATGGCAAGAACCCTTCGACCCGAGTCCTAGCCATGCTGGGCGGCTTCGATTACCACGAACCGACCGGTAGCTATACGCTGTACGCCGATCCTCGTTGGGCACAAATCTTCGGCAATCGCGAGTATGCCCTGGTTGACTGGGCCAAGCGCCTGCAAATGCGTCATGACCTGTCCAAAAGCTTGCAACGCCTGATCGGCACGTCCGCCGACATCCAGCAGAAATACAGCCTGGACATTCTCAAGCAACGCGCTCAATACACTGGCCGCATGCGTGATTTTCGAACGAGCCTGGAGCGCAGTCTGACGGAGCTGGAGGCCCTGAAAGTGATCGCCGAACCACGCATAGAAGCCGCCACCAAAGGCCACGAACAAGCCGTTTGGACACGTCTCGATCGTTAGATTTTCTATCGTAATAGCATCGCGCATATGCCCCTCAGGACCGATTTTCAGCGCCTTCTCAGCCTGTGGATAAGTGCTTTTTACCGTCGTCATAGCATCGCGCCTGCATCGTCATAAGATCGCGGCTTTTCGTCATAGCATCGCGCTTTATCGTCATAACATCGCGCATCATTTTTGGAAACCCGCATGAACAGGCGCTTTCCAGCCATCAGAACGCCTTCTACCTTATTTCTACCTTATTACTACCAGCAAGTCCTGTGGATAAGTCCAACTCCCGCTCCACCTGATCGCAACACCTTGCCTGCATAATCCAGGCCGTTTTGAATTGCCACGTTGAGCAGCCGCATCGCGGCTGCATCGGTCTGCAATTGACCACATCCGCCCTTTCGGACACACCTCATCCTCATCCCCCATCACTGCCCTTCAAGCTGCTGGGCAAAGGAGTCCTCATGCACTCGACCATCGACACCCGGATATTGCACATCGTGCAACAAGCCGCCCACTACGGCATTGGCACCATGAGCCTGGGCGAAGCACTCACTGCCGCCCTGGTGCTGGATCGCAGCGACTGGCTGCGCGAGCGTGGCTACAGCATCGCCCAAGCCCTGGATCGAATCGGTCCGGAATGGGCTGCCCGCCTCTGCACCGTGGCCCGGCAATTTCACACCGAAGTGACTCACGCCCGACTTCGGTTTTCATTCGAGATCATCCCTCACCACTCCGACTCCGGCGGCTACACCCTGCGCCTGCTGAGCGACGGTCAGGAAGTCGGCGGCGGACGTTTCTCCGCACGTGGCAGGTCGGTCCAGTTCGCAGACGAACAATCTGCCTACGACGAAGCCCTGGCCGTCGGCTGCGCCTGGCTGGAAGGCAAGCAGACCGAGGTCTTTCCTGAGCTGTCGCACTAAGCGGCACTGTCTTCAACCCAACTCCTGGAAACCTATGTACTCACCCCAACCCGTGTCACGCTATCGGGCCGTACTTTCTGCCCTCGATCCACGCATCAGCCTTTCAGCCCAACTACGCGCGCTGTTTCCAATGATCGAAGCCGAGTTTGCTGCAGGTGTGCCACACGCCGCCGTACTGGAGGATTTGGCCGCTGCAGGTCTGACCGTGCAACGCA
>JACCET010000008.1 GCA_013416405.1 Alcaligenaceae bacterium
CGCCGCCGACTTCCTGACCGTCGCTCAGCAGGCGCAGGGTGTAGCCGCCGGAGTCGGAGTGGTGAGGGATGATCTCGAATGAAAACCGAAGTCGGGCGTGAGTCACTTCGGTGTGAAATTGCCGGGCGACTTCGAAGAGGCGGGCAGCCCATTCCGGACCGATTCGATCCAGGGCTTGGGCGATGCTGTAGCCACGCTCGCGCAGCCAGTCGCTGCGATTCAGCACCAGGGCTGCAGCGAGTGCTTCGCCCAGGCTCATGGTGCCAATGCCGTAGTGGGCGGCTTGTTGCACGATGTGCAATATCCGGGTGTCGATGGTCGAGTGCATGAGGACTCCTTCGCCCAGCAGATTGAAGGGCAGTGATGGGGGATGAGGGTGAGGTGTGTCCGAAAGGGCGGATGTGGTCAATTGCAGGCCGATGCAGCCGCGATGCGGCTGCTCAGCGTGGCAATTCAAAACGGCCTGGATTATGCAGGCAAGGTGTTGCGATCAGGTGGTGCGGGAGTTGGACTTATCCACAGGCCTTGCTGGTAGTAATAAGGTAGAAATAAGGTAGAAGGCGTTTTGATGGCTGGAAAGACCCTGTTCATGCGGGTTTCCAGAAATGATGCGCGATGCTATGACGAGAAAGCGCGATGTTATGACGATAAGCCGCGATCTTATGACGATGCAGGCGCGATGCTATGACGACGGCAATCCGCACTTATCCACAGCCTGAAAATCGGCTTATCGGGATTCCTGCGCGATGTTATGACGATGGAAGATCTACCGATCCAGCCGTGTCCAGACCGCTTGTTCGTGGCCCTTGATTGCGGTTTCTATGCGTGATTCTGCGATCACTTTTAGGGCTTCCAGTTCCGTCAAGCTGCGTTCCAGACTTGTCCGAAAATCACGCATGCGACCGGTGTATTGAGCCCGCTGCTTCAGGATATCCAGGCTGTACTTTTGCTGGATGTCGGAAGAGGTACCAATCAGGCGCTGTAGGCTTTTGGACAGGTCATGTCGCATCTGCAGGCGTTTGGTCCAGTCCACCAGGGCATACTCCCGGTTGCTAAAAATCTGTGCCCAGCGAGGATCAGCGTAGATCGTGTAGCTGCCGGAGGGTTCGTCATAATCGAAGCCGCCGAGCATCGCGAGGACTCGGGTCGATGGGTGGTTGCCATAGCTGTATTTGACCGAGCCATCCTTTCTGCGTGCCTCGATGCACAGGGAGAACCGGGCCAAGTCTTTCATGCTTTCATGCAGCCATTCGTAGGCGCTGCCGCCTGTGGGTCGGCCCATCCCGCGTAGGAAGTCGGCTCGGTTGATCGTTGGCGCTTCGCCCAATAGGGCTGTCGTCTGCAGGTACATCGCGTGCATCCAGATGTCGGCGTGGTCTTCGCTCAACTGTTTGCCGGATCCTTTGAGCAGGATGTTGCTGCCTTCCAGAAACACGGTGTCATCGTGTAGGATGCGCCAGCCCCGGCGAACCGGTGCGAAGATGGCACTACGGGCGATGTAATTCGGAATGGCGCGTGCTGTTTCATTGATACCGGGCAGTATGAATGGTGTAGGGGTTGAGGCCTGCTTTTGTGCTGCGGCGGCCAGTGCCTGGGTGGCTTTTTGCTGAGCACGTTGCATGGCTGCTGACAGGCGCAGGAGGTTCTTGTCCTTGTGAAAGGGCAGGCGGGTGGATGAGGTCATGGGTAAAAGCTCCAGGCGAGCCCATACAAGGCCTGCCCGGAACGTGTGCAGTGCCTCACACGGGTTCAGGGGTAGGTGCGGGCAGGCAAAGCGATGTCCGGCCGCAAGGATGGAAACGGGTGCCTCTCAGGGCGTGGGTGACTCAGGTGTTGATCTGCCGCCTGGGCTCAAACCAGAGCTCTTTCAGTCGAAACCGCTCGAAATGCAGCACGATGTCTACGGTCTGGCGCAGAAATGTTTGAATGGTTGGCAGATCAAGGTTGCCGCCCGTGGGTGATTGCTTGATGAGCATCGCCAGCCGGTCAAAGGCATCGGCGGCCCCATTGGCGTGGGTGGTGGTGACGGATCCTGGGTGGCCGGTATTCAAGGCCGCCAGGTAATCCCAGGTTTCAGGGCCGCGCAGCTCGGCAAGGAATATCCGGTCTGGCGACAGACGCATGCAGGCGGCCAGGCTTTCGGTGGCCGAAACCCGACCGCGCGTGCCGCCATACATCAGATGAACGCGATTTCTGTGCCGGGGCAGAATGAGTTCATGCACGTCTTCGATGGTGACCAGGCGTTCATCGACGGGCACTCGGTCGATCAGCGATCTTGCAAAGGTGGTTTTGCCAGAACCTGTCGCGCCGGAGATGACCAAGTTCTTGCGAGCCTGAATGGCAGCGAGTAGGAATCCGGGAATGTCACCAGCATCCTTCAGCGCCATCAGTTCTTGATCGGTTCTCGAAATACCGTCTGGCGTGTATTGGGCGGCGGCGTCGTGGGTGGCCTCAAAAGCGCCTTGTGCGTGCAGTTCCTCCAGGGAGAGCGCCACTTGGGCGTGCTTGCGGATATTGATGGCCAGCGTGCCGTCAATGCAGGCTGGTGGCAATACGATCTGGCCGCGCTCGCCATCGGGCAGGACGACAGATTGAATGGGGCTGCGTGCCATGTGGTTGTACGCGGCCAGCGCCGTGGCCAGGGCCTCCAGGTGGGGGTAGGAAAGCTTGGGGCACTCGTGAAGCTGCCAGGCACCGCGTGTGCGGGTGTACAGCTCACCGGCCCGCACGATGGCGATTTCAGTGACATTGGGATCCTCCTGATGTTTGGACAAAGGCCGCAGAAAGGTGCGAACCGCAATGGATCGATCAAAGGGGATCGCTTCAGTGGATGGGTTCAAGCTCATAGACGTGACTGAAATCCAGATCACGGGCGACCATGATGCCGATACGCTCGCCCTGGTTCTTGTAAAGGGTGGGAGGAATGTCCAGGGACTTTTCCAGAATCTTTGCAACCGCTTCTTGTCCGCCTTCGGCGGTGTTGTCAAAGCGGATGTTGTTGCTGCCCGATTGCCCTTGATTGGATGCCCAGTTACCGAAGTCGCCCACCAGAGAAAGCAGAATGGCGTTGCCAAAGCGTTCCCAGAAGTGGTTGTCGATATGTCCGCCCAATCCCGCTTCGCCCAACGGGCCTGTACCGGGGGAACTTAGGTTCACGATGACCCCGGTAGGCGTTTCCAGCCGGTTCCAGGTCACAAAGGCGCGGGCCTGGCCCTGCTGTATGCCCCCAGACTGATAGCCCGTGAACTTGGTGCCGGCATCAATGAGCTTGACCTTGCCGTTGGCGCTCATGACATCATGCGTGGCTAGACACGTCAGAAGCCCGGACTGGGTGCTGACGAGTTTCGTCTGCAGGGTGCAGTCGATCATGGTGCCTTGCGTGAGCAGGAAGTTGCGGTCACCCAGCTGCCCGGCCACTGATGGGGCCAGCTCCAGCGGTCGCAGCTTGTCGGCCAGAGGGCCAGCATTGCTATAAGGGCCTTGGGGGCCATTTGACTGGCTTGGGGTTGTGCCGCTTGCGTCTGCACCACCGGCCTGTAGCGGACTGGCCAGCCGACGCTGGGTAAGTTCGTCGACAGGAGGCGGGGCTGCGGGCATGGGTGGCGAGACGTTGTAGCTGGGCACCACCGTTGGCTCGGGCGTCGGAGGCGGCAGTGCTGGAGGTGGCGTGGGGCGCTCTACCTTGGGGGCTTTGAGGCGATTGGTGATGCCGCTTTGATCGGATTCCAGGCCGTTATCGGCTTTTGCTGCTGACTCGCGGCTCCAGACCTTCATGAGCACACCGACAGCCACTGCCACAGCGATCAGGATGGTGAGCCACAGAAATGCGCGGGCACCGCGCGGGGCGCTGCGCCCGGTTGCCTCCAGGTTCAGCGTTTCCCTTTCCAGGTTAGCGTCTTCAGGATTTCCCTCTTGTGAGGCTCGTGCCTGTGCCTGGTCTTGTTCCTTTTCCGTCATGGGGAATTCCTTTCTTGCGTGGCTTCGCGTATGCGGATGGTGGGCACAGGTGCCGCAGCGGGCGATTGCGGGCTCGCAGTGCCTTTGATGCTGCGTCTGACTGCTGGTGATGCCGTCCCGGTATGTGCTGGCATGGGTGTGGTGCCGTAGGCGCCGTTGTGAATCGCCAGCACTTGGTCGCCCAGGCGCAGATGCCATAAGGCAGACGTGCGATGAAGCACCATGGTGCGTTCATCTGCCATGTGGTGATTGGTGATAACTTCCTGGCCGTCTGGCGTGACGCGGTACACGGTCGGGATGTCGGCTTGCGGCGCAAACTGCAGCCAGGTCTGACGGCCATCATCCCAGGCGTGTACTGGCGCGATGGCCGCATCGCCGCTGCGGGTGTAGGCCTGCCAGTTCATGTTAGCGCTAACGGCTTGTAAGGATCGTTCAATCGCAGCCTTTTGTGCGGCCTGAGTTCGTTGCCTGACTTCAACCTCTGGGTAGCGGATCACGAGTTTGTACAAGGCGGCTGAATTGCGGTTGTCGCTGTACGAGAGCCTGAAGCTGTAATCGCGTCGGTCAGTGACGACGATGAGGTTGGTGTTGGCGTCCTCTGCCGTGGGCTTGAAGAACAGATGATTGTTCTTGTAGGTAAATGCATAGGCTTGGCTGTCGCCAAAGACGTGGTAGACATAGCGCTCACCGGGCTCCAGTACGATATGGGTGGCCACGCCGATCACGGCGTTGAGCTGGATGACATTGGCGTCGTTGTAATTGACATAGCGTACGCGGTGGTCGAGCCGCGAAGAACGAGGGGTCTCCAACGCCAGGGCGCTGGCGGGTATGGCCAGACCAAGAAACAACGCCAGCGCCTGCCGACTGGGGAAATGTTTAAACATAAGAATTCCTTCAGATCCTTGTCGGTGTCAGCGCGACAGATCGGCAGCCAGGTCATAGCGCGTGACCTGAAAGCCCAGCGGGTTTAGGCGGGCGACCTCTTCGGTGAGCGGCACGTCGGTGTATTGGTAAGCCATGGTGGCAATCAGGTGCTGAGCCTTGGTGATGTTGCCCGTGGTGATTTCCCGCTCTGTCTTGGTAAAGCGCACGATGGCGGCCTGATTGGCGCCCAATGTGATCGAATGAACCTGCACATCGACTGTGCCCTGGGTACCGAGGCGTGTCGTGACGGCGTCCTGCCCTTCGAATCGTGTGCCGTACTGCGTCTGGATGGGTGCAGAGGACAGCAGGGCGCACGTGTCGAATTGCTCCTGTATCGTCTGCCAACTGTAGCCCTCGCAGTTCAGCACGTAAGTGTTCAGAAAGTACTTGGCGATGCGCTGGCCGTAGTCTTCGAGCGGTTGGCCCAGGCTGCTGACATGTTCGATGGAGCCGGTGGCGCTATCGACGCGGACCACATACATTTCAGGCGGCTGCTTCAAAGGGGTGAGGCCCGCTACGGCGGCGATGGAGGCCAGAGCGATCAGGCCAGCACCGATAGCTACTTGCCAGGCGCGTTTACGGCTACTGACCAGCTCGCCGAGGTGATCGCGTTCCAGGCCGCGCGACTGCTCCAGGTAGGCGGCAACGTCTTCGGATTTGAGAGATGCGGACACTAGTCAAACTCCTTTGAAAAGAGGCGGCGTGGCATTGACCGGCACGCGTGGCGTATCGGCCGGTTGCGGCGGCTGGGGCGCATGAAAGGCGCAGCCAGCCAGCAGCCCGGCCAGCGCGAGGGCGGCAAAGAGGTTTTTCATGGAATGGTTCCTGTCCTGCCGGACCGGCAGAAGGATGGGGATGGATGGTAGGGCGATTGGCCCTGCAAGGGCCGATAGGTAGAACACCTATTTGGCGCGCGGGCGCAGCATGCTGCGCAGTCGTAGCATTGAAAACGCCCCTTTAGCAGCGGTACCCACACCGAGCTGAGCGCCAAAGCCGTTGGAGAGACCGGCGGCGAGGCCTGGGATCATGACCATGATGACAAGGCTGGCGATGCCGACAAGCAGCTGGGCGCCGAAGAGTCCGATAATATCCTTGGCTCCGCCATTGATTTGATCGGCAATCATTCGGATGAGCTGGATGTTCATCTGCAGCAATAGTCCGAAAATCAGGCCGGCCAATAGCGCCAGAAATATAAAATTCAATGCTTGAGAGACCCAGCTGTTGAAGAGTGGTTTGGTGGGTTCAAACAGAGTGGCTGCAATGAAAATGGGACCCGTGGCGACGACGAGCGCCATGCCGACCTTGCAGACCACAACTATCACCATGATGATGCTACCTACCACGGCAGCATTGACACGTACCATCGTGGCAAGAAGACTGACCAAGACTTCCTTGGTAGATGGTAGAAAGTTGAACCAGGCGTCTTGGCCCTTGCCCATCATGGCGTTTGATGCCTTGCTGGTTTCGTTCTGCAGCTTGTCCACCTCTTGGGCCACGCTGCCGGTACTCAGGGCGATCTGCGTAATATCGTCGGGCAGCGCAATCATGGTTTCGGCGATATCGTTCTGGTACAAGCCTCCCGTACCAAAAATCATTGCGACAATGGCTACAAGAATGGCCTTGCGAAAGAACTCTGTGACGGTCATGCTGCTCTGGCCCTGCATCAGTGCAAACGCGTAGACCACAAATTGAATCGTAAGCCCTACCGTGATGACCGGCATTAGGGCTTCAAATAGCGCTTGCATTGGGCCGTTAACCGCGTCGCTCAATGTATTTTCGGTTTGGGTCATCACCCATTGGGCAATGTCGCTAGGGGCTGAAGGCGGGGTTACGGAAGGAGTGGAGCCAGACATGGTACGGCCTTACTCGTTGGAGCCGGCCTTTACGCCAGCAGTATCGTTATCCCCAAACCAGCCACCATATACCCGTTCTGCTCTGGCTTGTAGCAGGTGACGCTCTGCCTCCAGTTGTTGGGAGGCTAGCTGAATGCGAGTTTGCTCGGCCAAGATATTGGCCTGCTCAATCTGGATTCGAGCCTGTAGCTCGGATATCTCTTTGGGGTTAGTCGTCTGATTGATCTTGTCTTGCAGTGCATCCACATTGGCCAGACGTTGGGTCATGGAGTCGTAGGCTCGTTGACTCATGGCCTTGGCGGTCGCTTCGATGTTCAACGCCTTCTTTGAAAGTTCTGCACGATCCGCTTCAAAATTTACCGGAGCCATGACCGAGTCGGTAACGCGGCCAACGTCGCCATCCAGGCTTGAGCCGTTTGAGCGATCAAGTAGCCCTTGGGCATTCGAAGGCAGAGCTGAACGCAACTGGTCACGCATGTCAGGACTGCCGACTACATTTCCGAAACCACTGGATTGTGTGAATGCGGCGAGTTGGCTTTTGGCGGTGGCCAGCTGTTCGGTCAGATTCTTCAGTTGGTCTCTGGCAGTGAGCAATTGCTCCTGTAACTGCGCAATGGTGGCAGCATCGACCGTAGGGATGCCGCTAGCTTGGACAGGGTTTAAGAAAACGGCGGACAGGACGATGCCCGCCGCAAATGACTTGCAGCGTGTCATGGGAAATACTCCGGAGAATGCGCCTTCAGGCGCGAAGGTCAGGGTTTGGTACTGGCCTGCTTCGCAATGGCTTGGTAATCGGCTTCGGTCGCGCGATGCGCTTTCATCTGGCCCGACACAATGAGGTCAGCGCTTTCATCGTAGGCAACGCGTTTATCACCTACAGCCAGAATGTTGTCTGAATCATCCAGCTTGCCGGGTAGCTTGTGGGTTTGGTAGCCGCCACCAAAAGGGTCCTTGGTGACGAGCGTGAAGAGGAAGCTATCGCCGTTTCGGGTGATGTGGATGGCATCAGGGTCATACTTGCTATCTGATTTCCAGTACCCAAGAAACTTTTCACCATCTGGTTCAGTCTTGCATCCGGCTACGATGGTCAGCAGCGCACCGGCGCTAACAGCAGTGATGAAATGTCGTCGATTCATTGGGTTTCCTATGGTGAACGGTTGTTGGGGTGGGTCGGACTGCGTTTGAATGCTGCCCAGGCGTCGGTCACGCTGCAAACGTGTCCGGTCTTTGTAAGCCAGTAGGACCTTTGCTTATGTTTCAGGATGTTCCGCAAGGCTGTGCCCATGGGGTCATCGAAAGGAGAGTCGCAGTGCGGGCTGGATGGGATCATAGGCATAGATCTGGACCTTCCTGCTCATGCTCCTGTTCATGCCGTTCCGGGCGGTGATCGAAACGTACGCAGATCAGGTCAGCTACCTGTTGATAATTGGCGGAAGTAGGCGGGCGACCGTTCATTTCGTGAATAAGCAGGCTGTAATATTTGTGTACCCCTTGTTCAAAATAGGCACGATCTTCGGGTGGAAAAGTGGAGCGAAAGCAAGCTTCTGGTGACATGTCGGGATGGCTGCAGGGTGTCTCGGTGATTCCGTATTGCTCAACATGCTGCGCCAGGGCGTCGGCATCGACAGTGACATGGTCCAGCTCGGTTTCGTACGTACTGGCTTGGCCAGCTTCTCGGTCTTGATGCGTCCAATGGTCGCAGTAGACGGAAATGACAAAAGCATCACCTGGGGCCTCTTCGGCTTCCGGGCCGGAAAGTCCCAGACGGGTATAGAAATCCTGATCTTTCGTTGCCTGTAGGTAGTCGCGGGCCTGTGCTTGGCGCTGGTTGTGTTCAAGCGCTGCTAGCTGCTTTTCCCGATCATGAGTGTCTGGTTTCATAGGCTACCTTCTTATGAAATGGCGGTTATCTGGCGGCTTTGTTTGACGGTGTCCAGGTACACAGGTAGCCAGGCGGCCGGATCATGCCCGGCCTGGGCCACAGCCTGTTCGGCTATCTCAGCCATGTCGGGGCTGCCAGAGAACACCAGCAATTCGTCTTCGCAGCCGGACAAGTCCAGTTGCGCGACCGTGACGCTTGAGCCTTGCTTGACGAGGAATTTACGGCTGGCCTCGCCCAAGGACTTCAACAGCTCGAACTCAGTGGGTGACAGGCCAAAGCCCTCGATGTAGTCGCGGGCCTTGGCTCTGGGGTTGGGCAGCAGAATCAAGGTGGCTGTCTGCTGAACCAGGGAGGGGCCGACCGGGTTTTCCGTGATGGCCCCCGGCTCCTGGGTAGCGAAGGCCAACACGCCGTTTTTCTTGCGGATGGTGCGGCTGGCATCTTGCATGTCTTCCTGAAAATGCCTGTCCTTTAACGGGTGCTGGCACTCGTCGTACAGATTGATGATGCGCCGGCCATCGTGCAGGGCATCAACGCGATGCTTCAGATACATCGTGGCTGCGCCTCGTACCGCGTCATCATCGAGCAGTTCGGTCAGATCAAATCCGAAGATGGCGGGTTGGCCTGTGTCGGCGGCTAGACTCAGTTCATCGGCAGGGTTATCGAACAGCCAGCCGTATTCACCGCCCTGGCACCACGGGGCCAAGCGAGCATGGATGGTGCTCGTGGTGTCATCCTCACTGTAGGGGTTGGGTAGCAAGGTATTTAAGGTCGATAGCGTGCGGGCCTCCCGGTCGATCAGCGTGGTTAGCTGCTGCACGGCCTGGGTAATATCTGCCTGCTGCCGTGTGGTGACTGCTTCGCCCCGGCGCTCGGCCAGAAATACGACCAGGCGCACCATAAAGGCCACGTTGCCTTTGGTGGGTTCCATCTGAAACGGATTCCAGCCTGTTGCTTCACCCAGGCGGATGTTGAAGTAGCGGCCCCCCAGCGCCATGATGAGCACCTGCATGCCCTGATCCTTGTCCCAGACAACACACGTTGCGCCAAATTTCTGCGCCTGGGTAAGTAGCATTCCCTGCAATACGGTCTTACCCGTGCCGGTCATCCCAATGATCATGGTGTTGCCCGGACGACGCTTTCCGGTTTCGTCCAAGTCCTCAGTAGAGGCATGGAAGTTGAAGAAGAACGGGCTACCTGTCTGGGTTTTGAGCAGCGTGACGGCTGGCCCCCAGGGGTTGCCGACCGGTTTGCCAGTCAGCTGGTTATGCAGGCTGGAAAAGCACAGGAAGTTGAGCGATGTGATGGGTACCGGACGTGGTCGCCAGTGCCAGTTACCGGGCAGTTGTGCCCAGAACCCGGCTTCCAGCGCTCGATCCAGTGGCCGGAAGCCGACTGCCTCTTCGGCCAGCGCCGTGGCGGTCTGGGCCAAGGCCTGGCGCACCCCTTCAGCCGTGTCGCCATAAATCAGCATCGTGGCGTGATGGTCACCCAGACCCAGGCGCGCTGACGTCAGGTCGTCCATGGCCTCAGTCAGTTGGGTGACCTGGCTGATCGAATCGTCGCCGGAATCGACCAGCAACTTGTGATGTTTCTTGACCAGCTTCTTGGCTGCGGCCCCAGTATGGCTGCCCCAGGATTGGGTGAGCACGAATTCGTGCGGCAGGCCCAGCAGCCGATCCAGGTGTCCCGGTTTTGTCGCTTCCGGGTAGTCGCGCAGCTCCATCATGCCAAAGATGCGGGAGCTGGCGACTGTACGCAGTTCGCCCAATTCTCCATGGCGGCCAAAGATCGGTCTGGCGTAGGGCAGGGTGTCACGCAAGCGTTCCCGGCTGATCGGTACGGGCCGGTGTGTACCGGAGAGCAGAAATCCCAGGAACTCGGCGACTTCGCTGAAGGCAAAGCCCTTGCGATCTACGATGCCCAGGGTTTGTGGATCGTAGCGGTAAAGGCCCGCGCTCAAGGCACGTATGATGCCGTTCAGGCGTTCGATGGATTCGGCCTGCCAGTGCGCAATGCGTGGCGCGTCGGCTTTTTCCAGGCTGGCGAACGTGCCCAGTATCGGATCCTGTACTGGGTGAATAAGCACTGTCAGGTATAGATCGTTGATCATCAGGCCCGAGGCGTCGAACGTGGCACGGTAGGCGGCATCGAAACGGGAAGCAAAGGGCTGGTTGAAAGCGCTGTCGGGATATTCCGTGACGCGGCGGCGCACGATGTGGGAGTACAGGCCAAGCGATCCCATGGGTAGGCCGCGTAGTACGTTATGCAGCGCTTCGATCCAATCTTTCAGCTCATCTTGTGCATAGGCATCCGGCGCGCGGCCTGTTACTTTGATGACCGCCAGGTATTCATGGTTGTCGCAGGCAATGATCTGGTCGGTGACATGGTGGGAGTAGGGCAGATAGCG
This sequence comes from Alcaligenaceae bacterium, assembly GCA_013416405.1. GTDB lineage: Bacteria > Pseudomonadota > Gammaproteobacteria > Burkholderiales > Burkholderiaceae_B > Pusillimonas_C. The sequence continues at coordinate 11,027 of JACCET010000008.1, forward strand.
CGAGACGCGCCGTTCGTCCACGGCCAGGGTGGTAGCAGTAGTCATGGAAACGTCCTTTACTTGATGAGCGCGCGCCAGGGCCGACGCCGGTGGTAGCCTTGCAGGGCGTAACTGGAGCCCTGCCAGAAGCGTTTATTGCGATTGCGACGTCGCGTTTTCAGTTCGAGCCACAGCACATCCAGCGCTTTATCGTCATCGCGGGTGAGAATGGCAAGCGTGGGTATGACAATGAACAGCAAGCCCCACCAGGCCAGGCCTGCCGTCATGGCGACTATGGCTACGCAGGTAAAGGCGCCCAGTAATAGCTTGGTGGGAACGCCCATGAAGGTGGCCTTGCGGCCCAGTCCTCTGAAGACCGGATAGGTGTTGGTTGCCATGGCTTACCTCCAAAGCAACACAACCAGTTCGGCAACGGATCCGGCCAGCAGCACGCCAATGCCCCAGCGGATGGCATCGTCTTTGCGCATGACCTCTGCCGAATACAGTACAAAAATGATGACGCCGATGATGATGGCCGCAATGGGCAGGATGACATCCAGATTGTCTCGGAGTGTTTGCAATGTCGTTTGCGCTCGGGAAAGTCCGCCGATGGATTGGGCAAATGCAGCCTGATGGCTGCCAAGCAGCAGTGCGGCTGTAGTCGGTTTACTGATGATCCGTAGGAAGGACATAGCGTTCTTGAAGTGTTTCAGTAGAGACATGTAAAGACTCCTGCCCCTTGGCGCCAAGCGGCGCAGGGGTGGTGGTTGGTAAGAAAAGGGATGGACGCGGCCAGGCCGGCCAAGGGTGCGTCAGGCGTCGGAATTAGGGCTGCTTTCTGGTTCGCCGTCACGCGTTTGTGAAAAGCCGTCGGTTGCCGGGTTGGCACTGAAGCCGTCCGGTGCACCTTCAGGTTGAGCCGGTGGTTCTTGATCGGGTTTTTGCGCCGATTCTGCCGGCGTGGCCTTTTTCGCAGACCCGGTTGTTTCGTTTTTCAGAGGCGCCAGGGCCGGAACCTTGATCTTGGCTTGGGCCAGCACTTTGCCGACATAGCCATTGGTGAAACCACGCTTGAAATTGCCAGTGTTGTAGCAGGACAGTGCGGCGCGTAAGGCATGCTGCGGATCCGTCTGTTGGGGTAACGCTCTGGCATAGCACTCTGCCAGTACCGTTTGGGCAGCCGCCAGATTTTGGCAGGGATCAAAGACGGTCTTGCTATCGAGGTTCAACCATGCCCAGTTGCGAACATTGATCTGTCCCAGCCCGGCATCGAAGTCGATGCCTTGGTCAATGAGGTGATCAGCGGCTGCGGTCGCTTCGGCTAATGTTTTGGGTTGCTGCTTTAGATGCTGGCCCTTGCGGTTGACGCCGATGGCGTACTGCCGGACTCGGGATTCGTGACGAATCAGAGCATGCAGGGTGACTGGGTGGATGTTGGGTGCGCAGGTGAGGACCAAGGCTGCAAGTTCTGCGATCATGGCTGGCTCCTTCAGTGTCCGCGCCGGTGCCTGGGATCCGTTAGGGAAAAATTCCAGCCTTTCGCCCATAACCCGCTATGGTCAGCATCCCATTTGGCTTGCGCGGCCTCGTACTTTTCGGCTTTGACCCAGTGCCCGCCCATGGTTGGCCTGCCGACGTAGCGTACAGACAGCTCATACGTCCAGGCGTGATCGTTGTAAACGACACAATAGGTGGGTAGCTGGTCGAGTGTGACTGTAGGTAGCGGATGGACTTCGTAGACGGTTTGCCCGCTGTCACCGCCGTATTCACGCTTGCGCCATTTGTACGCCGTATCGGCATAGGTTTGGTTCAAGAATTCCGCGTCGCATTTGCCAGCGCCGCGTGAAATGGCGTCAATACGCTCTGACATGCCTGTGCCGCCGGACGCGGGACACTGGGATAGAAAGGAACGTCTGGCTGAGACGGTTGCTGACCAGTCCAGGCCGTGTTTGTTGTACTTCTTGATGTCGAAGTAGTGGTCCAGGGATGGACTGCACTGGCCCGGTCGCAAGCTGGAAGACAGGCAGAGCGTTGCTTCGCAGGCCAGGCGTGGGATGCCCGTGAGCAGGTCAGCAGTGCTGGCAGCATGAGTGACAGGAGCCAGGACGCAGGCGAGCGCCAGCGCCCCAGCCCGCAGGGCGGGAAGGGTTTGCATGAAGATGTCTCCGGGAATGGGTACGGCAGATGGCCTTGGAACAGGCCGAGGACGAATCAGCGTTGACGCTGGAGATTCTGTTAAGCGAGGCCGATCTGTTCAGGCTTGGCCATGGCCCGCAGCCTGTACGGCTATAGTCTTAGGCATGGGTCAGCATCAGATGGCCGACTGTCTCCGGTGTTTTACGCAGGCGAATTTCTATGTCATAGCCCAGGCGGTTCAGGCAGTCCATCAGCTTGCGCTCGGAGAGGTTTGAGAACTCACCGCGCAGCAGACTTGATACTTTGGGTTGTGTCAGACCCATGCGCTGTGCCGCTTCGACTTGGGTAAGTCCACGCTCCCGAATGGCTTTGGCGATTTCGGTAGTCAGCCCCGATTTGATCTGTAGCTTCTCGGCATCGGGTAGGCCGAGGTCTGCGAATACATTGCCCGAGCTGGCCTCGATTTCAACTCCTGCAACAATGCGTTTAGTCATTTTTTCAACTCCTGAGCAACGATGGCGGCGGCTTTGAGGCGCTGGCGAATGATGTCCATATCTGGCTTGGGCGTTTCAATACCGCGCTTGCTCTTCTTTTGAAAGACATGCAGCACAAAGACGGCCTCAGAGAACCGCACGGTGTAGACGGTTCGGTATGTGCTGCCGGAGTCGTCTTCGATGATCTCCAGTACACCTGCGCTGCCGAAGCCACTCAGCACCTTTACTGCTTCGTGCTGTTCACCTCGTTGGGCGGTATCAAGAACATGGCCAAAGAATTTCCGTACTGGCACAGGTAACGCCAGCAGATCTTTCTTGCTGCTACCAAGCCAAAAAAGCGGTTTTATAGGGACAGGCTTCACGTTAATATACCATTTCAGGGATAGTTTGACTACGTCCAGTAAGAATCAGCGTTGATGCTGCAGTGTTTGTTGCGCGATGGCAATGTGTTCAGGCTTGGCCATGGCGCGCAGCAGATGGGCGGTTTCGATGGCGGCCAGACGGGTATCGCGCAGATGACCCAGGTCTGCCACGATCTGACGCAACAGCGTCAATTCTTCCTGCAGCATGTCATCGGCGGACAGTCGCCGCCTCATGTAATCCGAGAGGGACAGCCCTGAGAGAGCTGCCGCCTCGCCCAGACGAGCGGCATGGGAGGGAGTCACTCGGATGCGGATGACTTCAGAAAGGGACTCATTCATGGGTAGGTTCCTTGGGAGATACAGTCAGTCGTCACTTGAGCATTGCCACCAGATAGCAATGCCCTAAGTTTCGTCATGTCCCGACCCGTAGCGCAGGCCGTGGCCGATGACGGATGAATTGCAGTATGTTGTCCTCGGGCATAGGCATCTGCCCAACTTCCAGCTCATCCAGAAAGTCGGCCCATTGCTGCACCATCGTTTTGCGCTGGGCAATGAAGGCTGCGCGGTCATAACTGCTGCCGAGCTCTTCGTCTGAAGTGTGGGCCAGATGGCGTTCGATGACGTCGGGCTCCCAGCCCAGATGTTCGCGGATCATCGTGCGTGCTGTGGCGCGAAAGCCGTGACCGGTGATTTCTTCCTTCGTGTCATAGCCCATGGTGCGCAGCGCCGCGTTAATTGTGTTGTCGCTGATGTAGCGGCTTTTCTCCGAGCGTCGTGACATGCTGCGGAACACGGGGCCGGTGGGGCCAGTCAATGGATATAGCTCCCGCAGAACTTCCAAGGCCTGGCGAGGTAGCGGTACGATGTGTGCCGGCGTGCGGCTATCCCGTTTTTGCCACTCACGCATCTTCATTTTCTCGGGCGGGCAGCGCCATAGTTCAACTTCAAAGTTGATGTCCTCCCAGTCAGCGAGCCGGATCTGGCCTGGCCGCTGAAACATCATGGGCGCAAGCCTCAATGCACATCGCGTGATGAAATGGCCGTGGTAGCTGCGAATATCGCGGAGCAGTTGCCCAAGTTGGGCAGGTTCGGTAATCGCTGCGAAATGCCGACTGCGTGGCGGTGGCAGGCCGCCGGTATTCTTGTTGACGAAATTCTTGCTCGGCTCCAGCGCTCCCACGTCTACAGCGTATTGGTAGACGTGCTGAACGGCCTCGCGCACACGCTGGGCAGTTTCCAGATTGCCGCGATCCTTCGGACGATGCAGGCACCGGACAATTTCTGTGGGCAGAATCACCTCAATTGGTTTGTGTCCTACCCATGGGAAGATGTGGATTTCCAAATGTCGGATGACTTTCTGGGCGTAGTCCTCCGACCATTCCCGGTCTTTCTTGGCACTGGTGTGCCAGGCGCGGGCTAGTAACTCGAAGGTATGCAGACGAGCGATTCGCGCCAGCTCTTCCTGGTGCTCACGGACTTCTTTCGGGTCCAGGCCATTGGCTCGTTGACTGTTGGCTTCGTATGCCTTGGCTCGTGCCTGCGCGAGGGAAACTTCCGGGTATGGCCCCATCCCAAGTTTGATGGGCTTGCTATCCTTCATGTAACGGTAAATCCAGGCCTTACCCGTGGTTCGCACACGCAGGTACAGATTGTCCCCGTCATTCAGTAGGTATTCCTTCTGGCCAGGCTTGGCCGCTTTGATCTGTGTTTCGCTTAGTAAGCCCAAGACTTGTACCCCCAAAGGCTGTTTTTCACGAAACCATTGTGGGGTACAAACTGGGGTACAGACAAATGCGGGATATAGCGACGCGCAGTGAGACGTCCTGGGCGATGACTGTCGCCTAAGATATTGATATTTCTGCGTTTTGGGATGTTTTGAAGCGTGCTGGAACAGCAAGATGGTGGCCTGGGGCGGAATCGAACCACCGACACAAGGATTTTCAATCCTCTGCTCTACCGACTGAGCTACCAGGCCATCGAAAGGCGAAATAATACACGAAAAACAAAATGTGTGCTTTACGCCACTGCTTTGGCTCTTATTTTGGCCGAACTTGCGCCAACGCAAACGTCGGGTTCGGTAAAAACCCTATAAGGCGACTATAATCGACCCTGATACAGGCGCTTGCGTCACTATATATAAAAAACTATGTCCGTCGACGTCTTAACTTTCGGTCTCAATCATGTCTCGGCTCCGGTTTCGGTGCGCGAGCGTGTGTCGTTTCCGCTCGACGTCCTCAAGCCTGCCCTCGATGGCTTGCGCTCCACATTTGGTTCGTCGGTCAAAGAAGCCGCAATTCTTTCCACCTGTAATCGCACGGAAATCTACTGTGCGGCCGATCCGCAGGCACAAGAGCACATTCCCACCTGGCTGGCCGACTTCAATCGGCTGGAAGCGGGCAGCTTGCAGCCCCATCTGTACCAGTACCAACAGAACGACGCTGTGCGTCATGCATTCAGGGTCGCCAGCGGGCTTGACTCCATGGTGCTGGGTGAGCCGCAAATACTGGGCCAGATGAAAGACGCGGTGCGCGCGGCCGAGCAGGCCGGTTCACTGGGCACCTTGTTGCATCAATTGTTCCAGCGCACGTTTTCGGTTGCCAAAGAGGTTCGCTCCCAAACAGCTATTGGCGCCCATTCGGTGTCCATGGCGGCCGCTGCGGTGCGCTTGGCCGAGCGGGTGTTTGGCGACCTGTCCAAGTCCAGCGTCCTGTTCATAGGCGCGGGCGAAATGATAGAACTCTGTGCCACGCACTTCGCAGCGCTGAAGCCGCAGCATATGGTGGTGGCCAATCGCACGCTGGAGCGCGCCGATACGCTGGCGTCGCGCTTTGTGGCCAAGACCATGAAGCTGTCCGATATTCCCGAGCGCTTATCCGATTTCGATGTCATTGTGTCCTGTACGGCAAGCTCCTTGCCCATCCTTGGTTTAGGGATGGTGGAAAGGGCTACGCGCTCGCGGCGTCATCGTCCCATGGTCATGGTTGATCTGGCTGTGCCCCGCGATATCGAATCCGAGGTCGGTCGCCTGGCCGATGTCTATCTATATACCGTCGATGATTTGGGCCGTATGGTTCAAAGCGGCACCGATGCCCGCCGTGCGGCGGTGGTGCAGGCCGAAGCCATCATCGAGACGCGGGTACAGCATTTTATGCATTGGTTGCAATCGCGCGAAATCGTGCCTGCCATCATCGACTTCCAGCAGGCAGCCGAACAGGTGCGCCAGAATGAACTGGAACGGGCCCGCCGCCTGCTGGCCCGCGGAGAATCCCCCGAGCGAGTGCTCGAACAGCTGGCCCATGGCCTAACGCAAAAATACATGCACGGACCGCTGGCTGCCTTGAATCGCAGCGCCAACGACGAACGTCAGCAGTTGCTGACATTGCTGCCGCGCTTGCTGCCTACGACCGAACGCCGCCGTTAGCGACGCTGTGGCTGTACCAGTCCGGCCGCATTTTTGCGTTCTTTCCATCGTCTGACTCCCTTTTTTATTTATGAAATCTTCCATGCGTGATCGGTTGGAGCAATTGGCTCACCGATTGATCGAAGTCGATGCCTTGTTGGCTGAACCCGAAATTGCCGGCGATATGGATCGCTACCGGAAAATTACGCGTGAGCGCGCCGAACTCGAGCCCGTGGTGACGGTATTCAATGCTTTCCTGTCCACGGAAGGCGATATCGAGGCTGCGCAGGAAATGATGGCTGATCCGGAGATGCGCGCCATGGCCGAAGAAGAGCTGAAATTGGGCAAGGAGAAGCTGGAGCAGCTGGAGGCCGATCTGCAGGTCTTGTTGCTGCCGCGCGATCCCGACGACGGGCGCAGCGTGTTTCTCGAAATCAGGGCGGGTACGGGTGGCGATGAAAGCGCTTTGTTTGCCGGCGACTTGCTGCGTATGTACACGCGCTTTGCCGAAAATAATAGCTGGCGTGTCGAGCTGATGTCGGCCAGTGAGTCTGAGGTTGGTGGCTACAAGGAAGTGATTGCCCGGGTGGATGGCGATGGGGTTTATGGTCGCCTGAAGTTCGAGTCGGGGGCGCATCGGGTGCAACGCGTGCCCGAAACCGAGACGCAGGGCCGCATCCACACTTCAGCCTGCACGGTGGCCGTGCTGCCCGAGGCCGATGCGCAAAGCGACATTGTGATCAATCCTTCTGATTTGCGTATTGATACCTTTCGGGCAAGTGGCGCCGGCGGGCAGCACATCAACAAGACGGACTCGGCCGTGCGGGTCACCCACTTGCCTACCGGGCTGGTGGTGGAATGCCAGGACGACCGATCTCAGCACCGCAATAAGGACAAGGCTTTGCAGGTGCTGGCCGCGCGCCTGAAAGACAAGCAGCAGCAGGAACAGCACGATAAAGAGGCTGCGCAGCGCAAGAGTCTGGTCGGCACGGGCGATCGCTCAGAGCGCATACGCACCTATAACTATCCTCAGGGCCGGGTCACCGACCACCGTATCAACCTGACGCTGTACAAGCTGGCTTACATCATGGACGGCGATATGGATGAGTTGACGAACACTCTGCTGGCAGAGCATCAGGCCGAGCAATTGGCGGCCTTGGGACAGGATTGATGCCTTCGGGTAGATAGGCCCACCAATATGGATACTGTGCGCAGCGTTTCGCAAGACAGCGGCCTGCCTCGGCTAGAGGTGCATATGCTGTGGCAGCAGGTATTGCAGGTATCGCGTGCCTGGTTGATCGCCCACGACACGGACGCGCTTGCGCCCGAGGCTGTCGTTCGGTTCCGTGCGCTTCAGGCTCGCCGTTTGTCGGGCGAGCCCATGGCCTACATCCTGGGGTATAAGGAATTCATGGGGCGCGACTTCCAGGTTGGCCCAGATACTCTGATTCCTCGACCCGAAACCGAGCTATTGGTCGAGACTGCGTTAGACTATCTAAAAGACCAATCGGCGCCTCGCGTCCTTGATCTGGGTACTGGCACCGGGGCTATCGCCATTTCCCTTGCCCTTGATGCACCGAATGCCAGCGTCATGGCCAGCGATGTCAGCACTGATGCCTTGGCTATTGCGCGTCAAAATGCGCAAAAGCTTGGGGCTAAGGTCGAGTTTTTGTCTGGGAGTTGGTACGATGCCCTGGTTGGTCATAGTGGTTTTGATCTGATCGTGTCGAATCCGCCGTATATTGCCGCTGGCGATCCGCACCTGCAGCAGGGCGATGTGCGGTTCGAGCCCATGCTGGCATTGTCAGACGGCGTAGACGGCTTGTTTGCCCTGCGCACGATAGTGCAAGGGGCCGGGGTCAGGTTGAAACCAGGCGCAGCGCTGTTCCTGGAACATGGCTGGGATCAGGCGCTGGCGGTACGGCAATTGCTGCAGCAAGCCGGATTTACTCACGTAGCCAGCTTGCAGGATCTGGCTGGCATAGAACGGGTGACCGGTGGTATTTATAATCAATGATAGCCAATAGGCCATCAAACACTTTTTCCTGGAATCGAGAGCATCATGAGCGAAGTACAAGATTTTATTCGTGAAACTGTCACGGACAACCCCGTAGTGTTATTTATGAAGGGCACTGCCCAGTTCCCGCAATGCGGTTTCTCGGGCCGCGCCATACAGGTGCTGCAGGCCTCGGGCGTGACCAAGCTGGTCACGGTCAACGTGCTGGACGACGAAGAAGTGCGTCAGGGCATCAAGGAATACTCCAGCTGGCCCACCATTCCCCAGCTGTACGTGTCCGGCGAATTCCTCGGCGGTTCCGACATCATTGCCGAAATGCACGAAAACGGCGAGCTGGTGAATGTACTGAAAGAGGCTGGGGCGCTTGCGTGACCAGCAAACGTCGGCTTGTCGTAGGGGTAACGGGTGCCACTGGCGCCATTTATGCCGTACGCATGCTGCAGGTTTTGCGCGATGTCCCCGATGTTGAAACGCACCTGGTGGTTTCACCGCCGGGTGTGCTCAATATCAAGTACGAGTTGCAACTGACCCGTCAGGACATTCACGCCTTGGCCGACAAGGTCTACAGCTTTCGGGATGTTGGCGCCACATTGTCCAGTGGCGGCTTTGCCACCGCTGGCATGGTGGTGGTGCCGTGCTCCATGCGCACGCTTGCGGCAGTGGCACACGGCTTTTCCGACAATCTTATTACACGGGCGGCCGACGTTACGCTGAAAGAGCGTCGACGCCTGGTCATGATGGTGCGCGAAACGCCCTTGAATCTTGCGCATCTGCGCAACATGACAGCGGTAACCGAAATGGGTGGTGTCATATTTCCGCCCTTGCCGGCTTTTTATCATCATCCTAAAACGCTGGATGACATGGTGGACCACACTGTGGCCCGTGTGCTTGAACTGTTCGGTATCGAAGTTCCGGGGCCGCGCTGGAACGGCATAGACTGAAACCAGGCTGGCCCGTTATTTTGTCCATGGCGGGCGCTTGGGCCCGCTATGGCTTTAACTTCCTTCGTCCAGAACAGGCCGCATGGTCTGGCCAGGAGCGGGTGTCGCGCCCGGCGCATGCTTCAGGGCGTCTACGCCACGCACATCGACGGGTGCCGCATAACCCTTCTTGTCGCGCCCGAAGTGCAGCACGGCTTGTGGGTAAGGCAGCTCGATGCCCGCGGCGTCGAAGCGCTGCTTGACCAGGCGATTGAAGCCGCGCTGTATGGCCCATTGGTTGCCCGGCGTGGTTTTGATCAGCACGCGTATGGTGAAGCCGCGCTCTGTCAGGCCGGTAACGCCGGGTATAGAGATTTCTTCCAGCACCTCGCGCGCCAGCTCGGGATCTTGCATCAAGTCCTTGAAGGCCAGATCCAGTTGGGCGATGGCTTCGTCCACGTTCTCGCGGTGCGCGACGTTGTATTCTCCGTAGTGGTAGCCGTAGTCACGTGTATGGTTGGTCAGTTTGTCTATGGTTGAAAACGGGATCAGGTGGTAGCCGCCGTCCAGTGTGCGTATGACGACCGAGCGTATGGTGATCTTTTCCACCGTGCCGAAAATGCCGGCCAGCTCCACCACGTCGTTCTGGTTCATGCCGTTTTCCAGCTGTATGAACACGCCGGTAATCACGTCCTGCACCAGCTTTTGCGCGCCAAAGCCTATGGCCAGGCCGGCAACGCCTGCGCCGGCAATGAGCGGCCCGATATTGATGCCGATCTGTGATAGTGCTATCAGCGTGGTCATAGTGGCGATCACGACCGCTGCGGCATTGCGAAACAGCATCAGCAGCGTTTTTTCCCGTTCGCTGGGCCTTCGGGTGCCATCGGACGTGCCCAGCCTGTGCTCGATCAGGCTGGCCAGCACGGTCCAGGTGGCTGCGGCCAGCACCAGAATAATGGCCACTCTGAATATCATCGCTATGGTGGCGCGGCCACCAGAGGACTCCAGCCACGCAAGCAGGTCGAACGCCTGCCAGGCGTCCAGCACGATCAGCGATACGGTGATCAGGATCAGCAGGCGCAGCGTCTTCAGGGTAATGGGTACGTAGGAATTGATGCGGTTTTCTAGCATAGGCAGCCGGCCACGCCAATGATCGGGCAATTGCACGCGGCGCGACATCAGTGAGGACAGCGCCGCAGCAAGGATCAGGCCTATCGCGATTGCGATCAGGGTCTGAATCGTGGCGTGCACCATGAATGTCAATGCCTGGTCTTGCTCGGCCTGGGTCACGATCAGCAAGACAGTGAAGTAGGCCAGCGCAAGCAGGTGCCAAACCCGGCCCAGCACGCGCAGCAGCGTGCTGAATATGGCGGTGGAGGATTGGTCGGCGCGTTGTATAAGCTCGTCCCGCACTGTCTTGCGGCTCTTCCACACAACCCGTACGCCATAAATGTACACGCACAGCATGAGGATGAGGCCAAGGATCTTGCCTGCGGCTGGCAGGAAAACCGTTGCTGCGACCGGCACGGCAACCAGCATGCTGTAGCCGGTGAGGCCTATCAGCAGGGTCAGCCAGTGGTTCCAGTAATTTGCCGTTTCAGGTGTAAGCGGCAGCAAGCGCAATTGGTCGTAGCGGGTGGCGAATATGCCTCGCGAGACGGATTTGGCGACTTCTATCATGACAAAGGCGGTCAGGAACTGCAGCGACAGCAAGGTCATGTCGCCGTCACGGCTGCTTGCCAGAGTGGTGGTCAATATATAGCCCGCCAGCGCCGCCAACAAGGTGGCGGCCACGTCAATCAGAAAGGCGGCGATCACGCCCAGCAGTTTGCGTCCCATGGCCAGCGAGGCAAAGCGATGGCGCCGGACGGACGTCACCAACGGGGATGTCGGCTCGGCGGGCGGTGCGTCTGCTTTCTTGCTGTCCTGCAGTATCCATACATTCAGGCGAGCAAAGCCTAGCCTGGCCAGTGAGCGAAAAATAAAGTAGGCCAGCAGCGTACCCAGCACGGTGTACAGCAGCAGCTCCAGGGCGGGCAGAAAGGCATGCAATCTGTTGCCGGGAACCGGTTGGCCAGTGACGGCTGCGCGAATGGCCGTCATGGTTGCGGACAGATCGTGCAGCACACCGGCGGTAAAGTTTTGCAGGCCTGCGGCCATGCGCTGCGATAGGGGCAGATCGGCGGGATCGGCTACGCTCGAAGGCGGGGTTGTGGCGGCGTTCCGGGCGGGTGCCTGTCCATCTTGTGGTGCCAGGCTGCGCAGTTGTTCAATGAGTTGGTCGCGGGCCTGGTCGTTTTCCAGCAGGTCGGCCAGTGCGCTGTAGGAAGGGGCGCCGGATGGTGGCGTGTCAGGAGTCTGGGCAGTGGCACTTGAAGCAAATGCCATACTGGCGAGCAAAAGCAGGACTGCAAGAAAATGCGTGAAGATGACGGGAGGGATGGGCGTATGTCTGTTTCTTGGTGCCACTAGGCGGACTCCTTTTGCGTAGGTGGTGACGCGCCGGTGCGCCTTACTGTGGGGATGTCGTCAGGCTGAAAGCCTGTGCTGAACGATGATGCAATTGGCTCATCGTCGAACGCTTTGTCACCATTGTCGTCGCGCTGGCCGGTGGGTACAAGCCCGGCGAAGTCGAATAGGTTTTTGTCCATCAGGTGTGTGGGCACTACGCGTGACAGTGCGCCAAATACATTCCATGAGCGGCCCGGGAAGTGCCTGTCCCATTCTGCAATCATGCGGGTGACCTCTTTACGTTTCAGGTTCTCTTGCGAGCCGCACAGATTGCAGGGAATGATGGGAAACTGCTTCATCTGAGCGTAGGCGATGATGTCTTTTTCAGGAATGTAGGCCAGAGGACGGATCACAATGTGTTCGCCGTCGTCCGACATCAGCTTGGGCGGCATGGCCTTCATGCGGCCACCATAGAACAGATTCAGGAAGAAGGTGCCCAGGATGTCGTCGCGATGATGGCCCAGTGCAATCTTGGTGGCGCCTAGTTCCGAGGCCACGCGATACAGGATGCCGCGCCGCAGGCGTGAACACAGTGAGCAAGTGGTTTTACCTTCGGGTATGACACGAGTGACGATGGAGTAGGTGTCCTGATTCTCGATATGAAAGGGCACATCGATTGAGCGCAGGTAATCGGGCAGCACGTGTTCGGGAAAGCCGGGCTGCTTCTGGTCAAGGTTGACCGCAATGATGTCGAAATTTATGGGCGCGCGCGCCTTGAGTGTAAGCAGGATATCGAGCATGGTGTACGAATCCTTGCCGCCCGACAGGCACACCATGACTTTGTCGCCGTCTTCTATCATGTTGAAGTCGGTAATGGCACGGCCTGTTTCACGTATCAGGCGCTTGGCCAGTTTGTTGTCATTGACGCGCTGCTTGTGTGCGCGGCGGCTTGTATCGGCGGCGTCTTGTTCGGGGGTTTCGAGGGGTAGGGTGTCGGCTTGCATGATGATCAGAATAAAAATTCAGCGGCTGCGTTGCAGCTCTATGCCCACGGCGGAGCAGTCGGAAAAGGCCAGTGGCTTGCTTATGCGTATCTTGACGAACTGCACCAGGGGAAATTCGTTCAATATGCGCTGAACCACCCGCTCACTGAGCGTTTCCAGCAGGTTTACATGCGCATGCGTACACTCATAGACGATGGCATTGCGCAGCAGGCGATAGTCCAGTACTGACTGTATGTTCTGGTCGTTCACCTCTTGAGTGATGTCGACATCGAATTCCGCGTCGATATGCAAGGGCTGGGTAGCGCGCAGCTCATGCTCCAGAATACCTATGCGTGCGTCCAGCGCGAGCTGGTTAAAGAAGATGCGTCGGGTGGGCATAAATGGGCCTTGTAGAATTGAGGGAATTGTAGTGCTTTAGCGTTGCAAACGCCTGCGGCCCGGCCGTATGGGCGGTTTCTATAAGCATTAAGGGGCGATTTGAAAGCAGTATGAGAGCAGACAATGGAAATTATGATGCGATTATTATCGGCGGCGGGCCGGCTGGTGTCTCGTGTGCCGTCTGGCTTGCTCGGCTGGGCCTGGCGCCCCTGCTGATCGAGGCCAGCGAGTCTATTGGCGGGTTGTGCCGGCGCAATCCTTACACCGATGACTGGAACGCTACCCTGCCTGGTGTGTCGGGATCCCAGGTGGCTGATAACCTGGCGCTCAGCCTAGAGCAGGCAGCCGTGCCGACCCGGCTATCTGGAAGGGTGGATAGCGTACAGCGGCAGTCGGGTGAATTCACTGTTATGGGCCCTGCGTTTGCCGATACGCCGCGCGCGCCTTATTTGGTGCTGGCTACTGGCGTGCGGGCGCGAGGCTTGGGCGATCCCGCCGCTTTTGGTGCAACAGCCCAGGGTTTGCTGGTGGGGCCAGGTGCGCATGTCGTGGCGCAAGACTTTCGCGGCCAGCGGGTAGCCGTGCTGGGCGGGGGCGACAACGCGCTAGAGAACGCGCTGTATGCGCTGGGGCGTGGCGCCGCCAGTGTCCAGGTCTATGCGCGCAGCCTGCGTGCCCAGCAGCAGTTTGTGCGGCAAGTCGCGCCAGGCCGCATCACGCAAGGTTCCTATACTGTCGACGTGCGCGCGCTTACGGTCAATGACCAGGCTTATGATGTGATCATGGTGTTCTATGGTTGGGAGCCCTGTATGGAATTTGCTGCGCCCCTGGGTTTGCAACGTAGTCAGCAAGGCTTTATTGCCACCGACATGTATACGGCGCAAACCAGCTGTGCCGGTGTTTATGCCATCGGCGAGGTGGCGCAACGCCAGCACCCCTGCGTGGTCACCGCGCTGGCCGATGGGGTCACTGCTGCCAAAGCCATACAGGCACGAGTAGAGGCGGTGGCCTGAGCTGCTTCATTCGTGCCCGGTAGCGGTGTGGCAGGCTCAGGTCGGTACAGCGTTCGTGTCGGACGCCGTGCGCTCAAGTACGCACTCGTGGGCATCGGGCGCGGCCAGCTTTACGCGGAACGCCCGAAGCTCGTCGCGTCGGAACACGTGTACGTCTATGCTGTCTGCAGGCCTATAGACGCCCAGCAAACGGTCTACCGATGCTGAATCGCTTACCTTTAAGCCATTGATGGCAAGCAAGATATCACCGGCAGATAATCCAGCGGCATGGGCGCAGCCACCTTCATGGACGGTGGCAATCTGCGTTTCACCGTGAATTGTGCGCAGGCGCGCATCCAGGGTGGGGGTTGCCGAAGCGGCTTTCCAGTTCAGCGTAATGCCTTGTTGCGACAGAAGCTCGTCTAGCGGTACGTCTTCGCAGCCATAAGCATAGCGTTGAATAAATTCAGAAGTGTCGACACCGGTGGCTTCAAGGATAAGGCCGGGCATGGCATCTTCGGCTATGCCCGTGCCGCTGCCCTGATAAAAATCGCGTCCATAGCGCTGCCACATCAAGCGCATGACGTCGTCCAGCGAGCGGGCTCCACCCGTAGCCTGGCGCACAACAATATCCAGCCCCAGTGCGATCAGCGAGCCTTTGGTGTAATAGCTTACGAGTGCGTTGGGCGAGTTTTCGTCCTGCTTGTAATAGCGCGTCCAGGCATCGAAAGAGCTCTCGGCCACGCTTTGCTTAAGCCGGCCCGTGCCGCGCCGCACATTGCCGATGACCTTGCCCAGCGTGCGCAGATAATCGCTTTCGCCGATAACGCCCGAACGCAAGAGGATCAGGTCGTCGTAGTAAGACGTAAAGCCTTCGAATACCCATAGCAGTTCGGTGTGCGTTGCACGGCTAAGGTCGTAGGGCGCGAAAACTGCCGGCTTGATACGTTTGACATTCCAGGTATGAAAGTACTCGTGGCTGACCAGGCCCAGGAAGTTTTGGTAACCTTCCGGCGCCTTGGCCTGGCCGCGTGTGGGCAGGTCGCCGCGTGAGGTCACCAGGGCTGTGGAAGCGCGGTGCTCAAGCCCGCCGTAGCCATCGCCCGTTACCATGGTCATGAACACATAACGAATGCTGCTGTCCAGGAAGGGCGCGCGCCGACTCTGCGGCTCAAACAGTTCAATCTGGGTGGCGCAAATTTTGGCAGTGTCGGCCGCTATGCGCTCAAGATCCAGCTTGGGTATGACACCGGTGAACACCATCTCATGCTCGGCACCGTGCACAGTGAATTGCACTACCTGCGGTCGCCCCATTTCCACAGGATGGTCTATCAGCGCGTCATAGTCGGGGGCAATATACATGCCGTAGCCATGGCGCCGTGCTGCGCGCTTATGTCCGGTCGCTTCGGGCAGGCTGGTATATACCTTCCAGTTTTTTGTGTGCGGTGGCGGGCAAATTTCTACGTGGCAGGGTGTTTGCGTTTGACCCGTTACGCTCAGGAACACGCAGCTTCCGTTAAAGAAAGCGTGGGTTTCATCCACGTGAGCGCCGCGCACGGAAAGATCCCAGGCGTACACCGTATATTCAAGCTTCAGTGGGCCCGCGCAGGGTGCGCAGAGCCAGCTGTGACTGTCCGTCTTGGCGACGGCAACGGCTTGCCCCTGGCTGGATGCATGCAGTGTTTCTATCTGGCGCGAGAAGTCCCGGATAAGATAGCTGCCCGGAATCCAGGCCGGCATGGAAAGTGCCTGCCCGCCGGGATCGGGGTTGTTTATGGTCAAACAAACCTTCAGTCGATGACCCGCTGGGTCAAAAGGCGTTACGCTATAGAGTAAAGTTTCTTTTTTCATACCACTATATTACTTTGCAACAAGGAGACGGCATGAATGCGCCATTGGTAAAAGTTGAGGTTTTGGGTCGTGTGGGCTTGCTTACGCTTGATAGGCCCAAGGCATTGAACGCACTGAGCAATGAAGTCATGGATGAGCTTGCCCAGGCGCTGCTGGCATTTGATGCCGACGAAAACATCGGTGCCATCGTGCTCACAGGAAGCGAAAAGGCCTTTGCTGCGGGTGCCGATATCAGTGCCATGCAGGGCTGGACCTATATGGATGTTTACAAGAACGACTATCTGGGTGGCCAATGGGACTCCCCCAAGCGCATACGCAAGCCGATTATTGCCGCGGTAGCCGGCTATGCACTGGGCGGTGGCTGCGAATTGGCCATGCTGTGCGACTTCATCATTGCCGCCGATAACGCCAAGTTCGGTCAGCCGGAAATCAAGCTGGGGGTTATTCCGGGCTATGGTGGAACGCAGCGCCTTCCGCGCGCCATCAGCAAGGCCAAGGCCATGGACCTGGTTCTGACCGCCCGCATGATGGATGCCGAAGAGGCGGAACGCGCTGGGCTGGTGTCCCGCGTCGTGCCACTTGAGCGTCTGATGGATGAGGCGATCGAGGCAGCCACCATTATTGCTTCCATGTCACTGCCTTCAGTCATCATGGCCAAGGAGTGCATCAATATGGCCTATGAAGGCTCGCTGAACGATACGCTTATGTTCGAGCGTCGCAACTTTCATGCACTGTTCTCTACGGAAGATCAGAAAGAAGGCATGAAGGCGTTTGTCGAGAAGCGCAAACCCGAGTTCAAGCACCAGTAAGGTGCTTGTTGCGTCAGTACAGACACATTGCTTCGTCCGGCACGGATGGGGCAATGTTGTGTTGCGATCGCACAAATTTACGACGTTCTACATGAAAAAATCAGCTGACAAGTTGCTTACAGATAAAAAATAAAGTTATACTCTATGAGTTTGCCGCTACACGGGTCTTGTTAATAAAGCTTCTCGTAAGGCGGCGGATCCAGATTTTGTTGACCACAACGGCGGTCTTACGACAATGAATCAAGACTATGCTCCGGGTGGCACGGAAGTTCCCCGGCTCGTACTGACAGATCAGGATCGTGTGGCCATTACCCGGCGCGCAAGCAGTGGCATTATGCGCACGCTTGCTGCCCAGGCAGTAATGCTGGTTTTGGCCGTGCTGGTTTCCTGGTTGGTGGCGGGCGGTGCTGCAGCGGTTTCAGCCTTTATTGGCGCCGCTGCATATTTTGTGCCCAACGCATTGTTTGCCTTGCGTTTGCTGCTTGGTTTGTTCGGCCCGCTCAGGTCGAATCCGTTCACTTTTTTTGTGGGCGAAGCGTTCAAGTTGGGCTCGGCGGTGTTGGTGCTTGGGCTGGCTGCGTGGTTGGGTGGCAGTTGGTTGGTATGGCCCGCCATGTTGTTCGGGTTGTTATGTGTTTTAAAGGGTTATGTGCTGCTGCTGTTTTTGCGCAAGCTGCCATAGCCACAAGTTAATTCCAGTAGCCTTTGGGCTCTGATTCATGCATACAGGATAAGGTTACAGATGGCTGCTGCTAGCAATATTTCGCCCCAGTCTGAGTACATTCAACACCATTTGGTTCACCTGAACAGCATAGGTGAAAAACAGTCCGCCATCGCTGACTTCGGTGTTGTCAATTTCGACTCCTTGTTCTGGTCCATTCTCATGGGCTTGATCGTTGTGTTTGCCCTGTGGCGTGCCGCCAAGGCCGTTACGGCAGGCGTTCCCGGCCGCTTTCAAACGTCAGTCGAAATGCTCGTCGATATGGTCGAAGAGCAAGCCAAAAGCATTATTCCCAACGAGGTTTCCCGTCGCTTTGTGTCGCCGCTGGCGCTCACGGTCTTCCTGTGGATCATTCTCATGAACATGCTCGACCTGTTGCCGGTCGACTTCCTGGCCTGGGTGTTCAAAATGACGGGTCTGGGTGCCGAGCATGGCGATGTTCTGTACCACCATCGCATTCTGCCTACGGCCGACCTGAACGTTCCCATGGGTATGTCGCTGGGTGTGCTGCTCCTGATGTTCTACTACGGCATCAAAATCAAGCACCCGGGTGGTTTTGTCAAAGAATTGTTTACCGCGCCTTTCCATGCGCCCGGTATCGCCGGCCTGTTCCTGGCCCCCTTCAACTTTCTTTTGAACTGCATCGAGTACGCCGCCAAGTCGGTGTCACTGGGCATGCGGTTGTTCGGCAATATGTTTGCCGGCGAACTTATATTCATGCTAATTGCCTTGCTGGGCGGTGCATGGACCGGATTTAATGGCGCAAGCTTAGGCTTGGGTATCGGGCATGTCCTGGCAGGATCCATGTGGGCTATCTTCCACATTCTGATCGTGTTGTTGCAGGCCTTTATCTTCATGATGTTGACTCTCGTATATGTGGGTCAGGCTCACGAAGGCCATTAATAGTTTTCGGTCTGGGCAGTACGTCCAGCCGGGGTGCAAGATTCTCTTGCGATGCAGTTTTTTGACTTTTTGATTACACGGTTTTTAACCAAGGAGTTGTTATGACCAACGTTGCTTTCGTTGCTCTAGCTTGCGGTATTATTATTGGTCTGGGCGCTATCGGTGCATGTATTGGTATTGCCATCATGGGTGGTAAATACCTAGAAGCTTCGGCTCGCCAACCAGAGCTGATGAACGCTTTGCAAACCAAGATGTTCCTGTTGGCCGGCCTTATCGACGCCGCGTTCCTGATCGGTGTTGGTATTGCCATGTTGTTTGCATTCGCCAATCCGTTCGTCGGGTAAGCATTGCAGCTCGCCGCCGGCGGGTTAAGCAGCTACGGGCCGGCCCCTTCGCTGGTTCGCGGCTTGGACATCCAGTGTCATGCAGCAGGGCTGCCTGGCACCCGTGGTATTAAAGGGAAACGACCGTGAATTTAAACGCGACTCTCTTTTTTCAGATGATCGTGTTTTTCGTGCTTGGCTGGTTTACGATGAAATTCGTATGGCCGCCACTCACGAAGGCAATGGATGATCGTCGCCAGAAAATCGCCGACGGCCTTGCCGCCGCCGATAAGGGCAAGGCCGATTTGGCTCAAGCCCAGGCACGTATCAGCCTGATCGAGGCATCTGCAAAAACAGAAAACCATGCTCGCATGGTCGAAGCCGATAAGCAGGCTGCCGCTATTCTTGACCAGGCCCGCCGCGAAGCGGAAGCCGAGAAAGCGCGCATTGTTGCCCAGGCTCAGCAAGACGCAGCCCAAGAGGCTCAGCGTATACGTGAAAGCCTGCGCACTGATGTCGCCATCCTTGCGGTTAAAGGCGCCGAGCAGATTCTCAAACGAGAAGTCGACGCACAGGCACACGCCGAGCTGTTAGAACAGCTCAAGGCGCAACTCTAAACTCAGGGCAGGCCATGGCTGAACTATCGACTATTGCCAGACCGTACGCCGAAGCGTTGTTCGCATCGGCACGCAACGACAAGGCCACCGGCCTGGAGTCGTGGTCAGGTCTGGTGTCCGAGCTTGCCCAGGTGGCAAGTCAGGACGATGTGCGCGAAGCGCTGACCGATCCACGTCTGAATGCAGCTCAACGCATCGAGCTGTTTGCAGGCCTGATCAAATCGCCGTTGCCGGCTCAAGCGCGTAATTTTATTGAATTGCTTATTGGCAACAGCCGTATTCTGGTCTTGCCGCAAATTGCCGAGCAATTCGAAATACTGAAAAACCAGCACGAAGGCACCGCGCTGGCTGATATTCGCAGCGCTTATGCGCTCAGCGACGATCAGGTGCAGCAGCTTGTGTCGGGGCTGGAAAAGAAATTCGGCCTCAAGCTCAAACCGGTTGTTACGGTGGATGCTGCCCTTATCGGCGGCGTACGCGTAACAGTGGGTGATCAAGTACTTGATACGTCCGTGCAGGCCCAATTGGCCCGCATGCGCGATACTCTGGCCGCCTAAAAGCGTGCCGGATAACAGGATTCCAGGAGTCTGAACATGCAACTTAACCCGTCAGAGATCAGCGAACTGCTCAAAAGCCGCATCGAAGGCTTGGGCGCGTCGACCGACGTACGTACGCAAGGCACGGTTGTTTCCGTGACCGACGGTATTACCCGCATCCACGGCTTGTCCGACGTGATGCAAGGCGAAATGCTTGAATTCCCGAATAACGTGTTCGGACTGGCGCTCAACCTTGAGCGTGACTCCGTTGGCGCAGTTATTCTGGGCGACTACACCGGCGTGTCGGAAGGCGATCCGGTCAAGACCACCGGTCGCATTCTTGAAGTGCCGGTTGGCCCCGAGTTGCGCGGCCGCGTTGTCGACGCTCTGGGTGCACCCATCGACGGCAAGGGCCCCATCAACGCCAAGGCAACCGACATTATCGAAAAAGTCGCGCCTGGCGTGATTGCCCGTCAGTCGGTGTCGCAACCGCTGCAAACTGGTATCAAGGCTATCGACTCCATGGTGCCTATTGGCCGTGGCCAGCGCGAACTGATCATTGGTGACCGCCAAACAGGCAAGACAGCTGTTGCTGTCGACACCATCATCAGCCAGAAAGGCAAGGGCGTTACCTGCGTATACGTCGCTATCGGCCAGAAAGCATCCACCATCAGCAACGTGGTTCGCAAGCTCGAAGAGCACGGCGCGCTGGAATACACCATTATCGTGGCCGCCGCCGCATCCGACTCCGCTGCCATGCAGTATCTGTCGGCCTACTCGGGCTGCACCATGGGCGAATACTTCCGCGATCGCGGTGAAGACGCCCTGATCATCTACGATGACCTGACCAAACAGGCTTGGGCTTACCGCCAGGTTTCCCTGTTGCTGCGCCGCCCTCCAGGCCGCGAAGCCTATCCTGGCGACGTGTTCTACCTGCATTCCCGCTTGCTGGAACGTGCTGCCCGCGTGAACCCCGACTACGTCGAGAAGTTCACCAATGGCGAAGTCAAAGGCAAAACCGGTTCACTGACGGCATTGCCCATCATTGAAACCCAGGCTGGCGACGTCTCGGCATTCGTTCCGACCAACGTTATTTCCATTACCGACGGCCAGATCTTCCTGGAAACCGACTTGTTCAACGCAGGTGTGCGTCCAGCCATCAACGCGGGTATCTCGGTGTCGCGTGTGGGTGGTTCGGCGCAAACCAAAGTTGTGAAGAAACTGTCTGGCGGTATTCGTACCGACTTGGCCCAGTATCGTGAATTGGCTGCATTCGCCCAGTTCGCCTCCGACCTCGACGACGCAACCCGTCGTCAGCTCGAGCGCGGCAAGCGTGTGGTTGAGCTGCTCAAGCAGCCTCAGTACCAGCCTTTGCAGGTATGGGAGCTGGCCGTAACGCTGTACTCGGTCAATAACGGCTACCTCGACGACCTGGAAGTTGAACAGATCCTGAGCTTCGAAAAAGCGCTGAAGGAAAGCCTGAAGTCCAAGAACGAAGGCTTGATCCAGCGTATCGAAGACACCAAGGAACTGTCCAAGGAAGACGACGCCGAGTTGGCCGCAGCCATACAAGAGTTCAAAAAGCACGGTGCTTTTTAATTTTGACTGTTTAGGGTGATGAAGCATGGCTGCTTCAGTATCCATACGTAATGCAGAGCCCATCCGGGCTCTGTCATAACGCCCTTTCAGGAAAGAGCGATGGCCGGAATCAAGGAAATTCGAACCAAGATCAAGAGCGTGCAAAACACGCGCAAGATCACCAAAGCCATGGAGATGGTGGCGGCATCCAAGATGCGCAAGGCGCAAGAGCGGATGCGTGCCGGCCGTCCCTATGCAACCAAGGTGCGCGAGATCGCCGCTCATTTGATGCAGGCGCATCCCGATTACACGCATCCCTACATGATCGAACGCAGCAATGTGAAGGCGGTCGGCGTTGTCGTGGTAACCACCGACAAAGGTCTGTGCGGCGGCCTGAACACCAACATTATGCGTTTGGTGCTGGCTCGTCTTAAAGAGTTCGATCAGAAAGGTATCAAGGTGCAGGCAACTGCGCTGGGCAACAAGGGTGCTGGCACTCTGTCGCGTATCGGCGCGAACCTGGTGTCCCAGGAAGTTCAGCTTGGCGATACCCCCAATCTTGATCGCCTTATCGGTGCCATTAAGGTACAGATCGACGACTTTATCGACGGCAAGATCGATGCCATTTATCTGGCAACGAACCGTTTCGTCAACACCATGAAGCAGGATCCCAGCTTCATCCGCTTGTTGCCTTTGCCCAGCGGTCTGGCTGATCCGTTTCAATCGCAAGATGGCACGGCCGAAGATGATAAAGATGCGGTCAAGGCAAGCTACGGCTGGGACTACATCTACGAGCCTGACTCCAAAACCGTCATTGACGACTTGTTGATGCGCTATGTAGAAGGCCTGGTGTATCAGGCGGTGGCCGAAAACATGGCCTCCGAACAATCGGCGCGCATGGTGGCCATGAAAGCCGCTTCCGATAACGCCAAGAAAGTCATCGGTGAACTTGAACTGGTCTATAACAAAACCCGTCAAGCCGCCATTACCAAAGAAATTTCAGAAATCGTGGGGGGCGCTGCCGCTGTTTAAGATTAAGCAGAAAGGCATCCCGTCAAAGATATTTAGCAAGGACTAAACATGAGCAACGGAACCATCGTTCAGTGCATCGGCGCCGTGGTGGATATTCAGTTCCCCCGCGACACCATTCCAAAGATTTACGACGCGCTTAAGCTCGTCGATACCAGCTCGGCCTTTGCCGAAGCCGGTCTTACCTTCGAAGTCCAGCAGCAACTGGGCGACGGCGTGGTTCGTACCATTGCCATGGGTTCATCCGACGGCCTGCGTCGCGGCATGGAAGTGGCCAACTCCGGTGCGCCCATCTCGGTGCCTGTCGGTGAAGGTACGTTGGGTCGCATCATGGACGTTCTGGGTCGCCCCATCGACGAGCGCGGTCCCATCGACAGCGACGAAGTTCGTTCCATTCACCAGAACGCACCCAAGTTCGACGAGCTTTCGCCTTCGGTTGAACTGCTGGAAACCGGCATCAAGGTTATTGACCTGGTTTGCCCGTTCGCCAAGGGCGGTAAAGTGGGTCTGTTCGGTGGCGCCGGTGTGGGCAAAACCGTGAACATGCTGGAACTGATCAACAACATCGCCAAAGCGCACAGTGGTCTGTCCGTATTTGCCGGTGTGGGTGAGCGTACTCGCGAAGGTAACGACTTCTACCACGAAATGGCAGATGCCGGCGTTATCAAAATGGACAACCTTAAAGAGTCCAAGGTTGCCATGGTGTTCGGTCAGATGAACGAGCCTCCCGGCAACCGTCTGCGCGTAGCACTGTCGGGCCTGACCATGGCGGAAAAATTCCGTGACGAAGGCCGCGACATTCTGTTCTTCGTCGACAACATCTATCGCTACACCCTGGCCGGAACCGAAGTGTCGGCGCTGCTGGGTCGTATGCCGTCTGCTGTGGGTTACCAGCCTACGTTGGCTGAAGAAATGGGTAAGCTCCAAGAGCGCATTACCTCAACCAAAACAGGTTCGATTACATCCATCCAGGCCGTTTACGTTCCTGCCGATGACTTGACCGACCCTTCGCCCGCCACGACTTTCCAGCACTTGGACTCCACGGTTGTGCTTTCGCGTGACATCGCCGCGCTGGGTATCTACCCCGCCGTCGATCCGCTCGATTCCACCAGCCGCCAGCTCGATCCGCAAGTCGTTGGTGAAGAGCACTACGCGGTTGCGCGCGGTGTTCAGCAAACGCTGCAACGCTATAAAGAGCTGCGCGACATTATTGCTATTCTGGGTATGGACGAACTGTCGCCCGACGACAAGCAGGCTGTTGCCCGTGCCCGTAAGATCCAGCGCTTCCTGTCTCAGCCTTTCCACGTGGCAGAAGTGTTTACTGGCTCTCCCGGTAAGTACGTGCCCCTGACTGAAACCCTGCGTGGCTTCAAGATGATTGTTGATGGCGAGTGCGACGCCTTGCCCGAACAGGCTTTCTACATGGTTGGTTCTATCGACGAAGCCTTCGAAAAAGCCAAGAAACTCCAATAAGGATCACACATGGCCAACTTGCAAGTTGACGTTGTCAGCGCAGAAGAATCGATTTTTGCCGGCGAGGCAACTTTCGTGACGCTGCCTGGCGAGTCCGGTGAGCTGGGCATACTGCCCGGCCACACGCCGCTTATCTCGCGCATACGTCCGGGAACCGTGAAAGTCGTCCAGGCCGACGGAACAGAGGTTAATATCTTTGTCGCCGGCGGCATCCTCGAGATCCAACCCGGCGCGGTCACTGTGTTGTCCGACACGGCTATCCGTGCAGAAGATCTCGACGAAGCCAAGGCTCTGGAAGCACGCAAACGTGCCGAAGAAGCGCTGCGCAATACGAAAGACAAAGCTGATATCGCCGTTGTCGAAGCCGAGTTGGCCATGTTGGCCGCCCAGGCCGACGCAGCACGCAGGCTTAGCCAGTTGCGCCGCAAGCACTGATTTAAATCATGATGGGCGCCTTGGCGCCGTGCATGCCAAGAAGCCCTGTCGCTTATGCCTCAGGGCTTCTTTATAGGTATTTCCCGAGTTAAGATTTTTCCGGATTGTTGTGTTACAGGGCGCTGACTATGCTAGTGCCGTCCCCTACACACAATAATTAAGGAGAAACCCATGAGGGAACGTCTTGATTGTGCATTACTGTGCACGGATTACGATGCGGATAAAATCGGGCAGTATCCGGGAGCTTACGCCGGCGGTCGTTTGCATCTGCACCTGTTCGATAACTCCATAGATGCGGGCGCTGCAGATTCCGTGCATGTGCTGGCCGACGCCTGCATGCGCCTGCAACGCTTCGACGCCTGTCTTATACCCGTGTCGCCCCGGAATCTGGCCTGGATACGCACCGCCTTGTCCAGCGCCAGTGGTATCCTGCATACGCCCGTTCTTGCCCTGGTAAGCGAGCTCAAGGCCAGCGCACTAGACGACTTGCACAGTCTGGGCCTGGCCGACTTTGTCCGCGAACCCATGTGCATAGAAGAGCTACGCGCGCGTATTGAACGCTTGCTCGGCACACGCCGCTATAATGCTGCTACGCCTGGGGTAAGTTGCCAGGCATTGGTCGAAGCAGCGAATGTATATCGCCGGTCGTCGGCATTGGCCATACTTAACGAAGACGCCATGCACCAGTCCATACTGGAGCGCAGCGGCGCCGAACTCGAAGCCTTTGCCATCGCATCGGCCTCGCGTAGCGCAACCACCAAAGAATCCTTTCGGGCGGCAAAAAGCCAGGTCATAGAAAGATTCGAACGGGCTTACATCAAGGCTGCGCTAGGACGCCACTCGGGTAATATTGCCATGGCCGCCCGGGCGGCCCAGAAGCACAGGCGTGCATTCTGGGCACTTATGCGCAAGCACGATATCGATGCTGCACCATTCCGCTGCGAGTCCGGCCCCAACCTCGCCAGAGACGGGTAAAATCAATAGTCTTGAAATAAGGATGAACGTGACTGCTCCAACTTTGAAAAACGATGTCTTCCTGCGTTCGCTTCTGCGCGAGCCCGTGCCTTACACACCTATATGGCTTATGCGCCAGGCAGGTCGTTATTTGCCCGAGTACAACGAAACCCGTGCAAAGGCAGGGTCGTTTCTGGCCTTGGCACAGAATCGCACCTATGCCTGTGAAGTCACGCTGCAGCCCCTCGAGCGCTTCGACCTCGACGCTGCCATCCTGTTTTCCGATATCCTGACCATACCCCACGCCATGGGGCTGGGTCTGGACTTCCTGCAAGGCGAGGGACCCAAGTTTGCCCATCCTTTGCGCCACGAAGACGATGTCAATAAGCTCACCGTGCCCGATATGTCCAGGCTGCAGTATGTGTTCGATGCCGTATCGCTCATCCGCAAAGAACTGGACGGCAAGGTTCCGCTTATCGGTTTTGCCGGCAGCCCCTGGACGGTCGGATGCTATATGGTGGAAGGGCAGGGATCCAGTGACTATCGTCTGATCAAAACCATGATGTATAGCCGTCCCGACCTGCTGCATCGTATTCTTGAAATCAACGCTCAAGCCACTCAGCAGTACCTGAATGCCCAAATCCAGGCGGGCGCCCAAGCAGTCATGATCTTTGACAGTTGGGGCGGCGTACTGGCCGATAGCCAGTTCCAGGAGTTTTCACTCGCCTACACTCGCAAGGTTGTCCAGGGCCTGGTGCGCGAGAACGAAGGGCGCAAGGTTCCCGTTATTGTGTTTACTAAAGGCGGAGCTCAGTGGGCTGAAGATATTGTCACAACCGGATGCGATGCCATGGGCCTGGACTGGACGGCCAATATGGGCAAGATGCGCCAGCGTCTCGGCGATGCCGTTGCCTTGCAGGGCAATCTTGACCCCATGGTACTGTTTGGCGGAGATGCCGCCATACGCACTCAGGCACGCAAGGTTATCGATGATTTCGGTTCTGTCGAACAGGGCGGCCACGTGTTCAATCTGGGTCACGGCATATCGCGTTTTACGCCTCCCGAGGCCGTAACCGTGTTGGTCGACGAAGTTCACTCCTATAGTCGAGCCAAGCATTAAATCACTATTTCTGCAAGGGGTAAGGGCTAAAGCCTTACCCCGCTTCACAAGGTTGTACACAGGTTTCGGTGCTGTGCAACATTTCTGTAATAAGCTTGGTTGCAATATTGTTTTTCGCTATAAGCACCGGTTATTAAAAGATAAATTGTAGTTTTTGCTTGCCCGAAACAAAATAATAGGGCCTGGCTCGTTGACTTTTAAGCAGTTGTTCGTCAAATTTTCCCCAAAGTTATCCACAGGCTGGCCGGTAATCTATCGAAAGCCCATAGCCACGGGCGTTTAAAGCGCTAAGCAAGAATTTACTTGAAGTATTGATGACCACACTCCATACAACCCCCATATGTGAATCCACTGGGGCGGGTCAGCCTGCCAGTCTGGATTTCTGGGTGCGTGTGGCACTTGATGTGCCCCTGCAAGGGCTTTTTGATTATTGCAGTGCGGTATCTATCCCTGTGGGTACACGGGTCATCGTCCCATTTGGTCGCCGCAAGTTGGTGGGCGTAGTGGTGGCCACACCATCTCAGCCTGCCATTGATCCCAGCCTGGCCAAGTCGGTAGAAGAGGTTCTGGACGATACGCCTGCATTGCCGTTGGACTGGCTGCGCCTGGCCTCATTTGCCGCACAGTACTACCAACGTCCCTTGGGCGAAGTCATGCTGCCCGCATTGCCTGCGGGTCTGCGCAAAGTGTCTGCCTATCAGGGCAAGCGTTCGGCGGGCGGGCCGGTCAGGCGTATGGACAAGCGGGCCAAGCCCGAGGCCAAGCAGGTTGGGGCGGATGTCCCGCCTCCATTGAATGCAGCTCAGGCCACGGCCATGCAGGCTATCGCGGGGCAGCAAGGCCACAAAACCTTATTGCTGCACGGGGTTACCGGCAGCGGCAAAACCGAAGTTTATCTGCATGCCGCTCAGGCCGTGTTGGCGCGTGGAGGCCAGGTGCTGTTCATGGTGCCCGAAATCAACCTCACACCGCAGCTGGAACAGTCTTTGCGTACACGCCTGGCTGGCATAGCAGGCGGTGAGATGCTGGCCGTGATGCATAGCGGTTTGGCCGATGGTGAACGACTAAGAGCCTGGATGCGTGCGCAGCGTGGCGAAGCCAGGGTTCTGCTGGGTACCCGGCTGTCGATTTTTGCCCCGCTGCCCGATCTGGGACTGATTATCGTCGACGAAGAACACGACGCTTCGTACAAGCAGCAAGATGGTTTGCGCTATTCCGCCCGTGATCTCGCCGTGTGGCGTGGACGAGACCGGAATATTCCTGTTGTGCTGGGCTCGGCAACGCCCTCGTTGGAAAGCTGGAACCACGCCGAGACGGGTCATTATCTGCGTTTCTCCTTGCCTGAACGGGCCAAAGCGGTGGAGTTGCCCAGCGTCAGGCTGGTCGATACACGCAGGCTGGCGATGCAGCAGGGGTTTTCGCCGCAGCTCGTCAAGGCATTGGGCGAGCGTCTGGAGGCAGGGCAGCAATCCCTTATTTTCCTGAACCGGCGCGGCTATGCGCCGGTACTCAATTGCGCGTCTTGTGGCTGGGTCAGCCAGTGTCCTCGCTGTACGGCTTATACCGTATTGCACAGGGCTGGCGGTGCCCGGCACAACTATTTGCAATGTCATCACTGTGGCTACCAGGCCCGCGTCCCACGCGCCTGCCCCGATTGTGGCGACCAAGACCTTAAACCCATGGGGCGCGGGACGCAGCGTGTAGAAGAATACCTTGCCGAGCTGTTCCCGTCGGCCCGCATAGCCCGGATCGATGCCGACAGCACACGGCTCAAGGGCAGCGCCGCCACACTGTTTGCCAAAGTACATGCCGGTGAGGTCGACTTGCTGGTGGGTACGCAAATGGTGGCAAAAGGGCATGACTTCGCCAACCTGGGGTTGGTTGGTGTGCTGAATGCCGACGCCATGCTGTTTGCGCAAGATTTCCGGGCGCCCGAACGTTTGTTTGCGCAACTGATGCAGG
This sequence comes from Alcaligenaceae bacterium, assembly GCA_013416405.1. Lineage (GTDB taxonomy): Bacteria > Pseudomonadota > Gammaproteobacteria > Burkholderiales > Burkholderiaceae_B > Pusillimonas_C. Next base: position 39,471 of record JACCET010000008.1, read on the forward strand.
TGGCGGGCCGGGCGGGTCGCCATGTTAAAGGTGGCGAAGTCATTATCCAGACCGATTACCCCGAGCAGCCGGTTTACCAGGCGCTTTTGCGACACGATTATCCGGGGTTTGCCCAGTATGGCCTGGCGGAGCGGGAAGCGGTGGGTTTACCTCCTTATGCCTATCAGGCGCTGCTTACGGCCGAAGCACGCGAACTGGCAGCTGCCCTGGACTTTCTTGCGCACGCTCGTCAATTGCCTGAGCAGCATGCAGCCGATTACCCTACTGCCAGCGCGCTGACGCTGTACGATCCTGTACCCTTGCGTGTTGTGCGGGTCGCCAACATAGAACGGGCGCAATTGCTGGTGGAAAGCACCCATCGCCCGGCCCTGCAGGCTTTCCTGACGATATGGTCCCGCGCCTTGGCTACCGAGGCCAAGGCTTTTCGCGTGCGCTGGAATTTGGAAGTCGATCCATTAGAAATATAAGGAAACTGATCACTTGAGTTCACAGGCAGGCCACACCGTCGCAACCGACATGAATACGATGCAACGCCAGGCGGTGTTGTATCTGGATGGCCCATGCCTGGTGCTGGCGGGAGCGGGCAGTGGCAAGACCCGAGTGATTACGCAGAAGATTGCCTATTTGTTGCGCGAGTGCGGCTATCAAGCTCGGCAGGTCGTTGCCCTGACCTTCACCAACAAGGCCGCTCGCGAAATGAGTGAGCGGGTCAAGCAACTGGTGGACAGCAAGCTTGCGAAGGGGTTGACGGTCAGTACGTTTCATTCGCTGGGTCTGCGCTTTTTACGAGAAGAAGCTGCGCACGCCGGGCTGAAGCCCCAGTTTTCCATTCTCGATTCGAATGACGCGCTGGCGATTATCCAGGAGCTGCTGGCGACTACCGATAAGGCACGCCTGCGCGCGGTTCAACAAAATATTTCTTTGTGGAAGAACGCCTTGATGGATCCCGATGCGGCAGACCGCAGCGCGTCATCGGCCAGCGAGGCCGAGGCCGCCAAAATATACCGCAGCTATAGTGCCACGCTGGCGGCTTACCAAGCCGTGGATTTTGACGATCTGATCCGCTTGCCCGCCATGCTGCTGGAACATAACATCGAGGTCAGGCAACGCTGGCAGTCCCGCGTGCATTACCTGCTGGTCGATGAGTATCAGGACACCAATGTGTGCCAGTATCGCCTGGTGCAGTGGCTGACTGGGCAGCGAGCCATGTTTACGGCCGTGGGTGATGATGATCAGGCCATCTACGCCTGGCGAGGTGCCACGGTCGAGAATCTGGCGAACCTGACAACAGACTACCCCACCATCAAAGTCATCAAGCTGGAACAGAATTACCGCTCGGTGCAAACCATTTTGTCCGCCGCCAACCAGGTCATCAGCAAAAATCCAAATCTCTTTGGCAAAAAGCTTTGGTCAGAGCTTGGAGCGGGCGAGCCCATACAGCTTACACCCATGGATAACGATGAAGCCGAGGCGGAGTCGATAGGCATACGATTGTCGGCAGCGCGCTTTGAGCGCCGGGCCGAATGGCGCGATTTTGCGGTACTGTACCGTAGCAATCAGCAAGCACGCATTCTAGAGCAGGCCTTGCGCAATCTAAGAATTCCGTACACGATTTCGGGTGGTCAAAGCTTTTTCGATAAGCCCGAGATTCGCGATATTCTTTCTTATTTGCGCCTGGTTGCAAACGATAGCGATGATCCGGCCTTTATCCGGGCCGCCACGACTCCCAGGCGTGGCATAGGGCAGGCCACTTTGCAAACCCTGGGGCAGTTTGCCGCCGAGCACCAGCTGTCGTTGTTCGAAGCTATTTTTGAAATAGGATCAAGCGACAGGCTGGCGGCCAAGCAATTGGAGCCGTTGCAGGTTTTCGGCGCATTCATACAAGGTATTCAGAACAGGGCGGGTCGCAAGGACAAGGTAGCGGTCTGGCAGCCATCCCAGTCCAGCCTGCAGCTGGATGCGCCCGATCTTGCGGCGGCGTCCATGGGCAGGGCATCGGGAGTGGACGGTGCGGTGGCCGATACGGCAAGCATTATTCTGGACGATATGCTGGGCACCATACAGTACGAGCGTTTTCTGTACGACACGCTGGAAGAGCGTCCGGCCCAGAATCGCTGGCAAAATGTAATGGAGCTGGTCGGCTGGCTCAAGCGCAAGTCCGACGAAGATGGTTTGACGCTGCTGGAGCTGGTTCAGCATGTTGCCCTGGTCACCATGCTGGATCGCAATGACGACGAAGACCCCGACGCGGTTAAGCTATCCACCTTACACGCATCCAAGGGACTGGAGTACCCGCATGTTTTTTTGGTGGGAGTGGAAGAGGGCTTGCTGCCGCATATGGGCCGAGACGAAGAGGACGCTGATCCCACTACTGCGGCAGAGGCGCTGGCACAGCGTGTTCAAGAAGAGCGGCGCCTGATGTATGTGGGCATTACACGGGCCCAGCGTAGCCTGCACCTGAGTTGGTGCAAGAAGCGGCGAAGAGCACGTGAAGATGTAGTGCGCGAAAAATCGCGCTTTATCGAGGAGATGGGGCTGGCTCAGCCCGGCGTGCCAGAAGACCCTGCGGCCAAGGCGCTAAGCCCCAAGGATAGGCTAGGCATGCTTAAGGCCATGCTCAATAAAAGTGATTGATACGACCAAAAAACAAAAGCCTGCCCAAACGGCAGGCTTTTAGCCTTTTGCGCTGAGTCAGCGCTTTCGATTCAGGCTTGATGCCTGTGTATTACCACTGCGAGCCGGAAAAACGTGCATCCTTGGCGCGGGCTTCGTTAAGGGCTGCGGTTACATCAATGATGTAGTCGTTCGCGGCCAAAACGCCATTCTTGATGGACGTAAATGCTTTCTGGATCAGGGCAACAATCGAAACTGACTCACCATCGCTCATTGCTTTGCGCATCAGGTCACGCTCAAGAGAGTCACTCAAGCGGCTGTGTTGGTTGTAAGAAAGATCCGACATAATTACCTCACCTATTCAGGTTATGTGCTGACAAACAGAATGTTTTGTGCTGACATGACTCATTATAGGGTTAACCCTATAATAAAGCTAGGGGTAAACCCTAGCAAAACTAAATGGCTAGGGATTCGTCTCTTATTTACGTCATTTCCTTATGTGACGGCATGAAAATGTGGTTTTCAATCATTATTGGCACGTCTGTGAGGCCTGGAATCTATCGTCTAGCCCTTCTAGAGCGTGCAGATACGCTTGTTTGAGATCATCCACAATATTGGCGACAGGTAGTACCTTGTCTATGCTGCCCACTCCCTGACCCGCGCTCCAGATGTCACGCCAGACCTTGCTGTGTTTTGCGCCGAAATCGGATGTGCCGGGCTTGAGTGTGTGCAATTCGTTGGGATCCAGGCCCGATGCCACAACGCTGGGCTTCAAGTAGTTGGCAGGGATGCCCGAAAAGTAAGGCGTGTAAAGAATATCGCTGGCTTGGGCATTTACCAGCATTTGCTTGTAGTCCTCTTGGGCGCAGGCCTCTTGGCTGGCAATGAAACGGGTACCCATATAGGCGAAGTCGGCGCCCATGGCGCGTGCTGCAAGTATGTCCTGCCCCCGGGAAATGGCGCCCGACAGTGCAATCGGGCCGTCGAATATCTTGCGCACTTCGGCCAGCAGGGCAAAGGGACTGAGTGTGCCGGCGTGTCCACCTGCGCCCGAGCACACCAGTATCAGCCCGTCGACTCCGGCCTCGAGTGCTTTTTGTGCATGGCGCAGGGTGGTGACATCATGAAATACCTTCCCGCCCCATGCATGGACGGTATCAACCACATCGCTGGGCGCGCGCAGGCTGGTGATGATCAGGGGTACCTGGTGGTCTGCGCATGTGGCCAGATCTTCTTGCAGCCTGTCGTTCGTTTTATGAATGATGTGATTAACGGCGTAAGGGGCAATGGTTCGCCCGGGTTCGCGCTGTTTCAAATCAGCAAGCTGACTTTTGATCGTCGTCAGCCACTCGGCCAGCATGCTTTGCGGACGCGCATTCAGGGCCGGCATAGAACCGATGATGCCATTGGCGCATTGGGCAATGACCAGCTCGGGGCCAGAAACGATAAACATGGGTGCCGACATGACGGGCAGAGACATCTGTTGATACAGTTCGTTGACCAAGGTGCGTGGCATAAAGTATTCCTGTCGCTGATAATAATGAACCATGATGGCCGCGTTCTAGGGGCCAGGCCTTAATTATCCATATTATTCCAGGACTGAACTGACCGCAGAATGAGACGGGCTGTCGCCTTGTGAACGTGCTCGACCTATCTAAGGCAAAATACGCATTTGTCTTACTGAGCAGCTACCATGTCTTTACGTCCTGCACCGCTTACAGGAATTCGTGTTCTTGATCTTACCCGCGTACTGGCTGGTCCATGGTGCACGCAAAATTTGGCAGACCTGGGGGCGGAAGTCATCAAGATCGAGCGTCCGGGCGCGGGCGACGACACCCGCAGTTGGGGGCCGCCGTACGTTAAAGATGCAAATGGACGAGACACGACCGAAGCCGCCTACTACGCTTCGGCCAATCGGAACAAACAGTCGGTAGCCATCGATATCGCCAGCGAGCGTGGCGCCGAGCTGGTGCGCAAGCTGGCGTTACAGTGCGACATTCTGGTTGAAAACTTCAAGGTTGGCGGCTTGCGCAAGTATGGGCTGGATTATGAAAGCATGAAGGCAATCAATCCGGCGCTGATCTACTGTTCCATCACGGGCTTCGGTCAAACAGGTCCCTATGCCAGTCGGCCGGGCTACGATTTCATGATCCAGGGCATGGGCGGACTTATGAGCATCACGGGTGAGCGCGATGACATGCCGGGTGGCGGCCCACAGAAGGCTGGGGTGGCCGTCGCCGACTTGATGACGGGCATGTACTCGACCGTGGGCATTCTGGCAGCCCTGCATGAGCGCAGCCGTAGCGGCCAGGGCCAGCATATAGACATGGCCTTGCTGGACTGCCAGGTCGCCATGCTGGCCAATCAGAACCTGAACTATATGACGACGGGCGTTGCGCCCAAGCGGGCGGGCAATGCGCACCAGAACCTGGTGCCCTATCAGGTGTTTGGGGCGTCTGACGGACACTTGATTGTTGCTGTAGGCAACGACTCGCAGTTCCGGGCTTATTGCCAGGTTATAGGGCGTTCCGGCCTGTCTGAAGACATACGCTTCAGCACGAATCCGAATCGAGTGATCAATCGCGACATTCTGGTGCCCATGCTGGTCGAGGCCATGAAAACACAACCCCGGGACCATTGGTTGCAAGCCCTGGAGCGCGCCGGGGTTCCGGCCGGCCCCATCAACACCATTGATCAGGTCTACGATAACCCGCAAGTCCAGGCGCGAGGCATGCGCCAGGACTTGCCACACAGCGCCGCAGGCAAAGCACCGATAGCCGCTAGCCCACTGCGGTTTTCAGATAGCCCGGTCAGCTATCGCCATGCGGCACCGTTGCTGGGCGAACATACCGAACAGGTTCTGCGCGAACGACTTGGTCTCTCGGACGAGGAAATTCGGCAACTGTCCCAATAAGTAATCACAAGGATAAATAAGATGAAGAGTATCAAAACCATAGGCATCATCGGTGCTGGCGCCATGGGGCGCGGCATTGCCCAAATCGCCGCACAGGCTGGGCTCGATGTTCTGTTGTTCGACCTTAACGGCGCGGCGGTCGATAGCGCGCGCGCAAGTTTGCAGGAAGTGTGGGGGAAGTTGGCCAGCAAGGGAAAAATCACTGCTGAACTGGCCGGCGAGTCTTACAAGCGCGTTGCCGCTTGCGCAGACCTGCAAGATATGAGCCGGGCTGATTTGGTCATTGAAGCGGTTATCGAACGCCTGGATGTGAAATGTGAGCTCCTCAAGCAGCTTGAGGGCATCGTTACGCCAGACTGCATTCTGGCCTCCAATACTTCGTCATTGTCGATTACCGCCATTGCACAAGCGTGCGAGCACCCAGGGCGCATCGTGGGCTTCCATTTCTTTAATCCTGTGCCGCTAATGAAGGTGGTCGAGGTGATCGACGGCCTGCGCGGCGACGCCCAGGCGGGCGATGCACTGATGGCGTTGGCTCGCACCATGGGACACACGCCGGTCCGGGCCAAGGATATGCCGGGATTCATCGTGAACCATGCCGGTCGCGGGATGAGTGTGGAAGGCTTGAAAACAGTGCAGGAATCGGTTGCTCCGTTCTACCAGATCGACGCCATCGTGCGAGAGCAGGCCGGGTTTCGCATGGGGCCTTTCGAGTTGATGGATCTGACAGGGCTGGATGTGTCGCATCCTGTGATGGAGTCGATTTATCAACAGTTCTACGATGAGCCGCGCTTCCGGCCTTCGCCGATAGCCGCGTTGCGCTTTGCGGGCCGGTTGCTGGGCCGAAAGACCGATGAAGGCTTCTATCGTTATGTGGACGGGCAGAAGCAGTTGCCCGCTGAACCCGCCGTGCCCGCCTTGCCAGACGGGCTGAAGGTGTGGCTGGCGCCTTTTCATTCCGTCGGGCACAGACGCGCCGCGGCATTGCTGAAAACCTTGGGCGCAACGGTCGTTGCGGCGGAAACACCGCCTGATGATGCCTTGATTGTGATTACCCCTTATGGCGAAGATACGGCCAGCGTAGCGGGGTCGCATCAGCTTGATGCCGAACGCACGGTTGCGCTGGATACTTTTTTTGGTCTGGAGCAGGGCCGGCGCCGCGTGCTGATGTGTTCAATCGCAACGCAGCCCAAGTGGCGCGATGCCGCCCATGCTTTATTTGCTTCCGACGGCACGGCTGTGTCGGTGACGGACGACTCTGCAGGCTTTGTGGGCCAGCGTATCGTGGCCAGCATAGTGAATATTGCCTGCGACATTGCCCAGCAGACAATTGCCACCCCCGCCGATATCGACCAGGCGGTTGCGCTGGGGCTGGGCTATCCGAAGGGTGGTCCACTAAGTTTGGGTGACAGCCTGGGCGCCTCGCATATACTGGAAATTCTGCGTGCATTGCAGCGCACGACAGGTGACATGCGCTACAGGCCCAGCCCCTGGTTGCAGCGCAGGGCTCAACTGGGCTTGTCCCTGCGCACCGAAGCCGCCTGCGTGGCGCGTTAACAGGCCGACGGGCCGGCCGCCATCTTCTGTTTACACAGAGGCGGCCAAAAAAATAGCCGCTGCCTTTCAAAGGGTAGCGGCTATTTTCATGCCCACAAGGGCATCGCATTACTGGGCGGCGTGGACCATATATTGAACTGCGGCCTTGATTTCTTCGTCGGTGGCCTGTGAGCCGCCACGTGGAGGCATGGCACCCTTGCCGTTGATGGCGATGGAAACCATGCTGTCCATGCCGGTTTCGATCAGCGGTGCCCAGGCAGCCTTGTCGCCCAACTTGGGTGCATTGGCCACACCGGCGGCGTGGCAAGCAAAGCAGACCGACTTATAAAGCTTTTCGCCAGCTGGGTCGATGGCGGCTGCTTGTTCGGCCGGAGCTTCAGCCTGGGCTTGCGGGGCGGCTGCTGGTGCTGCGGCGACGGGAGTTTCTGCGGCTGGCGCTTCTGCTGCCGGCGCTTGTGCTGGAGCCGCCGGTTCAGCGGCGGCAGGTGCAGCGTCCGCTTCGGCAGGCTTGGCTTCGTCGGTCGTGGCATCGCCTGAGGGTTCTTTAGGCTCTTCGAACGAACCGCCGGACTGATTCGCAATGTAGACGACAGCGCGTTCTACTTCGAAATCACTAAGAGATGGGTTGCCGCCCTTGGGGGGCATGGCGCCCTTGCCGTGGATAGCGACCTTGACCATTTCTTCGTAGCCAGCCTTGATAAAGGGTGCCCAGGCGGCCTTGTCACCCAGCTTGGGAGCGCCGGCAACGCCAGCCGTATGGCAGGCGGTACAGGTGGACTCGAAAACTTGTTGGCCTGTCTTGAAGACTTTGGGCGCGTTAGCATCGACCAACTGAAAACCTGCAACAGGCTTGATGCGGTTGGCAATGGATTCTTCAGTCTGGGCATCGGAGCCAGAGCCCTTTTGTGCGCTTGCCGAAACCAGGTTCACCAGCAAAAGGATCACGATAATCGGCACGATAAACGCCAAGATTACGGTTACGATCAACTGCTTGGGCGTTTTGATGAGGCCTTCGTGCTCCTCGATGGTCTCTTCAACGTGTTCTTCCGTATTGTTCATAATCGAATCCTGCGTGTTCCTAGTCTGACGGCACCAAGGCCTGAATTCTATGGTTCGTGTTGTTTGCAGGAGGCCTGTTTGCTTGATAAGTATCAATAGCAGGCGCTCTTGAATCTGCGATTATAACTAGAGTCATGCTTCAATGCATAAATAGCGCCTATCGGAACTTGCGGCCCTGCATCAGTCTGTTGAAAAAGCACCGAAAAAGGTTTGCATAAACACGCTACAATGACGACCCTGCGCCCGTAGTTCAATGGATAGAATGAGAGTTTCCGAAGCTCTTGATACAGGTTCGATTCCTGTCGGGCGCGCCACAAATTAAAAAAAGCAGCCTGCGGGCTGCTTTTTTGCGTTGTGCCCAAACGCTATGGTTCTGTGCTGACTGGCATGTTTCCGAACATGCAAAAAAAATAGGATTTTCCAACTGTTTCAGACTACTATTATTTGTAAATAGAAAAACAATGAGGTGGACAAAGTATGGCGAGCACGCGTCTGCCGGGCCAAATGATGGTTGCTCGGAATCAGCGACTAAAGGATGCCTATGAGCAAGCCAAGTTTCAAAATTGGCTGCCGATAGACATCAACCAGATATCAGCGGGATCTTATTCGGGTTATATACAGATGCTCGAAAATGATGACGTGGCTGTATGTCGAGAGAGCCAGAACCGTGTCATTCACAAGCGCAGTGTTGTAGATCAGGAATCCTGCACTGTCTCCTTCTTTCGGAGCAAACAGTTCCTGAATGGATTTTCGGAGTATGCACCAGCCGAGGATTCGCTATTTTTTCTGCCTGCGGGCGCCGAAGTTGATATCCGTGTAGCGGCTGATGCAGAAACCGTCTATTTCCGTTTTAATCAGTCCGCGCTTTTACAGAAGGCGGCGGCAATGGATCCGCCCCGGTGGGGTATTCCGCCAGCCAGCATCTTGTGTCTTGATCTGAATAACCTGAAATCGCTGGATAAATTCGTAGCATGCATTTTCCACCAGATGCATCTCGATGAGCAGTCCAATTCAGTCAGTAGTAGCCAAGTGCTAAGCGACATGATCACGGAGCATGTACTGGTGGCGTTAAATTCCAGCAGCCTCATCAGCGCCGAGAAAAGCGGCTTGCTGACGGCGCGGCGCCGAGCGAAACACACAGTTAACCGTGCCGTAGATTATGTAAAGGCACAGATCGAACAACATGTTTGCCCCAGTATTAGTGCCATCTGCACTGACCTGCAGCTATCAGAGCGCACATTGCAATACAGTTTCGGCGCGATACTGGATGTCTCGCCATATGCCTACCTTCGCTATATGAGACTCAATGGCGCCAGGTTGGCGCTGGTGCAGGCCGATAGTGACAATATCACCATTACCCGAGTGGCAAATCATTGGCATTTCTTGCACATGGGACGGTTTTCGAACGACTATCAGCAGATGTTTGGCGAGCTCCCCTCCGCGACGCTTCGTCGGGCGCTATACGCTTGAGCAGACGCTGATTTTCTTCCTTTGCGGAAATCGGATAGCGGAACAGATGTTTTAGACATATCCTTTTTTATTCAGGCAGGAGTATTCATTGATTTATTGCTCCTGTGCGTGCACACCCCCAAATTCGAATAATGTCAAAACCAGGAGATAAATCATGTGCGAACTATGCGTGCAGCGTGCCGTATTCAGCAATCAGCCTGCGTCACCTTCCAGGCGCGCCGCCCTTGGCATGATGGGTGCGCTTTCATTGATTGGTATGTCTGCAGCCGCCGGGGTTGCGCATGCAAAGTCGCCACCCAAACCGGAAAATGTGCTTACCCCCGATCAGGCAATCAAGCGTTTGGTGGCGGGCAACGAACGATACATGTCGGGCAAGATCACAATTCGCAGCTTTGCCTCGACGCGTGCAGCCCTGGCCGGTGGGCAGAATCCCTATGCATCCATCTTAAGTTGTGCCGATTCGCGTGTCAGCCCGGAACTATGTTTTGACGAAGGCAGGGGCGATCTGTTCGTGGCGCGCGTGGCGGGCAACTACGTTACCAGTGATATTCTGGCCAGCCTGGAATATGGGGTTGCGGTTCTGAACACGCCACTTATCATGGTGCTGGGACACACCAGCTGCGGCGCGGTCAGTGCGGCCGTCAGTTCATATGAAAAGCAGGCCGAATTTCCCGGTCATATTAATAACATCGTCACTGAGCTGATGCCTGCGGTGCGTACCGCAGCGGCCGGGTCGCATCAGGGCACACTGGTGCAGGCAGCCACCATTGAAAATATCAAGCAGAACGTACAGCGATTGCAAGAAGCCACGCCAATACTGAGCAGAGCGGTTCAGGCTGGCAAGGTCAAGGTCGTGGGTGGTGTCTATCATCTGGACACAGGCAAGGTGGAACTCGTCGTGTAAGCAATATGAAAACAGAAACTCGTAGGCAAACACACGGAGCAGAAGGCGGAAATTCAATGGCTTCGCCGTTGCGGCGCCGGATGCTGCAGGCTGCGCTGGCTGGATCATTGGGCGTTCCGCTTATTGGTTGTAGTGGCTCCGATGGTTCAGGCGATACGGACTACACCTCTACTATCGGCGATGCCCGTGCGGCCATCCTTCAGGCCATGGCCGAGTCCGATACTTCTTCCGTGTCGGTGGCGCTGGTCGATGATGGTCATATTGTCTGGCAGGAAGCGTTTGGGGTGATTGACCGAGTCAGCAATGTGCCGGCTGGCATCGATACCCTTTACAACATTGGTTCAGTCAGCAAGATGTTCGTGGCGACTGCCGTCATGATTCTGGTCGATCGCGGCCTGGTCGATCTGGATGCCCCTATAACTGCTTATATACGCGACTTCCGTATGCTGTCACCGGCATATTCCAAAATAACGGCGCGCATGCTGCTCAGCCATTCATCGGGTTTTCCAGGCTCAAACTACCAGAATATCTTTACGTTCAGGCCTCTGCACGGGTACGCCCGCAACACGCAATCCTTGTTGGCGGAAATGCACTTGAAGCATGAGCCAGGTGAGCTGGCTGTGTATTGCAACGATGGATTTACCATTGCTGAACGCCTGGTCGAGGAAGTCAGTGGTAAAGCGTACGCAAGATTCATTACCGACGAGATCTTGTCTCCATTGAAGATGATGCTCAGCCGTTTTCCGCTGGAGCATTATCCGGTGGGCAGCTTTGCTCATCCGCATTTGAATGGCAAAAAGCAGGGGCAGGAGTTCGTGCAGGCCTTTGGTACGGGTGGACTAAGCAGCACGCCAACGGAGATGATGCGCTTTGCGATGATGTTCATCAACGATGGCGAGCTGGACGGCCAGCGTGTTCTTTCGCGGGCCTCCGTCAACGAAATGGGCAGCGATCAGACAGTCAACTTGATTCTCAATCCCATGCCTGCCTGGAAATGGGGGTTGGGCTGGGACGGCGTCGAGCAGCCAGGGCTGCGTGAAGCCGGGTTTGCTTGCTGGCAGAAGAATGGGGGTACCGCCTTCTATGGCAGTGATTTCTTCGTCCTGCCCGCTGAAAAATTGGCGGTGATGATCACCGGCACTTCATTAAGTTATGGGTCGGCGAAGTTGGCTGAGCGCATACTGTTGCATGCTTTGCGTGACAAGCATAGTATTTCGGCGGTGCCCGTCGTCTTGCCATTGGCGCCACCGCCAGTAGTGCCCGCCAGCGATGCGAAGCTGCATGAGCTGGAAGGTTATTACGCCAGTTCAGAAGGCGTCATGAAAATTGTGCGGGGTGGCGATGGTTCATTGTCTTTGCTTGTCTGGGGCGCCGGGCAATGGAATGTGATGGCGAGCGGACTGCAATTGCGCAGCGATGGGTGGTTTGCAGCCGATGATGCACAACGTTCCTATCGCGGAAGTAACATCGGTCCTTATCGTTATCTTATGGCGCGCTCGCCAGGCGGCTACGGCCATTATCTGACTTCGCTTCCCTTTGCCCAGAGTGTGCAGAAAGCGTCGCCAATTTCACCAGCCTGGCAGTCACGCCTGGGGCGTACGTGGGTGCTGGTCAATGACGACGAGTCTTCGGTAGAGTTGAGCCTTGGGAGTCCTTTGGTAACTTTGGAAGCTATTCCCGAATTGCCGGGCTATGTTCAAATCGATGGCCGGCAGCCTCTCATGCCCGATGACGATATGCGTACCCGTCACTTTCTGAAAATCCCGGTCAACTTTGGGCGTGACCTCAATGAGTTGATAGTCCAGCACCAGTCTGACGGAGAGTGGTTGCTGTTCGGAGGTTATCGATATCGACCGGTGAGTTCGGTTCCATCGGTTGGTGTTGGCATGCATGCCGTGCGGCTTGATACACAAGGGAATGCACAATGCCTGCGTTTGACTGGCGCGTCTTCCGTGCAGATTGCCGGTTCGCGTGCGTGGCGCTTATATGACGAGCAATGGAATTCATTGGCAGCCGGTGACGGTGAAGGCAATGCCAATCTAACAGTCGGTGCGGTTTTTTATGCGATGCTCTTTGGTGAACCCAATAGCCAGGCGTTGGTGACGCTGGCATAAAGCGTGGCCCGGCCGTAGCCGGGTGCCACCGCTATCTATTACAGGCTAGCCTGTTGTTTGCGGGCTGCTGGCCAGCACCTTTTCAGCGCACAAGTCGGCAGCCCCATCGATGGGCTCTTCAGTCTTATACGGCAACGGAAAGGTGCTCGTACAAAATGGCGGTGCCTATACCTATCAGGGCCAGGCCGCCCAATACCTCAGCCCATCTGCCAGCTATCACCCCGATGATCCTGCCGACCATGACGCCCAGCGTCACCATGACCAGAGTAGCAACCCCTATGGCGGCAGCCGTAATGAGTATGTTGTTGTCTATGAAAGCCAGACTGACGCCAACCGCCATGGCGTCAATACTGGTGGCAAAGCCTGTTGCGGCCAGGATCCAAAATGAATGGCGAATGACTTGTGTTTCTACTTCCTGCTCGTTCTTCAGGCCGTTGCGTATCATCATGCAGCCCAGAACCAGCAGCATACAGAAGGCGATCCAGTGATCCCATTCAGACACGAACTCAGCGGCAATTGATCCCATGGCCCAGCCCACCAGGGGGGTGAGGGCTTCGATAACGCCAAATATCAGGCCGGTTCGGATAGCTTCTGAAAATCGGGGTTTACGTAGCGCGGCCCCCTTGCTTACGGCGGCGGCAAACGCGTCTGTGGACATGGCCAGCGCAAGAATCAGCGTGGACAAAAAAGTCATGTGTGGAAATTCCAGCCGGGCGACGCATGGATACCCACATGCGGCCCGGCGGCGCATACAGGTATCTATGGTCTCGCCATGCCTTGCGGCCGGTTGCGCCATGGCTGATAAGCCAAGTATGTTGACGCAGCCCTTCCGTCAGTGAACGGAAGCAGGCTACTCCCCAAAGAGAAGGCCAGATTGTACCCCAGGCTTGCGCTCAGGGCTTCAATGCGCGATGGAAGCGAGCCACGTAACTGTCGAAGTCTTCGGTGTCGCCGTCTTCGAGCTGCTTTTGCTCTGCAAATGATTCCTGTGCGATGTGTGCGTATTCGTGCTGCTGGTCATCGCTTAGCGGACTGGCGCGTAGTGCTTCGCGGTGCCGCAGACTTTGCTGCAAGGTGTATTCGTGCAGGCCCACGCCTTGATCGCGCATGTCGGCCAGCAGGATGGCAGAAGGGGTCAGCTTGCTGTCGGTCAGCTTGGCCTGCTGTCCTGAAACCGCCTGTACGTAGCGGTTGCCGCTGTCCAGCGCCTGATCCAGTAATTGGGCATAGGGGACGATGCGCTCTATGAGCTCTGTGCCCCAGTCAGCCAGCGATATGCTTTGCTGGTCTTTGATCAACGTCAGCCCAGGCTTGCGCCCTTCTTTGACGACGGTGCCAAAGTTGTTGTGGCTGTCGGTGCAAAAGCCATTGTTCGCGAAGATATCGCTGGGCTCGATGGCACAGAACAGCAGGAAGGCATCCATGAACCGGCTGGTGTCGGCTGAAATGCCTATGGGTGATTGCGGATCTATATCCAGGCAGCGCACTTCTATGTATTGCACGCCACGTTCGGCCAGTGCCGTGGCGGGTCGTTCGCCCCGACCCGTGGTGCGCTTGGGGCGAATATTGGAGTAGTACTCGTTTTCTATCTGGATGATATTGGTATTCAGCTGTATCCATTCCCCATTGCGATGCGTGCCGATGGCTTCGTAATCAGGCCATGGCGTGGTCACGGCAGAATGCATGCGGCTTAGGAAAGTATCCAGGTCGTTATAGCAAAGCTGCAGTTCCGACTGTGCCTTGTTGCTCTGATAGCCCAGGTCGCTCATGCGCAGGCTGGTGGCGTAAGGCAGATACAGGGTAGTGGCGTCGAACTCTTGCAGATATTGCCCTGCGTTCTGAAGAAAGTCTTTGGACATGGCGGGCGAGGCGCCAAACAGGTACATCAGCAGCCATGAGTAACGCGTGAAATTGCGTATCTGGGCCAGATATCCTTCAGATCGGCGCTGTTCTGGCGTTGCGCTGGTGGTATCCAGCAGCTCCCACAATTGATCTGGCAAGGAGTAGTTGTAATGCACGCCCGCTATGCATTGCATGGCTTTGCCGTAACGTTCGGCCAGGCCACGGCGATACACATGCTTGAGCATGCCGGTGTTGGATGTGCCGTACCAGGCAATAGGGATATCGGCTTCGGGCGGAAGGCTGGCCGGAGCCGATTGATTCCAGATAAGCTCGCCCTGAAGATGCTGCGCCACAAAACGATGGGTTTGCTCAAGCTCGCCAAGCAGGCTTTCGGTAGAATCGTGTGTGCCTGTGATCAGTTCCAGCAGTGCTTCGGAATAGTCGGTGGTGATGCGCGGATTGGTCAGCGCTGAACCCAATGCCGTCGGATGCGGTGTTTGGGCCAGTCTGCCGTGTTCGTCGACCCGCAAACCTTCTTTTTCAATACCGCGCAATATTCCCTTTAGCGTAGACGGATATTGGCCGAGCAGGGACAGGCGTGGGTGGCTGGATGTCATTACGGGATATCTTTAAAGAAGTTTTTATAGCTGGCGATTTTACCTGAGGTATGGCTTTGATACGTGTTGCTTTGATATTGCTTGTGTCGCTGTTTTTGGCGGCCTGTTCCCCTGACTATAACTGGCGCCAGGTCTCGGTGGGCGAGGGCGCTGTCATGGCGTTTTTCCCTGATAAACCTGTAACCCAGTCGCGTACGCTGCAGTTCTCTGGCCACGATATTGAGTTTGCGCTGACCAGTGCCAAGGTTGGCGACTCGCTGTTTACCGTTGCCTACGCACCTTTGCCGGTTGCAGTGCGCAACGATGAGGCCCTGAGCCGCGAGTTTGCAAAGGCGGTCATGCAGTCGCTTTACCGCAATATGGGGGTGGACGAACCCGATCCCCTGCCGACGCTGGGAGCATCTTTTGCCATAAACGGCAAGGCGCCGCAAGGCGACATGCGTTTGCAGGCAACGGTTTGGCTGAGCCGAGGAGTCCTGGTTGAAGGGCTGGTGATGGCTACGCCTGATGCGTTTCCTGAGCCTCAGGCTGAACAGTTTTTTCAAGGCTTGGAAGTGGCTCGGTAAGTGCGGGCAGCAACCCCGCCCGGAGCACCGTGGTAATGGCGGCTTGCCGGCCGTGTACGCCCAGTTTGCGGCACGCATTGGTTACGTGGAAATTGATGGTTCTTTCGGAAAGGCCCAGAATAGCGCCCATTTCCCAACTGGTTTTGCCGATGGCAGCCCAGTGCAGGCAGGTCAGTTCCCGTTCTGTCAGCGGTTTCATATAAGTTCCTAGTACGTGGTCTTTCGGATTATCGGGGCAATAATTTCTAATTACATTAATCTGTAATAAATGTATCCAATATTTTCTGCCATAAGATCTGTTCTTGTTCAAAAAGGGGATCTTTCTCGCCGGGTTGATCTCTGTCAGGGTGGTGGCACAGGGTAGGAGTGGTAAAATTCTTGTCTTACACAGCGCCGATTTGCTTGATCTGCTTGCGGGCGCCTCATAAATCCAGCTAAAGAGGTCCATATGGCCGAACTATCCGTACCCGATACATCTTCAACCGTTTCAGCTGCAACAACGCCCGCTTTGGCGCCTGATGCCATATCTTATGGCTCGCCTTATGGCTCGCCGAATGGCTCGGTAGGCCTTGTTTCCCCGCAATTCATTTCGTTTACAGAACCGCTTGCGCTAACCAGCGGCCAGGTGCTGCCCAGCTACGAACTCGCGGTGGAAACCTACGGTGCGCTCAATGAGCAGCGCAATAATGCCGTTCTGGTCTGCCATGCACTCAATGCCTCGCACCATGTTGCGGGCATGGCCGCCGACAATCCCAAGGATATAGGCTGGTGGGACAACATGGTGGGGCCGGGCAAGGCGTTGGATACCGACCGTTTTTTTGTGATCGGTGTGAATAACATCGGCTCTTGTTTTGGCTCTACCGGGCCAGCCAGCATCAATCCGGAAACAGGCCAGCCCTGGGGGGCGGCTTTTCCCATGCTTACCGTCGAGGACTGGGTTCGGGCCCAGGCGCGCCTGGCCGACTATTTCCAGATAGAAAAATTTGCCGCCGTCATGGGTGGTTCGCTGGGCGGGATGCAGGCGCTGAGCTGGGCCATTACCTGCCCCGATCGCGTCGAGCATTGCATAGTCATTGCCAGCACGCCGCGCCTGTCGGCTCAGAACATTGGCTTCAACGAAGTGGCGCGACGATCCATCATCAGCGATCCGGGTTTCAAGGGCGGCGATTATTACGCCCACAATACGGTGCCCAAAGACGGGCTGTCTGTGGCACGCATGGTCGGGCATATCACCTATCTGTCGGATGACGACATGGCTGCCAAGTTTGGCCGAACGCAGCGCGCGCCCGCAGATAATGGCGAGTTCCACTATGGCTATGGGGTAGAGTTCGAGGTTGAGTCCTATCTGCGCTATCAGGGCGAGAAATTTTCAACTTACTTTGATGCCAATACTTATTTGCTGACCACCCGCGCATTGGATTATTTTGATCCTTCGCGCAATCACGGGGGCGATCTTGCGCGAGCCTTGCAAGACGTCAAGGCGGGGTTTTTGCTGGTGTCCTTCAGTACCGACTGGCGTTTTCCACCCGAGCGCTCGCATGAAATTGTCCGTGCCTTGCTCAAGAATCAGGTGCCCGTCACCTATGCCGAAATCAATGCGCCGCACGGACACGACGCTTTCTTGCTGGATGATCCCCGCTATCATGCGGTGGTTCAGGGTTATTACGACAGGATTGCGGCCAATCTGGGTCTGGGCGAGCGTCAACATACAACGGGAGTGCTGGCATGAGCCAGGAGGCTATTGCCCCACAGCACGTGCGGGCCGATCTGCAACGTATCGCCAGCTGGATAGAACCCGGCAGCCGGGTGCTGGACCTGGGATGCGCCGATGGCACTTTGCTGGCTTATCTGCAGAATCAGAAAAATGTGGTGGGAACGGGCGTAGAGCTGGACGATACGCAGATGATCGCTGCGGTCAGGCGCGGAGTCCGGGTCATACAGCAAAACCTGGAGCAGGGACTGGCACTGTTCGACGACCACCATTTCGATACGGTGGTGCTGTCACGCACCTTGCAGTCCATGCATAACACTGAGCATATTCTGCGCGAAATGGCGCGTGTCGCGCGGTTTGGCGTTGTGTCCTTCCCCAATTTTGGCTACTGGCCGCACGGCTGGTCCATCTTGCGAGGGCGCATGCCGGTCACGGGTGAAATGCCCTACCAGTGGTTCAACACCCCAAATATCCATTTGTGCACGCTAAAGGATTTCGAAGGCTTGGCCGAATCGCTGCAGTTGCGGATTACCCACCTGGCCACCTTCAACGGCAATAAAGAAGTTAAACTTTTGCCTGGCTGGCGCAGTACCCTGGCGGTGTATCGTTTCGAATCTCCCAACTATACAAAGGCTCCATCATCAGCTCAATAACCCGTGTCTATGCCAGCCCGCGAGTGTTTCCTTTGCTGGTGCTGGGGTTTGCCAGCGGTTTACCGCTGGCGCTGACCGGCGGAACGTTGCAGGCATGGGCCACGGTTGCTAATGTATCGCTGCAGAATATTGGCTTTCTTACGCTGATCGGTACGGCTTATACCCTTAAGTTTCTATGGGCGCCGTTGGTAGACCGCTACGCCCCTCCTTTGCTGGGCAGGCGCCGGGGCTGGATATTCATTACTCAACTGTTGCTTGCCGCAGCGGTTGCGGGCATGGGGCTGTTTTCACCGGGAACAAATCTGGGTATGCTGGCGGCCCTGGCCGTATTGGTGGCATTTTTGTCGGCTACGCAAGACATTGCCTTCGATGCCTACAGCACCGACGTCCTGCGCAAGGACGAGCGGGCGGCTGGCGCGGCGATAAAGGTGTTGGGCTATCGCCTCGCCATGATCGTGTCGGGCGGGCTGGCCCTGATTCTGGCGGATCAATGGCTGGGCTGGGAGAACATGTATTTCCTGATGGGTGGATTCATGGCGATGTGCGCCGTGGCCACGACGCTGGCTCCCGAGCCCGAGGTGGTGGCGCGCGCGCCCCGCACGCTGGCGCTTGCGGTGGTTGAGCCCATGGTGGAATTCTTCAGGCGGCGTGGCGCCATCACAATTTTGCTGCTGATCATCCTGTACAAGCTGGGCGATGCCTTTGCCGGCGCACTGTCCACCACCTTTTTGCTGCGTGGCGCGGGCTTCAGCGTGTCGGAAGTGGGCACCATCAATAAGGTATTTGGTCTGGCGGCCACCATTATCGGGGCGCTGGCGGGCGGCAGCATCATGTCCCGCTTCGGCCTGTACCGTTCGCTGATGCTGTTTGGATTGCTACAGGCGCTGTCGAATTTTGGCTATTGGGTGCTGGCCGTTACACCCCCACATCTTTATTCCATGGCGATGGTCGTCGCTGTCGAGAATTTATGTGGCGGGCTGGGAACGGCAGCCTTCGTGGCCTTGCTCATGGCCTTGTGCAAGCAGGAGTTCTCGGCAACGCAGTTTGCCTTGCTGTCGGCCTTGTCCGCCGTAGGGCGTACATACCTGGCCGGCCCCCTGACGCCGCCCCTGGTGGAGTCCCTGGGATGGCCGGGGTTCTTTGTGATCACTGTGCTGATTGCCTTGCCTGGCCTGATTTTGCTGCGCCTGCGCAAATCAGAAATAGATAGTCTGGACGGGAAAGCCTGACATGCTGCTGGCCCTTTACCTGATCGCCATTACGGCCGAAGCCATGACGGCGGCGCTGGCTGCCGGGCGCCGGGATATGGATTGGGTGGGTGTTTCCATTATTGCCTGTGTTACGGCCCTGGGGGGTGGAACGCTGCGTGATGTCGTGCTGGGGCACTATCCCGTTACCTGGGTACTGCACCCCGAATATCTTTGGATTACTGCGGGCGCCGCAATACTGACGGCGCTGGTTGCACCGGTCATGCGTCGCTTGCGCAGTATTTTTCTGCTGCTCGATGCATTGGGACTGGTTGTTTTCACCGTGATCGGGTGCCAGGTCGCCCTCGGGATGGACTTGCCGATCACTGTGGTGCTGATCAGCGGCATGATCACGGGCTGCGCAGGGGGCATGCTGCGCGATATCTTGTGCAACGATATTCCGCTTTTGCTGCGCAAAGAGATGTACGCCAGCGTCTCGGTGGTAACCGGCGCCTTGTTCCTGGGCGCGCAGCATCTTGGCCTGGATCTGAACCTGTCCATGATAGGGGCTATGGCGATAGGGCTTGCCTTCCGCATACTGGCATTGCTCTTTAACTGGCAAATGCCCAAGTTCGTTTATCGCGATGAGTGGCGTTAAGCGGCTATAGCGACCAGTCGTAGTCGATAGTCAGCGGCGCATGGTCGCTGAAGCGTTCTTCCTTATAGATGGACGCCGTTTTTGCCGTTGCGCCGATTTCCTGCGTGGCTATTTGATAGTCTATGCGCCAGCCCACATTATTGGCCCAGGCTTGCCCGCGATTGCTCCACCATGTGTAGGCTTCGGCGGTGGCCTCGGGATGAAGGCTGCGATAGACATCCATCCAGCCTATTTCGTCGAAGACACGGCTTAGCCAGGCACGCTCTTCGGGCAGAAACCCGCTGTTTTTCAGATTGCCCTTCCAGTTTTTCAGATCAATTTCCTGGTGGGCGATATTCCAGTCACCACATAGAATGACTTGCCGCCCCGATGCCGCCAGCTCGTGCAGGTGCTTGAAAAAATGCTCCATGAACACGTATTTGACGGCTTGGCGGTGGTCGCCACTGGAGCCCGAGGGTAAGTAGAGCGAAATGACCGACAGGCCTTCGTAGGCCAATTCCAGGTAGCGGCCCTCGGCATCGATTTCGGGCACCCCCAGCCCTTGTATTACCTTTAATGGCTGCTGGCGCGCATACAAGCCTACACCGCTATAACCTTTTTTTTCGGCGTAGTGAAAATAGCCGTAATAGCCCTCTGGATTCAGCATGTCTGCGCTCAGGTTGTCGGCTTGCGCCTTCAATTCCTGCATGCAGATGAAGTCGGCGTTCTGTTGGGCAACCCAATCCAGGAAGCCTTTGCGCACGGCCGAGCGGATACCGTTAAGATTGGCTGAAATGACACGAAGCATGATGATGGATGTCCAGGAGAGCAATCGAATTCACGACTTTAACCTGGATCAATACCGCCTGGCGAGTCAGGCAGGGCATGCAGGAAGGAACGGCCGGCAGTCGCCATGCGGCTGCCGGCCCTTGGACTAGGACTTGCTGCGCGCGGCGTCGACGCTCCAGGGGCCTGGCCCCGCAACAAAAATATACAGGAACACAAAGCAGAACAGCACGGCGGCCTCGCCGCCATTCATGACCGGAAACAGCAACATGCCCTTGCCTGCCACGTGGCCGATAAAGTAGGCCGCTGCGGTAAAGCCCGAAGCAACAAAGGCGGCGCCACGTGTGAACAGACCTATGATCAGCAGTACACCCGCTACCAGCTCTATCAGCCCGGCTATGCCCATCATGGAGAAGATCTGTAGGCCTTCAATGGCGTTGCCCGGAAAGCCAAAGTACTTGCTAGTGCCATGCCAAAGCAGGCAGTAGCCGGCAACAATGCGCAAAATGCTTAGCATGCGTGGAGTCCAGACAGTGCACGAATTATTCATAACGTTCCCCAAGTAAACGTGAAGTGGATACTGCGAAAACTTGTTTATCCTTAGTCTATATCAAGAAAGTTTAATGGACTAGCGCCAATAAGTATCCAGAAATCTGACCCCTGTGGTGTGCTGAGTACGTTTTTTCGGGCAGAGGGCGGATTCTGGTCGATAATATTGGTTTTCTCTTTCCGTTCAAATTATGGCCGATACCTCCAACCGCGCAGAATTCGTGCGTTTTTCTCTGGAACAGGGCGTCTTGCGCTTTGGCAGTTTCAAGGTTAAATCGGGGCGCATAAGCCCATATTTTTTTAACGCTGGCCTGTTCAATACAGGCCGTTCAGTGGGGCGTCTGGCGCAATTCTATGCGCAGGCACTTGTTGATTCCGGCGTACAGTTCAACATGCTGTTTGGCCCCGCCTATAAAGGAATACCGTTGGCGGCCACAACGGCTGCCGCTCTGGCGCAGCACCCTTCGCTGGCAGATCGCGATGTGCCCTTTGCCTTCAACCGCAAAGAAGCCAAGGATCACGGCGAGGGCGGCGTGTTGGTTGGGGCGCCCATGCAGGGCAAGGTCGTGATTATCGATGACGTGATCACTGCGGGGACATCGGTACGGGAGTCCGTCGATATCATTCGTCAGGCGGGCGCCGAACCGGCTGCAGTGCTGATCGCGCTAGATCGCATGGAGCGTGCCGGTGCCGATGATGCCTTATCCGCGCATTCGGCTGTACAAGATGTTGCCCAGACTTACGGAATTCCCGTGATCAGTATTGCTTCGCTGGCCGACATTATGGCCTTGCTGGAAGATGATGCTGCGCTGGCCGGGCATCGCGGCGCCGTAGCAGACTATCGCGCCCGCTACGGCGTTTAAAAGCGACACGGTGCGCCGGTGATGCCGGCGCGTGGCTGTATGGCCTAACCCAGTTTTTCTTTCAGTAGGTCATTGACCTGTTGCGGGTTGGCCTTGCCCTTGGCCGCTTTCATGACTTGACCAACCAGCGAGTTGAAGGCCTTCTGCTTGCCTGCGCGGAATTCTTCCACGATGGCCGGATGGGCCGCCAGAACGTCGTCTATCATGGCTCCGATCGCGCCGCTGTCGCTGATTTGCTTCAGGCCGCGCGCTTCAATAATGGCATCGGGATTGCCTTGATGTTCGCCGGCCCACATGGCGCCAAATACCTCGCGCGCCATTTTGTTGGAAATGGTGCCATCTACGATGCGGGCAATCAGCGCAGCCAGTGACGCGGGTGCGACCGGGCTTTGATCCAGATCCAGTTCTTCGCGGTTAAGCGCAGCCGATAGCTCGCCCAGTATCCAGTTGGCGGCCAACTTGGCCTGACCCTGCGGCAGTTGCTCTGCAACCGCTACGAAGTAATCCGCACTGGCGCGCGACATGGTCAGTTGGGCCGCGTCGTAAGCGCTCAAGCCCAGGTCGTGTTCGAAGCTGGCACGTTTCTGGGCCGGCAACTCGGGCATAGACGCTTTGATGCTTTCCACCCATTCGGGTTCTATGATCAGCGGAGGCAGGTCGGGGTCGGGGAAGTAGCGATAGTCGTGCGCATCTTCCTTGCTGCGCATGCTGCGTGTTTCATCCAGGTCGGAGTCGTAAAGCCGGGTTTCTTGCACCACTTTCCCGCCGTCTTCAATCAGCTCAATCTGGCGACGGGCTTCGTACAATATGGCCCGTTCCAGGTAGCGGAAGGAATTGACGTTCTTGATTTCGCTGCGGGTACCCAGAACCGGGTCGCCCTTGCGGCGCACGGACACGTTGGCATCGCAGCGAAATGAGCCTTCCTGCATGTTGCCGTCGCAGATACCCAGCCACACGACCAGGCCGTGCAGGGTGCGCGCATAGGCGACGGCTTCGGCCGCCGAGCGCATTTCAGGTTCTGTTACGATTTCAAGCAAAGGTGTGCCGGCGCGATTCAGATCGATGCCGGTCGAGGATTCACCGTGGGGGCCCGTGAAGTTTTCGTGCAGGGATTTGCCCGCGTCTTCTTCCAGGTGGGCCCGAGTCAGATTGATGGTTTTTTCTTCGCCATCGACGAAAAATGAGAGGGTGCCGCCTTGTACAACAGGGATCTCGAACTGGCTGATCTGATAGTTCTTGGGCAGATCGGGATAGAAGTAGTTTTTGCGGGCGAAGATGGAGCGGGGCGCAATATGCGAGCCTAGGGCCAGGCCCAGGCGTATGGCGCGCTCGACGGCGCCCTTGTTCATGACAGGCAAGCTGCCCGGCAAAGCCATATCGACCTCGTTGGCCTGGGTATTGGGCTCTGCGCCGTAGCGTGTGCTGCTGTCAGAAAAAATCTTGGATTCGGTGGATAGCTGAGCGTGCGTTTCCAGGCCGATGACGATTTCCCATTCCATTATTTCTGTTCCGGTGTACGTTGATGCCAGTCGCTTGCTTGCTGGTAGCGGTCGGCCAAGGCAAGCAGTTTGCCTTCGGTGAAGTAGTTGCCGATGATTTGCAGGCCTATGGGCAAGGGGCGTTGACTGCCAAAGCCGCAGGGTACGGACATGGCCGGCAGGCCCGCCAGGCTGATGCTGAGCGTGTAGATATCGGCCAGCCAGTCGGCAGTGGGATCGTCGCGATTATCGCCTATGGGCTTGGCCACGCTGGGGGTGACCGGCCCCATGATGACATCACAATGCTGGGTGAAAGCTTGCTGAAAATCGTTGACTATCATGCGGCGTACGCGTTGCGCCTGCAAATAGTAGGCGTCGTAATACCCATGAGACAGCACATAGGTGCCGACCATGATGCGGCGCAGGACTTCGTCGCCGAATCCCTCGGTGCGCGAACGGCTGGTCATTTCGGCCAGGTCGCCATACTGTGCGGTGCGGTGTCCGTAGCGCACGCCGTCGTAGCGTGACAGATTGCTGGATGCTTCGGCGGGTGCGATGACGTAGTAGGCCGGGATGGACAGCGCGGTGCGTGGCAGTGAAATATCGACACGTATGGCGCCCAGGGACTCGAAGGTTTGTATGGCGGCCTGTATTGCGCCGGCAACGTCTGGCGCCAGGCCTTCGTTGACGAATTCCTGGGGCACGCCTATGCGCAGGCCTTTCAGGGGCTGACTGCCGGCGGCGTCGAATTGGGCCGTGGCGGCGTCGAATTGGGACCGGATGCGGCCAGGCTGGTTGGCTACGCCGTCGCAGAACTCAAGGCTGGTGGCGTCGCGCGGATCGAAGCCCGACATCGGTTCGAGCAACTCAAGCAAGTCGCGGGCGTGGCGCGCAATCGGACCCGCCTGATCCAGGCTGGAGCCGTAGGCGACCATGCCAAAGCGCGAGACGGTGCCATAGGTGGGCTTGATGCCGCTCACGCCGCAGAGCGCCGCAGGCTGGCGTACCGAGCCGCCGGTGTCGGTGCCGGTGGCGCCCATGAGCAGGCCAGCAGCCACGGCGGCGGCTGAACCGCCCGAAGAGCCGCCAGGCACAGCGGAAGTGTCCCAGGGGTTGAGAGCAGGGCCGAAGGCTGAGTTTTCGTTGCCTGATCCCATGGCGAACTCGTCGCAATTGAGTTTGCCCAGTGAAACCGCGCCTGCCTGTTGCAGGCGGCTGACAACGGTGGCGTCAAATGGGCTGACATATTGCGCAAGCATTTTGCTGGCGGCGGTGGTGCGCCAGCCCCGTGTGACGAAGACATCTTTGTGAGCGATGGGGATGCCGGCCAGGGCGGGGGCCTGTCCGTTGCTCAGTTGTCGATCGGCCTCGTCGGCCTGTGCTAGGGTCAGGTCGTGGTCTATGTGCAGGAAAGCATTTAGATCGGCGCGTGCTTCGGCGGCCGCCAGGGCGCTGGATGCCAGTTCGCGGGCGCTGATCTTGCGACCTTGCAAGGCATCGCGCAGTTGGGCAATGCTGTTAAATTCTGTATGAAGTGGCGTGCTTGACATCGTTTACTCGATTACCGTGGGAACCAGGAACAGGCCGTTGTCATTTGCCGGCGCATTGGCCATCAGCGTTTGGCGCTGCTCTATGGTGTGGGTGGCGGCGGATTTGTCGTCGCGCAATCGCAGCTTGATTTCCTGATGCGCCTCCAGGGGATGGGCCATGGGTTCTATGCCCGACGTGTCAACCGCCTGTAGTTGCTCGATAAGGCCCATGATGCCGCTCAGCTCGTGCTGGGCGCGGGAATTGTCTGCTGGCGAAAGCTCAATACGCGCGAGCCGCGCGATGCGGGCTACGTCTTGCTCGGTAATTGACATGGATTTTGCTATAAGAAAGGGTTACTGTCGATTTGCAATAATAGGTAAATGGCAAAGCCTACAGACCGCTTACGGGGAATAATATGCCGTCATTCGACCTTATCAGCCCACAATTATAAGTTATCATTGTCGGTTTAATTCGTTGCTGATTATTCTGCGTGCCTGCCTGTTCCCGTCGGCGGCCCCGAAATCAACGGATTTCTTTCAATTTTCATATCACTGAGCGCCCATGTTCGGATTCCTTCGTAGTTATTTCTCCAGCGATATGGCGATCGACCTCGGTACCGCCAACACCCTGATTTATGTTCGTGGCAAGGGCATTGTGCTTGATGAGCCTTCGGTCGTCGCCATCCGCCACGATGGTGGCCCCAGCGGCAAGAAAATCATTCAGGCGGTTGGCCGCGAGGCCAAGCAGATGTTGGGCCGGGTACCAGGCAACATCGAGGCCATACGGCCCATGAAAGACGGCGTCATTGCCGATTTCACCGTTACCGAGCAAATGCTCAAGCAGTTCATCCGCATGGTGCATCCGCGCAGTATGTTTGCCCCCAGTCCTCGTATTATTGTGTGCGTGCCCTGCGGTTCTACCCAGGTCGAGCGCCGCGCTATACGTGAATCGGCGCTGGGCGCTGGTGCCAGTCAGGTCTACCTGATAGAAGAACCCATGGCAGCGGCCATAGGCGCTGGGCTGGCCGTGTCTGATGCCAGCGGATCCATGGTGGTTGACATTGGCGGAGGCACCACAGAGGTCGCCATTATTTCGCTGGGCGGCATGGTCTATAAAGGCTCGGTGCGTGTCGGCGGCGATAAATTCGACGAAGCGATCATCAATTACATCCGTCGCAATTACGGCATGCTCATAGGCGAGCCCACAGCAGAACTGATCAAGAAGGAAATCGGTTCGGCCTTTCCGGGTTCGGAAATTCGCGAAATCGAAGTCAAGGGCCGGAATCTGTCGGAAGGCGTGCCCCGCAGCTTCACTGTTTCGTCCAATGAGATACTGGAATCGTTGACCGATCCGCTCAACCAGATCGTATCGGCTGTTAAAACGGCACTGGAACAGACTCCGCCCGAGTTGGGGGCCGATATCACCGACAAGGGCATCGCCCTGACTGGCGGTGGCGCTTTGCTGCATGACCTTGATCGATTGCTGCAGGAAGAAACCGGCTTGCCGGTGGTCGTGGCCGAAGATCCACTGACTTGTGTTGTACGCGGCTGCGGTGAAGCACTCGAACATCTCGAGCGTTTGGGTACTGTGTTCATTTACGATTAAATTTGGTTCGACCAGGGTGTGGTGTCCCAATTATGCGCCGCACCCATCCAGGCGCAGGCGCACTAATCCATGCAAGAATCCGGCACGATCAAGCTGTTCAAGCGCGGGCCCACTGCCGAGCTCCGGGCGTTCATACTCGTGTTGCTGGCGCTCGTCCTGTTGGTCGTAGACGCGCGATGGCCGGTACTCCAGCCTGCCAGGCAGGCCATTTCGGTCGTGATCTACCCGTTTCAGCGGGCCATGCTCGCACCGCGCGATGCCGTCGAGCGTGTGCGTAACTGGACGGATGCCGCTGCGGTAGCCCAGCAGGAAAAAGAAGCGCTACAGCGCCAACGTATTGAATTGGCGCAGATTTCCACGCATGCAGCCCAATTGGCTGCCGAAAATGAACAGTTGCGCCGCCTCTTGAGCGTGGCCGATGCGGTTGTTCAGCCATCGGTAGCGGTCGAGGTACTGTACGAACCGTCCAATGCCTTCTCGCACCACCTTGTCTTCAACAAAGGCTCGTCCAGCGGGATACGCGCGGGCATGCCGGTGATAGACGTGGGCGGTATCGTCGGGCAGATTGTGAGGGTTACGCCATTTACCTCCGAGGCTGCCTTGCTGACCGACGACAAGGTATCCATCCCCGTGCAGGTTCTGCGCAATGGCCTGCGTCTGATTGCCTTTGGCGGTGCGATGTCGGACAAGGTCGAGGTTCGATACCTGAGTGCCGACGTCGATCTGACTCCGGGCGACAAGCTGATCACCAGCGGCATAGGGGGATTGTTTCCGGCGGGACTCTCGGTTGCGTCAGTCGATCTGGTAGAGCGTGACGCCGCATCGGGCTTTGCCAAGGCTGTCGCCACGCCTTTTTCGCACCCCGAGCGTCATCGTCATTTTCTGGTTCTGCGGGTCGATATCCGGGCCGGCGAAAATACTCAGGAGGGAGGGCAGCATGATGCACAAGCCGAATAATCGCGCAGTGATAACAGGCCGGCCGTCGTCTTTGTCCAGCCTGCAACCTATAGATACCTCGCCTTTCAAGCAACCATCCGGTCGACTGTTCATCTGGTTTACCATCCTGATGATCTGGATGATTTCGCTGTTGCCTTGGCGTCTGTGGCAGCCGGCGCCCGATCTGCTTTTGCTCGTTATTGCGTTCTGGTGCGTGCATGAGCCCCAGCGCGTCAACATGCTGGCTGCATTTGTTCTGGGCTTGTTCATGGATGTGCACGACGCCGCCTTGCTCGGCGGCCATGCGCTGACCTACACCCTGGTTGCCTATGGCGCGCTGGCACTCAGGCGACGCCTGCTGCGGTTTGATGCCATCATCCAGACCATACACATGCTGCCGGTGTTCGTGCTGGCGACTGCGGTATCCCGTTTGCTTTATGCCTGGCTGTCGGGTGAATGGGCTGGCTGGGATTGGCTGCTGTCTGCCCTATTTACCGCAGTTCTGTGGCCCGTGGCGGATATATTGCTGCATATGCCGCAGCGCAGGCTGGATGATGCGGACGCGGGTTCCGTATGATCCACGCTTAGACTAGGCTCGCCGATGTTCGAATTCAAGAAGACAACTCAACACTTGAAACGACGCCTGTTGATACGCGTTGTGGTGGCTGGTGTCTTCGCGGCTCTGTGTTTTGCCGGATTGGCGGGGCGGCTTTGGTATTTGCAGGTGGTTCGCTACGAAGGGCTGGCCGCGCGCGCTGACCGGAACCGGATTGCGGTTGTGCCCATCCCTCCGAGACGAGGCGAGATCTTCGATCGCAACGGCGAGGTGCTGGCCAGGAATTATCGCGACTACACGTTGTCGGTTACTCAAGCCTCGCTCGATGCTCCGGTCGAGCAGATGGTGGAAAGCCTGGGACAACTGGTCTATTTAAGCCCCAGTAACCGCAGGCGCTTCTTTCAGAACCTTAAGCAGAGCGGGCGCTATACCTCTGTCCTGTTGCGCAATAATCTTAACGACACCGAGGCGTCATGGTTTGCTGCGCATGCCTACAAATTCCCTGGCGTAGAACTCAGCGCCCGTTGGGTGCGTGAGTATCCCCAGGGTGAGGCGGCCGCGCATGTGTTGGGTTACGTGGGCCGAATTTCCGAAGACGACCTTGAGACTCTTGAAAAAGAAGGGCGTATAGGCAACTACCGGGGCAGCAGCACCATAGGTAGAAAAGGCATAGAAAAGACATGGGAAGAAACCCTGCACGGACGCACTGGTATTGAAGAGGTCGAGGTAACTGCGACGGGCCGGCCCGTGCGTACCTTGAACCGCATTGACCCGGTGCCGGGCTCGGATCTTATTCTTTCCCTGGACATCGGCTTGCAGAAAATCGCCGAAGCGCAGTTTGCCGGTCGGCGCGGAGCCTTGGTCGCCATTGAACCGACCAGCGGAGAGGTACTCGCCTTTGTCTCTGCTCCTTCTTTCGATCCAAATTTATTCATAGACGGCATTGATGTCGAGAACTGGCGCAAGCTGAATGACTCGCCCGACCACCCCTTGATCAATCGCCCCCTGTATGGCACCTATCCCATAGGTTCCACTTACAAGCCCTTTGTGGCGCTGGCTGCACTGGAGCTGGGCAAGCGCAGCCCCACCGAGCGCATTTCCGATCCGGGTTACTTCGAACTGGCGGGGCAGCGTTTTCGCAATGCGGGCGGTGCCGCCTATGGCCCGACCAATATGCATCGCGCCATTGTGGTGTCGTCCGACACCTACTTTTATTCCTTGGGGCCAGAAATAGGGGTTGATGCGCTGCATGACTTCAGCAAGCAGTTTGGCTTTGGGCAGATTACCGGCATAGACCTGGATGGTGAGCGGCGGGGCGTGCTGCCATCGACCGCATGGAAGCGCGCCGCTTATAAAAAGCCCGAGCAGCAGCACTGGTACACAGGCGAGACCGTGTCGGTGGCGGTGGGCCAGGGTTACAACTCGTTTACCCTGCTGCAACTGGCACAAGCCACGTCGGTGCTGGCCAGCAATGGCGTCTACATGACACCGCATTTGGTCAGTCAGATAGAAAACCCCCAGCCCGGCAGCGTTGAGCACACGGTCACCGAGCCTTCGCACACCATAGACCTAAAGCCTGAAAATCTTGAAATTATCCGCAATGCCATGGCCGACGTCTTGCGTAAGGGTACTGCGCGGCGGGCTTTTGCTGGCGCTCCGTATCAGGCCGCAGGCAAAACCGGCACCGCGCAGGTTTATAGCCTGCGCGGCGCAAAATACAAGGCCAGCGAGGTGGACGAGCGCTTGCGCGATCATGCCTTGTTCATGGCATATGCTCCTGTGGAGAATCCCAAGATTGCACTGGCGCTGATCGTGGAAAACAGTGGTTGGGGCGCCACGGTCGCTGCGCCTATAGCCCGTACCGTATTTGATTACTGGCTGTCGCCCGATCGTGTGCACCAGCAGACTCAGCCGGTGGTTGCCGTGCAGGCTGCGGAGGGTGATCAATGAAGCGTATAGCTCAATGGCTGATCAAGGCCTTCACTGCGTTTGACTGGCCCTTGCTTGCGTTGCTGGTGTTGATGGCCATATTGGGCATGACGGTCATGCATTCGGCAGTGGGTGGAACCGACTGGCGCTTTGCCGAGCAATCGCGCAATTTCCTGTTGGCTTTCCTGTGTATGTGGGGGGCGGCCATGTTGCCGCCGCCCGTACTGATGCGTTTGGCGCCGTATTTTTATATATTGGGTGTCACTCTATTGCTGGGAGTGGAGTTTTTTGGTGAAACCAGCAAAGGTGCTACGCGCTGGCTCGATCTGGGCGTGGTGCGCCTGCAGCCGTCCGAAATGTTGAAGATAGCCGTACCCATGATGCTGGCCTGGTATTTTCACCGCAATCAAGGACAGCTGCGCGTGCTGGATTTCCTGGTGGCTGGTGTATTGCTGGCGCTGCCGTTTGCCTTGATTGTGTTGCAGCCCGACCTGGGTACAGCCCTGCTGGTATTTACCTCTGGGTTCTGCGTTATTTATTTTGGTGGGCTGTCATTCAAGCTGTTGGTGCCGGTAGCGATGGTCGTCGTGGCAGGGCTGGGTGCGTTGGTGTATTACGAAAAAGACATCTGTCAGCCGGGCGTAGACTGGATATTGCTGCACGATTATCAAAAGCACAGGGTATGCACTTTGCTGGATCCATTTTCCGATCCGCTGGGCAAAGGTTTCCATACCATACAGTCCATGATTGCGGTGGGCTCAGGCGGTGTTTACGGAAAAGGCTACATGATGGGCACACAAACCCATCTGGATTTCATTCCCGAGCGCACCACCGATTTCATTTTTGCGGTGTATGCCGAAGAGTTCGGTCTGTACGGCGGCATCATGCTGCTGGTGCTGTATGGCTTGTTGGTGGTGCGCGGGCTGAACATAGCCGTGAAGGCGCATACTCAGTTTGGCCGGCTGTTGGCGGGCTCCATGTCCATGATGTTCTTTGTCTATGTCTTTGTGAATGTAGGCATGGTCACAGGCATACTTCCGGTGGTGGGCGTGCCCCTGCCTTTCATGAGCTATGGCGGCACCGCATTGCTGACGCTGGGTATTGCCAGCGGCATTCTCATGAGTATCAACCGTTATCGGCCTGTGCGAAGCTAGCAGGAAACAGGCCTTCCAGTATTTTTTTAACGGGTGCGGGCAGGGCGGCCTCGCGCAGGTCTTCCAGGGCTATCCAGCGCTGGGTGGGCAATGGCTCGGCAAGCTGGTTAGGGTTGCTGCTGACATACCAAGGCTCTATATGAAGCTTGAAGTGGGTAAACACATGGCTTAAGCCGGCCATTTTCTGCGCCGGCGTGTCGGTGTCGGCCCACTTGCGGCACGCGATCAGTAACTCATCGCCGCTGTCGAACTTGGGCAGACTCCAAAGACCGCCCCAGATACCGGGTGATGGCTGTTGCTCCAGCAGAACATGCCCTGCCTGGTTGGCAATCAGCATGCTGCAGTGTCTTTCAGGGCTGGGTTTCTTTTTCTTTGGCGTGGGCAGCTCGGCTTGCCGGCCATGCAGGCGTGCGTAGCAGCCCTGCCGTAAAGGACAGAGCTCACATGCGGGCCGGCTGCGTGTGCAGCATTGCGAGCCCAGATCCATCAACCCCTGCGTGTAGGTGGTCATGTCCAGGTTCTGGGGCGCGGCGTTCAATACGACTTCCGCAGTGTGCCATAGCGTTTGCTCAGTGGTGCGTTCGCTGGTGACGCCTTCTATGCCGAAATACCGCGTGAAGACTCGTTTGACGTTGCCGTCCATGATGGGGCTGCGTTCCTGGTACGCAAAGGCAGCGATGGCGGCTGCGGTCGAGCGCCCGATGCCTGGCAGGCTGACGATATCTTGCGAGGTGCCCGGAAAGCGTCCGCCCCAGTCAGCGCAAACAGCCTGCGCGCAGCGGTGCAGGTTACGCGCCCGGGCGTAATAGCCTAGTCCGGCCCAGTAGGGCATGACCTCTTCCTGGCTGGCCTGGGCCAGGCTTTGGATATCGGGAAAGCGTGCAAGGAAACGCTGGTAATAAGCCATGACGGTGGCCACCTGCGTTTGCTGCAACATGATTTCCGAGAGCCAGATGCGGTAGGGATCTTGCGTGCCTTGCCAAGGTAAATGCTGCCGGCCATGGCTTTTTTGCCAGGCTGCAACGGTATTGGCAAAGCCGGGTATATCGGGCTTTCTGTTCAGCAATGTCAAAACCTTGTGTTGCGTGTGACCGACCAGCGGGCCGACAGGGCCGCCAGTATGGCAACCACTATGACGGCCATCAACAGGCTAACGTGATCGGGTAGCTGCAAGGAAAAGCTTGCGCCATACTGGCTGGCCAAGCGTGCCAGCGCCGTATTGATAGGCTGCAACGCCAAGGCGGCCAAGCCGATGGCCACGACGCTGGCCACTATGCCTGTGAGTGCGCCCAGATACAGGAAGGGGCGTCGTACAAAGGATTCGGTTGCGCCCACCAGACGGGCAACGCCGATCTCTTCGCGTTGGTTCAAGGCCTGCATACGCACGGTGTTGAACACGGTGGCCAGCACGACTATTGCGACGCCTATGGCCAGCATGCCCAAGCCTATCCGTATGAATCGCAGCATGGCTTCCAGCCGCCTAACCCAGTCGCTGTCGAGCTGTACCGAGTCGACTTGTGGCAGGGTGCGCCATGTTTGCGCAAGTTCGTTGGCATGTTGTGCCAGTTCGGGCGAGTCGCGCAGGGTGACGACAATGGCGTCTGGCAAGGGATTGCCTGGCAAGACTGCCAGGGCTTCACTCCAGGACGGATTGGCCTGCAGGGCCTGCAGCGCCTGTTCGCGTGTTATCAGGCGAGTGGTCAAAATGGCTTCGGGTTGCGTCTTGCGCAATTGTTCCACCAGGTTCGCGGCATCGTTTTCAGAGGTGGTTGGGTTAAGGAATAGCGTTAGTTCGGGCGATACTGGAATTTCTTTCGCAATGGGTTGAGCCGATACCAATACCGATGCTGCAATAATGGGCACAGCCAGCGTCAGGCCGATGACCAATATATTAGCCAGAGAAGAAAAGGGCTGTGTCACCAGGCGCCTTATGGCAACCAGCAGGGCATATCGGTGTTGTCGTAGCCAGCGCCTCATTTTGCGACTCCTGGTGTATCGGAAAACCGGCCTGCGTCTATGCGCAGTGTACGCATGGCGTAGGCGGCCATCAGTGTGCGATCGTGGGATGCGATCAGGGTGGTCACGCCCACTTGGTTGAAGTCGCGAAAGACTTGCATGATACGCCTTGCGCTTTCTTCATCGAGGTTGGCGGTGGGTTCGTCTGCAATCAGGATGGCGGGGCGATTGACTATGGCACGAGCGATGGCCAGGCGTTGCTGCTCGCCGCCCGACATCTCGACGGGGTATAGATCTTCTTTGCCCGACAGGCCGACTTTTTCCATGGCGGCGCGTGCGCGTGTGCTGGCAAGCCGCGTGCTTAGGCCGGTTACGGCCAGCGGCAGTAGTACGTTGTCGATGGCGCTGCGGTCGTGCAGCAGATGCATGTTTTGCAAAATGACGCCGACCGCCCGACGCAGATAGGGTTGCGCGCGGCGCGGCATTTTATCGACGCGATGTCCGTTTACATGCACTGAACCGCGGCTGGGTGGCTCTAGCCCGCCTATTAATTTAAGCAGCGTGGACTTCCCGGCGCCCGATGGGCCCGAAACGAAAACGAACTCGCCCGGCTCGATGCGAAAGTTGATATCGGCCAGGATGTTTCGGCTACGGCCATATGACTTGAACACATGCTGAAATTCGATCATAAGCTAATAGGAAAGGATTTTTTGTATGAGGTTTGGTGAGTGTTACAAGGCATGTCACGAGGGATATCCCCCATGTTTTAAAAGGCCTGCAGCAGCTACGATTCGATCGCTGACGGCCCAATAGTCATTGTATGCCGTGAATATAAATTCGCACTGAAACGGATGGGAACCCATGAAACTAATTAAAGCAGCTGCCATTGGCGCCTCCTTATTTTTTGTTGCCGCAACGGCTCAGGCCGGTGAAACCTACGATGCTGTCAAGGCCAAGGGCTTTGTGCAGTGCGGCACCCATACTGCCCTGCCTGGGTTCTCTATTGCAGACAGCAAAGGCGTATGGTCCGGCATCGACGTTGATCTGTGCAAAGCGGTTGCCACCATGATGTTCGGCGATTCCACCAAATTCAAGACAACTCCTGTTACCACTCAGCAGCGCTTCACAGCGCTGCAATCCGGCGAAATCGACGTCCTGACCCGCAACACCACGGCCACGCTCACGCGTGACACCACTCTGGGCCTCATGAGCGCTGGCGTTAACTACTACGATAGCCAGGGCATTATGGTCAGCAAAGCGCTGGGCGTAACAAGTGCCAAGGAATTGGGCGGCGCCGCGATCTGCGTACAGCCAGGCACCACCACCGAATTGAACCTGGCCGACTGGTTCCGTGCCCATAACCTCGACTTCAAGCCGGTTGTCATCAACAGCCCCGACGAAGCCATGCGCTCTTATGTGGCTGGCCGTTGCGATGCCTTCACCACCGACAAGTCAGGCCTGGCAACCATTCGTACCACACTGGAAAAACCCGACGACCACGTCATTTTGCCTGACGACTTCTCCAAAGAACCGTTGGGTCCCATGGTGCGCCAGGGCGACGATCAGTGGTTCATGGTGGTGCGTTGGGCACTTAATGCCATGCTTGAAGCAGAAGAGTATGGCATTACCTCCAAGAACGTCGATGAAATGCTTAAAAGCTCCAACCCCAATATCCAGCGCATACTGGGCGTAACGGGCGAAACGGGCAAGGGCCTAGATCTGGATAACAAGTGGGCCTACAACATTATTAAGCAAGTGGGCAATTACGGTGAATCTTTCGATCGCAATATTGGTGCGGGCTCGGCCATGAAGCTCGAACGCGGCATCAACGCGCAATGGCGTGATGGCGGCCTGATGTATGGCTGGCCTATTCGCTAAGCCTTAAGCGATACGTGCAACAAGGCCGGGCGTGTGCCCGGCCTGGCCGTTCAGCAAGGGGAGTGCTGCGTCAGGTTCCCCATGATTTGATTTCTATGACGAATAAAACTCCTACACCTCAAGCACCCAAGCGACGCTTGTCCTGGAACGATCCAGGCTTTCGCTCCCTTGTTTATCAGGTGCTGGTATTGGGTATCGTAGGCCTGGGGGTCTGGTACCTGGTGTCCAATACCCTGCATAACCTGGCCGTGCGCAATATTTCGACGGGCTTTGACTTCTTGCACCGCGAAGCCGGTTTTGCCATAGGTGAGTCGGTTATCGCTTACACCCCGGCCGATACCTACGGACGTGCAATCTGGGTGGGCATACTGAATACCCTGCGGGTTTCTGTGGTGGGCATTATTGCGGCCACTCTGTTTGGCACACTTCTGGGTATAGCCCGCCTGTCCAAGAACTGGCTGCTGTCCAGGGTCGCCAGCGCCTATATTGAAGTCATGCGCAATATACCGCTATTGCTGCAGCTGTTCTTTTGGTATGCCATCATTACCGAAATCTTGCCGGGCCCGCGCGATGCGCTGCATCCAGTGGCGGGCGTGTTTCTTTCCAATCGCGGCCTGAAGCTGCCCGCGCTGCAAGGCGATGCGCTGGATTGGATACTTGCCGGCCTGGGTCTGGCCATAGTTGCCATCATCGTGCTGGGCCACTGGGCCAAAAAGCGCCAGGAAGCCACGGGCACCATTTTCCCGCTGGTGCGGGTGGCATTGGCGCTGCTTGTGGCCTTTCCATTGGTGGCCTGGCTGATCAGCGGTGCATCGCTCTCACTCGATATGCCAGCCCTGAAGGGTTTCAATTTTGCAGGAGGCATCAGCTTGTCGCCTGAGTTTGCGGCGCTGCTTGCGGGCTTGATTATCTACACCTCGGCCTTTGTGGCCGAAGTCGTGCGCTCGGGCATACAGTCCGTAAACCAGGGGCAGTGGGAAGCCGCTGAGGCCATAGGTCTGCCGCGCGGCCGTTTGTTGCGGCTGGTTATTTTGCCACAGGCACTACGGGTCATTATTCCCCCCATGACCAGCCAGTATCTGAACCTAGTCAAAAACAGCTCTCTGGCGGTAGCCATTGGCTATCCCGATATTGTGTCGGTCGTCAACACTACACTGAATCAAACAGGCCAGGCCATCGAAGGCATCCTGATCATCATGGCCGCCTACCTTACAGTCAGCCTGTCGATCTCGGTATTCATGAACTGGTACAACAAGCGCATTGCGCTGGTGGAGCGCTAAATGAGCACGAATACTGCAACTGCGCAAAGTTTGCCGCCGCCGCGTACCCACCAGGGTGTGTTCGGTTGGATGCGTGCCAGCCTGTTTTCTTCGCCGCTCAATACGCTGCTGACCGTTCTGGTTGTTTGGTTGCTGGCCATGGCAGTTCCCGCCATGATCGACTGGCTGTTCATCAAGGCCAATTTCGATGCCCAGAACGCCCAGGAATGCCGTGCATCGGGTGGTGCCTGCTGGGCCTTCATTGCCGAAAAACACCGCCTGATTCTGTTTGGTGTCTACCCCTACGATGAGCAGTGGCGTCCCCTGCTGGCCAGCATTATTCTTATTGCCGTCATTATTTGCAGTTGCGTAAAATGGTTCTGGAAGCCGTTTCTGGGCTTGATCTGGCTGGGGGCCTTGGTGGCCGTAGGCATTCTTATGTGGGGCGGTGTGTTCGGCCTTACACACGTCGAAAACTCCCGCTGGGGCGGCCTGCCGCTGACACTGATTCTGGCTACCTTTGGTATTGCGGTGGCTTTTCCTTTCGGTTTGCTGCTGGCCCTGGGCCGGCGCTCGCATATGCCGGCCGTCAAGGCTTTGTGCGTGGTGTATATCGAACTGATACGTGGTGTGCCGCTGATCAGTCTGCTGTTCATGTCATCGGTCATGCTGCCATTGTTCCTGCCCGAAGGCTTCAGCATAGACAAACTCCTGCGCGCACAGATAGCCATTATTCTGTTTGCGGCGGCCTATATTGCCGAAACCGTACGCGGCGGCTTGCAGGCCATACCCAAGGGTCAATACGAGGGCGCCGAGTCCATAGGCCTGAGCTATTGGCAGCAGATGCGCAAGATCATTCTGCCCCAGGCATTGAAGGTCGTGATTCCGCCGTTGGTTGGTATTTTCATCTCTTTGTTCAAAGATACCTCTTTGGTCGTCATTATCGGGATCTTCGACCTTACTCTGGCTGCCAAGACGGCAGTGGCTGATGCCGCCTGGCGAGGCTTCAGCACAGAAGCCTATCTATTCATCGCATTTATTTATTTCATTTTCTGCTTTTCGATTTCCCGCTACAGCCAATCGCTGGAAAAGCATTTGCAAACGGGCCATCAACGCTAATCAGCACGGCGCCCGCCATGGCGCGGGCAGAGACAACAAGGGAGTACAGACATGCCAGAGGCCATTATTCGCATGGCGGATGTCAACAAGTGGTACGGTCAGTTTCATGTGCTGCGCAATATCAACCTGAATGTTGCGCCCAGCGAGCGTATCGTCATTTGCGGCCCATCGGGGTCAGGCAAATCGACCATGATTCGCTGTATCAACCGGCTTGAAGAGCATCAGCAGGGCAGCATTATGGTCGATGGCACGGAGCTGACCAACGATTTAAAGCAAATCGAAGTCATACGGCGTGATGTCGGCATGGTATTCCAGCATTTCAATCTGTTTCCCCATCTGACCGTGCTTGAAAACCTGACGCTGGGTCCAATCTGGGTACTGAAGAAATCCAAGGCCGAAGCGGAAGCCACTGCCATGAAATACCTGGAACGTGTGCGTATACCCGAGCAGGCGTCCAAGTTTCCAGGCCAGCTCTCGGGTGGGCAGCAGCAACGCGTGGCCATCGCGCGCTCGCTGTGCATGAGCCCCAAGATCATGCTGTTCGATGAACCCACTTCCGCCCTTGATCCCGAAATGGTCAAGGAAGTGCTCGAGGTCATGGTCAGCCTGGCCGAAGAAAGCGGCATGACCATGCTGTGCGTGACGCACGAAATGGGGTTTGCACGTAAAGTGGCCGATCGGGTGATTTTCATGGATCAGGGCCAGATCATCGAAGAAAACACCCCCGATGCCTTCTTCGACAATCCCCAGAACGAGCGCACCAAGCTGTTTCTGAGCCAAATTCTGCACTAAAGTCGCAAATTGGTGTACGGTTCTATTTTTCTGTAACTCATTTTTAGGTATTTGTATGTTGTCTGGCCTTAAATCTCTTACGTCGGCCGTTAGTGCTGTCGCCTCTTGTCTGGCTCTGTCTTTGGTTGCGGCTCCAGTCGCCGCCCAGGATAGCTTTCCTTCCAAACCCATACAGTTCATCGTGCCATACTCTGCCGGTGGTCCGCTCGATGGCATGGCCCGTTTGCTTGCTGAAAAAGTCAAAGGTGATTTGGGCACGGTGGTTGTCGAGAACAAGCCGGGCGCGGGCGGCAATATAGGTGCCGGCCAGGCAGCCAAGGCCAAACCCGACGGCTACACCCTGGTCATGGGGGCTGTTGCCATCAATGCCATCAATCCCTGGCTTTACGATGAGCTGCCTTTCGATCCGGTTACCAGTTTCGAGCCGGTCATTCTGGTGGCATCGGTGCCTAATGTCCTGATTCTGAACAGCGAATTTGCTACCAATAATAAGATCAATACGGTACAGGATCTGGCCGACTACGCGCAAAAAAATCCTGGCTTGCTGAATTTCGGCTCCGGCGGTAATGGCAGCGCGGGCCATCTGGCTGGTGAATTGCTCAATGTGCGTGCCGACATCAACACCGTGCATGTGCCTTATGCAGGCGCGGCACCCGCCAAAATGGCGTTGTTGGCCGGGCAAACCAACTTCATGTTCGACAACCTGGCATCTGCATCGGCGCTGATCAAAGACGGCAAGGTAAAGGCGCTGGCGGTTACCACTACGGATCGCTCTTCCATCTATCCCGATTTGCCCACCATGCAGGAAGCCGGTATCAAGAACTTCGATATTGGCACTTGGTTTGGTGTGTTTGCCACCGGTGGCACGCCCAAGGCTGCCATTGATACCTTGAATGCCGCCTATGCCAAGGCCTTGAACGACCCCGATGTGCGCAAGAACTTGCTGACCATGGGCTCGGACACCAAGCCCGGCACTCCCGAAGACCTGGCCGCGCTGGTCAAGAACGACCTGGCCAAGTACAAGGAAATCGTCGAGGTTTCGGGCGCCAAACTGTTCTAGTGCTCCGTTGGGTTAATCCCAATACAAACTGACTAAACAAGACGCTAGCCCTGTGGCCACCACAGCACGACGGACTCTCCGTCGTGCTGTGCTTCCGTAACAGCAAGGGCGGTCAGCCTGCTGGGCTGACACGGGCCGCCCGTGCATACTCCAGTGTCGGGCTTGAAGGTGGCGCCATGGCGCGCGCACATCAGTTGATCCCCAGCGCGGGTAAAAACCTGGCGTTCCCAATCCAGCTCTGATCCCATATGCGGGCAGCGATTCAGATACCCATGCACCTGCCCCTGATAGCGGATGAAAAAGGCTGACGTGGCTTCGCCCTGATGCTGCACATTCAGCTTACAGGCCAGGCCGCCATCCACAAGATCAGAGGAAGGGCAGACGGTGATGGCGTTGGCGGTCATGGGAAGTAATGGTCGGAGTGTGCATGCGGGGTGTCATTGTACGGCCGGAAGCGCTTACAACCCGCCGGCACATTGCACGACAGTGCCTGTCATATAAGAGGCTGCAGGCGAGAGCAGCCACACCACGGCCTCGGCGATCTCTTGCGGCTGGGCCAGACGGCCCATGGGTATCTTGGGTGCAACGCGTTCGGGGCGTCCGGGTTCGCCTGCGGTCGCGTGGATCTCGGTCAGGGTGGAGCCGGGCGAGACTCCGCATACGCGCACCCCGGTCGTGGCAACCTCGCGTGCGAGTCCCACGGTGAACGTATCGACCGCTGCCTTGCTGGCGGCGTAATGGATATATTCATTGGGGCTGCCTGTGCGGGCGGCCACCGACGACACATTCACAATAATTCCATTTGAACCATTGCGGGCAAAGCATTCCAGTGCCTGGCGGGCGCATTGCATGACGCCGAATACATTAACTTGGAATACCCGTTCTATGGTGGCGTCGGTTGTTTGGGAAAACGGCCCTATGGGGCCTGTGATGCCGGTGTTGTTGACCAGGGCGGTAAGGGCCCCCAGGTGCTGTTCGGCTTGCTGGAACATTCGTGGAATATCAGCGGGCACGCCTACGTCGCCCTGAATTGCCACGGCCTTGCGGCCATGTTCCCTGACTGTGTTGGCGACTTCTTGCGCAGCGGATGCATCGTTCAGATAATTGATGGCTACGTTGTAGCCATCACGTGCGGCGGCAATGGCAGTGGCCGCACCTATGCCGCGGCTTGCTCCGGTGATAAGCACGACTGGCGCATGATGAGTCATGGTGGCTCCTGGTTTTTATTTCAGGAACATTATGCTTCAAAATTCGCGCCGCCCTGATCAAGGCTGCCAGAGCCCGCCACAGGCAAACCAGCTACGCCAGTCTGCCGCCGTAGCTGCTTAGAACTTGTAGCTCAGGCCTGCGCTGACACTGCGGCCATTGCCGGGCAAGTAACCGGGTGCGGTTGCCACCGATACATTGCGTATGGCGTAGCTGCTGATGTAGCGGCGATCGGTCAGGTTATCGGCCGCCAGCCAGGCATTCCAGTGTTTGTCGTGCTGGTAGGCGACCTTGAAGCCCAGCAGCGCGTACGAGTTCTGTTCGGTACCGGGAACATTGGCATGGTTGACGGGTGTGTCTGAAGGCATCCAGCGCAGGTTGGGGCCAAAGCGCAATCCGCCTTTGCGGTACATCAGCTCGGCGCTGATCAGATGACGCGGCACGCCTGCAATCCGGTTGCCGCTGTACTCGCCGCCGCGAAAGCGAAAGTCGCTGAACGTGTAGGCGATGCGGTAGTCGAAAGCGCCCATGGCGGGTCCGGGCAACGTACCATTCAGACCGGCCTCAAGACCCTGATGCCGGGTGCGGTCGGTGTAGTTGAAGGTGCCCGCCGAGCCAAAGCCCGACGCGTTGGTCACGCTCATCAGTTCGCCTTCAACATTGCTGCGGTACAGGACCAGCGACCAGTTGGCGGCATGGCGCCCATCGAGCAGGCGGCCTTCGGCTCCCAGTTCGTACGTGGTGGCACGTTGTACATCGAGTTCGTTGATGGTGGTGCTTGCCAGGCCCAACATGGGGTTCTGGACACTGCCTGTGATGATTTCCCAATAACTCGGAGCTTCGTTGCTGCGGCTGATATTGGCAAACATGCGCAGACGCTCGTTGGGCTGCCAGATCACGCCGATTTTAGGGCTGGCATAGGACCAGTCCTGATCCATGCGTTGACCTGTTGTCTTGTTGCGGGTGTCGCGCGCGGCCTGGGTGTACTTGATGTCGCCGATCAGGCTCCATTCCGGCGTGACATGCCATTGCAGTCCCAGCAGGGCGCTGCGGTTCTCTGCCTGCAGGTCAAAGTTGCCAAAGCGATTCAGGTTGCTGCCGTTGACAGGGCTGACGATATACAGGTCGCGGTCCAGATTGCTGCGTGCCCAATCCAGCGCAAGGCGATAGTCCAGTGTGTTCCATTTGCCGGCCAGTTCCCACTGCGCGCCGTAGGTGTCTCCTTTGGTGGGGGTGGAAACGGTGGGCTCGGTAAAGGTGTCGTCAAGATTTTGCCAGTAGATCCCGAAAGTCTGATTCAGGTTCTCGGTGCCCCAGTAAGTACGGTTGGCCAGGCGCAGCTGTTCGGTTTTGCGATGCGGATCACGCAGGTAGATATTGGGTTGGTCGCCGGGCTGGTCTCCCATGACGCCGCGTGGATCGTCCCAGACACGGGTCTTGGGTACGACAGTGGGAATATCAAATGCCAGGTCGGTGTACGACAGATAGGTGCGATTCTCGAAGTTTTCGCCACGCACGCCGAAGTTGCCGTGGAATGCCGTGCGCTCGGAGTCGGAGTGGTGCCGGTATCCTTCGGCTTTGTCGTAGCTCAGGGCAATGCGACCGTCCAGCCTTTCGCCTTCCAGGCCTTTGGCGGCATGCAGGCCCAGACGCCCGAAGCTGCCGCCTTCCACACTGATGACATCGTTTCCTGTGCCTGTGAATGACTGGAAATCGAGCTCGCCGCCCAGGGTGGTTGCGCCCGCAGACAGGGCATTGGCGCCACGGCGCACGCTGATCTGGCGGGCATTGCGCGGTTCCAGCAAGCCAATGACGAATGAGCCGTCGGCTTCATTCAGGGGCAGGCCGTCCTGCATGAGCAGCACGCCGCGATTGAGAGGATTGCTTTGTATGCCCGAACCCCGGATATTCAGCCGGGGCTGGTCGATACCGCCAAAGAAGTCCTGCACCACAATACCGGGCTGGAAGTCCAGTGCATCGCGCAGGGTGACGAGCCTGACTTCATCTTGCGGGATGATCAGATTGGTGCCGCCGGGAATGCGTTCAAGCTTGGCGCGCTCTGTGGTGGGATTGGGTTGCAATGGTGAAGCTGCAGCGTCGCTGGTGATGACGATGGGAGCAAGCGTTGCGGGCTGTTGGGCTTGCGCGCCGGACAGCCATAGGGCGCCCAGGGTGGCGCTCAGCACAAGTCGTGGGAAAGGGCTGGAAGTGAGAGACATGTTTTGCCTGCGGAAATAGTTATTGGTGTTGTTACCAGTGCAGGTAGAACATCGCCTTGGCAAGCAGGACGATGCCTACCATGTGACAGAACACGCTGATGTGGATGTACTTGAAATGTATGGAGCGCAGCTTGCCTTTCTTGCCCAGTGTCATGGCGGTCAGGAAGTGTCCGAAAACGCTCAGGGCAAGGATGATCTTGATGGTCAGCAGCAGGCCAAAACTGCTGTCCAGTGGATGGGCCAGGGCGGCTCGGTGATACCAGGCCATGCCTATTCCGGCGCCGTACAGTACCAGCAGCACCCATGGCATCAGGCGGCGTGCCCGCGAGGCTATGGCCGTTTCCATGGTGCGCATTACGTCTCGCGGCACGTGTTTGCGCACGCCTTCCAGGAATATGACTTCAAAAAATACCGTGCCTATGAAGAGCAGGGCGGCAAATAGATGCAGGGTTAGCAGAAGGGGGTAACTCATGATGATAGTGGTTCCTGATTTAGCAAAGTGCGGTGTAGCATCTGGGCGACTTCCTGGCGGCTGGCCGCAGAATTGCCCAATTCAAATAACTTGGTTTTTCGGTCGGTGATCAGCACACAACGCTCGACCATATCGACCAGCTCGTGGGGGTGATGGCTGATGCACAGCATGGCCGCGCCGGTGTCCGCGGCACATTGAACGCAGAGTTGGCCCAGGTCGGCGCGCAGGGCCGGGTCCAGCGCGC
The DNA here is from genome assembly GCA_013416405.1 of Alcaligenaceae bacterium. Lineage (GTDB taxonomy): Bacteria > Pseudomonadota > Gammaproteobacteria > Burkholderiales > Burkholderiaceae_B > Pusillimonas_C. The sequence goes on from JACCET010000008.1 coordinate 82,906, forward strand.
TGAAGGGTTCGTCCAGCAGCAACAGGTCGGGTTCCAGCGCAAAGGCGCGGGCCAGCGCGGCACGCTGGGCCATGCCACCGGAAAGTTCGTGCGGCCAGGCTTGAGCCGAGGCGGCCAGGCCCACCCGGGCCAGCCAGTGTTGGGCCCTGGCCTGTGCCTGCTGCGGGGACAGCCCGGCGGCCAGCAAGGGAATTTCAATGTTCTGATGTATGCGACGCCAGGGCAGCAGGCGCGGCTCCTGGAAAACCAGCAGGGGGTGCCGATAGCTATTGAGGCAGGCGCCACTGCTGGTGGCCAGCAAGCCGGCCGCCATTTTGAGCAATGAGCTTTTTCCTGTGCCGCTGGCCCCCAGAAGGCCGACGCGCTCGCCTGGGCGTAGAAAAAAGTCTATGTTGTCCAGAACGGCAACCGTTCCGAAGTTCAATGAAACGGCGCGCAGCTCAAGCATGGCTGGGCTCCTGCCATTGGGTCAGGCGGCGCTGCACTGGCTGCAGCAGCGCGAATTCAAGCGCCGCCACCAGGAGCAGTATCAGTATGACCCAGGCGTAAAGCTCGCCGCTGTCAAAGGTGCTGCGCGCATTGGCCAGCGCAAAGCCGGCGCCGCTGTCGGCACCCAGCACTTCGGCCATGACCACCAGCCGCACGCCGCCGCAAGTGGCAATCAGGAGTGCGGCGGTCAGGGGCGCGGCCAACGCGGGCATGTAAAGGTGGCGCAGCCGCAACCAGGGCCCGAAGCGATAGACATGCGTCATTTCCACCAGCGACCTATCGACCATTTGCATGCCTTTGACGGTGTTTACGTACATGCCGGGCACCATCATCAGCACAGTTATGAAGATCACCATGGACGAGCCCAGTCCGAACCAGAGCATCGCCAGCACGACCACGATGACAGGGGGAATGGCCATGAGCAGCCAGCGCAGCGGTTCAAGCAGCCCGCGCAGCCTGGCGTTGTGGCCGGCCAGTACGCCCAGGGAAAAGCCAATCAGGCAGCCGGTGCCCACACCTATGGCTATGCGAGTCAGGCTGGCGCCGGCATGCTCCCGGAAAGCAGCACTTTGCACTAGGTTGGCGGCTGCGCGTAGTGTCTGTAGGGGCGTGGCCATCAGCAAGGGCCCCATATAACGGGCCGCTAGCTCCCAGCCGGCCAAAATGAGCAATACCCCGGCCAGTGAGCAGAGCCGCGAGGTGCGTTGCGGTTTGCTCAGCATCATGTTTTTCATGGCCCGTAAAACGCTGCGTCGGGCAGGCGGCCGCCTATGGCCTGCAGGTTATGCTTGCCCAGCAAGGAATACAGAGCTTCCAGCTGTGGCCGCACGCTGCTGGCCGAGCGACTGTCCAGGCGTGTGGAACGGATGGCGCTTTCGACCGCTTCAGCGGGCAGATGAGGGATGTAGTCGTGCACCAGCCGGGCGCAGTCCCGGGGTTGCGTTGTGCACCAGGCGGCTGAGTGTGCATAGGCTTGCTCCATGGCGCGGCTTAGTTCGATATCGTCTGCAACGGTTGAATTGGCCATGATGCCGGCCTGGGGCAGTTCGGCCTGTTCGGGAAAGCTGGTGCGCCAGCTTGCTTCCAGGCTTTCGACTTTTTGCAACGGTGCGCCATTTTGTTGCTGATTGCGCCATATCAGCAGCGATGCCGTGGGTTCGACCAATAACGCATTCTGGCCCTGGCCGGTAAGCATGAGTGCGATCGCGTCTTGCGAGTCTCGAGTGTGGCGCAGGCTAACCTGCTGGTCGGCGGGAAAATTCTGTTTGGCCAGCAAGGCGTCGAGCAAGGCGGCAGGTAAGTCGCGCTGAAAAGGCACCAGCAGTTCCCGACCAGCCAGGTCGGCAAAGCTCTTGACTTCGGGGTCGCGGCTGACCAGCCACAGAATGCCCCAAACCGATATATTCAGCAGTCGTACTGGTGCCCCGCGATTGGCCATGAGCGCAGGCAGATTGCTGGGCGTTGCGCTGAAATCGATTTCTTTCTTGGCCAGCAGAACGCGCAGTTGATCGGGGTTTTGCCATAGCCGGAAGGTAAGCTTGTCGGTGTACTCGGAAAGGGCACCGGTTTCGACCATATGCAACAAGGGATAGGTGACCACTGCGGCGGGGCCGGCCAGTGTCAGGGTGTTGTATTTCTTGGCCGTCTGTGCCGCAGACGCTGCCGTCGTCAGGCCCAAAAGCAGGCTAAGGGCCAAGGTGGCATAGCGTTTGTACAGCATTTTTTTGACGGATCCTGTTGTTAACGATTCTCAATCTCAATAATTACATGCTTTCGCCTTGGTAGCCATGATCCAAATCAAGCTTTCTTGATTGGACTGCGAGCTACCGGTGTGCCGTGCCGTTTGCCAGCGGCAGTCGTGTCCCCAAAGCGATCGTGGCTGCCCATTGGCGCGGGAAATGGAATAAACTGATTCAATCTCAGGCAGGTCCGGTCCGCAAGGTGGAGCCTGCAATTCAATGGTCTGAATACAAGGAAGGTAATGAGCTCGTCCAAACGTCTGCGGTCTGCCAACATCACCCAGGGGCCGGCCCGCGCACCCAATCGTTCCATGTACTACGCTCTGGGCTACAAGGAAGAAGATTTCAACAAGCCCATGGTCGGTGTGGCCAACGGGCATAGCACCATTACGCCCTGTAATAGCGGCCTGCAGAAACTGGCCGACGCGGCTATCGAGGCCATCGAGACCTCGGGCGGCAATGCGCAGGTCTTTGGCACGCCCACGATTTCCGATGGCATGGCCATGGGCACTGAAGGCATGAAATATTCGCTGGTCTCGCGCGAAGTCATTGCCGATTGCGTTGAAACGTGTGTGCAGGGCCAGTGGATGGATGGCGTCGTCGTGATCGGCGGTTGCGATAAAAACATGCCAGGCGGAATGATGGGCATGCTGCGTGCCAACGTGCCGTCCATCTATGTGTATGGCGGCACCATATTGCCGGGCCGCTTGAACAATAAAGACCTGAACATCGTCAGCGTATTCGAGGCCGTTGGTGAAAACGCGGCCGGCCGCATGAGCGACCATGAGCTCAAGCAGATCGAACTGCATGCGATTCCAGGGCCTGGTTCTTGCGGTGGCATGTATACGGCCAACACCATGAGCTCGGCCTTCGAGGCGCTGGGCATGAGCCTGCCGTATTCGTCCACCATGGCCAATGTGCACGACGAAAAAACGCAGTCGGCGGCCGAGTCGGCCCGCGTGCTGCTCAAGGCCATCGAACTCGACCTTAAGCCGCGTGACATCGTCACCCGCAAATCCATAGAAAATGCAGTCAGCGTAGTGATGGCCACAGGCGGCTCAACCAACGCCGTCCTGCATATCCTGGCCATCGCGCATGCGGCCGGCGTCGAATGGACCATCGATGATTTTGAACGTGTGCGTCAGCGCGTACCGGTTATCTGCGACCTCAAGCCTAGCGGCCAGTACCTGGCGGTCGATTTCCATCAGGCGGGCGGCGTGCCGCAGGTCATGAAGATGTTGCTCAATGCCGGCTTGATCAATGGCGATTGCATCACTATTACCGGGCAAACGATTGCCGAGCAGCTGGCCAACATACCCGATACACCCAGCACCGAGCAGAAGGTTATCCGCACTCTTGACAAGGCCTTGTACAAGCAGGGGCATCTGGCCATTCTCAAGGGCAATCTGTCGCCCGAAGGCGCCGTGGCCAAAATTACGGGGCTGAAGAATCCGGTCATTACGGGCCCTGCACGTGTGTTTGACGACGAGCAATCGGCGCTCCAGGCCATTCTTGATGGCAAGATCAAGGCGGGCGACGTCATGATCCTGCGCTATCTGGGCCCCAAGGGCGGCCCAGGCATGCCGGAAATGCTGGCGCCTACGGGGGCCCTGATAGGCGCCGGCCTGGGCGATTCCGTTGGCCTGATCACTGATGGCCGGTTCTCGGGCGGTACCTGGGGCATGGTGGTTGGCCATGTGGCGCCTGAAGCGGCTGTGGGCGGTACCATTGCCTTGGTGCAAGAAAACGATTCCGTCACCATCGATGCGCGCCAACTGTTGCTGCAGCTGAATGTTCCCGATGCCGAAATCGAAAACCGGCGTGCGGTATGGAAGGCGCCAGCACCGCGTTATACGCGTGGTGTGCAGGCCAAGTTTGCTTTCAATGCATCCACTGCCAGTACCGGCGCCGTGCTGGATAACTTCTAAAACTGCTGAATAGGCCCAGCTATGGCTGGGCCGCGAAGGTGGCCCGGTAGCGCCAGAGCAGCCACAGGCAGATTGTCACGGGTACCGTCAACGAGGCAAAAGCTGCGCCATAGCTGCCCGTCAGGGTGGCGATCAGGCCGAATAACGGCGGCCCAACCACCACTCCCAGAAAGGTCATCGCCAATGTGCCGCCTGTGGCGACACTGGCTTGGCCTGCGGGCGCCTGGCGCGCCACTTCGGCCAGATACACGCCATTCCAGCCTATGGCGCTGCTTCCAAATATTGATAGAACAATCAGTATGAGCCAATACATATTCATGTATTTCAGCAACGGTGTGGCCAGAGCGCAGACGCCGATAAGCAACGCCAGGCAGGCCAGCATCTTGATGGGGCCCAGGAATCGGTCTGACATATAGCCCCATAGCAAACGTCCGGCCACACCCGCCATTTGAGCAATTGCCAGGATGAAGCCGGCGACGACCAGGCCTATGCTCAAATCTTCGTGCAGGTAAGTCACCATATAGGTGGTGAGCGACACCTGTGAAATGGAAAAGAGGAAAGATACGGCGCCCAGCACGGCCAGGCTGCGATGGCTGAAGACCAGCCGTAGCGGGCCTGCCAGACCGTTGCCAAACGAAAGGCGATGGGCCGGATTCTTGTCGGCGTCAAGGGCTGCGCACAGGGGCTGTATGCACAGGGCGCACAACAAACTGGTGAGCGCGACGATAAGAAAGGCCGATTGCCAGCCAACGATGCCGCTTAGTCCCGGAACCACTACGCCAGCCAGTACGCCTCCAAGGGGCACACCGGTTTGCTTGATGGAAAACACAAAGGACATACGATGTGCCGGTGTGCTCAGGGCCAGCAGGTGAGAACTGGCTGGGGTAATGGGGCCGTAACCCAATCCGATCAGCAAGGCGCCTATGGCCGAGGCAATGGGTGAGGCGATGGCGCAGACTGAAACCCCTATTGCGCACAGAACCAGGCCCGCCTGGCTGGCGCGTATGGCGCCAAACCGCCGTACCACGCCGCCCGCAAATAGGCTTGCCGTCATGGCTCCTGCATAGGCGATGGCTATATACAAGCCCACATAAGCCGCAGATATGCCTATGGACTCAGCCACGGCGGGGGCTACCACCGGCAAGGTGATCAGGCACATGGCAACCAGGGATTGTACGGCCAGGGTGGCCGTGAGTACGACGGTAGTAGACGGAGAGCTCATGCGGGGAAAACCTGTATTGTTCTGTGTCGTATCATAGCCCTGCAGGCTGCTTAGATGTAAGTGCAGTCCGTCTTAACACACACTTAAAGGAAATATCGTGCCCAACCCCGACTTCTCCGCTGTCCAGAAAGACATCATTGCTGATCTGTGTGTTGACAGCGTCTTTGACGCTGAACGCGAGATAGAACGCCGCGTGGGTTTTCTGGCTGATTATCTGCTTTCCACAGGCGCCCGGGCCCTGGTTCTGGGTATCAGCGGGGGTGTCGATTCGTTAACGGGTGGGCTCCTTGCCCAGCGTGCGGTTGAACGGGTACGCAAGCAGGGGAGAGAAGCCACCTTTGTGACCATGCGTCTGCCCTATGGCGAGCAGCGCGACGAGCACGATGCGCAGGCCTCGCTTGATGTCATACAGGCAGATCAGCTGCTTACGGTGAATATCAAGCCGGCGGCTGATGCCATGCTGCAAGCGATACTGAGCGGTGGCACGGTTTTCCGCGATGCGGCGCATCAGGATTTTCTGCACGGCAACATCAAGGCGCGCCAGCGCATGATCGCCCAGTATGCCGTGGCCGGAGCGCACGGCGGTCTGGTCGTCGGCACAGACCATGCTGCCGAGGCTTTGATGGGATTCTTCACCAAGTTCGGAGACGGCGCGGCCGACCTGACACCGCTAACCGGCTTGAACAAGCGCCGGGTCAGGGCGCTGGCCCAAGCCATGGGCGCGCCCGCAGCGCTAGTCGTGAAGGTGCCTACGGCGGATCTTGAGTCACTGTCGCCTCTTAAACCTGACGAAGATGCCTTTGGTGTCAGCTACGAAGAAATCGACGACTTCCTGGAAGGCAAGACGGTTTCCGAACAGGCCTATGAGACCATACTGCGTACTTACCGTGGGTCGGAGCACAAACGGTCCCTGCCCAAGTTTCCAGGATAAGGCACCGGCGCCTTGCAGGGCGCCGGTTGAACTTACTGCTGGGGTTTAGGCGTGGCTGCCGTGCTGCGCGGCAGGGTGGGGTAAACCACTTGCGGCTGATCGCCAGTCAGGGTGTGCAGGAACTGCGTAATGGCCTTGACCTCGTCATCGTTCAGCTCGTGGCCCAATTGGCTGGAACCCATGATGGCCACTGCCTGTTCCAGATCCCATACCTCTCCGGTATGAAAGTAGGGCGCGGTGAGGGCAATATTGCGCAATGGGCCGGCCCGGAATACATACTCGTCGGAGGCGGTGTTGGTGACGGTGAAACGACCCTTGTCTCCGGGCGGCAGAATGTCGGCGCCGGGCTTCTTGATCACGCCAAAGGGGAAATAGCCTTGTCCACCCACATTAATGCCTGAGTGGCAGGCGACGCAGCCTTTGTTGATAAATAGGCCAAGCCCATTTAGTTCGGTACTGTTAAGCGTAGGCTTGCCCGCCAGATACTGGTCGAATCGAGAGTTGGGCGTGACCAGCGTGGTTTCAAAGGCTTCGATGGCCTTGGCCATATTGTCGAACGAGACCGGCTCTTGCTCATTTGGAAATGCCCGACCAAAGAATTCCACGTACTCAGGAATGCTGCGCAGGGTTTCTTCCACGTACTCAGGCGTGGCATTCATTTCGACGCTGGCCTGCACGGGGCCCTTGGCTTGTTCGGCCAAGTCTTTGGCTCGACCATCCCAGAACTGCGCGATGTTGAATACGGCGTTCAGCACGGTAGGCGAATTACGAGGGCCCGCCTGCCAGCCGTGGCCTATCGATGTGGAAATATTGTCGGCCCCGCCAGTTCCAACGCTGTGGCAGGTGTTGCAGGTGATGATTTGACTGCGTGATAGCCGTGGTTCGAAAAACAGCCATTTACCTAATTCGATCTGTTCGGGAGACAGATTTTTTTCTTTGATGACAACCTCCATTTCAGGAATGGGTTTGAATAGCTGGCGTGCTGTTTCCCTGAGCTGATCTGTGGTTGGTGTGCTGGCGCTGACGGCGGAACTGCCCAAGGCAAGTGCAGCGCATAAGGTGGAAATAAAAAGACTCTTTGACATAGTGATCCCCTGTGTTGCTGGTAATAACCTTTATCTTCACATGGTTACTTTTATCTTGAGTTGATAGTAATCAAGGCTGATCGTTTTTTCGCCTTGGCGCGCTTCCCGCGTGTAACATTCGCCTCGCACGACACCGCTATATAATTTTCCGCGTCGGTATGACAGTTGTGTGTAAGGACATATACGGTGCAAACAGGATTATTGGCAGTATTGGCGCTTTCGGTGCTGGGAACCTCTTTTTTGTCGGGGGTGTTTGGCATGGCGGGCGGCATGGTGCTCATGGGCATTCTGATCGCGGTTGTGCCTGTATCGACAGCCATGGTGCTGCACGGTACGGCTCAGATGACATCCAATGGCTGGCGAGCCATACTTTGGCGCGGCAATATCGATTACCGGATATTCGGCCGCTATATCGTGGGCTTGCTTGCTGCAGGGCTACTTTTTTCGTTCGTGGGTTTCGTTCCCGACCGGGCCGTTGTGCTGATCAGCCTGGGCATAATTCCCTTTCTGGCGGTGTTGGTGCCGGCGCGCTATGTGCTGCAGGCCAGCAGCCGAGGGGGCGCGGAAGTGTGTGGTTTTGTGAATGTCTGCATGCAGTTTATTGCAGGCGTATCCGGGCCGTTACTCGACGTTTTCTTTGTTCGCAGCAGTATGGATCGGCGTTCTGTGGTGGCTACCAAGGCGGCCTGCCAGACCTTGTCGCACCTGGCCAAGCTGATTTATTTTGCACAGCTTATGGGTGGCGACAGCGAAACCGAGGAAGTGGCCATGATTATTGCTGTCGCGATGGCGATAGCGGGCACGACGCTTAGCAGGTTTGTACTGGAAAAACTGACGGACAGTCAGTTCAGGCGTTGGACCAAGGGGCTGGTAATGACCATAGGGCTGGTCTATTTGGTGCAGGGCATTTACGTATTGGCGACGCGCTAGGGCATGGGTTGCGTGCGTCAGATACACCGGCACCCAGGGTTGGGCGCCGGTGTAGCGATTTTTAGTCTTGGCGGCTGGTGACTTCCAGCAGGTGGTAGCCAAACTGGGTTTTTACCGGACCTTGCACAACATTCACGGGCGCGCTGAAAACGACTTCGTCGAATTCCTGGACCATCTGGCCGCGGCCAAAAGAGCCCAGGTTGCCACCGTCGCGGCTGGACGGGCAGCTGGAATTTTCGCGAGCCACTTCGGCAAAATCGGCACCGCCTTCAATCGCGGTTTTTAGCTCTTGGCATTTCTCTTCAGTGGATACAAGAATGTGGCGAGCTGAGGCTTGGGTCATATGGAATACTCCTTCAAAAAGATTTCAACAGAATAACTTAATTGGCCGGTTTTGTTGGGCGGGTTCAGAAATAGTTACCCCTGAAGAAGGCTATGCTAGCATTTGACTGCTATGGATAACGACCCCTCCTTGAAGGCGCAGCCGCCTTCCTCCGATCAGGCGCAAAATGCCTTTCAGGGCAATTTGCTGGCGCAGGCGGCCAGTTTGCCGCCTGCGTGGCAAGACGCCTTTTCGAACATGCGCGAACAACAAACGCTGCTCGACCTCGACGGTTTTCTGGATCAGCGGCTTGGGTCGGGTGCGCAGATATTTCCTTTAAGGCCCTTTAGGGCCTTGCTTGAAACGGCTCCCGAAGGCGTGCAGGTGGTTATCCTGGGGCAAGATCCTTACCACGGGCCGAACCAGGCGCAGGGGCTGGCCTTTTCAGTGCCCGATTTCTGCCCCGTTCCGCCCAGCTTAAGAAATATGTTTGCCGAGCTGGCTAAAGAGTATCCGGATACCTTTGCCAAACAACGCCATAGCCTGGTGCGCTGGGCCAAGCAGGGTGTGCTTCTGCTGAATACGGCGCTGACCGTGGAAGTGCACAAGCCGGCATCGCATGCAAAGCGGGGCTGGGAAATCATTACCGATGCCATCATAGAACGGGTACTGCGCGAAGCCCGGCCCAAGGTTTTCCTGCTTTGGGGGGCACATGCTCAGTCAAAAGAATCGCTGCTGCAGGTCCATCCGCCGGCTGGGCCTGTGCTGGTGCTGAAGGCCAATCATCCTTCTCCCTTATCCGCCTCTCGTCCGCCGCGTCCGTTCATGGGCTGCGGTCATTTCCGCCAGGCCAACGACTGGTTGCACGAGCATGGCCAAGCAGGGATAGACTGGCTGGACAACGGCAGGGTGTGAATTCAAGCCCGCTGCGTCGGCAACTATGGTCTACAATCGGTCGAAAAACATGTCGTAGCGAAGCGCCAAAGCCTGGCGCCACTTCCCTGGCTGCGTTCGTATATTTATTTCCGGAGATAACCACCATGCCCAGTCTCTTGCCCAAAGTCGATCCCGATGGATTGCTGGAATATTCGGTGGTGTACACCGATCGCGCCGTCAATCACATGTCGAACGCCTTTCAGGGTGTAATGAAAGATATTTCAAGAGTACTGAAACAGGTCTACAAGGCGTCGTCCGCTATTGTGGTGCCCGGGAGCGGTACCTTCGGCATGGAGGCGGTGGCACGTCAGTTCGCCACGAACAAACGCTGCCTGGTCATACGCAACGGTTGGTTCAGCTATCGCTGGAGCCAGATTTTCGATATGGGAGGCATACCGTCAGAGTCCATCGTGCTCAAGGCGCGCCCTATAAGCGATGGCCGGCAGGCAGCTTTCATGCCTGCTCCCGTTGAAGAGGTCATAGCCGCCATCAAGCAGCACAAGCCCGATCTGGTTTTTGCACCGCATGTTGAAACCGCATCCGGCATCATTCTGCCTGACGACTACCTACGTCAAGTTGCCGATGCCGTGCATGCCGAGGGTGGGCTGTTTGTTCTGGACTGTATTGCGTCCGGCACCATTTGGGTCGACATGCAAGCCACCGGTGTTGATGTGCTTATCAGTGCGCCACAAAAGGGCTGGACCGCATCGGCCTGCTGCGGGCTGGTCATGCTAAGCGAACAGGCGCGCCAGCGCATCGATGACACGGTCAGTTCCAGCTTTGCCTGCGACCTGCGCAAGTGGCTGCAGATCATGGAAGCCTATGAAAATGGCGGCCATGCCTACCACGCCACCTTGCCCACCGACGGCTTGACCACACTGCGAGATGTCATGCTTGAAACCGAAACTTACGGTTTCGACAAGGTCAAGGCAGAACAGCAGGAACTGGGTGACGCCGTGCGCGCGCTGCTGCGCAAGAAGGGCTACAAAAGCGTGGCGGCCGATGGCTACGCTGCGCCAGGCGTAGTGGTCAGCTATACCGATGACGACGGCATCCACTCCACCAAAAAGTTTGCCGCTGTGGGCTTGCAGGCTGCAGCAGGGGTGCCTTTACAGTGCGACGAACCCAGCGACTTCAAGACTTTCAGGCTGGGCTTGTTCGGGCTGGACAAGCTGCATAATGTCCAGCGTACGGTAGCTAGCCTGGAGCACGCCCTGGATGCCATTGCTTAAATAGCCTTACAGTATGTAGTACGGCCTTTTGCTACCGTGAAGATATACTTTTCACGGGAGCACATTATGACGTTCAAGAAATTTATGCTGGTTTTCGCTATGGCCGGTGCCGGGATATTGGCAGGATGCTCGTCCCCTACTGAAATCACGACCAAAGACGGCCAGACCACCATGACGGCAGATGAACCCGAAATCAACGAAGACAAGGGTTTTGTTACCTATGAAAAAGACGGCAAGGAAGTGCGCACCAACACGTCTGAAGTCCGAAAAATTGAAGAAGTGAAATAAGACATTGCCCGCTCACCGTAGCGGGCAATGTGCCTTGTGCCTGGCAACAACTCAGTTAGGGCAACAGCGAGCAGACGCAGGTCGATAGAATAAGCTACGATCCCGACTTGTTCTGCTTCAAGAGCTCTCATGCGTGATAATCATGCAAACCGTTGGCTGATTCTGGCCGTTATTTCCAGTGCGCTATTCCTGATCGTCATGGACATGACGATCCTGTACACGGCACTGCCCACCCTGACACACGACTTGCGCGCGAGCGCCTCGGAAAAGCTTTGGATCGTCAATGCCTATGGCCTGGTGGTGGCCGGCTTGCTGCTGGGCATGGGTACGCTGGGCGATCGCCTGGGCCATAAACGCTTGTTTGTAGCGGGGCTGGTCGTATTTGGTTCGGCCTCGGTGTGCGCGGCTTTTTCCTTGACACCTGCCATGCTGATTGCTTCGCGCGCGCTGCTGGCGGTGGGGGCGGCCATGATGATGCCCGCCACCTTGTCGATCTTGCGCCTGGTCTTTGCTGATGACAGCGAACGGGCCATGGCCATAGGCTTGTGGGCCGCCGTCGCATCGGGTGGGGCGGCTTTCGGGCCGGTTCTGGGCGGTGTGCTGCTGGAGCATTTTTGGTGGGGTTCGGTGTTTCTGATTAATGTGCCGATCGTCGCAGTAGCGCTCGTGCTGGCCGTGTGGTTGATTCCTATGCAACCAGGTAACTCTGATCGCAAGTGGGATCTGACAGGATCTCTGCTGGTCATGGTGGGCCTGATAGGGCTGGCTTATGCCATCAAAGAGCTGGGCAAGCCTGTACCATCTTTCCAGGCGATGCTGATCGCAGGCGCAATAGGCAGCTTGTTCATGGCGCTGTTTGTACGTCGCCAGCGCCGCAGTGCTGAGCCCATGCTTGATTTCGCCATCTTCCGGCATCCGGGCTTTGGTGTTGCCGTACTCTCTGCCCTGGTGGCAGCGATAGCTCTGATGGGCATGGAGCTGGTCTATATGCAGCGCTTGCAGTTGGTGTTGGATATGTCGCCTCTGGAGGCAGGTATCTTCATCTTGCCATTGCCCCTGGCCTCGTTTATTTCCGGCCCTCTGGCGGGTCGCTGGCTGCCTCGTATCGGCAGTCGCAGAATGCTCACGGGCAGCCTGCTTTTATCAGGCCTGGGCATGGCCGGCTGCATGCTGCTTTACAACGCACCGGTGCTTCCACAACTGGTGGTTCTGTTCGTGCTGGGGATAGGTCTGGGCGCCGCCATGACAGCCGCTTCCAGCACGATTATGGATAGGGCGCCACCGGAAAGGGCCGGCATGGCCGCCTCCATCGAGGAGGTATCCTATGAGCTCGGTGGCGCCATAGGTGTCACGCTGATGGGCAGTATCTTGTCAGTTGTGTACGATGCCGTCCTTGAACTTCCTGCTGGCTTGCCCGAGGGCAACCTGGTGCGTGACAGTCTGGACGAGGCCCTGCGTACGGCGGAAAGCCTGCCCATGGAGGCCGCCAGCAACTTGTTGGGTGTGGCCAAGGCGGCCTTCGACCAGGGTTATGTGGCTGTCATGGGTAGTTGCGCGGCATTGTTGTTGCTTACTGCAGTGACGGTATGGCACCGCTACGGGCGTGGTGCAGAGCAGTGATTGTTGTGATCGGGCCTGCTCAGGCCTGGAATCGTTCTGCCGCATAAGGAGCCAGGTCGATCATGGGCGCCTGGCCCCGGATGGCCTGGCTCAGCAGTTGGCCGCTGATGGCCGACATGGTCAAGCCCAGATGGCCATGACCAAAATTCAACCATAAGCCACCAAATTTCTTGGCCGGTCCCAGCACCGGCAGCGAGTCGGGCAAGCAGGGACGGTGTCCCATCCATGATTGCGCTTGAGCGGATGTATTCAGTTCGGGAAGCAGCAGCTTGCCATACCGCAGCAATGGCTCAAGGCGCCGCGGTGTGGGGCCTCGGCTCAGGCCGCCAAATTCCACGGTGCCTGCCAGTCGCAATCCGGCCTCCATGGGCGTGACAAAAATCTTGCGATCGGCGGCGACCACTGGCCTGCTCAGCGCAATGCCGCTATCTGGCAGGGTCAGATGGTAGCCGCGCTGGGTTTCAAGGGGGATCTTATAACCCAGACATGCCAGGAGCTTTGAGGACCACGCGCCGGCGCACACGACGACGTGGTCGGCATGATAAATGCCTTGCCGGCTCTCTACTCCCGTGACGCGCTGCCCGTCAACCTTGAGTGTCAGCGCTTCATCACGCAGGAATTCAACACCGCCTGCCGCCAGGGCGGCAGCGATGGTTTGAGCCTGCCGTAATGGATTCACCACCATGCCCTGGTCGGGCATGAAGTAGCCAAACTGATAATGCGGTCCGATCTGGGGTTCAAGACTGCATATTTCCTGATGATTCAATTTTTCCACTTGTGCCCCGTGCTGGCGTCGCAAGGCCCAGCCTGCGCTATCCTTTGAGGCGGCCTTTTCATCGGGATAAACATGAAGCTGCCCGGTGATTTGTATCAGCCCTTCATGACCCAGGTGGTGCATGGCTTGCTGATGGCTGTCTATGGCGGGCTCCAGCAATTGCTTGAGTGCCTGTGAAATGGCGGCAACATGATCAGGCCTTGAGGCCTGAATGAAGCGCAGCAGCCAAGGGGCGGCGGCCAGCCAATAATATGGGGGAACGGACAAGGGGCCCGAGGGGTCCAGCAGCATGCGCGGTGCCTGGCGCACGATCCCTGGCATGCCCAGCGGGGCCACCGAGGCTGAACTAAGCGCACCGGCATTTCCGGCCGAGCAACCCATGCCGGCTTCTCCGCGATCCATGACCTGGACGCGCCAGCCGGCCCGATGCAGGTAAAAAGCCGTATAGAGGCCGACGATGCCAGCCCCGATGATGATGGCATGTGAGGGTGTTGCATGATTGGTCATTGCCGGGCAGCGCTCATGGATGTGTTCAATTCGCAATTTCCCGTTTCAATAGCGCACGCTTGCGCTCTACACCCCAGCGATAGCCCGACACATCGCCGTCGCGCCGCAAGACGCGGTGGCAGGGGATGGCGACGGCAATGCAGTTGGCTCCGCAAGCACTGCCTACCGCCCTGACCGCCTTCGGATGGCCTATGCGCTGGGCCAGATCACTGTAGCTGACGGTGCTTCCGGGTGGAATTTCACGCAGTGCCCGCCAGACGCGTTCCTGGAAAGCCGTGCCGCGTATATCCAGTGGCAAATCCAAGCCCAGCGCTGGGGTTTCGATAAAACCCACAACTTGCGCGATCAGCTTTTCAAAACCGGCATCGCCCCCCAGCAATTCAGCCTTGGGGAACTGGTCCTGCAGGCTGCGCACCAGGGCATCGGGGTCGTCTCCCAGAGAGATGGCGCATATGCCACGCTCGCTTTGGGCAACCAGAATGGCGCCCAGCGAGCACTGGCCGACGGTGAAGCGTATGGTCTCGCCGGTACCGCCGGATCGGTAGCTGCGGGCCGGCATCCCCAGCAATTGGTTGGAGGTTTCATAAAAACGGCTGCTGGAATTGAAGCCCGCCCGGTAAAGGGCGTTGGTGACAGAGGTATTGGTGCCATTCAGTTCCTTGCGCAGTCTGCCTGCGCGATCCGCTGAAATATACGCCTTGGGCGTCAAGCCTGTTTCAGCCTTGAACAATCGGTGAAAATGAAAAGGGCTTAAGCCAGCCTGGGCGGCAAGATCTTCCAGGCTCGGAGGTGTTGGGCTGGTCTGAATCAGGCGGCAAGCCTGACCGACCATTGCGCTGCGCTCGGCGGCCGCTCGAGTCTGGTCGCCCTTGATACGGCGACTGGCGCGATAGCCTGCCTTTTCCGCAGCGGCAGGAGAATCGAAAAATTCCACATTCTCGCGTTTGGGCAGGCGTGCCGACGAGCTGGGTCGGCAATATACACCTGTTGTGCGAACGGCGTAGACAAAGCGCGTGTCGGCATCGTGGTCGCGTGCCAGCACGGCTTGCCACCGAGCGTCGTCGGTGACGTAGACATCTGCAGAAGTAGGAGCCCGAATCATGATGGATACCCTGGAAAGCTTGCGAGTGTTTCCAGAGTAATCCTAAACCAGAATTGAATAAATCTGGTTCTTGCGCTTGAATTTCTGCTTTGCCGGCTCCTGTCCGGCCTTTAAAAACTGCCGAACATCGTACCCAGCGTAATGACGGAAATCAATGCGATCATGGGTACGCCCATGGTTATGGCGGCGATGTTCAGGTAAGACTGCCTGTGTGTCAGGTTGCAGATGGCCAGCAGCGTGATGATGGCGCCGCAGTGGGGCAGGGTGTCGAATCCGCCGGCTGCCATGACGGCTACCCGGTGCAACAAATCCGGGCTGATGCCGGCTTCTTGTGCCATGCGCAGATAGTCTGCTCCCAGGGTTTGCAATGCAATGCTCAGGCCGCCGGATGAAGAACCCGTGATACCGGCCAGCACGTTCATGGCGACGGCTTCCGAGACCAGCGGGTTGTTGGGTGCCACATTCAGCACGGCGTCGCGGATGATGGCAAAGCCTGCCAGGCCGGCGATAACCGCGCCATAGCCCACCTCGGATGCAGTATTGAACAGCGGCAGCATAAAGCCGAACACACCCTTGTTGATGGTTTCCTTAAGGTTGCTCCAGTGCCCCAGGCGCGATACAACCAGGGTCACGCAGGCCACGACCAGCGCCACGATCAGCGCCCATAGCCCCGTCATCTTTGCCGGCGACACGCCCGGAAACCGATCAGTCAGGAAAGACAAGTCCATGCCGGGGAAAACTACATAGGTAAACAGGCCATTGACGGCGATCACCAGGAATAGCGGCAAAATCGCGAGGGTGAGCGGCATATGCGACATGGCGCTGTTGCTTTCGTCTGGCGAGCCCATGACCTCTGCCTCCGCATGCTGGCCATAGCCTTCGCCCTTCAAGCGGGCCGCTGCCGCGCGCGAGTGCAGCCACCACAGCCCGCCGCCCAGCATGATGACGGATGCAATGATGCCCAGCCCCGGTGCGGCAAAGACATTGGTGCCATAGTAGGGGATGGGGATGGCGTTCTGTATGGCCGGCGTGCCGGGCATTGCCGTCATGGTGAAGGTGAACGAGCCCAGGGCAATGGATGCTGGCACCAGGCGCTTGGGAATGTCTGCCGTGCGAAAAAGGTCGATGGCGATGGGGTAAATCGCAAAAGCCACCACGAAAAGTGAAACCCCGCCGTAAGTAAGGATGCTGCAAGCCAGAACGATGGTAACAACGGCGTGTTTGTGGCCCAGTCTGTCGACTATCCACCGGGAAATACTGTGTGCGGCGCCCGAATCGGCCATCAATTGGCCAAAGAGGGCTCCCAGCAGAAAAATGGGCAGGAACTGCAGCACGTATCCGCTAAGGGCGGACATGAACGTTTCGGTATAAATTGGCAGGAAATAAACGATGTCGCCCGAGAGTAATACCGCCAGCGCCGCCATCAAGGGCGCCAGCAGCAGTACGGTAATGCCTCGATAGGCCAGGTACATCAATAAAACCAGGGAAACAATAATCGCGAGTGTGCTTGTCATGCTAGGGTTTGGTGTAATTTGAAATCAAACGAGGTCTGGCTGTGCGGCCAGGCCCTGATGGACAAGAACCAAGCTGGAGTTTACCAGTTCCGGGTATACCCCCATTTACATGAAATCTGCCGCTATTTGTTGCGGCAAGCTGTCAGGGCGGCATCGTAGAATAGAGTTCTCTGCAACCTGACTGCTTTATTTAAAACCATGCCATCTCTGCGCACGGCCTGCCCCCCGGGCTCCTGTATCTGCGAACGAGAGCAACTGTTGTCCAGTCCCGATAGCGATATGCGGGTGCTATGGCTGTCGCGCGAAGAAGAAAAGCGTCTGATCCAACGGCTGGAATGTGTTGCCAGCCTGGCCGACCTGCGCCACGTGCAGGCGCTGATTCACAAGCAGCTGGGTGTGGTGGTCGAGGTCGCTGCGGGTCCGAACGAGGTGCGGACGGTCATGGGTTTGCGCATAGAGGTGCTGGAAAAACCAGGCCTGTGCAGGAAAGTGCGCAGCTCGATTCCCGCGGCGATCAGGCGTGGCCTGTCGGCCAACGAGCATATTGTGTACGAATTGCTTGATGAAGATGGGCTGTTTGGCTAAGGTCTGTCCATCCGGGGGGATGAAAAGCGCGTAAAACCATGTGTAACATTTTTCGCCTTATCGCTCGGGCCGCATTACTATAGTCGGATTGAAAACAGACCAGGAAAGCGATGGCCGGTGCCAGCCTGTTAGCCTTGCTCGATGACATAGCAAGCGTACTCGATGACGTTGCCTTGCTCACCAAGGCAGCCAGCAAGAAAACCGCCGGTGTGCTGGGTGATGACATCGCACTGAATGCGCAACAGGTCAGCGGTGTAGTGGCCAAGCGCGAGCTCCCCGTGGTGTGGGCGGTCGCCAAAGGTTCTTTCCTTAACAAGCTCATACTGGTGCCGGCTGCACTGGCCATCAGCGCATTTATCCCCGTCGCCATTACGCCTCTGTTGATGCTGGGGGGAATATACCTGTGCTACGAAGGGGTGGAGAAAGTCCTGCACAGTCTGTTTCATCGAAAAGACCGCGCCCACCTTGAAGCGGACAGCTTGGCCGCCGATGTGACATCAACCGCGGACCCGACACCGGAAAAGAAAAAGATCAAGGGCGCCATCCAGACAGATTTCATTTTATCGGCCGAGATCATTGCCATCACCTTGGGCACGGTGGCGACGGCACCCTTTGCAACCCAGGCGACCGTGGTCTCTGTCGTTGCCCTCATCATGACTGTGGGGGTATATGGTTTTGTGGCGGGCGTGGTCAAGCTGGACGATGCCGGGCTTTATCTCAGCCAGCGCTCAAGTGCCGTGCTGACTGTAACCGGGCGCGGAATACTTGTTATAGCCCCGTACCTGATGAAAGGCCTGTCCATTGTGGGCACGATCGCCATGTTCCTGGTTGGCGGCGGCATATTGGCCCATGGCTTGCCGGGTTTCGAGACATGGCTGCACAATTTGCTGCCTGCGGCCGACAGCTGGCCTGGCTTCATCGCAGGTGCACTTGCGGTGGCAGGCCCCACGTTGGCCAACGCCGTGCTGGGCGTGGCGGCGGGGATTATCGCGCTGGGCTTGGTCAATGTGATACAGCGCCTGCGCAAATAACAAGACGGCGGCAGCGCCGCCAGCCTGCTATGCGACGTGTACCTGTCCGGGGCCTTCGGTCAGTTCACCGATGACCTCAGCCTGTGCAAAGCCTTCGGAATGGAAGATGTTCAACACTTGAGCGACCGTGTCGGGCGCGCATGCCACCAGCAGGCCGCCCGAGGTTTGCGGATCGCATAACAGGGCTTGCTGAGTGCCATCTATTGATGCGCCCAGTGTGATGTGCTCACCGTAAGATGCCCAGTTGCGGCCCGAGGCTCCCGTAATGGCTCCTAGCTTGGCCAATGCCTGTACACCAGCCAGCCACGGCAGGTCGGCGTGACGCAGTTTTGCGGTCAGACCCGAGGCGCGTGCGACTTCCAGTGTATGGCCCAGCAGACCAAAGCCCGTCACGTCGGTAATGGCGTGTACGCCGTTCAGCCCACTCAGTATGGCACCCGGCCGGTTCAGCAGCGTGGTGCTGTCTATCATGGCCTTGTAACCATTGGCATCCAGTATGTTTTTCTTCAAGGCAGCCGAAAGAATGCCTACGCCCAGTGCCTTGCCCAGCACCAGCACGTCGCCCGCCCGGGCATCGCTGTTGCGCTTGATGTGGTCAGGGTGTGCCAGACCCATGGCTGCCAGGCCATAGATGGGTTCGACCGAATCTATGGAGTGTCCGCCGGCAATCGGTATGCCGGCTTCTGCGCAAATGGCCGCACCGCCTTGCAGGATGCCGGCAATATCGGATTTGGGCAGTACATTGATGGGCATGCCCACCAGAGCCAGCGCCATGATGGGCGAGCCGCCCATGGCATAGATGTCAGACAGGGCATTGGCTGCGGCAATGCGCCCGAAGTCGTAAGGATCGTCGACAATGGGCATGAAGAAATCGGTGGTTGCGATAAGGGCTTGCTGATCGTTCAGCCTGTACACCGCAGCATCGTCGGACGTTTCATTGCCCACCATCAGGGCAGCATAGGGTTGCCCTGCGGGGATGCTGGCCAACAGCTCTGACAACACGCCTGGCGCAATCTTGCAGCCGCAGCCGCCCCCATGAGACAACGAGGTCAGGCGTGGTTTCTCTGGGCTGGATACTGAGTCTTTCATTTTTGGTTCCCGCACTTTGGCGGAAAGCAGCAGGAGTCGAACCTACCTGGGAACGTCTGACGCCCCCAACTGGGTTTGAAGCCCAGCCATGCCACCGGACACGAATGCCTTCCTGTAGGACGCTATGATAGCCGTTGCCAGAAATCAGCGCCATGCTTGCGGAGTACGTGCTTGTCACGCAAGCGTCGTGTGTAGCCCGAACGATCGAAAAACTCCAGGATCTGTATGCTGCGTTTGCGGCCCAGGCCCGTGCTGTCACGAAATTGAGCCGCGCTGGTGCCTTCGCCGTCTTCGGTCGTCGTGATCAGTTCGGCCAGGCTTATGATGGATTCCCGGTGGTAGAACAGATCGCGCACTACCTGGTAGACGTCGCCGCGCCGCAATAGCTTGAGCAGCGTCTGTCGTACAAGTTGCTCCGCCACGTTCAGATCGGTGGCCAGATCGCGCACCCAAGGTGGGTCGAAGTGGCCGGTATAGAGCTGCGGCAGTAAGCGTGCGGCCAGTTCGGTCTCTTGGGGCGATAAGGAAACCGCGTGTCCGGGCAGATGCAGCCACGGCCCATTGCGCGCCAGCCTGCCCGTGGAAATAAGATGGTCGCAGACGGCCAGCCAGATAGGCTCGGGCAGCGCAGGCAGAGCCATGCGTCGCAGGCGAGCCATATCCGTACCGGCTTCGTCAGGCCAGCGCTCGTGAAAGGCCGCCAGGGTTTGCAAGGCCTGGTCCAGCAGCGCATTCCAGTGGGATTGCAGAATCAGGCTGCGGGAAGCCTGGCCGCCACGGGTGGCGACCCATAACGCTGCTGCGGGCAATTCCAGGTGCTCGGGCGTGCGCCCTGTCAGGCGTAATACATGAAGTTCGTCCAGGCCCCATGGGGCCTGCTGCAGCAAGTCCTGCAAGGTGCCGCCCGAATGTTGTTCAGATATGGCCTGTAGCCAGGCCAGACGTTCAGGCGAGCGACGTTTGCGCTGCGGTGCGTTCGGATCCAGCACGACGCCACCGCCTATCGTATGCCTGGCCTGCGCGTCGCGAACAATGTAGCGGTCTCCGGGCATGGCGCATACGGCCTGGTCAAAGACCAGTTGCACCCATCCCGTTGCACCGGCAGCCAATGAGCTGCCGGACAAGGGTACGGCGTGCGCCAGAAAATGAGCGGCCCCCAAGTGTATGTGCAAGGGGCTCCAGGCGCGAACGGGGTTGCCCTCGGGCAACAAGCTTAATTCCGCGTCGATATTGTGCGATGGCAGAAAGCAGCGGGCATCGGCAATCCAGTCGCCGCGGCTGATGGCGTCCTTGTCGACGCCGCCCAGATTCAGTGCGCAGCGCTGGCCCGCGCTTGCGGTATCCGAGGCTTGGTTCTGCGCATGAATGCTGCGCACGCGCAGCTTATGCCCTGCTGGCATCAGGCGCAGGTCTATTGTGTCGTCGTTCAGGTGCAGCACGCCATCATGGACCGTGCCAGTGACTATGGTGCCGTGTCCTTTCAGTGTGAAGACCCGGTCTATGGCCAAGCGGAACAGCCCATCGGTGCTGCGCGCCGTCACGGACTGCGCTGCTTCGTTCAGATGGGCCCGCAACGCCAGCAAGCCTGCGTCGTCCGGCAAGGTTGCGTTGACGAAAAATGCGGGAGCATTGTGTAGAAAAGTATTGGCCGTAAGCGATGCAAGCTGATTTTTTACGGCCTGCAGCCTTGCCGGGTCTACGCGGTCTGCCTTGCTGATCGCGACCGCACCCCGGTTCACACCCAACAGGGCAAGAATGGCCAGGTGCTCATGTGTTTGGGGCATGACGCCGTCGTCTGCAGCCACGACCAGCAGGCCGAAATCGATGCCGCTGGCGCCGGCAGCCATGGTGTGGATCAGGCGCTCGTGGCCCGGTACATCGATAAAGCCCAATACATCGCCATTGTCCAGTGGGGTGTAGGCATAACCCAACTCTATGGAAATGCCGCGCGCCTTTTCTTCCTTGAGCCTGTCGGTCTCAACGCCAGTCAGGGCACCAACCAGCGTAGTTTTGCCATGGTCAATGTGGCCGGCCGTCCCAACTATCATGCGGCGGAGCCCTGGAGCTGCAAGGCAAAGGCCGTTTCGTCGCGCTCTTCCAGGCAGCGCAGATCCAGCCAGAGCGCATCGTGCATGATACGGCCTATCACGGGGCGAGGCAGTTGTCGCAGCCGGTCTTCAAGCATTTTCAGGGCTCGGCCAGAACGTCCTGTGCCGACATGACGCACGCTCAGGCCATGACTGGGAAGCTGATCTATGGGCAGGGCGCCACTGCCTATCTGGCTGGACATGGGTGTGGCTTGCACTTCATAGTCTGTGCCTAGTGCCTGTTGCAATATGGGCTGCAGACGGTCGGCCTGTAGGCGCATTTGTGCGGCGGGTCGCGTCAGCAGGCGCAAGGTAGTCAGTCGGTCGGCCAGTAGTTCGGGCGCCCGATACAGCGCCAGCACGGGTTCAAGCGCGGCCAGCGTAAGCTTGCCCACGCGCAGCGCACGCTTCAGGGGATTTTTTTTGATCTTGCGTATCAGGTCGGCACGACCAACGATGAGCCCGGCCTGGGGGCCGCCCAGCAGCTTGTCGCCGCTGAAGGTGACAATGTCGGCACCTGCCTCTATGGTTTCCCGCACTGTGTCTTCGCGCGGTAGGCCCCATTGCGTCAGGTCGAGCAGTGTGCCGCTGCCCAGGTCCACAGCAGCCGGCAGGCCATGGTCGTGGGCGATCTTGGCCACTTGTGCCACGCTCACGCTGTGCGTGAAGCCCGTTACGGCGTAATTGCTGCAATGAACCTTCATCAGCATCGATGTGCGTGGTCCTAGTGCATTTTCGTAGTCGGCGGGGTGAGTGCGATTGGTGGTGCCCACTTCCACCAGCCTTGCGCCGGCCCGCTGCATGATATCGGGTATGCGGAAGGCGCCGCCAATTTCGACCAGTTCTCCGCGCGACACCACGACTTCGCAACGGTTGGCCAGCGCATTAAGCATCAGCAGCACGGCTGCGGCATTGTTGTTCACCACGGTTGCTGCTTCGGCACCGGTCAGTTCGCACAGCAGGCCTTCGATCAAGTCGTCACGATCGCCCCGGCGGCCGGTGCTCAAGTCGAACTCAAGATTGGCGGGCGAGGACAAGGCCTGTACCACTGCCTGAACTGCCTGGTCAGGCAAGAGCGCCCGACCCAGGTTGGTATGCAATACCGTACCCGTCAGGTTGTAGACCGCCCGCAGGCGCGGCTGATCCTGTGTCTGGATCTGCGATTGTGCGTGGCTCAATAATGTGTCGGGCTCCAGGTCGGCAGCCGGTAGTGAGCCCGCCAGCGCCTGGGAACGAGCGTGGTCCAGTATTTGGCGTAGCGTTGTGGCAAGCCGGCTACGGCCGACTTCAGAAGCAAGTGTTTGCCCAGCAGCAGAGCCCAGCAAACGCTCCAGCGACGGAATGTCTGTGGCCAGAGCTGGCCGGGCCCTGGCCGTTGTGGTCTTGGGAGCAGACCGTGCTGTCATGGCTCAACCTGTTCATGCTGCCACAGCAAAGGATTGCCGCTGGCCCGCGAGTAGCCGGCTTCACCCATGAGCATGTCCAGCGTCAGGCTGGCCAAGTCGTCGGCAATGGCATCGACCCCCAGGACCTTTTCCTGATAGAAGATTTTTCTATAGGTATGGCAGTGGTCGCATGATTCGGCCTTGATGCCTTCGGGGCCACCTTCGATGGCATGATAGGAAATTTCTTTGGTGTCTTTGCAGTGCGAGCAGGTAACGCGCACCAGATGCCATTCGGCGGAGCATAAAGAGCAACATAGATAGCGGCAGGCGTCGGCCTTCCCACCCACATGAACCACGCTGGCGACTGGCAAGCTGCCGCATAGTGGGCATACCCCATGCGGGGTGACCACGGGTAGTGCGCTTTCCTTGAAATCAGCGGCAAGGCTGGTCCAGTAAACCTGCAAGGCCGCCATGATGAAAGGCGCACTGGCCGCATCCACGTCTTGTTCGCGCTCGGCCAGCAAGGCATCGGCCTGAGTTTCGATGGCGGATGGATCATCGGTCAGTGTCTTTTTTAATTTCTGAACGATATTCAGAGCGGGTTCGGGCAGGGTGGCCATGCTTGCCATGTGATCGAGCAGGCCGGCAAGCAATTGGCGCCAGCCCGGATCGCGCTCCCAGCCCACGGCCTGTAGTGGCGGCATGCCATGCGCCTGGGCCAGGTCCAGGCGTTCAGTGTTTGGGCCAGGCATATTGCAGTGCTTCAGCATCTTGCCCTGGCCGTCGGCCAAATCGGCCAGCAATAGCAGATAGGCGGACAGCGGATTGTCTTGAGCCAGTTGGCGAAGGCGGGCGGCCCGGTCGGCAAAAACGGAAGCGCGTACCGGTTGCCGCAGACGGGGAATGGAAGTGTGGTCGAGGCTTTCAATTTCGCCACGTGCAAGAACTCGCTGCAAGGCAGTTTCTCCTGAAAAACATGGCTGCCCTGCGCGTTGAACGCGGGGCAGCCATGCAGATGACAAGCTTAAAAGGCGTTTACTTGTTGTGTGGGGTTGTACCGCGCAACTGACGCAGCCAATCCCGGTGGTGCTTCCAGGCCCAGCCTGGTGTTACCGTTCCACGTGTCATGGCCTGCACCGAACCTTTAACCCAGATCCCGGCATAGACATGCACTATGATCGCGCAAATTATTAGAAATGCAAAGAGCGCATGCAGCAGGGATGCCAGACGTATGCCCCAAATGGGGAACAGATACGCAAAGTACGAACGCCACATTACCACGCCGGTCAGCAGTAGCCCGAGCATCAGGAGGATCAATGCAAAGAACAGAAGTTTTTGCCCACCGTTGTACCGGCCTGCCTGTGGAATTTTGTCTTCGCGGTTATTCAGAACATCGCCAATGTGCGCTAGCCATTGCCTGTCTTTGCGGGACATCAGGTTGTGACTGAACATGCGTGCTGCAAACACGGCAAAGCAGACGAACATCAACACCCCTATGAAGGGATGCAGGATGCGTGTCCAGACGCCGCCACCCAGCAGATTGCTAAGCCAATAGAACGACGGATGAAACAAGGCCAGCCCGGAGACCGCCAGCAGCACAAACGTAATGGCAATGATCCAATGGTTGATACGCTGGCTGGCGGTATAGCGCTGGATCAGCCTGGGTTTATTCACCTCGTTCATCGATGACCTCCTGGGCTTTGCGTTCGTCTTCCTCGTCGGTTTCGTTGGGGCCGGTGCGTATGTAGTGGAAGAAGCCACCCAATGCCGCCAGTGCCATGGCGGCGACACCCAGCGGTTTGGCAATACCCTTCCACAGACCGACCATGGGACTGATTTCGGGGTCTTTGGGGAGGTCGCTGTACAGGCCCGGGCGATCGGCGTGGTGCAACACATACATGACGTGAGTGCCACCCACACCGGCCGGGTCGTACAGGCCAGCATTGTCGAAACCGCGAGACTTGAGATCGACAACGCGGTCTGCGGCATGCTCGTACATGTCTTCCTTGGTGCCGAAAACGATGGCACCGGTAGGGCAGGTTTTGACGCAGGCCGGTTCCTGCCCCACGGCTACCCGGTCGGAGCACAAGTTACATTTATAGGCCTTGTTGTCCTTTTGGGAAATGCGTGGGACGTCGAAGGGGCAACCCGTAATGCAGTAGCCGCAGCCTATGCAGTTTTCCTGGTGAAAGTCGACGATGCCGTTGTTGTACTGGATGATGGCACCCGGAGCCGGGCAGGCTTTCAGGCAGCCCGGATCTTCGCAGTGCATGCAGCCGTCTTTGCGAATCAGCCATTCCAGATCGCCGGCCGTATTTTCATATTCAGAAAACCGCATGACCGTCCAGGACTGGTCGGTCATGTCGGCCGGGTTGTCGTATACCCCGACGTTGGTGCCGATTTCGTCTCGTAGGTCGTTCCATTCCATACAGGCCACCTGACAGGCCTTGCAGCCTATGCATTTGGTGGTGTCGATTAGCTTGGCGACGCCGCCGCCTATGACTTCCTGACGCACACTAGGTGGCGGAGTGGTGGTAGCGGAGCGCCGTTTTATATCAAGTGATTGCAATGCCATGGTGTGCGCTCCTATACCTTTTCGACCTTGACCAGGAATGATTTGGACTCAGGCGTATACGAGTTGCCGTCGCCCACGGGCGGCGTCAGGGTATTGGCCAGGAAGCCCGGCTTGGCCAGACCGACAAAGCCCCAGTGCAGGGGTATGCCCACGTGGTGCACGGTTTTGCCTTCAACCGTTAGCGCCTTGATGCGCTTGGTGACGACGGCCACCGCCTTGATGTAGCCTCGGTTGGACGATACCTTGACTCGGTCGCCATGCGCGATGCCCAACTCACCCGCCAGTGCGTCGCCGATTTCAACGAATTGCTCGGGTTGCAGAATGGCATTGAGCTTGACGTGCTTGGTCCAGTAATGGAAATGCTCGGTCAGGCGGTAAGTTGTGCCTACGTAGGGGAAGTCGGCAACCTTGCCCATGGATGCCAAATCTTGGTCGAAGATACGCGCGGCAGGGTTGCTGACCACCAGCTTGTTGTCGGGGTACAGCGGGTTGTAGCCCACCGGCGTTTCGAAGGGCTCGTAGTGCACGGGGAACGGGCCTTCTGCCATGCCCTTGCGGGCAAAGAATCGAGCCACACCTTCGGGGTTCATGATGAAAGGCCCCATGCCGCCTGCTGGGTTTTCGTCGAGCTTGAAGTCGGGCACGTCGGCACCCACCCAGGCCTTGCCGTTCCAGCTGATCAGGGCGCGGCTGGGGTCGAAGGGTTGACCGTTGGTGTCGCACGAAGCGCGGTTGTACATGATGCGGCGGTTGGCAGGCCAGCACCAGGCCCAGTTCAAAGTTTGGCCTATACCGGTTGGATCGCTGTTGTCGCGGCGAGCCATTTGGTTGCCGTTCGAGGTCCAGCTGCCGGTGTATAGCCAGCACCCGCTGATGGTCGTGCCGTCGTCGCGCAGTTCGCCGAAGCCGGACAATTGCTCGCCCGCCTTGCGCAACACCTTGGTCGGGTCGGATGGGCTGGTGTTATCGACAATGTCGACAAGTGTCCGGCCGTTGATTTCCTTGGCCAGCTCTTGCGCACTGGGGTTGTTGGGCGTGGAATAAGGCCAGGCCAGATTGACGATGGGGTCTGGATAGGCGCCACCTTCTTTCTTGTACAAGGCCAGCAGGCGTTGGTAGATGAGCGACATGATTTCAATATCGCTTTTACCTTCGCCGGGAGGCTCGGCCCCTTTCCAGTGCCATTGCAACCAACGCCCGGAATTCACAAGCGTGCCTTCTTCCTCGGCAAAACAGGTGGTGGGCAGGCGGAACACTTCAGTTGGAATCTTCGAGGAGTCGACATCGTTGTGCTCGCCCACATTACGCCAGAACTCTGAGGTTTCAGTGATCAGCGGATCCATGATGATCAGGAACTTGAGCTTGGAGAAGGACTCAAGCAGCTTGCGCTTGTAGGGAGCGGCTGCCAGCGGATTGAAACCCTGGCAAATATAGCCCGTCATTTTGCCCTGGTGCATGAGCTCGTACACCTGCAGCATGTCGTAGGGCCTGTCCATTTTGGGCAGGTAATCGAAAGCCCAGTTGTTGTCGGCGGTTGCGGCGTCTCCCCACCATGCCTTCATGAGGCTGACGTGGAACTTGCTGTAATTGCGCCAGTAGCTGAGCTGATTAGGCCGCAGCGGCAGTTGTGTACGGCGGCTGATGTAGTCTGTGTAGGATTGCTCGCCGTCTGATGGTAAGGTCAGATAGCCCGGCAACAGATTGGACATCAGCCCCAGGTCGGTCAGGCCCTGGATATTGGAGTGTCCGCGCAGCGCGTTCATGCCGCCGCCCGGAATACCGATATTGCCCAGCAGCAATTGCATCATTGCACCGGTACGGATGATTTGCGAACCGATGGAGTGCTGCGTCCAGCCCAGTGCGTACAAAATAGTACCCGCGCGATTCGGGCTTGCCGTCGAGGCAAGCATCTCGCAGACTTTCAGGAATTTGTCTTTGGGCGTGCCGCAGACGTTTTCCACCATTTCGGGTGTATAGCGCTCGTAGTGTTTCTTGAGCAACTGGTACACCGAACGGGGGTGTTGCAGGGTACGGTCGACCTTGGCATAGCCATCGTCGCCCATCTCGTAATCCCAGCTGGACTGATCGTACTTGCGGGTTTCTTCGTTGTAGCCTGAATACAGGCCGTCTTCGAAGCTGAAGTCTTCGCGAACGATGAAGGGCAAGTCAGTGTAGTTGCGCACGTATTCATGCTGGATTTTGTCGTTTTCCAGCAGGTAGCGTATAACCCCGCCCAGGAAGACGATGTCAGTGCCGGTTCTAATGGGTGCGTAGTAATCTGCGACCGATGCCGAGCGCGTAAAGCGCGGATCGACGACGATCAGCTTGGCTTTGTTGTGCGCCTTGGCTTCCGTGACCCATTTAAACCCGCAGGGGTGAGCCTCGGCTGCATTGCCGCCCATGATAAGTACTATATCCGCGTTCTTGATGTCGACCCAATGGTTCGTCATCGCTCCACGGCCAAACGTCGGGGCAAGACCTGCCACCGTCGGGCCGTGTCAGACACGTGCTTGGTTGTCGAATGCGAGTGCGCCCAGGCTGCGGAATACTTTATGTGTAACGTAGGCAACTTCGTTGGAACTGGCCGATGCCGCCAGCATGCCTGTGGTTAACCATCGGTTGACCAATTGGCCGTCATCGTTGCGTTCAATGAAGTTGGCATCGCGGTCATCTTTCAGATGCCGGGCGATGCGGTCAAGGGCGTCGTCCCATGACATGCGTTCCCACTTGTCGGAACCGGGGGCGCGATACTCAGGATACTTCAGCCGGTTGGGGCTATTGATGAAATCCGTGAGCGCCGCCCCCTTGGGACAGAGTGTTCCGCGGTTCACAGGGTGATCGGGATCGCCCTCGATGTGCATGATGTTGGGTTCGGCATTTTTTGCGCCATCGCCCAGGCTGTACATAAGTACGCCGCATGCTACAGAACAATAAGGACAGGTATTGCGCGTTTCAGTCATGCGCGCCAGCTTGTACTGACGCACTTCGGCCATGGCAGGACTTGGCGCCGCGCCCAGCAACGTTAGACTGGAACTGGCCAGTGTCGTACCTGTTACCTTGAAGAATTGACGCCGGTTCATGTTTACCATGCCGCCCCCCAGGTGGTTGAAACAAAGTTGATGCAAAACTTGGGGACGTAACGGTAGCGCCCCGATGCTCGGGAAAGTATAGGACGACAATCGGTAAAAAGCCATGGTCGCAGGATGGTTTCATAAGATTGCTATCCAAGGCATGTGACTTGCTACCAGGAGTGGAGTGCCTCCATGGGGTGTGGGGGCTACGGCATAGGGGCGGTTCTCAAAGGGCCGGTTCTTTAACTCGCAGGGAGGACACCATGTCCAGTCATTACACAGGTTGGCACAAAATACATTCGGATATCGGCGCCATGCGTCGGCTGCAGAACGGAGGCCGCAAGGCCGCGATGGTGGCGGGCGTCACGGTGGGTATTCTGCTGGGGCCGATTGCTCTGGCAGAGATTACCGTGCCGATGCATCAGGCGACGGAAAAAGGCCTCATGGATGAAATCGGGCAGGTAGTTATTTCGGAGTCCAAGTACGGATTGGTCTTTACGCCGCAATTGAAGGGTCTGGAGCCTGGCGTGCATGGTTTCCATCTACATGAGAAGCCCAGTTGCGAGCCCGCCGAGGTCAAGGGAAAAATGACAGCAGCAGGTGCTGCGGGTGGCCACCTGGATCCTGACAATACAGGCGCGCACGGCTATCCTTGGGGTGACGGGCATCTGGGAGACCTGCCCGCTCTGTATGTCGATGCCCAGGGTGCAGCCCTCCATCCTGTACTG
This sequence comes from Alcaligenaceae bacterium, assembly GCA_013416405.1. Lineage (GTDB taxonomy): Bacteria > Pseudomonadota > Gammaproteobacteria > Burkholderiales > Burkholderiaceae_B > Pusillimonas_C. Next base: position 112,077 of record JACCET010000008.1, read on the forward strand.
GCGCCACGTCTGACTAGCCTGGATCAGATCGCCGGACGTGCATTGATGGTGCACAAGGGAGGGGATAATCATGCGGATCAGCCGAAACCCTTGGGCGGAGGTGGGGCCAGAGAAGCCTGCGGCGTGATCAAGCCCTAGATACTTGAGCTGGCTTGAATTTGATCAGCATGGGCGACCCTGAGCATCGCGAAGCACTATTTGGATGAACCATGCTGCAATCCTGGATCTGGATCAAATGCGCTGTGAGTTGGTTATGATATCGTCATAAACACACCACCAAAGTACCTAGGAAATATCATGCAACAATTGGAAAGCGCCGCCATTGCGCTGGCGGAACCGCAACTTATTTCCACCGAAGTCCTCATAGAAAAATACGCCAAAGGGGACGAAACCAATATTGGACAAGTGCGGGCCCGGGTTGCCCAGGCCCTGGCACAGGTTGAGCCGGCCAAGCAACGCAAACGTTACGCCGACGAGTTCCTGTGGGCCATGGACAACGGCTTCATTCCTGCCGGCCGGGTCAACAGCGCGGCGGGCACCGATCTGCAAAGTACCCTGATCAATTGCTTTGTTCAGCCTGTAGGCGACTCGATCACCGAAGAAGCCGACGGCAAGCCCGGTATCTATACGGCGCTTGCGCAAGCCGCCGAAACCATGCGGCGCGGCGGTGGGGTGGGCTATAACTTTTCCGCGATTCGGCCACGTGGCGCGCGGGTGAAAGGCACAGGCAGCAGTGCCTCGGGGCCTATTTCCTATATGCGCGTCTTCGATCGCTCCTGCGAAACCGTAGAGTCCGCCGGAGCACGCCGTGGCGCACAAATGGCAGTGCTTAATGTTACCCACCCAGACATCATGGAGTTCATCACGGCCAAGCAAGAGCGCGGCCAATTGAACAACTTCAACGTCTCGGTCGGGGTAACCGACGCCTTCATGCAGGCAGTTGAAACCGACGGCATGTTCGAGCTGGCGCATGTGGCCGAGCCTACCCAGGAACTAAAGAGTGGCGGTGCCTATTTGCGCGACGACGGTCTTTGGGTCTACAAGTCTGTGCGTGCCCAAGAGGTCTGGAACCTGATCATGCAAAGCACCTATGCCGCGGCAGAGCCCGGCGTGCTGTATCTGGATCGCATCAATCAGGAAAACAACCTTGCCTACTGCGAAGATATCGAATCCACCAACCCTTGCGGCGAGCAGCCCTTGCCCGACTATGGCTGCTGCTGCCTGGGCAGCCTGAACCTTGCGGCCTACGTTACGTCGCCTTTCAGCGAAACGGCAGCGTTCGACTTCCAGAAAATGCAGAAAGCCACGAAGCTGGCCGTGCGCATGCTCGATAACGTGCTGATCGCCACCAAATGGCCTCTAGAAGAGCAGCGCCGCGAAGCCGACGACAAACGTCGTCTGGGCCTGGGCTTTACCGGTCTGGGCGATACCCTGATTATGCTGGGCGTACGCTACGACACCGAACAAGGGCGCGAGCTGGCGGCCGAGTTTGCCCGCCAGATGCGCGATGCCGCCTACGAGGCGTCGGTATCGCTGGCGCAGGAACGGGGTGCTTTCCCCAAGCTGCAGGCAGAAGAATACCTGCGCAGCGAGTTTGCCCAGCGCCTGCCCGAAGAACTGAAGCAGGCCATACGCGAGCATGGCATACGCAATTCCCACCTGACCTCCATCGCGCCCACCGGAACGATCTCCCTGGCCTTTGCCGACAACGCATCCAATGGTATCGAGCCGGCTTTTTCCTGGTTCTACAAGCGCAGCAAGCGCATGCCCGACGGCAGCAAAAAAGACTATACGGTCGAAGATCACGCCTACCGTGTGTATCGCGCCATGGGCGGCGACGTCGATGCCTTGCCGGAAGCCTTTGTCTCGGCGCTGGAAATTTCCGCTGTCGATCACATGCTGATGGTTGCCGCCGTGGCACCGTATGTCGATGCAGCCATTTCAAAAACCGTGAACGTTCCCGTCGATTATCCCTACGATGACTTCAAGAACCTGTATATGCAGGCCTGGCATAAGGGCCTGAAGGGCATTACCACCTATAGGCCCAACAACATCCTGGGTGCGGTGCTGTCCGTATCCAGCGAACAAGACGGCGCGCCGCAGCCCATCACTCTGTCCGAGCAGGACAAGCGCCTGGTGCTTACCAAGGTTGCCAAATCGCCACCGCTTGCTTCCCTGCGCTGGCCGTCACGGCCTGGCCTGCCCACCGGCGCGTCGGGCTGGGTCAGCGAAACCATACAGACCCCCCAGGGCGAATTCGCCGTCGTGGTGGCTGACAAGGATCGCGTTCCCTTTGAAGTCTGGGTGCTGGGTGGACAACCTCCGCGCGGCCTGGACGCCATCGCCAAAACACTGTCCACGGATATGCGTGCCAACGACAGAGGCTGGTTGCGCAAGAAACTGTCTGTGCTGGCCCATGCCTATGGCGACGGTTTCCAGATGCCCATGCCTCCCAATGGCGACCGGGTGCAGGTGCCCAGCGCAACCGCCGCGCTGGCCCGTCTGGTCGAGTGGCGCTATAACGACCTGGGAGCGCTCGACGTGCGCGAAGAAGACCCGGCTCCGGTTTTGAATGCCTTGTTTGCTCCGCACGAACCGAAAACAGGCACCGACGGCACACTGGCCTGGGTAGCCGACGTTCGCAACCCATCCACCGATGACGATTTCGTGTTGATGCTTAAGGAATTGCAGATGCCCGACGGCAGTCGCCGCCCTTACAGCATGTGGCTGACGGGCGCGCATCCTCGCGCGCTGGATGGCTTGTGCAAGCTGCTGAGCCTTGATATGCGTGTAGTGGATCCAGCCTGGATAGGCATGAAACTGCGCAAGTTGCTGAACTATGCCGAGCCGCGTGGTGATTTCCTGGCACGTGTACCTGGTAGTGAAAAGCAGGCCAATTACCCTTCAACCGTAGCCTATGTGGCGCAATTGGTCATACATCGCTATGCAATGCTTGGGCTTCTTACCGAAGAGGGCATGCCCATCAAGGCCATGGGCGTGGTGGCTGCCGAGCCCACCAGTCAGGCCGTGGCTGTCGAGCCCATGCAGGGCAAGCGCTGCGGTGAATGCGGCAACCATGCCGTGATCAAGAAAGATGGCTGCGAGTTCTGCACGGTGTGCGGCGCCATAGGCGCTTGCGGCTGATAATGCCTTGAGTGGCGTCAGCCCGCTTCTGCGGCGGCTGACGCTTGCGCCATGCTTGAGTTCAGGTTGGCCTGGTCGGCAAGCTGAGCCAGCTTGCGCGACTCTTTAAGAATTTTGTTTGTGTAGCCGCGGGCATTGCCTGAGTATTTGCTCAGGGCCTTGGCCAGGCTGCCGTCGGCGGACTCAAGATATTCCTCCAGAATATCGGTGCCCACGCGCACATTGACCTCAGGGTCAAAGAGCGATTCCGAGGGATGCAGTTTTTCACGATGCCAGCGGCGCACGACTTGCATCAGGCCCTGGGCGCCATAGCGACTTTGCACCTTGGGGCGAAAAGAGCTTTCTTTCTGCATGATGGCAATGAGCAGTTCGGGCTCAATGCCGTCGCGTTTCTCCGCTTCAGCCCAGGCCAGGTCGACGTACTGGCGTACGAACTTCGGGTTCCGGCGGAATTTCGTTGCAAGATAATTGGCCTGCGCCTGTTTGGCAGCCTCTTCGGTCAGGGCTTGTATGCGCTGATCACCCAGTTGCTCCAGTTGCGGAATGGGTGCCATCTGGTTGTCGGGCCACTGATGCAGGGTAATGAGATCAGAAAATATGCCTTCCTGTAGCGGGTTCAAGGTGTTGGCAAGAACGCCGGCTGGGGCCGCCAGGCAACACGTCAGCAGCATGCCCATGAGAGGGCGGTATATGCTGCGATGCAGCGAAAAAGAAGGGAATTCTAAGGCGGGGAAAAGTAGTTTTTGTTTGATGATCATTGGACTTGAAATGCGCGGCACCGTAATTTTCTTTTGTAATCATAACATTGCGCCGTATTTCACTGTTTTTTACAATGTAAGCAAACAGTACGCGAGGCGCCGCCTGGCGCCTTGTGCCCTGCATCTAGCGTATCCGGTTTTCGGGTATTGCCCCCGAAAAGTGCGCCGTCAGGCTGGAACACAGTAACTCTCCCATGGCCAGGCGCGTGCGCAGGGTACTGCTGCCGATATGAGGCAGGCCAAAAACATTAGGCAATTGTCTGTAGGCCGGGTGTATATCGGGCTCTCCGGCAAATACGTCGAGCCCGGCCGCGGCAACCACGCCGGTTGTCAGGGCTTGTACCAAGTCTTCGTCGCACACAATATCGCCGCGTGAAATATTGCAAACGACGGCGTTGGGCGGCAAGCGCTGCAAAATCTGCTTGTTGATCAGGCCTTGTGTAGAGGGGCTGGCCGGGCAGGCTATGCACAGAAAGTCGCTTTCCTGCGCCAGGCTTTCCAGGCTGGCGTGATACTGTGCGCCGGATTCAAGTTCGGCGCTAAGCCGGTTGCGGTTATGGTAGTGAACCGTCATGTCGAAGCCGCGCGCGCGCCTGCCGATTGCGCGCCCTATGCGCCCCATGCCCAGTATGCCCAATCGACTGCCCCATACCTCGCGACCGATCAGCTGCCGTGGGCTCCAGCCCTGCCATGTGCCCTCGCGGACAAGATCTATGCCCTCGATTACTCGCCGCGCGGCCCCCAGCATAAGCAGCCAGGCGGCATCGGCGCAGGCCTCGTCCAGCACGCCCGGTGTGCTGAACACGGCAATGCCTTTGGCTTGCAAGGCATCCAGATCCAGATGGTTATTGCCAACGGAGTAGGTACACACTACTTTGACTGAGGCAGGAAGCCGTTCTACGGCAGCCCGATCCAGCGGGTCGGTTGCGGTCAGCACGATGGCATCCGCGTCTTGTGCGTAGTCAATCAACTCGTCAGTGCGAAGCACGCGGCCCGTATCGTTATAGGCCGCGTTGAATTGATTGGTGAACAAAGCCAGGACTTCTTGGGGAAAATTACAGGCGACGTAGATTTTTGGTTGCGTATTCATTTTTCCCCGTAAAGTTCGTGTGGCTTCTGTTGTGGCTAAAGGTGCTTCTTGCTGCGCTTATGCGTCAGCACCCAAAGCTCGCCGCGCAGCGAAAACGTGTCTTTGCTGCGAAGTATGGTTTTCAGTTGCAGGCCGCCCGACGGGTGCTGGTTATCGTACACCGTCAGATAGTACACAGCAGATGCCGTTGTAGCATCTTCCATGGTGACTTGCAGGTTGCTGTACTGGTGCGACGTTATACGATCGGGATTGCGCTCAGCCAGAGCGGCACGAATCTCGGCAGGGCCTGTCAGAGTCTTGCCCTGACGAAGCCATACGGTGTCGGGTGCCACGCAGGACAACAGCCCTTCGGTATCGCCCTGATCCAGGCTAAGGTAGAAATGCGCGATGGCTTGCGCGCATTGACTGTATGGGATGGAAGTGGGCATATGCACCTTGAAAATCTTTTTGGTAATGGTCAGGCGGCAAGGCTTGCCGCTGCCAGTTGCTTCAATGGAATTCCGGGGTCGGCCAGTTCAGCCGCAGCAGCCCGCAGGCCACGTTCGACCAGTTGCTTTGCAAACCGGTAATCCCGGCCTGCATTCATGCCTATGACGCCTGCGACCACCTCATCTGCAGTCAGGTAGAAACGTAATGTGCCGCCATTGGGCATGGTGCGCATGGCGGTGATGGCTCCGCCATGGACATGGCCTGCAATCTGAATGAACTGATCGAACTGCTGCGACCACAACATGGGCGTCGGCCGGTATAGGGTGTCGTGGCCCAATATGGCGCGCGCAACAGCCATGCCCTGATCCTGAGCGTTCTGCCAGGATTCCAGGCGTGACCAGCCCGCTGTGCCTGCCGTCTCCATGACCGCGACGTCTCCGGCGGCATAGATACTGGGGTCATTGGTCCTGCATAGTCCATCGACTTGAATGCCATGGTTGTTGCAGGTCAGGTCGGCTTGACGAGCCAGTTCATCGTTGGCGAGCAGGCCGGCTGCCACGATGATGTGGTCGCACTGCAGGGACTGACCATTAGAAAGTTCGGCATTCAAACCCTGCTCCGTTGCCTTGATGGCCAAGACATGCGTGCCGAGCAATACTTTGGTTTGCTGGCTGGCGTGCAGGTTCTGCAGCACCTCTGATACGTCAGCGGTGACACTGCGCTGACATAGCCGGTCCGCAAATTCAACGATGGTGACCCCGCAGTGAAGTTGCCGGGCAGAGGCTGCCACTTCCAGTCCTATCCAGCCGCCGCCAATCACGAGCACATGGCCCGCTTGCGTTGTGAGCGCCTGCTTCAGACGCAAGGCATCGTCCAGCGATCTGAGCGTATGCACGCGTTCATGATCTATGCCCGGAATGGGAAGGTCGCGGGCGCGTCCGCCTGTGCACAGAACCAGCTTGTCATATTGCAGCTGCTCGCCGTTCGTCAGCTCCAGCTGCCGTGCCTCGCGATCGATGGCGACGGCCGCGGCGCCGAACCGGGTTTCAATATTCAGGGATTCCAGTGCCGCGTGGTCGACAATGGTCAGTGCTTCGGGCTGGCTTAGCCCCAGCAGAATCTCTTTGGAAAGCGGCGGCCGCTCGTAGGGTGCGTGTGTTTCGGCACCCACCAGCACAATGCTTCCCTGGTGGCCTTCATCGCGCAATGTGCGGGCGGCCCAGCCACCGGCCTGGCCCGCGCCCACGATAACGACGCGATCGGTTGTCATGGGGTGGCTCCGACGTAAATCGTGTCGCCCTCGACCTTCACGGGATAGACCTTGATGGGTTCCTTGCAAGGTGCGGTGACGGCAGCGCCCGTGCGGATATCGAAGCAACCCTGATGCAAGGGGCATTCAATCAGGCCGTCTTCGATATAGCCTTCGGCCAGGCTGGCATGGCCGTGTGTGCACCTATCCTGGGTTGCATGGACGGCGTCGTCAAGTTTGTACAGGCACACGGCCTCGCCGTCCACCATGACACGTAATGTACCCGTGTCGGGTGAAATATCGGACACGTTGCCGACAGCTACCCAGTTCACTGTGCTGCTCATAATCCCATTGCTCCCCGATAGTATTGATAGAAGGCGCGAATCAAGACCTCGCTGACCATGTAGTCGGCGGGCTCGGTATCGCGGCCACCCATTTCCACCACGCTGACGCTGTCCGGATAGCCCGAAATGCCGGTCTGAACCTGTTTGAGCATTTCACTGTCGTCCATGGAAACAAAGCCGGCAGGGCCAAGCAGGTTGGCGTGCTTCAGGCGCAGGCGTGTCATTTCCTCGTCGTCATCTTCGTAGCCGTAGTAAGTAAAGACCAGCTCATGAGCGCCCGGACCGCGTGGAATGACGTGGCGTGTTTTCAACGAGTTGGCCTGAATGCCAAATTGTGCGGCGGGGAAAATCCAGGCGCCACCGACGCGGCCACGATTGAACTCGGCGCGCGGGGTCACCGTTTCCAGGTCGTGAATTTGCAGGTCGTCGCGAAAGCGTTGCATTTCCGATGTGGCTTCTGTCTTCTTCTTGCCTTCGTTGTGCGAAACCATGACGCTGTGGGCGCCGCCACCAGTAGGGATGCATTCCGACTTGGAGTCGGCACGCCACAGGCCGAACGTAATGTAGAAGGAGTGGAGCAGGGTGGCGTGGTACGGATCCTTGAGGTTTTCAAGGTACATTTTCCAGTTGCTGGGTATCAACTGGCGGCTGTAGCCAAGCAGCTTCAGCTTCTTGCCAGGCAGCATGTGATCGATTTCGGCCAGCACGGCTTCGCCGCAGTATTCTTCGAAGCTGGGTGCCTCGTCGGAAAACGTGGCCCAGATGGAGCCGCCGCGATTTACGGTGCGCAAACGCTTGATGCCGAACTGCTTCAGATCGAAGTCTTTGGGCATGCCACCCTTGCCCAGGGCGCCACGACGAAACGGGATGCCTTGCAGGTTGCCGTCCAGGTCATAGTTCCATTGATGGTAGGGACAAGTAAAGTCTTTGACAGTGCCTGTGTTCTGCCAGCAGATCTGGGCGCCCTTGTGCGCACAGCGGTTTTCAATGACGTTGATTTCGCCTTGCTCGTTGCGCACCATGATGACGGGACGATCGCCTATCCATTGGCGCTTATAGCTGCCAACTTCCGGTACTTCGCATTCCAGCCCCACATAGTTCCAGGTCTTGCCGGCGAAGAACACGTCCATTTCTTTCTGGTAGACGGCGGGGTCGGTATAGACCCAGGCCGGGATGCGGGTATGGCCCTCTTCGGGCCAGCGCCGGTCGATGACTATGGGTGCCTTGACGACGGTAGGCGTATGTTCGTGAGTACAGCTCATATTCAAATTCTCCTTGTCCGGACTTAAACCGGAATGATCAGCGAGTTGCGGATGCGATAGTTGTCGTAGACGCAGTCACGGCGTTGTAGCAGCAGGCCCTTGTCGGTGCGTACGATTACATCCTGGTACTGGCCGACCAGATTGACTGTTGGCTCCTGGTCGGACAGCGCTTCGGTGATCATGAAGTTCGCTTGTGATTTGATGACGTCGCCCTCGATGCTGTTGATGTGCACGCCACTGATGAAGTGGCGCAGCATGCGGGGCTCATACATGGTGGTTTCGTGGATGGCGGTCACACGGTCGACCAGCATGTTCTTGTTCATGCAGTAGATCAGGCCCAGGGGCAGGTTGGCCTGGATGTTTTCCTGGGAGATCACGCGATAGTGGCAATCATCGGTGAAAAAGTTGATCCAGTCCTCGAGCCTGAGCTCGTCCAGACAGGTTCCGTAATCATCGTAAAAGTCGCGCAAGGTGGCGCGCAGTGTGGACACTTGGGTGTCGGCTTCCAGAACGGCATTCATGTTCAGACTCCTGTGTAGTGGCGATCAGCCGGCAGTGGCGAGTTTTGCGCGGTTGCTTTCAAAACCGGCTTGACGGCCCAGCGTGAGAATGGGCTCCTTGATGCGCTCTTGCCAGATCAGGGATTCCATCGCGATCTGCAATGGATGATCCTGTACGGTCAGCGCTGACGTAACCTGGTCGCCCGAGTGGTGCGAGTGCATGGCCCAGCCCGGTGCGGAAAGAATCAGATCGCCTTCCTTCCATTCCAGTCTTTCGCCGTTGACTTTGCTGTAGCCGCGACCGCGCAGGTAGTAGTTCATTGCCGCCGAGCTATGGCGGTGAGGAACGTGGTGGGTGTCGGGCGGGGACGAAGAAATGGTGGCGAAGAAGCTATGCGTGGTGCCGATTCGGCGCTCGGTGGCCGGGTTGTACAGCACGAAAAGACGACGTCCGTTGTAGCCCTTGGCAATGTCTTCTACCGAGGGCAGGTAGCTGGAAACCTTGGACCATGGCCAGTGCAGTGACTTGGATTCGATAACATCGATATCAATCAGCCACTCGTAGCCCAGCAGCCAGGCGCCGTCGTCGGTAATCTGTTCGCGCAAAGCCAGATCGCGGGCTCGCGGACCCGCCTGGCCCGGAGTGGCGGGCAGGGCTGTACCGGCGTCGGCCGGCGGTATGTCGCCTTCGAACTCTTCCACGTAATGGACTTCGAGTTTTTCCAGCAGCGGTGCGTTGGAGTACGACAGGCGTACCCAGGGAGTATTGCTGTCGTTGTAATAGCTGTGTATGGACATGGACGGCGTGTTCCACACGTCAAAGCGGGATACCCGCGTGCTTTTCCCATCACAGACGGCAACGCCACTGCCCGCGATGCAGATTTCCACCATGTTGGAATTCTTGCGCAGGTTGAAGGTGCGTTCGCCGGGATTCACGACGTTGATCGTCACGTCTATGCCCGGAGCCAGCCCCAGGCCAGGCTTGGCGGCCTGGGGGTGAACGATAAGGCTGGCACGCCGGCCATTATCCGGCTTGGCGATATCCTGCAGACGGGCGGCTTCCAGCTCGATGGCTTCCTTGGGAATCACAATCGATGGCCACATGTTTTGTTCACGTGGGGCTGCGCCGCTGACGTCGACGAACTGATGGGTTTGATTGCTCATGATTATTCCTACGATATGGCGATGATGGGTGTATTACTTAAGCAGCAGGTTCTCGCGAGTCTGGGGCGGCAGCGCGATACCAAGATTCTGCTCGACGGCTCGTTCATAGACCCGGCCGGCAACGGCCAGATCCGACATACCCATGCCCATGCCTTTGAAAATAGTCAGTTGCGCATCGGCAGGGCGCCCCTGGCCTTGGGCCAGCAAATTGCTCAGCACGGCCACCTCGGTCCAGGTGGATCCGTCGGTGCCCAACAGTTCACGCAGCTCACGTGAGCCTCGAACGGCGTTTTCCTTGTCGTCGACGGCGATCAGGTCGGCGCTTTGCATTACAGCCTGATCTACTTCAGCCTTGGTCGCCAAAATGGCGCCGACCGCATTCAGGTGTTTACAGGTGGTCATGTGAGCCGGTGTCAGGAAGGGCTCGCTGGCGCGCGTAATGGTCGTGGCGATTTCCGCCCCGTCCATCGCCTCTTCGAGCGAGGCGCAGGCGCGCAGCTTGAACGGATAACGTGCAGCCAACTTCTCGACAAAGGCCTGGCGCTTTTCGGGCGTAGGGCTGTATACACGCACTTCGCTAAGGCTGCGGACAGCGGCCAAGGTGGCGAGTTGTGTAACGGCTTGCGGGCCTGTGCCTATCAGTGCTGCGATATGGCTGTCTTGGGGGGCAAGGACGGATGTTGCTACGCCGCTGATGGCCGCCGTGCGCATCATGCCCAGGGCCCGGGCTTCGATCAGCGCAAGCAAGCGCCCGTTCTCACTGTCGAACAGGCTGTACATGGAGCCGCCACCTTTCTTGGTGTAGACCCAGGTCTTGAAGCCGCACTGACCGTCTTCAGTCATGACTGAACCCAGTGCGTGCATGGAACTGCCGTCGCCCCATGTGCCCAGGGCCTTGGGCACATTTTTCACCTTGCCATGACCTTGCGCGGTGAGCATGCCTTGCAGGGCGTCTATGGCTGTGGGCATGTCCAGCACCGATACCACGTCCTGCTCGGTAAGATAGAGAACTCCGTCGTGCATCTTGTTTCCTTGATTAGCTGATCTGTTCGTTGATAACCGGTGTGCGCAGCACGCCTACGCCGGATATGGATATTTCCAGGATGTCGCCGCCTTTCATGAACAAAGGGGGCGTGCGCTTGGAGCCTATGCCTTCGGGTGTGCCCGTGGCGATGAGGTCTCCGGGCCGCAGCACACAGAAGGTGCTGATGTATGCAATCAGGGCGGGAATCGGAAAAATAAGATCCGATAGGCTTGCATCCTGGACGATCTGGCCGTTCAGGCGTGTGGTCAGCTGCAGCGTGGAGGGATCGACATCGGCGGGTGCGATCCAGGGGCCCAGCGAGCCGCTGCAAGAGAAGTTCTTGCCGGCCGTGACCTGAGCGGTGTGCTTCTGGAAGTCACGCACGGAGTTCTCTGCCATGCAGGTATATCCCGCGACATAGTCCATTGCCTGCGTTTCGGGGATATGTCTGCCCTCGCGTCCGATGACAACCACCAGTTCGCCTTCGTAGTCGAATTGGTCGGAGTGGGCGGGCTTCACGATGGCTTGCTCGTGTCCAACGAAAGAGTCCAGGTGTCGCAGAAAGAGGGACGGATGTTCAGCTTGTGCCTTGCCCGTCTCTTTTACATGGCGGCCGTAATTCAGTCCTACGCACAGAATCTTGGAGTGGGCCTCAACAGGAGGCAGCCATTGGATCTGCTCTACAGGTATGCCGGTACAGGCGGTGTCCTTGACGGCGCGATGCAGGGCCTCCATATCCTTGGCCAGCCCGTGGCCTAGGCTAGGCCATTGGGATGCCAGGGAAAAGACCTGTTTTTCGTCGGTAAGCCCCCAGTGGCATTGACCTTGATGTATATAGCGGGCGATGCGCATGCGTATCCTTGATCGCTGAGTGCACAAATATTGTATGCAATACGTTAATGTTTGAGCGGTTATTAGTTAATCAGTTAAATTATTGCATGCAATCAACCTCTTTTCAACCAAATTGCATACAATGTGTCTGAATCGGGGTGGCGCATGCTTCGCCAACAACTTTCCAGGGGAAACTTATATGGCTGTGCAAACTGATCGTGTGATATCCGAGCTGCGGGATCTGATTCTGTCGGGGCAGGCACAGGCCGGTGAGCGGTTGACCGAACTCGGTTATGCCGCCCGCCTGGGTGTTTCGCGTACCCCTCTGAGATTGGCCTTCGCCGAGCTCGAAAAAGAAGGGCTGCTCGAGCGCATGCGCTCGGGCGGGTACCGTGTGCGCACGTTTTCCATGGCAGATATTGCCGATGCGGTTGATGTGCGGGGTCTGCTCGAAGGCATGGCCGTGCGGCTGATTGCAGAGAACGGCCTGAAACAAGACGTGCAGGTGTCGCTGGAAGCCATCGTACGCCTGGGCCGGGAGCTGGTCGATCAGGCAACCAATTCAGACAGCCGCGCGGTCGATGCCGAGGCGTGGCGTCGCTTGAATCAGCGCTTTCACGAAGTATTGGCCCAGGCTTGTGGCAACTCCGCCCTGGCTTCAGCGTTGGACCACAACAACAAACTGCCGTTTGTGGGGCCAGGCTCTCTGACTTTGCCATTGATTCCCACGCGACTTGAAACTTCATTCGTTGCGCGTGCCCAGAGCGATCACGAAGATGTCTTGCAGGCGCTGATCAATCGCCAGGCGAATCGCGCCGAGGCCCTGATGCGTGAGCATGCCTATCGCAGTCGGCAGAACAAGCGCCAGTTAATCGACGAGCTTCGCCAACAGCGGGAAAGCCGGGGCGACCTTCCAGATATAGGGCCCGCCGAGCTCGTCGCGCATGCCTTGAGCGCCTGAGGAATTCCCGCTTTATTGTTTGATTCATGGTTGTTGAGCCAGAAAAAACGACATGCTATATTAGTAAACTAGTTAACTAATTATGGAATGTTAACTGTATATTGAGCGGATCAAAGACTTACCCGCTCAGAAATCAAGAACCTCGTATCTTATTCATCATATTGTCGACATTGCTATAAAGCGACGTAAGCAGTTTGGGGCCTATGGAGGTTTCGAGCTCGCGGTAAACGGCCTCGATTTTTGGGCTTAGGCGGCTGACGGTCTTGCGCCCCTTCGAGCTAAGGCGTATGACTTGTCTGCGCAGGTCTTCAGGGTCTGGATGGCGCTCTATGAGCGTGGATTCGTCCAGTACACGGAGCATGCGGGTCAGGCTGGGGGCCAGAACTTGCGCGCGTTGGGCCAATGTTGCTGCGTCGAGATTTTTTTCTTCATGGAGGGTACGCAGAACCCGCCATTGTTGTTCGGTAAGCCCCGCATCATTCAAAATGGGACGAAATCGCTGCATCAGGGTTTCGCGGGCCGAGAGAAATAAATGCGGCAAGTTACGGTGTTTGAAGGCGTTGGACATGCGTCACTAGCTGAAATTAGTTAACAGGAGTAGTCAGTGTTGGACCAAATAGTAATTCAGGATATCGCAAATCAGCTTGAAGCGAGTGAAAAAAACCGCCAGCAGATTCGACAGGTGTCGCTACAGTACCCCGAAATGACGATGGATGACGCCTATGCCATTCAGCACGCATGGGTAAACCGCAAGGTCAAGGACGGACGCGTGGTACGGGGCCATAAGGTTGGCCTGACTTCGCGGGCCATGCAGCTTGCATCGAATATCTCTGAACCGGATTTCGGTGTCCTGCTCGATGATATGTTTTATGCGGATGGGGCGCAGATGCCCTTCGAGCGGTTCATCGTTCCTCGTGTCGAGGTCGAGCTGGCTTTCGTGCTGGGCCGCGACCTGACGGGGCCGAATGTGAGCCTGGTCGATGTATTGCGGGCCACCGAGTACGTAGTGCCGGCGCTGGAGATCATTGATGCCCGGTTTCACCAGGTGGACCCGGAAACCAAAGTGACCCGCAAAGTGCTGGATACTATTTCCGATAATGCAGCCAACGCGGCAATAGTCACAGGAGGGCGTGCAGTACGTGTCGATGAATTGGACCTGCGCTGGATCGGCGCGGGCTTGATCCGCAATGGCATCATTGAGGAAACCGGCTTGGCCTTTGGCGTGCTCAATCATCCTGCCAATGGGGTCGTGTGGCTGGCTAACAAGCTCGCGCAAGTAGGCGTCGGCTTGAAAGCGGGACAAACTATCCTTTCAGGCTCGTTTACGCGCCCGGCGTTTGCCCAGAAGGGTGATGTGTTCTGCGCTGATTACGGCGTATTGGGTACCATTAACTGTCGCTTTATCTGACACTGAACGGAAGGACCACCATGCAGCATCCCGTTAACGCATTCAAGCGCGCCTTGCGCAATGGCGAAACGCAAATAGGCCTGTGGCAAGGCTTGGCCAGTCCATACACGGCTGAATTGTGCGCCACAGTAGGCTACGACTGGCTTCTGATCGACAGCGAACACGTTCCCAATACGATACAGACGGTGCTGGGCCAGTTGCAGGCGGTGGCGGCCTACCCGCTTGCGCCGGTGGTGCGTCCGGCATGGAACGATCCGGTGGAGTTGAAGCGCTTGCTGGACATAGGCGCGCAGAATCTGTTGATTCCCATGGTGCAGAATGCCGACGAGGCGCGAGCCGCGGTTGCGGCCGTTTCCTACCCTCCGGCGGGCATACGCGGCATAGGCACCGCCCTGGCCCGCGCCTCGCGCTGGGGCAGCGTATCCGACTACCTTGCCAGGTCCGACGACGAGATTTGCTTGCTGTGCCAGGTCGAGACCGCCAGCGCGTTAGAAGAGCTTGATGCCATCCTGGCCGTGGAAGGCGTAGACGGTGTTTTCATTGGTCCGGCGGATCTGGCTGCGAGTATGGGCTACATCGGCAATCCCGGCCATCCTGAGGTCAAGGCGGCCATTTCGGATGCCATCGTGCGTATCCGCAAGTCGGGCAAGGCACCGGGCATACTGCAAGGGGATGTGGCCCAGGCTAAGCATTATCTGGACTTGGGCGCGCAGTTTGTGGCGGTTGGGGTCGATGCGGTTTTGCTGCGCCGCGCAGCAAGTGATTTGCTTGCTCAGTTCAAGCAAGACGTGGTGTCGGTACCTGGCCAGCCTGGGTCGGCTTACTAGACCATCGAGACTCAAAAAAAATGGCGGGTGCGATTCAAAGCGCACTCGCCATTTTTTTAGCCATATCCGCCCCAGACAGGCGGGCATGGGCTGCCTGAAGCTAGTCTATGCGTACATGGGCTTTCTGTACGACTTCACCCAGGCGCTGATACTCTTCCTGCACAAATGCCTTCAGTTCCGCACGCGACGTGGTTGCCGGCGTTGCCCCGCGTGAGGTGAGTGTCTTGGTAACGTCGGGACGTGCCACGGCGGCCTTGACGGCCTCATTCAGCTTGTCGAGCGTGGCTGTTGGCGTGCCCTTGGGAGCATAGATGGCGTCCCAGGCAAAGAAGTAGTAACCAGGCACACCCGCTTCATCCATGGTTGGAATGTCTGGCTGAGAGGCTACGCGCTCTTTGGTTGTGACGGCCAAAGGCAGCAAATTGCCGGCGGCGATCTGGCCCGACAGATTGGGCATGACATCGATCAGCATATCGATGCGTCCGCCCAGCAGGTCGGTCATGGCTGCAGCACCGCCTTTGTAAGGAATATGCAGGATCTGGACGCCAGTCATTTGCTTGAACAGCTCACAGGCAATGTGTGAAGTCGTACCGTTGCCGGCGGAGCCGCAGGTCAGTTGCTCGGGGTTGGCCTTGCCGTAGGCGATAAGGTCCTTTACGGACTTTATCTCGGTGCCGGGCTGAACCACCAGTGCGGCGGCGATGGTGGTCAGACGTGAGATGGGCTCGAGATCGTCGATGGTAAATCCCGGATTCTTGTAGATCCAGTGATTGATGGCGCCTGTGCCATTGGTGCCGTAGGCCAGCGTGTAGCCATCGGGTTTGGCGCGGGTCACCGTGGCTGTACCGATATTGCCGCCGGCACCAGGGCGGTTCTCAACGACAATCGTCTGATTCAGTGTCTTGGACAGGGCATCGGCATAAATGCGACCCAGGGTGTCCCCGCCGCCGCCGGCGGCAAATGGCACCATCAGGGTAATGGCGTGATCCGGGTACTCATCAGCGTGGGCGGGTGCAACAGCGCTTAGGGCCAGGGCAATGCCAAGGCTGGCTGCGGTCAGGATGGGGTGAGTCATTTCGTCTCCAATAAATTACGGTGTGCCGGTAACAATCCGGTCTGTATAAAGATCGATTTACCGGTTTTCCCATGGCATTTCAGATAATGGCCGACGGTATGCAGGTATTTTTCAATTCATTAACGTGTGTAGTAATTTATCATACGAAGACAGGGCGATTCAAGCGCCCTGTGGTTTTACTTCTGGTTATTGTTTGTTATAAAAGTTTCAAACGCCTGCTTTGGCTTTGTCGCGTACAGGTGCCCATGGGAAGCTGTCAGGCTGTGCGGCGACTACCGCGTTGGCTGTCAGCATGGCCTGGCATTCTTCGGCGGACAAGCCGGCAGACTGAAGTACTTCCAGTGTGTGCTCACCCAATTCCGGAGGCGACAGCGTCTCTATGCCTGCCGTGTTTTTGGTCACGCAGGGGAATTCAGGGACTTCGAATTCCAGGCCTCGCAACTGCACGTCGCGCAGCTTGCCCGGCTGACGAGCCTGTGCTGGTTCCAGCACACGCTCGAGCGGCAGCACTTCGGTAAAGCCCACATCGGCAGCCCTGAGCTTGGCAACGACGTCATCATAGGAATAGGCCGCGATAGCCTGCTTGACGATATCTTCCACCTGTTCGCGGGCTTTTTTTCGATTGCGCAGGGTGGCCAGGTGCTCGTCAGTGGCCTGCGGCAGGCTCATGGCCTTGCAGAACTTCAACCAATGGGCATCGGTGAGCATCAATAGGTAGATCCAGCGCTCATCACTGGTCTGGTAGGCGCCATAACCGGGCATGCTGAACTCGCCGTGGGGTTCTCTTTCCGGTTTGCCCAGCAGTTGTGTCTTGAGCTGCACGCCGACCAGATCACGTGCCGCAACGTGCAGGCCGATTTCATAAAGACCGACCTCAACGGGGGGCACTTCTTTGTCGGCATTTTTCTGCAGCAATGAAGAGAGTACGCCGATGACGGCGTAAGCGCCTGCGAACTGGTCGTGATACGAGGGGCCCAAGCGGCTGGGACGGCCGTTGATGCGGTTGCCTTCCATGACACCACTCGATGCTTCCGCCACGGGGTTGGACGCCAGGTCGTTTTCTTGCGGACCTTCGGCATAGCCGCGGATATGGCAATAAATCAGGTCTGGATTTATTTCTTTGCATATTTCGGGCGTAACGCCCAGTTTGCGGGCTGCCTTGGGCGCAAGGTTGTGCACAAGTACGTCTGCTGTGCTCAAAAGCTTCTGGAATGCCGTGCGGCCTTCGGGCTTGGACAGGTCTATACACACGCTTTTCTTGCCGTGGCTATAGGCAATGAAGGTTCCGCTGGGGCCGCCGCGCACCAGGCTGCGGGTAGGGTCTCCACGGGGCGGTTCAACCTTGATGACCTCTGCGCCAAGCTGCGACAGGATATGGGAAGCGAAAGGGGCTGCCAGCATGGTGCCCAGTTCAATGACACGACGGCCGCTTAGGGGACGGGGGAGTTGCATGAAGAGGCTCCAATTGATCTTAACAATAATGCATTATATATTCTTTTGGTTGAAAAAATGTCGCTAGGTGGAAAAAGCAGAATAGCATAGGGGAAATCCCGAATTAATAGCCCTGCCAAAAAATATATAATGCATTCTTAGGGGTCATAGAGTCCTCACTTCATTCTCACAACCAGGAGGCACATCGTGCAAAGACGGACATTTCTTACAGGCTGCACAGCTGCTGCAGCTGCTTTTTCCTTACCCGGAATAGTCCGGGCCGCAGACGGTGCGCCCGGCATCGACATGGCCAGCAAAACCGTGACAGTCGGTGCGTTTACGCCTATTACGGGTCCTGTTCCGTTCTACGCGATCCTCACGCACGCGGCCGACGCATGTTTCAAGTGGGCCAACGAAACCAATGCGCTGGACGGCTGGAAAATCAAGTTTGTTACTTATGATGATGGCTACGAGCCCGCGCGCAGCGTTGCCGTTACGCGCCGCCTGGTTGGTGAAGACAAGATTTTCGCGCTTGCTGCGCCGGTGGGTACCGCTCAATCCGTGGCGGTGATTCCTTACGCCAAGGAAGTTGGTCTGCCGATGATAGGTCCTATCGGCGGTGCAACGGCTTTGTTCTCCGAGCGCCTGGTGTTTCCCCTGCTTCCCGACTATGGTTGGTCGGCTGCGTCCAACCTTGATTTCGCCCTTAACGATCTGAAAAATGAACGTGTCGCCTTGTTGTGGGAAAACGATGAGCTGGGCCGGTCGGCCAAGCGCGGTTTCGATCTGCATCTGAAAACGCTGGGCAAAGAGGCTGCCGAATCCATCCCCTTCGAGGTGCGCAACACCGATTTCACGCCGCATTTGCGCCGTATCGCCAATTCCAAGGCCGAGTCCGTGATTTTGTTCGGTTCCAATGCAAACCTGGCGGCCGCACTGAAAGCCGCTGACAGGCTGGGCTTCAAGGCCAACTGGATGGCACCGTTCTTTACGGCTGATCCCACCACTTACAAATTGGCAGGTCCTTTGCTGGATGGCACCTATTTTTCATCATGGCTGTTGCCTGTCACGGCTGACGATCCCGGTATCAAGGCTTACCGCGAAAGCGTCACCAAGCATTATCCCGACGATCCCATCGGTGTTTTCGGGTTGAACGGCTGGAGTAATGCATCGCTGTTTGTGGAGGGATTCAAGGCGCTCCTTAAAAGTGGCAAGCCGCTTACGCGCGCAGCTATGGTCGATGTCATGGAAACCCTGACGAACATCACCGTGGGTGGGGCCCGTGGCATCAGCTTCGAGAAGGGCGATCACCGCGGTGCGCGCCAGGAAGGGATCATTCAGGCGAAGGAAGGCGGCAAGTTTGAGCTCGTACGCGATTTCAAACCCTTTCCCGCTGATGTTTTTAACGCAAAAGTTGGTTAACAAGAGGTAGTCATGAGCAACGAATACGATGCATGGGTAGGTAGGGAAGAAGAGAGGGCTGAACGTATCCATGCGTCGGTTGCTCAAGCCATGGCGGCGACGCTCGATACGCAAGCCGGCGTGGAAGAGGGCGCTGCGCTGCCGCCGGGCTGGCAGTGGTTGTTTTTCAATCCTGCGGTACGCCGTAGTGGCCTGGGTGTCGATGGGCACCCCGAACGTGGTGGCTTCCTGCCGCCCATCGAGCTGCCTCGCAGGATGTGGGCGGGAAGTCGCCTGAAATATCTGGCCGATATTCGTGTCGGTGACGAAGCCACACGACGCAGCCGTATTGCCAAGGTGGTGAACAAGGTTGGCAAGCGTGGCTCGTTGTGGTTCGTCACGGTCGAGCATACGACCAGTGTCAATGGCACGCCCTGCATTATTGAAGAACAGGACATTGTTTACCGCGAGGCCACTCCGCCCAATGCCGCGCCTGCGCCCACACCCGAGCGCCACGATGCGGTGGCCGAATGGGGGCACGATGTGCAGCCCGACACCACCTTGCTGTTCCGATACTCGGCCCTTACCTTTAATGGCCACCGTATTCATTACGACCAGAACTACGCGCGCAACGAAGAGGGCTATCCCGACCTGGTTGTGCATGGACCGCTCACGGCAACGCTCTTGCAGCAGTTGGCGTTGGAGCAGGGCGGCGGCAGGGCGCTGGCCAGTTTCGAGTTTCGAGGCGTCAGCCCTTTGTTCGTGAGCCGCGGCTTTCGAATCGAGGGTCGTACCCAGGAAGACGGTTCCCTGGCGCTCTGGGCGCGAGGACCCGATGGCGAGCTTGCCATGTCGGCGACCGCCACATTTCGATAATTTATTTAAGTCAACCTAGTAAAGACGTAGCTACAGGAGTAGATAGAAAATGGCACAGCATATGAGTGGACCCGCAAATCTTAATGGCCAGGTGGCAGTGATCACGGGTGGCGCAGGGGCCATGGGTCGGGCAATCTCCAATGCTTTCAAGCAAGCCGGCGCAACGGTTATTGCAACTGACATTGCGCCAACGGCAAGCATAGGCGACGGCGTCGAGTATCGCCAATATGATGTCACCTCGCGCGAGCAAACCGACACGATGCTAGATGCAGTCATTGCCGAGCATGGCCGGGTCGATATCCTTGTTCTGTGCGCCGGCATCATCGCCCGCAGCTCGCTGGAAGACAGCACCGACGAAGAGTGGGATTCCATCATGGCGGTCAATGTCCGCGGCGTCGTCAATCCCACACGCAAACTGTTTCCCTTGATGTGCAAGCAAGGTTTCGGCAAGATTCTGGCCGCAGGCTCCATTGCCGCCAAGAACGGTGGCGTAGCTTCCGGGCCAGCTTATGTGGCTGCCAAGTCGGCGGTGCACGGCATGGTGCGCTGGATGGCCAAGGCAGGCGCGCCCCATGGCGTCTATGCCAACACGTTGGCTCCCGGGCCGGTGGAAACTGCGATGTGGGCCAGTGTCACGAAAGAAGGCGCGCCTGCCGCCAACGCCACTGTGCCTCTGGGGCGCTATGGCAATGCTGAAGACATCGCTCAGGCCGCATTGTTTCTTTGCTCTCCCGCTTCCAACTGGATTACAGGCACCTCACTGGACATCAGTGGCGGCATGTGGATGGACTAAATCAGGAGCAACAACATGACAGATAAAAAATCAGTAGTGATAGGATTCATTGGGCTGGGTGTCATGGGCGGCGCAATGTGCCGGAACATGGCTCTGAAGCATGACGGCGATGTCGTTGCCTACGACATGAATTCCGAAGCCTTCGGGATTCTGGAAGACACCAAGGCGCGCCGCCTTGAGACGGTTGCTGAAGTGGCCGCTGTGGCCGATTATGTATTTCTGTCCTTGCCCGGCGGGCCGCAGGTTGAACAGGTTTGTTTGGGATCGGGCGGACTGACCGCCGCCGACCGCCGCCCCGCAACCATTGTTGACCTGAGCACCACCACGGTGGCCTCGGCCCGGGCAGTGGCAGAAAAGCTTGCCGGCCTGGGTGTAGCGTTTGCCGATGCACCCGTGGCCCGCACCCGTGAAGCGGCTCAGCGTGGCGAACTCAGCATTATGGTGGGGGCATCGACCGATGTGTATTCACGCGTCAAGCCCATGCTGGACTACATTGCTTCCGATGTCACGCATTGCGGAGAGGTAGGCTGCGGCCAGGTGGTCAAACTGATCAACAATGCGCTGGTGTTCGAAAACACCATGGCGCTTGCCGAAATGATGGTGCTGGGCAAACGGGCTGGCGTTGAACCCGAAGTATTGCTTGACGCCGTCTCCAAGGGGTCGGGTGACAGCTTTGTATTGCGCAATCATGGTCGCAAGGCCATGCTGCCCCGGACATTCCCCGAGAAAGCCTTCCCTCCTGAGTATGTGCTCAAGGACATCAGCTATGTGCTGGAGCTTGCCTCGCAGTCGGGCCTCAGCGCGCATGTCACCGAGCTTGCCCAGCGTTACTACACCTCTACCGCCAAGGAAGGATGGAGTGGGCGCTATTTTCCCGCTGTCATTGAAATCATTGATCAAGACATTGGGCCGGCAAAAGCCTCAACCTGAAGGGATGTATTCAAATGGCTGACTTCATTGGATTGATCTGGGCAGGCACCATAAGTGGATGCCTGTATGCGATGGGCGCGGTTGGGCTTGTGCTTATCTATAAAAGCTCTAACGTTGTGAATTTTGCCCACGGTAATCTGGCTGGCCTGGCGGCCTTTCTGGTCTTTGGGTTTACGGCCGGCACGTTTGCCAATTTGTCCTGGGGGGTGGCGGTCGTCATTTCCCTTGCCATCATGGTGGCGGTCATGGCGGTTACCTACTTGCTGATTGCACCGCTGGTGTTCAAGTCTGACCTGACCAGTACGATTGCCACACTCGGTGTGGGCTTGATTGCACAAGGCGTCACACAATTGCTTTTCGGATCAAACGTGGTGTCTTTGGATCTTCCTTTGCCCAGGTGGATGGTTGAACTCGGCCCCATAAGAGTTTCATCCTACGACATAGCGGTGTTGGGCGTGACAGCGCTGGCTATCGGCGGCCTGTATCTGCTGATCGAACGCACCCGTATCGGCATTGCCTTTCGGGCGGTCTCGGCCAACCCTTTTGCAAGCCGGGTGTGTGGCCTGAACCTGCGGCGCACACATATGTTTTCTTTTATCGTTGCCGGTTTGCTGGGCTTGATTGCATCGCTGTTGATTGTGCCCACCACTTTTCTGTCTTCGACCAGTGTTGCCTCTTTCATGCTGCAGGCGTTTGGCGCTGCCGTTGTAGGCGGGTTCAATAGCCTGCCCGGAGCGGTGGTTGGTGGAATTTTCATCGGTGTCGTCATGAACCTGCTGTCGTTCTATATTGCGGCCGAGTTCAGCAACACCTATATGCTGCTTATTATCTTGCTGGTGCTGAACGCCTTCCCGCAAGGTGTGCTGTCCATACGCGGAGGTGCTCGTGTCTAATTTAAGTCTATCGGCCGATCAGGTCCCGGAGTCCTCCAGCGCACCGGAGTTGCAGGCCAAGCCCAAGCGCAGCCTGCTGTCCGGATCCCTGACGCTGGCTGTTCTGATTGTCTTGCTGGTGCTGCCCATGATGGCAGGCGGCTACTGGACCTTCACGCTCGGTCTGTGTTTTGCCAATGCCATCGCGATTCTTTCCGTAAGCTTCCTGGTTCGTTACGGCGGAGAAGTCTCCATCGGTCATGGTGTATTTGCCGCGGCGGGCGCTTATACCGTTGCCTTGGTGGAAAAATATCTGGCCTTGTCCGTGCTGTTCAGCTTGCCGATTGCTGCGCTGGTGGGGGCTTTGCTGGGCGCGATTTTTGCCTTTCCCTCGCGGCACTTGTCCGGGATCTACCTGGCGGTGGCCACCATGGCGCTTGCCCTGGCTTTGCCCGAAGTACTGTTGCACTTTTCTGACATCACAGGTGGCTACGGTGGTCTGTACGTAAGCCTGGACGCGGTTGCCGGTGTATCCAAAGATCTGCAGCGCTATTACCTGCCGTTGGCAGGGCTGGTTGCCGTCGTGCTGCTGCTGCGTCACTTCCGCTCTTCCCGCCAGGCCATGGCTTTACTGCTTATCCGGACTTCGGCGCATGCCGCTGAGTCTTTCGGTATCAGAAGAAGCTGGGCCCGTCTGTCGTGCATGGCGCTGAGCGGTGGGATTGCGGCAATTGCCGGTGCCTTGCTGTCTTTCAGCTCCTCTACAGTATCGCCTAACAGCTTCACGCTTTGGACTTCCATTTTCTTGCTGGTGGGGTCGGTGGTAAGCCTGTATTCTCTGACCGTCATCGGTAGTGTCATCGGTGGTTTGTTTCTTACGCTAGTGCCCTTGCTGCTTGCCGGGGCGGGTGATTGGGTGCCCATACTTTACGGAGCCGCCTTGCTATCCGTGGTTCTCGGCTTCAACGCCTTGCCTGCCCATATGCGCGCACGTCTGGATGGGAGCCGCTCATGAGTACAGTCGTCATGACACAAGCAGACTCGCTGCTTATTGACAACTTGTCGCTCTCCTTCGGAGGCGTCCAGGTTCTGACCGATATCAGCATGAGTCTGCAAGCAGGCCAGATTACCGGCCTTATCGGCCCCAACGGTGCGGGCAAAACCAGCTTCTTCAATTGCCTGACGGGTATTTACTCGCCGCAGAAGGGCAGCATCAGAATGGGAGAGGTGCGTCTCGAGAAGGTGCCGCCCACGCAGCGTGCTGCCCTGGGGTTTTCGCGCAGCTTTCAGCACGTAGCCCTGTGCCCGGAACTGACCGTGGCCGAGAACGTGATGATAGGGCTGGATAGATTGTCACGTACCGGCTGGCTGAGCGCCTTCCTGCCTTTGGCGGGCGGGCGGGCCGAACGCCAGCACAACCGGGAATGTGCGCAAGCGGCACTGGAGCGGCTGGGTATCGCGCATGTGGCGGACCTTATGCCTTCCGAGCTGCCGCCAGGCTTGCTGCGGCTGGCGGAAATTGCACGCGCCATAGTCGGGCAGCCCAAAGTGCTGCTGCTCGACGAGCCTGCGGCCGGACTGAATTCAGTCGAAACCAGAAGCCTGGCACTGGCGCTTAAGTCACTGCGTTCCCCAGATCTGGTATTGGTGGTGGTAGAGCACGACATGGATTTGATCATGGATGTTTGCGACAGTATCTATGTGCTGAACGTCGGGAAGCTCCTGGCCTCCGGCAATCCAGATCAGGTCCGGGACAATCCCGATGTGGTTCGAGTCTATCTGGGGGATGAGGATGAGTGAAGACATTCGCAAACTGCTTGATGTTTCCGGGCTGGTGATCCGCTATGGTGCGGGGCCCGTAGTGCACGGCATATCACTGAGCATGCAAGAGTCGGCGGTAGCTGCCATGCTGGGGGCCAACGGTGCCGGAAAATCCAGTACCCTGCGGGCCATCGCCGGGCTGGAGCCCGCGCAAGGCAAGATCACTTTCGATGGTCAGGACATAAGCGGGCTGACGGCCGCGCAACGCTTCCAGCTGGGCATTGTCTATGTACCTGAAGGGCGGGCCATAGTCACCGACCTGACCGTTGCCGAGAACCTGGTGCTGGGTTCTTATTTTGAAGACAAGAGCACCCGTTCCCAACGCCAGCAGATGGTGCTGGAATTTTTCCCGGAAATCGCCAACCGCCTGAAGTCTCCCGCCGGCCTGCTGAGTGGCGGCGAGCAGCAGATGCTGGCGATAGGGCGCGCCCTCATGTCCGGTCCACGCCTGCTTTTGCTGGATGAGCCTTCGCTGGGCCTAGCTCCTTTGCTGGTTGCGCGGGTGTACGAAAGACTGGGTGCCATTCAGAAAGACCAGGGGCTGACCGCCTTGCTGGTCGAGCAAAGCTTCCATGTGGCCGCCAAACTGGCCGATCATGCCTGGGTCATGCGCCATGGTCATATTGTGGGCCAGCTCGATGCTCAGGCCATGCGCAGTCGCGAAGGCCGGCAGCAGGCCATAGACGCTTATCTGGGTGCACGCCAGGAAACTGAAGATACCGTTCACGCCTGATCAGGAGCAAATGATGAAGACATTGAAATTGGCAGGCAAGGTCCTGGCCAGTGGTTTGCACTTTCCAGAAGGCCCGATAGCGCTGCCCGATGGCAGTGTCCTGGTGACCGAGATTGCTTCGGGCAATCTTGTGCGGGTGACCGCTAGTGGTGAAAAGCAGGTGGTGGCCGAAGTGGGCGGTGGGCCCAACGGCGCAGCCTTGGGTCCTGATGGCCACTGCTATGTTTGCAACAACGGCGGCTTCAGCTGGCGCACCGATGACGGCTTTACGCGTCCCACCGGTGCGGCGCAAGATTACAAGAGTGGATCCATTCAGCGCGTTGATCTTGCCACCGGCAAGGTCGAGACGCTTTATACCGAGTGCGATGGCGTGCCCTTGCACGGCCCCAACGACATTGTGTTTGATAAACATGGCGGGTTCTGGTTCACCGATTTCGGCAAAACCTTCGACGACCGTATTCTGCGCGGTGCCGTGTACTACGCAAGTGCGGACGGGAACTCGATACGGCGCGCGGCCAAGCATGTGTTGACGGCCAATGGGATAGGCCTTTCCCCTGACGGCAACACGCTGTATGTGCCCGAAACCGAGACCAGCCGCTTATGGTCCTATCCCGTTATCGGGCCGGGCGAGCTGGCGCTTGAGCCCTGGCCCTCGCCCAACGGGGGACGCCTGGTTCATGGTTTGCCGGGCTATCAGCGCTTCGATTCCCTTGCCGTGGAAGAGAACGGCAATATTTGCGTGGCGACCTTGGTACGAGGTGGGATCAGCGTCTTCTCCCCGCAAGGCGAGTTGCTTGAGTTCCATGAGGCACCTGAAGGCTATTGCACCAATATCTGTTTCGGCGGGCCTGACCGGCGCACTGCTTACATCACTTTATCGGGCTATGGCCAGCTCCTGGCCGTGGAATGGCCGCGAGCCGGCCTTGCCCTTTGCGCCTGACCATCCATTTATTCAAAGGTTGTACCATGACTAAAAAAATCGACTTTCGGCGCCGGGGCGTACTGGGAGCGGCCGCCGGCGTGACCGCGCTGGCTTTGGGCTTCGCGCCATTGTCTGCCGCGGCGCAGGATTGGCCGCAAAAGCCCATCCGTATTGTGGTGCCTTATGCGCCCGGACAGGGTGCCGACATCCTGGCACGCGTAATCGCCGATGAGCTGGGCAAACGGGTCAGCCAGCCTATCGTGGTGGAAAACAAGGCGGGTGCGGGCGGCAATATTGGAACAGCGGCTGTGGCCAGGGCGCAGCCGGATGGATACACTTTTCTGCTGGGTACGAACGCAACCAATGCGGCAAATGAATTCCTTTATGAAAAAATGGAGTTCAACCCGGCCACGGATTTTGCACCGGTGGCCATGATAGGCCTGTTGCCTATGGTTATCTCGACCTCGACAGACAACTTCCCCGCCAATGGTATTGCGGAACTGATCAAACAGGCTCAAGCCAAGCCCGATACGCTGGATGTGGGCTTGCCCAGCACGACGGCACAGGTCGTATTTTCCGAGTTCGTGCGTTCGGCCAAGGCTCCTTTGTTTGCCGTACGCTACAAATCGTCGTCACAATCCATGACGGATGCCATCGGAGGCCGTGTTCCCTTGGTCATCGATACCGTAACGGCGACCCGCCCGCAGGTGGCAGGTGGCAAATTGACACCGCTGGGCGTAACTTCGCCCAGCCAGACCGACATGCTTCCCGGTGTAAAGACCGTGAGCGAACAAGGGCTACCTGGCTTCAATATTGTGGCCTGGGATGCATTATTTGCACCTAAAGGTACTCCCCCTGAAATCGTCAAAGCCATGAGCGGGCATATCCAGGCCATTGTTGAAAAGCCTGAAATACGCAAGAAAATGCAGGATATCGGCGTCGAGCCATTGTCCATGGACGACGTGGAGCTTACTGATTTCGTTGCCAAAGAGCGCGAGAAGTGGGGTGGCATCATTAAAGAAGCCGGAATCAAACTCGGATAAACCCTAGTTTTAATTTGATATGGCTAAAGCGGCTTGACGCGCTTTCAAAAAGAATGCATTATGCATTATCGATTTTAGAAATGACCAGGAGAATGAAAAGTGACTACCGCTCAAATTGAAGAAATCCAATCGGCCGTTGGCAATGCCCCGGCAGAAGGCCGTATTACCGATGAAGCCGTTGCCGCCGCCCGCGACATGATCGGCCTGCAGCTGCGTCCCGAAGGTCCTTACCTTCAAGATGCAACTGCCGACACCCTGCGCAACTGGTGCAATGGCATTGGTGACTTGAACCCCCTTTACCGTGACGTCGGCTACGCTGCCGGCACCCGTTACGGCACGCAGCTTGGCCATCCCATGTTCCCCATGGCATTCGGCTGGCTGGGCCGCACGCGTTGGGGCTTGCCAGGTGTGCACGGCTTCTATGCCGGTAACGACTGGGAATTGTTCCGCCACGTCCGTCCAGGTGACCGCGTAACCGCCATCGAGCGTGTAGTGGGTGTAGAGGAAAAAGAAAGTAAATTCTCCGGCCGGCTGGTGCTGCAATATGTAGAAGCGTCCTATTTCAACCAACGTGGCGAGCTGCTGGCGCGCGCGCTGGGTACTTGCACACGTCACGAGCGCAAGGCTGCCCGTGACACAGGCAAGTACAAGGAAATTGAACAGCACGAATACACGGATGAAGAACGCGACAACATCGACTTGATGGTCTTGAACGAGCCCAAGAATATTCGTGGCGCATCGGTACGCTATTGGGAAGAAGTCGAGGTTGGCGAAGAGCTGCCCACGATCGCACGTGGCCCCTTGTCGCTGATGGACACCATGGGCTTCCTGGTGGGTTGCGGACGCGGCCACACACACGGCGTGGTCCTGCAGGCTGCCGTCAAGCACCCAGGCCACTTCTTCCGTAACCCCGAAGCGGGCGGCGGCGTGGAATACACGGGTATCGGCCACCACCGCGAATCAGTTGCCAAAGAGGTCGGCGTACCGGGTACTTATGACTACGGTCCACAGCGCTCCTCGTGGATGTGCTCGCTGGTTACCAACTGGATGGGCGATGCCGGTGTCCTGAAGCGTGTTCGTACCGAAATGCGTCGTTTCAACATCATGGGCGACACCACTTATTGCAAAGGCAAAGTGGTTCGCAAGTACGTGAAAGACAACGTCGGCCTGGTCGATATCGAACTGGCAGCGGTCAATCAGCGCGGTGAAGTAACCACTCCGGGAATCGCTACGGTTGCGTTGCCTTCGCGTGATGCGCAGCGTTCCGTATTCCTGGATGGTTCGGCAGTCGATCTCGAATTGCCAGTCGTTCGTTGAGATATCACTCCCGGTTAGCTGTGAGACAGTCCTATGCATTTGAATGATTCACCTCGTATAACCGAGCAACCCCTGTCGGGTTGCCGGGTTCTGGAGCGTTCGCGTACAGTAGCCTCGGCGTACGCCGGGCGGCTGCTGGCCGCCATGGGCGCTACGGTGATCATGCTGGAGCCGTCAGGCGGGTCCAGGCTGCGCCGGGCAGCGCCTTTCGTCGAGGAAACCGGCGAAAGTGCGTTGTTTGCCTACCTGTCTGTGGGAAAGCGCAGCCTGGTGTGCGACACCGACACGGCGGATGGGCAAGAGCTATTGCAGCGCGAGCTCCGGGAGGCCGATATTCTTATTGACGATACACCGGTAAAGAATCGGGCCGCGCAGGGCGTGGACCCCGATGTGGTGCAACAAATCAATGACAGGCTGATACATGTCAGTGTGTTGCCTTTTGGCGCCACAGGTCCAAAGGCGCATTGGGATGGCGAAGAAATCAACCTGCTGCATGCCGGTGGTGAAGGATTTCTGCTGCCCAATGGGCTATCGACCGAGCTTTTCCCAGATCGTCCTCCATTGAAAATATATGGAAACTTTGGCAGTTACCAAGGTGGCTGCATGGCTGCATTTGGCGCGTTGTCCGCCTGGTGGATGGTTGACCAGGTCGGCGGCCAGTATGTGGATATCTCAGTCCAGGATGCCGTGCTGGCGGTGGGTGCCTTTGCCTTGCAACGCCTGGGAGACGGATCGCTTGAACACCGCCTGCAACGCAGCTTCAAGTACGGCGGCGTGTTTGAAACCAAAGACGGCTTTATTGAGCTGCTGACGCTGGAAGACCGTCAGTGGGCATCGTTGGTGCAACTGTTGGGTGAGCCCGAGTGGGCGATGAAGCCCGCGTTTTCCGATCCGCTGGAGCGCAGCAAGCGCGGTGCGGAAATCAACGAAAAAATTCGTGGCTGGATGGCACAACATCCATCCGACGAGATTGTGGATAGAGCCCAGCAATTGGGTGTTCCCATAGGTAAGTACCGTCCTCCGGTCGAGGTGGTCAATGGCGAACATGAGCGGGCGCGCAACTTATTTTCCACCGGCACGCTGGCCAACGGAGAAGAGGCACAGTTCCTGAAAGCGCCTTTTCAATTCCGTTGTACGCCACTGGCGGGTGGCGGGCGTGTGCCGGAGCTTAATGAGTTGGCCCAGGAGGAAACATTATGAGTCAGACGACTGCTGGCGCACCGCTCAAGGGCGTGCGGATTGCTGACTTCACTATTCATGCCGCTGGGCCTTTTTGCACGCACTTGTGGTCGCAACTGGGCGCCGAGTGCATCAAGATAGAAAGCCAGACCCGGCCCGACGCCTTTCGCAAACCGCATGCGGTTTATGGTCGGATGTCGGCAGCCACATTCGATCAGGTTTCTGCCAACAAGCTGTCGGTTCGATTGAATCTGAAGCAGCCCGAGGCGATAGCCCTGGCAAAACGCCTGGTTAGAATTTCCGACGTAGCGGCCGAAAGCTTCCGTCCCGGTGTCATGAAGCGCCTGGGCCTGGATTTCAACAGCCTGAAAGAGATCAAATCTGATCTTGTCATGCTGTCCCTGTCATCCTGTGGGCAGGATGGCCCCGATTCGCATTTCGCGGGCTATGCTCCGCTATTCGGCGCCTGGGGTGGGCTGGGCTGGATGAGCGGCTACAGCGATGGGCCGCCTGTCGAGATGCGCCACGTCATGGACCATGCTGCGGGTACTCATGCGGCGTTGGCATTGATGGCGGCCTTGCATCAAAAGCGGCGCACAGGCCAACCCCAGCATGTGGACCTGGCTGCGCGCGAGGTTGCTTCGGCCATGATAGGGGATGCCTTGTTGCTGGCCAGCCTGGGGCAGACGCCCGAGCGCACAGGGAATAGCGATCTGGCCATGGCGCCGCATGGCGTGTATGCAAGCAACAAGCCGGATCGCTGGTTGACCCTGGCAATCAGGGATGACGCCGAATGGTCAGCCTTGCTGCGGGTATTGGGCCGGGATAATTCGGATGCCCGTTTCAGCACGGTATCCTCCCGCCAGCAGCATCGCGAGGCACTTGATGCGCGCCTGGGACAATGGCTGGCGTCTTTTGATGCCGATAGTCTGGCCGAGCAATTACAGGAAAATGGCGTAAGCGCGCATGTTTCCTGGGATATGGAAGACATAGCCAACGATGCGCATATTCGCGGTCGCAAGGCAACGGTCGAAGTAAGCGGCGAGAACATTCCAGCCAGGCTTGCCGTGGGCGCCCCCATCCATTACAGCAAGACCGATGATGTCGGCATACGACGGTTGACACCGACACTGGGGCAAGACGAAGATTATGTCTTCGGAGAGTTATTGGGCTTGAGTACGGCTCAGCGCGCGGAATTGCAGGAGCGTGAAATCATCTTCTGATTCCACAGTATTATTTTTACAAGACAACATGAACAAGGATTCCTCTATGCAAGGCGATAACGCAACAACTTCAATCTACCTGGTTCTGGACATGGAGAACGATCTGGTTCACGCCGACGGCCCCAATGGAAAGGCCGGGTATAGCGAGCAGGTGCGTGGCCGCCAAATCGTTGAAAATACGCGCGACGCCATCATCAAGGCACGCGCTGCCGGTCTGCATATAGGTTTTGTTCGGGTCGGGTTTTCGCCCGACTACCGCGAGTGCCCGCCCAATTCGCCTATATTCTCGGGCGCACGCAAGAACGGTATTTTCAAGCTGGGTGAGTGGGGTACCGAAGTGCATCCCGACCTGGGCCAGCAGCCTGGCGATTTCGATATCGTCAAACATCGCGTGAGCCCTTTCTACGCCACCAACCTGGAAGCCATACTGCGCGCCAAGGGCATACGCCGCATCTACTGCTCGGGCATCTCCACCAACGCAGTGGTGCAGGCCACCGTGCGTGAAGGCCACGACCGCGACTATGAAATCGTAGTGCTGGAAGATTGCTGCGCGGGCATCACCGCCGAAGAGCACGACAATGCGCTGAAGGGTTTGCAGCGTTTCTGCACCATCACCAATTCCAAAGATGTGGTTTTCGAGTGAGTCGTGCATGAGCGGTACTGAACGTAGTTTATTGTTTGTGCCTGGCGATAGGCCAGATCGTTTCGACAAGGCGCTAGCCTCGGGGGCGCATCAGGTCATTCTTGACCTGGAAGACGCCGTTGCGCCGGCAGCCAAAGATCAGGCAAGAGCCATGGTGCGTGATTGGCTGGCTGCTGGCAACCAGGCGGCCGTACGCATCAATGCCATCGATACCCCATGGCATGAAGACGATCTTCAGATGCTGCAGGCCATGCCGGCGGTCACGGTCATGCTGGCCAAAGCTGACGACATTTCGCTTGCGCGTGCCTCCAACGCCTTGCCCGGCCATCATTTCATCGCCTTGCTTGAAACTGTTGCCGGGTATATCAGGCTGCAGGAACTTTGCGCGGTAACCGGCCTGGCACGGATCGCTTTCGGCAGTATCGACTTTTCGGTCGACAGCGGCATTGCCGACGAGGGTGAAGCCTTGACGGCGGTACGGACCCAAATTGTGCTGGCATCGCGGTATGCGGGGCTGGCCGCTCCCATAGACGGCGTCAGTACCGAGTTCAAAGACGAGCAATGCATGCGTGCCGACGCCTTACGTTCGCGCAGCCTGGGCTTTGGGGGTAAGCTGTGCATACATCCGCGCCAGACGGTTTCGGTGAATAATGCCTACTTGCCTACTAGCGATGAAGTCGACTGGGCGCAGCGCGTGCTGCAAGCCTTCAAGGCCAGTGGCGGTGGCGCCACGGCACTGGATGGAAAGATGATAGATAAACCTGTTGTAGACCATGCGCGTCGGGTTTTGGCTGATAGCGAGCGACGTGTAACGGCTTAACGGGTAAAATTCAAAGGGTCAAGAACTATAAGTGGAACCGGCTCCGAAGCTTTTTATCGGTTTTTCCGGCCTGGAACGCATCTTAAGCTGAACCTATGGACTACCGTACAAAAGAAGAACAAGTAGCAGATTATCTACGAGAGCGCATAATTTCCGGGGTATATCCCCGGGGTTCCCGTTTGAAGCAGGCCGAGATTGCCGAGCAGCTGCAGCTCAGCATTACGCCCGTACGCGAAGCGCTGAAGCTGCTCGAGGCCGAAGGCTATGTCGAAGGCGGGTCATATCGCGGTGCCCGCGTGGTACCGTTCGACGCGTCGGCATCCAACGAGATCCTGCAACTACGTTTACAGCTGGAGTCGCAGCTGGTGCGTAGCGCCGTTGAAAAAATCTCCACAAAAGATATAGAAGATTTGCGGGCCTTGGCCGAAGAGTTCGAGCAGGCTTTTGTTTCGGGTGACCGGGCTACAGCACGCGGTGTCAATTACCGCTTTCACCGACGGCTCTACGATATCGCGGAACTGCCCCAAACCTTGCATTTCGTTCAGATTCTTTGGGCTCGCTATCCCTTTGACCTGATCAACTCGGCTTCAGGGCGCGGCAAACATGCCGTCGACGAACACGATGAAATCTTGCGAGCTTTCGCAGCCGGAGATTCCACCGCAGCCATGCTTGCCATGCGCAAGCACATCGAGTCGGGATGGGATGTGCTCCGTGACGTCCAACAAAAAGAACCTGGCTGAGTCTTGAGTGGCACCCCAAAGGCCAGATGGCTGTCCGGCCTTGTGGAATCCGTCAATTAATCGACACTCAGGTCCAGGCCCTTGATCACTGTGCCCCATCTGTTGATTTCCATATCCAGAAAATCCTTCAATTCTTTAGGGCTCATGTTGCCTTCGGCATTGAAGCTGTGCGTGGCCAGCTTTTTGCGCACATTATCTTGCTGCAAGACCTCGTTGACGACGGTGTTGAGTTTTTCCATAATGGCATCGGGCGTGCCTGCCGGTGCGAATATTCCAAACCACGCCGTTACGAGCAGGTCAGGATAGCCTGATTCCACGAAAGTTGGCACATCGGGCAGCTCATCCAGGCGTTCCTTGCTTGTTACGGCCAGAGCGCGCAGCTTGCCTGCCTGTATATGAGGAAGCACCGCGCTGGGTGTAGAGAAATACATTTCCACGTGGCCACCCAGCAAATCTGTCACGGCTGGTCCGCCGCCCTTGTAGGCAACACTGACGATGTCGGTCTTGGTGGTTTCCTTGAACAGTTCTCCCGACAGGTGTGCGGTAGTACCTACGCCAGAGTTCGCAAAGTTGATGGTGCCTGGCTTTTCCTTGGCCAGCGCAATCAATTCTTCCAATGTTTTCGCCGGCAGTTCGGGGTTGACCACCAGGATGAGCGGCAAGGTGGCTGCCAGCGCGATAGGCGTCAGGTCCTTTTGCGTGTCGAATGGCAACTTCTTGTACAGCGTTGCGTTGATGGGGAACGAGGTGATGGGCATGACCAGCGTATAGCCGTCGGGTTTTGCCCTGGCTGCGTGAGCTACGCCAACATTACCGGCTCCGCCGGGCTGATTCTCCACCACGACGGTCTGGCCCAGCTTTTTTGACATTTCATCGGCCAAGAGGCGGGCTGTGAAGTCGGTTCCGCCGCCGGGCGCAACGGGCACGACAAGGCTGATGGGTTTATCGGGATAGGGGGTGCTGGCAATGGCGGTAGCACACCCCGCCAGCATCAAGGCCGCTCCCAGTTTTGCGAGTTTGCTTATGGAATACATTGAGTATGTCTCCTCATGGAAATAGTTCACTATGTGAGATTAAATGCAGGATGCATTATTATTTTTCGCGAGAGTAGGGCGAAAGATTTGCTCTTACCTATGAAATACTAATAACACTTAGGCAATCTTATGAGTTATGCCATCTAAAATAATGCATTCTGCATTCAATGTCAAAGATTTTGATCTGGATTGCGGAAGCAGGATAGGCTGGTGCTTGTTGCCGGGCTATTTCTGAACGAATTCGCCGTCCAGGTAGAACCACCGCCCGCCCTCGTGAACGAAGCGGCTGATTTCATGCATGCGCGTGGCTTGCCCTCTGTGCCGGGATCTGGCCACGAATTCGACAGTGGCGTGAGTCGCATCCTGTAGACGATGGCCTCGTATTTGCAGGCCCAGCCACTTGGTATCGGGTGTGTTTCCTTCCAGGCTCTCGGGGCGAGTGCTGGCATGCCAGGTCTTCAGCAGATAATCCAGCTTGTCCAGTACAAAGGCCGAGTAACGAGATCGCATCAGGGCTTCCGCATCAGGCGCCTGCAGATAGCGCTCTCCGTGATGCCAGCGTCCGCAGCAGGCCTCATATGCGGCTGCGTTTCCGCAGGGGCAGGGCGCCGCCAATGAGGTTCTGGCTGACTTTTTCATGTATGCACAGGGGTGGTGTGGCGGTAATGCCGAGTCGGCAACTTATTTGTCTTTCGTCAAGGCCAGACCGCGCTCCAGCAGCTCTCCCATGAGCTCGTTCGCGCTGATGCCGCGCTCATCGGCCTGTCGTCGAATTTCGTCGACCAGGGTTTGCTTAAGCTTGACGGGAAATGAAACCAGTCCTTGCGCCTGATCCAGCTTGCGCTGCTCCCGGCGGTCCAGGGCCGGGGTGTTGGTCTCACCGCCAAATCGACCCGGCACGGGCGCTTGTTTCATTTTGCCCACCAGTTTCAGGGCTTTGTTCTTTTCAAGATCGGTTTTCTTCATGGTGCGTCCAGTATAAGGTGGTGCAGTGTAGCGCCGTCCGGGCCGTTACGCTGATGGGCAAGCCTGGCTACAATCCATGCATGACTATGATTTTCACTCACTAAGCGATCAAAGATATGGAGCTGCGCCAGTTGCGTTACTTTGTCCGGGTGGTGGAGCTGGGCAGCATGGGCCGGGCCGCCCGGGACCTGGGCGTCGTGACCTCTGCGCTCAGCCAGCAGATCAGCCGTCTTGAAGGCGAGCTGAGTACACGGCTTTTGCAGCGCACATCGACCGGGGTCGTGCCGACTGCGGCCGGCCTGGCGCTGTGCCAGGAGGCGGAACTGGTGCTCCGGCATGCCAACAATGCGGTACAGGCGGCGCAGGCGGCCAGGCTTGCTGGCCATGTGTCCGTAGGAATGGCGCCCACGACGTCTTCCGTACTGGGCGTGCCATTCCTGCAAGCCATGCAGGCCCGTTATCCGGACGTCAGGCTGCACCTTGTTGAAAGCCTGTCGGGCAATCTTTCCCAGCTTTTGGGCAGGCGCCAACTGGATCTGGCCGTGCTGTTTCATGCCGGCAACCAACAGGGGTGGACCTTGCTGCCCATGCTGACCGAGCAGTTGTTTGTCATACTGCGGCCAGATCGTTTTTCCTTGCCTGAAGCGCAGGCATTGACGCTGCAGGATATCGTCAATTTACCGCTGGTTCTGCCTACGGGATCGCATGGCCTGCGGGCCATCATTGATGCGGCCTTCTTTCATTATGGCCATGAACCCAATGTAGTGGCTGAGGTAGACGGACTGTCTGTCCTGATGGATATCGTTCATGCGGGCCTGGCTGCCACGATACAGCCGGGGGCGGCGGTGGTCCGTGCAAATGACAGGCAGCTGTTACGGATACCTTTGCTGCACGACCGAATGGTGCGTCGCAATATTGTTGCTAGCCTTTCCGACGACCAGTTGTCTCCCGCCGGATTGGCTGCAAGGGTCGTCCTGATGGATGTGATGCGGACCTTGGTTGCCGAAGGTCGCTGGCCTGGCGCCGAACTGACGGAATAAAACCACAAAGTGTTCATGGTTTGTGAACACCTATAGTCATATCCCTCGTAGCGCGGCAACAGAATCAAGCCTAAAGTAGCGGAAATATATTGCCATACGGATCGCTACATGTTCGATGTTCTTGTGATTGGCGGCGGTAACGCCGCCCTGTGTGCCGCTTTGTGCGCACGCGAAGCGGGTGCCAGCGTGCTGCTCCTTGAGGCAGCGCCACGCGAGTGGCGGGGCGGAAACTCCGGACATACCCGCAATCTGCGCTGCATGCACGACGCTCCCCAGGACGTATTGATAGACGCCTATCCTGAAGAGGAATACTGGCGTGATCTTCTTGCCGTAACCGGTGGCCAAACCAACGAGAAGCTGGCTAGACTGGTGATACGCGCTTCTTCCACCTGTAGAGGCTGGATGCGCAAGCATGGCGTGCATTTTCAGCCACCTTTGTCGGGCGCACTGCATGTGGCGCGCACCAATGCTTTCTTCATGGGTGGTGGCAAGGCACTGGTCAATGCCTATTATCGCAGTGCCGAAAATCTGGGCGTCCAGATACGCTATGAGTCGCCGGTCGACCGTCTTGAAATTCGTGATGGACGCTTTATTGCCGCCTACATGCAAGGAGAGCGGATAGAAGCACGCAGCTGCGTGCTGGCGGCAGGCGGCTTCGAGTCTAACCGTGAGTGGTTGCGTGAGGCCTGGGGACAGAACGAGCGTGGGGAATGGCCGGTCGATAACTTCCTGATTCGTGGCACACGATTCAATCAGGGCGTATTGCTCAAGCATCTGTTCGAGGATCACGGCGTCGACAAGATTGGTGACCCTACCCAGGCGCACATGGTTGCGATCGATGCGCGCGCGCCGCTATACGACGGCGGTATCTGTACCCGTATCGACTGCGTTTCGCTGGGCGTGGTGGTCAACCGCGAGGCGAAACGATTTTACGATGAAGGGGAAGATTTCTGGCCCAAACGCTATGCTATCTGGGGGCGCTTGCTGGCAGGCCAGCCTGGCCAGATCGCCTATTCCATTATCGACAGCAAGGCGGTAGGGCGCTTTATGCCACCCGTATTTCCTGGTGAGCAAGCCAACAGCTTGCCCGAGCTTGCCGCAAAACTCGGTCTGGACACAGACACATTCATGCAAACATTAAATAGCTATAACCAGGCCTGCAAGGTGGGTACGTTTGACCATACCAAACTGGACGACTGCCACACAGAAGGGCTGGATCCGGCCAAGACGCACTGGGCCTTGCCGCTGGACAAGCCGCCATTCTATGGCTATGCGCTGCGTCCAGGCGTTACCTTTACCTATCAAGGGCTGCTGACCGACGAAACGGCGGCGGCGCGCTTCCAGGATCAAGCCAGCGAGAACCTGTTCGTGGCGGGTGAAATGATGGCAGGCAACGTTCTGGGCAAGGGCTATACCGCAGGAATAGGGATGTCCATAGGCACTGCTTTTGGACGTATTGCCGGCACCAATGCCGCCAAAGCTGCGTTAAGCGCAACCAACAACACAGAGGCCAACCATGCAGCAGCTTGACTCTCTGACTCAAGACGCCCTGGATCTGGGCGGCGGCGCCATAGCGCTGAGTGCCACCGAGGCCGAAGCGGCACGGCAACTGCAGGTGTGCAACGCCTGTCGCTACTGCGAAGGCTTTTGCGCGATGTTCCCGGCCATGACGGAACGGCTGATGTTTGAAAAGGCCGATATTCACTACCTGGCCAACCTGTGCCATAACTGTGGCGCCTGTTTGCATGCTTGCCAGTATGCCCCTCCGCATGAATTCGGAATCAATGTGCCGCAGGTCATGGCACAGGTACGTGGTCAAACCTACAAAGACTATGCCTGGCCGCGCACTCTGGGCAAACTTTACGAGCGCAACGGCCTGACCCTGGCACTGGCGCTGGCGGCCGGGCTGGCGCTATTCCTTGCGCTGGCTGTAGCCATGGGGGGCGGGCTCTGGAACAGCGCCGCAGCTGGAAATTTCTACAATGTTTTCCCGCACAACCTTCTGGTGGGCTTGTTTGCCCCGATATTTCTGTTTGCCGTTCTGGCGCTGGGCATGGGCGTGCGCAGCTTCCTGCGCGATATAGGGCCGGCGACCGGCGGGGCTCGGGCAAGCACGCCGGCTGCCCTTGAAGCGACCAATGCCGTGTTGCAACTGAAGTACCTGGACGGCGGGCATGGCCAAGGCTGCAACAACGAAGACGACGAGTTTACTTTGTCGCGCAGGCGCTTCCATCATCTGACTTTCTACGGCTTCATGCTGTGCTTTGCGGCGACCAGTCTGGCTACGGTGTACCACTATGTATTCGGATGGGAGGCACCCTACGATTTGCCCAGCCTGCCCAAAGTGCTTGGAGCCGTGGGGGGCGTTGCCCTGATGCTGGGCACGGCGGGGCTTTGGGTGCTGCATCACCGCCGTCATCCATTGCATGGCGATGCCGCTCAAAAGCCCATGGATCTCGGCTTTATTGCCCTGCTTTTTCTGATCAGTATCAGCGGGCTGGCATTGTGGCTGGGCCGAGGCACCACAGCGATGTCGTTGATATTATGTATACACTTGGGCGCGGTTATGGCTTTATTTCTGACCATGCCTTATGGCAAGTTTGCGCATGGCATTTTCCGCAGCGCCTCGTTATTGAGGTATGCGGTAGAAAAGCGGCAAAAAAAGTCGGCACAAAATGCTGATTGATAATTACTAGAAAACTCACGGAGAATACTTATGAAATTGACCAAACTGATGGGCGGAATACTGTTCTGTTCTGCGGGGCTGATGGCGCAAGGGGCCTATGCCCAGGAACTGCCCGACAAGCCTATCTCGCTGGTTGTCGGCTTCGTGGCCGGCGGTGCAGCCGATACTTCAGCCCGCCTGATCGCGGAACGGCTGGGGCAAAACACAGACCGTTCCATCGCCATCATCAACAAGCCTGGCGCGGGCGGCAATATCGCCCACCAATATGTTGCCAACGGTCCTAAAGACGGCAGCATGCTCTTGCTGGGATCGGTGGGGCCGCTCACCATTTCTCCGCACCTGATGGAGGTCAGTTACGATCCCTTCAAGGATTTGGCCATGGTGTCGGGCGGCGTGAACTTCCCCAACGTTTTGGTGGCGCACACGGCGGCCGGTGTGAATACCTTGCAGGAATTGCTTGAGCTGGCCAAGCAACAACCCGACAAGGTGGATTTTGCCTCATCAGGATTCGGTGCAGCTTCGCATATGGCGGGCGAACTGCTGAATATGGAAGCTGGGGTCAACATGGTGCATATTCCCTACAAGGGTGGCGCACAAGCCATGCAAGACCTGCTGGGTGAACGCGTAATGACCTACTATTCGGCTCCTCCTACGGCCATGCCCTATGTAGAGCAAAAAAGACTGGTCCCCCTGGCCACCACCGGCCTGAAGCGGCCCGCCTATTTGCCTAACATACCCACTATTGCCGAGTCAGGTTATCCAGGCTTTGAGGCCTTGAACTGGTATGCATTCGTTGCGCCCGGTGGTACGCCGGACGCCTTGCTGGATCGCTGGAATGCGGAGATCACAAAAGTTCTGACCGACCCCGAGGTTGAGAAAAAACTGACGGAATTCGGTATGACGCCGCAACCGACCACTCGCCAGGAATTCACTGATTTCGTGCATAAAGAGTGGGATAAATGGGGCGCCATCATCAAAGAGCGCAATCTGAAGAAGCCTTAAGCGGCCAGTACCTAAGACAGCCGCTTGCACAAGCGGCTGTCTTACCACACTGCCGATACGCCAAGCCTCATCTTTAGGCTGAAACGGGAAAACCCCGTAGCTGTCCGGGTGGTTATGTTGATATTATTAGCAAGCAATTGCTTTCAAATAATCATATTCCGGAGGATCCATGGGTTTTTACAAAACAATGATCGCAGGTGCGGCGTTCGCGCTTTCTGCCACGGCGGCGCAGGCAGCAAGCTGGCAAATGGCCACACCTTACCCAGAGTCCAATTTTCACACTCAGAATATTCTGCAGTTTGCCAAAGACATCGATGCAGCCACTGATGGCAAGCTCACCATTAATGTGCACGCCGCCGGCTCCTTGATCAAGCACCAGGAAATCAAGAACGCCGTACGTTCACAACAGATTGAAATCGGCGAGTTCATCATTTCCAACCTGGCGAACGAAAACCCCGTCTTTGCGCTCGATTCGGTCCCGTTTGTTGCCGTGTCGTACGAAGACTCCAGGAAAATGTACAAAGCCTCCAAGCCCGCACTCGAAGAAGAGCTGGGGCGCCAGAATCTGAAAGTGTTGTTCTCGGTGCCATGGCCTCCTCAAGGGCTGTACACCGATCGCCCGATTGAAAAAATCGAAGACCTGAAGGGCATAAAAATGCGTGCATACAGCCCGCAAACCGAGCGTCTGGCTCAGCTTGCCGGTGCCGTTCCCACGCAGGTCGAGGTTCCCGATCTTGCACAGGCTTTCACCACGGGCCGTGTCAACGCCATGATCACCTCTACATCCACGGGTGTGAACACCACTGCGTGGGACTACCTCACGAACTTTTACGACGTAGCCGCATTTCTTCCCAAGAATATCGTTGTGGTGAACAAGCGAGCGTTCGATGCGCTGGACGAGTCCTCGCAAAAGGCGGTACTTGACGCTGCGGCAACTGCAGAAAAGCGCGGTTGGGAAATGTCCGAGGCCGATCACACGGCTCAGCGCAAGGTGTTGGAAGAGCATGGCATTAAAGTGAGTAACGGTTCCGAAGCATTGAATGCTTCCTTGCAGGATATCGGCAAACAGATGGCCGCCGACTGGGGCAAAGAGGCCGGTTCGAAAGGCGCGGAAATTCTCAAGGCTTATCAGGCTGAATAAAGGCCGGCCTACCGATACGGTGTGACATACTCACACCGTATTTCATTTAGCATGCGAAGCAATTATGCGTAGATTCCTTGACGGTCTATACCGTTACAGCGGCGGCCTGGCCGCTTTGTCACTGGTGGCCATCGTAGTGATTGTCTTTGGGCAGGTAATGCTCAATATCATTGATTACCTGTCGCTGGCCTTGTTTGATA
Organism: Alcaligenaceae bacterium; assembly: GCA_013416405.1. Taxonomy (GTDB): domain Bacteria; phylum Pseudomonadota; class Gammaproteobacteria; order Burkholderiales; family Burkholderiaceae_B; genus Pusillimonas_C. Next base: position 152,956 of record JACCET010000008.1, read on the forward strand.
CCAGTTTTGGGCTGTTGATTCCATCCTATGCTTCGCTGTCCGGATACGCGCTGGGTTTTGCCACATTCCTGTCGCTGGGCCTGGGTTTTCGCAAGGCTGCGCATATACGGGTTACCTTGCTTGAATCCCGGATTTCGGGTCCGGCACGTCGTACGACCCTGACCATCGTTGCATTGGTGGGTGTTGGCATGGGCGTGCTCTTTACCTATGGGCTGGGGCAGTTGTCCTACCAGTCGCTGATGTGGGGCGATCGCGCATCAGGCTTGCTCAGGGTGCCATTGTGGATACCGCAAAGCGTATTGTGCCTGGGCGCGGGTGTCTTTCTTGTTGCCGCTGTCGATACGCTGGTCGACATGCTGCGCATGGGCCGTAGCGAAGGGCTGCGCACCGAAACCGATCCCGAGGATATCCTGTAATGTCTGATGCCGTGATGTCCTTGATTCTTGTCGTTGTCCTGATCGGCTGCCTGGCCTTTGGCATCTGGGTATCCATTGCGCTCTTTGCCACCGGGCTGGTCGGTATTTTGCTGTTTTCGAATGCACCGGTGCTTAATGTGCTTGCCACCAATATGTGGAGCACTTCGGCGGAATGGTCTTTGGCAGCCCTGCCTTTGTTCATCTGGATGGGCGAAATCCTGTTTCGTTCGCGCATGTCCAAGGATCTGTTCTCCGGGCTTGCACCCTGGATGCGCTCATTGCCCGGAGGACTGGCACATGTGGGTATCATGGCATCCGGCATCTTTGCGGCCGTCAGCGGTTCGTCTGCCGCTACCTGCGCTACCGTAGCCAAAGTGGCCGTGCCGGAACTCAAGGCGCGCGGCTACGATGAAAAGCTGATACTTGGAACGATTGCGGGCTCGGGCACCTTGGGCCTGCTGATTCCCCCGTCCATTATCTTGATCGTATATGGCGTGGCGGCCGAACTTTCGATTGCGCGCTTGTTCATTGCCGGCGTGGTGCCAGGCATCATGGTCATTATCCTGTTCATGGGCTATGTGGCCATCTGGTCGGGAAGGAACAGCGATAAGGTGCCGGCCAAAGATCCACCCATGAGTTTCGGACAAAAGCTCAAGGCCACTCGTACGCTGCTGCCCGTCACGCTGTTGATCATCGGGGTGGTGGGTTCCATCTATCTGGGCCTGGCCAGCCCGACCGACTCGGCTGCAGTCGGTGTCGTGATTGCGCTGCTGCTTAGCTGGCTGTTTGGCGACCTGACCTGGAAGACCTTCAAAGAAGGCCTGATTGCGGCCACATTGTCCTCCTCCATGATTGCATTCATTTTGGCGGGTGCGGCTTTTCTTACCATCGCCATGGGCTATTCCGGCCTGCCCGCCAACCTGGCCCGCTGGATAACCGATATGGGCATGAGCAATTACGCCTTGCTGGCGGCCCTTACCGTATTCTTCATTATTCTGGGTTGTTTTCTTGATGGTATCTCTATCGTGGTACTGACCACGGCAGTGCTGCTGCCAGCGATTCAGGCCGTAGGCATGGATCCGATCTGGTTCGGTGTCTATCTGGTGCTGGTGGTTGAAATGGGACAGTTGACTCCTCCGGTTGGCCTTAACTTATTTGTGCTGCAAGGCATGACCGGGCGCGACATCGTGTTTGTTTCGAAAGCGGCGCTCCCTTTCTTCCTGATGTTGATCCTGGCAGTAATGCTGGTGGTCATCTTTCCCAATATAGTATTGGGCCTGCCCCAAATGATGTATGACTGAGTTCGCGCGCAAGCTGGCCATTATTGGCGCGGGCAACATCTGCCGGCAGTTGGTTGATATGCTTGCGCATGGCCAGGCTGATTCCGCGCACGACAGCGCCTTTTCGATTGCTGTCCTTAAACGTCCTGATTCTGCGTTCCAGGGTCATAAGGACATCGTTGCGGTGTTTTCAGATATCCACGATCTGCTGGCCTGGCAGCCAGACTTGATAGTCGAGACAGCCGGCCAGGAAGCCGTGGGCCAGTATGGCAGGCTGTGCCTGGAAAAAGGCATCCCCTTTCTGGTCTCGTCTGTTGGTGCACTGGCCGATGACGGTTTGTACGGCGCCTTGCTCGATGCCGCGCGCAAAGGCAATACCCGCGTGTTGATACCCTCGGGTGCAATCGGCGGGCTGGACTATATACGCAGTGCGGCATTGTTCGACGGCACCAGCGTTACGTATGAGTCCCGTAAGCCGGTGTCGGCCTGGGCGTCTGAGCTGGCGGCGCAAGGCATCGAAGCCGATCAATTGGACGAACCACTGGAGCTTTTTGCCGGACCAGCCAATGTGGCGGCTATGCGATATCCCAAGAACCTGAACGTCGCCGCTACATTGGCTCTGGCTGGAACGGGCATGCAAAGCACGCAGGTGCGCGTTGTGGTCGATCCCGGCGCACCCGGCAATCAGCATGTTATTCGGGCCAGCGGTCCGGCGGGCACGTTCGCACTGACTATCGCCAATCAGCCTTCGCCCGACAATCCAAAAACCTCATGGATAGTGTCGCGCAGCATAGTCTCTACGATACGGCGCTATTTTGAGCCGTGCTGGATAGGCTGAGTTGCATGGATGCTGCGGCTGAGGCGCCTTGAGTGAAAATGGCGGGAGCAATGCTCCCGCCATTTCGTTATGGCTGCAAAATACCGTCTTTGTTGCTGTCATGGCGGTCGAAGTCGCGCATGACTTGTTCTATGAGTTCATCCAGGCTGATTTCGCCGTTGTTGTCTTTGTCGACCGCAGCGAACTGCTCGGGCGTCATGACCTTGCTGGTTTCGGCCGGGCTAAGACTGTTGCTGCCGTCGGTGTCGAGCTTCTTGAATGCGTCGCGCATGAATTGCTCGTATTCCTGTTTGCTGACTCCGCCACTTTTATTCTTGTCGAGTTCCGCGAAGTGTTCAGGCGTGAGTTCGACGGTGGTGTTCTGGGCCGTTGCGCTTGCGGCAGTTCCGAGCAGCACTACGGAAAAGGCCACGGAAAGAAGTTTGTGCATGGTTGTGTCCTTCATTACTTGCAGCCCATGGAGTTGCCGATATAGCCGCCTGCACCTATGCCAACCGCAGTGGCTGCCGTGCGTCCGCGACCGCCGCCAATAGTGCTGCCCAGCAGGCCGCCAATTACGGCACCGCCTACGGTGCCGGCGATACAGTTGAATTCGGAGTTGCGTGAATTGCTTCCGCTGTGTGAGCCGGAAGGGCTTTGGCAGGCTGCAAGCGCGCCCACGCTGATCAGGAGCAAGGTAAGTGTGGCTTTTTTCATGGTTCTATTCTGTGGCCTCGTGATTGAATGGAGGAACAATAACTTTTTGTTGGAAAGCCTGTGTGGTCATGAAATGACACATTTGCACGCCGACTTCAATTTAATCACGGGAACGAGGCAAGGACAATTCTTATTTCGCGGTCAAAGTGCCTGTGTTTGCCGCACGTCGCCGTTGCCTAGATGTGGATTTGTCTTCTTTTGCCATGGATGCGCTCCTGTATGGTTGTGAACACGGCTCAGGAATGCGCCGTGTTCATGGGCTTACACGCCAGATCGTGTTCGACAGGTCGTCGGCCACAATGAGGGCGCCACGCGGATCCACCGTCACGCCGACAGGTCGGCCCCTAGTCGTGCCATCGTCATCGCGGAAGCCCGCAACGAAGTCCACCGGTGGCCCGGCGGGCTGGCCGTTGGCAAATGGCACGAACACCACCTTGTAGCCAACAGGATCGGAACGGTTCCCGCCAGAAAAATGGATTGCAGCGGTTGCCCTGCAAGTGAATACCTATACTCGATGGTATGGGCCATGTAGATCGCCTCCTTGATAAGAAGGGCGCGCGGAACGCTCCCGGTATCTGTGGCGGGAACTACAGCAAGCTCCGTGCCTGACGGAAGCCTCAGTATTTCCTGGCCCAACCACTCAAACTAGATCCTCCGCACTTCCGGATAGTTTGTTCTTGCTTCAGTGTCAGGCATGGGTGATGGTCGTTCCAAGCACTTTCATGCATTCGCGCATGAAGGCGGCCAGGCCGGTCCAGCCTTTCGCCGACACCATGGTGCCGTCGACATAGGCTTCGTGCGGCTTTACATCTATGTAGGTGCCGCCCGCAAGGATGACTTCGGGTTCGCAGGCGCCCAGAGCGGCCACTTTTTTCCCGCGTATCACGCCGTCTACGGCCACAAGGATCTGCACTCCGTGGCATATGGTGAAGATGGGTTTTTGCTGTTCGTGAAAGTGGCGCACCATAGCCTGGATGCGCTTGTCGGTGCGGATATATTCCGGCCCGCGTCCGCCCGCGCAGTACACCGCATCGTAGTCGTCCAGGTTTACTTCCGAGAATGTCTTGTTGATTTCGGCCAGGTGCCCGAACCGCTCGATATAAGTCTGGTGCCCCTCGAAATCATGCAACGAGGTCTGGATCATCTCGCCGGCCTTCTTGTCGGGGCAGATGACATGAACGGTGTGACCTACCGCTTCCATTCCTTGTTGAAACACAAAAATTTCATATTCCTCGGTGAATTCACCGCAGAGCATAAGGATTTTCTTGCCACTCATGTTGTACTCCTGGTTGTTAGAGCGACCGGGCCTGGCCCGGTCGGAATTCATTAAAATGGGCTGTCGGGGAAATAGAACTGATCGGCATTTTCGGGCGTGATCAGCGGCGCGTCCAGCTTGAAGGTGCCACGCATGGGCGCTTGCCCGGTAAACTGCGCAGCCGTCATGTAAATGGCCGACTTGATCATTGACGGCGGATAAGGGGTCGAGATAGGCGTCATGGGGTTCTTGGCCTTGACCAGTTCGATGACCTCTTTCATGCCGTTACCGCCAAGCGCATATTTGATCTCGGTTCGACCAGATTCTTTGATCGCTTCTCTTACGCCCAATAGCATGTCGTCGTCATTGGCCCAGACCGCGTCGATCTGTGGATACTTGGCCAGATAATCCTGCATCAGGGTGAAGGCCTGATCCTGGTTCCAATTGGCATACTGGATATCAAGGATCTTGATGTCGGTGCCCTTGATTACATCGGTGAAGCCCTTGATACGCTCGTCGTCAATGACGGTGGGGATGCCGCGCAGTACAACGATATTGCCTTTGTTACCCAGCTTGTCAGCCAGCCATGTTGCGGTGTTTGCCCCTACGGCGATGTTGTCACCTGCGACATACAGATCATGTATTGATGAGTCGGTCAGGCCGCGATCCACGACCGCGATAAACGTGCCGCCTGCCTTGACCTGTTCGACGGGCCCGGTCAGTTCTTCGGAAGTGAATGGCAGAATGACCAGGGCATCCAGCTTCTGGCTGGCCGAAAGGTCTTCCAGCGCCGATACTTGTGCCGTGGCTGATGGCGAAGTCTTTACCACCACGTCAATATTCGGAAAGGCTGCCTTGATTTCTTTCGCAGCCTGTTCTGCATGATAGACAACACCTCCGGTCCAGCCGTGGGTAGCGGCGGGAATGGATACGGCAATTGTCGTTTTGTCTTGCGCCAAGGCGCTGGTAGTGGTGAGTACTGCAAGGCTGGCTGCGGACAGCAAGCCAAGCGCCCGCTTTGTTATAGACGTCATTTCTCTCTCCTGGTTATGGTCGTCATTTTTTCTCTCCTTTGTGAAACTATCCCGCTCTTTCCCGGCGGTTACTTGATAAAGCGATGCGCCAGCATGGCAAGGATGATGATCACCCCTTGCACGGCGGCGACTAGGTATTCTGAAACCATGTTGGACAGCACCATAAGATTGGCAATCACTTCCAGTATCAGTGCGCCTGCGACGGTGCCCCAGATCCTTGCCTGGCCGCCGCGCAGCAGCGTGCCGCCTATCACCACGGCGGTGATCACCTGCAACTCCCAAAGCTGGCCTGTTGTGGGTGTGGCGGCGCCTAGCCGGGGGATGTAGCAGATTGCGGCAACGGCAACGCAAAGCCCCTGTATCACAAAGGCCATGGTTCGAACCTTGGTGACCGACACGCCCGAGAAGCGAGCCACTTCGGCGTTGGATCCAGTGGCCGTGCAACGGCGTCCGTATTTGGTGCGATACAGGATGAAGGCGCCGACCAAGGCGACGACCAAGGTAATGGCCACTGGAATCGGCATGCCCAGTACATCGCCGAAATAGACCGGACGATAAGGTTCGCGCAGCGCGCGATCCATGGGGATGGATCCGCCGTCAGACATCCATGTGATCAGTGCGCGAAAAATCCCCATCGTGCCCAGTGTGGCAATAAAGGGTTCGATCTTGCCCACGGTAACGATCAGCCCATTCATCAAACCACAAGCAGCGCCGACCAGCAGCCCTACGGCGGCGCCGACGAAGATCGCGTTTGCGCCCATCGAGGGCTCAAGACGATTCATGGTTAGGATCATGATCCCTGTCACGAAAGCCATCATGGAACCGACAGACAGGTCGAGGCAGCGCGATGAGATCACGAAGGTTGCACCCACTGCGATAATGGCTATGAAGGCTGAACGAGTGACTACGTTGGCCAGATTAGTTGCCGTGGCGAAATTGGGATTCAGCATCGTGCCGACCAGCAGTACGATGCCCAGCGCAATAAAAGGCCCCATGGTGGCCCAGCGGATACGCCGGGGTGCTTCAGCTGTCGCGATAGTCGTGGTCGCGCTTGTCATTATGGTTGTCTCCTTCGGTTGTCGTCAGGTGGCCTTGTCCGTGCAAGCCCGCCACAAGGGCCTCTTTGCTAGTGGCCGCATAGACGACGTTTTGTTCTGTAATTTGTTTTCCTGCCAGCTCGGCCACGATGCGTCCTTCGCGCATCACCAGAACGCGGTCGGCAAGGCCAACCAGTTCGGGCAGCTCTGACGAAATCACGATGCAGGCTTTGCCTGATCTAACCAACTGATCAATGAAGTCGTATATCTGGCTCTTGTTGCCAATGTCGATGCCGCGTGTCGGTTCGTCGATGATGACGACCGAAGGGTTGGTCATCATTATTTTTGCCAACAGCAGTTTTTGCTGATTTCCGCCGGACAGCTGGCCGGCGTCCAGGTGCATGGAGCCGACGCGGATGTCGTAGTCGCCTACCGCTTTTTCCAGTGCGGCGGTCTCTTTACGCTGATCCAACGCTAGACGAGGGTGAATTCGGTTCAGTGCCTGTAGGGTCAGGTTTGGGGCCAATGGTTCGTCAAGCAACAGGCCCTTGCCTTTGCGATCTTCGGTCAGGTAAACCAGGCCCAGTTCTTGCCAGCCTTTTACCGAGCGATGCCGGATGGTCTGCCCCTTCAGTGCTATCCGTTGTGCATGGGCTGGTCGCAGACCCATTAGCCCCTCGAATAGCTCAGTTCTACCCGAACCTATCATGCCGCCAATACCCAGTACTTCGCCGGGCCTGGCCGCCAGGCTGGCCTGGACTGCGGCATGATCCACCGATAGTTGCTCGATGATGAGTAGTGGGTCGCCTGATGGCTGTGGACGTTTCGCTGGATACAGCACGTCGAGCTGGCGGCCGACCATGAGCTCGGCCATGTCGCGTTGAGACAGTTCGGCAGCTGGCCAGGTACCTATCATCTTTCCATCGCGCAGCACGGAAATGCGATCGGCCAATGCCTGGACTTCGTCCAGGCGATGCGAAATATACAAGACAGCTACGCCTTGCGCCTTCAGCCCGCGAATCACATCCAGTAGAGCTGCGACCTCATCATTGGCAAGAACCGCAGTGGGCTCATCGAAGATCACCACCTTGCGTGGTTCCAGCAGGGCCCGTGCGATTTGCACCAGTTGCCGCTGCGCCAACGGAAGATCGCCGACCAGGTCGCGTGGCCCACAATGTGCACCAATAGAAGCCAGGACGTCGGTGGTACGGCGGTTCATGGCACGATCGTCGACCATGATTCCGCGTGACAGTTCTCGGCCCAGAAAGAGGTTCTCGGCGACGGTGAGATCGGGAGCTAGCAGGATTTCCTGATGAACCAGCACCACACCTGCAGCTTCCGCAGCTGCGGCATCGGCAAATTCGACGGCCTGTCCGTTCATAATCAGCTGACCCGCAGTGGGGCTCACATAGCCCGCCAGCAGCTTCATCAATGTTGATTTGCCCGCACCATTCTCACCTATGATCGCGTGGACTTCGCCCTTGTAGATATCGAGCGTGACAGCAGACAGCACAGTGATGGGGCCATAGGCCTTGGACAACCCAGCCGTTGCCAGCGTCGGTGGCGCTGACGTGCCTAGTGCCGCCTGCGCCGAAGCTGACAAAGGTAGGGCAGTGTTCGTGGTCATTCGAAGGCAAGCATCAGGCGGTCGCGGGAACGCTGGATATGCTTGCGCATAGACGCTTCTGCGGCGGCGGCATCGCCATTCCGAAAGGCCGCCATCAGGTCTTCATGTTCTTCCAGTGCTTCTTGAGTCACGCGACTATGGAACATCAGGCGGAATAAATGCAGGTGAACATGCTGGTTGAACAGCGTTGAGCGGATAACTTCATTGCCGGCGATCCGCAGGATTTCGTCATGAAACTGGGCGTCGGTACGGGCAAAGCGTGAATAACGGCTGGTACGGTCTACCGGTGTTGCGCCGTGGGCCATGTCGGCGGCAATATCTTCTATATGACTGAGTGTGGCGGGTGTCATGTTCAGTGCGGCTAATCGAGCGCCTTCGGGCTCGACAAGCAGGCGAAAGCTGAACAAGTCTTCGAACTGCTTGCGGTCCAGTTGCGGGGCGGCGCTGTAGCCGATGAGATGTGCCTTGTGCACCAGCCCTTCGCGCTCTAACCGTGAAAGCGCTTCACGCACCGGTGTCTGCGAGACATTCAGGTCGCGTGCGAGGACATCAATGGGGATGCGCGCGCCAGGCGCGATGGTCAGCGACATGAGCTGTTCATAGATGCTGTCGTACACACCATCAACCACACTGGCCGGACGTAAAGATGCGCGTTGCTGCTTTTCTCGTAGGGCTGTCATTTCGCTAGTAACGGTCCGTAAGTTGTTCTTGACACGCTAGTATCATGGCAAATAAGATATCAAATGTCAAATACAATATCATATACGATACGATATATAGCGGCGTAAGCAGTTGCTAAAAGAGCAATACAAGGAGATGAACGATGAATTATTTCGGGACAATCAGGTCGCCGCGCGAGCTTATTGTGGGCAGCGGTCAACGCGGGGTGTTGGGTCTTGTGGCAAAACGACTTGGCCGGCGGGCCTTGGTCGTCACAGATCAGCGCTTGGCTGGCGACGCTGACTTCCAGTCCCTCATCGCCGATCTTGAAAACAACGGTCTGACGCTAAGGATTGAAAGTGGAACCTTGCCAGATGTTCCCGCTGAAAGCACGATCCTGACCGCCGATGCCGCCCGCGAATTTGCTCCCGACCTGGTCATAGGCGTGGGAGGTGGTTCGTGTCTTGATATGGCTAAATGCGTGGCCTTATTGCTGACTCATGGTGGGCGGCCGGATGATTACTATGGCGAATTAAAAGTGCCCGGCCCTGTCCTGCCGCTGATCGCTATTCCGACTACTGCCGGAACAGGCTCCGAGGTCACGCCGGTTGCAGTCCTGTCGGACAGTCAGCGCAGCCTGAAAGTTGGCATATCCAGTCCACAGTTGATTCCAACAGCGGCAATCTGCGACCCTGAACTAACGCTAACTTGCCCGCCATCGCTCACTGCCATCGCTGGCGCCGATGCACTGACTCATGCCATTGAAGCCTTTACTGCCTCTCGACGTCCTACAACTGCTGGATTGACGCAGGAACGAGTATTTGTTGGTAAAAATGTTCTGTCGGATCAGTTTGCACTGACCGCGATCTCGCTATTGTGGCAAGGGCTGGAAGCAGCGTGTACCGATGGTTCCAATCTGGCCGCCAGGGCGCAGGTGATGCAAGGGGCGACCTTTGCGGGGTTGGCTTTTGGTGTTGCAGGAACGGCGGCCGCCCATGCCATTCAATATCCGGTCGGTGCCGTAACCCACACCGCCCACGGTGCGGGGGTGGCCTGCCTGATGCCTTGGGTCATGGAATGGAACCGCCCCATGATAGGCACCGAACTGCAGCAGATGGCAGGCGCCATGGGCCTTGCGGACGCTACGCAAGTCATACCGGCAATCTCCGCGCTGTTCGCCCGCATCGGCATTCCGGCCACCTTGGCCGAGCTTGGGCTGGCCGAAGAACAGCTGGATTGGGTGGCAGAGCAATCTTGCGGCATAGAGCGGCTCATCCAGAATAATCCCCGCCCGCTAGACCGCAGCGACATGCGCAAGCTTCTGGACGCCGCCTATTGGGGCGACGCAAGCATCATCCAGCAACACAGGACAGCCATCAAATGACACAAACTACAACGCTTGGGCAGGGCTACGCCGACCCCGCCTTACACGCACAAGGCCTTTATATAGCCGGAAATTGGCGGCCGGGCAGCGGTATTCCGGTTATCAATCCGTCTACCGCCGAGGTCTTGGCCGATGTGCCCGACGCTTCAGTGGCCGATGCACTGCGGGCCGTCGATGCAGCCGAGGCCGCTGCGGCAAACTGGCGTGCTACCCCGGCCCGTCAGCGGGCCGAGATATTGCGTCGCTGGTTCCAGCTGATGACAGACCACGCCGAGGAACTGGCGTATCTGATTTCGCTGGAAAATGGCAAGGCCTTGACCGATGCGCGCGGCGAAGTGGCTTATGCTGCGGAATTCTTTCGCTGGTATGCCGAAGAGGCTGTGCGTATTCCGGGCGAGTTCCGCCACGCTCCATCGGGAGCCAACCATATTCTTGTCGATCATGACCCCATCGGGATCGCGGTCTTGATCACACCCTGGAACTTTCCCGCCGCGATGGCCACGCGCAAGATAGGCCCGGCGCTGGCCGCCGGCTGCACAGTCATTCTGAAGCCGGCCTCTGAAACCCCTTTAACCGCCTACGCGATGGCAAGGCTGGGCGCTCAGGCAGGCGTGCCGCCAGGGGTGGTGAATGTGCTGACCACCACGCAGCCAGCCGCCGTCACCAATGCCATGCTGGCTGATCCCCGGGTACGCAAGCTGTCTTTCACCGGCTCGACTGCAGTAGGCCGCACCTTGCTGGCCGTAGCGGCCCAGACAGTGGTTTCATGTTCGATGGAGCTGGGCGGCAATGCGCCATTCCTAGTGTTTGACGACGCCGATCTGCCAGCGGCTCTGGACGGCGCCATGATCGCCAAAATGCGTAATGCGGGCGAGGCCTGCACGGCCGCCAACCGCTTTTACGTGCAGGCTGGCATACACGACGCCTTCGTTGCCGGGCTGACCGAGCGGATGGCGGCGCTGCAGGTCGGCCCAGGTATCAAGGCGCAAACACAGGTCGGACCGATGATCACCAAGAATGCTGTGTCCAAGATCGACCACCTGGTCTCAAGCGCCATCGCTCAAGGCGCCCGTTTGCATACCGGAGGTAAGCCACTGCCAGGTAACGGTTATTTCTACCCGCCCACGGTTCTCGATAATGTACCTACGGATGCCGACATGGCACATGCCGAGGTTTTCGGCCCTGTGGCTGCCGTCTATCGCTTCGAAACGGAGGCTCAGGCCATAGCACTGGCAAACGATACAGAATATGGGCTGGCCGCCTACGTTTATTCGGGCGATTTGTCGCGTGCACTGCGGGTGGGTAAGGGCATAGAGGCCGGCATGATTGCAATCAATCGAGGGCTGATGTCAGACCCCGCAGCCCCGTTTGGGGGTGCCAAGCAAAGTGGGCTGGGGCGTGAAGGCGGCGTCACTGGTATTCTGGAGTTCATGGAGCCGAAATATTATGCGGTAGACTTTTAACTATGACAGACCTTTACCGCAATCAAGATTTCATCCCTGATTTCTACGAGATCATCGCCGAGACAGCCGCGCGATCACGCGAGTTATCTACGCACGTCGAGGCGCGTTCCAACGTGCCTTACGGCTCGAGTCCGCGTGAGCAGATTGATATCATCTTTCCGCCACGCCTGGTCAAAGGGGCTCCGCTACACGTATTCATTCATGGCGGCTATTGGCGCTCGGGCAGCAAAGCGGATCATTGGCTGGTCGCGGCTCCGGTGCTGGCTGCAGGCGGCATTGCGGCCTTTGTTGGCTACGATCTTATGCCGAACACCCGGCTGGGTACCATTGTTGGCCAGATACGGGCGGCTCTTGCGCATTTAACCCAGATGGCTCCCGAGTTGGGCGCAGATCCAGGTCGATACACGGTCAGCGGTCATTCAGCGGGCGCACATCTGGCAAGCTATCTTGCCGCGACTGGCCCTGAAGAAAATGAACAGACGGATCTACCCGCGCTGCGCGGCCTGCTTCTGATTAGCGGCATCTACGACCTGAGCGAAATTCCTGATAGCTTCCTGAAGAACGAAGCAAAGATGACCCATGCGGAAGCGGCGGCCTGGTCGCCTCTGAGCTCACGTCAGCTTTACGCTCCACGGCGTATTGTGATGCTGGCCGAACACGACTCCGTGCCGTATCACACGCAGGGCCATCAGTTCTCTTCTATGCTGAAAGCCAATGGCATGGATACGCAGCTTAGGATAGAGGCTGGCCTGAATCATCTGACGATTGTTCTTGCGCTGGCCGACCCCAAGAGTCCTGCCGGGCTATGTCTTTCCGAGCTGGTGGCCAGCTGAATTAATGGAGCGCATGCCGGATCCGAAGAAGCCACCCCGTCCTCGCTGTGAACATTGCCAGCGCCCCATATCACATTGCTTGTGCGCTTATATCAGCCCAATTGCCAATCGCACGCGTGTGCTTGTGTTGCAGCATCCGGATGAGGTCAGCCATCCCCTGAATACCGCTCGTTTGGCGGTGGCGGGGCTGAGCAATGCGCAGATGCTGGTCGGAGAACACTTTCCTCAATTGGATGATATCCTTGCATCCACGGGACAGGCCTTACTGCTGTTTCCTGCAAAGGAAGGCAGCGAGTCACAGACCGTGGCGGATAAGGGTGAGCTTGATGCATCGCTGCTGATCGTGCCGGACGGTACATGGCGCAAGGCACGCAAGATCGTCAGCGCCAACCCAGTACTGGGCACCTTGCCGCGTTTCAGCTTTCCACCTGGTGCGCCTTCCGAGTATAGAATACGCAAAACCCGTGAGCCGGCGGCGGTTTCCACCATTGAAGCCATTGCCCGTAGCTTGTCCATACTCGAGCCCGAGCAAAGCTTCGAGCGCTTGTTGACACCGTTCAAGGCACAGATAGCGCAACAAGTGCAGGCTATGGGGGAAGAGGTGTACAGGCGTAATTACCAGAACAACTGACGCTCGCAGCGCAGTTCGCTGCGAGCGCGGCAAAGGATATTCACGTGGCCTATTTACGTTCTAGAACAGCCAGCCGGTTGGCAAAGGCACTTGCAAAGCAAACTTGAAAATAGAAAACAGCGAGCCCAGAACGATGAGGCCAGCGAGCCCGTATAAGATCACGATACGAGCCGTCCAGCGGTCGAAATGCGCGACTACAAGCAATGCTGCGAAAGCCAGTATGCCGGATACCAGAAAGCCCAGCGGCTCAAGCAAAAATGCCCATGCCAGCATGACTACCATAACGGCAAGCCGCCGAGCGCTCGAGCCAGGCTCGTGAGTGCGCCGCGCCTGGGGGCGCATCCATGCGATGACCAGATACAGACAACTAAGCGCCACCATCAGCCCGGCTGCGACGCGTGGAAACACGGCCCCCAATATTGAGAAGTCGTTGGCCCAATAAATAGCTGCCAGGCCGATGATAATCAATGCTATGCAACTCACTGCCGAAGCGACATCGAAACGCACTACAGAATTGTTGTTCATGTCTGCCCCTTATTGTGTCTGCGCTGCCCGCCGCGCGGCTCGTCGTCGAATAATGTAGGGATACAACAGCCCCAAAATGATAAACGCAATAATGCCGAGGGAAATTGGACGGCCGAAGAATTGGGCCAGGATACTGCCTTTGGCACCCCCAATAAGATAGCCCTGAACAAAACCATGTTCGGCAATCGGACCCAGAATTATCCCCAGTACAATGGGCGAAGCAGTAAATCCGACCCGGGCCAATCCCCACGCCAGGCAGCCCAGCACCACCATTTGCTGCACCTCGTAGGCGTTGTTGTTAATGGCGAAGCTACCCAAAATGGTAAGGAACGCCACTGACGGCACGAGCACAGTTTTGGGTATGGAGATAATCGTCTTGAAGGCGTAACGCCCAATGACCAAGCCAACCGGCAGCATGATAAGCGTGGCCAGGATCAAGCCCCAGATAAAGGTATAAACAATGGCGCTTTGGTCGCTGAACAGAGTAGGGCCAGTGCGTATGCCTTGCACCAGTAAAGCGCCCAAGATGATTGCATCGGGCGGTGTGCCCGGAATCCCTAGCACCAATGTGGGGATGAGGCCGCCACCCACTGTTGCGTTATTGGCCGACTCGGTGGCCACCACGCCGTCGGGCTCACCTTTGCCGAAATTGTCGCGTCGGGGCGAAACCCGCTTGGCCTCGGAATACGAAACCAGCCCAGCGATAGAGCCGCCCGCCCCCGGCAATATTCCGATGACTGTGCCAATCAGCGAGCTGCGTACAACGTTCATCTTGCCGCGCCGAAGATAGCCTAGCGCTTCGAATAAACGGTAACCGCGAACCTTCTCGGGCATTTTGAGGTGCGGGGTGGCATTGGCCGCCAAATCGATAATGACGGGAATACAGTAGATACCAATTAAAGCGGCCACCACATCGATGCCGCCCAGCAGTTCTTGCATGTCGCCGACGTAGCGGATGTCGCCGCCTACCTCAGCCACACCCACCATGGCCAGCAGCATGCCGATGCAGCCGCCTATAAGGCCTTTGATCGTACTGCCTTCGTCCAGGGAAGCGATAAGCGTAAGCCCAAATATGGCGAGCCAAAAGTATTCGATGGGGCCAAAGCTAAGCGCCACCGTCGCCAAAGGCGGAGCTAGCAGCATCAGGCAAAATGCACCCACCAGACCGCCAATAACGGAAGCCAGGCAAGCCAAGGTCATGGCAAGATCGCCATTACCGTTCTTGGCCATCGGGAAGCCGTCAAAGGTTGTGGCAATTGAAGATGGCGTACCGGGCGTATTGAGCAAAATGGCCGCGTAGGCACCGCCATAAATCGCGCCGGTATAAATGGCCCCAAGCGTAATCAGGGCCGTGGCGGGAGGCATTACAAATGTGAACGGTACCAGGACGGCAATCGCCATCGTGGCCGTGAGCCCAGGCAGTGCGCCGATCACCGTACCCGCAATGACGCCACCCAATGCCAGAAGCAAACTGATCGGCGTAAGCGCTGAAACTAAAAAGGAGAAATCAAACATAAAAGTCGGTTGTAATTAAAGTTGAAAGCGATAACCCTGCGAGGAGTTGCAGGGTTATCGAGACCGATACTTATTTGCTTGTTATTTATTTCTTGGTAATGCCCATTTGCTTGGCCAGTTCGCCGTAGCGCGCTTTGATTTCAGCCATGAAGCCGGGCATTTCCTTGGTGCCAATATCAAGCATGGAAAACCCGTTTTCTTCCATCTTGGCGATGAAATCCGGATCTTTGTTGATATCTTGCAGAATCTGTGTCAGACGCTCTTGTATGGGAGCTGGCGTGGATTTGGGTACTGCTACACCACGATAGGCGCCCCCGACCAGATCGTAGCCAGATTCCTTGAAAGTGGGGCAATCGGGCAGTTTGGGGTGGCGTTTTTCCATGGCTACGGCAAGGCAACGAACTTGATCGCCCAATTGCATTTGTACCGTGGTGTAGCCCCAGCCCGCGTTGACCTGTTCGCCCAATATCGCCATATTGGCCTTGCCTGTGCCCGAGAATGGGATATACGTGGTTTTGATGTCGGCCATCATGTCAAAGCGCTGCTGTGCCAGATGATTGGCCGAGTTTGTGCCCGATCCAGATACGGTGGTGGCGCCAGGTGCCTTTTTTGCGGCCTCGATATATTCCTTCAGTGTCTTGATGGGGCTGCTGGCCGGTACCAACAAAGCGTCGGGGGTTACGTGAAACCAGTAAAGCGTATTGATATCGTCGGTTTCATAGCCAACGTCTTTCTGAAGGGGCTGCAAAACAATATGAGGTAGATTCGTGCCTACGACTGTGTAGCCATCGGGCGTTAGGCGGTTCATTTGCGACCAGACCACAGCTCCACCCCCACCAGGTTTGTACTGGATGGCCAGGCGCTGCCCGGTTAATTTTTGGAATACAGGCTCTTGCAGACGCGCCGAAATATCGGATTCTCCGCCCGGACCAAACGGGATAATGTAGTTAACAGTTCTATCCGGATACTCGGCCGCAGCCACGTTCATGCACGATGCAATAGCCATCACGCCCACGCAAAGTTTCCATGTGTATTTCATTTTTTGTCTCCTTTAGTGTTGTCAGTCTTTCGTTAGACTTTAGACTCAGGCGCTTGAACCTGTGCTTATCTTAAGGTTTGAAACCAGCTTGCCGCTGGCCTATTAAGAGATAAACAAACGACAGATCGACACGCCTTCTGAAACGATCATAAGCGTGAAAACCTCTCATGGCAACTATATGATATAGATCTATTTTGTAACATGCGCTCAGCTCGTTGTTACTTTGGTTCCGCATAGCGAACCACTGTTGCATCGCGCGGTGGGTGTGGCGGATCAGGTTTACTTGCTGCAAAGTGGCAAGGTCGTATTGACGGAGCGGGCCAGCAATATCGATATGGAACACTTGCACGAGTTATATTTTGCGCATTGATCCGAACGCATGAAGAAAATCAAGTAGCTAATCCGCAAGCACAAAGGCCATTACCTTGAACCGTGCCAGGCGTACATCTACCGTGACGGATAGTCGATCCAGTGTTTTCAGTTTGGCCAGGCCGTCCGCGCTTGCCCGGAACAGGTGTGGCGTCATGGCAAGCAGGTCGGCTATTTGCTCCGCGCTCGTTAATTCCAGGGAATAGCTCAGCGTTTCTGATCCCACGTGTTTGAAGCCAGGGGGATCGGATTCATTGCCAGCCCGTTCCGGCTTGAGCGTGGGATAGATGATTTCCCGTAGTTCGCGTAGGTGTTGAGGGCCTGCATCGACTTGTAGCAATTGGCCATGGGGCGCAAGCACCCTGGCAAATTCGGCATAGACGGGAAAGCCAAACATACACAGTAGCCAGTCCAGCGAAGCAGACTGTATGGGCAGGTTGGCATTGCTGCCCACCAGCCAGGTCGTTTGTTTATCTCTTTTGGCGGCGGCCTGAATGGCCCATTTGGAGATGTCCAGCCCCGCCAGGACAAGCGCGATGCCTGGCGTGCTGCCAGCCGCTACGCAACGCAGATAGTGACCTTCACCGCATCCTGCGTCCAGGCAACGGATAGTGCTGTTTGCTGGCGTATTGCGCAGAATCGTTGCGCTCGTGGCGTTGGCGATCGGATCATAGACGCCAGAGCTTAGAAACCGCCTGCGCGAAGCAACCATTTCCTTACTGTCGCCGGGATCGCGCGAGCGTTTCATTTGCACGGGAAGCAGATGGACATAACCTTGGCTGGAAATGTCGAAATTGTGACCTGATGCACATTGCCAGGTATTTTCATGGCGATGCAGGTCTGTACCATCCAGCGGGCAGGCCAAGGCTTGAAACGGTGTGATCATGGACGTAGTGAATAAAGGGACGAGCCGATTCAGTAGGATGGAATGGTACTTGATTCGGGGGTAATGACGATAGTCTAACGCCGTGTCGCCGCATCAGGGAAGGCGTGGGCTATGCGGCGGCGTCCTCAGACTCAACGTAAAAATTTGTGTATTCGACTGCGGATCCTGCTGGTCAACAGCTATTATCGATTGGTTAAATTTTCACAGCAAAAAGAGGGCGCATGATACAGAGTCGGACTTCCAGTTTTCTCGTGGCTATAGGCATGTCATTGACCAGTACGGCGATCGCCGCTGACATCAAGGGATCTGCAGACCATCCACTGCTGAGCCGATTCCCGTCCGCAGAAATACGTGCATACCAAGCAAAGGGTTTCGACGCCGCAGTTTTGCCCAGAGGCAAGGTCGATAACAGCGATACACCGGACGAGTTGCTGGAACTCGAAGGCAAGGTCACGCGGATAGACTATCGAATCCCTGGTGAGCGGTCGGTTCTGGAAGTAATGCGCAACTACGAAAAAGCGTTAGAGCAGGCAGGATTCAATACACTCTTTGCTTGCAACAACCGGCAAGAGTGTGGAGACGACATGATGGCTTTCATTGCCCTTAGCGGACAAGTACGGCCAAAAGGTTTTGGTGATGCTTCCTTTGGCGACAGTGCCGAGCGCGCCTTGCTTGCACATCGCAGTGATGATGCCGGCGAGGTGCACGTATTCTTGCATGCGGTAGAGGATACGGCCAATAAACGGACACTGCTGTATCAGCAGGTCGTTGAAGGAGCCGCATTGAAGGACGACCAAGTGAAGGTGTTGCAAGCCGACGAGCTGCAACAGTCGCTTGACCGGCAAGGGCACGTGGCAATTCCAGGCGTTTATTTTGATACCGGTAAAGCGAATATCAAACCTGAATCCGATGTGGCCCTGGCCGAAATGGCTAAGCTGCTTCAGGGTAAAGCTGATCTGAAGGTCTATGTTGTTGGGCACACTGATAATGTGGGTACGCTCGATGCTAATATTGCGCTGTCAGAGGCGCGAGCAAGCGCCGTGGCCCAAGCCTTGATTGCCTCACATCAAATCGATGCGGCGCGTTTAGCCGCAAAAGGTGTTGCATCATTAGCGCCGGTTGCCAGTAATGCCGACGAGGCAGGCCGTGCGCGTAACCGGCGGGTTGAGATCGTAGTGCAGTAGTGCTGAGCTTAGCAAATTAGGTTGATGCAGGAAAAGTCCGTTACGCTTCACACCCTTAACCTGTTACGATTAAATTTACGCATTCACAGGGAATTCGTGTGGCCTATCATCTGCCAGCTAATCCACCCTTATTTTTCGTTCTCAATGGTACCTCGGGTGGTAACGATTCAAGCACGACCCGTCAAACCATCGAAGCTGCCATGCATTCAGCGGGGCGTACATTTCACCTGTTTGTTATCGGTGAGCCCAATGATATCGCGGCTACCGCACAACAGGCGATCGATGCAGCCCAGGCGGAAGGGGGCGTGGTAGTTGCCGTTGGCGGCGACGGAACCATCAATGCGGTCGCCAATGTCGCATTGGAACGCGGCTGCGTATTCGGTGCGATTCCGCAGGGCACCTTTAATTATTTTGGGCGCACGCATGGCATCCCCGAAGATATTCACGGCTCGCTTGAAGATTTATTGCAAGGTGAGCCCACGCCTGTGCAGGTCGGCCTGGTGAATGGTCGGGTGTTTTTGGTCAACGCGAGTGTCGGTTTGTACCCAGATCTGCTCGAGGATCGTGAGGTGTTCAAACAGCGTTATGGCAGAAGCCGACTTGTCGCGATGTGGTCTGCCCTCGTTACGGCTTTTGGCGATCATCGCTATCTGGATTTAGAGATGGACAAGGAAGGTGAACGCGTTCACCTTCGGGCAACCGCGCTCTTCATAGGCAATAATCGCCTTCAACTTGAACAGGTCGGCATGCGCGAGGCCGAAGCGGTCAAGCAAGGACAGCTTGCGGGGATTGCGGTGAACCACGTGGGAACATTGGCCATGTTGTGGCTGGCAGCGCGTGGCGCTTTCGGAAGCCTGGGCGATGCTGACAATGTTACGGGGTTCAGCTTTCGCAGCCTTGTTGTTGCATCATTTGGACTGCTGAATAAGCAACCCAGTACAGCTCAGGCCCCGCATCTGACCGGCAAAGGCCATAAAACCAAACGACGCATCAAGGTAGCCGCCGATGGCGAAATTATGTGGCTGCAGGCGCCGCTGGAGTTTCGTGTAGCACCTGAACCATTGTTGTTGATCAAGCGCCGCCACAATACAGATGCCGCATGAAGATGGCACTGCATATTTCCGACACGCACTTTGGTACCGAAAGGCCCAAGGTCGTGCGTGCACTGGAAGGGTTGGTGCGCAAGGAAGCGCCCGATGTGGTGATATTGTCTGGTGACATCACACAGCGGGCGCGAGCTGTCGAGTTCTCTGCCGCCGCGTCCTTTCTGGATCGTTTGGCCATTCCCGCCAGATTAGTCATAGCCGGGAACCATGACGTGCCATTGTTTGATTTGGTGTCGCGCCTGCTCTGGCCCTACGCGCGCTACAAGCGTGTCTTCGGGCCTGATCTTGAACCGGTTCTTGATACCCCCTTTCTGCTGGCTGTCGGAGTACGCACCACACGTCGCTATCGGCATATCGAAGGTGAGGTGTCTGACGAACAGATCGATAGCGTGGCGCGGCGCTTGCAGCAAGCAGAGCAAGAGCAACTGCGCATCGTGGTGACGCATCAGCCCGTTTATGTGCAGCGCGACGAGGATAAAGAGCACTTATTGCGCGGCCACGAGCGAGCCATCCGCGTATGGGCGCAAGCGGGGGCTGATTTGATATTGGGTGGCCATATTCATAGACCTTTCATCAGTGCGCTGCATCAAAGCCATGCCGCGTTGCCGCGTCCCGTCTGGGCCGTACAGGCCGGTACGGCCGTGTCATCCCGGATTCGCCATGAAGCCAACAACTCCATCAATCTTGTTCGCCATGGGGTGGATGCCGGGTCGCGCCATTGTGTTGTAGAGCGATGGGATTATGACGAGGCGAGTGATGAATTCATGATGGTTGAAAGCGCGGCGCTGCAGGGCTTGTAGGTGTGCCAGCCGCGCCGGGACGATATGGCCCAGGCGCAGTACAATTTTTGCCTTCATGATGCATCCAACATTTCTTAAGGACGAAATCCATGTACTCCAGAATACTTCGCTGCGCGCTGACCGCTGTCGTGCTTGTGACAGCTTCCGCAGCTGTCTTTGCGGCCGACTGGCCTCAGAAATCCGTGCGCGTCATTGTGGCCTATCCGCCCGGCGGCGTCAGTGATTCCGTTACCCGTGCCATTGCAGACAAGCTGAGCACGAGTCTGGGTGTTTCGTTTGTGGTCGAAAACAAGGGCGGGGCTGGCGGGACAATAGGCATGAACGAAGTGGCCAAGGCAGCGCCCGACGGCTATACCATCGGGTTTTCGTCCGTCAGTCCGCTGGCATTGTCGCCCGCCATTCGCGAGGTTCCCTACGACCCCAAGAAGGACATTGCACCGATTGGGAGCGTGATGGTCTCACCCGTGATATTGCTGGGCACTTCGGCATTCATCGGCAAGACCATGGATGACGTGGTTTCCCAGTCCAAGGCCGAGCCAGGCGTGTTGCGTTGGTCGACATCGGGCCTGGGCTCGCTGGGGCATCTGATGCTGGAGCAATTGCAGCAGGCCGCAGATATCGAAGTGACGCATATTCCCTATAAAGGGGCTGGTCAGCAACTGACCGATGCCTTGGGCGGGCAGTTCGAGCTTATCTCGACGAACATGGGCTCCGCCGTCAAAACCAATATAGCCAGTGGTGCTTTTGTGCCCCTGGCAATTGCGGCACCAGCACGTGTCGATTCCCTGCCCGAAGTGCCTACCTTCAGTGAGATAGGCTACGCGCAGGCGAACAAAATGTCTGTGTTTGGATTCTATGCGCCGGGTGCCACGTCGGATGCCATAGTCAGCAAGCTGAACTCAGAGATCAACCATATCGTTGCCACGCCCGAAATACAGAAACTGCTTGCGGACAGCAACAATATTCCTGCCACTAGCACGCCCAAGGCGTTCGCCGACGATATTCAGCAAGAGCTGGCATCCAATCGGGCGTTGGCAAAGAAGGTGGGTTTGGCTCCGTGACGTTCTGCCTGGCCTTCAAGTATTTGATTTTGGCACCTGGGTTCGCGTGCTGCATTGCAAGGCAGAATTTACAGAACCTGTCATTTGAATGGAGCTGCTGAACACAAGAATCTGATAACCTTGCTTGATCCTTGCGTCAGCAAGGACAGCAATTCTTTTCTTGTTTAAGGAGCGACTTCATGGCTGGAAAATTCGAAATATATAAAGATAAAGCTGGTGAGTTCCGGTTCAGGCTGAAAGCCAGCAATGGTCAGGCAATTCTGGCCAGCGAGGGCTACAAGGCCAAGGCCTCATGCTTGAATGGTATTGAGTCCGTCAAGAAGAATGCTGCCAACGATGGGCTATTCGAACGCAAGCAGACTCCGTCGGGAAAATATATGTTCAATCTGAAATCCACGAATGGACAGGTCATAGGTACAAGCCAGCAATACGATACCGAGGCATCGCGCAATAATGGTATTGCGTCGGTGGTTAACCATGCACCTGACGCATCGGTGGACGACGAAACGGCTGAGTAGCTAGGCGCTGCCCGATAGTAGGGCAGGCACTGTTTAAAGCCATTGCATTGCTACCGGGGCGATCAAGGTCAGCCCCATCAGCACCAGCAATATAAAGGCAATGCGCCGCATGGCTTCGGGCGAGAACGGCGGCGGGTAGTGCTTGCCGGCAAGGGTTGCCAGTGCCACCAAGGGCAGGCAGATCGCACTAAGCACGAGCTCTTGCAGATGTAGTTGACCTTGAGTCGCCACAAACAAGGTGCGCGCCCCCGCAATGACGGCGTTCAGGAGGATGAGCGCCGTGCGAATCTGTGCCAGTGTCAGCGGCTGGCGATACAGCTGAAAAATCATTGGCGGACCGGGTATGCCGAACATGCCACCTATCAGTCCGCCCAAAAAACCAAAACAGGCGAACGAGCCCGTCCCCGATATTTCTGTCAGAGGGCGGGGCCGCCATGCAAGACTCAAGCCGCCGTAGGCAATGACAAGACCCAGTAAAACCTGGATGGCATCGGCCGCTCCGCTACTAAGATAATCCAGCAGCACGACACCCAGAACACTAGCGGGCAATACTGCAACGAGCATGGGGTTGACTGCCTTCCATGGCACATGATGCAGGTTACCTCGCAGCGCTACGCCACTGTTCATCAACGTAACAATACTGACGACGCTGGCAAGCGTTGCCACCGATACCATGCCGGTGGCACTGGCCAGGCCCATGATGATCATTGCCAGGCCGAAGCCCGTTACGGTGTGGAAATAGACCGCAAAGAGAACGACCAGGGCAAACGGGACAAGGGCGGAAAGCGCAGGGATCATGAATCCCTAGCGCGCCGGAATCAGGCCGAGCGAAAGCCATGGGATGAACGCGATCAACATCCAGGCTATCAACAAGCCGCCCAGGTACAGCAGAGCTGAAGGGACGATACGCATATATGGAATGCCGGTAATACCGCTGGCGACAAAAAGGTTGAGCCCAAACGGGGGGGAGATGAATCCGATAGCGGCGCCCACCAGGAAGATCACCGAGAAGTGCACTGGGTCTACGCCCATGGATACCGCGATCGGCGCCAGGATGGGGGCAAATATGACGGTAACGGGCAGGCTTTCCAGAATGCAACCGGCAGCCAGCACGATTGCCATGCATATGAGCAAGACAAGCATGGGGTTTTGTCCGAAGAGTGCGATGAAGTTGGCGACAGTCCCGCTAACACCCAGCAAACCGAAGACCTGTTGCATCACGATGGAAACGGCAATCATGGGTGCCAGCATACCTGTTAATTGCCCGGATCGCAGCAGCACATCGGGCAGTTCGCGCCATTTGATCTCGCGCGTAACGAACAGGCCGGCCAGCAGGCAAAAGCCCACTGTGATGGCAGCCGCTTCGGTGGGTGAGAACAGGCCTGAATAGATGCCATAGATAACGATGAATACCGCAAAGAAGCCCAGATAGGCGCGCCGTGCCGTGCGCCACACATTGCCCATATCCAGTGGAGTTTTTGTGCCCATACCGTCTTTGCGGCAGCGCCACCAGCACACGAGCATCATTGACGCCACCATCAGTATGCCGGGCAGGATGCCGGCGATGAACAGGTCTGAAATCGACAGGTTCATGATGAAGCCATACACAATGAAGATGATGGACGGGGGAATAATAATACCGACCGTACCACCTGCCGCTGCCGTGGCGGCGGCAAAGTTGGACTGATAGCCGTCCTTGACCAGCAGCGGGTGCATGATGCCGCCTATGGTTGCGGTGGTGGCGGCATTCGAGCCCGAGATGGCGGCAAACAAGCCGCAGGACCCTATGGTTGCCAGGCCCAACCCGCCATGCAGCCAGCTAAGGCAGGCGTGGGCAAAGTTTGCCATGCGCCGTGCTATGCCCGCTGCCGCGATCAGGTCGCCTGTAAGAATGAAAAGCGGCAGTGCAAGCAAGCCGAAAAAGTTCAAGCCCTCGAACAGCGTGACACCGATATTGGCCAGGGTGAAGTCTATGGCCAGCGATGCACCGACCACCCAAAAGCCCAGCACCAGGAAGATAGGCACACCCAGCATGAACAAGATCACCACGCCAACAGTGATAAGCGTAAGCAGCAGACTGGTATCCATGATTTGCCCTTGAACCTTAAACAGTTTCAGCGCCGACGCTTTGGATGTCGACAATAAACGGCTCTTGCCGACAGTAGCGGCCAATGTCGGCGGCCAGGTTTTGCAATGCTCTGAACATTAGCAGTATCCATGCCACGGGGGTGGCGCAATAAAACCACCATTGCATGATGTTGTCGGTACCTTGCACGATGGAAAAATTGTTGTAAGCCAGCATGGTCTGTTCGAACGTGAAGTAGACGACGAGCAGCCCAAAAGTCAGCCACAGCAGGGCGTCGAGCCACATGCAGGCAAACTGGGCACGGTACGACATGCGCACGCGCAATTCGTTGAAACACAGGTGTGAGCGTCGCCTGACGTTATACGAACATCCTATCCAGGTTACCCACAGGAAGAGGTAGATGGGTATGGATCCGCTCCAGGGAATCTGTGTGCTGAACAGGTATCGCTGCGCAACCGCAAAAATAATGATGCCCGACATGGTGGAGTAGGCAACCAGGATAAATGCCCGCTCGACATTGCGGTCCAGCCACTTCAGCATAGAAATCAAAGGCGACATTGCTTGGTCCTTATACGGATATGCGCAGCGGTCTCGTTCAGACCGACTGCGCTGTCAGGCAGTTTCATGCGGGCGCTTGCCCGCATGTACTGTGATGCCTTAAGCGGATTCCCACCATTTGCGTGGCTTCACACTTTCCACAGTGGCGTCCTCGGAGATCTCGTGGGTAATGGCGTAGATCTCCTCGTAAGTGTCTGCGCCGCCCTGCATCTTGTTGAGCCGTTCACGCCATTGCTCCCAGGGTTTGGGGTTGGATTTTGGCGAGCAAGCCTGTTCGGCCTTCTTGATTTCTTCGGGCGGCAGCACGGCTACCCGAACTTTGTTCTTGCCGAACAAGGTATCGGGACCAGGATCGGGCACCGCACCCACGACTTCGACCAGCGCCCTTTCGTTTTCGCGCTGGGTGTACTGCTGGGCGGCATAGGCGGTCTCCATGATGACGTCTTGCAGCTCGGGAGACAGCTTCTCGAAGGTCTTGTTGTTCATGGCCGTATGTTCGGTGCCGCAGAAGAAGCGCAGATCCACAGCTTGCGAAAGCACTGGCGACAGGCCGCCGTAACCTGCGGCACCCATCCAGGTTTCAGCACCGTCGATCAGGCCCGACTTCAGTCCGTCGACAGTTTCTTCCCAGGCCAACGGCACGGGACCCAGGTCCATGAGTTCCATGGCGATGCGACCCAGTTGTGTGCCGGTGACGCGGTTCTTGGTGCCGGCCAGCTCGGATAGCTTGGAGACCGTCGGCTTGTCGGCGAACTTTGAGCCCATCATCAGGCCACGCAATTCGCAATGGGTGAACAGGAACTGAATGTTGTGCAGACGGCGCAGCGGCTCGCGCAGCAAGGCCTCGCTTTTCGGATGATAGAAGAAATAGTGTTGTGATGCCCGGCTGGGGAACATATAGGCGAAATCCAGCACGTTGTAATAGGGCGCTGCGCCGGCCGAGTTCTGCGTACTGGCCGTGAACATATCCACAATGCCCTGCTGCGTTTTCTTGACGCAATCGAGCTGGTTGCAGATTTGATTGCTGCCGATGAAATCCACAAGAATGGCACCGTCGCTGCGCTTTTCAAGTTCTCGGGCAAACCATAGCTGGCCTGATTCCTGTATTTTCAGATTTTCTTCGTTAAAGCCTGCTGCGCCCATCTTGAAGTTGTACTTGGCCTTGCCGCTGCGACCGTTGGCTGTTTGCGCTGCTGCTTGCCCTAGTCCTTCAATGGTAAGCGGCCCGAACATGCCAACTGCTGCCAGCATGGTCGAGCTTAAGCCATAGCGGCCCGCAACACGCATGAAGCCACGACGATCCAAAGGTGTTTTCGTTGTCATTTTATGTCTCCGTTATTGGCTGTTGCCAGCCTGTAAGGATTACTGCCGCTTTTCTTCGCGCATAAGGTCCACCACCTTTTCAGCCATCATGATGACTGGTGCGTTGGTGTTGCCCGAAATCAGTGTGGGCATGGATGAAGCGTCAATCACGCGAAGACCTTGCACGCCGCGTACTCGAAGCTGAGGATCGAGTACTGCCATGGCGTCCCCATCGGGGCCCATGCGGCATGTTCCGCTAGGATGAAAAATCGTGGCGCCGGTGTCTCGTGCGAACGCCAGAAAATCTTCATCTGTTTCTGCTTGTGGCCCGGGTTTTACCTCGCGTTTGACGTAGGGCCGCATGGCCCCGGTCCGGGCGATATCTCTGGCAACCTTCACGCCTGCCACCGTTGTGCGGCGGTCTAGTTCAGTGTCCAGGTAATTGGGCTGGATCTCTGGTGTTTCCAGAGGATCGATGGATTTGATGCGCACATGGCCACGAGATTCTGGCCGTAACTGGCACACCGAGAATGTGAAGCCGGAATAAGGGTGGACTTTTCCGCCTGCCATATCGGCTGACAGCGTAGCCACATGGAACTGGATGTCCGGCGTGCTGCTTTCGTTGGGCAAGGCGCGCATGAAGCAGCCACCCTGATTGATGCCTATGGCCAACGGCCCTTCGCGACGCGTAAGCCATTGCATGCCCATGTGGAACTTGCCCCACAGGGTGTTCAGTGCGTCGTTAGTCGTGATTGGCTTGGTGCATTCAAAACCCAGGCGTATCTGCAGGTGGTCCTGCAGGTTCTCGCCCACCCCGGGAACATCGGCCACTACCGGTATGCCATGCGCCTGCAGCAGCTTGGCCGGGCCTATGCCCGATAGTTGCAGCAATTGGGGCGAGTAAATGGCGCCGGCCGACAGCAGGACTTCCCCGTTGGTGTTGAGCTGTACGCTGTGAAGGGTGTTTCCTGAGCGGTAATTCACGCCAGTTGCTCGGGTTCCGTCCATGATCAGGCCGGTGGCCTGGGCATTGCTCAGGACGGTCAGGTTGCTGCGTCTGCGCGCTGGTCGCAAATAGGCGGTAGCTGTGCTGCAACGCAAGCCCTTGTGAGTGGTCAGTTGATAATAGCCTGCACCTTCTTGGTTCTGGCCGTTAAAGTCGGTGGTGCGTGGCACACCAATTTCTTGCGCGCCATCCAGGAAAGCTTCGATAAGCTCGTCCTTGTGATGAATGTCGGATACCTTCAGCGGGCCGTTGCCGCCATGAAGGGGTATGGCACCGCGCTCGTTAGATTCGGACTTGATGAAGTAGGGCAGTACATCAGCGTAGCTCCAGCCTGTATTGCCCAGCTCCGCCCAGTGGTCATAGTCTTGTTGTTGGCCCCGTATGTAGATAAGGCCATTGATCGCGCTGGAGCCACCCAAGGTTTTGCCACGTGGCCAATAAATGCGGCGACCATTCATGTTGGGATCGGGGTCAGTGTAAAGACACCAGTTATGCTTCGTGCTCCACATGGTCTTGCCGTAGCCTATGGGCAAATGCAGCCAGACCGACGTATCAGGCGGGCCTGCTTCCAGCAATAACACCTGTACCGAAGGGTCTTCGCTTAGCCGGCCTGCCAGTACGCATCCGGCGGATCCAGCACCCACAACAATGTAGTCGTAGCGTTTGGTCATGCGCTTGCCTTTTTTATTAATGACAGCGGCAGAGAAAAATGGAACAATCTGTTCTGGTATTGATGCTATGGTATACATCCTGTCGCGCCCTAACAAGGCATGAACCACTAGTTTCTTCCTAGGATTTTCCCGTGAATTCCGTTCCGAATTTCGAAGAAGAGCACGCAAATAATGAAACCAGCGGTGGTGCGCCGGCCCGCGCCTTGCGCATATTGGACCTGGTTTCATCACACGGCGGCGCCATGAGCCTGGCCGAGATCGCCGAAGCGCTTTCCTTGCCCAAAGGCAGTGCGCATCGGCTCTGTACGCTACTGGTTTCCATGGGCTATCTGGCACGTGATGTGGATGATCGCAGTTACGCGGTGGGCAAGGCCCTGCAGCGACTGGCACTCAGCACGCTTAAGCACCGTTCCATACAAAGCCTGCGCCACGATATCCTCATCGAATTGGTCAAGAAAGTTGGCGAAACTTGCAACTTCAATACCCTTGATGGCACACGGGTGGCGTATTTGGATCGAGTTGAAGCGCAGTGGCCCTTGCGTCTGATTTTTGATGTGGGCTCGCGTGTTCCGTTGCACTGCACCGCCAGCGGCAAACTGCTGCTGGCTCATATGCGAGCTAATGAAGCCGCACGTATTCTTCCTTATCTTCAGTTGGATGCTTGCACCGAGAGCAGCATCACTTGTCTGATGGAGCTGGAACGCGAATGCCGGCAGATTCTTGAGCAAGGCTACGCCACAGACCGCGAGGAATTCATCGCCGGCATGGTGGCAGTTGCGGTGCCCGTGCGCGATACCCGCGGCGAAGTGCAGGCAGCAATTGCCATGCATGCACCCACCGCCCGGATGTCGCTGGAGCGGGCGCTGGAGCTGTTGCCGTATTTGAACAAGGCAGCGCGGGACATGCAGGGCGTGTTATGAAGCATTCGGCGGGCACTTAGGCATGAATCTTGCTGATTTGGGGTCTCTTATCGAGGAACTGCCGAATGAGCAAAAATGCCAACCATCAAGGCTTGTACTGGGAAGCCGTTAGCACCAAACCAGCCTCTTATCCGGTTCTTGCAGACGATCTTGACGTCGATGTGGTGATTACGCTGAACAAGAATTGATGGATCGCCTGCGAACGTCAGATATCAACGATATGGACAGCGCGAAAATTCGTTCCGTTGTTTGCAAGGACGAAAGTCCGTCGCAGCATGATGCAAGAGAACTTTATTTCGATTTGCTCAATGCAAAGCCTGAGCAGACTACGCTGGCTCAGTCTCGCCGCTTTCTGTCCCGGCAGTTGACGAGTGTGACGGGGGTGCCAGCGGATCTGCCCGCTGACGTGAACGATCTGGCTCACTGGATGAGCGCGAATACGGCGGCAGTCGGCAAGCAGTATCGCCAATACCTGGACGAGCGACAAAATGGCGGAGCCCGTCGCTACTTTCCCGGCAAGGGGCATGCGCTGTATTTCCTGAACGCCGTTGCGCCCACCAAGCTGGTTGATGGTGCCTGGCTATACGGTGTGACGAGCCAGTGGCGTGACTCCCGCTACTCGGAACTCATCCGGATCTACCTGGAAGAACTGGGTGACGGCGAGCCTGAGCAGAACCATGTGGTGATGTACAAGAAGCTGCTGGCTGTGCATGACTGCCAGCAATGGGAGGCCCTGGATGAACCTTATTTCATGCAGGGTGCCATTCAACTGTCGCTGGCGCAGCATGCGCGCGAGTATCTGCCGGAAGTCATAGGTTTCAATCTGGGCTATGAGCAACTGCCGCTGCATTTATTGATCTGTGCCTACGAGTTGAACGAGTTGGGCATAGACCCCTACTATTTCACCCTTCATGTCACCATAGACAATGCCGCTTCGGGGCACGCTGCCAGGGCGGTGAAGTCGGTGACGGACGCCATGCCTGTTGCAGGCGGCCAGGACGAGTTTTATCAGCGCATTCGTAACGGCTATCAGCTTAATTCACTAGGGTTGGGGACCAATGAAATCATTGCCGGCTTCGACCTGAAGCAAGAGATGCTGGGCATCCTGGCGGCCAAGGCTTCGGTGGGTGCGGCGCTACATTCGGACTATTGCCGTGTTGCGGGAAAAACGGTGACTCAATGGCTGTCGTCACCTGGACAAATACCGGATTTTGTCGGCGCCCTGGAAAGAATTGGATGGATACGCCGTCATACCCACCCGGAGAACAGCCGGTTCTGGAACCTGATCGTGGGTGAAAAGGCCCCGATGTTCGGCGTCTTCAACGCCTATGAAAAACAGGTTATCCATGACTGGATTGCGGGTGAGAGTCTGCCGGAATCCTTGCGTGGAAACAGCCGTGTTGTGCCTCGGCGCATCCAACCGTGTTCGAGCCGCCTGAGAGCTGATCGTTCTGGCGGCGATTTCGATGCAGACGCGCTCATGTTGAAAGAAAGGCTGGCCAGTGTTGTGGACCCGAATATCGTCATGGATCTGCTGGTGCCGTGGTTGTCGCCCACGCGTCATCACACTGCGGTGGGTCTGATGGCAACGCGTATGTTTTCAAAAAGGATGGGCGCATGATGGCCGATGATCCAGACGTGGCCCTGGTGCAATTGGGCGAGGCACTGAAACAGCTGGATTATCGTCATATCACGGTTACGCCTGCCACCCATGCGCGTGTCAATGCACGCAAAAGTAACGAGTGGGCCAAGGACCCTACTGGGGTATTTGGCTGGAGCCGCCCGTTTCACGCCGAGATTGTTCCCGAACCTATCTTCAAGCTCATGCAAAAGGCCGGCATTACAGAGGCGTGCAAGGATGGCTGGCGCAGCACCTTGCGAGTCTCGGCCCTGAACAATCATCTGTATTTCCATTCGGCCTGGCCGACAGAACCTGCCGACGCTGTGTTCTTCGGACCCGACACTTATCGCTACGTAGAGGCAATGTTTCAGCATTTTCAAGTGAACGAATCATTGGTGCCACGTGCGGTGGACATAGGCTGTGGCGCCGGCCCGGGTGCCATAGAGCTGGCGCGCCGGCGGCCCGAGGCCGAAGTATTTGCCGTCGACATCAATGACGCGGCGTTGCGGTTGACACGAATCAATGCGATTCTTGCAGGCGCGTCGATACACGCAAAGCGCAGCAACCTGCTGACCGGCCTCGACGGCGATTTTGATCTGATCATTGCGAATCCGCCTTACATGCAGGATCCGGCTGCGCGTGCCTATAGACATGGCGGCGGCACATTGGGCGCAGGGCTGTCGCAAGACATCATTGGCACGGCGCTGCAGCGGCTGAACCCGGGTGGGACATTGCTGCTTTACACCGGTTCGGCCATTGTCGACGGAATAGACCAATTTCGGGCCTCGACGGCAAAAATGCTGCAGGGGAAATGTGACTGGAGCTATCGCGAAATTGATCCGGACGTGTTTGGTGAAGAGCTTGAAACCGACACTTATGGCGATGTGGATCGTATTGCCGCCGTACTGCTTTGCGCCAGGATGCCGGGTAGAGCACCGAAGGAGAATTGAATGTTGGACATGAGTCTGGCATGGTGGGAGTTCATCGTCCGGGCACTAGTGGTATATGTGGTGCTGCTATTGATCGTCAGGCTCTCGGGTAAACGCACCGTCTGAACATGATCATCGCCTTCCACGCCGCCGACGTCACTAAAGAAGAAATGGCCTATGCCATTCTGGAGGCCGATGGCACCATCAATATCCTCAAAAAAAAATAAGAACCTTCTTAAGGCGGGGGGAATTGCGCAATTCCTTGCGCCGCTTGAAGACCCTGGGCATCAATGGCTACGCGAGCATTTCATTCGTGCGGCTGATCAGGCTTGGGTTTGAGTAAGGCCGGGCGTATCCGACATTGCTGTCGAGGTGGTATTTTCAGATGGACACAAATTGGGCAAGAAACTCCTCGCTTGGCGGAATCGGCTTGATTACGTCGATCATTACGCCACTGGGGTCCTGTGTGATGAAGTGCCTCTGACCAAAAGGTTCGTCGTGCAGCTGAAGTAATATCGGCAAGCCTTTGGTCTTTAATTTCTCGTATATTGCATCCACGTCTGCCACCTCAAAGTTCAACAGCACTCCGCTGACACGGCCGCGCGCCGCCTCGGGAATCGTGTCGTGATCGCCATCAAGAATCGCCAGATTCACGTTCTCGTTCTCGACGGACTGGAGATGCACATACCAGTTGCTCTCGAAAAGTGACTGGAACCCGAAATGTGTCTGATAAAAGCTGCTGACCTCTGAGACATCAGCCACCATAAGCACGGGATAATACTGCGTTACTTTCATGTCCTCTCCCATAAAAAAACATACAATGTGCATGTCAATATTAAATTAACATACAGGCTGTATGTATGCAAGAAAGAAGATCAAACATAGACCGTAGGCAGGAAACGCGTGGGGCATTGCTTGATGCAGCGCGAGCGCTCTTCTTCGAGAACGGTTATGCGGCAACGGGAACGCCCGAGGTGGTCGAGCGGGCAGGGGTGACACGTGGGGCGCTATACCATCACTTCAAAGACAAGCAAGCGTTGTTTCAGGCTGTTGTAGAGTTGGAAGCATCCCGGATCGCCAAAGAGATCGAAGTCAAATCCTTAAACGCCGAAACCCCGATGAACGCGCTGCTACATGGGGCAAAGGCTTATTTCCGGGCAATGCGTCAAGCCGGCCGTGTGCGATTGATGCTGCTCGAAGGACCGGCAATTCTTGGCCCTGATGAGATGCGACGGATTGACCTGCAAACAGGCGGCAGGGAACTGCGTTGTGGCATCAGGGATGCGCTTGGGGTAGATACTCCAGACGCAGAAGTCGATGCTTATGCTGATCTCATCTCAGCGATGTTCGATCGCGCGGCGTTGGCTTGCAATGTAAAAGGCGGCACCAAAATTTATGAGGATGCGATTGCTGTACTTCTTTCGACCCTTGTTCGAGAGCGCTCGCAACCACGGACGAAGGCTCGCAAGTAGTTGCAGGCTTGCGGCAGTTGAACGGCCAATGCCGTGACGCAGTCCATAAGCCTAGTTGGGTCTTCCTCCTTCGGCTCTTCTTCTGTAAACATCTCAATGGGTGTTGGCGGCTCTTTGCCCGGAGTGAGTGTTTCAACGTGGTTAAAGTCTGGCGCGGTTGCTTGCTCGCTGGCGAGTCCACTCCGCCTAAAGACCCCGAGTCTTGAGCGGCAAGTGCAATCGCCCCCCTGTCAGCGAAATCGAGGAAAGCTTTAAAATCCTTGACGCCCCTGACACCGGTTCGGCTCAGGTCAATCTGGTCAGCGGTGAGTGAGCGGAACACATGAAGCTCTGATCGCGCGCACGTAGCGGATTCTGCTCACTGTCCAGATCCACGGTGTTGATCAAGGCATCAAATCCCTTGAAGGCTAGCCCCATGACAGCGGAGATAAGGGCGATCCTCAATATGTAGGTGATAGTTTGTCCAACCTGCAGTCAAATCCTGGCGGATGGCATCGCCTTGTGTATCGACGAGCAGGCGCAGTTGGCCAGCCGCGACCAAGCGCTGGAGTGCCTTGCCTGCAGCATCACGGCTGCCAAGGTGAGAAAAATCGGTCGGCGTCCCACTTTGCCGGCAGCGGACGTGTCCATGTGGGCGAGAATTTGTGTTTTTAGATCGTTCATAAAAGTGCTTTTCAGTGAAAATTTGATTTTTATGCTTGATCAGAAGTAAGCCGGATTGCTTTTCCTATCTGGCTGTTGCGCAAAATCGATTACGTCCGCACAAAAACAATTATAAATCTGATTTTTTGCGAGAATTCAATTGATTTGTAGGTATATCCTGTTGTGATGTGACTACAAAGCAAGGATTTAAGATGCCCTGTAGGGACGACTTCAGGCCCTTCCAAAGTGTGATGCGTTGCCTCACGAATGTCGTTCGGCACTCAATTCTGGCTTGATCCCCTGCGGTAGTGTGGTGTGTTATTTCAAAAGCATGGCGACTTGCTCATTAACTTGCTCACCCCTGTTGGCCACCCAAACTCCCCCACCTTTGGCCACCTCAAATTCCCCCACCTGATCGGGGCCTAATCGCGGCATAATTCCCGCGTTTTGCGGTCTCGGCGGTTTCCTGGCAGGACGTTATCTTTACCCCTCGAATGAGGGGAATTGGATTGAACGTCTTGAAACCACACCTGCAAACCACCATTGTGACGCTGCTTGAGGCGGGCACGAGCCAGCGTGAGATCGCACGGGTCACGGGCATTGATCGCAAGACGATCCGCGCGTATCAACAGCGCTGGGCCAGCGAACGGGCAAATTCCCCCGGGGTGGCCACCGGCTCGCCGCCTCAAACTCCCCCACCCCGGCCACCGGCGATCGTGCCGCCCACGGTCTCGGCCTGCGAGCCGCATCGTGAATTCATTGCCGCGCAGCTTCGGTTACGTCGCAACTTCACGTCGATCTACCAAGACCTGGTTGACCAGTTTGGCTTTACAGGGGCCTACAACAGCGTAAAACGCTTCGCGGGCAAACTGCGAGAACATGAGCCCGAGCAGTTCGATAGACTGGAATTTGCCCCCGGCGAAGAGGCGCAGGTTGACTATGGCGAAGGCGCTCCCACCCGTGTGCCCGGTACACAGCGGTATCGACGCCCACGCCTGTTTGTAATGACGCTGCGCTACTCACGGCGTAGTTTCCGGCGCGTGGTCTGGAAGTCCAGCCAAGAGACCTGGGCGCAATTGCATGAGCAGGCCTGGCGTTACTTCGGGGGCACGACGCGCTACGTCGTGCTCGATAACCTGAAGGAAGGGGTGCTTGCGCCCGACCTGTACGAGCCCGAACTCAATCCCGTGTACGCCATGGTGCTGCGCCATTACGGTGTGGTGGCCGATCCGGCCCGGGTACGCGATCCGAACCGCAAAGGCACGGTCGAGCATGCGATCGGACACACGCAGGCCACGGCCCTTAAAGGTAAGCGATTCGAATCGCTGGAGGAGCAAAATGCCTTTCTGGAGCATTGGGAGACCCGATGGGCCGCGCCGCGCATCCATGGCAGCACGCGTCGCCAGGTCGAGGCGATGTATCAAGGGGAGCGCCCGCATCTGAAGGCCTTGCCGGTCTCGGGGGTGCAGTACTTCAAAGAGGTCCAGCGCACGGTGTGCGATGACACCTGCATTCGGATCGATCACAGCAGCTACGCGGCCCGTCCGGCTCGAATCGGCAGCCGTGTGCTGGTGCGTTTGTTCGACCATTATCTTGAAATCCGTGAGCTCAGAACCCAGGTCCTGATCCGTACCCACGCCCGCGTGGATCGACCTGGCACGGTGGTGCTGCCCGATGAGGAGCGCCTGTTTAATCCTTCGCGCGAGACACGCACGCTGCTGCGCCAGGCCCAGGAAATTGGGGTGGCTGCGCACCAGCTTTGCCAGACCCTGTTCGCCGCAGAGGGCCGTGTCGGCCAGCGCAAGCTCTGGGGCATTGTAGGGTTAGCCAGGCGCTACCCGAGCCGACTGGTCGAGCAGGCCTGCCAGCGGGCGCTGGACGAAGGTATCCAGAGCTATAAGCGCATCAAAGCGCTCACCGAACAGCTGACCACCCAGGCGTTGGAGCAACTGAATACGCCCGCGCAGACCGAGCCCGTCCTGACCCAGCAGCACCGTCTTATCCGGGACGGCCAAGACTATGCCGACCTGTTTACCCTGGGCGCCCAGCAAAGCGCCAGCCTGCCCTTGTTCAATGAGGATTAAAAATGACCATGACCATGACTGAGATTGACCGGACCCTGCGCGAATTGCGCTTATCGGGCATTAGCGCCACGTTGGAGACCCGGATTGTGCAGGCCCAGGCCTGCGAACAGTCCTTTATCGAGACCTTCTCGCTCATCTTGCAAGATGAGCTGGACCGGCGCCGTTCCCGACTGATCGACCGACGCTACGCCAAATCCGGCTTGGATGAACGCGTGACATTGAACGACTTTGACTGGCGTTTTAATCCCAAGCTGCCCCGCCAGGCAAGCTTCGAGTTACTGACGCTCAAGTTCATAGCCGAAGGCGCCAACGCTTTGTTGATCGGCAAGCCGGGCACAGGAAAAAGCCATATTGCCAAGGCCGTAGCCTATCAGGCCACGCTGCAGGGCCACCAGGTCCGGTATCTTGAAGCTGATGAGGCCTTCGGACAATATAGTCTGGGTAGCCCCGATGAGCAAAACAAAATCCTGCGCGCGCTGCTTGAACCCGACGTGCTGATCCTAGACGATCTGTTCCTGGCCCGGCGCATCGCGCCGGTTGGGGCCGAATTGCTGCAAGCCTTGGTTCACCAGCGCTACAAGCGCCGGCGCAGCATCGTGGTGACCTCAAACCGCGTTGTCCAGGACTGGGCCACGTATCTGGGCGACACCACGATGAGCACCACCATCCTGGATCGATTAATGCACCGCTGCGCACTGCTGGAGTTTGAGGGGAAAAGCTACCGACTTAAAGAGGCTGCCGCGCGCCTTGCGCGCAGCAGCACCGATGATTGATAATCTGACTGTCCTGCCTGGGGGAATTTGACCGGCCAGAAGTGGGGGAGTTTGAAGTGGCCAACGGGGCTCACTGACTTGTGCATCTGCGGTATCAGGCATGGTGACTGTCTGCTATAGCCCTTGCTATGAATAGGGGGTATTCCGGCCCAACGTGACCAGTGATCGGGCAACAGGGTAGGTTAGACTGCACTTGGACCGCGCTCCATTAAGGTTGACAGCACCATCTGTGTACGCGTGCCTGACACACCATCGATGCTATGAATGGTTGCCAGAAGTGCCTCCAGTGATTTCATATCGCGTGTCCTTACCTTCATGAGCAGGCCGCAATCTCCTGTCACGGTGTGTATTTCCTCTACATCTGGCAGATCCGTCTGCGCCGCGATATCACGTGTGCGGGCAATGGAGTTTGTCACCACCTGGATGAAGCATAACAACGGCCGGCCAAGCGAAACGGCGTCAAGCTTGGCGACCGACGCCAGGATCACTCCCTGACGCTTCATCCGTTTGACCCGCTCATGTACCGCAGGTGCAGAAAGATGCAGTTTTTCTCCCAACTGGGTATAGCTCTGGGAACAGTCCTGCGACAAAAGACCTAATAAGGTTCTGTCTACCTCATCCAGCTTATGGTGTGTTCGAGGTTTGTTCTGAATACCGTTCATATCTTCCGTAATATTTCGATTTAACATGTTTATATAAATATAATTATTAATAACGATTAATATTATTCCAAACTACGGTGCTATATGGAAGCGGAGATCAAAACTCCGACACAGGTGAACCTTAATGACCTGGAAGCTGCCGCGCTTCAGGTGCTGCGATCTCGAGCAACTCCGCAGCCGCAAGTCGTACGCATGGCTGACGATGCAGCACTTGCCATACTGCGCGCCATAGGCATTCCCCGAAAAGGAAGACCACTCACCGAAGTCATTCAGGAAATGGTCGAGAAGGTGTATTACCACCGAGCGCAGGCCGATCATCCACGCTTTTTTGCTTTCGTTCCAGGGCCGTGCTCCCCACTGTCTGCGATTGGCGATCTGTTGACGGCGACTTACAACCCGCATGCCGGCAACTGGCTCGAAAGTTCAGGGCCAAGCTGTATCGAGCAGCAATTGATCAGGTGGCTTGCTGATAATCTCGGTTTGCCGCAGTCCTGCGGAGGGCTCTTTGTCTCCGGAGGATCCATGGCTAATTTGACTGCATTGGCTGTTGCTCGTGATCAAAAGCTGCAAGCGCACGAGCGATCAAAGGG
Source organism: Alcaligenaceae bacterium (assembly GCA_013416405.1). Lineage (GTDB taxonomy): Bacteria > Pseudomonadota > Gammaproteobacteria > Burkholderiales > Burkholderiaceae_B > Pusillimonas_C. The sequence continues at coordinate 190,429 of JACCET010000008.1, forward strand.
CGTTGCTTACGTCTCGGAACAGACCCATTCCTCGGTGGCAAAGGGTTTGAAAATCATCGGATTCTTGCCCGATCAAATTCGCCGCATCAAGTGCGACAGCAAATTCCAGCTGGACATGGACGACCTCAAAGCGGCGGTTGCTGAGGACAAAATGGCCGGCCGACTTCCATTCGCCGTGATCGCGAGCGCGGGAACGACCAACACAGGAAGTATCGACCCCCTGGTCAACATCCGTAGCCTTTGCGACCAAGAGAACTTATGGATGCATGTGGATGGCGCGTACGGTGCATCCATCGCGCTTTCATCGCGCTACCGGTATATGTTGAGGGGCATTGAAACTGCGGATAGTGTCAGCTGGGATGGTCACAAATGGTTGTTCCAAACCTATGGCTGCGGCATGGTCATGGTACGTGACAAAACCCATCTGACGGCTTCTTTCCATACGCGCCCGGAGTATCTGCGAGACACTGAAACAGACGAAGGGCAGATCAATTTCTGGGACATTGGCGTTGAACTCACTCGGCCAGCGCGCGGACTCAAACTCTGGTTGACACTTCAAGTCGTGGGTGCCGATGCCATGGCGGCCGGTATCGAACATGGTTTTCAGCTCGCACGTTGGGCGCAAGACGAACTCAAGCAACATCCGGGCTGGGAAGTTATCAGTTCGGCGCAATTGGCAATTGTCAATTTTCGATATGTGTCGCCTGGCTGGTCAGACTCGCAAATTGATACAGTAAACAAAAAAATTGCACAGCGATCTTTGCAAGATGGATATGCAACAGTTTTGACTACGGTGCTTAATGGTCAAACGGTCCTTCGTGTTTGCGCCATTCATCCCGATGCCACTGAAGACGATATGCGGCAGACAATATGCAAGCTCACCGAATTTGCAGTGTCTGAATCTGCACTCGTGAACGAGTGACATCCTCTCGACATTCGTTTTACATTTTCGGTTGCCTGGTGGTGGCTACCGCCATGGAGCTTGCGGCTTGGGATCCGGAAACTTCGCAGCGGATTGTCCATTTTTTTGGAGCGATGGAGCTTCGTTTGGTCGGGGCCTTGGTGCGTGCTCATGAAGAAGGCAGTTTGGCCAAGAAAGTCAACCCGACCGCGACGGCTCACATGCTGGTTTGCTTCCTCGAAGGCTTACGTGTCGTTCGCAAGATCGAGGTGAAGCCGCAAAGAGCAAGGGATGCCGTACAAGCACTTATTACTGGTCTCGTGGCGGATGGCTGGCCAGCAAGGCGGCGCAACGTTCTCGCACGAAGCCATGCAATTGATTGATCGCGGTCGTCAGCTGTGAACGGTGGGCGCAGATCAGGTGCAACGGCGCGGGCTCGCAATGCGCTGCTGGAAATAACTCTACCAGCCGCCCCGCCTTCAGATCGTCGATGAGGTCCAGCCGTGATTTGTAGACCAGGCCTTCCCCGGCGATGGCCCAGCGGCGCACCGCGTCGGCATCGTCGCTGACGCGGTTGCCCGTGACCGCCACGGTACGCTCGCCGCCGGGCAAGGTAAAGCGCCAGCGTTCATGGACCTGTTCGCTCCATACGTAACGAAGGCAGTTGTGCCGCCGCAGGTCGTCGGGCTTGGCCGGTGCTCCGTGCCGCTCGATGTATGCGGGTGAGGCGCACAACGCACGCCGATTGTCGCCGGCCAGAGTCAGGGCCAGAAGCGATGAATCGGGCAAGGTGCCGTAGCGCACGACGGCATCCAGCGGCTGGCGGATAAGGTCGGCGGCGCGGTCGCTCATTTTCAGGTGTAGCGACAGACCTGGGTGCTGGTGCTGGAAGTCGTCCAGCCACGGCAGCAACAGGTTGCGTCCGAAGTCGGAGGGCATCGATAGCCGCAGCGAGCCGGTCAATGCAGATCGGCCGTCAGCCAAGGCCTGCTGGCCTTGCTCCCGCGCACCCAACATGATCCGCGCGTGCGGCAGGTAGCGCTCGCCGGCTTCCGATAGTTGCATGCTGCGGGTGGAGCGCGTGAACAAACGGGTATCCAGGGCCTTCTCGAGCCTTTGCACAGAAGCACTCGCCAGCCCAGGCGCGATGTTCAGCTGGCGTGCTGCTTCCGAGAAACTGCCGGCCTCTGCAGTGCTCACAAAGATCTGAACGTCATCAAGTCGAATGATTTTCATTGAATCAAAGAAAGTATTTTGGTTTTTATTGGGTTTATCTGTGAATTGAAGAAGATTAGCATGACGTTCTTGCATCCCCGACAGCCAATGGCCTTCCGGGATCTCGTCATCTTCCGATTTTCAAAGGAGTTTCTCATGAAGGCCATAGGCTTTTCTCAAAACCACCCCCTCAGCAACCCTCAGGCCCTGCAAGACATCGAGGTGCCCAGCCCTGAACTGCGTGACTATGACCTGCTGATTGAGGTCAAAGCCGTATCGGTCAACCCGGTAGATACCAAGGTCCGGCTCGGTGGCGATATTCCTGCGAGTGGATCTCGTATCCTAGGCTGGGATGCCGCAGGCATCGTTCGTGCCACAGGGCCACGGGCGACACGCTTCAAGCAAGGTGATCGCGTGTGGTATGCCGGCGACATCACGCGGCCGGGCAGCAATAGCGAACTGCAGGCCGTGGACGAGCGCATCGTCGGGCCGATGCCAACCTCGCTGGATTTCGCCGAAGCTGCATCGCTGCCGCTGACAGCCATCACCGCCTGGGAGCTGTTGTTCGACCGTCTGCGTGTCCAGGCGGCCGACCCCACCGACAACAACGTGCTGCTGGTTATCGGCGCGGCAGGCGGAGTCGGCTCCATCCTGACCCAATTGGCGCGCACGCTTACAGGCATGACCGTTATCGGCACAGCTTCGCGGACAGAAACCCGTCAGTGGGTGCTGGAGCATGGCGCGCATCACGTGATCGATCACCGCCAGCCTTGGGCGCCGCAATTGGCCGAGCTCGGCATCCAGCACGTAACTCATGTAGCCAGTCTGAACCAAAGCGCCGCCTATGTCCCACAGATCGCCGCCGTGCTGCGCCCCGAGGGTCAGTTCGCGCTCATCGATGACCCGGTGGATCTGGATATTGGACCATTCAAAGGCAAGTCTATTTCAATCCACTGGGAGCTGATGTTCACCCGAGCCATGTTCACCACCGGCACCATCAGTCGCCAACATGCGTTGCTGCGCCGAGTCGCCGAACTGGTTGATCGGGGAGACATCAAGCACACCCTGACCCAGCGTATCGACGGCATCAACGCGGCAAGCCTGATACAAGCGCATGCACTGGTCGAGGCCGGAAACATGATCGGCAAAGTCGTGATCGCCAACTCCTGAACTTGACTGGAAACGAAGCAAGCATATGACTCAGAAAATTATCGACACGGCAACAATCAGCCTGGAAGCCGCACAAGCATTGCTGGCGGAAGCGCGCCGCGTGGCGTGCCCATCGTTCATGATGAGCGCCTTGTGGGCGGTATCGGTATCTCTGGCGGAACCTCTGTCCAAGACCACGAGGCTGCCGAGGAAGCTTTGCGTAACGCCGGTTTTCTGTAATGAAGTCAGTAGTGTCCCAACGTTTTCACATTAGGGCTTAATAAGTTAATGATTTACCTTGATTTTCCGGTATTTAAGTCTGGTCTCGATTTGAACGTCGAGCCCATGGCTTATGGTCTTTCGTATCTGTAC
>JACCET010000009.1 GCA_013416405.1 Alcaligenaceae bacterium
ACTCGCCACGGTGTTCCTGCACCATACGCACGGCACGCTCACGCACTTCAGGGGAAAACTTGTTTTGCTTCTTCATAGCTCCATTCTCTCAGAGGTTGGAGCCTCCACAAAATCCGGGGCGGTTCAAATATCAAAATGAGTATTTAGCATCAGCGACCGCATGACGTTAAATCATAGCGGGCCTTGGTTTGATCAAGGAAAATTTAAACACAAAGCATAAAAAAAGTACATATTTTCGTTTATTATCATATAGTTATGATTCCATCATACCAATATCAACTTTATGCTTTAAGTAAATTTTATGTGTCTAAATAAGCAGACACAGGTGATATCTCAAACGTCGGAGCGGCCTGAAAGTCGCTAGAAAGCTGGCTTGAAAAAGGGAAAATTTCGGCGGGGGCAGCCCACAAACCTAAAACGAGACTCGCACTAACACATGAAAGAGACGGGCTCCTCGCCATCACTAATATTTAGACTATTCCGGAGGCAGACCGACGTCCTCTAATACATACGTCCACAAGCATGCAATTGAGCCGTAGCTATCTATCGCTTCCAAAAAGCATGCAAAAATATTGAATGTTTTAAAAAAACCACGGGGACTTATTAAAAAAACACCCAAAAAAAAGCGCTCTTGACGAGCGCTTTGGTAGAGGAAAATGTGCGACGTAGAGGGTTCGAACCTCTGACCCCGGGCTTAGAAGGCCCGTGCTCTATCCAACTGAGCTAACGTCGCATTGAACCGAAAAGAGGCCAATTGTAATATGCAACCACATCGGCCTTAAATAAGAACCCCCGACCCCGGGCTTAGAAGGCCCGTGCTCTATCCAGCTGAGCTACTGCCGCGCTGCTACTTGGCGTAAGGCCAGCATTTTACATTACGTAGCGCAAACATTCTCAGCCGATGCTACAGTCTATTTCGTCTTCCTACCAACACCCACATTTTATGGCACACCTATTTCGCCAAACGCGCATGTTAACAGCCTGCGCCGCCCTGCTGGGTACGCTGCTTCTGTGCGCCACGGCCTCGGCCGGCATCAGCTACCGACTGCAACAAACCCATGCCGTCCCCGGCGAAACTGTCAACATTCAAGCGGTACTGTTCAACGACACCGACAGTGTCATGAGCTGGAATTCGCCCAAGAATCTGGTTTTGCAGTGGCGCAATGAAAGCGGCCAGGCCATACGCAGCCTGGCTTATCTGGAAGGCGCACCGGCCGCCATCAGCATACCCGTCAACAACTTCGTTAAGCTATCGTGGCGCGCCGTAGTGCCCACCAATGCGCAAGGCTTGCAAGCGGTAAATATTGAAGGTGACCCCACTTTGCTGGCGCTGGACACCAACCCGCGTGAAGGCAGCCTGATCGCCGGCACGCCTGCGGCAGTGCCCGTCATTGACGCCGGTGCCGCAAGCTATGGCTCGCACAGCGACCCGCGCTTGCCCGACAATGTGGTTGCCGCGACCGGCGCCTCTATTGAACAAGGCCCGTCTGTGAACTCCACACGCCAGCTGGCATCGAGCTCTGCCTCGCCAGCGTTCGACAGGTTCCGCAATGCCATTTCCGCCTATGAGCCGATTTACTTCGACTTCGGCACCAAGCATGGCAACAACGCCCGTTACCAGGTCAGCTTCAAGTATCGTCTGTTTACGCCAGACGATCCCGCGAACCCCGATTTTCTTGATCATCTTTATTTCGGCTATACACAAACGGCACTGTGGGATCTCCAATCAGACTCCTACCCCTTCGTCGATACCTCGTTCAAACCCAGCCTGTTCTGGCGCAAGGACGCCTTGTGGCAATCGCCTGAAAAAAATTGGTTTGTGGGCCTGGCCAGCGGCGTGCAGCACGAGTCTAACGGCAAAAGCGACGAAGACTCGCGCTCTGTGAACTACGGCTATATACAGCCGGAACTGAACTATCGTTTCGATGGCGGCAGCACCCTGACTTTCGCACCGCGTATCAAAGGCTATTTCGGTGGTGGCGATCACAACCCCGACTACAGGGACTACGCGGGTAATGTCGATTGGCAACTGCGCTATGCGCAGGATAACGGACTGGTGCTCACTGGCTTGTACAAGCAGGGCCACAGCGGCCACAACACTACCCAGATAGAAGCGGCCTGGCCCCTGAAACGTACCTTCCTGAACATGAACGGCTATCTGCACGTCCAGTATTTCGAGGGCTATGGTGAAACCCTTCTGGGCTACAACCACCGCAGTGATGGCCAGGTACGTGTAGGGATTGCTCTGGTGCCTTAGACGGGAAGTGCATACACTTAGGGGTAGAGCAAGAAACAACAGGAGACACCCCTAATGAACGCACCCCAGGATCAGGCAGCGTTATCGAAACTGGCCGCCGTCACGCTAGACGATAAATATACTCTTGAGCGTGGCCGCGCCTACATGAGCGGCACCCAGGCGCTGGTGCGTCTGCCCATGCTGCAAAAAGCCAGGGATCAGCTTGCCGGCCTGAACACCGCGGGCTTTATTTCGGGTTATCGGGGCTCGCCCCTGGGCGCACTGGACCAGGCTTTATGGAAAGCCAAGCAACACCTGCAAGACCACGACATCGTCTTTCAGCCGGGGCTGAATGAAGACCTAGCCGCCACTTCAGTATGGGGTACGCAGCAGGTCACGCTTTATCCCGATGCCACGCACGATGGCGTATTCGGCATGTGGTATGGCAAGGGGCCCGGGGTGGATCGGTCCATGGATGTCTTCAAGCACGCCAACTCGGCGGGTACGGCCAAGCACGGTGGCGTGCTGGTTCTGGCCGGCGACGATCACGGCGCCAAGTCGTCCACGGTGGCGCATCAGTCGGAACACGATTTGCTGTCGGCAGGCATACCTGTACTTTATCCGTCCAATGTCCAGGAATACCTGGACTACGGCCTGCATGGCTGGGCCATGAGCCGGTATTCAGGCCTGTGGGTTGCCATGAAGTGCGTGACCGAAGTGGTCGAATCCACAGCTTCGGTCGAGATCGATCCCGATCGTACCCGCATTATTATTCCCGACGACTTTGTGCTTCCGCCCGATGGCCTGAGCATACGCTGGCCCGATCCTCCGCTAGAGCAGGAAGCCCGGCTGATGGACTATAAATGGTATGCGGCCCTGGCCTATACACGTGCCAACAAGCTGAACCGCATCGTTATCGACTCCCCCCGCCCCCGCTTGGGCATCATGACTGCCGGCAAAGCCTACCTGGATACTCGCCAGGCGCTGGCCGATCTGGGCCTGGATGACGCCACCTGTGCTCAAACCGGCATACGTCTTATGAAGGTCGGCTGTGTCTGGCCGTTGAATGCCCAGGATGCACGCGAGTTTGCCACTGGGCTGGAAGAGATTCTGGTCGTAGAAGAAAAACGCCAAATACTCGAATACGCACTTAAAGAGGAACTGTATAACTGGCGCGATGATGTACGCCCCAGGGTCTACGGCAAGTTCGACGAAAAGGATAACGCCGGCGGAGAATGGTCGGTGCCTCGTGGCCAGTGGTTGCTGCCTGCGCGAGGCGAACTGTCTCCGGCGTTGATAGCCCGTGCAATTGCCCGACGCCTTGAAAAGGTCGATCTGCCGGCCGAGTTGCGCGCCCGCATTGCCGCACGCATTGCAATCATTGACGCGAAAGATAGGGAACTGGCCAGTACACAAGCCACCACTGACCGCAAACCCTGGTTCTGTTCAGGCTGCCCCCACAATACATCGACACGCGTGCCGGAAGGCTCTCGCGCGCTGGCTGGCATAGGCTGCCACTACATGACGATCTGGATGGATCGCAACACCGAGACCTTCAGCCACATGGGCGGTGAGGGCGCGGCATGGATAGGCCAGAAGTCCTTCACTCGCGAAAAGCATGTGTTTGCCAACTTGGGGGACGGCACCTATTTCCACTCAGGCATACTGGCCATTCGGGCGGCCATCGCCGCCAATTCCAACATCACCTACAAGATCCTGTACAACGATGCCGTGGCCATGACGGGCGGGCAACCCGTAGACGGCGTACTTAAAGTGACCGATGTGATTGCCCAGGTTCATGCCGAAGGCGCCCGCAAGATCGTGGTCGTGACCGACGAGCCTGAAAAATACAAGGGGGTGTCGCTGGTGGGCAATCCACCGGTATATCATCGCGACGAACTGGATCGCGTCCAGCGTGAACTGCGCGAAATCGAAGGCACCACGGTACTGGTTTACGATCAGACCTGTGCCACCGAGAAGCGCCGACGCCGCAAGCGCGGCGCCTATCCCGACCCGGCGCGCCGCGTCTTCATCAATGACGAGGTCTGTGAAGGCTGCGGCGACTGCTCGGTCAAGTCCAACTGCCTGTCGGTCGAGCCGGTCAATACGCCCAAAGGCAGCAAGCGCAAGATCAACCAGTCTTCCTGCAACAAAGATTTTTCCTGCTTGAATGGTTTCTGCCCCAGCTTCATTACCGCCGAGGGTGCCCAGGTCAAGAGACCCAAGCCAACAGCAGGCGTCAACCCCGTACAAGACACGCCTTTGCCCTTGCCCGTGTTGCCTGCCCTGCAGGGCAGTTACGGCATACTCATTACCGGCATAGGCGGCACGGGTGTGGTCACCATAGGCGGACTGCTGGGCATGGCCGCACATCTGGAGCGCAAAGGCGTCACCGTGCTCGACATGGCGGGCTTGGCTCAGAAAGGCGGCGCAGTACTCAGCCACGTACAGATTGCAAGTGAACCCGAGGGCATTCACGCCACACGCATTGCCACCGGCGAAGCCGCGCTCATCATAGGCTGCGATGCCATCGTGACCAGCTCGGCCGAGGTGCTTTCCAAGGTACAGAAGGAAGTCAGTTGCGCGGTCGTCAACAGCGCAGCCGTTCCCACCGCCGATGTCATCAAGAACGCAAGCTGGCAGTATCCGAAAGCCACCATCGAAGGCGAGCTGACGCAATCCATAGGTTCGCACTGCAACTTCCTGGATGCCAATGCACTGGCCGTGCACCTGATGGGCGATGCCATCTATGCCAACCCCTTGCTGCTGGGCTATGCCTGGCAAAAGGGCTGGATACCGCTTGCACACGAAAGCCTGATCCGGGCCATCGAGCTGAATGGCGTCATGGTCGAGAAAAACCTGGCAGCCTTCGAATGGGGACGTGCTGCAGCACATCTGGGGGAACAGGCCATCATGCCCGCCCAGGTCAAGTCACAGGTCGTCACCCTGCCCGAGTCACTGGACAACCTCATCAAGCGCAACGTCCGCTGGCTGAACGACTATCAGAACGCCGCCTATGCGGATAGATATCAGGTGGTGCTGGACAAGATAAAAGTGCGCGAAGCCGGGCTGGCAACAGCTCGCGGGCTGCTCCTTACCCGAGCGGTAGCGCACAACCTGGCCAAGCTAATGGCCTACAAAGATGAATACGAAGTCGCCAGGCTGTATACCGACCCCGCCTTCAGCGAAAAGCTGCGTGCGCAATTCGAAGGCGAACCCGGCAAAGATTACCAGTTGCACTTTCACCTGGCTCCGCCTTTGCTGGCCAGGAAAAACGAAAAAGGTGAGCTGATCAAGAAAAAGTATGGCCCCTGGGTCATGTCCGCCTTCAAGGTGCTGGCACGCATGAAAGGCCTGCGCGGCACGGCGCTGGACCCTTTTGGCAAAACACACGAACGGCGCCAGGAGCGCCAGCTGATAAACGACTATTTCAATCTGATCGAAGAGCTCATCGAAAGCCTGACAGACCAGAATCTGGCTGTGGCCATAGAGCTTGCCAAGCTGCCCCAGGATATCCGTGGCTTTGGCCACGTAAAGGAAAGGCATCTGCTGCAAGCTCAGGCGCGGCGCTTGCAGTTACTGGAAAGCTACCGGCAGACGAGCTTGCTGAACAAGGTCGCCTGAGATGCCGGGAGCAGGCGCGTGCTACAGCGCCAAGTGTTCCCGGCGCACTGTTTCATTGCCAGCCAGCTCCTGCATGGTGCCGCTGTAGCGAATCACACCCTTTTCCAGCACGTAAGCGCGGTCAGATACCAGTTGGGCAAAATGAATGTTTTGCTCGGACAGCAGCACGCTTGCACCGCGCGCCTTCAGGGCCAAAATCATCTCGGCCATTTGCTCCACAATCAGTGGCGCCACGCCCTCCGAGGGCTCGTCAAGCAGCAGGCAATAGGGATTGCCCATCAGCGTGCGCGCCACCGCCAGCATCTGCTGCTCGCCACCGCTCATAGATCCGGCCTGGCGCTGCTGCATCTCGGCCAGCGGCGGGAACAGCTCGAACACCGAGTCGAACGACCAGTTCAAACCGGGCGTGCCATCGGGCCACGTCCTGCTTGCCTGCTGGCCGGTGATCAGGTTTTCCCTGACCGTCAACTCGGTAAAGATGCGTCTTTCTTCGGGTACGTAGCCCAACCCCAGGCGTGCGATCTCGTAGGACTGGCGCTGGCCCAGCTCTTTACTCATGAATCGCACGCTGCCCTGGCGCCTGGCCAGCAGGCCCATAATGGCCTTGAGCGTAGTGGATTTGCCCGCGCCATTACGCCCCATCAGGCCAACGACCTCGCCGCGCCCTACTTCCAGGCTGATGTCGTGCAATATATGCGCCGCCCCATACCAGGCATCGAGCCCGGAAACTGACAGCACCGGCTGGCTGCCGTCATGACTAGCCGGACTCATGACTTGACCTCTGGCGAGACATCGGTCTGCATGGTTTTGCCGCTGCCAAAATAAACCTCCTGGACCTTGGGGTGCTGGCGCACCTGCTCAACGCTGCCTTCGGCAATAAGTTTGCCGCGCGCCAGCACAATGATGCGGTCAGCATGAGCAAATACTACGTCCATGCTGTGCTCGGTAAAAAGAACGGCAAGCCTGCGCTGCACAACCAACTGTTTGACCAGGCCCACCAGGGCGTGGCGCTCGGCAGGTGCCATGCCGGCAGTAGGCTCGTCCATGAGCAGGACACGCGGATTGCCTGCCAGGCTCATGGCCAGTTCCACACGCTTCACGTCGCCATACGCCAGCTCGCTGCATGGGCGCTCGGCCTGGTCTTGCATGTTAACCAGACCAAGCAACTGTATGGCCTCGTCTCGATACAAGCCGGCTGCCGGGCGCCAGAAAGAAAACACTCGACGGTGATGCGACAGCAAGGCCATTTGCACATTTTCCACAACAGTCAGCGATGCAAACGTGGCGGCAATCTGGAAGGTGCGTCCTACGCCTTGATGCACAATGCTTCGGGAACTCAGCCCCAACAGCTCTTTGCCATCGAGCAGCACCGATCCGTCGGACGCCGGCAATTGCCCGCCCACCATGTTGAAGCTAGTGGATTTACCTGCGCCATTGGGCCCGATCAGCGCCAACAATTCGCCAGGATTCAGATCGAAGCTGACTTGATCAACGGCGATGTTGCCGCCAAAGCGCTTGCTGAGTTGCCGGACTTCAAGCAGGCTCATGACCGCCCCCTGCGCTGCATAAACGCCCCGGCAAAACCGGCAATCCCTTGTGGAAACACCAGCACAATCAGCAAAATGACTGCGCCGAACAGGGCACGCCAGTATTCGGTAATGCCCACAAAGTAATCCTGCATGACCGTGAAGGCTGCGGCGCCGACCACCGGGCCAAACAATGTCTGTACACCACCCAACAGCACCATGACCAGGCCATCCACCGATTTGCCCACCGTCATGACTTCAGGCGAAGTACCGCCTTTGGAAAACACATACAAGGCGCCTGCCAGGCCGGCCAGCAAGCCTGCCACAACAAATGCAGTCCACTGCATACCTTTCACGTGTATGCCTATGGCATCGGCCCTAAGAGCGGAGTCGCGCACCGCACGCAGGGCATAGCCAAAAGGCGAAAAGGCCATGCGCCGCACCACGACCACGGCCAGCACCACCACAGCCAACACAAAATAATAATAGGCATCACCCGAGAGCCAGGCTTCGGGCCAGATGCCCACAATGCCATTGGATCCGCCGGTTACATCGTCCCATTGATACACAATAGACCAGACGATCTGGGCAAAAGCCAGTGTCAGCATGGCCAGGTACACGCCAGTCAGGCGTATGCAGAACCAGCCAAACACCATGGCGGCCAGGGCGGCCGCCAGTGGCGCCGCCAGCATGGCGCCCATCATGCCCAGTCCCAGCGACTTGAACAGCAAGGCGGCCGCATAAGCCCCTATGCCAAAGTAGGCGGCATGGCCGAAAGTAGTCATACCACCCAGCCCCATCATGAAATGCAGACTGACCGCAAACAACACGGCCACCAGCATGTCTTGCGCCAGGACAGCTGCGTACGGAAATGAACCGGATAACAAGGGCAATGAAAGGAAGATCACCAACAACCCCGCTGCCATCCATTTGAACGGCTGATTGGCCACACGCAAAGGCATATCGGGCATGGCTGCATGGCGCACCGAAGCCAGCGGCTTGCCCAGCAGGCCCCATGGTTTGAATACCAGCACAAAAGCCATGAAGATAAACTCCACCACCAGGGTCAGCTTGGGAAAAGCTATGCTGATCCCTCCGATATCGACCACGCCCAGCGCTATGCACAAAGCCTTAAGCTGGGCAATGATCAATGCGGCCAGATAAGCGCCTGGAATCGAACCCATGCCACCGACCACAACCACCACAAAGGCATCGCCTATAACGCTCATGTCCAGCATCAGGCTGGCGGGCTGGCGAGGAATTTGCAGTGCTCCCCCCAACCCGGCCAAAAAAGCCCCCAGCGCAAATACGCCCGTAAACAGCCATGCCTGATTCACGCCCAAGGCACCCAGCATTTCGCGGTCTTGCGTTGCCGCGCGTATCAATGTGCCCCAACGCGTACGGGTCAGCAGTAACCAAAGCGCCAGCAATACCAAGGGGCCAATAACGATCAGGGCCAGATCGTATACCGGCATGTAGCGACTGAATATCTGTATGGCACCATTCAGTCCAGGGGCCAGCGGCCCCAGCAAATCATCGGGACCCCACAGCCACAATGCCATATCGTTGAACACCAGCACTAGGGCAAAGGTGGCCAGCAACTGGAACATTTCGGGGGCACGGTAGATGCGCCGTAGCAGTAGAATCTCGACCAATGCGCCCAGCGCGCCCACAACCAACGCTGCGCAAATCAGGCTAACCCAGAACCCCAACGGGCTCTGCCCCCAAGCACCGACGATGGTGTACGCCACGTAGATGCCCAGCATATAGAGCGAACCGTGGGCAAAATTGACGATACGGCTGACGCCAAAAATCAGCGAGAGGCCCACCGCCACCAGAAACAGCGAAGACGCCTCGGCGAAGCCGTTCAGTATCTGAACGAGATAACCAGTTAACTGCATAGTGTGACGGTGCCCGCAGGCACCGTGCCCTTGCTGGGGAGAGTAACGGCTTAATCAGCCGAGGCGGGCCGCCACTGCTTGACCTGTTCGTCGGAAGGCAGGACGCTGGCCCCATCTATATATTTAATATCAGTCATGATGCCCTTGCCGTCTTTTAGGGCCAGGGTGCCCACATAGGCGCCCATGGTGGACTGATGATCTATGCCACGGTAGGTAATGCGCCCGACCGGGGTGTCTACTTCAAGTCCCTTGAAGGCTTGCACCATGGCTTCGGTGTCGGTCGAACCCGCCTTCTTGATACCGGCGGCCAGCGAAACAATGGCGTTGTATCCAATGATGGTGCCCAACCTTGGGTAATCATCGTAGCGTTGCTGATAGGCCTTCAGAAACTGGTCATGCTCGGGGGTGTCAATGGCATACCATGGATAGCCGGTTACCACCCAGCCCACCGGAGTTTCTGCGCCCAGGGGATCCAGATACTCGGGTTCCCCCGTCAACAGGCTGACAACGGAAAGATCCTTAAAGAAATTGCGCTGCGTGCCCGCGCGCACAAACTTGGCCAGGTCGGTGGCAAACAGCACATTGAACATGGCGTCGGGCTTGGCATCGGCAAGCGCCTGAACCACATTGCCGGCGTCTATCTTGCCCAGGGGGGCAGCTTGCTCTGCAACGAATTCGACATCAGGCTGTGCCTGCTTGAGCAAAGTCTTGAAGGTTGTGACCGCGGATTGCCCATATTCATAATTGGGGTACACGATAGCCCATCGCTTCTTGTTCATCTTGACGGCAGCGGGAATCAGCATCGCCACCTGCATGTATGTCGAAGCGCGCAGGCGGAATGTGTAGCGATTGCCATCGGTCCACACTATCTTGTCCGTAAGGGGTTCGCTGGCGAGGAAAAACCGTTGTTTGTGCTTGGCAAAATCGGTAACAGCCAGGCCCACATGCGATAGAAAGGTGCCCGTCAGCACATCAACCTTGTCACGTGTCAGCAGTTCTTCGGCCGCGCGCACGGCGTCGCCCGGATTGGAGTTGTCGTCGCGCACGATCAGTTCCAGCTGCTTCCCGTTAATACCGCCCGCTGCATTGATCTGCTCGACAGCCAGTTCCATGCCATTTTTATAGGGCCCCAGGAAGGCAGGCTGCGTTTTATAGCTGTTCAGTTCGCCTATCTTTATGACGTCCTGTGCATACGCCAGGGCGCTGGCAGTACCAAGGGCAAGCGCGCCCAGTAGCTTAAAATAGGGTGTTGCTCGGTGCATAATAGACAGTTCCTGTACATTGCGTGCGATAAAAACCTGCTAAATTGTACGCAATATCAACATAGCAGCGTACACAGTGTGTGGATTACTTGGTTCGTGTACTCAAGTTCATGCATACGTTTGCCACACAAGACGCAAACACTAGCGTCCCAACCTAAGGCTTTCCTGCCCTCCCCCAAATGCGCCAGCTCTCCCTTATTTTTATTGTTTCCAGTCTGTGTCTGCTTACATTCAGCCGTTGCGCATTGGCTGCCTGGCAATGGAAACGCGTTCAACAGGCAGGCGGCTTGCTGCCTATTTTAAAGGGTGGCCTGCGCATAGACGCGAACCAGATCGCCATCATTGCCGGCATTCCCTTGCTGCTGTCGCCCTGGCTTGGGCATTCAGCGCTGGCCGTCGACATTACAGGCGTCTGGTTCCAGATAGCCTGGTTTCTGCTGGTCTTGCTCGAGGTATCCACCCCGCAGTTCATACACGAGTACGACACTCGCCCCAATCGTCTGTACGTTGAATACCTGAAACACCCACAAGAAGTGTTCGGCATGCTCTGGAAGGGCTACAAGCTCATGATAGTGGCGGCGGTCGTTGTGCTGGTGCTATTCGCGTGGCTGGCCCATCGCCTGTTTGCGCATGGCATTCCTGACGCGGTGTTGCCATGGTGGCAGGGCATTTTGTTCTTCCTGGTAGCCGCCGCACTGATCTTCCTGGCCATACGCGGCACGCTTAAGCACAGGCCCATCAACCCTTCTACCGTTGCCTACTGCGGCGACAGCATGCTTAATTCCTTGCCGCTGAATTCGCTATACAGCGTCAGCTATGCTATTTACAGCATGAAAAATGAGCGCTCAGCCGCCGACATATACGGCAAGCTCTCCACAGAGGACATCAATACCATTGTCCAGCAAAGCGCCGCCCTGCCTGCCGGAATGGCCGAGATCCCCACGCTGCACAACCAGACCCCCATCCAGGCGCGCAGCCGGCCTCTGAATCTGGTCATGATCGTTCAAGAAAGTCTGGGGGCCCAGTACGTGGGCAATCTGGGCGGTGCCGGCCTGACCCCCGAACTGGACAAGTTGGCAAATGCAGGCTGGAATTTCACCCGCGCCTACGCCACCGGCACGCGCTCCGTACGCGGCCTTGAAGCCGTGACGGCCGGCTTTCCGCCTACCGCCTCGGATGCCGTGCTGCGTCTTTCAGGCGCGCAAAGCAATTTCTTCACGCTGGCGCAATTGCTCAAACAACACGGCTACCTTTCGCGCTTCATCTATGGCGGCGAAGCGCATTTCGACAACATGAAGAGCTTCTTCCTGGGCAACGGCTTTGACGAACTGCACGACCGCTCTTCATTCAAGAACCCGGAATTCGTCGGCACATGGGGCGCCAGCGACGAGGACATGTTCAACAAGTTGCATGGGCTACTTGCCGACCCTCCCAGCCAGCCCACCTTCACCCTGGCCTTTACGGTTACCAACCACTCGCCATGGGAATACCCATCAGGCCGCATCGTTCCCGACGGTAACCCGGCTACCGTTGAAAATACCGTGCGGTACGCAGACTGGGCCATGGGCCGATTTTTCGAGCAGGCCAAGCAGTCCGAATACTGGGAAAACACGGTTTTCCTGATTGTGGCCGACCACGATGCGCGAGTGGGTGGCGCCAGCCTGGTTCCTTTACGGCATTTTCATATTCCTGCCGTTATCCTGGGCGCCGACGTTGCCGCGAAACGCGACGACCGCCTGATCAGCCAGATAGACCTGCCACCCACCTTGCTGTCGATTATGGGCCTGGCCAGCGAGCATCCCATGATAGGCCGCGATCTGACCCGGGGCGGCGGCGACCGGGCCATGATGCAGTATGGCGAAAACTACGGCTACCTGAAAAACGACACGCTGATTGTGCTGGAACCGCACAAGGCCGCCACACAGTATCGCTACACAGCACCGGCCACCTATGCGCCCGAGCCACTGAACCCTGCACTTTCGCGCGAAGCGCTGGCCCATGTGTTGTGGCCAAACTGGGCTTATCGCAACCAAGCCTACACGCTGCCACACTTGCGACAAAAAACTTAGTTATTCTTAAAACAATACAATACTTACACCAAACTGAAAGGAATTGATAATGGAGTTGCTGCTTGACCCCGCCGTGTGGGTCGGCCTGTTGACACTGGTAGTCCTGGAAATTGTCCTGGGCATAGACAACCTGATATTCATTGCCATACTGGCAGACAAGCTTCCACCAGAGCAACGCGACCGGGCCCGGATCATAGGCCTGTCGCTGGCCCTGATCATGCGCCTGGCCCTGCTGTCAGGCATATCATGGCTGTTCAAGCTGACAGAACCTCTGTTTTGGGTAGGCTCACTGGGCTTTTCGGGGCGCGACCTAATATTAATCACAGGCGGCTTCTTCCTGGTCTTCAAAGGCACCATGGAGATGCACGAACGCGTGGAAGGCAAGACGCACACCATTTCGGGTTCACGCATGTATGCCAGCTTCTGGGTCATCGTGACGCAAATCGTGGTGCTGGATGCGGTGTTTTCCCTGGATGCCGTGATCACGGCCATAGGCATGGTCGACCATCTGCCCGTCATGATGGCGGCGGTGATCATTGCCATAGGCATTATGCTGGTGGCCTCCAAGCCATTAACCCGCTTCGTGGGGGCTCACCCGACCGTAGTGATTTTATGCCTGGGCTTTCTGCTGATGATAGGCTTCGCGCTGGTGGCGGAAGGCTTCGGCTTCAAGGTGCCCAAGGGCTATCTGTACGCCGCCATCGGATTTTCGGTGGCCATTGAGACCCTGAATCAGGTTGCCCGGCGCAACTTGGTCAGCTCCGATACTCAGCGGCCCATGCGCGAACGCACCGCTGAAGGTATTTTGCGCATGCTCGGAAAGCAGCCCGCGTCTGCCGACCTAGCCTCAGAGGCTTTGCCCGACGCAGCCACACACCAAACCTTTGCCGTGGAAGAGCGCAATATGGTCAGCGGCGTACTGCATCTGGCCGATCGCAGCGTGCACTCCATCATGACGCCGCGCAACGACATCAGCTGGATCAACCTGGAAGACGAGCCCGACGAGATCCGCCAGGAAATCAGCAACACGCCCCACGGCTTCTTTCCCGTCTGCCAAGGCACGCTGGACAATATCGTGGGCATAGGTCGAGCCAAAGACATGATCGCCGACCTGATACAGAACCGTACGCTCAATCAGAATAAGCTGCGCCCGCCCATCATCGTCCATGAAACCGTGCGAATTCTTGATTTGATCGAAACGCTCAAGACTGCGCGCGGCCAGCTTGTCATCGTCATCAATGAATTTGGCGCAGTGGAAGGGCTGGTTACCCCCATAGACGTATTCGAAGCCATCGCCGGCGACTTCCCCGACGAGGATGAAACACCCGATATCATTCCCGCTGGTGAAAACAAATGGATCGTCGACGGCGGCACCGACCTGCATCATTTCGAGCAAAAGCTCGAGATCGAAGGCCTGCTCGACGAAGAGGACGAATACAGCACCCTGGCGGGCTATATGCTAAGCCGCTTTGACCGACTGCCTGAAGTGGGCGACAAGCTCAAGTTTTCGCATGCGGGCCATAATTTCCGCTTGAAAGTACTGGAACTGGAAGGCCGCCGTATTGCCAGAGTGCATGTTCGGCGTCGCCCCGAAAACGAAGACCATCTGCCCGACGCCTCTGACACCGACACAGCCTAGGTTTTCATGTTATAGTAGCTGGCTGTTATGAATTCGGGGCGTAGCGCAGCCTGGTAGCGCATCTGGTTTGGGACCAGAGGGTCGAAGGTTCGAATCCTTTCGCCCCGACCACATAACAAAAAAATCAAGGGTTTACGTGAAAATTTACGTAAGCCCTTTTTCTTTGCCATCTGCAGTAAAAGAGTAGCAATGCGGTTGTTCTGGACGGCGGCTATTCCGTGTCTTTTTGAGTGCGCGGCAACGTTTTTATTTCTGCCGCCAGGTCTCTACTTGCTGACGCAGCTCACGACGTATGACCTTGCCCGTGGTGGTCATGGGCAACTCGGCCACAAAGAATACTTCGCGCGGGTACTCGTGCGCCGCCAGGCGGGTTTTTACATGTTCCTGTATTTCCCGCCGCAATGATTCGCTGGGCTCAATATCTTCCTGCAACACAATCACAGCCGCCACAACCTCGGTTCGTTGAGGGTCGGAAGCCCCCACCACTGCCACCATTTTCACCGACGGGTGCTGCAGGATGCAATCTTCGATTTCGCCCGGACCGATGCGATAGCCGGCCGAAGTAATCACGTCGTCGTTGCGACCCAGGAAATGAATGTAGCCTTCATCATCCATGCTGCCGGTATCTCCGGTAAGCAGCCAGTCGCCTATATACTTTTCCCGGGTGGCATTCGTATTGTTCCAGTACTGCAGGAACATGACAGGGTCTGGGCTGCGCACGGCGATATTGCCCGTTAAACCGGCAGCCAGCACGGTGCCGCTTTCATCCACGATGGCAACATCATGGCCTGGAACGGGCCGGCCTATGGCACCCGGACTGACCGGCATCAGATCGGCGCAAGACGATACCGTCATATTGCACTCAGTCTGGCCGTAGAACTCGTTGATGGTCAGGCCAAAGGTACGCCGCCCCCAATCAAGCAGTTCAACCCCCAGCGATTCGCCGCCACTGGCCACTGAACGCAAGTGGTAGTTCCAGCGTTTTTCAGGCTCGGTCACCGAGCGCATCATTTTCAAGGCTGTAGGCGGCAAGAACGTATTGCGCACACCGTGATCCTGCATAAGCTGGAAAGCGGCTTCAGGCGTGAACTTCTGGAATCTATGCGCGACCACGGCAATACCGTGATGCCAGGCAGGCAGCAGCACATCAAACAAACCGCCTATCCAGGCCCAATCGGCCGGCGTCCACATCCGATCGCCTTCCTGGGGGAAAAGATTGTGCGAAATCTCCACGCCCGGCAGATGGCCCAGCAATACGCGATGCGCATGCAAAGCGCCTTTGGGCTGACCGGTTGTGCCCGATGTGTAAATAATGACGGCCGGGTCATCGGCGCCGGTATCGACCGGTGTCAGGTCGGCGCTATGCCGGGCAGCTTCGCGGTGCAGATCCAGGGTTCCATCTTGACCGCCGTCAATGGTGAACACAGCCTGAAGACTCGGTAATTGATCGCGTATTTGACTCAGCTTGGCGGCGCCTTCCGCATTGGTAATGACCACGCGCGCACCGCTGTCGCTTAAACGATATTGCAACGCCTCGACACCAAACAGGGCAAATAGTGGAATAGCGATGCAGCCGGTTTTATAAGCGGCAATATGGCCGAAGGCCGTTTCTGGCGCCTGCGGCAAAAGAATACCCACCCGGTCGCCGGGCTCAACGCCATGAGCCAGCAGCAGGTTGCCCACGCGATTGGACATTTCCAGCAGTTCACCAAAACTGTAATTTCGCGTCGTCCCGTCGTGCTCCACGTGTATCAGAGCCAGCCGGCCCGCATCCTGCTCCGCCCATTTGTCGCAGACATCGACACCTATGTTGTAGCGCGATGGAATGTTCCAGCTGAATCGTTGTCTGATATCTTCATAGCTGTCGGGTTTCAAAGGCAACATGAGCATTTTCCTGCTTTCGAATGGATCATGGCGTTATCTTACGCCCGAAACACGCGTCTGAAACCCGGCTGATGACCGAGAGTCCTTTGAATGCGTATACACAAGAACTTATGCCGCCTTACCGTCGTTTCGATTCTGCTGCTGTGCCTGGCGGCCGGTCATGCGCGTCTTGACCGCTGGCAGCGTGCCACTATCTTTTCCGTAGAGCTGGGTGAAAGCCGTTGGTGGCGTGAACCACCGCCAGGCACCGACGAGTACTACCTAAGTCTGGAAAACGGCGACAAGGTGCAAGCATGGTATTTACCGGCAGATGTTCCCGATGCGCCCACCGTACTCTATCTGCACGGCTCACGCTGGAATCTGAACAGCAGCGTGTTCCGTATGGAGCGCTGGTCGGCCATGGGCTACGCCATCCTGGCCATAGACTATCGCGGCTTTGGCTCATCCAGCCAGAGGCTGCCGTCACAGGCCAGCGCCGTTGAAGACGCAACCGCCGCCCTGCGCGAGCTGGCGCGTCGTCAGCCACTACCGGAACGCCGATTTGTTTACGGACACAGCCTGGGAGGAGCCATTGCCATTGCCATGGCTGCCCAGGAGGAACTGCCAATTTTCAATGGGCTGATCGTGGAGTCCACCTTCACACGCATCCAGGACATGATTGCACACAGCAAATGGTCCCATCTTCCGGGCCTTGATCTGCTGGTTACACAACCCTTCGATTCATTGTCCGTCGTAGGCAGAATACAGAACCCGCTACTGATCCTGCACGGCACCAACGACAGTGTCGTGCCGCCGGCCATGAGCAATGCCCTCTTTCGGGCAGCAGCGTCCGGCACGGCACTGCGCAAACTGGTTCACATCGAAGGCGGATCCCATTCGAACTCCAGTGCGCGCAGCGACTACAAGATGGCCGTACAGGATTTCATTGGACAGGCGCTCGCTTCCCATCTCGGCACTGACCCGGCGTGATGCATGGCTTTATTCGGCGATCAGATCAAAATAACGGGAAAACCCTAGGTAGCAGAGCTTAGAAAACAATGTGCTGCCTCTCTATACTCACCCCTGTGACTTTTTTTACTTTGAAGGCTGGCTGTATATGATGCGTACCCTTGATTTCTGGACCACCATGGCGGAACGGCATGGACAGGCGATTGCCCTTGAGAACGACGAAACCCAGGTCACTTACTCAGAGCTATTGGTGGCAGTGAATGCACTGGCTGTGGCACTGCAGTCCAAAGACCCAACACCCGGAACACGGGTGGGCCTGTGTGCCCGGACTTCCTCGCTGGAATATCAGGTCAGCATGCTGGCCATTCTGGCTGCCGGCAAAGTGCTCGTACCCCTGAACTGCGGCAGCAGCACCGAAACCCTGCACGAAATACTTAACGACACGCTGTGCGCAACCGTCATCGTCGATGAAGCAGGCAAGGAAAAAATCCATGCCGACGACGATTTCACGATTCAGTTCTCTCAATTCGAAGGCTTGGTACTCACCTATCGCGGCCAGACGCCTGATCGGCACAATGCCCAGCCCGACAGCGCCACCACTACCACCACGCAAGAAGTCTGAAATATGTCCAGTGCAACACTCGATGATCTGGGCAAGCTCGTTTTGCGCGTGTCCGTGGGCCTGCTATTGCTGTTCCATGGCCTGAACAAACTGACCCATGGAGTAGGCCCTATCGAAGGCATGGTTGCAGCCCACGGGCTACCGGCCTTTTTTGCCTGGGCGGTCTATATAGGGGAGCTGATTGCGCCACTATGCCTGGTTCTGGGTATATACACACGCATGGGCGGCCTGCTGGTTGTGGCCAATATGCTGGTTGCCATCGCCCTGGCCCACATGGGACATTTGACCCAATTCACGAGCACAGGCGGCTGGCGTCTTGAGTTGCAGGCGCTGTATCTGTTTGGCGGACTGGCCGCAGCCCTGCTGGGAGCTGGCAGCTTCAGCCTGGGCGGACGGAGCGGGCGCTGGAATTAGCAATCACATTCCACGATGTAGCCAACCCGGCTACATCAACTGGATGGATTTGCCGAATTCGCTGGGCGTAAGACCCAGGTTGCGCCGAAACATCGCAGTGAATGCACTTTGATTCTGGTAGCCAAGGTCCAGCGCGACGGCCAGCACCTGCTTGCCTTCTGCCAGCCATTCCAGCGCGGTCAACAGCTTCGCCTGCTGCCGCCATTGCCCAAATGACATCCCCAGTTCCTGCATGAACAGCCGGTGCAGGGTGCGCTGATCGTAACCCAGGTCCCTGGACCATTCATTAAGCGTTTTCACATCATCCAGATGCTCTTGAATATGCGTGCAAATGATTGCCAGGCGATGGTCCTTGGGCGTGGGCAAATGCAAAGGCAGGCCCGACTCTTCGCTGACCTCTTCGAGCAGCAGGTTCATGAGCAACTTGATGCGACGGCTGGGCACAGCACTGAAGCCCGCGGTAGCGACGGCAGCGATGATTTCCCGAAAAAGAGGCGAAACCGGCAGCATGCAGCTTCGTGCCGGCAAACCATGTGAAAAAGCAGGATTCACGAATACGGAACGCAGCCGCACCTTTCCCAGCATGCGGACCCGATGCCGGACGTGGGGTGCAAGCCAAAGGGCACGCGTGGGCGGCACTACCCAATGCCCGTCTGTGCTCGAGACCACCATGATGCCACTCAAGGCGTATTTGATCTGTCCCGTTTCATACGAATGATCGGTCAGTATCGTGGAGTCGGCAAAGTCCCGACTGAGACTGCCTGCCAGAACCCCCGCATGGCTGCCGGCCATGCTGATCCCAAGTTGCGTTTCCATAGCGGCCATCCACCCCCAAAACCAAAATGGCTTTCAAACACATAATGATCAAGACGACAGATTCGCTATTGCTTGCGCTGGCGTTATCCGTGCATTGATTCTAATAGAATCCAAAGTTATAACCATGAAGGAAAACCCCATAACAAGTCATAAACGATCCCAGTGGTCAATACACCCCGGTGAACTGTTTGAGCACATCCGGATTCTCGAGTGTGGATACGTCTTGTGTGACCTCTTTTCCTTCCGCCACGACCCGCAGCAGTCGTCTGAGAATCTTGCCCGAACGCGTCTTGGGCAGATTGTTGCCGAAACGGATATCGCGAGGCTTGGCAATCGGCCCCACTTCGCTGGCAACCCAATCGCGCAGTTCCCTGGCGATGGCATCGGCTTGTTCGCCCTCGGGCACAGGCTCCTTGAGCATGATGAAGGCTACGATCGCCTCACCCGTTGTGGCGTCCGGGCGCCCTACCACCGCCGCCTCGGCAACCTTTTCATGGGCCACCAGGGCTGATTCGATCTCGGTGCCGCCCAGGCGATGGCCCGATACGCTCAGTACGTCATCGGTGCGCCCCATGATCCAGTAATAGCCATCCGCATCGCGCTGCGCGTTGTCTCCGGCCAGGTAGTAGCCCTTGAGATCCGCGGGAAAATAACTACTTTTATAGCGTGCCTCATCGCCCCACACAGTTCGTATCATGGCGGGCCATGGCCGCTTGATGACCAAGAATCCGCCACGCCCCCGAGGCACATCGTTGCCTGCTTCGTCCACGACGCCGGTGACAATGCCCGGCAGTGGCAAGGTGCAGGATCCCGGCTTGAGCGGTGTGGCACCCGGCAGCGGACTCAGGATATGGCCGCCGGTTTCAGTTTGCCACCATGTATCAACAATAGGACAACGTCCCTGGCCTACATTGTGGTAATACCAGATCCATGCCTCGGGATTGATCGGTTCACCGACAGACCCCAGCAAACGCAGGCTGGAAAGATCATAGCGCTGAGGATGCGTGTCGGGATCAGCCTGTGCGGCCTTGATCAGGGAGCGGATGGCCGTTGGTGCGGTATAAAAAATGCTGACCTTATGGCGCTGTATCATCTCCCAGAAACGGCCTGCGTGCGGGTAGGTGGGTATTCCTTCAAATATGATTTGTGTCAGGCCGGCAGCCAGGGTGCCGTAAGTGATGTAGCTGTGGCCGGTTACCCAGCCCACATCGGCCGTGCACCAGAAGATATCGTCGGGGCGCGCATCGAACACCCACTTGGTGGTCAGCGACACCCAAAGCAGGTAGCCTGCCGAAGCATGCTGCACTCCCTTGGGCTTACCTGTAGAGCCCGAGGTATAGAGGATGAACAAGGGGTGCTCGGCCTCGACCGACACAGCTTCACAGTTGTCGGGCTGTCCGTCTTCGAGTTCATGCAACCAGATGTCACGCTCCCCACTCCAGCTGACCTCGCTGCCGGCCCGCTTGTATACGATAACGTGCTGAACGATATCGCCCCCGTCATCGGCCAGCGCCTCGTCCACCGCACCCTTCAGTGCGATGGCCCGCCCTCCCCGCATTTGCGCATCGGCGGTAATAACCAGTTTCGCGCCCACATCCACAATGCGCTGATGCAGGCTCTTGGCGGAGAACCCGCCAAACACCACGGAATGAATGACACCCAGGCGGGCGCAGGCCTGCATACAGGCAATCGCTTCAATGGACATGGGCAGGTAGATGATCGCCCTGTCGCCTTTCTTGTAGCCCAGCGATCTGATGCCGTTGGCAATGCGGCAGACACGAGCATGCAGCTGCCGATACGTTACTTTATCTACCGCACCATCGTCGGCCTCGAAAATCAGCGCCGTTTTATCTGCGTTTCCGTTGGTCAGATGTACATCAAGACAGTTTTCGGAGACGTTCAGTTCGCCGTCATCGAACCAGGTATAGAACGGCGCCTTGGACTCATCCAGCACTTTGGTGAATGGCTTGCGCCAAACAAGATGCTCGTTGGCCAGTCGTGTCCAGAAGCCGTCGAAATCTTCTTCGGCTTCGGCACACAAGGCCTTGTAGCTTTCCATACCCGCGACTGTTGCGCCTGCAACGGCCTTGGCCGAAGGTGAAAACACCCGATGTTCGACCAGGATGGAATCAATGGTAGAGGACATTACATATACTCCTGCTTCATCAAAACGTGAAAGTCACGCTGCGGCCCCAAGATAGCGGTTCATGATCTCGGGTTTGCTCTGCAGCTCCTCCGAGGTTCCCCCGAATACGATGTGCCCGGTATTGAGTAAATAGCAGCGATCTGCCATGGACAAGGCCGCCGCGACGTTCTGTTCGACCACCACAATGGTCCGGCCCTGGCGTGCCAGGTCCTGGCAGACATTCATGAGGTCGCGCACTATCAGCGGGGCAAGCCCCTCGAAGGGCTCGTCAAGCAATATCAATTGAGCATCGCGTATCATGGCGCGCGCAATAGCGACCATCTGCTGTTCGCCCCCCGACAGCTCTCGGCCTTTGTTGCCGCGCCGCTCATCCAGGCGCGGAAAGGTGCGATAGATTTCCGAGAAGCTCAACGGCTTCTTGGCGGTCATTGCCGCAAGCTTCAGGTTCTCGTGAACGGTGATGCCACCAAATACTCGACGCTCTTCGGGAACCAGCTGCAAGCCCAGGCGAGCGATCAGATGCGCCGGCATTTGCTGTATGGGTGTACCGGCAAAGGTGATGCTCCCGGACTTGGCCGTGAGCGCCCCCGCCAAGGTTTTCAGCAGGGTGGATTTGCCAGCGCCGTTACGGCCCAGCAGCGCCACGACTTCGTTTTCCTTAACCTCGAGCGACACGTCAAACAAAATATGTGAATCGCCGTAAAAGGTATTGATGCTGTCGACTTCCAATAGACTCATGACTCGACTACGCCTCCCAGATAAGCTTCTTGCACGGCCTTGCTGGCCTGGATTTCTTCAGGGGTGCCTTCCGCAAGGAAGTTGCCATCGTAAAGAACCGTGATCTTGTCCGCCAGTTCGAACATGGCATCCATGTCATGCTCGACGATGAGCACCGTGCGGCCGCGCCTTATGCTCTTGAGCAAGGCCACGGCATGCACACGCTCTTCCGGGCTCATGCCCGCCAGCGGCTCATCAAGCAGCAGAACGTTGGCGCCCGTCGCCAACGCCAGGCCAATTTCAACCCGCCGCTTTTCTCCATAGGAAAGCTCGTGGACGGGCGTGTCAGCCTTGTGTCCCAGCTCGACCAGTGCCATGGCGGCCTCGACCTGCTCACCGTAGCCGCTGACGCCGTTCAGGCTGGACAAGGCATCGAACCGGAATGAGCCGCGCTTCTGGCCCAATACCGACATCAGGATGTTCTGGCGCACTGTCAGCGCGTCGAACAGTTCGTTGACCTGATAGCTTTTGCTCATGCCCAGCTGACAAACCTGGGTGACGCCAATTCCGGTAATGTTGCCGCCACGCAGAAAGACTTCACCGGAGGTTGGCAGAATCTCGCCTGCCAGCATCTTGAAGAAAGTCGATTTGCCGGCACCATTGGGACCGATCAGGCCACGAAGCTCCCCTTCGGCCACTGAGATCGAAACACCCTTTACTGCTTTCAGGCCGCCGTAGTGCTTGGCAATATTGTTGGCCTGCAATATGGGAGAGCCTGGCTTGACCGGCACTGCTTCACGCATGACCAGCTGCACTGCAGGACGTCGCGACGCGGGCTGTACCGAGCCCGTATCGGCTCGGGAGATCCGGCGCGTCATGCGCTTGTTCCGCCAGGCAATGAACTCCCCGCAGATACCACGGCGAAACACGGTGACCAGGAAGACGAAGATCACACCCAGTATCAGCCGCCAGTATGGACCCACCGAATCCACGAACTGCAGCACTTCGAACAGGTATAGCCAGATAAACGCACCCAGCAAAGGTCCGAACAAGGTGCCTGCGCCGCCCATGACGGTCTGGATAACCAACTCGGCGGAAGTATGCAGATTGAAGGCATCGGGCGGCATGTACCCCTGGAACAACCCCAGCAGGCCACCCGCCACGCCGCCATAGGCAGCTGCCACGACAAACACCGCAAGCTTGTAGCGCTGTATCTTGTGGCCCACCGCCATCGCCCGCACCGGATTGCCGCGAATGGCGGTAAGGATGACGCCGAAGGGCGATAGAGAAATGCGACGGGCAATCACGAAGCCAATAAAGAACATGACGGCCAGAAAGGTGTACATGGGCCAGCCCGGCTGTATCGTATAGCTGAAGAAACCCAACTCGATGACGGGTTCGGGAATGCCCGGGATACCGTTTTCGCCACCGGTCCAGTTACGCAAGGGGCCGAACTCAAGGAAGTAGATCATTTCGGCAAAAGCCAGAGTGCTCATGGCAAAATAAATGCCGCTGCGCCTGAGCGTGAGGTAGCCGATCAGTAGGCCCAGCACCGAGGCAACCAGCATGGCCACCACCAGGGCAAGCAACATATTGGGAATAATGCCTGTGGTGAGCAGGTAGGCGGTCACGAAACTGCCGGTTCCGTAGAATGCCGCCTGTCCAAAGGACAACAGGCCTGCATAGCCAAACAGTAAGTCGAAACCCAGTCCGAACAGGCCCCAGATCAGGACACGCCCCAGCAGATCGGGGCCCGCGCCGATAAGCGGCGCCATGAAGGGGGCGACGCAAAGCACTATGGCAGTGATGACTTCAACGGCGTAGCGGCGCCGGAACGCACCGGTGCTGCCGGCAGGCACGGCGTGTGTATCGCCCACGTTTTCACCCGCTTTGATTGCAACGGAGTTATCAGTCTGACTCATGCCCTGCCCTCCACGCCCAACAAGCCTTGTGGCCGCAAAATAAGAATGATCGCCATGGCCGCAAACAGCATGACATCTGAATAAACCGGATTGAACAACGAAGTCAGGCTAAGAATCTGTCCTGCAATCAAGCCTCCGAGTATGGCTCCCGGGAATGAGCCCACGCCACCCAGGACGACGACCACGAATGACTGGATCAGCACACGGAAACCCATATCGGGCACGATGGAAACAATGGGCGCATAGATCATGCCCGCAAAGCCCGCTGCGGCAGCACCCACGCCAAATACGATGAGGAATGCGCGCTGTATATTGATACCCAGCAGTCGAGTCATCAAGGCATCCTCAATCCCGGACCGGATGATCAACCCAAGGCGCGTGCGGTAAAGCACCAGCCAGCACAATCCCAGGGCACCGGCTGCGATTCCCAGAATCTGTATACGATACAAGGGATATACAACAAACCCCATATCGACCACGCCCTCTCCCCATGCCGGCAAAGGAACGCGCTGTCCAACGCCACCGAAAATCGCACGGATGATTTCTACAATAACAATACTGATGCCGAACGTGACCAGGATCTGGTCTTCGACCGGACGGTTGTAGAAGCGCTTGATCAGGCCCCGCTCCATGATCAGGCCCATCACCATGGCGGCCATTGCGCCGCCAAAGATGGACAGCACAAAAGAACCGGTACTGGTGAACACTGTAAAGCCGGCGTAAGCGCCCACTACGAACAACGCGCCGTGTGCAAAATTGATTACACCAAGCGTGCCATAGATAATGGTCAGACCGGCAGCAATGAGGGAGAGCAGCACCCCCAGCGCCAGACCATTGAAAACTTGTGACATGATTAGGCCAAGGCTAGGCATGCTAGTCTCCCCCTTATTTTTATGACAACGAAAGGATCAGGCGGGGCTCAGGCTGCCGGAGCCATCTTGCAACCTGCATAGCCTATGGGTGGCAGCGTTTCCACTCCGTTGGCTACGGCGACTACGTCGACAAGGTCATCCTTGTTCTTGATTTCGGATGGCTTCTTGCCTTTGACTACCGCAAAGTTGGCTGCGCCATCGTGATCCTCTGCACGGAAATAGACCTCGCCACCCATGGTGTAGGGCCGCTTGTGGTTGATGCTGTCCTCGAAGGCTTTGACCACCTCGGCGGGATAGAAGGTGCCCGCGCGCTCCACGGCATCCGCCCACAAAAGCATGGTCATATAGGCATTGTGCTCGGGATCACGTGGCTTGGCGTTGAATTTCGCCTCGTAGGCTTCGACAAAATCCTTGGCAACTTCATTCTTTTCGGCTTCAGTCCACCAGAACACCATGGTGCCATGCACCCCTTCCATGATCTCGGGTCCGACCTCTTCGAGCATATAGGCGGGCATGTAAGGCACGCACATCTTCATGTTCTTGAGCACGCCGAACTGGTGAGCCTGCTTGGCCGAGTTGACCGCATCCGCGCCATAATCAAGGTTGATAAGGATATCGGCGCCGCTGTTGGCCACGTTCAGCAGATAGGCGCTGTAATCCGTCGCGCCCAAGGGATGGATCTGGGGCGTGTCGATGGTGGTCCACCCCTGAGCCTCGGTGAACTCACGCATGTGGTCATGGATGGAGTGGCCGTAGTTATAGTCGGGAACCAGGTAGATGGCTTTCATGTTCTTGCCATAGGCTTCGGCCAGAACGGGTGCAATTGCCTTGGATGCCGTGTAGGCATGGTGACACAGACGAAAGCCATAGCGCCGGCAATCCTTTCCGGTGGTATCGCTGGAGCCGCTGATGATGGGAAAGTACAGCGTCTTGGCGCGCTCGCAGGTATTTTGCAGCGCGATCGCCACGGAACTGCTGACACTGCCGGCAATCATCATCGCCTTGTCCTGGCGGATGAAACGCGTGGCCGCCTGTACCGCACTGTTGGGCTTGGTCTCGGCATCGCCGATGGCCAGCACGATCTTCTTGCCCAGAATGCCCTGTTTGGTCAGTGGCGATACCTTTTTTACCCGCGGATCGCCACCATTGATCATCTCGGCAGCGAGCTCAAAACCCCGTTTTTGCCCTGCTCCCTCGGCCGAGTAAGGGCCTGTCAAATCCAGTGTAAGACCTGCGACAACCGTGTCACCCGCGACCCCTTCGGGGTAGTTGCCCAGCTTCGGATACTGTTTCTCCTGGCCAAAGGCCGCTGTGCTGTATGCGCCCGGTACGAGCAGGCCCCCGGCGACCGCTGTGCTGGTCTTGAGAAAGCCACGACGTTCCGTGGTGCTGTCCTGCCTATCTTGAACTTTCTTGTCTTCCACCGTAAGTCTCCTTTTGATTATTCGGTGACGCATGAGTCGTCCCGCGAGTTTCCTGTGTCCAGTCACGCCCTTCCGCATGCGGTAGAGGCGTCAATCGTGCGCAGGAATTTTTTGCTGCAATGAACGGGCATTGCAGAACATCTTGTCTGTCGTATTTCTTATCAAGAACGCATCCGCAGTGTTTTGTAGTTATTAGCTACGGATGTGGCGCAGATTATCAAAACGCAGTGAGCGCCACTCACTTGAAAAGGACATTAACTACCGTGAATCTGACTTTCGAAATAAAGCCAAGGGTTAACGTGCATCTGAAAACAGCATGGGACTGCCGCGAACCGGACACAAGCTAGCTCATTCCTGACATTCGGACGAAAAAAAACGCCGGACGTAGCGGCGTTTTGAAATTATCCGGATTGGAGGACGTGCGGCACAAGGCGCTGCCAGACAGGAGCGCCTACCCGTGTTGACCAGGCATCAACCGAAGCGTCCGGTAATGTAGTCTTCGGTTTCCTTGCGTGCGGGCTTCACAAAAATTTGGTCAGTGTCGCCGAATTCCATGAGTTCGCCCAGGTACATGTAGGCCGTATAGTCGGAACAGCGGGCGGCCTGCTGCATATTGTGCGTAACAATGACCACCGTATATTCGGACTTGATCTCGGCAATCAGCTCTTCGATCTTGGCCGTCGAGATGGGGTCAAGCGCCGAGCAAGGTTCGTCAAGCAGCAACACTTCGGGCTTGATCGCCACGCCACGCGCAATGCAAAGCCGCTGCTGCTGACCGCCCGACAGGCCGTTACCGCTTTGATTGAGCTTGTCCTTGACCTCGTTCCAGAGCGCAGCCTTGGACAGCGCCCACTCGACCCGTTCATCCATTTCGCCCTTGCTGAGTTTTTCAAACAAACGCACGCCAAAGGCGATGTTGTCATAGATGCTCATGGGAAAGGGGGTGGGTTTCTGGAAAACCATGCCGACTTTTGCCCGTATCAACGAAATATCCATCTTCGAGGCCAGGAGGTTTTCGCCATCAAGATTGATTTCACCTTCGGCCCGCTGACCGGGATAAAGTTCGTACATGCGATTGAAGGTACGCAGCAGTGTGGACTTGCCGCAGCCGGAAGGGCCAATGAAAGCCGTAACCTTGTTTTCCTTGATGGACAGATTCACATCCTTGATGGCCTGATAATTGCCATAATAGAAATTCAGGTTCTTGACTTCCAGCTTGGTACGTTCGGCAGGTGGTGTGGTTTGCATGGTCATTTCCCAGGCCACGGGGCAAGCCCCATGAACCTATGTGTTATTTGCGAAAGAGACTGCGAGCAATAATATTGATGCCCAATACCAGTAATGTGATGAGTACGGCGCCAGCCCATGCCAGGCGGTTCCAGTCCTCGAAGGGGCTGGCAGCGTACTGGAAGATCACCACAGGCAGGTTGGCAATGGGCGCATTCATATTCATGGACATGAACTGGTTGTTCAGCGCGGTGAACAACAGCGGTGCGGTTTCACCCGAAATACGGGCTATCGCCAGCAAGACGCCCGTAATAATGCCCGAGCGCGCCGACCGATAGCAGATGAACATGACAATACGCCACTGTGGGCAACCGAGGGCTGCGGCGGCCTCGCGCAGGCTGTTCGGCACCAGCGACAGCATATTGTCGGTGGAGCGCACCACCACCGGAATGACGATGATCGCCAGTGCCAGGGCGCCCGCCCACCCGGAATAGTGCCCAACCTGGGCAACATAGACGGCGTAGATGAACAGACCTATGACAATGGATGGCGCAGAGAGCAGGACGTCGTTCAGGAAACGCGTTGCGGGCGCCAGCCATCCGCGCTGGCCGTATTCGGCCAGATAGGTACCGGCCAGCACACCTATGGGCGTACCGACCAGTGTGGCAACCACGGCCATGGCAACACTGCCGAAAATGGCATTGAGCAAGCCGCCGTCGGCGCCTGGCGGAGGCGTGGCTTCTGTGAGCAAGGTCAGCGACAAGGCCGACCCACCCTTAAGAAGTAGGGTAAGGATAATCCAGAACAGCCAGAACAGGCCGAACAGCACGGCGGCGCCGGATAAAGTAAGCAGCACCCGATTGACACGCTGGCGTCTTTTGTAGACCGGGTTCGATAAGTTGACGACAGAATCTGAAGTGAACATGAGTGTTTTCCGGCCTAGTGGGTTTTGCCCTCGCCTTTTTGCAGGCGTAGCAGCAGAAGTTTGGAGAAAGCCAGAACCACAGTAGTGATCAGGAAGAGGATCAGCCCAAGTTCCAGGAGAGCGGATTTTTGCATGCCTCCGGCCTCGTTGAATTCGTTGGCGAGCGCAGAGGCGATGGAGTTGGACGGCGCAAAGATGGAGTTGGGCAGATTAAAGGCATTACCTATTACAAATGTGACCGCCATGGTCTCGCCCAGCGCGCGCCCCAGTCCGAGCATGATGCCGCCAATCACGCCGTTCTTGGTATAGGGCAGCACTACCCGCCAGACGACCTCCCAGGTCGTGGCGCCCAGGCCGTAGGCGGATTCTTTCAGCATGGCCGGCACGACTTCGAACACGTCGCGCATGACCGCCGTAATGAAGGGCATGACCATGATGGACAGGATAAGGCCTGCGGTGAACACCCCGATACCGAACGGGGGACCCGCAAAGATGTCGCCCAGAATGGGCACTCCCTCGAATAGATCGATGATGTGCGGCTGAACGTGCTGCTGGAACAAGGGCACGAACACAAAAAGCCCCCACATCCCGTAGATAATGGAGGGAATGGCCGCCAGCATTTCTATGGCCGTGCCCAAGGGCCGGCGCAACCACACCGGAGACAGCTCGGTCAGGAACATGGCAATGCCAAACGACACCGGCACGGCGATGACCAGCGCAATCACCGACGTAAGCAAGGTTCCGACAATTGGAACCATTGCGCCATATATATTCTGGACGGGATCCCAGTTATTGGTCCAGAGAAAGCTCAGACCGTACTCGGCTATGGATTCCCGGCTACCGTATATCAGGGACACCGTGATGGCGCCCAGCAGGGCAAACACGAAGAACGCAAACGTGCGCGTCAGGTTCTTGAAAATGGCGTCCATGAGCGCGCTTTGGTTATTTTTCATGTCGGTTTTTTAGCATTGAGCGAAGACCAGTAAGATAAATACACGGACATCAAATAAAGTGAGCGCGCGTGAACTGCCGATTTTTAACACAAGAAAGACGGTGCCATCTGCACAGCACCGTCTTTTCGATAATCAAGGCCGCAGGTCAGCCCCTTTCATCCATTACTTCCAAACTGCGCTTCCGTCAGCGCCCTTGATTTCTGTTTTCCAGGCTTCGGCGATCTGGTTAGTTACAGCGTCGGGCATAGGCACGTAGTCGAGTTCTTCTGCCATCTTGTCACCATTTTTGAAGGCCCAGTCAAAGAAAGCCAGAACTTCCTTGCCATTTTCAGGCTTGTCTTGCTTCTTGTGCACCAGAATGAAGCTGGCGGACGTAACAGGCCAGGAATCAGCGCCAGGCTCGTTGGTCAGGACAACACCCATGCCAGGAGCACTTTTCCAGTCGGCGTTGGCCGCTGCGGCTGCAAAAGCTTCTTGCGTAGGCTGAACGAACTTGCCGTCCAGGTTCTTCAACTGCGTCCAGGACAGATTGTTCTGCTTGGCATACGCATATTCTACGTAACCGATGGAATTCTTGAGCTGACGAACGTAAGCTGCAACACCTTCGTTACCCTTGCCGCCTTGGCCTGTGGGCCATTTTACAGCTTTACCTTCGCCGACCTTGTCTTTCCATTCGGCCGACACTTTGGACAGGTAGTTGGTCCAGCCAAACGTGGTGCCCGAGCCATCCGAACGATGCACAACGATAATCGATGCATCAGGCAGCTTGACGTCTGGGTTCAGGGACTTGATGGCAGGGTCATTCCACTTGGTGACTTTGCCCAGGAAAATGTCGGCAAGGAGTTCGCCAGACAGTTTCAACTGGCCGGGCTTGATGCCGTCAACGTTGACGACAGGAACCGTTCCACCTACGATGGCGGGAAACTGGAACAGGTTGTTTTCGTTCAGCTTATCGCCCTTCATAGGGTCATCGGAAGCACCAAAGTCAACGGTTTTGGCAATGATCTGCTGTTGACCGCCACCGGAACCGATGGACTGATAGTTGACGCGATTACCGGTTTCTTCATGATATTTGGCGGCCCATTTGGCGTAAATGGGATACGGGAACGACGCACCGGCGCCCGTGATATCGGCCGCTTGAGCCGTTAGTGCGACCGCACCAAAAGCGAAACCGACCGAAACCTGTAATAAAACGCGTTTAAACATAGAGGTATCCTCTTGATCTGTGACTGGTTAAGACAGGACTGGGCCTGCACAGATGACATAGTAAGAAACTAATATGACATGTTCGTGACAGTCATGTAAATTTCAGCTGCCCAGTTGCTTGACCAGGTGATCATGGATATTGAAGGGCTTTCCACGGCTGGATATCTTAGTATAAGACCCGTTGGGCAAGGCGCGCCAGGCCAGCTGATTATCTCGCAAGGCGTAAGTAAATGCTTCGTTGATAACTCTTTTCTTCAATGTCTTGTCGAGCACCGGGAAACTGACCTCGACCCGTCTGAAGAAATTGCGATCCATCCAGTCGGCTGAAGACAAATACACATTTTCAGCGCCATCGCTGTAAAAGTAGAACACGCGTGAGTGCTCCAGGAACCTGCCTACTATGGAGCGCACCGTGATATTTTCCGATAGCCCGGGAACACCGGCCCTGAGAGCGCAAGCACCCCGCACGATCAGATCTATCTTGACACCCGCCTGGCTGGCCTTGTACAGGCAGTCGATGACCACAGGCTCGAGCAAGGAATTCATCTTGGCCATGACGCGCGCCTTCTTGCCTGCTTTGGCATTGGCGCTCTCGTTGCGTATCAGCGTCAGCATGGTCTCGTGCAGGGTAAAGGGCGACTGCAACAGCAAGCTCAGTTGCTGGCGCGCGCCCAGACCAGTCAGCAGCGAAAATACCTTGTCCATGTCCTGGCACATCTTCTGATCGGCGGTAAGCAGGCCAAAATCCGTATACAGGCGTGCCGTTTTCGGATGATAGTTGCCAGTACCCAGGTGACCGTAGCGGCGTATCAGCCCTTTTTCACGACGTAGCACCAGCGCCATCTTGGCATGGGTTTTATGCCCTACGACGCCGTAGCTGACATGCGCACCGACCTCTTCAAGCTTGGCGGCCCAGTTGATATTGGTTTGCTCGTCGAAACGCGCCATAAGTTCGACCACCACCGTGACCTCTTTGCCGGCCTTGGCGGCAGCCAGCAGCAGGCGCATGAGTTCGGAATCTTCGCCTGTACGATAAATGGTTTGCTTGATGGCCACCACAGCCGGATCCATTGCCGCCGCGGTCAGGAAGTTGAGCACGGGCTGAAACGATTGATAGGGATGGTGCAACAACTGGTCTTTGGCGGCAATGGCGGCAAAAAGATCTTCGGGGTTATCACCCACCGTATCGAAGGGCGCAGGCAGTTTCGGACGATGATCGGGAAACAGAAGCTCTGGCCTGTCTACCATATTGCAAAGCTGCATAAGGCGGGACAGATTCACCGGGCCGCTGACCCGGTAGGTATCTTGCGGTTGAAGCAGGAACTCTTGCTGAAGAAAAACCTCGAGGTCAACGGGCATGCCGTGGTCGATTTCCAGTCGGACAGCGGCGCCAAAGTTGCGCTGCGACAGTTCGCCCTGCAAGGCGTGGCGCAGATTGGTGATTTCTTCCTCATCGACGAACAAGTCGCTGTTACGGGTGACACGCCACTGGTAAACGCCCTTGACATCCAGCCCCAAGAACAGCTCGCCAACAAATGCGCTGATCAAGGCGGTCAGCAATATATACCCATGAGGAATACCGGAAATTTCGGCTGGCACCTTGATGACACGCGGCAAGGCGCGTGGCGCCTGCACAATGGCAATAGAAGCGCTGCGCCCGAAGGCATCCTGCCCCGACAAGGACACAATAAAATTCAAGCTCTTGTTATAGACGCGGGGAAAAGGATGGGCAGGATCCAGTCCGATAGGCGTGAGCAAAGGCATGACTTCACGCTCAAACCCCGCATGCGCCCAATCGCGCAAGGCTTCGCTCCAGGAGGCCGGATCAAGCAAGGCGATGCCTTCCGCCTTAAGTTTGGGCAAAACCTGGTTGGTCAACAGACTGTTCTGGTGATCAATCAGCTCGTGCGCCGCCAACTGCACCCGCTCGAAGGCTTCGCCGGGGCTGTAGCCATCAACGCCTACGACTCCCGGCGTCTGGCGCTGCTGCTCTTTCAGGCTTGAGATTCGGATTTCAAAGAACTCATCCATATTGG
Source organism: Alcaligenaceae bacterium (assembly GCA_013416405.1). Taxonomy (GTDB): domain Bacteria; phylum Pseudomonadota; class Gammaproteobacteria; order Burkholderiales; family Burkholderiaceae_B; genus Pusillimonas_C. Next base: position 32,370 of record JACCET010000009.1, read on the forward strand.
AGCTGACTATGCACAAATACCGCAGACGCTCGAGCACCGGCGTGGTCCGATTCTCGGCCATGGCCATCACTCGCTCGTTGAACTTGAGCAAAGACAATTCTCGATTCAGCAGCGTCGGATTGGATGCGGAGGGAAGCATATAACAGGCCCACAGGAAGGAATTAAACGTTTTACTTCATTTTGATGACAGTTATATGACACGCCTTGCGAAATCCGTAGAACGTGTACATATGTATAAATATGCCCGATTTCCAGAGCTTTGGCAGGGTTTCAAGCAGAAATAGGTGTACGGTCTTTATAATCCACGGGTTTACAGCCGAATCTATTCATCATGGACCACCTAATTGCCGCCGTTGACCTGGGCTCAAACAGCTTCAGACTCTCAATCGGTCGTGTCGTGCAGCAAGACGGCAAGGCCCAAATCTACGCTATTGACCGCCTCAAGGAGTCTGTCCGACTGGCCGCAGGACTGAATCAGGACAAAGTTCTGGATCAAGAATCCATAGAGCGAGCCATTACCGTTCTGAAGCGCCTGGGCGAACGGCTGGCGGGTTTTCATCCCAATCGGGTTCGCGCGGTAGCCACCAACACCTTCCGGATAGCCCGGAACATAGACGAATTACTGCCCCGGGCCGAGCAAGCACTGGGCTTTCCCATAGAGGTCATTGCCGGGCAGGAAGAAGCCCGGCTTATTTTTTCCGGCATCACCAACGAGCTGCCGCCGTCCGCCAACAACCGACTGATGATAGATATTGGCGGCGGTTCCACCGAGGTCATTATCGGCAAAGGTTTTCAGCCGCTGCACATGAGCTCGCTGTATATGGGCTGTGTCAGTTATACCCGCCGATTTTTTCCAGACGGCCGTATCAGCGAAGCCCGCATGCAGGAAGCACAGATTGCAGCCAGGCGAGAGCTCGAAGGCATCTCGAAACGGTATCGGAAAACGGGCTGGCAAGAAGCCTATGGATCGTCGGGCACGGCCAAAGGCCTGATTGCCGTGCTGCAGGAAGGCGGAATGTCCAGGAAAGGCATTACGCTGGAGGGCCTGGAAATACTCAAAGACAAGCTCGTGCGAGACGGCAAAGTCATCATGAGCGAGCTGCCCGGCCTCAAGCATGACCGCTCTATTGTGCTGGCGGGTGGGCTGGCCATCATGATGGCCGCTTTCAAGGAATTGAAAATCAAGAGCATGGATCCAGGCGAAGGCGCATTGCGTGTTGGCGTGCTGTACGACCTGCTGGGCCGCGACTCCGAACACGACAAACGCCATGAAACCGTCAGGCAATTCATCAAGCGCTATCATGTGGACGTGCGCCAGTCGGCCCGCGTCAAGCACACTGCCCTGAGCCTTTTCAAGCAGCTGAATCTTCCCGACGACACCGAAGTACAAGACCTTGAGCGCACCCTGGAATGGGCGGCCGATCTACACGAGATAGGCATCAGCATTGCGCATGCCGAATACCATAAGCACAGCGCTTATATTCTTCAGCACGCCGACATGCCGGGGTTTTCGAACGACGACCAGATGATATTGGCCAGACTCGTTTTGGGGCACCACGGAAAGCTCAGCAAATTTCCGGTGCACGAACCCACACGCAGTCGATGGCTAACGTTGCTATGCCTGCGCCTGGCCGTGCTGCTTTCACGGCGCCGCGAAGACCACGAGCAAATTCCGTTGTCTGTTGCCGTCAAAGGCAACAAGCTGCATATCAGCGTCGACCAGGACTGGCTGGCCAGCCATCCGCTGTCCGAGTATTCATTGCATGCCGAGCAGTGCGAATGGAATAAAGGTGAATTTGATTTCGAGCTGGTCGCCAAATAAATAAGGCGCTTGAACTCAGTCTATGCCGAAGTGGCGCCGGTAACGCGCATCCATGTTGTTGATATCGAGCAGCACGGGAAAATCGGCGGTGTTGAAGTCAGGATCCCAGGCGGGCTCGCCACAAATGCTGGCGCCCAACTTAAGATAACCCTTGATCAGCGGTGGTATGCTTGCAGGCAGAGCGCTGTCTAGGCGCTCGACGGGATAGCGATGGCGTGGCACAACCCGATGCAGATCGGGTTGATTAGCCAGGGCCTTGCTGGCCACGCGCCATACCTCGGCCGCCGTAACACCGTCGTCTCGTAGGCTAACGCTGGCACAGCCCAGAACATACTGGAAACCATGCTGCTGCATCAGGTTGGCAATACCCGACCACAACAACATAATGACCGCTCCGCTGCGATAGTCGGGATGCGTACACGAGCGCCCTACCTCGGCCATGGTTGGATACAGATGACCAAGACCAGATAGATCGAACTCGGTGGCGGAGTAGTAGCCGCCCGCCTTGCGGGCATGTTCCGGCGGCAGCAGACGGTATGTGCCCACCACCATGCCTGAACTGGTGTCCTTGACCATAAGGTGCTCGCACCACGAATCATAGCGATCAGTGTCCAGGCCATCTACCGCGTTGGGAAAGACAGCATGCATTTCTTCTGTGAAGACGTTATAGCGCAAGCGCTGTATGGCTTCGAGTTCTTCGTTGGTACGCGCCAAACCCAAAACCAGATTTTGTGGCCTAGGCGTGGCCCAGTTCGCATCAACAACAGCATCAGACTGACTACGTGCAAGCTCTAACATACGTGGACTCCGTAAACACTGAGCCATTATGCAAGCATAATGTTGCAGGTATTTTATGCTTACGTTACGTGTTTGTTAAGTTGACCGCCACCAGCTGGCTTACGCCCTCGTCGGCCAGCTCGAGTGTTTCGGCCTCGACCATCAAACGCAGCTTGGGCTCGGTTCCCGATGCTCGTATCAATACCCGCCCGCGACCGGCCAACATTTGCTCGACACGCTTCTGGGCAGCCTGCAGGCCGGCATGCGACTGCCATTGCACGCCGGGTGCCAATGGCACATTGACCATTTTCTGGGGATACATTGTCAGCCCCGATACCAGCTCCGCCAGACTGGAACCGCTGCGGCTCATGGCGGTGAGTACCTGCAATGCGGCAATAATGCCATCGCCCGTCGTGTGGCAATCCAGACACAACAAGTGACCTGAGCTTTCACCGCCATACAGCCATCCACGATTCTGCATGCCTTCGAGCACATAGCGGTCGCCAACCTTGGCGCGTGCAAAGCCCACGCCCAGTGCTTCCATCTGTTTCTCGAAGCCAAGATTGGTCATCAGCGTACCCACCACGCCTTCGACCGGCCCCTGAGTCATGCGATCACGCACTATGGCATAGAGTAATTCGTCGCCGTTATAAAGACGCCCGCTGCTATCCACCATTTGCAGACGGTCGGCATCGCCGTCCAGGGCAATACCCAAATCGGCTCCCCGGGCCTGTACTTCCGAGACCAGGCGCTCGGGATGCATGGCGCCCACACCTTCGTTGATGTTGAATCCGTCAGGCTGGCAACCTATGGCGAAGACCTCGCCGCCCAGTTCGCGAAATACGTGCGGTGCGACCTGATAAGCGGCTCCATGGGCCGCATCGACCACAATCGAAAAGCCGGACAGATCCAGCTCGTTGGGGAAGGTGCTTTTGCAAAACTCGATATATCGTCCGGCCGAGTCCTCGATACGGCGCGCCCTGCCCAAGGCTTCCGAGCTGACACAACCCAGGGGTTCGTCAATGGCGGCCTCTATTTCGGCCTCGAGCTCATCGGGTAACTTCATGCCCGATGCCGAAAAAAACTTGATACCGTTGTCTTGATAGGGATTATGCGACGCGCTGATGACTATGCCGGCAACCAGCCGCAAGGCGCGGGTCAGATAAGCCACCGCGGGCGTAGGCACGGGCCCCGCCAGCAACACGTCGATACCCGCCGCCGATAAGCCCGCTTCCAGGGCCGACTCCAGCATATAGCCCGAGATGCGAGTATCTTTACCGATGACGACGGTTGGACGCCCTCTGCCGGGGTGCTGGCGCGCCAGCACCCGCCCTGCGGCATAGCCCAGCCGCATGGCGAACTCAGCATTGATGGTAGCTCCACCCACTTCACCTCGTATTCCATCGGTACCGAAATATTTACGCTGTGTCATAAAAAAGCTCCGTGTTCAATTGCACGCCATACTTTTACGGCATCTACCGTCTCGGCCACGTCATGCACACGCAGGATATTCGCGCCGCGCGCCAGACCGGCCAATGCCGCTGCCACACTGCCCGATACCCGCTGTGCGGGTTCGCGGTCAATAATATGACCTATCATGGATTTGCGCGACAGGCCTATCAGCCAGGGGTAGCCCTGGCTATCAAGCTCCTGCAGCCGCCGTAATAATAAATAATTCTGTTGGGGAGTTTTACCAAAGCCAAAACCCGGGTCCAGGACGACGCGTCGTCCGTCGATACCGGCTTGTTGCATGGCGGCGATACGCTCATGCAGAAACTGCTCGACGTCATGCATGACATCTTCGTAACGTGGCGCCTGTTGCATAGTCTTTGGCTCGCCCTGCATGTGCATTATGCACAAGCCGCAGCGCGAATCCAACACGGCATCAAGCGCGCCTGGCTGGCGCAAGCCGTAGATATCGTTGATCATGTCGGCGCCCGCCTTTAGCGCACCGCGCATGACTTCCGGCTTAAAGGTGTCGACCGACAGGGGTATGGATGTATCGTGCAGCCCGCGTATCACCGGCAGTATGCGTTTGAGCTCGTCGTCGACCGACACCGGATCGGCGCCCGGCCGTGTGGACTCACCACCGATATCCAGGATATCGGCACCCTGGGCGATCAGGAGCCTGCCATGGGCGATGGCTTGATCTGCGCTGAAATGACGGTTGCCGTCGGAGAATGAGTCTGGGGTGACATTGACTATCCCCATTATCAAGGGGCGCCCGAGATCCAGCTCGAAGCGCCCGCATTGCAAGGTTGAGCTCATTGACGTGCTGATGAACCCTAGACCGGTGTTGCTGCCGCATTACCGCCCGCCGAGCTTAGCCCGGTGGGTGGCGTGTGATCGGAAGTATCGTTATTGCTTTCCGGTACTTGTGGCGCACGTGGAGGACGTCCTTCCATGATGTCGTTGATCTGGTCGGCATCGATGGTTTCCCATTCAAGCAAGGCTGCCGTCATGGCTTCCATCTTGTCGCGGTTGTCTTCGATGAGCTTGCGTGCAATGGTGTATTGCTCGTCGATAATGGCACGAATTTCCTGATCGACCTTTTGCATGGTGGCTTCAGACACATGCGTGGTTTTAGTTACGCTACGGCCCAGGAACACCTCGCCCTCGTTTTCGGCGTACACCACCGGCCCCAAAGAGTCGGTCATGCCATAGCGGGTGACGATGTCGCGGGCAATGGCTGTGGCACGCTCGAAGTCGTTCGAGGCACCAGTCGTCATTTGGTTCATGAAGACTTCTTCGGCAATACGACCGCCAAACAGCACGGCAATGGTATTGAGCAGACGGTCTTTGTCCATGCTGTAGCGATCGCCGTCGGGCAACTGCATGGTTACACCCAAAGCACGGCCACGTGGAATGATGGTGACTTTATGAACGGGGTCGGTCTTGGGCAACAGGCGTGCCACCAGAGCATGGCCTGATTCGTGGTAAGCCGTATTGCGGCGTTCTTCTTCGGGCATGACAAGAGAGCGACGCTCGGCACCCATGATGATCTTGTCTTTGGCCTTTTCGAAGTCGCTCATTTCAACGGTACGGCCGTTACGCCGTGCCGCAAACAAGGCTGCCTCGTTGACCAGGTTGGCCAGATCGGCACCTGAAAAGCCAGGGGTTCCGCGAGCCAGCACCAACGCATCGACGTTGGTGGCCAATGGCACCTTGCGCATGTGCACTTTCAGTATCTGTTCGCGGCCACGGATATCGGGCAGAGAAACCACAACCTGGCGGTCGAAACGGCCCGGACGCAAGAGCGCCGGATCGAGGACATCGGGACGGTTGGTTGCGGCAACGACCAGCACCCCTTGACCCGTTTCAAAGCCGTCCATTTCAACCAGCAGTTGGTTGAGCGTTTGCTCGCGCTCGTCGTTTCCGCCACCCAGGCCTGCACCGCGCTGACGGCCAACGGCGTCGATTTCATCGATAAAGATAATGCACGGCGCCTGCTTTTTGGCATTTTCGAACATATCGCGCACACGGGCCGCACCCACACCCACGAACATTTCGACGAAGTCGGAGCCCGAAATACTGAAGAAAGGCACTTTGGCTTCGCCCGCAATGGCTTTTGCCAGCAGCGTTTTACCAGTACCGGGCGAGCCCACCATGAGCACGCCGCGCGGAATGCGGCCACCCAAACGTTGGAACTTGGTGGGGTCACGCAGGAAATCGACCAATTCCTGAACATCTTCCTTGGCTTCGTCGCAACCGGCGACGTCGGCAAAGGTAATGTTATTGGTGTTTTCGTCTAGCATGCGGGCGCGGGACTTGCCGAAGCTGAATGCTCCGCCCTTGCCGCCACCTTGCATTTGACGCATGAAGAAGATCCAGACCCCGATCAGCAACAGCATGGGGAACCAGGAAATGAACAGACTGGTCAGGAAGGAAGGCTCTTCGCGCGCCTTGCCGGAAACCTGAACACCGGACTTGACCAATTCGGGAACCATCCAGAGATCGCCGGGCGAGGTCAGACTGTAGGGACGACCGGCATCGGGAGTGACGTGCAGCGTGTCACCCTGAATATCAACCTTGGTAATGCGCCCAGCCTGTGCATCTTTCATGAACTGGGTATACGTTACGGTCTCGGTCGTTGCTGCGCGCCCGTCGAACTGTTTGAACACAGTGAACAGAACCAGCGCAATCACCATCCAGATCGCAACCTTGGAAAACGAGTTGTTCAAAGCCAACCTCCTACTTGTAACTTCGGCTTGCCAGACTTCCGCGATAACGGCAGCGCAACAAGTATGTCAATAGTTCATTCTACCCGATAGAAAGAATGATGTTTTAAGAAACCCTAAGGCTTTAAACGGCGTGCCACCAGGAATGTTTCAGACGATTTATCACGAGACGCCTTGGGTTTTCGTTCAACTACGCGCAGGAAATGACGCTTGAATGATTCGACGATTTGTGAAAAGCCGCTGCCATGAAACGCCTTGACGATTAATGCCCCCTCGGGTTTGAGGTGCTGGCATGAAAAATCTAACGCTAAATCGCACACATGCTGAATTCTAGCTGAATCAGCAGAACTCACACCTGATAAGTTGGGGGCCATGTCGGAAATAACAAGATCGACCTGCGCATCACCCAGCAAATTTTTCAACTGCTCCAGTACGGCATCTTCACGAAAGTCGCCCCGAATGAACTCCACACCTGCAATAGGTTCCATGGGCAGCATATCTAGTGCAATGATGCGGCCTTGCACCACACCGCCCGCGCCGGCCAGGCGCTCGCGGGCCACTTGCGACCAACTGCCAGGCGCCGACCCCAGATCAACCACGATGTCGTTCGGCCGCAACAGTTTTTCAGCATCGAGAATTTCTGTTAATTTGAACGCTGCCCGGGCTCTGTACCCTTTTTGTTGCGCCATTTTGACGTATGGGTCATTAATATGCTGCATGACCCATTCTTTTGAGAATTTTTTTTTGGCCATTCCCGTACAATCTCTCTATGCCCAAACTAGAAATAACTTCCCAAGAGCGTAGCGCACTGCGCGCTGCCGCCCACCCTTTGCGTCCGGTCGTCCTGATCGGTGACCGGGGCCTGTCGGATTCTGTACTGAAAGAAATCGACCTTAACCTGAACGCACATCAATTGATCAAGGTTCGTATTGCCGGCGAAGAGCGCGACGCGCGCAATGCCATGCTGGAAACCATATGCGAATCGCTATCGTGCGCACCGGTTCACCACCTGGGTAAAACGCTGATCATTTATCGGCCAGATGTTGCCGCCCAAAAAGCCCAGGCTGAAGCCGAAAATGCAACCCGTGCGATACGTAAGCCTTCGGAACCTCATACCCCGAAAAAGCTGGCAGCCGAAGGTGTAACACGCACTCGTCGCAGTGAAAAAGCCAAACGGGTAACGCAAAAAGCCGAAAACACCGAAACAGCGGCTCCGCGAGCCCGCCGATCAAGCGCCGCAGCCGAACGCCCTGCTCATGGCATACCGCGTCGCGCCGGCAGTGCAATGTCGTTACGTGCCGGTCGCCGTACTAGCACCCGTTCAGGTAGCCGCTGATACCGAAAGCCGCGCACCTGTCGGTACGCGACCAGCATTTTAAATTATAAAGCCCATCGCATGTTTGCGTATGGGCTTTATTATTTACATAAGCTTTCAAATGCCTGTTTGTGTGCACGCCAGTGCTGAAGCAAGCCGTGCCTTACAGATAGCTGACGCTCAGCACTTCGTATTCACGGATGCCCGCCGGTGCCTTGACCTCGACCACGTCACCTTGGCCACGACCAATCAGGGCGCGGGCAACCGGGCTGGACACGGAAATCTGATTGGAGCGGATATCGGCTTCGACATCGCCCACAATCTGGTATTTAACGCGTTCGCCTGACTCCAGGTCTTCGATTTCAACGGTAGCGCCAAATACGGCCTTGCCTTCGACATCAAGCTTGGATGGGTCGATGATTTGCGCGTTGGACAGCGTGCCGTCGAGTTCCTGGATGCGGCCCTCGACAAAGGCCTGACGTTCGCGAGCGGCGTCATATTCGGCATTTTCGGATAAATCGCCCTGGGCACGCGCCTCGGCGATGGCATTAATGACTTCGGGACGTTCAATTGTTTTCAGACGATGTAATTCTGCTTGCAAGCGCTCAGCGCCGCGTGCTGTCAACGGGATCGCAGACATAGGTATTCCTGAGTAAAAAGTAAAAAGACGCTCCCCACAAAGGAGCGCCTAATAAAAAACTGTTGCCTGGGCCGGAGATTACCGCCCGGGAATATGAAGCCCAGCCATTATTGATTTCTTATAGCTGTAAAACAACAACAGGGCTGGGCTTAAAACAAAACCCCGGCCTAAACACAAACCGGGGATGTGTAGCTATTGTCGGCAAACTTCAGGGAAATTGCAAGCCCAACCTGCTTTACGCTTTTTTCACGCCATTTGAGGGAAAACCAATTCGTAACAAGGCGTACAAAATGATGGCTCCAAAGGTGGCGGTACCAATACCGTCGAGCCTGAACGCACCGAACTGCATGGAAAAATTACCCGCACCCAGCACCAGCGTGACGGCCGCCACGATCAGATTGCGGTTGTCGCTGAAGTCAACCTGGTTCACTACCCAGATACGGGCGCCAGCCACTGCTATCAAGCCAAACACCACCACAGACATACCGCCCAGCACCGGGCCGGGGATGGTTTGTATCAGGGCACCGAACTTGGGTGAAAAGCCCAACACGATGGCAAAGCATGCCGCCACAACAAACACCAACGTTGAGTAAATGCGGGTAACCGTCATGACACCAATGTTCTCGGCGTATGTGGTGACGCCGGTACCACCCACCGCGCCCGACACCATGGTGGCCACGCCATCGCCCACAAAGGCACGTCCCAGGTAGCGATCCAGGTCCTGGCCCGTCATGGCGCTGACTGCCTTGATGTGACCCAGGTTTTCAGCCACCAGGATGATGGCCACGGGAACGATCACACTCATGGCATGCGCCTGGAATACCGGCGCGGCAAACTGCGGCAGGCCCAGCCAGGCGGCATTGGCCACGCCGCTGAAGTCTATGGGTTTGCCCAGGCCCATGCCATTGGCCAGCACGGCGTAAACCACGCAGGCCAGCAACAGGCCTATCAAAATCAGCAGACGCTGGACTGTGCCCCGGGTATAGACCGCCACACCCCCTACGCACAACACCGTCATCAGCGCCATTAATGCATCGAAGGTGGATCCACCCATCGCGCCTTTGGCGGCGATAGGGGCCAGATTCAGACCGATAACCGCGACGATTGCGCCCGTGACAACCGGAGGCATCCAGTTATTGATCCATTGCGCCGCGCCGCCCGATCGGGCATTCATCCACCAGACCAGCAGGCCTATCAGGGTATAGACGAAACCGCAGGCAATGATGGCACCCAGCGCCACACCAATATTGGCGTTCGGGCCCGCGCCGGCATAGCCTGTAACCGCGATCACACCACCAATAAAGGCAAAGCTGGAGCCAAGATAGCTAGGCACTCTGCCGCGTACGAAAAAGAAAAATATCAGTGTACCCACGCCGGACATCAAGATGGCGACGTTGGCATCAAAACCCATCAGCAAGGGGGCCAGTATCGTTGATCCGAACATGGCCACGACGTGCTGTGCGCCCATGGCGATGTTTTGCGGCCAGGACATGCATTCGTCAGGCTGTACAACAACGCCATCGGCTCCGGCCCGCACCTTACGCCAGCGGGGAAAATAAGAATTGGACATGAAAAATTTCGCCTTTTTATTAAAATGAGGGCACTACGCAGGCGAAAGTGTACGGTTACCGTGCATTGAACCGCAACATAATTCATATACTTTAAGTTTTCAGCTCTCTTTGATGGCCTACGGCCAAGGCCCACTTCATATGCACACCACTCAATTCTGGCTGATACGGCACGGCGAAACTCAATGGAATGCCGAAAGGCGCCTGCAGGGGCACCTGGACATCCCATTGAATGACACCGGCATCGAACAGGCGCAACGGCTGGGGCAATACCTGCGCTCGCCCCGGTTTGATACACGCATAGACACCGTTGTCAGCAGCGACCTTGGCCGAGCCTACGATACGGCAGTAACCGCTACCGGGCACTTCAATCTGCATATCGAACGCAATCCTCAATTGCGCGAACGCTGCTACGGCATCTACGAAGGTCAAGACTGGAGCAGCCTGAAAGACCTGCGCACACTGGATTTGCGCAACCCCGAGCAAGTCATAGCCCAAGGCGAAACCCTGCCCGTATTCGCCCAGCGTATCGCCCATGCCTTTGAGGAGTTGGCGATACGCTATCGCGGTCGCAATATCATGGTCTTTTCGCACGGAGGTGTCATAGACATTGCCTGGCGCAAGGCCAACGGAATCGCACTGGATGCCGCACGCCACGCCCCCATATTGAACGTCAGTATCAATCACTTCACCATAGCCGAAGATGGGCACTGGGGCGCGCTGACCTGGGGCCAGACGGCACATCTTGAACAAGTCGCACTGGACGACGTGCTTTAAACCCTGTAAACCGCCTACGCCCTGCTACCCGACATACGGGCGTGGCAGGCGCCTTCAGGACTGCCTGGGCTTGCGCTCGCGACGCACCGCGAAATAGTCGTACAAACGATCGGGGACCAGACGCAACAACCTGGCCACCCAACCCATCTGCCACGGAATCACGGTGTACGACACGCCCCGGTCTATGGCCCGGGTCGCCGCGGCGGCAAATTGGTCGACCGGCATCAGAAAAGGCATTTTGTAAGGATTTTGCCTTGTCATGGGGGTTTTGATGAAGCCCGGCACTACGGTCACCACTTTGACGCCTGTCTGACTTAACTCCACCCGCAGGCTTTCACAATAAGCACGCACGGCCGCCTTGGACGCGCTATAGGCGCCCGCGCCAGGCAGGCCGCGCACAGCCGCTACGCTGGCCACGCCAACCAGGCGTCCCTGGCCGCGCTGCTTCATGGCGGCAACAAAGGGCTCGAACGTAGCGACCGTGGCATTCAAATTGGTGGCGATAATGGCTTCGAAAACACGATAGTCCTCGAGTTCTTCGGTCAGTGTACCCACACTGATTCCCGCGCTGGCAATCACCACATCCACCGGCCCGCCCGCCAGGAAATCAGCGGCGGCGGCATGCAAGGCGGCACGGTCGCGCACATCGACCACATAAACGAGATGGCCGGTACCCGGCAAACTGTCGACTACCGCTTGCAAGGCTTGCGAGCGCCGGCCCAGCAAGCCCAATTGCGCGCCCCGCTGCGCATAAGCAAGGGCCAGCGCGGCTCCTATGCCGCTACTGGCCCCTGTAATGAAAACGCGCGATGTCAACGCGCCAGCCTTATTGCGTTGGCAAGGAAGCGTGCAGTTCCTGCAGGGAATAGACTTGCAGGCCGCTGCCCTGGCGCAGGTATTGCAGGCCTTCGACCGCCGCGCGCGCACCAGCGATGGTGGTGAAGAAGGTCACGCGCGATGCCAGTGCGCTGGTCCGTATGGCGCGGGAGTCGGCAATTGCATTGCGCCGCTCTTCGACCGTATTGATGACCATGGAAATTTCGCCATTCTTCATCATGTCCACGATATGCGGGCGCCCCTCGGTAACTTTATTGACCACTTGTACCTTCAGGCCGGCTGCCTCGATGGCGGCCGCAGTACCCCGTGTGGCGACAATCTTGTAACCCAGTTCGCTCAGGCCGCGTGCGACCTCGACCGCCTTGGGCTTGTCTTGTCCGCGCACACTGATGAACACCGTGCCCGATTCGGGCAGCCATGCGCTGGCCGCAAGCTGTGACTTCACGAAAGCCTCGCCAAAGCTTGCGCCCACACCCATGACTTCGCCTGTGGATTTCATTTCCGGCCCAAGTATGGTGTCGACACCCGGGAATTTGACGAAAGGAAAAACGGCTTCTTTCACAGAGAAATAAGTAGGCACGATTTCTTTGCGTATGCCCTGCTCGGCCAACGTTTTCCCAGCCATGGCGCGTGCTGCGATCTTGGCCAGCTGCAGGCCGGTTGCCTTGGAAACATAGGGTACGGTACGGGATGCGCGCGGGTTCACTTCAAGCACGTAAACGTCGCCATCCTGAATGGCGAATTGCACGTTCATCAGGCCTTTGACGTTCAGGGCGCGTGCCATGAGTTCGGTCTGGCGCTTGATCTCGGTGATGATCTCGTCGGACAGGGAATACGGAGGCAGGCTGCAAGCCGAGTCACCAGAGTGCACGCCCGCCTGTTCAATGTGCTCCATGACACCGCCAATGAACACCACTTCGCCGTCGGCGATGCAATCGACGTCGACTTCAGTGGCATTGTTCAGGAAGTGATCCAGCAATACGGGCGAGTCGTTGCTGACCTTGACCGCTTCACGCATATAGCGTTCCAGATCCTGTTGCTCGTGCACGATCTCCATGGCCCGGCCACCCAGCACGTAGCTGGGGCGTACCACCAGCGGATAACCGATCTCGGCGGCATGTGCCAGGGCTTCACCTTCGGTGCGCGCCGTGCGGTTGGGCGGCTGACGCAGACCCAGCTTGTTAAGCAGTTTCTGGAAGCGCTCGCGGTCTTCGGCCACATCGATGGATTCGGGGCTGGTGCCGATAATGGGCACGCCATTGGCTTCGAGCGCACGGGCCAGCTTCAAAGGCGTTTGACCACCGTACTGCACGATCATGCCGACGGGGTTTTCTTTGTGAACGATTTCAAGTACGTCTTCGAGGGTAAGTGGCTCGAAGTAAAGACGGTCGGAGGTATCGTAGTCGGTGGAAACCGTTTCAGGGTTGCAGTTAACCATGATGGTTTCATATTCATCTTCGCGCAGGGCCAAGGCGGCATGCACGCAGCAATAGTCAAACTCGATACCCTGGCCAATACGGTTGGGGCCGCCGCCTAGAACAATGATTTTCTTGCGATCGGTGGGTGCCGCTTCGCACTCGTCTTCGTAGGTGGAATACATATAGGCCGTGCGCGTAGCAAATTCGGCCGCGCAGGTGTCGACGCGCTTGTAGACCGGGCGCACACCCAGTTGATGACGCAACTTGCGCACTTCGCTTTCGGATGAATCCAGCAAAAACGCCAGGCGACGATCAGAAAAACCCCGGCGCTTGAGCTGCCAGACGGTGTCGTAATCAAGGTCGGCCAGCGTCTTTTGCTCGAGCGCGAGTTCGATATCGACGATTTCCTTGATTTGAGCCAGGAACCAGGGATCAATACTGGTCAGGCTATGAACCTCTTCAAGGCTGAAGCCTTGCGCAAAGGCATCGCCCACATACCAGATACGCTCGGGGCCCGGTTCGCCCAGTTCTATCTGGAGCTTTTCACGGTCGGTGGTTTTCTGGTTCAGGCCGTCAACGCCCACTTCCAGGCCGCGCAAGGCTTTCTGGAAAGATTCCTGGAAAGTACGGCCTATAGCCATGACTTCGCCCACGGACTTCATTTGTGTTGTCAGGCGCGAGTCGGCCTGGGGGAACTTTTCGAAGGCGAAACGCGGCACCTTGGTGACGACGTAGTCTATGGTGGGCTCGAAGGACGCCGGTGTTGCACCGCCCGTGATTTCGTTCTGGAGTTCGTCCAGGGTGTAGCCCACGGCCAGACGAGCGGCGACCTTGGCTATCGGGAAGCCCGTTGCCTTGGAAGCCAGCGCCGACGAGCGCGACACGCGGGGATTCATTTCGATGACGATCATGCGACCGTCTTGGGGATTCACGGCAAACTGCACGTTGGAACCACCCGTATCGACACCGATTTCACGCAATACCGCGATCGATGCGTTACGCATGATCTGGTATTCCTTGTCAGTCAGGGTTTGTGCGGGCGCCACGGTAATGGAGTCGCCGGTGTGCACGCCCATGGGGTCGAGGTTTTCGATGGAGCAAACAATAATGCAGTTGTCGGCGCTGTCGCGCACGACTTCCATTTCATATTCTTTCCAGCCCAACAAGGACTCTTCAATAAGCAGCTCGTTGGTTGGCGAGGCTTCCAGGCCGCGCCGGCAAATGCTTTCAAACTCTTCACTGTTGTAGGCAATGCCGCCACCCGAGCCGCCCATGGTGAAGCTGGGACGTATGACCACCGGAAAGCCAGCTGTGCCGGCCTCTTCGCCAATACGGCGCTGAACCGCCCAGGCCTCGTCCATGGAATGCGCCACGCCTGACTTGGCCGATTCCAGGCCGATGTCGTTCATGGCTTGCTTGAACTTCTGACGATCTTCCGCCTTTTCAATGGCGTGTTCGTTGGCGCCTATGAGTTCAACGCCATGCTTTTCCAGCACGCCGTTATGCACCAGGTCGAGCGCACAGTTCAGCGCGGTCTGGCCGCCCATGGTGGGCAACAAGGCATCGGGCTTTTCACGCTCGATGATTTTCTCGACGGCTTCCCAGGTAATGGGCTCGATGTAGGTGACATCGGCCGTTTCGGGATCGGTCATGATGGTAGCGGGGTTGCTGTTGACCAAAATGGTGCGAAAGCCGTCGGCCTTGAGGGCCTTGCAGGCCTGTGCTCCGGAATAGTCGAACTCGCAGGCCTGCCCGATAATGATCGGGCCCGCGCCAATGATGAGTATGCTTTTTATATCTGAACGCTTTGGCATATTGCTGATTTATTTTTTTCCAGCCATGAGGCTGATGAATTTGTCGAAAAGCACCACGATGTCGTGTGGGCCGGGGCTGGCTTCGGGGTGACCCTGGAAGCAGAAGGCGGGTGCATCGGTAAGCTCGAAGCCCTGCAAGGTACCGTCGAATAAAGATACGTGCGTCATGCGGGCATTGGCCGGCAGGCTGTCTTTATCGACATTGAAGCCATGGTTCTGGCTGGTGATGAATACACGGCCGGTATCAAGGTCTTGCACCGGATGGTTGGCGCCATGATGCCCTGATTTCATTTTGACGGTTTTGGCGCCCAGGCCCAGACCCATGATCTGCTGGCCCAGGCAAATGCCGAACAGCGGAATTTTGTGCTCGAGCGCCGCCTTGCAGGTGTCTATGGCATAGTCGCAGGGCTCGGGGTCGCCAGGGCCGTTAGACAGAAAAATGCCATCCGGCTTCAGGTCAAGGACATCTTGAACGGGCGTTTGGGCCGGCACCATGGTAATGCGGCAGCCGCGATCGGCCAGCAGGCGCAGGATGTTGGTCTTGATGCCATAGTCGTAAGCCACGACGTGATAGCTTGCCTGTTCAGGCTGGCTGAAGCCCTGGCCCAATTGCCAGGTGCCTTCACGCCAGTCTTCGTTGGCCTTGATGGAGACGGTCTTGGCCAGGTCTTGCCCCGACATGCCGGGAAAGCCCTGGGCCAGTTGCACGGCGCGGTCGGCGTCATCGCCCACCAGTATGCAGGCGCCCTGGGCACCACCATCGCGCAATATGCGCGTAAGCTTACGGGTATCTACACCCGAGATGGCGACAACGCCCTGTGCCTTCAGGTAGTCAGGCAGGGACTGCGTGGCGCGAAAGCTGGACACGCGCAAGGCACAGTCACGCACGACCAGTCCGGCGGCATGCACGCGTGTGGATTCGACGTCTTCGTCGTTGACACCGGTATTACCGATGTGCGGATACGTTAAAGTAACGATCTGACCGCTGTAACTTGGATCGGTCAAAATTTCTTGGTAGCCCGTCATGGCCGTATTGAATACGATTTCGGCCACGCAATAACCATCGGCGCCAATAGAGACACCCTTGAAGATGGTACCGTCTGCCAAGGCAAGAATTGCTGAAGGAGCCTGGTTTGGCTCTTTGGAAAAGAGTGACGGCAGCACTGTAAACCCCGGTTGTAAAGTCGATAATTAAACCTTCTAATTATACATTGAGAACCCCAAGGCCCAATTATTCCGAAATGGAACTAAGCGGGCCAGTACTAAATAATGATGGTGTAACCAACTTATGTCCAAGCAACTTGATTCACTTCGTCAATTTACTACTGTGGTGGCCGATACCGGTGACTTCGAGACCATGCGCAAGTATCGTCCCACCGACGCCACCACCAACCCATCGCTGATTCTGAAGGCGGCACAACAAGAAGAAAATCGTCACTTGCTGGAAAAAGTCGTCAGCGACCACACCAACGCGTCAGCCAGCGAGCTGGTCGACCATCTGCTCGTTGCTTTCGGCCGTGAAATCCTGACTATCATCCCGGGGCGGGTATCCACTGAAGTCGATGCGCGCCTGTCCTTTGACACCCAGGCCAGCATCGAACGTGCCCGCCAGCTTATCGAGCTGTACCAGGCCAGCGGCATAGACCGCGAACGCGTGCTGATCAAGCTGGCTTCAACCTGGGAAGGCATACAGGCCGCCAAGGTGCTGCAAGCAGAAGGCATACGCTGCAACATGACGCTGCTGTTCTGCCTGCCGCAGGCGCTGGCTTGCGCCCAGGCTAAAGTGCAGCTGATATCCCCCTTTGTAGGTCGTATCTACGACTGGCACAAAAAGAGCGCTGGCACGCAATGGGACGAAGCCGCAAGCGCGGGCGCCACCGACCCGGGCGTGCAGTCGGTAAAGCGTATTTACGACTACTACAAAACCTACGACATCCCCACCGAAATCATGGGCGCAAGCTTTCGCAATATCGGGCAAATCCAGGCGCTGGCGGGTTGCGACCTGCTGACCATCAGTCCCGACCTGCTGAATCAGCTCTCGGAAAACACCGCCCACCTGGAGCGCCAGCTAACACCCGAAAGCGCCAAGCAACACGCCCCAGCCTGGCAGGCCAGTAACGAGGTTTCTTTCCGCACCGAGCTGAACCAGGATGCCATGGCCACTGAGAAGCTGGCTGAAGGCATACGCGCATTTGTGGCAGACGGCATCAAGCTTGATGCCGTGATTGCGCAGGCTCGTGGATAGAGCCCGGCCGCTGCTCATCAACGGTTCTACCCCAAGGCCAAAGTGCATGTCTTCCATCAAGATCAGCCAGCTGCAAGCCCGCCGCATCTGGCTGCGCGCCCAAAGACTGGACACTTCCGCTCCCTTCGGGGACGGAGCCCAGGCCACGCCGGCGGCGATCGCGCATCTTGGTTATGTCCAGATCGACACCATCAATGTCATAGAACGCTGTCATCACCATATTCTGTGGACAAGAATTCCCGCATATGAACGCGATCATCTACGACAGGCACAAACCCAGGACAAAACAGTTTTCGAATACTGGACCCATGCCTTGTCGTACGTACCGACCGGCGACTTGAAGTTTTTCATCGGCGACATGAGGCAGCAGCGCAAGTCGCCTAAAAGCTGGTTCAACGCCGTGACAGAAAGCGATTTGCGCAAAGTCATTGCCCGCATACGCGACCACGGGCCCTTGTCGATACGGGATATCAATGACGACAAGCTGGTGGAAAAGGACCATGCCTGGGCCAGCCGCAAACCATCGAAGCGAGCCCTGCAACTAGCTTTTCATATCGGGAAACTGACCGTCAGCGAACGATCAGGCATGCTCAAGACCTACGAGCTCATGGACAGGCACTTTCAGTGGGAAAGCGCGCCACGCAAGGCAACTGAAAAGCAGGTCATAGCTTATCTGCTGGACCGGGCGCTGCGGTCGCAGGGGCTGGTCAGCCTGGACTCCATTTGCCATTTGAGCCCCGGGCGTAAGCCCTTGGTTCGTCAGGCTATCGAAAACCGGGTACGACGCAAGTCGCTGGTTCCTGTCGCCATCGACGGCGCAGGCAATGTGGAGCACTGGTCCACCCCAGACACCCTGGCCAGTGCCCCGGCCCAGACAGAAGGTGTTTATATCCTTTCGCCGTTTGATCCGCTTATCATTCAGCGTAAACGGCTAAAACTATTCTTTGATTACGAGCATCTGTTTGAAGCCTATGTGCCCAAGGAAAAGCGTATTTTTGGCTACCTGGGTCTGCCCGTACTTGTGGATGGCGAAATCGTGGCCGTGCTGGATCTTAAGGCGGACCGCAAGGATCGCCGCCTGGTGCTGCAAAAATGGAGCGCAGTAGGCAAACATAGCCAGGCAGTACACAAGCAGAAGATAGAAGAAAAACTGCATTTATTCGAGCAATTTCAATTCGCCTCGTAATTTGCCCCGATGTATACTGTTTATTTATACAGCATAAATCAGGCTTGCGCCATGCTCCCCACACCCATCAAAGGCAGAGGCAGCGCCTCGAATAGAACCTCGCGCTTCGATCAGCTGCAGCGGGTAGCGTTCGACGACGAATGGGATCACAGCGAACCCGACGACAGCCCTGCCCGGCCAGCCACCCTAGTCAAAAACGAGACTGCCAAGTCCATTATTTCGCGCAACGACTCGCCCGACATCCCTTTCGACCAGTCCATTAATCCATACCGCGGGTGTGAACACGGGTGCATCTACTGCTATGCCCGGCCCACACATGCCTACCTGAATCATTCGCCAGGCCTGGATTTCGAAACCAGGCTATATGCCAAGCACAATGCCGCCGAACTTTTACGCAAAGAGTTGTCTCGACCGTCGTATACACCTAAATTGATTGCCCTGGGTGCCAACACCGACCCGTACCAGCCTATAGAAAGGCGGCTGCGTATCACCTCGTCCATACTGGCCGTGCTGCACGAATTCAATCACCCTGTCGCCATCACGACCAAGTCAGCATCCATCACCCACGATATCGATCTGCTGGCGCAGATGGCCAGCAAGAATCTGGTTCGGGTGTATATTTCGGTGGGCTCACTTGATGGCGAGATTACAAGAACGCTGGAACCACGCGCCAGCGCTCCGGGCGCGCGGCTCAGTGCCTTGCACAAGCTAGCCCAGGCCGGCATTCCCACGGGCGTCATCGTGGCGCCTGTTATCCCCGCGCTGACCGATCATGACATTGAACAGATTCTGTTCAGCGCGAAAGACGCCGGGGCACAGTATGCGGCTTACGTCCTGCTTAGACTACCCCTGGAAATAAGTGAGTTGTTCCGCGAATGGCTGGCGGCACATTACCCCATGAAGGAAGCGCACGTCATGAATCTAATCAAGCAAATGCACGGCGGCAAAATTTATGATTCGGACTTTCGCACCCGGATGAAAGGTAGCGGCGTTTTTGCCGACCTTATACGGCAGCGCTTCCAAAAAGCATGCGCGAAGGCCGGGTTAAACCCCGATCGCAACGCGCATTTTTCTTTGAACACTGCCGACTTTTGCCGCCCGACGCAGACGGGAAGCCAAGGGAAGCTGTTTTAGAAATATTTCCGTTTCTAAATCAATTGTGAACGCGAAGGCGAAGCGCAGACATTACTAACGTAAGGCAAGCTGCGCCGACAAAGTGCACGGTTGATTTAGAAATAGAATTACAGCTTCTCGGTTTCTCCGGCCTTGGGCTTCCAGGCCAGCAATCGGTCTTCCACCACGGTTACCAACCAATCCAGCAATAGGGCAAACACGGTTAGCACCACGATGCCCGCAAACACGGTGTTCACATCGAGCGTGCCCTCGGCCTGCAGGATTAAATAGCCCACGCCACTGGCCGACCCCAAGTACTCCCCCACGACCGCCCCTACAAAAGCCAGGCCTACCGAGGTGTGCAGACTGGAGAACACCCAGCTGGTTGCCGAGGGAATATATACGTGACGCAGCAGCTGCTTGCGATTCGCGCCCAACATGCGTGCATTATCAAGCAAGGTCGAGCTGACTTCACGCACGCCCTGATACACATTGAAGAACACAATGAAGAACACCAGAGTAACCGCCAGGGCGACTTTGGACCAGATACCCAGGCCGAACCACATGCCGAATATGGGCGCCAGAATGACGCGCGGCATGGAGTTGGCAGCCGTGATGTAGGGATCAAGCAAGGCGCTGGCGCCACGCGACAGGCCCAACCAAAGGCCAAAGGCCAGCCCCGCCACCGTACCGATAATAAAGGCCAGCACGGTCTCAGTCAGGGTAATGCCCAGATGCCGGTAAATGTCGGCATTGGTCACGAACCAGGCCCAAATGACGCGGGCAACTTCAATGGGCTGACCGAAGAAGAAAGCGAAATTTCTATCACGCGACAAATAATGCCAAGCGACCAGCACGATCACCAGCAGCAAAATCTGCCAGAACCGCATAGTGAAGGAATTGGATTGGTATTTCGACATCTTAGGGCCTGTTAGCACTATTTAAAGGAGATCGCGTTGTTGCCTGAACAGGCCCTAGGCCAGTTTTTGCTGGGCATAGCCCTTTAATACTTCGTCGCGCAGGACGCTCCAGATAGCTTGATGCAGCTCGATGAAACGCGGATTGCCACGCACTTCAGCCACATCGCGCGGCCTGGGTATATCGATGACGAATTCGCCTATGGGGTAGGTGCCCGGCCCGGCCGACAGCACCACCACCCGGTCGCTCATGGCGATGGCTTCGTCCAGATCGTGGGTAATGAACAGCACGGCCTTGCGCTTGGCCATCCAGAGTTCCAGCACCTCGTTTTCCATGAGTTGCCGCGTTTGGATGTCGAGCGCGGAAAACGGCTCATCCATGAGGATGATGTCGGGGTCGCGTATGAGTGTTTGCGCAAGCATGGTGCGTTTGCGCATGCCTCCGGACATTTGGTGGGGATAGCGATTTTCAAACCCACCCAAGCCTACGCGCTTGAGCCACTCCAGGCCCTGCGCGCGCGCCTGGTCTGCGGGCACACCTGCAAACTCAAGCCCCGCCGTCACGTTGGACAAGGCATTACGCCATGGCATCAACGCTTCGCCCTGAAACATGTATCCGGCCCGGTGATTCACCCCTTTGAGCGTTTCACCGAATACTTTGACTTGGCCCGACGAAGGAGCCAGCAAGCCGGCCCCTACGTTAAGCAGTGTGGATTTTCCGCAGCCCGTAGGCCCCACCACCGAAACGAATTCGCCAGGAGCGATGGCGATGGTGGCTTCTTTGACAGCGGTATAGCTTTTACCCGCACCCTCGTTGGATGCGAAGGTGCAGGTAATGTTGTCCAGCAGTAGTGCAGCTTCAGGCATTGGGATATTTTTTATTGGCTTTGGCAACGAAGTCGTTGGTCCAGATTTTGGAAATGTCGATCTTGTCGGCCGGGAAATTGGGCACGAATGCAACTAGCGCGTTCAGAGCCGTTTTTGGACCGTCTTCGGGTACCAGGCCGTCTGGCGACAAGGCTTCTTTGTTGCCAACCAGCGCCATTTTGTACAGTTCAGGGTCGCCCAGCAGATAGCCTTCGGGCACCACCTTGGCGATTTCGTCTGGCGTGGCCTTTTGTATCCATTTGTCGGCTCGCACAATAGCATTGGCCAGGGCCTGAGCCGTATTGGGGTTTTTGTCGATGAATTCCTGCGAGGTATATAGGCAGCTGGACGGCATGTTCCCGCCGAAAACCTGGCGAGCGTCTTTCAGGGTGCGCGTATCGGCAATGACCTTGATCGCATCTTCTTTAAGCAAAGTGCTGATGACCGGATCGAGATTGGCCATGGCATCGATCTGGCCGGTGCGCATGGCCGTGATGGCCCCAGCACCTGCGCCTACACCCACGAAAGAAACATCGCTGGGCTTCAGGCCATTCTGGGCCAGGAAGAAACTGGCCATCATGTTGGTGGACGAACCAGGAGCGGTCACACCGATTTTCTTGCCCTTGAGATCGGCAGGCGATTTGTAATCGGGCATGGTCTTGGTAGACACAGCCAGGACAATCATGGGTGCCTGACCCTGCTGGACAAAGGCGCGATACATTTGACCCTTGGATTGCAGGTTGATGGTGTGCTCGAAGGCACCCGACACCACGTCGGCGCTACCGCCCACAACCGCTTGCAGGGCTTTGGAGCCACCGGCAAAGTCAATAACCTTGACATCCAGCCCTTCGTCTTTGAAGTAGCCTTTCAGGTTGGCGATAGACAGGGGCAGGTAATAAATCAGTGCCTGGCCGCCGACGGCGATAGAAACTTCTTTCTTTTCAAGTTCCTGAGCGCGCACGATGCCGGGGGCAACGGTTACAGCGCCGGCCACACCGGCCAGCTTCAGCATTTCACGACGAGATACAGACATGATGGTCTCCTGGAGAATATTGATTTTCAGCAATATTACCCGAGAAACCCGCTGCTGCTTATCAGGGCTTGCCCCACAAGACACTAAGCCCTTGTCATCAAGTGTGGCGTCTTTCCATCAGGGCCCATGCAATGGTTCCCGCGTCGACGTATTCGAGCTCGCTGCCCGCCGGCACGCCACGGGCCAGCCTGGAGACCGTCAGTTCCCGAGCACGCAACAACTCGGAAAGGTAATGCGCGGTGGTTTCGCCTTCGGCCGTGAAATTCGTGGCCAGGATGACCTCTTTCACGGCGCCATCGGTGGCCCGTTGCATCAGGCGATCGAACTGCAAGGCCTGGGGGCCAACGCCTTCAAGCGGCGTCAAGCGCCCCATCAGCACGTAGTACAGGCCGCGATAGCCATGGCTGGACTCGATCATGTTCTGATCGGCCGGTGTTTCGACCACACAAAGCAATGAGGGGTCACGCTTGGGGTTGGCACAGGTGGCGCACACTTCTTCTTCGGAAAAGCCGTTGCACCGGGAACAGTGGCGCAGGCCCTGCAGCGCAGACGCGAGGGCGCGGCTGAGCTGCTCGGCCCCGTTGGTATCGTACTGCAGCATGTGATAGGCCATGCGGCGGGCCGAGCGCACTCCCACGCCGGGCAGGCGGCGCAAGGCTTCTATCAGACTGGTGAGCGGTTCCGGCTCGGGCAGCGATGAATCCATCAGAACGGCAGTTTCATCCCGGGAGGCATGGGCATGCCGGCCGTCACAGCGGACATTTTCTCTTGTGAGGTAGCTTCAGCCTTACGAAGTGCGTCATTGAAGGCAGCAGCCACCAGGTCTTCAAGCATGTCTTTGTCGTCGGCCAGCAGGCTGGGATCTATGGTCACGCGTTTTACGTCGTGACGGCAAGTCATGGACACTTTGACGAGCCCACCGCCCGATGCGCCGTCTACAACGATTTCCGCAAGCGCGTCTTGTGCTTTTTTCATGTCTTCCTGCATTTGCTGCGCCTGGCGCATCAAACCGGCAATCTGGCCTTTCATCATGATAGGTTCTTCCTGAAGGTAAAAAATTAAAAAATACGCCTTATGCCACCTGACGCAGGGGCGTGGCGCTGATGGAACCCGGCACCATCCTGGCGCCGAACTCGGCGATCAATGTCTGGACGAAGGGATCGTCGGCGGCAGCCTGCTCGGCCTCTTGTTGGCGCACGGCTTTCTGCGCCTGTGCAACGGCATGCGCAGTTTCGTCGCCCGTGGTGCCGTACTCGATATTCAAGCGAATGACGCTGCCAAAGTGCTCGGATAAGACGGTTTGCAGCCGCAACCGGCCAGCGCTGTCTTCCCGAGATAATATAGCAACGCGCAAGGTGAGCTGTTCACCGTCCATGCCGACCCATTCGCTTTGGCGGGCCAGTTCGGCGGCCCAGCCAGTGACTGGAAGCGCTGCAGCCAGCGCAGGCCAGCCCTGTGCGGTCATGCCCTTCAGGCGCGGCGCCTTGGTTTTCTTGCGGGCACTCACCAGTGCAGCGGGAACCGCATCTTCCGGCACAAAATCATTTTCGGCGAAATCATCGGGTACGAACGATGCCGCCTGGAAATCGTCGGGCGGCCCATCGTATTCGGGAGCGCCCATGTCAACGGGTTCGAAACGCGCATCATCGGCCGCATCGGCCGGCTGCATGGTTTCAAAGCCATCATCCTCTGCCTGCCCGACAGCCGTTGGCGCTTGGACGGGCGCGGTCCGCCCGGTTGGCCCTGCCTGCCGGGCGGGCTGGTCCGGCACCTCTTCCCAGGCGGGAATATCGCTGGCTTCAGGGTCGGCTTGCACACTGACCGGCGGCGACGAAGATGGTGCTGCGACGCTTGCGGCTGCGGACGGTGCGGCAGGCGCGGAAATCTGAGCCTTGGCGACTGCAGGCGGGGCAGCGGATGGTGCCGGGGCAGCGTCCGCAGTCACCTTGCCGCTGTCGGTATCGGACGGCGGTGTCGGGGCTGGAATCGTGCCTGCCGGAACCAGCGCCAGCATACGCAGACAAGCCATGACAAAGCCAGCATATTCATCGGGCGCCAGCGACAGCTCGCTGCGGCTATGCACTGCCACGGAATAGAAAAGCTGGGTCTGGTCGGGGTGCAGGGCCGCAGCCAGCTGAACAATGTCGTCAGCCAGCGGATCATCGGCCGCAATGGTTCCCGGTATGCGCTGCTGAATCGCAACGCGCGACAGCAGCACCGCCAGGTCGGCCAGCGCGCCTGAATAAGACAGGCCACGTATGGCGAGTTCGTCGGCTACTTTCAGCACCTGTCCGGCGTTGCCGGAAGCCAGCGCGCGCAGCAAGGTCACCAGATGCTGCTGGTCTATGGTGCCCAGCATGCCCTGGACAGCCTCGCCGGTAAGGTTGCCGGCACTATAGGCGATGGCCTGGTCCGTCAGGGACAGGGCGTCGCGCATGGAACCCGAAGCCGCCTGCGCCAGCAAACGCAAGGCGGGCGTTTCGTACTGCATGCCTTCCTGAGTTAGGACTTCCTGCAAATGCTCCACGATGGATTCGGCCGTCATCTGCTTCAGATTGAATTGCAGGCAGCGCGACAACACCGTGACGGGAATTTTCTGGGGATCGGTCGTGGCCAGAATGAATTTCACATGCGGCGGTGGCTCTTCAAGCGTTTTCAGCATGGCATTGAAGGCATGACCGGTAAGCATGTGGACTTCGTCGATCATGTAGACCTTGAAGCGACCGCTGCTGGGTGCGTACACCGCCTGCTCGAGCAGTTGCGTCATTTCGTCGACACCGCGATTGGACGCGGCATCGAGCTCGACATAATCGACAAACCGGCCGGCATCGATTTCCGTGCAGGCCTGACAATGCCCGCAAGGCGTTGCGGTAATGCCGGATTCGCAGTTGAGCGATTTGGCAAGTATGCGCGACAAGGTCGTTTTGCCCACCCCGCGGGTGCCTGTAAACAACCAGGCGTGGTGCAGGCGCTGCGTGGAGAGTGCGTGTGTGAGCGCACGAACCACGTGATCCTGGCCGATTAGGGTCTCAAACGAACGTGGCCGCCATTTACGCGCCAGTACCAGATAAGTCATGCAGGGAGCTTAAGCAGAAAGCGATCGGATCGATAAATGAAAAGTGTACCGGATTCGATGCCGCTTGGGGTATTTGGGGGGAATTAAGGCGGGCAAGAGGCGAGCCTGACTTCGGCACTGATCCTGAGCGGCTATGGCTGCTTCGTTCCCGACCTGACCAGTTTCACCGCCGGACCATGCGAAGGGGCCCGCCAAACAGAAGTTTAACAGGACTTTCCCTCTCTTGCCTGCGGCCTACTGCACGTACTCCACCCATAGATCGGCCCGGGGGAAATACAGGGCGCCGCGTGCGGGACGGCCATCCAGTGCACTGACATGGTCGCAGTAGCGCTGGATCTGATCGCGATAACGATCACGCATGCGCGCTGCAAAGTGGTCACGGGTTTCGCCTGCTTGCGGTATACCCGTTTTGTAGTCCACCACCAACCAGTCATGCTCTTGGGAAATTGCCAGGTCTATGACCGAGACCCTGCCACTAAGATCCAGCAAAGACCACTCACGATGCGCGCGGGCTACGCCCAACAGCCAGGCCCCTTTTTCGCTTTCTACCGTGGCGACCAGCGTATCGCGCAGGACTTGGGCAGCGGCATCCAGCACGCTTGCAGCCAGGCCGGCCCGCGCCAGCTGCTTGCGAAATACCGGCAAAGTGTCATCAAGCCGATGAGCCGGCCAGGCCGCCATGCCCTCTTTGCCCAGTCTTTCCAGCCAGGCGTGGGCCACCGTACCGATCACGCTTTCATCGCCGGATTCGGCGCGCCACTGCCAGGGGGTGCCCTGCCCGCCCAGCATGGCATTAGGCTGGGCCTGCGGCAGGCTGTCGGGTGTCATACGCACCAGCAAACGCCCGCCGGACGCACTGGCGGCGGCCAAGTCAACATCGTCTGCGTGCAGATCGGACGCCTCGGGCAGCTCAGGCATCTTGATGTGATCCCACAGGCGCCCCAGTAGCGAACTGCCTGCCGGAGGTTTGATGCCGGTCTTGTCATCCAGGCTGACCACACCTATCAGGTGCAGTTGTTGTTTTGCCCTGGTCACGGCAACATACAAGAGACGGTCGGTTTCATAAGCGGCCCGCTTTTTTTCACGCTCGGCCAAATAAACCGACACCGGATCGTGCTCGTCAGCGGTCTTATGCTTGATGGGCCCCAGCAGCAACTGCCCGCCTCCCATTTCAAACCGCATGAGTGGCGCCGTGTCGGCACGCGGCCGTTTATGCAGCCCTGCCAGGATCACGGTCTCGAATTCCAGGCCTTTGGATTTATGTATGGTCATGACTTCGACGGCACGGCCACTACTGCTGGGCGCCGCGTACAGCTTGGCCAGCCTGTCTTCCAAAGCCACCGGATTCAGCCCACCGTAGGGGGCAAGCTCTTCTACCAGACGCAACAGGCGCTCGGCATCGGCCCGGTCGCTGGCACCAGGATAGATATCGGCACCGCCCAGGGCTTGCCAGCGCGATTCCAGCCAGGCTGCAAAAGGCAGTGTGCCCGAAGCGTTGCCAGTATCAAGCAAGATCGTTGCCGCGTGACGCAAGCGCTTAGCGTCATCCTCGTCGATATCGGGCTGGCCGGCGGCATCGCGAGCAAGCCAGGCGGCCAGCAAGGCTGGTACGGTGGCAGTCAGATCGGCGCCAAATACGGCATGCAGGCTGTTCAGCGTCAAGCCACATAGCGGCGAACGCAATACCGACAGCCAGGCCAATCGGTCACCCGCGTGCGACAAGGCACGCGCAAGCTGTGCCAGGTCTATCACCACCTGTCGCGACTGCAGAGACACGAGTTCAACCGCACGACATGGGATATTTTGCTGCGCCAGACGGTGCACAATGCCGTCTAGGTGGCTGCGTGCCCTGACCAGAATGGCAACGGGGTGTTCGCTGTCGGGATACTTCAGTAAGGCCTCTTTGGCCAGCTGTATGGCGATGGACTCCGCCACAGCCACCGGGTCGTCCGCCTCGTCGACACTTTCCTTGCTTTGCCATACTGGGTGAAATTCCGCGCCCAGCCCTGGCACACCAGCCTGGAAAGGCACCGACGGCGTATAGGTGATTGCGCCCAGGCCACTATGATTTTCCGCCGGAAAAACCGGGCCGCAGGTAGCGTTGACCCAGTCGACGAGTTCGGCCTGAGAGCGGAAATTGTCGGTAAGCTCGAGTGCCGTCAAGGCGATCTCGCCCAGACCGTGTTCCTTGACCTTCAGGAAGCAAGCCACATCCGCCTTGCGAAAGCGATAAATGGACTGCATCGGATCGCCCACCAGAAACAGCGTGCGGCCATCGCCCGTCTGCCAGCCCGAAGTCAGGCGCTCGAGCAGATCGATCTGTGACTGACTCGTGTCTTGAAATTCGTCTATCAAGATATGCCGTATGGTTGTGTCCAGGGCCAGCAGCAAATCGGTGGGTTCGTCGGCATGACCCAATGCCTGCAGGGCACGCTGCGAAATCTCTGCGAAATCGACCTCGGCCGCCTCGGTAAAACGCAGGTTCAATTGCGCCGCCGTCAGCCACAACACCTCGATCAGCAAGAGCAGGACTTCGTGTTGCTCTTCGGTATAGCCTTCGGGAGGCGCCAGCCGTATGCCTGCCAGCATGGATACCCAGGCTTCCGAGTCGGAGGCGGCATTCAGCCAGCGCAGAAAATCGTCTTTATAGGCGGCCTTGGCTTCGAAACCTTCCTTGATGGTCACCCGGCGCCGCAGAGTATTCTTGCCGGTCAACAGCACATTGGCCAGCGCCTGCCACTGCGAAAGGCTAGCCACATCCGTTCCAAAAGCAGCGCCGTCCCAATACTGCAAGGCCTCCAGGCCTGGCGTGCCCTGACCGGCGGCAAGAACATTGGCGGCAGTCGATACCGATGGCGCCAAGGCTTGCGCCCAACCGGCGGGCATAGACCGCGCCAGAGCGGCCAGGTCAGTCTCGATGGCACTATCCAGGTTATCCAGCAATACATCGATGTCTGCACGCTGTCCCAGCAAAGGCAGCCACTGATCCCTGCTGGCCAGCATATCGGCCAACAATCCCTGAGCGGCACGCACGTCCACGTCCATATGCGCTATCAGACCCGCCACTGCTGCGTTATCGTCAGCCATGTCCAGCGTCGCTTGTGCTGCGGCTTCGTAGTGTTCCCGGGCATTGTCCGTAATGGCCGGCACGCCCCCCAAGGAAGTGAGCCAGGGCATGGCGCGCACCAGCCAGGTGCAGAACGAATCTATGGTGCGGATACTGAGCCTGGCTGGGTAATCCAGCAGATCCCAGCCCAGCTCTCGATCGCGTTGCAAGACCGCTTGCGCAAGCTGCCAGCCGCGCAATTTGTAAGGCTCTGCAGGCTGCGGCCCCTTACCTGCCTGCAGCTTGGCCAGAACACGCGCGTGCATTTCTGAAGCCGCCTTGCGGGTAAACGTAATGGACACGATTTCTTCAGGCCGGTTCACCGTCGCCAGCAAGGCAAGAATCCGGTCTGTCAGCAACTCGGTTTTTCCCGAACCTGCGGGAGCCTGAATCAGGAAGGAGTGCGACGGATCAACGGCCGCAGCGCGTACCGCACTATCGCTGGGTTGCTTAATCGACACGGTGGTACTCCTCGTTCAGGCGCAAGAATGGCAAGACATCGCAATACTGTATGTCGTCCGGCCGCAAGCTATGGTTGCGCGCCACACCAGCTGCGTACTCATCGGCCATCAGGCATATGATGCGACGCCATTCACCCATCAGCTCATCCCAGCTGTAGCCCGCAAACGCCGGCCAGTCGGCCAATGCCGCCAGACCATCAAAGCCATAGTCAGCATCGGCCAAGCCTTTCACCTGCACCTCACGGGCATGCAAACGGGCCAATACCAATGCGGCCACGCGTGCATCGTCTTGTGCCAGAACTGAAGCATAAAACGGCAACTGCAGGCCTACCGGGCGCTCGCGCATCCAGTCAGGCTTGGGATCGATGCGGCCGCCGCCGGACTTGTAGTCGATGACGGCCAGACGCCCGTCAGCCAGCTCATCTATGCGATCCAGGCGCAAGCTAAGTTGCAGCGCCCCATGTGACCAGGAATAAGTTTGCTCTACATCGCGCACACTAAAAGGCTCGCGCGCCAGCTCCAGATCCAGCCATCTTTGCAACACAGCAACAGTGCGATCGGTTTCCAGTTGCCTGACCATAGTCCCATAATCCTGCAAACATTCGGCTGCCGCCTGTTGCACGGATTGCTCCAGCAAATCCAGCACACCACCTTGCGCGAGCAGTTCCCGCAGCGCCTGCTGATCCGCAAGCATGCGCCACACCAGCTCTATGGCCTTATGTAATAACAGTCCGCGGGCATTTTGATCCGACAGTTGGGCATAGTCAGCCAATGCACTGGCCCCCAAACGGTATTTGGCAAACGCCCACAGGGGATTGCGCGCCTGCGTGTCGATCACGGCAATACCACCACGTGTCGTCGCGCCAGTTTGCAGCGGTGGCCCTTGCTCGTCCCGTATGCACTCCAGCCCGATGGGACGAGGCTCCTGAACCTGCAACACCCCAGTACTGGCATCGATATTTACAATGCAAGGGCTGGGCCGCAGTTCGCGCTCGCCTTCATATTCGGCATGGCTTAGCCAAACCTGCGGCGCGCTGGCCAGCAGGCTTTGATAAAGCGTCCTGGCCCAATGCAGTTCGCGCTCAGGCGTGGCACGCGGCGCGCGTGCCTGGCGCAGCGCAGCCAGCGGAATAAACGGATTGGGTTTGGGCGCTGCTGGCAAGACCTCGTCGGTCAGGCCCAACACCCACACGCCATCCCAGCGACCACCTTCTGACTCCAAAAAGCCCAATACATCCAATCGTGCCGCCGGATCGCGCTGAGGCTGGAAAGGCGTTTCGTGGGCGAGACGCTGCAGCAGGCCCACCGCCGTCGACATGCCCACCTTGCCCATGACCCGCGCTTGCCGTGCAAGGCTGTCCATCAGGCCATCAAAGGCTTCCAGTTGCTGAAAGGCATGGCTGTCCAGCACCGCCTGCCCGGGATAACCCAGCGCTTGCAGGCCCTGGCGGAAACGCTGCACCCAGACATCAACAGTGGCCGAATCGGACTGCCCCGACATCAGCGCATGGCTCTCGCTCCAGGCCAGGGCAAGCTGAGGCGCGTACTGATCTAAAAGCTGGACAAATGCGGGTTCGGAAACGCCGATCACGGCCCGCCGGCGCCAAAGGGCATCAATAACCGCCCTGCCGGAAGCTTCCTGCCGGGCGGCGGCACATGCGCCTGCCAGCAAGGCTGGGCCCAAGTCGACGGGAGCGCATGTTTTTCTCACGACAAAGCCAGCCAGCACGCGCAACCACGACATGGCAGCGGCAACCAAGGGCCATTCGCTCATGGGACGGGCAACGGCCACGTTGTAGGGCAGCACCTTACCCTGGCCATCGACCAGACCACCCCGCAGGCAGCGATGCGCCAGCACCACATCGGCCTCAAGCCGGGCGGCCACGATTGCATAACGGCCTTGCGGATGTGCCTGCAATTGCTCCGCAGCCCACTGTATCGCCAGCCGCCATTCGCCGTCAGGATCGGGCGCCACAACACGCTGCACGGTATCAGCCGTTACCGCCGGCGTGCTTAGTACGGCCAGGTTGACGCCCTGCTCCTGCAAGGCAAGCAACATGCCCGACAAACGCGGCGACAACTCGTTGAATCCTGCCAACACCACGGTAGCGGCAGGTGCCTGCAGCAGGCCACTACGTACAGCCTGGTCTATGCATGCATAGGCCAGATTGGCGTCTTCCATATCCAGCTGGGCCAATTGTTGCCTGTAGCGCTCACGCCAGTCCAAAAAATGCTGGTAGTCACTCGTTTCCATCTCAGGCGAAAGTTGTATGCGCCAATCGTCGATCAGGCGATCGGCTTCGGCAGCCAGCCTGGCTGCCTGAGACACGTCAAGCAGAGCACGCTCGGACTCCGCCTCGGCAATCACTTTTTTCCAAAGCCACTGTGCACCAAACGCATCCAGCGTATGCGAGGCCAGCCCGGACTCGGGCACAAAAGAAAGCTGGTCGGCTGCCCGCCTGAGCCAGCCTGACAGGGGCACGATATCGGGCACGGCCATCACACTGCGCCCCTCGGTTAATGACGACGACAGCTCGGCAAGTATGCGACGCGCATGCCGGTTATTGACCGTCAGCACCAGTACATCCTGGGCGTCCAGCCTGGCGAGCTCATCTAAGGTGATGGGTGGGAATAGGTCTGTCATGGGTCTGCGGTTTGCCTGGCGGATTCTGCAACAGACCTATTCTAACGACTTCCTTTACTGCGCCAGCACGCTACGCACGGTTGTAGCCAGCGCCATGGCAAATTCCGGATCGTTGATGTGCCAGGGCAATATTTCCAGCTTATGTCGGGTCGTAGTAACAAAATGGCGCTCTATGGCTGAAAACAGAGCCTGATTGGCCTCGGGGTCATGAAATGGGGCGCCGGGACGATCTATGGCAGACAGGCCTTGCATGGGTAGCAGCAAGCGCACTATGCCAGGCGACTGATTCAACCGCGCCGCAAGATGTTCGCCGGCACGGGCAAGTTCCCGGGCCGTGCTGCGCATAAGCGTTACGTGGGCATTATGCGTATGGAAAAGGCGGTCGCCATAGTGGGAAGGAACGGTATCGCGCGCCCCCCAGTTGATCATGTCGAGCGCACCGACCGAGCCTATCCATGGCAAGCCAAGCTCGGCCGCCGCCGCAAGCCTGCCGGGGCCGGCATCACATACTCCGCCAGCCAGATGTTGCCCCACTTCCGTCGTGGTGATGTCGACGATGGCCCGGAGCAAGCCTGCCCGCGCCAGAGACTCCATGGTCCGGCCACCCGTGCCGTTGGCATGGAACACCTGGCAATCGTAGTCAGTACCCAGCAACCGCGACACGGCTTGCACGCACTCGGTTGTGACGCCGAACATAGTCAGGCCGATGGCGGGAAGTTCATCGGCTGCGGCCTGGGGCACGGTATGTTGCACCATACCCACCATGGCATGGGCCGCATTGGCCAATATCATTCGGGACAGCCGATTGATGCCGGCAAGGTCAGTCACGGGATTGAACATCATGATGTCGTACACGTCGACAAAGGGCGCAACGTTGCCCGCCGCAAGCGTAGACACCAACAACTTAGGCATACCGTAGGGCAATACATGTAGGGCGGATGCCAGCATGGACGTACCACCCGACCCTCCTATACCCAAGACGCCGAGAATGCTTCCTGCCTTGCAGCGCGTATCGACAAGGCGGCGCAAGGCTTGCCCCATGGCAATCACCGCCGCCCCTCTGTCGCTGCCACCCAGGACATGATCGGCGCCCGATTCATGGTGTGACGCGACTTCAAACGCGGAAAGGTCGGCCTGACTTGCCGTACCGCGCGTGCTGATATCGACCGTCAGGACGGGCACGCCCGCCTGCCTGATGAGCCCGGCCAGATACGTGAGCTCATCGCCTTTGGTATCAAAAGTGCCCACTACCCAAACGGATGGTTTTGCACCCATCAGCCCTTCCCGTAGCGCTCGTTAACGCATTGAAAGAATATTCGGAAAGTATCGGCAACACGCTCGACTGCCTCGGCCTCTTGATCTGCTGGCACGTCGAAGGTAGCCCACCATTCACCAAAGCATTGCCCCGTCTCGGTGACCGGAAGCAGATGCATATGTGCAACGTAGTTGCTCCAGTCTGCATCGATGTGAAGAATCTCGTAAGTGCAACGATGCTCGTGGTCGGAAAGTTCCAGCAATCGTTCACGCAGCATGCCGCCGCCGTCGCGAACGGTGAAATGGCGCACGCAGCCGATACGGTCTGCCGGCCATGCGTCTTCAATATAGGAGTTTTCGAAAAAGGGATGGTAGTTGCCCAGATCGCCAAAATCGCGCAGCATTTCCCACGCCTGATCCAGCGTGGCGTTCATAATGGCGCTTACATAGACTTTTGCCATGGTTATGCTCCGTTGCGCGATAGTGCCTTGTACAACGCCACGTGCTTGGTAATGGCAACTTCGACGGGCAGCCGCTCCATGCTGCTCGCACCGTAAAAGCCGTTGCAATGTTCACTGTGATCCAACACATATTGCACATCATCGGGCATGGAGATAGGCCCACCATGCGCAATAACGATAATATCTTTGCGGATTTTTCGGGCCGCTTCGCCCCATTCGTCGATCAGACGCACAGACTCTTCCAACGTTTTGGATGAGCTTGCGCCTATGCTGCCGCCTACGGTTACGCCCATGTGAGGCACGATGAAATCGGCACCAGCTTTGGCCATTTCAATCGCTTCGTCGGCGCTGAATACGTAGGGCGTGGTGAGCAGATCCAACTCGTGAGCCTGGCGGATCATGTCGACTTCAGTGGAAAAGTTGATGCCGGTTTCTTCCAGGCTTTGACGGAAGGTGCCATCGATAATACCGACCGTGGGGAAGTTCTGCACACCGGCAAAGCCCAGTTCTTTGAGTTTTTTCAGAAACACGGGCATGACGACGAAGGGATCTGTGCCGTTCACGCCGGCTAGCACGGGGGTATGCTTGCACACGGGCAGCACCTCACCGGCCATCTCGAGCACGATCTCGTTGGCGTTGCCGTAGGCCAACAGGCCGGCCGAAGAAGCGCGCCCGGCCATGCGATAGCGGCCCGAGTTGTACACCACAATAAGATCTATTCCCGCAGCCTCTTCGCACTTGGCCGAAATACCCGTGCCTGCACCGCCACCGATTATGGGTTCGCCCCTTGCGACCATGCCCTGAAATTTCTGCATCAATGCCTGGCGATCATGCCTTGCCATAACAACTCCTTAGTAAAGCGTTTTTGTGTAATGATTCGATTTATGGAGAAACCAGACCTGCAGACCGAAACACATATTTTCGGCGATGACACCCGCATCATCACAGTGCGTGCCGAGCACTGCGAGGCACTGGCCGCACGCCATATTGCTCATGTTGCGGTCATAGACGCGGCCGCTCCGTATACGATAGTTCGCACTCACCTTAGCGGTGCCTTCCTGCAAGTATGCCTGGGCGGCGAAGGCCAGACCCTGCTTGACGGCAACTGGCGTAGCCATACCGTTGGCCTGGCCAGCTTTGCACCCGCCCACGTCCTGCATGCCTTTCACTGCCTGCCCAATCAGCGCTGGCAACTTTGCTGGGTGCGCTTCATGCCCAGCTCGCCCAGATCGTTGGCAAGCGCCATGGCGCCTGGCCTGACCAAATTCGACGGCCGTCCTTTGGAAAAAGCCATACTTGGTCTTTCGTCTGAAATGGATTCCGACGCAGATCCTGGCACATGCGCCATTTGGGTGGACATTATTGAACGCTATGTGGCCCGCATGATAGATCCCTGGCAGCGAGAGCCCCGCTTGAATACCATGTGGTCGGCGATCCTGGCCGACATCGGGCACCCATGGACGCTTGAAGAGCTTGCGCGCCTGGCCAATATCAGCCCGGAGCACTTGCGCCGACTGTGCTGGCGTAACTTTGGGCGCAGCCCGGGAAAACAGCTGACGACCATGCGCATTGCACAGGCGGCGCATCAATTGATTACTACCCAAAAGAAGATCGAAGCCATTGCCCAAGACGTGGGCTACATCAACCCGTTCACTTTCTCGAACACATTCAAGCGCCTGACCGGCTTCCGCCCATCGGAGTACCGATCCAGGCCCCGCAGCTAGGCAGCTGCGGTTCCCTTGATGGATGCCTGAGGCAGTGAAATCCACCTTGTTGCCCTTACTACTTCTTGACTAAATAGCAGGTGCTGTTGGCCAGTGGAGCAAACGCCTGCTCGGCGGGAATGGTCTTGACCAGCTTGTAGTAATCCCAGGGGGCTTTGGACTCGGACGGAGCCTTGACTTCCCATAGGTACATGTCGTGAACCATACGTCCGTCCTCGCGGACTTTGCCGTCTTGGGCAAAGAAGTCGTTGATGGGCATTTCGCGCATTTTGGCCGATACCGCATCCGGATCGTCGGTGCCTGCCGCCTGTACGGCTTTCAGGTAATGCATGGTAGCCGAGTAGTCGCCAGCATGAGCCATATTGGGCATGCTTTGCATGCGTTCATAGTAGCGCTTGGCGAAATCCCGGGATCCTTCATTCATGTCCCAATACCAGGCATTGGTAAGCAACATGCCTTGGGCAACGTCGATGCCGATGGCGTGTATGTCGTTGATCCACAGCAATAGTCCAGCGAGCTTCTGTTTGGGTGTCAGGCCGAACTCGTGCGCCGCCTTAATGGCATTGATGCTGTCGTGCCCGGTTGAGGCCAGGCCTATGATCTTGGCGCCAGATGACTGGGCCTGCAAAATGTAGGAAGAGTAATCTGTGGTTCCCAGCGGATGGCGAGCCGCACCCAGCACCTTGCCATTGGCGGCGCGCACCACTTCACTGACCTGCTCTTCGAGCCCGATACCGAAGGCAAAATCAACCGTCAGGAAATACCAGGTGTCGCCGCCAGGCTGTTCAGCCACGGTACGCCCCGTACCGTGCGCCAGCGAATAGGCGTCGTAGGTGTAATGTATGGTGTAGGGTGAACACATCGCATTCGTTAAGCCCATATTCGAGGGGTTGTTAACGATAATATGTCGCTTTTTTTCCTTGGCAATTCCGGCGACGGCCAGGGCAACCCCCGAGTTCGCCAGATCGGTGATCATGTCTACGCCGTCACGATCAAACCATTCACGCGCTTTTGCAGCGCCTATATCGGGCTTGTTCAGGTGGTCTGCAAATATGACATCGATAGGCTTGCCAAACATGGTGCCGCCAAAATCCTCGACGGCCATTTTCACGGCCTCGATGGCGCCCTTGCCGGATACGTCGGCATAGACACCGGAAATATCCGTAAGCACGCCTATACGTATGCCATCATTGGAAAGTGTTTGAGCATGGGCGGTGGCGGCACCGGCTGTCAGGGCGATGGACGCCGCTGCGCATTTCCATAATCTGGTCTGCATGATTCGTCTCCTGTGTAGTTCGTTCGCAAGGACTGCGACTTGGACCCTGTGTTCCCAAGGTATAAGCCATGCTAAATTTCAGACGATCCGGCGTCCATACTGCCAAGGCACCAGCACCTATCCTAAATCCACCTCCGGCCCGAAAATGGGCTTTACACTAGAGGCCAGTCTGGCTGGCTTGTACACCTCAAAATCGGCTACACAGGACACTGAATATGTCAGAACAGATAAAAGACCATGATGCCCAGCCTGTAGAGCTGGCCGGCTCAATCTGGTTCCGCTCGGGCCAGCAGAACTGGGGCAATCAAAAACGTATGGCACTGCTGGCCTCCATAGGCACAGAAGGCTCGATCACGGCCGCCGCCAAGAAGATAGGGCTAAGCTATAAAGCCGCGTGGGACGCCGTCGACACCATGAACAACCTGGCCGGCGAGCCCCTGGTGCTGCGCACCACCGGTGGCCGGCGCGGTGGTGGCGCAAGCCTGACCACGCGCGCGCAGGAACTGATACGCGTTTATGCCTTGCTGCATGCCGAACACGAACGCTTCATGGCCCGACTGGCAACCGTCAACGACCAGGCCAGCCATAATCTGGAACTTATACAGCACATGATGATAGATACCTCTGCCCGCAACAAGCTCACAGGTGTCATTCGACAAATCAAGCCAGGTGCGGTCAATGATGAAATCACCCTTGATCTGAACGGCGATACGCATATTGTGGCCTCCATTACCAGCGAGAGCGTGCAGAGCCTGGGGCTGGAGCCGGGCAAGCGCGCACTGGCCTTCATCAAGGCGTCGTCGGTGCTGATAGGCCGGGCCGGCGGCAACACGCGTTTATCTGCACGCAATCAATTGCCGGGAAAGATCAATCGCATTACCGAAGGTGCCGTCAATACCGAAGTCTGCATCGAATTGCCCACAGGCCATGTCATTGCCGCCGTCATCACCAAGGAAAGCCAAACGACCATGGGCCTGGAAACCGACCAGGAAGCCTATGCCATTTTCAAGGCATCCAGCGTTATGCTGGGCGTGCTGGACTGAAGCTCTCGTAAATCCGACGGATGGCATGCCCCCATGATGCGCCCCTCGGACATTCTGTGCACCTCGTCAGCCAGCACCAGGACGTCATCGGGATCATGAGTAATTAAAATAGTCGGTATCTGTATCTTGGCCTGCAGCGTGGCAAGCTCTTCACGCATTTTGTGCCGCAGGCCGGCATCCAACGCAGACAACGGCTCATCAAGCAGCAACAAACGGGGCTGTACAGCCAGAGTACGCGCCAGGGCGGTTCGCTGCTGCTGTCCACCTGATATTTCACGCGGATAGCTTTGCAAAATGCCTTGCAGCTCGAAGGCATCGACCCAATGCCTTGCCGCATCCGGCAAACTGTTGCGCCGGGGATTGAACCAACCTTTGCTCAGGCCAAAGCCAATGTTTTGCTCGACGGTCAGGTGGGGAAACAGACCGTAGTCCTGTCGCAGATAGCCGAGCCTGCGCTGCTGTGGCGGCAGAAAAATGTTTTGCTGCTCATCGTAAAGCGTAATGTCATTTATCTTGATGCACCCCGAGTCCGGCCGCATTAGTCCGGCAATGGCCTGTACCGTCAGAGTTTTGCCTGAGCCTGACGGGCCGAACAAGGCAATACGCCGGGACTGCGAATTCAGTTCGACATCCAACTGAAACGTTCGCGGGCCCGAATACACAAGCCGCTTAATACTGATATTGATCATCGCAAACTTCCCATCGTCCGGGAACGGTTCGGCGCCAGGCGACTGGCTATCAGCAGCACGGCAATACACGTGACTGCGGTAACCGACACCAGGATATTAGCTGTGTGGTCGTTGCCGCCCTGCACCGCTTCATAGATGGCAATCGATAAGGTCTGCGTGCGACCAGGTATGCTGCCGGCTATCATCAGCGTGGCACCGAATTCGCCCAGCGCGCGGGCGAAAGCCAGCAACACACCCGCCAGTATGCCGCGCATGGCCAGCGGCAGCGTGATTCTGAAGAAGATCGCCGGTGCACTGATACCCAGAACCTGCGCCCCCTCTTCCAGTGCTTGATCCACGTCCTCGAAGGCGGCGCGAGCCCCTTTCAGCACTAAAGGAAACGCCACCACCGTGGCGGCGATGACAGCACCCTGCCAGGTGAATACCAGCTCTATCCCCAGACCGGACAAAAATTCACCCAGCCAGCCCCGGCGTCCCAGCAGCACAAGCAAGTAATAACCTATCACGGTAGGAGGCAACACCATGGGCAAGGTCAGAATGGAGTCGATCACATCGGCCCACGACGAACGCCATCGGGATAAACCGTAGGCTGCAGCAATGCCCAGCACGGCCGCAAAAAAAGTGGCCCAACCCGCCACTTTCAGCGACAGCAGCAGCGGAACGCTGATATTAAACATGCAGACCCAACCTATTCATGGCTGGGAAAAACCATATTTGGACAATACGGCTGCGCCTTTGGCAGAAGCGATGAAATCCAGAAACGCTTGCGCTTGCGGATGGCGACCATCGCGCTTGACCAGCGCTATTGGATATAACACCGGCGTGGGCGACGGCAGCCTGGCTACAACCTTGACCTTTTCAGGCATGATAGCTGCATCGGTCGCGAACACAAACCCCGCATCGACCTCGCCCCGTGCGACATAATCAAGCACTTGTCGCACGTTCTGGCCCAGCACTTCGCTTTTCTTGACCGTATCCCAGTCGCCAGTGCTTTCGAGCGAGCCTTTGGTGTAGCGGCCTACCGGTACAGTTGCCGGATTGCCCAGCGCAATGCGCTTGATGCTGGCGCCCTTCAGGTCAGCCACCGATTTGATGTTATTGGGATCATCGGCAGGCACGATCAGCACGACTTCATTACGAACAAAGTCATGCCGCGTGGCCGTTTCAATGCTGCCGGCCGCAACGGCTTTATCCATTGCCTTCTGGTCGGCGGAAGCATAGATGTCCATGGGCGCGCCTTGTATCACCTGTGCCGCCACGGCATCCGAACCGGCAAAACTCATCAATACCCGGGTGTCGGGATGTTCCTGCTGGAACTGCGTGGCCAGCTCGGCAAAAGCGTTGGTCAGGCTGGCAGCCGCCCCTACCAGCATGTCGGCGGCCGAGGCCTGCGCGTGCCAGCCCGTGGCGGCAAATACCGCCGTTGCAATCATTTTCTTCAATGTCATAGCTTGACCCTGTGTTGATGGAGCTTGAGCCATAAGCAATTTGGCACAACTCGTAATATATATACCTATATAGCGAAGTGTCAAACTCAAACAGGACTAAAAACACATACTGTTTACGTTGGCGCAAAAAACCGCCAAGCCTGCAACAATGTAGTATCAATCATCTTTCGCCCCCCATCCGCGACACGACCACATTGACTTACCTGCCTCCACCCTCCCTCGATACTTTCCTGGATGCCATCTGGCTGGAAGACGGCCTGGCCCAGAACACGCTATCGGCTTACCGGCGCGACCTTTCCGCCTTTGCGCAATGGCTGCATGCCAAGCCCGGAAAAACGCTGGAGCAGGCCGATGCCGCCGACATACAGGACTGGTTTGCTGCAAAGCATGCCAGCACCAAGGCCACCACCGCCAACCGTCGTCTTGCCGCGCTGAAGCGTTATTATCTGTGGGCTATGCGCCAGGGCCTGATATCCAAAGATCCTTGTTTGACCTTGCGCGCCGCCAAACAGGCCGCGCGATTTCCAAAATCGTTGTCGGAAGACCAGGTTGATAATCTGCTTCAGGCACCCGACCATCGCAACCCGCTGGGCCTGCGCGATCGCGCCATGCTGGAAACCCTTTATGCCACAGGCCTGCGCGTAAGCGAGCTGATCAACCTGGGCATGCTGGACGTCAGCCTGACCGAAGGCGTCGTACGCATCAACCAGGGCAAGGGCGGCAAAGATAGACTGGTGCCACTGGGAGAGGAAGCGCTGTACTGGATAGATTTGTATATAAAGCAGTCACGCCCCGGCCTGCTGAGCCAGCGCCGCTGCGATGCCCTGTTCGTAACGGCGCGAGCCGCCCCCATGACACGGCAATCATTCTGGTTGATCGTAAAAAAATACGCGGCACTGGCCGATATTCATACACCGCTCTCGCCTCACGTTCTGCGCCATGCATTTGCCACGCACCTGCTGAACCATGGCGCCGACCTGCGTGTAGTACAGATGCTGCTGGGCCACGCCGACATTTCCACCACACAGATTTATACTCATGTGGCACGCGAACGCCTTAAAACTCTGCATGCCAAACACCATCCGCGCGCCTGATGTTTAGGCGCGCCCACCTTTTCCAACCCTTGCCGCAGCACAAAATGTCCAAAGAAAAACACGTCTCGGAAACACCCGCCACCCAGTTTCTGAAAAAGCATAAAATCAGCTTTACCGAACACTCCTACGAATACGTGGATCGTGGGGGCGCAACAGAAGCGGCACGACAACTGGGACTGGATCTACACCAGGTGGCCAAAACCCTGATCATGGAAGACGAGCAGGCCAAACCCCTGATCGTCGTCATGCACGGTGATCTTGAGGTATCCACCAAGAACTTGGCGCGCCAGACCGGCGCCAAGAAAATCGCCCCTTGCTCACCCGAAACGGCCCAAAAACATTCAGGCTATCTGGTGGGAGGCACATCACCCTTTGCCACGCGCAAGAAAATGCCGGTATGGGTAGAGGAAGGGCTGCTGACATATCCACTGATATACCTGAATGGCGGGCGCCGTGGCTATTTGATCGGTGTAGCGCCTTCAGCACTGCAGGATTTGCTGGGCGCAAAGCCTGTGCAGACAGGGCTGATGAAATAGGCGTTTATAAACGTGGCGTCCCCGGCAGGAATCGAACCTGCAATCTTCCCTTAGGAGGGGAAAGTTATATCCATTTAACTACGGAGACGCTGTGTGGGCTGAGATTATAAAGCACACTGTACGAACATAAATCAGATCAAAAAAAACCGGAGCCTTGCGCCCCGGTTTTTTCATGAAGACACATCTGCGCCAGCATATGCCTTCATTGCCAAGTCAGCCTACTTAAGCGAGATCTTGCCCTTGGCGACAATATCTTTGGCCCAGTCGAATTGCTCTTTGATTTCCTTGGCGAACTCTTCAGGTGTGTTGCCCGAAGGAGCAGCACCTTGCTTCTCGAGGGATTCAATAACCTTGGGATCCTTGAGTGCCACAACGGCGGCATCGCGCAGTTTCTTGACGATTTCATCTGGCGTGCCAGCGGGAGCCAGCAAACCATACCAGGCGGGCTGGTTCAACTGAGGATAGCCTTCTTCTGCCAGCGTAGGCACATCGGGCAGGCTCTTCAGGCGTTCTGGCCACGCAACAGCCAAGGCGCGCAAGTTGCCGGCTTGAATCTGACCCATGGACGAAGGCAGGTTATCGAACATGCTGTCGATCTGGCCACCAACGGCGTCGGTTACAGCAGGACCCGAACCTTTGTAGGGAACGTGAATGGCATCGGTACCGGTAGCCAGCTTGAAGGCTTCGCCAAACAAGTGCAGCACCGAGCATGTACCCGAACTGCCGTGGGAGTACTTGCCTGGGTTGTCTTTAAGAGCCTGAACGAACTCTTTGAAGTTCTTGGCCGGGAACTTGGGATTGACTTCGATAACGTTAGGCACGTTGGCAAAGTTGGTGACCGGCAGGAAGTCTTTCAAAGGGTCATAGGGCAAATCGTCGGGACGGCAGGCCGGATTGACCGCCATGGTGGAGACGGTGGCAATGGACAGCGTGTAGCCATCGGGCTTGGCGCGGGCCGCTTCGGTTGCACCGATGGCACCACCTGCACCGCCTTTGTTCTCGACAACCATGGTTTGACCAAGCTCTTGGCCCATGCGCTGTGTGACAATGCGTGCGACGATATCGGTTGAGCCGCCAGGCGCAAACGGAACAATGACGCGTATAGGCTGAGAAGGGTAATCAGCTGCTACGGCGCTGGCGCCAAATAAGGAAGCCACGCCTGCAGCGAGGGTAATCGCCGCGAATTTCTTTTGGAATATTGCCATGTCTTGATCTCTCCTTGAGTGCAAACTGCAGTAAACAAGCGTTTTC
This sequence comes from Alcaligenaceae bacterium, assembly GCA_013416405.1. Lineage (GTDB taxonomy): Bacteria > Pseudomonadota > Gammaproteobacteria > Burkholderiales > Burkholderiaceae_B > Pusillimonas_C. The sequence continues at coordinate 74,940 of JACCET010000009.1, forward strand.
GTTTTGCGTTAAGCTCATTTTTTATTGCGAACCGCAGAATAACAGCAATCCAGTGCCCTTGTCTTGCCCGGTTGCAGATAGTGATGGCCAGCAAACCGTCCTGACTCCGCCGCCCACCAGATATTCGCGCCTTTCTTCCCTTTGTACCCCCATGTCTGTATTCCTGCTTGTATTACCCGATTTCCTGCTTATTGGACTTGGATGGCTGTTATTGAACAGGCGGCTGTTTTCCGGCGAGTTTTTCAAGGGTGCCGAAAAGCTAGTGTATTTCGTGCTGTTTCCGGCCCTGCTGTTTCACTCGATTACGCAAACTCCACTCAGCCTCTCTGGCACTTATGCCTTGCTGCAGGCCACGATAGGAGTCATGCTTTTTGGCATTGCAATGGCCTGGCTGGCCGTGCCTGTCCTGCGTCCTGACCCCGTTGCCCATGCTTCGCTTGCCCAGTGCGCCTATCGGTTCAATACTTATATGGGCCTGTCGCTGGCCGGCAGCCTGGCCGGAACCAGCGGCCAGACCATCATGGCCGTGCTGGTCGGCTTTGCCGTTCCTATAGCCAACGTAGCCGCCGTACATGCATTGGCACGCCAGAATGGCGGCAGAATAATGCGCGAGATCGTGCAAAATCCGCTCATCGTCGCCACCGTACTGGCGCTGCTGTGCAATTTCCTGCGTGTGCCTATTCCAAACGTCATTGATGTCACCTTGGGCCGACTGGGCTCTTGCGCCATCGCCATAGGCCTGATATGCGTGGGCGCAACCTTATCACTACAGGGCGTGCGCGTTTCGGGAAAACTAATGGGCTGGACCATCACGCTGCGACTGATGGTGCTTCCATTGGCCGCTCTGTTCATAGGCTGGCTACTTGATCTGAGCCCGACCGAAAGGCAAATACTGTTGTTATTTGGCGCCTTACCCACCGCCTCGTCAGCCTATGTACTGGCGGCAAGAATGGGCGGCAACGGGCGTCTGGTCGCCGTCACCATGTCCATCAGCACATTGTTGTCGGCCTTGACTATTCCCTTCTGGTTGATGATAGAGTCCGCTATCCGGTGAATCCAAGATGAATGAAGAAGATAAAGACTTAACGACAAAAATCATATATTTGAACGATGAAGAAGGAACTTCGGCCTTAGCAGGCCAATTATCCTCCATGCTGTGCGGCACACATCAGGCCGTCAAGGGGATCGAGCACGGCGGCCGCATTCATTTGCGTGGCGACCTGGGCGCGGGCAAAACCAGCTTCGCCCGTGCCTTCCTGAGAGCCGCCGGAATCACCGGAAGAATCAAAAGTCCCAGCTATGCTTTACTTGAAAGCTATAATGTTTTTAACTTATACTTCTATCACCTTGATTTCTATAGATTTAGCAATCCTCGTGAATGGTTAGATGCTGGCTTTCGGGATATTTTGCAGAAAAACGCTATCGTTTTGATTGAATGGCCGGAGCAAGCAGGCGCCTTATTACCCCCTCCTGACCTGGACATTCACCTGGAATATGCGGATATCGGACGGCGCGCCAGCCTTACAGCCCACAGCGACAAAGGAAAATTATGGCTGACGACACTGAACTTGCCCTCGTAGATCTCTCCCCGGAAAGCGCCTCGCGCCGCCGGTTGATCGCCACAGCAGGCAGTTTGCTCGTCCTGCCCGTGATCAGCACCACTGCCAATGCAGCCACTATCGTCGCCGTTCGCACCTGGCCTGCCGATGAGTACACGCGGGTTACACTTGAAATGGACAGCGAGCTCAAGGCTGAGCATTTCGCGCTGGAAAACCCCGACAGACTGGTCGTCGACATAGAGGGCCTGAGGCTGAGCTCAACCATCAACGACCTGGTCTCCAAGATCAAGCCCAATGACCCGTATATCGACAGCGTGCGTGTAGGACAAAACCGTCCTGGCGTGGTGCGGCTGGTGCTCGATCTGAAGCAGCCCATCGCGCCTCAGGTCTTTACGCTGAAGCCCATAGGCGAATACAAATACCGCCTGGTTCTGGATCTGTACCCCAAGATTGCCCAGGATCCCTTGCTGGCCATCATGAACAGCACCGACACCGACCCTTTGGCCGATGTGCTCGAAGACCTGGCTCGCAATGCACCTGATGAAGCCCCGGTGCCGTCCGTCCCGGGGCAGCAGCTGCCGCCGCGCGTGGCCCAGAAGCCCAGGCAACCCCCTGCGACACCGCCCAGCGCCCCCCCTGCCGTTCGCCAGGCCCAGCCCATACTTGTGGCGCTGGACGCCGGTCATGGCGGCGAAGATCCCGGCGCCATAGGACCCAGGGGCACAAAAGAAAAAGACATTGTGCTCAGCATTGCACGCAAACTGAAAAAACTGATAGATGCGCAGCCCAATATGCGCGCCTACCTGACCCGCGACAACGATTACTTCGTTCCCTTGCACGTGCGCGTGCAGAAGGCGCGTCGGGTCAAGGCCGATCTATTCATTTCCATTCATGCCGATGCCTGGATCAAGCCCAGCGCGCGCGGTTCCTCGGTATTCGCCCTGTCGCAAAATGGCGCAACCAGTGCCGCCGCCCGCATGATGGCAAAACGTGAAAACGATGCCGACCTGATCGGCGGTGTAAACCTGGGTTCGCACAACAAGCAGGTGGCCCAGGTATTGCTGGATTTGTCGACCGCTGCCCAGATCAACGACTCCATGCGTGTGGGCGACCGCATCCTGAGTGAAATCGGCAAAATCAGCCGCCTGCATAAAAAGCGGGTGGAACGCGCCGGGTTTGCAGTGCTGAAAGCCCCTGACATTCCGTCCATACTGGTGGAAACTGCCTTCATCAGCAATCCGGAAGAAGAGCGCCTGCTGCGCAGCCCCGCCCATCAGGACCGAATTGCACGCGCCATGCTGAACGGCGTGAACCATTATTTCAGCGCAAGCCCTACCATGGCACGGCGCTAACAGCGGCTTGCCAACGCCCCTCACCTTCCAGCCATTAAAGCGACCGCTCGCGACAGGCTAAAATCCAACGAACACATCAAGTATTCGCAGTGCCCTATTTGGCTGGTTCAAATGCATGAACCAGCCAAATAGGGCACTGAGCAAGGAAACACCGCCATGTCAGAACGCCGCTCCATCGCTCAGCTTCCCGATCTGCTGATCAGCCAGATCGCGGCCGGCGAAGTCATTGAGCGCCCCGCGTCGGTACTGAAAGAACTGCTGGAAAACGCCATCGATGCCGGCGCCCGGGCCATTGAAGTGCGCATGGACGGCGGAGGCATACGCCGCATTTCCGTCAGCGACGATGGCTACGGCATCCCCAGACACGAGCTGAAGCTGGCCCTGACACGCCACGCCACGAATAAAATCGGCTCACTCGGTGAGCTTGAGTCTGTCAGCTCCATGGGCTTTCGCGGCGAGGCACTGGCCTCGGTCGCGTCTGTTGCACGTTTGACGCTGACCTCGCGCACCGCCACAGAGCCCCATGCGTGGCAAATTGACGCCGACCAGGATGAGCCTACGGCGGCCTCGGGCTCGATAGGCACGACCATAGATGTGCGCCAACTTTTCGACAACGTGCCCGCCCGGCGCAAGTTCCTGCGTTCCGAACCCACCGAGTACGGGCATTGCGTCGATGCGCTGGAACGCATTGCGCTGGCCCACCCTCATATTGCCTTTCGGCTGTTCCACAACGACAAGGCCCAGCGCAACTGGCGTGCCAGCGAAGTGGGACAGCGCGTACGCGATGTACTGGGTCAGGAATTTACCGATCAAGGCGTGTACGTAGAGCATCAACTGGGCCTGATTTCTGTGCAAGGCGTTATCACCCGCCCCACCTACGCACGCAGCCGCGCCGACAAGCAATACCTGTACGTCAACGGACGCTACATCAAGGATCGCACGGTATCGCATGCCGTGCGCCAGGCCTATGCCGATGTCCTGCACGGAGACAGGCAGCCCGCTTTCGTGCTGTTCCTGTCTATAGACCCGGCCATGGTCGATGTGAATGTACACCCCGCCAAGCACGAAGTGCGCTTTCGCGATAGCGGCGCCATACACCGATTTGTCAGCCAGACCCTGACGCAGGCGCTATCCGCCGCAGGAGGGCAGTCACTGGCCGCCCCCGAGAACGGGCTTGCGGGCCAGCCGCCATCCCCAGATTCGAGCAGCCCGGCCGGCTCAGCCAGCTTCGAACCCGCCTCCCACTCCGCCGCGAACACGACGGGCCACCAGATCCCGCTGCCCGCATCGTACAGGCCACAACAGCAGCAACAGGCATTCAGCTTGCATAGCCAGACGCCCCAGCATCAGCAAGACTGGCAGTCGTTGTATCGTCCCCTGGACAACCCTGTCGCAAATACCATTGCAAGCCAGGCAGACGGCGCATACGAATTCCCGCTGGGCATGGCGCTGGGCCAGCTGCATGGCATATACATTCTTGCCCAGAACCACGCAGGCCTGGTTCTGGTCGACATGCACGCAGCGCATGAACGCGTGGTCTACGAGGAGCTGAAACTCGCCATGGACGCACAAAGCCTGCCCTGCCAGGAATTGCTGGTACCCGTTGTGTTTGGCGCCACCGAAAAAGACCTGGGCCTGATAGAAGAACACGCTCAGACCCTGGCCGACCTGGGCTTGAGCATACGGCCAACCGGCCCGGCGTCCGTGGCCGTGCGGGCTGTTCCCGCGCTGTTGGCCCACGGCGACATCGAAGCGCTGGCACGCAACGTATTAAGAGACCTGGCCAGCGTGGGCGCCTCTCCGCGCCTTACCGAACAACGCAATGAGCTGCTGTCCACCATGGCCTGTCATGGATCGGTGCGGGCCAATCGACGGCTGACCCTGGATGAAATGAACGGCTTGCTGCGGAAAATGGAACAGACCGAGCGTGCAGACCAGTGCAACCATGGCCGGCCAACCTGGATTCAATGGAAGGTGGGAGAGCTGGACAAGCTCTTCATGCGTGGCCAATGACCCTGCCCGTAATCTGCCTGGCCGGCCCGACAGCGGCTGGAAAAAGCGCGGCCACCCTGGCCCTGGCGCAGCGCTGGCCCATAGAAGTCATCGTGATGGACTCGGCAACCATTTATCGCGGCATGGACATAGGCACCGCCAAACCCAGCAAGCAGGAACAGGCGACCATGCCGCACCACCTGCTCGATATCCTCGATCCCGTCGAGCGTTATTCCGCAGCCCAATTCCAAAATGATGCCGGCGAACTGATCAGCCAGATACAAGATCGGGGCAATCTGCCCTTGATTTGCGGGGGCACCATGCTGTATTACAAGGCGCTGCGCGAAGGATTGAACGAACTGCCTGCGGCCGATCCCGTCATTCGCGCAGCCATAGACCACGAAGCGCAGGCCTGCGGCTGGCCCGAATTGCACCGTCAACTGTCTGAATTCGACCCCGTCACAGCCGCCAGACTGGCGCCTAACGACAGCCAGCGCCTGCAGCGAGCCATAGAAATCTATCGTGCCAGCGGCCGCCCCATGTCAGCCTGGCTGACCGACGCCCGCCCCAAGCAGGAAAATATGCAGCAGTTTGTCACGCTCAGCCTTGAGCCCTCCGACAGGCTGGCATTGCATGCCCGCATTGCGGCACGCTATCACACCATGCTAGAAGAGGGGCTGCTCGAAGAGGTACGCACGCTGCACGCCCGATCCGACTTGGATATTGGATTGCCATCAGTACGGTGCGTAGGCTACAGGCAGTTATGGGATTACCTGGATGGTCGGGTCAGTGTTGAGCAGGCAATAGAGCAGGCTGTGGCGGCCACGCGGCAATTGGCCAAGCGTCAGTTGACTTGGCTGCGTTCGCAACCAGAACGCCAGACAGTGGATTGCCTGGCCACCGATGCCACCATGCAGATCGTGGATCGAGTTGCCAGGCAATGGCCGCTATAGACGATGCGGATTCAGACCACTATGGTTTGCGGTGCGTCAGCGCCCTGCTGCTCGGTAATTTCACCCAGTTGGCTAACCTGTTCACCATGAGCGGTAAGTGTTGCCGTGACCGCATCAGCTTGATCGGCCGGTACGATAATGACCATACCGATACCGCAATTGAATACGCGGTGCATTTCGGCATCGGCCACGCCGCCGTTTTGCTGCAGCCAGGTGAACAGCTCGGGCATGGTCCAGGCGTCACGATGCAAGCGCGCCGAAAAGCCGGGCTGCAGAATACGCGGCACATTGTCCAGCAGACCGCCGCCGGTAATATGCGCCAGGCCCTTGATGGCCGGGCCATGTTCAGCAATGGCAGCCAATACCGACTTGACATAGATACGGGTGGGTGCCATGACTACGTCTTCGATGGGACGGCCGCCAAGTTCTTGGCCAGGCCGGGCATTCGCATGAGTAAGAATCTTGCGCAGCAGCGAAAATCCGTTGGAATGCGCGCCACTGGAGGCCAGGCCCAGCACCACATCGCCGACTGCAATGGATTTGCCATCGATAATGAGCGACTTTTCAACCGCCCCGACTGCAAAGCCGGCCAAGTCATATTCGCCATCCGGGTACATGCCGGGCATTTCGGCGGTTTCGCCGCCAATCAGCGCACACCCCGCCAGCTCACAACCCTTGGCAATACCGCCCACCACACTGGCCGCCGTATCGACCGACAGCTTGCCGCAGGCGAAATAATCAAGAAAATACAGGGGTTCCGCACCCTGAACCAGAATATCGTTGACACTCATGGCGACCAGGTCTATGCCCACGGTGTCGTGGCGATTCCATTCGAACGCCAGCCGCAGCTTGGTACCGACGCCGTCGGTGCCAGACACCAGCACGGGTTCTTTCAGGTGGCGCGGCACTTCAAAAAGTGCGCCAAACCCCCCAATTCCGGCCATGACACCAGCCCTCATGGTCTTGGCAGCCAAAGGTTTGATACGATCGACCAGCGCCTCGCCGGCATCAATATCGACACCTGCATCACGATAGGTCAGGGAGGCGGAATGTTTGTTTGTCATGAGAAATGCCGTGGGATATGCAAGAATTGCGTGTTTAATGAATTACCAAGGCTTGATTTTACGATGAATACGGCTGACATTACCGCAATGGGCGGCTATCAGGTTCCGGACGGCCCATGACACAGCAACTGATACTGGATCTTTTGCCCCCCTCGCCCCCCTCGCTGGACAATTTCGTGGCGGGGGCCAACGAAGCCGCCGTGCAGGCATTACGAGACTGCGGGCCAGGCAGGGCCGTCTATTTGTGGGGCCCTCCGGGGGCCGGACGCACGCATCTGCTGCAGTCCATGGCCTCGAGCCCCGTAACACGCTACTTCCAACCAAGCGAGCACGCACAGTCCTTACGTGAGATTGCAAACGCCGATACACTGACCCACAAGCTGATTGCCATCGACAATATCGAAAGCCTGGACGCCGATTGGCAGGCTGCGCTGTTTGCCCTGTACAATCGTTGGCGCGAGGCCGCCTCGAGCGCTCATCAGGGCTTTGCGCTGGTATTGGCAGGCAACCGGGCACCACTGGCCATGCCGCTGCGCGAAGACTTGCGCACACGCTTGGGCTGGGACTTGGTATTTCGGCTAGAGCAGCTTTCCGACGAAGACCGAGCTCAGGCGCTGCTTGCCAGGGCCACCGACAGAGGCCTGCAGCTTGCTCCCGAAGTCATTAACTGGGTACTGACTCACTACACCCGCGATATGCGGCACCTGAGCGCGCTGCTCGATGCGCTTGACCGCTACTCGCTTGAACGCCACCGGGCAATTACACTGCCCTTGCTAAAGGAACTGCTGGCTTCCGGCCAGCCTGACCAACATTCCAATAACTCATGATGCCCACAAAACGCCTGGCCCTGTTTGATCTTGATCACACCTTGCTTCCTTTGGATAGCGATTATCAATGGGCCGACTTCCTGGCCCGCACAGGCCGGGCCGGCGACCCCGCCCAGGCGCAACGGCGCAACGACGAGCTGATGGAGCTCTACAACGCCGGCAACCTGACGGCCGAACGCGCCGCCGAATTCATGCTGGGCCTGCTCAGCAATGCAAGCATGACCGAACTGGCGCAATGGCATGAAGCCTTTATGGCTGAAGTCATCCGCCCGGCCATACTGCCCATAGCGCAAGATCTGGTTCAGCAGCATATTGCCCAGGGTGATCTGTGCGCTATCGTTACGGCCACCAATGAATTCGTTACCGCGCCCATCGCCCGTGCCTTCGGCATTCCGCATCTGATCGCCACCGTCCCGGAAATTCGCGATGGCCGCTATACCGGCAAGATTCAGGGCGTGCCCAGCTTTCAGGCGGGCAAGGTCGTGCGCGTGAATGCATGGCTGAACGACATGGGCACCAAGTTATCAGACTTCGAGGCCTCTTATTTCTACAGCGACTCGCCCAACGATCTGCCTTTGCTCGAGGTGGTGACCCACCCCATTGCCGCCAACCCCAACCCCGTGTTGCGGCAACTGGCGTGCGAACGCGGCTGGATCACACTCGACCTGTTCAAGGACATGCAAGACGCAAAGTCTTAAAATACCGCCACCATGCTTAAAGAAACAATAAAAAACTTTGTAAGCCGCCTGTTTGCCGCGCCCCCCGATGTTCCGGAACGTTTTTCGCGCGACAAGCACGGCATTGATCGCCGCAACGTCTCGCGCCATGCCATCAAGGTATGCGAAGTGCTCCGTGCCGAAGGCTACGACGCGTTTATCGTGGGCGGCGCCGTACGCGACCTGATCGTGGGCCTGGAGCCCAAAGACTTCGATGTCGCCACCAATGCCACCCCCAACCAGATCCGTCCGCTGTTTCGGCGCGCACGCATCATAGGCAAGCGGTTTCAATTGGTGCACGTGGTCTTCGGCCAGGAAATCATAGAAACCTCCACTTTTCGTGCCAGCGCATCCAGCGACGAACATACCGATGAGCACGGCCGCATACTGCGCGACAACCTGTTCGGCTCACAGGAAGAAGACGCCGCCCGCCGCGACTTTACCTTGAACGCCCTGTATTACGACCCCATCAACGAAGAAGTCCTGGACTATCATCGTGGCGTACCCGACCTGAAGAACCGGGTGGTACGCATGATAGGCGACCCCGAAAAGCGCTATCGTGAAGATCCGGTGCGCATGCTGCGCGCGCTGCGTTTTGCCGCCAAGCTGAACGGCACCATAGACCCGGCCACCCGCGCGCCCATCTCTGAACTATCCGAGCTGATCGAGCATGTGCCTTCATCGCGATTGTTCGATGAAACGCTCAAGCTGCTGACCTGCGGCCACGCCATGGACTGCTTGCGCCAACTGCAGGCCTTTGAGCTGCACAAAGGCTTGCTGCCTCTGATCGATGTGGTTTTTCAGGAAGAAGGCGGAGAGCAGTTTATTGAGCTCGCCCTTGCGCGTACCGATGCCCGGGTGCGTGCCGGCAAAACAATCAGCCCCAGCTTTCTGTTTGCCGCCCTGCTCTGGAAGCTGGTCAACAAGCGCTGGCAGGCCCTATGCGCCGAAGGCGAACATCCGGCGCAAGCGCTCATGCAGGCCGCCGACACCGTCGTGGAAGCGCAAACCCGCAAGCTGGCCATACAGCGACGCTTTCAGGCCGATATGCGGGAAATCTGGTTTATGCAGGCGCGCTTTGAGCGCATCAATGCCAAGGCGATCTGGCGCATGTTGGAGCAACCGCGCTTCAGGGCGGCCGTCGACTTCCTGCAGTTACGCGCAGAAGCCCGCGAAGTCGACAGCGTACAGGCCCAGTGGTGGATGGATCTGGCCAATGCCGACCACGCCTTGCGTGGCGAAATGATAGAAAGCTACCAGACCCAGCAGCGAGGCAGCCATCCGGCCGGTGCCAAACGCAGGCGACGTCCCCGCAAACGACCCGCCACACAAGCAGTCAGCACACCGCAAGCATGATCAAGGCCTGCATAGGCCTGGGCGCCAACCTGGGAGAAGCGCTTGCCAGCCTGCAGCAGGCGGCGCATGAGCTTGCCGCCACCCCCGGTATTACGGGACTCAGGCTATCGCGGTTTTATCGCAGCGCACCTGTAGACGCCACAGGCCCGGACTACGTGAACGCCGTCGCGGAAATAGACACCCTCCTGTCGGCGGATGCGCTTTTAGACATTTTGCAGAAAATAGAAAACCAGCACGGACGACTGCGACCCTATCGCAATGCCCCACGCACGCTGGATCTGGATCTGCTGTTGTACGGCGATCTAACCATAGACACCCCCCGGTTGACCGTGCCGCACCCGCGCATGCACGAGCGCGCATTTGTACTGCGCCCCCTGCAAGAACTCAGGCCCACGCTGCACTTGCGCCAAAGTTCGCTGCAGACATTGCTGCAAGCCTGTTCAGACCAAGCGCTGGAGCTAGTTCCCGGCCAGCACCAACCCTGACTCGCGCATGAGTCAGGCGCTTGCCAGTATGCGCCGCGCCCGCTCGATAACGGGTGCATCCACCATCTTGCCATCCAGTTGGAACGCCAGGGAACCGGTGGAATCGGCCATGTCGACAACGCGTTTGGCCCAATCCCTTTCAGCGCCCGTGGGCGCAAAAGCCGCATGTATGACAGAAATCTGTCTGGGATGTATGCACAGCATGCCGCCAAAACCCATGTCGCGCACCTGGTTTGCAACGGCTGCCAAGCCTTCGTCATCGGAAAAATTCGGATAGACCCCATCGATAGGGGCCTGCAACCCGTGCGCCGCGCTGAACAACAGAATCCGGCAACGTATATGATCCAGCAAAATACGGGCACCAGCCGTGTCGGGCACTGTTCCGGTTTCCAGCATCATATCCAGACTGCCAAAAGACAGGCGCTCCACGCCAGGCGCACCGGCAATTTCAGCAAGTGCCAGGACGCCACGCGGGCTTTCTACGATAGGAAGCACGGGCTTGCCGGTATCGACCACTCGCTTTACCTGCTGGGCCGACTCGGCCTTGGGTAAGACCACGGCCCGCACCGACGGCAAGGCGGCACAAACAGCAAGGTCTTCTTCAAACCAGGAAGTCGTTGCGTCATTGATGCGCACAAGCATGGTGGCCTGAGGGTTGGCTTGCGCAAATTCACGCAAGTTATTACGGGCCTGTTCCTTCAGCGGATGCTCGACCGCATCTTCAAGATCAATAATGACTGCCTCGGCACCGGCAGCCAAAGCCTTGGCAAAGCGTTCGGGACGCGTGGCCGGAACGAAAAGCGCCGCCCTGATGGGTGCTTGCATCAAATTACCCCTTCCTTAACGAATGTCTGTATTTGTTGTTCGGTATAGCCCAGCTCTGCCAGCAGCGACTGAGAATGCTCGCCCAGCGCCGGTATCTTATCCATGCGAGCCGAGAATGACGAGTTCGTGGCAGGCGGAATCAAGGCCGGCAAGGGCCCCGCGCTGCTGTCGATAGTGCGCCAGCGCTGTCGCGCGGCCAATTGCGGGTGGGCCCAGACATCGCGCATGGTATTGACGCTGGCATTGGCTATGCCGGCGGCCTCTAGCCTTGCAATGACCTCGGTGCGCGACAACGAAGCAAAAGCGGTCACGATCAGCACACGCAAGGTCTCTTTATTGGCAACACGCAAGCTGTTGGTGTTGAACCTGTGGTCGCTGGCCAGTTCCGGTTGCTGCAGCACCGTTGTGCAAAAAGCCGCCCATTCACGCTCGTTCTGCAGGCCCAGCATGACTTCGCTGCCGTCGCCGGACGGGAAAGGGCCGTAGGGATAAATGGTGGCGTGCGAGGCGCCGGCGCGCGGTGGCGGCTCTGCCCCGTCAAATGCGTAGTACAGAGGAAAGCTCATCCATTCGACCGTGCTCTCGAGCATGGAAACATCAATACGGCTGCCCACGCCTGTGCGCCCGCGCAGGAGCAAGGCCGACAATATGCTGCTGTAGGCATACATGCCAGCGGAAATATCCGCCATCGAGCATCCGGCCTTGGCCGGGCTTTGTGGATCGCCCGTGACCGATAAGAAGCCGCTTTCGCTTTGTATGAGCAAGTCGTAGGCCTTCTTGTCTTGATACGGCCCACCTTCCCCATAGCCCGAAATATCGCAAACTATCAGGCGCGGATTCTTTTCATGCAATGCCTCGAACGACAACCCCAGGCGGGCGGCCGCACCCGGCGCCAGATTCTGAACCAGCACATCAGCCTGCTCCAGCAGTTGCTCAAGCACGTTGGCCGCATCCGGATGCTTAAGATCCAGGGTAAGGCTCTCTTTGGAGCGATTGGTCCAGACAAAATGAGACGCCAGGCCCTTGACGCGCTCATCGTACTTGCGGGCAAAGTCCCCCACGCCTGGGCGTTCGATCTTGATGACGCGCGCGCCCATGTCGGCCAGTTGGCGGGTGCAAAACGGTGCCGCGATGGCGTGCTCAAGACTGATGACGGTAATCCCGTCGAGCGGGCGCGGCGCGGCGGCTTGCTCTTGCGCAACGTCGTTATCTTTATGACCGATATTCATGACTTAAACCTCAATTCAGCCTGATGCGCCAGGGTGCCGTCCTGCTCTGCCCACAACTGGGCCACACCGTCTTCAGCCAATACGCCTTGCACATTAAAGGGCTTGGGTGAAACCAGCGGACGCAAGCCACGATACGACAGCGACACAGGTGTCTTGTCGGGATGGGCGCGCGTAAAGGCACGGCACATCAGGGTTGCTATCATGGGGCCGTGCACAACCAGGCCCGGATAGCCTTCCTCTTGCGTGGTGTATGGGTGATCGTAATGAATGCGATGCCCGTTGAAGGTGATCGCGGAATAGCGGAACAGCATGATGGGGCTGGGCTCTATGGTTTCGCTCCATTGCGATGCCGGTGTTGGCGTGCTGCCCTGCAGCTTGGGTGGGCTGGGCTCGCGATAGACGATGTCCTGCTCTTCCGAGATGCACAGGGCACCGTCCTGGGAATACTCGTGCTTGACGGTCACAAACAACAACTTGCCCGTGCTGCCGGTTTTTTCCTTGGCCGCCAGGATGGTGGATGTCTTGTGTGCCTTGCTGCCCACCCGCAAAGGCTGCAGAAAGCTCACGCGCCCACCGGCCCACATGCGATTGCGGTTATCGGCCGGCGGCAAAAAACCACCGCGCTTGGGATGACCGTCAGTGCCGATCTCGTCGTAGGGAAGGCCCGTCACAAATAGACCCCATTGCCACAGCAGAGGCAATGGCGCTCCGGGCACGGGCGCCGGCATATCAAGCGTAAGGGCAATTTTCTGTATATGCCCGATATCAAGATTGTCTTCGCCGCTTTCCTTGCGCCCTATCCACGCGTCCAGGCCCGGTGTCGTCATGATTTTCCCCAAATTAATATCAATACAAACCATAGCTTGCCAGTTGACCGGCTATTTTTGAATTAGTTTTTGGATAAGACCTGGTTTACATATGCCAAACAATGCAAGGCCAGCGGCCGGACCTGCCGCCCGGCCAGCCGGCTTCAGGCCACCGGCACCAGCGGAATCTCCGCAATGCGGGCACGCCATGCCTTGGGACCGGTTTCGTGTACCGATGTGCCCTGCGAGTCGACGGCCACCGTTACCGGCATATCCTTGACGTCGAATTCGTAGATGGCTTCCATGCCCAGGTCTTCGAAACCCACCACCTTGGCGCCACGTATGGCCTTGGATACCAGGTAAGCCGAACCGCCCACGGCCATCAGGTATGCCGACCCATGCTTGCGTATTGATTCTATGGCCACGGGACCACGCTCGGCCTTGCCTATCATGGAGATCAGGCCCGTCCTGGACAGCATGGTGTCGGTGAATTTATCCATGCGCGTTGCCGTCGTTGGGCCTGCAGGCCCAACGACTTCGGCGCCCACCGGATCGACCGGGCCCACGTAATAAATAACGCGGTTGGTGAAGTCCACGGGCAGGGGCTCGCCCTTGTCCAGCATATCTTGTATGCGCTTGTGTGCAGCATCGCGCCCGGTCAGCATCTTTCCGGACAGCAACAGTGTCTGGCCCGGCTTCCAGCTGGCAACCTGCTCTTTGGTCAGGGTATTCAGGTCTACCTGCAAGGACTTGTTGTAATCGGGCGCCCAGTGAACATCGGGCCAGTCGGACAAGGACGGCGGCGTCAGTTCGGCCGGCCCGGAACCGTCGAGCTCGAAGTGCACATGCCGCGTTGCCGCGCAGTTGGGAATCATGGCTACGGGCTTGGAGGCCGCATGGGTGGGGAAAGTATTGATTTTGACATCAAGCACCGTCGTCAGGCCGCCCAGACCCTGTGCACCTATGCCCAGGGCATTGACCTTCTGGTACAGGTCTATGCGAAGTTCTTCGATCTTGTTCTGCGGCCCGCGCTGCAACAGCTCGTACATGTCTATGTCTTCCATGAGCGATTGCTTGGCCATCAACATGGCTTTTTCGGCGGTGCCACCCACCCCTATGCCCAGCATGCCGGGAGGACACCAGCCTGCGCCCATTTGCGGCACTGTCTTGAGCACCCAGTCTATCAGCGAGTCGCTGGGATTGAGCATCACGAACTTAGACTTGTTTTCAGAGCCGCCACCCTTGGCAGCGACCTGAACGTCGACTTTGTCGCCCGCGACCAGTTCGACGTTGACAATACAGGGGGTGTTGTCACGCGTATTCTTGCGTGCAAACAAAGGATCGTTCAGCACCGACGCGCGCAGCGGATTATCCGGATTCAGGTAGCCCTGGCGCACGCCTTCGTCGCACAGTTCCTGCATGCTGCGGCGAGTATCAAAGCGTACATCCATACCGATCTTGAGGAATACGTTGACGATGCCGGTATCCTGGCAAATGGGGCGATGACCCTCGGCACACATGCGCGAATTGGTCAGAATCTGGGCGATGGCATCTTTGGCGGCCGGACTTTCCTCGCGCTCGTAGGCGCGTGCCAGGTGCTTGATGTAATCGGCAGGGTGATAAAAACTGATGAACTGTACGGCGTCTGCGATCGACTGAATCAGATCGCTTTCTTTGATAATGGTAGTCATGGTGCTTGCTGGCAAATAAAAAATGGCAGGCCGTCAGCGGCCCACGGAATGCTAATGTTCTGTTTGGTTAGTTTGTGCACAAATAACCAAACAGGACACCTGAGACTGGGTGGCTTTACTTGCCGGTCCAGACGGGCGCGCGTTTTTCGGCAAAAGCGGTTGCGCCTTCCTTGGCGTCTGCCGAGGTGAAAATATGAGCGGTACGCGGACGCTGCAAGTCGAACATATCGGCCTGGCTCCAGTCGCGCGACTGCGTGACGATGCTTTTTGCGGTCTGTACCGCCAGCGGCCCGTTCGATGCTATGACGCGTGCCATTTCCAGCGCCGCATCCAGCGCCTGACCCGTGTCGACCAGGCGGTTGACCAGCCCGTAGCCATGGGCGCGCTCGGCAGAGAACATTTCGCCCGTCAGGATGGCTTCCATGGCAATATGATAGGGAATGCGGCTGGGCAAGCGCATCATGCCCCCGGCCCCCGCGACGATGCCGCGCTTGACCTCGGGCAGACCGAAACTGGCACTACGGGCAGCAATGATCAGGTCGCAGGCTAAAGCCATTTCAAAACCACCCGCCAGAGCGTAACCCTCAACAGCGGCAATCATGGGCTTTCTGGGCGGTTTTTCGCACAAGCCGGCAAACCCTCGACCGTCAACATACGGACGCTGGCCATTAAGGGCAAACGCCTTGAGATCCATGCCTGAACAAAAAGTGTTGCCGGCACCGGTAAGCACGCCCATAACGACATCGTCGGAAGCATCCATCTGGTCGAGTGCCCGCGCCAGTTCCTGGGCCGTTTCGTAGTTGATGGCATTACGCGCCTGGGGCCGGTTCAGCGTGATCACTTGAATTCGGTCGACCACTTCCACTTTTACTAAGTCAGACATAAAGCTATTCCAGAAAAACTGCGACGCAGGGCGCAGAAGATTGAACGGGACGAGCACTGCATGCCGTGCCGACTGCAGTCGTTGAACCTACATCATACGATCATTTGTATCTGTTCTTGACCAGCGACATAGCGCCTTGGGCGCGGAACCAGTTAAAATTGAAAACTTTTGCGGCTTATCGCTTTACTGGCTTTCGCTCATGCTCACTTTTCAGCAAATCATTTTAACGCTACAGCAATATTGGGACAGACACGGCTGCGCCCTGCTGCAACCCTACGATATGGAAGTTGGCGCGGGCACTTCGCACACCGCAACCTTTTTACGCTCCATCGGGCCCGAGCCTTGGCGAGCCGCCTATGTACAGCCCTCGCGCCGCCCCAAGGATGGTCGTTATGGCGAAAACCCCAACCGACTGCAACATTATTACCAGTACCAGGTGGTACTCAAGCCCGCCCCCCCAGAAATCATCGACCTGTACATCGGATCGCTCAAGGCCCTGGGTATCAACCCCCAGGAACACGACATCCGTTTTGTTGAAGACGACTGGGAAAACCCCACGCTGGGCGCATGGGGCCTGGGCTGGGAAGTATGGCTCAACGGTATGGAAGTCACTCAGTTCACCTATTTTCAGCAAGTGGGTGGCCTGGACTGTTCCCCCACGACGGGTGAAATCACCTACGGCCTGGAGCGTCTGGCCATGTATTTGCAGGGCGTGGAAAGCGTCTACGACCTGGTATGGACCGACTCACCCCACGGACGCGTGCTTTATCGCGACGTGTTCCACCAGAATGAAGTCGAACAATCCACCTACAACTTTGAGCATGCCTCGACCACGATGCTGTTCGCGCATTTCAACGACTACGAAGCTGAAGCACAGCGCCTGATCACGGTTCCCCTGGCCCTGCCGGCCTACGAGGCCACCCTTAAGGCCGCGCATACCTTCAATATGCTGGATGCACGTGGCGCGATCAGCGTTACCGAGCGTGCCGCTTACATAGGCCGCATCCGCAATCTGTCGCGCGCCGTCGCACAGGCTTACTTTGATTCACGAGAAAAACTAGGATTCCCCATGCTTGCCCAGCCAACCTGCACGGAGGCCAAATAATGACGAACGCGTCTCCCGCCGTACAGAGCCGGCCGCTGTTGATCGAGCTGCTGACCGAAGAACTGCCTCCCAAAGCCCTGCAAAAGCTTGGTTTGGCCTTTGCCGAGGGCCTGCGCAAAACGCTGGATCAACATCACCTGCTGGCCGAAGGCTGCACAACGACTGATTTTTCCACGCCACGTCGCCTGGCCGTACGCCTGAGCGCCGTTCTGGGCCAGGCGCCCGAACAGCGCTATACCGAAAAACTCATGCCGGCAAAAATCGGGCTGACCGAAGCGAACGAGATCACACCGGCGTTGGCCAAAAAGCTGGCCAGCAAGAACCTTGATCACCTGACCGCAAGCGACCTGGTACACGAGTCCGATGGCAAGCAAGACTACCTGTATGCGCATGGCGTCAGCAGCGGAGCCCTGCTCGGCCCAGCGCTTCAAGAGGCGCTGAACTACGCCATTACGCACCTGCCCATACCCAAGGTCATGCGCTATCAGCTTGCCGACGGTGTAAGCAGTGTCAAGTTCGTGCGGCCGGCGCATCAATTGATTGCGCTATGGGGCGATCAAGTCATTGATGTACAGGCCCTGGGCCTTCAAGCCGGCCGTACAACGTTGGGCCATCGCTTCATGTCCGACCATGAAATCGAACTCAATGACCCTGACAGCTACGAACAGCGACTGCTGAACGATGGCATGGTCATCGCCTCGTTTACCGAGCGCCGTGCACTTATAGACCAACAGCTAAACGAGCATGCTCAAGCACTGGGCGCCACCCTGGGCACAGATCCCGAAGTAGCCGCACTGCTGGACGAAGTCACTGCCCTGGTCGAGCACCCCACCGTCTATGTCGGTGAATTCGAGCAGAAGTTTCTTGACGTGCCGCCCGAGTGTCTGATCCTGACCATGCGCCTGAATCAGAAATACTTCCCGCTGTTTGAGCCCAGCACGGGCAAGCTGACACATCGTTTCCTGATCGTCAGCAATATGCGCACAGATGATCCCTCGCACATTATCGAAGGCAATCAGCGCGTTGTGCGCCCTCGTCTGGCAGACGCCCAGTTCTTCTTCCAAACCGACCTCAAGACGCCCTTGGCGGATCGCGTGGTGGCACTGGCGTCCAGTGTGTATCACAACAAGCTGGGTACCCAATTGAACCGCATCGAGCGCGTACGCAAGGTGTCCCGCCATATTGCCGAGCAACTGGGTGCCAACGTAAGCCTTGCAGGCCGATCCGCCCTGCTGGCCAAGGCCGACCTGACCTCCAACATGGTTGCCGAGTTCCCCGAACTGCAAGGCATTATGGGGGCCTACTACGCAAAGGCCGATGGCGAACCTGCAGACGTCGTACTGGCCATCAGGAATCAGTATCGCATTCGTCTGGATACCCCCGTCCAGTCCGATACGCTTACCGCCGCCATTCTTTTCATGGCCGAACGTGTGGAAACCCTGCTGGGCATCTGGGGCATAGGCCTGGTACCTACAGGCGAACGCGACCCCTACGGCCTGCGCCGCGCCGCGCTGGGCCTGATCAGCGCATTCGAACAGCTGCATGCCGGCGGTTATCTTGCAATCAGCGACACCAACACGCTGAACCTTCACGACCTGCTGGCCCAGGCTGTCGGCACTTTTGATCTGGGCGTCATTGCACCCGACACGCCCGACCAGGTGCAGGCCTTCATCTACGAACGCTATCGCAACTTGTTAAGCCACGACTTCGACCGCAACGTGATTGATGCTGTCCTGGCCCTTAAGCCAGCACTGCACCAGGTGCAGGCCCGCAGCGCCGCCTGCGCGGCATTTGCGCAGCGTCCCGAGGCCGCAAGCCTGTCGGCCGCCAACAAGCGCATCAGCAATCTGCTAAAAAAGGCCGATACGGCACCTGGCAGCCTTGATTACACCCGTCTGGCCGAACCGGCAGAAAAAACTCTGGCCGACATCATCACCCAGCTTGAGCCACAAGCGCAGGCCCAGTTCGCCCAAGGCGACTTCAGTGCCAGTCTGGCGACCATGGCGCAGGCCAAAGATGCTGTCGATGCCTTTTTTAACGATGTCATGGTGATGGCCGAGGATCCCGACGTACGTGCCAATCGCCTGGCACTCCTGAACGACTTACATCGCAATATGAATCAGGTTGCCGATATTTCCAGGCTGGCCCAGTGAAACTTGCCATACTCGACCGCGACGGCGTCATCAACCAAGACAGCCCCGCCTTCGTCAAAAACCCTGACGAATGGATGGCGCTGCCGGGCAGCGTCGACGCCATCGCCCGGCTATCGCGGGCGGGCTGGCGCGTAGTGATCGCCAGCAACCAGTCAGGCATCGCCCGCGGCCTGCTCAGCATGGATACACTCAATGCCATCCATGCCAAGCTGCGTCGCGAAGTCATCCAGGCCGGCGGCATGGTCGAGGCCATCTTCATCTGCCCGCATGGGCCAGACGACGGGTGCTCCTGCCGCAAGCCGCGTCCGGGTATGTTCCTTGACATCGCCCGTCGCTACGACCTGCCTGACCTCAAAGGAGTGCCGGCCGTGGGCGACTCGCTGCGCGACCTCCAGGCCGCCGCAGCCGCCGGATGCACACCCTGGCTGGTCATGACCGGAAACGGCCACAAAACTCGGGATAAAGGCGATTTGCCTGCCGGAACCCAAATTGCCGACAACCTGGCAGCCGTCGTGAATAGCTGGCTGTCCGAGGAATAAATATGTTCAAACACAGCCTGGCCATTGCGCGCGCCACGCTTTATCAGCTCTTTCTGCTCGTCACCGTCATTCCCTACGCGTTTGCCTGCATACTGTGGTCTCCCTTGCCGCTGCACTGGCGTTACCGCCTGACTGCAGGGTGGCCACGCCTGGGCGTATGGGGGGCCAAAGTCATACTGGGCATACGCTGGCAGATAAAAGGCGCCGAAAATCTGCCCGATGGCCCCGCCATACTGCTGTCCAAGCATCAATCGGCCTGGGAAACAATGTTCCTCCTGGCGTATATGCCGCGCGAGCTATGCTTTGTGTATAAAAAAGAACTGCACTGGGTGCCTTTTTTCGGCTGGGGTCTGGCCTTATTGCGCATGATACCCATAGACCGCAGCAAAGGACGCGATGCCTTTGAGCAAGTGGTACGCGCCGGCCAGCAAAGAATCGACGAAGGCCGCTGGCCCATACTATTTCCCGAAGGCACCCGCATTGCACCAGGCAAGGCCGGCCGCTACAAAATGGGTGGCGCCTTGCTGGCAACGCGCACCAACACACCCATCATCCCCGTCGCACATAATGCAGGCGAGTGCTGGCGCCGCAAGGCCTTCATCAAAAAGCCTGGCCTGGTTACCGTATCGATAGGCCCGATCATAGACCCTACAGGGCTGACCGCCGATGTCGTCAACCAGAAGGTGCGCGACTGGATAGAATCGGAAATGCGCGTACTGAACCCCGAGCGATATGGGCCTGACCAAACAACTTGAGCTGTTTCTGTTTGACGCAGCTCGCGAACAGCCGGCCCCGACACCCGCTCCGGCTGCTCGCCCCATACCGGCTGTCGCCATAAGCTGTCCGCCCTCTTTGCCTGCGGGTGCCCGCTGGCGTGAAGTGCAGGCACCTGAGCAAAAAATTGGCTATGTGCTGCAAAGATCCAGGCGTAAAAGCATAGGACTGACCATCAATGACGACGGCCTGCAAGTCAGGGCGCCCAGCTGGATCACACTAAGCCAGATAGACGCGGCCGTCATTGAAAAATCAGCGTGGGTACTGGAAAAGCTACGCATGAGCCAGGCTCGCCAGCAGCAACTGGAAACCGCGGAAGCGCAATGGCACCATGGTGGACGCATACCCTATATGGGCAAGCGCATCGTGCTGAATCTGGACAGCACACGCAGAGCAGCGGCTTTTACAGGCAAACGCTTTGCCCCCCAGGACAACGATCCGCTCTATCTGGCTCTGCCTCACGACGCCGAGCGCAGCCGCATACGCGACAGCACGCACGCCTGGTTGCAACAGCAGGCCCAGGCATGGTTTGGAGAACGTCTGCAACATTTCCTGGGCATCAGCAAGCTGCGTATGCGGCGCTGGCGGCTGTCCTCGGCAGCCACACGGTGGGGGTCGTGCAGCAGCGATGGAAACATCATGCTTAATTGGCGCCTGATACACTTTCAACCTGACATCATCGACTATGTGATCGCGCATGAAATCGCGCACCTGCGAGAGCTGAACCACAGCAAGAACTTCTGGCGCGAGGTTGAACGCATATTGCCAGGCTTCGAGCGCGCGCGTGACGCCCTAAAACAACACAACCCTGGCTCTTTGCCACTGATTTAGGCCGTGCCGGGGTTCCACCAACCCGACCATCAAGGAGATTTTGATGCGTTTACTGCATACCATGCTACGCGTGGGCGATCTGGATCGCTCGCTTTCCTTTTATACCGACGTGCTAGGCATGAAGCTATTACGGCGCAAAGATTATCCCGACGGCAAATTTACGCTGGCATTCGTGGGCTACCAGGAAGAAAGCGAAGGCGCCGTGATCGAGCTGACGTATAACTGGGACACGCCCTCGTATGACCTGGGCAACGGATACGGCCATATTGCACTCGAGGTTGAAAATGCCTACGACGCCTGTGCACGTATCAAGGAAAAAGGCGGCAATGTGGTACGCGAGGCCGGCCCCATGAAGCACGGCCAGACCGTCATTGCCTTTGTGGAAGATCCCGATGGCTACAAAATCGAGCTGATACAGCACAAAGGCCGCAACGACTAAGCGCGGTTAACGGCGCGCCAGGTCTTCCGGAGCGAAGTCATCGACTTCGATGACCTGGGCCAGCGCCTGCTCGGCAGCCTGCAGCCTGGCCGCCTGTTCGTCGGTGATCGCGCCTTTTTCATGGGCCAAGCGCCAGTCTTTCAGACCAGCATGCTTGATGCGATCAAGCAGTGGCTGAACCTCGGTGACCAGCTCAAAGGCGTGTTCAAGTAGTTCAACGCTGGGGCTATCGTGCCCTTCCCAGACCTCGCCCACCAATCGCGACCGGGCATCACACGGCTCAAGCAAGATATTTGCGCAGGCGGCAACCACCTTGTCGGACGGCGGGGCGGATCGAAAACCGACCGGCAGCAGCATGGCCCGCAAAGTCCAGGCCAAGGCGTTGGAAGGAAAATTGAGTAAGACCTCGTCCAGCCGTTTTTCTACCGTGGCAAAGCTTTGCAAGGCACACAGCTTGAGCAGCGGCAGATCGGCATCGTGTTTGCCTTCATCGTGCCAGCGCTTTAATACCGCCGACACCAAAAACAATTCGGCCAGAATATCACCCAGACGTGCCGACAACATTTCCTTGCGCTTGAGCGAACCACCCAGTGTAAGCAAAGTGACTTCGGCAATCAGGGCAAACGCCGCGGCATAACGATTCAGTCGACGATAGTACGCCGTGGCAGCTCCGGCTGCCTTGGGTGCACGAGTAAACACGCCAGCTGTCCAGGCCGTGCCTATGGCCCGCAGTGCATTCTTGCTGCTATGTGCCAGATGCTTCCAGATAACGGCATCAAAGGCGTCTTCCCCGGCAGCCTGGTCGCTATTACCTACGGCAACGATTTCCTGCATAAGGTAGGGATGAGCACGTATGGCGCCCTGCCCGAACACGATCAGGCTGCGCGTAAGAATATTGGCGCCTTCAACAGTAATTGCCACTGGCACCGCACGGTACAGATTGCCCAGATAGTTGGATGGGCCATCGATGACAGCCTTGCCTGCATGGATATCCATGGCGTCGTTGACGGACACCCGCATGCGTTCGGTTGCATGCAGCTTCATGATGGCGGACACAACCGAAGGCTTGTAGCCCTGATCTATGCCCGCGCAGGTGAAGCGGCGCGCGGCCTCGACCAGATAGGCATTGGCCGCCAGATGGCCCAGCCTTTCCTGCACGCCTTCAAATTTGCCCACCGGTATGCCGAACTGGGTGCGCACACGCGCGTAGGCGCCGGCCGTGTGGGCCGAAAAAGTACATGCGGCTGCCGACAACGACGGCAGGGAAATGCCCCGCCCGGCAGCCAGGGCACTCATGAGCATCTGCCAGCCCTTTCCGGCCTGTTCTACGCCCCCTATCAGGGCATCGAGCGGAACGAAAACATCATGCCCTTCGGTAGGGCCATTTTGAAACGCCTGCATGGCAGGCAAATGACGACGCCCCGTGACCACGCCCGGCAAGTTCACGGGTATGAGGGCCACCGAAATGCCTGGCTCTTTTTCATCACCGATCAGTCCATCGGGGTCGGACAGCTTGAACGCCAGGCCCAGTACGGTCGCGACAGGACTAAGGGTGATGTAGCGCTTGCGCCAATTAAGCAATATTCCCAGCGTTTCCACGCCGTTGACTTCGCGCCTGCAAACCACACCCGTATCGGTCATGGACGCGGCATCGGAACCCGCTTCGGGGCTGGTCAGGCCAAAGCAGGGAATTTCTTCGCCGCGAGCCAGGCGCGGCAGCCAGTAGTCACGCTGCTCTTGGGTGCCGAACTGCATCAGGAGTTCGCCAGGGCCGAGCGAGTTGGGCACCATGACGGTTACGCTTGCGGTAACCGAACGCACGGATATCTGACGCACCACTTCGGAGTGCGCATAGGCCGAAAAGCCCAGGCCGCCGTATTCTTTTGGGATGATCATGCCAAAGAAACCTTGTGCACGAATGAAATCCCAGGCCTCGGCAGGCAAATCGCCATCGTGCCAGATGATATTCCAATCGTTCAGCATCTTGCACAGTTGCGCCACCGGGCCATCAATAAAGGCCTGTTCGTCGGCCGTAAGCGCCACCGGCGGGACGTCGAGCAGCGCGCGCCAGTCTGGCTTACCCGAAAAAAGCTGAGCGTCCCACCAGACATCACCTGCCTCGATGGCCTGCTGCTCGGTAAGGGACAGACTTGGCATGGCATCGCGGGCCATGCGGTACAAAGGCTCGGTGAGCCACTTGCGACGCCAGGATCTCCAGTTCATGATGCTTCCTTTTACAACGATATGCGGTCACAGACATTATCCCCTTAAATACCAGGGGCCGTACAGAACCTCGATCAAACCCGCGACTGCAAGGGCATAGTCTGCGACAATTCCATACTGCCATCAAACATCATCAGCGACGCTCTATGCTCAACACGCTCTGGCTTGCTTTTTTCATCATCGCTTCGCTATCGGGGCTGTATCAATGGATCGTTCTTCACGACACCGAGATTTTCTCGCGCATTGTGCTCAGCCTGTTCGACATGGCCGAGCTTTCCGTGAACCTGATGATCCTGCTGTTCGGCACCCTGACGTTATGGCTAGGATTTTTGCGCATTGCCGAAGCCGCTGGCCTGGTCGATTTGCTGGGTCGCTGGCTCAGCCCCCTGTTTCGCCGCCTGATGCCTGAAGTTCCCGCAGGCCACCCTGCCCTGGGCCTAATCACCCTGAACTTCGCAGCCAACGGCCTGGGCCTGGACAACGCCGCTACCCCCATAGGCCTACGGGCCATGAAAGAGCTCCAGACCCTGAACACCAGCCCCGACACCGCCAGCAACGCACAAATACTGTTCCTGGTGCTGAACGCGTCGTCACTCACTTTGTTGCCTATCACCATCTTCATGTATCGGGCCCAGCAAGGCGCCGCCGACCCAACCATGGTGTTCCTGCCCATATTGCTGGCCACCACAGCATCCACGGTAGCCGGCTTGCTGTCGGTAGCGTTCATGCAAAGGCTGAAGCTGCACGATCCCGTCGTGCTAATGTGGCTGGGCGGCCTGGTATTGGTCCTGGGCAGCTTCATGGCCCTGCTGGCCACATTAAGCAGCGCTGCCATCGCAGCCACCTCGTCCCTTATGGGCAACCTGACGCTGTTCGGCATCATCATGGTCTTTCTGCTGGCCGGCGCCCGCAAGAAGATAGCCGTTTATGAGTGTTTTGTGGAAGGCGCCAAAGACGGCTTCGACGTTGCCAAGAATCTGCTGCCGTATCTGGTTGCCATGCTCTGCGCCATAGGCGTGCTGCGCGCATCAGGTGCGCTGGATGTGGCTTTGGATGGCATACGCTGGGCCGTACAGACCCTGGGCATGGACGGCCGCTTCGTCGATGCCTTGCCAACGGCTTTGGTCAAGCCTTTTTCAGGCAGCGCCGCCCGCGCCATGCTGATAGAAACCATGCAGCATTTTGGCCCGGACAGCTTTCCCGCCCTGGTGTCCGCCACCATACAGGGCAGTACCGAAACTACTTTCTATGTGCTGGCCGTGTACTTCGGTGCAGTCGGCATCCAGCGTGCCCGCCACGCCGTAGGCTGCGCGCTGATCGCCGATCTGGCGGGCATTACGGCTGCCATTGCTGTCTGTTATTGGTTCTTTGGGTGATGGGCTATCGGATGGCATGGCCGTTTCATGACATGGGCTGGGGTAGATCGGTGCTGTCCGGCACGGCGTGCTTGTTTCCGCCTCTTCCTCGTACAGCCGGGCGTCGGCCGAACTCCTTCGCTGCGCTCAGTCAGACAACGGCCGACGACATCCCCCGTCTTCCCTTCGGAAGCAGGCGGCGCACGCCTGACCACCGGACAGCACCGATCTACCCCAGCCCATGCAGCATGGAAGGAAACGGCATGTCATTGACTGTTGAATAGCCGTATAGCCAACTCGACGAATCGACGAATCGACATTAGCTTAAGTGCAGTCAAATGCGGCCCTCAACCATTTGCTTCCTAACAAGGTGGGTGTGGCAGGGGCTGCGTAGGCGCCTCGCGCACGCCGATTTATGCCAGGCTGGCGAGGAGGCAAGTTTGCTGTTGTTCGAGCCCATCGTTTATGAACAGCCAGTGGCTGTTCATTCGGGCGAGTTCAGCAAACGCCTCGCCAGCCTGGCATAAATCGGGCATCCCTGGCAAAGCCAGGGACGTAAGCGCGTGAAGCCGGAGCGGCCCCTGCCACACCCACCTTGCTTAAGAACCAAAAGGGCAGCAACTCAAACAACTGCAACTCAAACACCTGCAACAACGCAGCCAAGCAGACCGTTAAGCCGCCACCACCCCCTTGTCCAGCAAATGATCAGTAAGCGAAATGAACTGCTCCACCGACAGCTCCTCGGCCCGCGCCGTGGCGGGAATGGCCAGCCCGTCCCAGTCGATGGAAGCCGTCCACTCCCCCAGCCCCCGACGCAGCATCTTGCGCCGCTGCGCAAAGGCCCGGGCCACCACCTGCTCGAACGCCTTGGCGCTGGCCGGCTTCTGACGCGTATCGGGCAAAGGCACCATGCGCACAACAGCGGACACCACCCGGGGCGGTGGATCAAAAGATTCAGGCGCCACATCGAACAGCTTGACCATACGGTAGCGTGACTGAAGCATGACCGACAAACGCCCATAGTCGGCCGACGACGGCTGTGCCACCATACGGTCGATCACCTCTCGCTGCAGCATGAAATGCTGATCGCTAACGTGCTCTGCGCTGGCCATCAGATGAAACAACAAAGGACTGGAAATGTTGTAGGGCAAATTGCCGACAATGCGCAGACCGCTGCCCAGGGCCGAAAAATCGACCGTCAGAGCATCGCCCTCGATAACCGTCAGGCGCTTGGGCGAGTGGCTATTGCGCAAGCGCGCGGCCAGGTCCCTGTCGATTTCCACTACGGTCAGGTGGTCCAGTGCATTCAGCAAAGGCCCCGTCAGGGCCGAGAGCCCTGGCCCTATCTCGATGACCATATCATCGCGCCTGGGGTCTATACCCCGCACGATGGCATCCACGACACCTTCGTCAGTCAGAAAATGTTGCCCAAAGCGTTTACGAGCTTGATGTGCCATAAGTGATCAACGACGCCCGCGGTTCGAAGCGGGATCCAGACGATTATCGATATAAGCCTGTCCACGCAATTGGCTGAGCCAGTCTTCAAAAGCAGGTTCGACACGGCGCTGGAACAACAACTGGCGAGCCTGCATGCGCCGGAACTCATTCTCCATATTCTTGGTGCGACGCTCTTGTACCTGAATCAGGTGCCAGCCAAACTGAGACTGTATGGGCTCGCTGATCTGGCCAGGCTCCAGGGCATCCATGGCCCGCTCAAATGCAGGCACAGTCTCGCCTGGCGTCAGCCAGCCAAGATCGCCACCCTGAGGCGCGGACGAATCTTCGGAATAACGCCGGGCCAGTGCTTCGAAATCCTCGCCGTTGACCAGACGTTGACGCAGCTGCGCCAAACGGGCCTGCGCCTTCTCATCGGACATGACCTGTGTGGTTTTGATCAGAATATGGCGCGCGCGCGTCTGGGTGACCATCATGGGTCCCTGCTGCATGGGCGGCGGCTGCTGGGCCATGGTGGGCGCGGGCGGCGGCGTACTGCGCTGCTGCGGCTGGCCACGGGTAAGCACCTTGAGAATATGAAAGCCATTGCCACTTTGGACAATGTCGCTGATCTGGCCCGCCTGCAGGCCTTGTGCTGCCTGGATGAACAGATCGGGCCACCCGTCCAGGGGCCGCACGCCCAGCTCACCACCGCTGAGCGCCTGCGGGCCGTCGGACGAAGCGGCCGCCACACCACCGAAGTCGGCCCCGCCACGCACCTGCGCCAGCAAGCCTTCGGCCTTCTTGCGCAGCGCCTGCACTTCTGCAGAACCGGCTCCTTCGGGAACGACCACGAGAATCTGGGCCAGCCCAAGGATCTGGGGGCCTGACGGTGCAGCGGCTGCCTGTGGTCCCTGTTGCGGTGCTGCTTGCTGAGGTGCTGTCGCAGGCGACTGGCCCTGACTCTTCAGAAAAGCATCAACCTCGGCATCGGAAATGACTATGGTTCTGTCTACGGTGCGTTGTCGCAAGAGATCTGTGCGAACCTCTTGGCGCAAATCATTCAGATAGTCATCCCATGTGATACCGGTTTTTTCGATTTCGGCACGCAGTTGCTGGGGCGTCATGCGGTTGCGCTGGGCGACAGTCTGCGCCGCTTGCAGTACCTGGTCATTGCTTACCTTGATGCCCAGTCGCTCTGCTTCCTGGCGCTCAAGCTCTTCCATGATCAAGCGTTGCAATACCTGCTTTTGCAGCACGGCATACTCGGGCACAGGTATTTTCTGACGCTGCATCTGCTTTTGTGCCTCGGATGCCCGGCTGTTGACCTGCTGCAGGGTAATGACCTGTTGATTGACTATTGCGGCAATACCATCGACAAACTGCTGCGACGCTGGCTTTTTGGCTGGTTCGGCCGCTAAAGCCGTTGCTGACGACAGCGCAGCCATGATGCACATCAACATGGCTGCTATCCAGCGATTCGCGTAAAAACTACGCATTACTCATACCTCTCGAAGGTGGTTGTATCGGGTATTGAAGGCGCAACCGATTCATATCCAATAACGCGGTCGCGCAACAAACTCATGGGGTCAGTGCCCAGTGATCCCAGTCCGGACAGTTCCAGCTGGAAGAACACGGCACTGTTGGCATCTTCTTTTGATACGGCATAGCGTTGCAGCACAACGCGCGCTGTCCAGCAGCAATCGCCTTTATACTCCAGACCAAGTATCGACTGTGTGCCGCGTTTTTCCTGCAAAGAATAATCGTAGCGACCCATGGCGTAAAGCTTGTTGGTCAATGGCCACTGCGTCGACACACTGACTTGCTCGCGGGTTCGGTCTTCGTAGTTGGGATTATCGCTGTAGGCGGGCAACAGCATATTCTGGTCACGTTCGTAGCGATACGAGGCTGACAGGGTGGTCAGGCGCTTGGGCGTCCAGCGAAAGCCGGCAGACATCCGGTTGCGGTCATTGGATTCCGGATTGAACTGTGCATCAAACCGCACATTTAGCGTATCGGTCAAGGCCGCATTCACACCCACCAGATAGTCAGACTTGGTATCGGTGCGCAAGCCGCGCTCTCCGGGCAAGGCAACCTTCTGATCATCGAAATACAGGCGCTGGGCCGCCGACAGCGACAGACGTTCGAAGCCTGTGTCCTCGTCGAGCCAGCGCGTGGTCAGGCCCAACGTGATCTGGTTAGCATTGGCAATGCGATCCCAGCCCCCTGTAAAGAGATTTTCGTTGAAAGCCTGGGAAAAGTTGAACGTGGCAATGTCAGTATCGAAGACCGGAATTTGTGACTGATCCCGGTAAGGCACATACAGGTAGTACACACGCGGCTCTAGCGTCTGTATGGAATTATTGCCAAACAGTGTGGTACTGCGCTCGAAGGTCATGCCCGAGTCCAGCGACAGAATAGGCACGGCACGCGACTGCGTATGGGGGTAGCTGCCATAAACCGCCCGCCCTGGTTCGTCGGCGTACCAATCGGTGCTGTACTGGCTCATGTGCATGCCGACCTTGGGCGTCACGTACCAGCCGGCCCGCACTATCGGAAACGCTATGGTCGAATACGAAGAGAAACGCGTTCCGTCTGGTGCAATCCGGCGATCCCGATAATAATCGAACTTTTCCAGCGAGCCTGAGTAAAACGGCATGCGAAAGCGGGTTACGTAGTTGTCGGACTTTACGTCAAAGCCACTCCAGTTGTATCGAGCCGCGCCCATGTACAGTTCGGGCAATTTATCGTACTGAGGCGCCACATAACCGGTCGTTTCATCCTGCAGGGTCTGGTATTTATACGCTGTGAGTGAAGCCCTGAAATACTTGTACCCCGACCAGTCCAACCCCGCCCGGCTGGTCAGGTAATTATTGGTCGATTCGTTCAAGCCAAACGTGGAGAAATCACGGAAGTAATTATCGTCGGAGACCCGGCGAATATCGTACGAGGCACTGAAGCCTCCGCCCAGCGTATGTCCGTGCCGCGCCATGAACAGCCAGCGCCGCTCGTCAGTGTCCTTATCGTTGTGCAGGTAAGTGCCTTCCAGCGCTCCGTTGTAACGCTCGCCCAGATAACGGAACTCTCCGCCCAGTTGCAGGCCGCGCTTGCTTAAATAGCGCGGCGTCAAGGTAGCATCGTAATTGGGGGCGATATTAAAGTAGTACGGCGCAGACAGCTCAAGGCCACTGTTGCTGGACATGCCGTAAGTCGGTATCAGAAACCCAGACTTGCGCTCTTTTTTCAGGGGAAAACTCAGCCACGGCGAATACAGAATGGGAACGTCTTTGAAGTACAGCACGCCATGGCGCGCAATGCCTTCGTTCTCGTCAAAATCCATGTCTACCGTGGGCGACTTGATATACCAGGCCGGCTCTGGGCAAGGGCAGCCAGAATAATTCACATCGGAAAGCCGCATCGTGCTTTTGCTGAAGATCTGCGCCTTGCTTGCCGTGCCCGAGCCACCGGAGGCACCCAACCAGAAGTTGGGGTCGTTGACTTCGCCGGTTTCCTCGTTCAGGTTGTAATTGAGTTCCGGGCCAGTCACGATGCTGGCATCGCGCATGATCAGGCCGTTGCCACGCACCTGGACTTGTCCGCTGGTCCGCTCGTAATCGATATAGTCGCCCTTTACAACAGAGTCTATGCGCCTGACTTCTGCCGAGCCTCTTAAAATGACCTTGCCGTTTTCATCAGTTTCCATTTTATCGGCGACTAGAAAGGACGACATGTCGTCATCAGCGATATTGCGATGGATACGCAGGTTAGGCGCCACCTTCAGCTGGCCTGGCTCAATGCGGGCAGCCGCCTGGAGCCCAGACGTCTGGGCCTGCGCCGTCAAGACGCCGCCAAAAGCGATAAGAAATGCCCACCAAAGCAAACGCACGAGGGTAGTGACTCCTGAAAACAGACTATATTTTGGCATAGTTGCCAAACCGCAACGATAAGCGAGCCGGTATTATAGAGAAGCCGGCGCCCGCGTGGCGCATCGGCGCATTATGACTTACCCAACTCTTCGACAGCAGACCATGGAACCAACCTTGAATAATCGCACCGACCAACGCCTTGCAACGCTAAACCTCTGGCTGCAGGACATCTCTGGTGCGCACGGCCTGGATATCGCCACGCTACGGCCGGCATCCAGCGACGCCAGCTTTCGTCGCTACTTTCGCCTGCAGGCCGGTGCAGGTACCGCCATTGTTATGGATGCTCCGCCACAGCAGGAAGACTGCCGTCCATTCTTGCATGTAACAGGCCTGCTGGATCAAGCCGGCGTAAAGGTGCCCGCCGTTCTGGCACAAAACCTGGACGAAGGCTTTCTGCTGCTGTCCGATTTGGGCGAAAAAACGTATTATCAGGCCATACAGTCGGGGCCTGACGATGTACAGTTGCAAACTTTGTATCGCAATGCCCTTAGGGCTCTGGTACAGATGCAGCGCGCGCCCACAACCAGCCTGCCCGCCTACGACGCCAATCGCCTGTCACAAGAGCTTACTGTTTTTCCTGAATGGTACGCGCAGCGGCATTGCCAGATAGCCCTGGGCGAGGCCGAATTGCAAACCCTGCACGGCATCTTCGACATATTGATAGCCGACAATATCCGACAGCCTAACGTATTTGTGCATCGCGACTTTCATTCGCCCAACCTCATGGTCAATCACAACGACCTGCCCGGTGTCATTGATTACCAGGATGCCCTGGTCGGCCCCATTACCTACGACATTGCCTCACTGGTCATGGATGCGCGCACAACCTGGGAAGAACCGCAGCAACTGGATTGGGCCATACGCTATTGGGAAGCGGCTAAGGCAGCCGGACTGCCCGTGGCACCCGATTTCGCCGACTTCCATCAGGCTTACGAATACATGAGCTTGCAGCGCAACTTACGCATACTGGGCGTCTTTGCCCGACTTTCACACCGCGACGGCAAGCATCACTATCTGGATCACATCCCACGCGTGAACGCTTATGTCAGGCAAGTGGCAGGCCGCTACAACGCATTCCGCCCCCTGCTGCGCCTGCTGGACAAACTCGAGAACCGCCAGGTAAGCGTCGGGTATACGTTCTGATGCGCGCCATGATTCTTGCCGCTGGTCGTGGCGAGCGCATGCGCCCCCTGACCGATCACACCCCCAAACCGCTGCTCAAGGTCAACGGCAAGCCCCTCATCGTCTGGCATATAGAGCGTCTGGTTGCAGCCGGCATCACCGAACTGATCATCAACCACGCCTGGCTGGGCAGCCAGATAGAACAAACCCTGGCTGACGGCAGCCCATTCGGCGCGCGTATTACGTACTCACCCGAGCCACAACCATTGGAAACGGCCGGCGGCATTGCGCAGGCGCTGCCATTTTTCCGTGGCGCCCCCTTTGTGGTGATCAATGGCGATGTCTGGTGCGACTGGGATCCGGCCCAGGCCATGGTCATTGCTGCCAATCTGAAGCGGCAGGCCAAGCAAGCATGGCTGCTGATGGCCGATAACCCCACCCACCATCCGGCGGGCGATTTTCAGTTAAGCCCAGACGGCCTGCTACTGAACAAAAACGAACATGCCAGCAACACTGCGTTGACCTTCACCGGTATAGGCGTATACCAGCCCGAACTATTTCAGGGCTTGCCTCAAGGTCAGCCCGCCCCACTGGCGCCGTTGTTACGCCAGGCCATGACGCAGCGTCAGATTTTGGCCGGCCATTATCAAGGGGCCTGGGTGGATGTGGGCACGCCCGAACGCCTGGCCGAGCTTGATCATCAGCTTTCACATCAACCGGCCGGCTGACGCCCAAGGCATGTAAAGCAAAGCGCGGGCATGCTACGCTTTTGCCTTGGGGCTGTGCACGCTATTATTACAAAACCCCTCAAAGCGAAACCAAACTCCCAGGGCATTGTCGTATTCAGCACATTCAGTCTATTCTTTAACGTTTTTTTCGCGGTCGGGCAAACTAGCACGCCGCCATGCAATACAGGAAATAATCACCCATGTTCGGTTCCTCTAAACGCCACGTATTCAAGCCCACGGCATACGGCACCACCCGCCGCACGCGCCGCATCCCCAGATGGTTGGTCTTGATGCTTACCGGTGTGGTGTTGGGCGCTGGCGGGCTGTTGTTCCTGCAGAAAAGCTACGGTCCCACACGCTTAACGGTGCAGCAGTCAGAACAACTACACTACGACCTGAACAGCGCCAACATGGACAAGCAACGGCTGCAAACCGAACTGAGCCGCGAAACCCGTACCCTGACTGAAGTGCGCACGCAGCTGGAATCACAGACCGCCCAGCTGGAAAGCACCAAAGACCAGCTGGAACAGGCCAGCAAGGATATCGCCATGTTTGCGCAGGCCATGCCTGCCGATCCTCGCGGCACCTCGCCGGGCATACGCGCCGCTTCGTTCACCAGCAACGAAGATCAACTGAATTATGAGTTTCTGGTCATGCAAGACGAAGGGAAAACCGCCCTGTTCCAGGGCAAGGTCGAATTGACTGTGGCTGGCCGTTATAGCAACAGGAAGTCGGGGCATATAGACCTGCCCGCCTTTGATCTGAATCTCGAGCGCTACAGCCACGTAGACGGAAGCGCTCCCATGCCTGAAGGATTCACTCCCCGGGAAGTCACGATCAAGATCATGCGTAACGGCTCGGATAAAGTCGTTGGTACACGCACCATACGCGTCATCCGGTAATTCCTATGGATCAGGCCACGTGCTGCAAAAAGTCTTTCAGGCGCTGGCTGGGGGGATTGCTCAGCAGTTCGGCCGGAGGGCCATCTTCTGAAATCTTGCCCTGATCGATAAAGATCAGGCGGGTGCCCACCTTGCGGGCAAATTCCATTTCGTGGGTGACCACCACCATGGTCATGCCTTCCTCGGCAACATCCTGCATAACTTTAAGCACCTCGTGGCGCAGCTCGGGATCGAGCGCAGAGGTGGGCTCGTCGAACAGCATGAGTTTGGGCCGGATGGCCAGCGCCCGTGCAATCGCTACGCGCTGCTGTTGCCCGCCCGAAAGCTGACCAGGATAATTGTTCGTTTTTTCTGCAAGGCCTACCTTGTCGAGCAAGGCCTTGGCCTCTTCGCGCGCCTTGGACCGGCTGACACCACGAGTGTGTACCGGCCCGAACATGACATTTTCCAGGGCAGTCAGTTGGGGAAACAGATTGAATTGCTGAAACACCATACCGGCCTCACGGCGCAGCTCGCGCACCTGAGGCCCGCTGCCAAGCACACTTAGACCGTTGACGATGATATCGCCGCCTTCTATGGTTTCCAGTACATTGATGCAGCGCAAGAATGTGGATTTACCCGAGCCGGACGGCCCGACAACCACCACGACCTCGCCCTGCTCTATGGTCATGTCTATGCCATTCAGGACGGTGCTGCTTCCAAAGCGCTTGACGACATTTTTGAATTCAACAATGCTCATACGATTTGCGTCCTGTGTTCGATGAATTTGAGCGTGAGCGCAATAATTCCGGTCAGGATCAGATACAGCACCGCTACAGCGCCCCATATTTCAACCGAACGGAAGTTGCCCGCAATAATTTCCTGCCCCTGGCGCGTAAGTTCAGCAACACCAATCACGATAAACAGGGATGAATCCTTAAGGCTGATGATGCATTGGTTGCCCATCGCCGGTATCATGCGGCGCAAGGCTACCGGGCCAATGATATAGGCAAGTATCTTGTAAAAAGGCAGGCCCATGGCCTGACCAGCTTCTTTTAACCCCTTGGGCACCGACAGCAAGGCGCCACGCACGATTTCTGCAATATAGGCGCCCGAATTGATGACCAGGGTAAAGATAGCCGCCAGCAGGGCATCTATACGCCAGCCAAATATCAACGGCAGGGCAAAATAGATAAACATGACCTGCACTACTATGGGCGTGCCGCGTATCACCAGAATATACAGTTGCGCCAGGAACGACAGCGCCATGGGAATATAGGCCGAAAAACGCAGCAGCAACAGCACGACCAACACGATCTGTAACGCCAACCAGGCCCAATCTGGTACACCCGAGAGCACGGTGCTGCCCACCCACGACGCCAGCTGCAGCAATATATAGAATGCAATAAGAGAAGCAATGGCGATTGCCGCGTTCTTCCAGGTAACGGGCACCCTGACGTAAGTGGTTATCACTCCCGTCAGGAAGCCCAACAAGGTGCCGCCGATCAAACCAAGCAAGGTGATTTTAATCGTCATTTTTGTGCCTTCAAGCAGACTGGGCATGGCATCCCAAATGACTGACCATTCAAAAGTCACGTTGATCACCTTAAAAAATGAGCGCAGCCAAGCAGCGGCAGACGCTGTTCAAAACGAAAAACGGCGACCTGGTGCTGAAAACACCTGATCGCCGTAAGAGCCATATCAGATTACTGAACCTTTTGGCCAAACCATTTTTCGTAGATGGCGTCGTACTGGCCATTGTCTTGCAAGGCTTTAAGCGCCTTGTTCACAACGGGAACCAGCTCGCTTCCCTTGGGAAAGGCAATGCCGTAGAAGTCGCCGCTTTTAAGCGAACCCACTACTTTCACGCGGTCTTTACCGCCGGTCTTGGCAAAATACTGAAGATTAGGCGTGTCGTGCACAACGGCGTCAACGCGCCCGGTGGCGAGTTCAAGAAAGGCATTGTCGATATTGGGAAACAATTTCAGCTTGGCGCCCGGAACGTTCTCTTTCAGGTAATCAACGGTGGCTGTGCCTATCTTGACCGCGACCATCTTGCCATCTAGGTCTTGAGCCGTCTTGAGTGTGTTGTTGTCTTTGTTGACCAATAAAGCCAGACCGCTTTCATAATAGGGATCGGAAAAATCGATCACCTTCTTGCGATCGTCGCGTATGGTGATACCGGCTAGGGCGGCGTCGATGTTGCGAGTTTGCAGGCCGGGAATGATGCCGTTGAAGTCCATGGGGCGCAGGCTGTACTTAAGGCCGGCTTGCTGGGCAATGGCTTCCCACAGCTCGATGTCGAAGCCCGTATATTTGCCATCTTGCTTGAACTCAAAAGGAACGAAGGCTGTATCGGTTGCGATCAGCAGTTCTCGGTCTTGGGCAAGCGCGCTGCCAGTAGGCAAGGCCAGTGCCAGGGCTAGACCGGCTAAGCCTGCCAGCATTTTATTCTTGATCATGTATGACTCCTTGTAATGGACGACTGGTGCCCTGCAATGGGGCAATGGCGCTACCTGTTGCTTATGGAAACAGGCATTACAGCGTATGGTAACCGAAAAAAAGCGGCCATAAGCCGCTTTGTACAGGTGAAGTCCGGTGCTGTTTAAAAGGCCGGAACAATGGCACCCTTGTACTTTTCTTCAATGAACTGACGAGTTTCGGGGCTGTTCAGCGCCTGAATCAGCTTCTTCACAGCGGCGTCATCTTTCTTGGCCTGAGTAGTGACGACGATGTTGGCGTACGGCGAATCGGCCCCTTCAATAAACAAAGCGTCGTTAAGCGGATTCAAGCCGGCTTCCAACGCATAGTTGGTGTTGATGAGTGCAAGATCAACGTCAGGCAGCACACGCGGCAAGGTTGCCGCTTCCAATTCGCGGAACTTCAACTTCTTGGGGTTCTCGACGACATCACGGGACGTGGCCAGGATATTCGAAGGATCCTTCAGCTTGATCAGACCTTGCTTTTGCAACAACAGCAAAGCGCGGGCGCCGTTGGATGGATCGTTCGGCAAGGCAATCTGCGCTCCCTCTTTCAGATCCTTGATATCCTTGATCTTGTCAGAGTAGGCGCCAAAGGGCTCTACATGAACCAGGCCCACAGTAACCAGCCCGGTTTTATGCTCTTTATTGAAAGAGTCCAGATAAGGCTGGTGCTGGAAGAAGTTCACATCGATTTGACCATCGGCCACCTGCTGGTTGGGCTGCACGTAATCGGTAAACACCTTGATATCCAGCTCAACGCCATCTTTGGCTAGAACAGGCTTGACCAGTTCCAGCAGCTCGGCATGAGGGACCGGGGTAGCGGCAACACTGAGTGTTTCCGCATGCACGGCAGCACCGCCCAACAGCGCGAAAACGGCGGCAGCCGATACGATTTTCTTCAAAAACATGCACAACTCCTTAAAAATATTATTTTCGGTTCAGCCTGGCCACCAGGCGATCACCAAAAACCTGCAATAGCTGAACCATCACTACAAGTATGACTACCGTCACGACCATGACATCGGTCTGGTAGCGCTGATAACCGAAACGCAAGGCCAGGTCGCCCAGGCCACCTCCACCTATCACGCCCGACATGGCCGAATACCCAACCAAAGCAATGGCCGTCACGATCATGGCCGCCACGATGCCTGTGGTTGCCTCGGGCACCAGCGCCCACAACACAGTCTGCTTTGAATTCGCCCCCATGGCGCGGCAGGCTTCCGATACACCCGGATCCAGTTCACGCAACACATTTTCGACCAGGCGCGCAAAGAAAGGCGCGGCACTGGCGACCAGCGGGGGCACAGCGCCCTGCACGCCCAGCGATGTACCCGCCAGGACTCGCGTCATAGGAATCATCACAATCAACAAAATCAGAAAAGGCACTGATCGCAACACATTCACGACCAATGACAAGACATGATAGATGGGGCCATTGTCCAGCATCTGGTTTTTGCTGGTCAGGAACAAGACTATGCCCAGAGGCAAACCTATCAAAATCGTAAACAGCAGGGAAAATCCCGTCATGAGCAAGGTGTCGATGGTTGCTTCACCAATCAGCGCCCAATCCATATTGGCAAATATCATGGTTTCAGCTCCTCGCACTGCACACCCTGGGCGGCAAATAGGCCTGCCAGCCTGTCTTGCGCCTGGGCATCACCTTGTATAGACAGCACCAACTGGCCATAAGGCGTATCTTTGATGCGGCTGACCGAGCCTTGCAAAATACTCAGATCCAGATTCAGTTCGCGGCTGGCCCGGCTAAGCATGGGTTGCACCGTTGCATCGCCACGAAAACTCAATCTGACCAGCCTGCCTGAAATGCCTTGCGCCATATCACGCCAGCCTTCGGCATCCATGCCGCTTTCCGACAGCAGTGCCTGCGTGACCTGGTGTTGCGGGTGCAGGAATACGTCAAGCACTTCACCGCATTCGACTATTCGTCCGGCATCAATCACCGCCACCCGGTCGCACACGCTACGGATTACATCCATGCCATGCGTAATCAGCACTATGGTCAGGCCCAGACGCTTGTTGATATCGAGCAACAGCCGCAAAATGGATTGCGTGGTTTCCGGGTCTAGTGCCGAAGTGGCTTCGTCGCACAACAACAATTCGGGGCCGCTGGCCAGCGCCCTGGCAATACCCACGCGCTGCTGCTGACCGCCCGACAACTGACGCGGATATTTCCGGGCATGCTCGGTCAGTCCGACCAGTGCCAGCACTTCATGCGCGCGCTGGATCTGCTCTGCCCGACGCATACCCGCCAGGCGCAGCGGGAAGCAGACATTGTCGATAACGGTACGCGAACGCAGCAGGTTGAAATGCTGAAATACCATGCCCACGCCCTGCCGGAATTGGCGCAGCTGCGCTTCGCTCAGCTGGGTGATATTCTGCTCACGCACCCAGACCTCGCCCAGCGTCGGGCGCTCTAGCAGATTGAGCATGCGTATCAGTGTGCTTTTTCCTGCACCCGAACGGCCAATAATGCCGAACACCTCGCCCTGCTTGATGTGCAGGTCGACGCCGTCCAGAGCGTGCGACACGCGCCCGGGTGACTCGTAGGTTTTACGGATATTTTCTAAGCGGATCAAAATACAGACAAATCGGGTAGTAAAGTGATTTCAGGTAACGGGGCTCACTGCAATAAGCCCATAATTTAACATCACCAAAAGAAATTATTAACCACCACTACATATCTTTTAGGCATATTGAATATACTAAAAAATCATGAAGCGAGCGCGCAAAAGAAAGGGCAGCTTTTAAAAAAGCTGCCCGAACTTTAAAACTAGGTGATTTGGTGGGTCGTGCGCGGCTCGAACGCGCGACCATCGGATTAAAAGTCCGGTGCTCTACCAACTGAGCTAACGACCCAACCTAAGACAGCTATTATGACGCCTTTTTTTTTCACTGTCAAATTGCAACCGGCAATAAATGCAGTCTTATGATTGGTGGATTACGATGCAATCTTCCCCAGTACTTATGAAAAATGATCATGCCCTCTGCCCGCAATCCCATACGCCTGAGTATACTTTCAGACCTGCATTTAAGCCGGGGTGGCCTGCCCCTGCCCTCGACCGAATCCGACATCGTCATACTTGCAGGCGACATCAGCCGACCAAAGGAAGCCATCGCATGGGCCCGCTCGTTTACTCAGCCTGTATTGTATGTGGCGGGCAACCATGAGTTCTACGGCGGCGGCATAAAGGAAACCATAGCTCAGCTGAAGCACTATGCCCAAGACACGCAAATACATGTGCTTGATAACGAGGCGGTCGTACTGCACGGCATACGCTTTCTTGGCAGCACGCTATGGACGGACTTTAATCTGGACGGCCCCGGCAAGGCCCGTGAACTGGCCATTGCCCAAGCGCTCAAGTACAACTACGACTTCAGCCGCATCCAATCAGACTCCAAGCCCGGGACTCCATTCAGCCCCGATGATGTCGAAACCTTGTTCAGGCGTAATCAGGCATGGCTGCGGCAAAGCCTGGCGACGGATTTCGATGGGCCGACGGTCGTCATCACCCACCACGCACCGTCCCCGAAAAGCATACATCCGCGATTTTCGGGCTCGCCCATCAACACTTGTTTCGTTTCCAACAGCGAAGATTTGATGAATCCGGGCCAGCCCGCCTTATGGATACATGGCCATACACACGACAGCTTCGACTATCAGGTCAATGGCACGCGCGTGATCTGCAACCCGCGCGGCTACGCCAAAGACGGGCACAACGAAAACCAACACTTTGATCCTGATCTGGTTGTCACGCTGAACACGGCGTAAAAAAAGGGCTTGCGCCCTTTTTCATGGAGTGAGTCATCGCAGCAAACGCTAACGCGCCCTGGATATCCGCACCTCGGCACCACGCCGCTTGACCTCCAGGCCTTCGGACGGGAGTATGCGCAGCCCTTCCAGGCCCTTGATATAACTGGACCCCTGCATCTGCATGACACGGATTTTGTTGCGCATGACCACCGGGCTGTGCTCGGGCATGCCGAACATCCAGACCTCGTCAAGGATACGGGCTGAATTGAAGTCGCCCGTATGCTGGGCAGTAGGCCCTAGACATAGCATATGGCCTTCACGGCCAAATAGCGGCAGCGTATCCAGGCCTGCTTCGACCGTCCAGGTGGTACCGCCTTCATAGCGCCAGCCAGTATTCAGATCCCACCATGCGTCACCTGCGGGCAAATACACCTGCGCCTGCCTGCCCGGTTGCAGCACAGGCGCAACCAGCAGGGCTGGGCCCAACAGGAATTGCGTATCCCAGGCTTGGGCAAGCGGATCGGACGGGAAGGCCAGCGCCATGGAGCGCTGAACCGGCAGGCCCGAACGGACTGCGTCTTCAATGATACCCAACACATAGGGGATCAGGCGGTAACGCCATTGCAGCCAGTGCTGCACCAGTTCCTGGGTGGCCTCATCAAAAGCCGTAGGCAATAAGGCGGGCAATGCCTGAAAGCTGAAATTGGCCGAAAAAACATTGGTGGCCAGCCAGCGTATGTAGAGCTCTGGCGTCATGCCGTCGACGGGATGCTCCGCCGAACCCAGTGTTTGGGTTTGTACCGGAATGCCGCTATCGCCCAGGGAGATTGCCGTACGCAGGCTGTGTTCCAGGGCAGCCCAATCGTTACCTGTACGCGAACCACGCTGCCAGGCAAACCGCTGAGCCGAAGGAAACAGGTCGTTGCTGATGACTATGCCTTCCTGGGGTGTTTTATGCCCCGCGACGGCGTCGAATAAGGCACGACGCGCCAGCAGCGGGTAAACCGTGCGCAAGACAGCGCCGGATTCTCCTCCGCGCGCCGTAATGTTGTCGGGGATATTGAATTGCGCATCGCAGATAGGCGCGCCCAGGCCTTCGTCGAAAACCTGGCGCTGACGCTCTGACCACAGCTTGTATACATCTTTGTGGGTGAGATCCAGCAGGCCGAAAGGCTGACCGCCGCTGGCCTGATTACCTTCAAAAACGTGCGCATTGCTATCGTCATCGATGAGTAGCCAGCCTCGATCTTCCCACTCTTCAAACATATCGGTGCCGTGCAGCACGCCGGGAAAGGAAGGTGCCGCAAACTGAACGTTCAGTGCCTGGGCCCGGGCGAACAGATCGCGCGCGTCGGGGACACGGGCAGCATCCCATTCAAATGCCGGCTTGTCGGCCTGAAAGCCATATACAGCGGGCGCTGCAAGGCAGACGGCGTCGAGTCCCCATTGTTTGTCGCGAAACGTTTGCACGACGGACAAGGTATCTTCTATGGTTTGGCCACTGGCCTGATCCAGCCAGACGCCCATGGGCCAAAGACCAGGCTGCCCTGCTCGGCCCGTCAGGGCCGTATATTGGTTGAGAATTTCAGATGGCTCACCAACAAACAAAAATAGATCGAGCACGCCGTCGGACAGCGATGCCTGATACAGATCGGGATTGCTGTGCCCCAGATCGTGCCGCACACAGCCCAAGGTATTGAAATACAGGCCCCAGCCCTTGGTACTCCAGACCAGGGGAAGCGCACGCGCATCGGGTTCGTCAGACACACGTGTGCTGCCACGCTGATCAAGCTCGGCGCTGGTTTCTCCGACACCATGCAGGGCGTCATCACCATCCAGCTCGAAAGCAAGATGCCAGGACGACGCCTCAGGCGTGCTGCGATCACAAGTCAGTCCCAGCTCTGGCGTGCTCAGCACGCAGTCTTCGCCCCTGTACACGAAAAGCTGCAAGGGCGACTGCGTGACTTCCAGGGTAATATCACCCTGCTGAAACCGCCAGCCGCTATGCGGCGCTTCGGCAATGGAGCTGACGGCGAGTTCACCCACTGGCTCCTGCCTTGCCAATAGCATCTCGACATGCGCACGAGTCCGGGCGCTGGGCTTCTCGTTGTGCAGCACACTGGCTTGCGCGCAGCGCAAGCGATAGACCCCCGGTGCATGCGCTTCAATTTGAAGCTGCATATCGGTGTCAGTCACTGCAAAATCGGCTCGTGTCGATTTCGAAGTTAGAAAATCCAGGGCAACAAGTTGCGTCACGTGATCAAGGTCAGACTTGGGCGGCACAGCGCAATCCTTGGGGCTTACGCCCAATAAGCATTCAAAAGCCATTATTTTGACGGATTTGGGCTATAAAATAAAATCGCACGAATTTATGCACCTTTAAAAAAGTGATGAAATGGTCAACGGGGAGCAATTTTTCGTATCAGCTCGCGCTCCAGGGGTAATGGTTCGCCATTAAGCCGGGCGGCAATCAAGTCGCCAGCCAGCGGAGCCCAGCTCAGGCCACGCGAGCCAAATGCACAAGCCAGCCACAAACCCGGAGCCCCGACAACCTGACCAATAACAGGCAGGCGATCACTGACCGCAGCACGCCAGCCGGCCCAGCCATTGGTCGGTACTGGCATCGGCCCCAACCTGGCCTTTTGCATATTCAATAACACGGTCAGCTTGTTCATGACGTCTTGATGCCCCTGTGCCGTTATTTTACTTGCGGCCGCGTTGGCCGTATAGGTACTGCCGCCTACATTCAGCCCATCGACGGCCGGCAGGTAGTAACCGTCACCTGCGACGATGGCATGCGTTTTGCATAGCCTGCTGTCAGCAAAGTAACTGACCTGCCCACCCAGTCGGTGCATGGCGTCTACTTTGGGCAGTGCTGCAAGCCCTGGCGTGCCCGCCATAAGCGCGCAGGCTTGCCATGCATTCGCCAACACCACGTTGGGCGCACTGGCCAGTGCCTGTCCATCGGCATTGGATACCACCCATTCCTGGCTGTCGTTGCAGTGCAAACGGCTGACGGAAATATCCCTACAGTATACCCCGGGCAGGCTTAATAAGGCGCATAGCAGGGCTTCAGGCTGCACTCTTTGTCCAGCCGAAAACCAAAGCCCACCCCAGGCTGGCTCCACACCTGCCAAGGCTTTTGCCTGCGCCCCCTCGACCCATCGCACCCAGTCAGAGGGAAATCGCAAGCTGTCCAGCGCAAGCCGACGATCCGCAGCATGCTGCGCGTCGGTCGCCACTTCAAGCGTGCCGCAGCGCAAAGGCCGGGCGGGCTCGGGTAAGCCCTGCCAGCGCTGCAGCGCGCGCAGCGTACCAGCCCGGCTCAAGCGCGCCCGAATATCGTCATCACGGCTAATGACCGGCGTCAGCGCGGCCGCGATGTGTCCTTGGTGACTGGCTCCCAACCCTTGTGCAAATACCGGATCAAACACGGTGACCTCATGGCCACGCAAGGCCAG
The DNA here is from genome assembly GCA_013416405.1 of Alcaligenaceae bacterium. GTDB lineage: Bacteria > Pseudomonadota > Gammaproteobacteria > Burkholderiales > Burkholderiaceae_B > Pusillimonas_C. Next base: position 117,901 of record JACCET010000009.1, read on the forward strand.
AGCCTGCGCAACACCTGCGCCCGCCAACCCGCCTCCGATCACCAGAACCTTGTCACCCCGCGCGGCTTGGGTTCGCTGGCGACCCAGGCCCTGACGTAAAGTAGCCACGGTTATTTCACGCTTACCGCCATAACCAGGCACTTTGGACACCAGAAAACCGGCATCGCGCAATCCACGACGCATTTCTCCAGCACAACACCAGCTTGCCGCAGTGGCGCCCGCATTGGCCATACGTACCAGTTGGCCAAACAAATGTCGCGTCCACATGGCTGGATTCACACGAGGTGCGAAGCCATCCAGGAAATAAGCATCGACCTGGGCTGAAACTTGTCTGGCCAGGCGCTCGACCGAACCAAAGGCCAGTGTCAGGGTCAGCGCCCCACCCTCAAATTCCAGCCGATGCAGGCCCGGCAACAAAGGAGGCCAGGCGGCCAGCAGCTTGCATGCCAGCGCCTGTTCGGCCGGAGGCAAACTGCGCTGCCACATGGCATGTAAATCGTGACTGGCAAAAGGATGCAGCTCGAACGACACCATATGCAGGCGCCGGGGTCTTTGTGGGTCTTGACGCCAAGCCTGCCACAGGGCCAGAAAATTATGCCCCAGCCCGAATCCCGTTTCACAGACGGTAAAGCTGTCTTTACCGCTCCAGCGCCGCTGCAGATCATTGCCATGGAGGAACACACGCCCGGCCTGTTCCAACGCCCCCCACTCGGGATGGTAAGTGTCACCGAAGTTGGCACTGACGGGCACACCGCACTGGTTCAACTCCAGCACGGCAGGAATCAGCGGTTCATAGTTGCTGGACATACAGTTGGGTGCAATAAATATAAGATACCATCACGTACAATGATACGTGATAGAGCAAGCCCGCTCTTGTTGACCAAAAACCATATAAGCATGCCATCAACCCGCCTCCCCCTAAGCGAATACCTAGATGCCGCAGTCACGGCAGCACACGCAGCAGCCGCCATCTTGCAAGCCTACTCACACAACCGGGCCGAGTTGGTCATAGACAAGAAAAGTCGCAATGACCTGGTTTCACAGGCCGACCGCGAAGCCGAGCAGGCCGTGCTTGAAATTTTGCGCGAGCGCGCCCCCGACCTGGGCATCGTGGCCGAAGAAAGTGGCGGCCAGACTTCAGGCGCAGCGACCTGGTATATAGATCCCCTGGACGGCACCACCAACTTCCTGCATGGCATTCCTCAGTACGCGGTGTCGATTGCCCTCATTGCGCACCAAGGCACGCTGGTCGACGGCGACACGCCACTGACTCAAGACACACCCGTCATAGGCGTTGTGTACGATCCCAACCGCGAAGAGATGTTCACGGCTATGCATGGCGTCGGAGCCTGGTTGAACGGGCACCGCATCACATGCTCGCAAACCGAGCTTCTGGCCGAATCGGTTCTGGGTTCGGGCTTCCCTTTCCGTGACTTTTCGTTTTCAGACCAGTACATGCCAACCCTGCACGAGGCCATCAATACAACGCGCGGCGTACGGCGCCTGGGCGCAGCCGCGCTTGATCTGGCGTGGGTGGCTTGCGGGCGCTACGACGGTTACTGGGAAATGGGCCTGGCCCCCTGGGACGTGGCAGCCGGCACGGTTATTGTGCGAGAGGCAGGCGGCATCTGCGAAGACATGTACCACCGCACTCCGTGGCCCATCAAGGGTTATGTCTATGCGGGCAACACGCATACGGCGCCTGCGCTCGACGCCATGATACAGCCGCATCTCAAGAAAGAGTAAATTCACAACAGCAAAAAACCAGGAGACAAGTATGAAACTCGCAGACGCGATCGTAGGCTGGAAGCCCGAGATAACCGCCATACGGCGCGATATCCACGCTCATCCGGAACTTGCCTACGAAGAAGTTCGTACCGCCGATGTCGTTGCCAAAAAGCTGGAATCCTGGAACATACCTATACACCGTGGCCTGGGCATTACCGGGGTGGTGGGTACCATACATGGCAAAACACGCAACGGCAAAGCCGTGGGGCTGCGTGCCGACATGGACGCCTTGCCCATGCAGGAAGCCAACACCTTCGAGCATGCCAGCCAACATCCCGGAAAAATGCATGCTTGCGGCCACGACGGGCATACCGCCATGTTGCTGGCAGCGGCGCGCTACCTGGCCGAGCATCGTGATTTCGACGGCACCGTTTACGTCATTTTCCAGCCTGCCGAAGAAGGCCTGGGCGGGGCCAAGGCCATGATAGACGACGGCCTGTTCAAGCTGTTTCCCATGGATGCCGTCTTTGGCATGCATAACTGGCCAGGCATGGAAGTGGGTGCGTTCGGCCTGACCGCCGGCCCCATCATGGCCTCCAGCAATACCTTTGAAATTGTTCTTGAAGGCAAGGGCGCACACGGTGCCATGCCACACCTGGGCACAGACCCGGTCATGGCCGCGGTGCAACTGGCGCAAAGCCTGCAAACCATAGTCACCCGCAACCGCCACCCGCTAGATCCCGCCGTCATCAGCATTACTCAGATTCACACCGGCTCGGCCGACAATGTCATTCCCAACGATGCCACGCTGCGCGGTACGGTGCGCACGTTTTCCGACGACGTCCTTGATCTTATCGAGAACCGCATGCGCGACATCACCGAGCACACCAGCCGGGCACTCGAATGCGAGGCGCGCTTCACATTCTTGCGGCGTTACCCTCCAACCGTTAACCACGAGCGCGAAGCAGAGTTTTGTGCGCAGGTGCTCGGAGGCATTGTGGGCGAGTCTCAGGTCAATTCGACCATCACTCCGTCCATGGGCGCCGAAGACTTCGCCTTCATGCTCAAGGAAGTGCCCGGCTGCTATGTCTGGATAGGCAACGGCCAGGGTGAACATCGCACTGCAGGGCACGGCCTGGGTCCATGCATGTTGCATAACGGCAGCTACGACTTCAACGACGACCTTATTCCCCTGGGGGCAACCTATTGGGTCGAACTGGCCAAACAATGGCTAGCCAATCCCACTCGCTAAACATTTCCGGAGCCTCCTTCTTGAACGCCAACAGCACCCCCACTGTGTTACCGCCCCCGGAGCGACACGCCGTACTGCGCGTCGCGCCCATGCCCGCCGATTCGAATATCCACGGCGATGTATTCGGCGGCTGGATTATGGCCCAGGTCGATATTGCCGGATCCATTCCAGCCACTCGCCGCGCGGCCGGACGCGTGGCCACTATTGCGGTCAACTCGTTCACCTTCAAGCAGCCCGTATTTGTTGGCGATCTGCTCAGCTTTTATGCCGAAATCGTAAAGGTTGGCACCACATCTGTTACCGTGTCAGTCGAAGTCTATGCCGAGCGCCAGCGCCTGGAGCTTGAGGTCGTCAAAGTCACCGAAGCCATCCTGACTTACGTCGCGACCGATGACCAACGCAAGCGCCGTCCGCTTCCTCCCGTTTAACGTCAAGGTTGCCTATGTCGGATCCCTCAGTCCAGGCGGAAAGCGCACCGATCACCATACCGCGCCGCCTCGATCCTGAAGACGCACAGCTTGCCTTGCAACAGCTGCAGTCGATACTTAAACGACAGGAAGTCGTTGAAGCGCTCGCGCTTCGCCAGTACGAAGACGATAGCCGCTCCAACCTGCTCGAAGGGCTGCTGCATCGGCAGCACGAAAACGAGATAAAGGCTATCGTCAATCACCTGCACCCGTCTGACATTGCCTTCATTCTTGAGTCGCTGCCTGTGCAGGAACGGCAGGCGGTCTGGCAACTGGTGAGTGCCGAGCACGACGCCGACGTGCTGCTGGAAATTGACGATTGGGCGCGCGAATCGTTGATCGAGTCCATGGATCACCAGGATCTGGTTGCCGCCACCGGCACCATGGATGCCGACGAGATCGCCGACCTGGCCGCTGATCTGCCGGCCGAGGTCATTACCGAGGTTCAGAAGGGCCTGACCGACGAAGAGCGCGCGCAACTGATCGAGGCCATGGGCTACCCCGAAGATACGGTCGGGGCCATCATGGACTTTGAAATGGTTCGTGTACGGGAAGACGTGACCCTGGAGGTCGTGTTGCGCTACCTGCGCCGTTTGCAGGAGCTTCCCGATCACACTGACCAGGTCTTCGTGGTTGATCGCGACGACAAACTGCAAGGCACACTGCATCTGTCCACGCTGCTGGTCAAGGATCCCGAAAACCTGGTGTCCAAAGTGATGTCCACCGACTACCTAACCCTGAATCCATTAGATTCCGATGCCGATGCAGCCGGCGCATTCGAGCGCTATGACCTGGTATCTGCGCCCGTCACCGATGACCAGGGTCGCCTGATAGGACGCGTGACCATCGCCGAAGTGGTTGATGTGATGCAGGAAGACTCCCAAGAGCAGGCACTGTCACGCGCTGGCCTGCAGGAAGAAGACATTTTCGCACCCGTGCTGGATGCCCTGCGCAACCGTGCTCCCTGGCTGTTTGTGAATCTGTGCACCGCTGCAACGGCATCCCTGATCGCATCGCGCTTCGAGGACACCGTCAGTCATATCGTCATCCTGGCTTTCCTGATGTCCATCGTGGCCGGCATAGGCGGCAACTCGGGCAATCAGACCATGACCATGATCATTCGGGCGCTGGCCGTAGGGCGCGTAAGCAGCCAGAATGCCTGGCAATTGGTCAAGCGTGAATTGACCGTTACGTTTCTCGTCGGCCTATGCGGCAGCGTCGTGGCAGCCGCATTCGCCTGGGCGATTTCGGGCTCACTGGCCATTGCCGCCGTCATGATGGCGGCAATGATCTGCAATATGCTGATAGGCGCGGCACTGGGGGTGATAATACCCATGTTGCGCGCCCGTTTCGGCAACGACCCTGCCATGGGCTCTTCAGTGCTGCTGACTTTTGCGACTGACTCGCTGGGCTTTTTCGTCTTTCTGGGATTGGCGACGATATTCCTGATTTAATTCCATGTCTAAATCAACCGTGCACTTTGTCAGCTTTGCTTGCCTTACGCTAGCAATATCTGCGCTTCGCCTTCGCGTTCACAATTGATTTAGACATGGAATAACGAGCTTCCCGGCCTAAAGTCCGGGAAGCTCGACACGCCGTTCAGGCAATCTTGCCGTGGCAGTGCTTGTATTTTTTCCCGCTACCGCAAGGGCAGGGATCGTTACGGCCTACCTTGGGCACGCCTTCTGCACCTTGCTGAGCATTGCCTGCGGCCTGATCCAGGCCTGGATCTGCGCCGCTCAGGGCAGCATCGTAGTCTGAGTGATGGTAAGTCACGTTCTCTAGCTGGGGCTCGGGTTCCTCGACCTCGACTTGCTCGGACGACTGGATACGGACGGTCATGAGCGTGCGCACGACCTCGTCGCGAATGCGGTCGAGCATGCTTGAGAACAGCTCGAAGGCCTCGCGCTTGAACTCTTGCTTGGGGTCTTTTTGCGCATAGCCGCGCAAATGTATGCCCTGGCGCAGATGGTCGAGTGCCGACAAATGATTGCGCCAGTTCGTATCTATGGACTGCAGCAGCATGGAACGCTCGAAGGGTGCCCAGCCTTCCTGACCAACCAGGTCGACCTTGACCTGATACAGGCGCCGTCCTTCTTCCAGAACCTTATCCAGCAAATCATCGTCGGTCAGGTTGGATTCCTGCTCGAGCATGTCGACCAATGGCAAGGCGATCTGCCACTCGGCTTCCAGAGCAGCCTGCAGACCCTGCACATCCCACTGCTCTTCCATGGAGCCTTCCGGAATATAGGAGCGGAACTGATCGCTCAGGGCGGCACCGCGCAAATTGGCAATGGTGTCGGAAACGTCGGTCGATTCCAGCACTTCGTTGCGCTGCGCATACAGCACTTTGCGCTGGTCGTTGGACACGTCGTCGTATTCGAGCAACTGCTTGCGAATATCGAAGTTGCGTGCCTCGACCTTGCGCTGGGCCGACTCGATGGAGCGCGACACCATTTTGGCTTCTATAGGCTCGCCCTCGGGCAAGCGCAGCCGCTCCATGATGGCACGCACGCGGTCACCGGCAAAGATGCGCATCAGCGAATCTTCCAGCGACAGGTAAAAACGCGAGGATCCGGGATCGCCCTGGCGGCCAGCACGGCCACGCAACTGATTGTCGATACGACGGGACTCGTGACGCTCGGTACCTATGATGCGCAAACCGCCGGCCGCCTTCACGGCTTCGTTGTCGGGCGCCCACTCAGTCTTGATGGTAGCGATGCGCGCTTCTTTTTCCTGGTCTGTCAGGGAAGCATCGGCGCGCAGCAAGTCAACCTGCTTCTCGACGCTGCCGCCGAGCACAATGTCGGTACCCCGGCCCGCCATATTAGTGGCAATGGTAATGTGGCCAGGCTTGCCGGCCTCGGCAACAATTTCGGCTTCACGCGCGTGCTGCTTGGCATTGAGCACCGAGTGCGGCAATTTATCTTTGTTCAGCAGACCCGACAGCAGTTCGGAGTTTTCAATGCTGGTGGTGCCGACCAGCACGGGTTGTCCGCGCTCGTGACAATCTTTGATGTCGGCCAGTATGGCGTTGTACTTTTCAGCGTCGGTCTTGAAAACCTGGTCGTTCTGATCATTACGCGCCATGGGACGATTGGTCGGCACAATGACGGTTTCCAAGCCATAAATGGACTGGAATTCATAGGCTTCGGTATCGGCCGTACCCGTCATGCCGGCCAGCTTGCCATACATGCGGAAGTAATTCTGGAAGGTAATGGACGCCAGCGTCTGGTTTTCGTTCTGGATCTTTACGCCTTCCTTGGCTTCCACCGCTTGGTGCAGGCCATCTGACCAGCGTCGGCCCGCCATCAGGCGGCCCGTGAACTCGTCGACGATGACGATTTCGTCATCTTGCACAACGTATTGCTGATCACGGAAGAATAAGGTGTGCGCGCGCAGCGACACCATAAGGTGATGAACCAGCGAAATATGGCGCGGATCGTAAAGAGACTCGCCTTCAGGCAAGAGCCCAACCTGAACCAGAACCTCTTCGGCCTTGATTTGTCCGGCTTCGGACAAATGCACCTGTTGGCCTTTTTCATCTACCCAAAAATCGCCCTCAGGTTCGGGTTCGTGAGGCTTGGGCTCGCCAGCCATGCGTGTGAGCATGGGTGGCACGACATTCATGCGTACATATAGGTCGGTGTTGTCTTCAGCCTGGCCGGAAATGATGAGCGGCGTACGCGCCTCGTCGATCAGGATGGAGTCAACCTCGTCGACGATGGCATAAAACAGCGGACGCTGACGGCGATCTTCGGCGCGATACTCCATGTTGTCGCGAAGATAATCAAAGCCGTATTCGTTATTGGTACCGTAGGTGATATCGGCCTGATACGCTGCCTTTTTTTCTTCGTTGTCTTGCTGCGGCACCACGACACCGGTAGTCATGCCCAGGAAGGAGTACAGACGACCCATCCATTCGGCATCGCGGCGAGCCAGATAATCGTTGACGGTCACGACGTGCACACCCTCAGCTGCCAGCGCGTTCAAATAAACCGACAGGGTTGCCATCAGGGTTTTACCTTCACCCGTGCGCATTTCGGCGATTTTGCCGTTGTGCAACGCGATGGCGCCTACCAACTGAACGTCGAAATGGCGCATGCCGAATACGCGCTTACTGGCTTCACGCACGACGGCAAAGGCCTCGGGCAGAAGCTCATCGAGCGAGGCGCCATCAGCGATACGCTGACGAAACTCGACGGTTTTCGCAGTCAGCTCGTGGTCGCTGAGCGACCCCATGCCGGGTTCAAGCGCATTGATTTGCGCGACCTGTTTGCGAAACTGTTTAAGTATGCGGTCGTTACGACTGCCAATTAGCTTTTTAAGCAGAGAAACCATTCTTGTTTCATCAATGCAGACTTGCTACGAAGGGCGCAAGTCGACATGCCTGTATGGGTTGGCGGATAAATCCGCAGGAAAACGATACAGTTTAACGCACCTGAGCAGTGACGGCTTGAGCCACTTTGGAGGCATCAGTTACCAGGCGATCTGGTGCCTGCTGCTCGGCCAGAAACAAGGTGGGATCCAGGGGGTGTCCGGCCATGCGCACTTCAAAATGCAGGTGTGAGCCGGTAGACCGCCCGGTTGAACCCACCCGCGCGATAAGCTGGCCCTTCTCGACCAGATCGCCCACCTTCACATTGAAGGACGAAGCATGCGCATAGCGCGTGACCAAACCGTTGCCATGGCTGATTTCCAGCAGCTTGCCATACCCTGTTGCATAGCGGGCCTGCGTGACCACTCCACCCGATGCCGCGTGTATGGGCGTGCCTTTCGGCGCCGCAAAATCCAACCCCTCATGCAGGGTATGACGGCCTGTTACCGGATTACGGCGCCAGCCGAAGGACGAGCTCAGGTAGGGGTAATCGACCGGCATGAGGGTGGGCAAGCTGGCCTCGACGCCAGTGCGCTTGGTCATGACCAGATCCAGCATGGCAAACCAGTCTTTCTGCTCGGAAAGCTGATGGGTGAGGATATCGAGCTCGCGTCCCAGACCCTCGGCCGACCACGATGCGCCATGTGCCGTGGTGATATCATCCATGACAGGCGCAATGCTGACCTGCTCTATACTGGCCTGTACTTCCGGGTCGGTATAAGACACACCCGCCACTTGCGCCACTCGCTTGCTCAGGCCGTCCATGGCGATCAGCTTGGCCTGCAAGTCGCCAACTTTGCCGGCCAGCAGGTTTACGTTCTGACGCACATAGGCGGAGTCGCGCAAGGCCTGCTCAGTAATGACACGCTCTTGCTGAATTGACAGCACCGGCTGCTCGCTACGCTGCGACTGCACCCAGGCACCCGCCACGGCAGAGGCGCCCATGGCACCGACGACCAGCAAGCTTATTGCAATGACCTTGAGTCCTTTAGCGGTAGAATCAGCAGATCGATTCCGCATAAACATATTTCTCACGTTAAATATCCTAAATACTGCGCATGTCCAGACGTCACACAGACCCATCATCAGATGCCACCGCTGCCGTCCTGGCAGTCAGTTGGTTAAGCGACGACCAGCGCGGATCGCAAGTGTTGGCTGCCGCACGTGAACTGATAGCCGTGGAGGAGGCAGCAAAACAGGCCTTGCCCCCCGCATTGGCAGAGGTGTGCAAGGTGGCCCGTATAGAAAGACAGCAAATTACGCTGGCAGTTCCCGGTGCGGCCTATGCCGCAAAACTTCGGCAAGTTGCTCCCCGGATCATCCAGCTTTTGAACAGCAGAGGTTGGAACCTTACCCAAATCAGCGTCAGGGTTCAAGCCGGACTGGCCAAAACCCAGACAAAAAAGCCAACCCGCGAGATCGTCCCGCTGGACGACACAGCGCTTAAGGCTTTTGAAACGCTACATAGCGGATTGCGCCCCGGGCCATTGGCCGATGCCGTACAACGACTTCTACGACATCATCAGCGCTAGAACCCCGAACCGCGCGGATTCAGCCCTGTGCTCAGGCAAACTTCCACTCTTGCACTAAGGCCTTTGGAGCTGTGGCCGCCGACTCGTAAGTGACGAGCTCCCAGGCATCTTGCTGGGCAAGCAGGGCCCGGGCCAGCTGATTGTTCAGCCCGTGTCCGGATTTACAGGCCACATAACGTGCCACCAGAGGCTTGCCGATAAGATAAAGATCACCGATGGCATCAAGTATCTTGTGCTTGACGAACTCGTCGTCGAAGCGCAGGCCATCGGTGTTCAGTACGCGGTATTCATCCATCACGATAGCGTTGTCCAGGCTGCCGCCACGAGCCAAGCCGGCGGCACGCAAGGCCTCGACCTCGCTGGCAAAGCCGAAAGTGCGGGCACGCGCTATCGTTTTGACGTAGGAATCTTTTGCAAAATCGACTTCGGCAAAATTGGCCGTGGAGTCGATGGCGGGATGATGAAAATCGATACCGAAAGACAGCGCAAAGCCGTCGTAGGGTTCCAGGCGGGCCCATTTAAGGTCGTCGCCCTCGCCTTCTCTGACTTCTACGGTTTTCAAGACTCGCAAGAATTTCTTGGGTGCCGCCTGTTCTTCAAGGCCGGCCGAGCGCAGCAAATACACAAACGTACCGGCGCTGCCATCCATAATGGGGACTTCTTCGGCGGTCAGGTCGACGTGCAGATTGTCAACGCCCAACCCGGCCAGTGCCGACATCAGGTGTTCGACCGTAGAAACACGTACATTACCTTGCTGCAGCACAGAGGCCATGCGGGTGTTGCCCACTTGGTCGGCCAGCGCGGGAAGATCAACCACCTGAGGAAGGTCAACGCGATGAAACACAATACCGGTATTGGGCGCGGCTGGCCGCAGCGTGATCTCGACCCGTCGACCTGAATGCAGGCCAACCCCTTTGGTACTGATGGTTTTTTGAATAGTGCGCTGACGTAACATATTTTTATTCGAGCAGAGTGCGGCAGGGCTTAAGGCGCCAGTGCCGCGAATGAGGGCTAGTTTAACCCGAATTGAGGGTTAACCAGTAAATACTTATGTTTCAACTAACTTCATGAACTGCATGACAATTTTCTGAAAAACGCCCTTGTTTTCAGCACAACGGCGCATGACCCCCGGGGAAAGGGGCCATGCGCCTTGGAAACCGGCCTTGCATCAGCCGGGATGAGAGAGACGGAATTTACAGCTTTTTACGCTTTAAGCTCTGTAATCAGTCAGCTTGCTTGCGCAAAAAGGCCGGAATATCAAAGTGATCCATACCGGCGGTTTCAAGCGCACGCACCTGAGCCGAAGCCTGGCTACGCGGATTGCGTATTACGGCGGGAACGTCTGAATTGCCATAGTCGTGTCCGACCATAGGCATATCATCGGTACCCGTGCGGCGCAACTCTTCGGCTGTGCTGGACACCAATTGAGGCCGCGATGCAGCCGGACGGCCCAAACCTGTGGCCACCACGGTAACTCGCAGGTTTTCACCCATGGACTCGTCGTAGGCCGTACCGAAAACGATGGTTGCATCGTCAGAGGCGTAGCTGCGTATGGTATCCATGATTTCACGGGTTTCACGCATTTTCAGGGTACGGCTGGCGGTAATATTGACCAGCATGCCGCGTGCACCATGAAGATCAACACCTTCCAGCAAGGGGCAGGCAATGGCACGTTCAGCCGCTTCGCGCGCACGATCAGCCCCGGCGGCAATCGAAGTGCCCATCATGGCCTGACCCTGCTCGCCCATAATGGTCTTGACGTCTTCAAAGTCAACGTTCACATTGCCTTCGACATTGATGATTTCAGCAATGCCTGCGCAGGCGTTATGCAGCACATCGTCAGCAGCCTTGAAGCAGTCGTCCTGAGTCGCGTCGTCGTCCATCAGGTCGTACAGGTTTTCGTTCAACACCACGATCAGCGAATGCACATGCTTGGACAGTTCGGAAATACCGTCTTCGGCCATTTTCATGCGCTTGCCGCCTTCAAACGAGAAAGGCTTGGTCACCACACCCACGGTCAAAATGCCCAATTCCTTGGCCACTTCAGCAACCACCGGGCCAGCGCCGGTACCGGTGCCACCACCCATGCCGGCCGTAATGAACACCATATTGGCGCCATTCAGGGCAGCACGAATTTCTTCGCGTGCTGTTTCGGCCGAAGCACGGCCTTGCTCTGGCTTGGCACCCGCACCCAAACCAGTGCGCCCCAGGCGGATTTGCACTGGCGCTTCGCTGGTGGCCAGCGCCTGCGCATCGGTATTGGCGCAGATAAAGTCCACACCGTGTACACCCGAACGTATCATATGGGCTACGGCATTGCCGCCCGCGCCGCCCACACCCACTACTTTAATGACAGTACCATTTGAGCTGGTATCGAGCATCTCAAAATTCATCATGATTGACTCCCTCACATTTCCAGAAAAGCGATAAATACAAAAAAATTCCCCAGTACTGCTTATTGTTCGGAATAGCCTCAAAAAAAGTAGCGCCAGCTTGAAAACTCGCACCTGATTTGAGGCATTTCCAGGAGCGGGCTTATCATGCCCGCCCATCAGGGCCTCTCGGCCCTAATTCATGAACCACTCCTTCATACGCGCCAGCAAGGTTTTGACGCTGCCTTTTTGCTGGGCAACCTTGCGGCCGCGGGCGCGTTGCAAACGGGCTTCGGACAGCAAACCCATTACGGTGGAAAAACGCGGATTGTGCATGACATCCGCCAGGCTGCCTTCATAGGCAGGCACGGCTACACGCACCGGTTTCAAAAATACGTCTTCGGCCAACTCGACGATGCCAGGCATCAGCGAAGTGCCGCCTGTCAGGACGACACCTGAGGCCAGCAAGTCTTCATAGCCCGATTCGCGCACTATCTGCTGCACAAAGGTGAACAGCTCTTCGATACGCGGTTCGATCACGGCGCCCAGTGCCTGGCGCTTGACCTGGCGGTTGGGTCTATCGCCCAGGCCGGGCACTTCAATATGCTCGTCGGCGCTGGCCAGAACCTGTTTGGCAATGCCAAAGCGCAGCTTGATCTCTTCCGCGTCCGGCGTAGGGGTGCGCAGCATGGCGGCGATATCGCTGGTGATCTGGTCGCCGGCAATGGGAACCACCGCGGTATGGCGTATGGCGCCGCCCGTAAAGATGGCCACATCGGTCGTACCGCCACCGACGTCGACCAGCACCACGCCCAGTTCTTTTTCATCCGAGGTCAGGCAGGCTAGGCTGGAGGCCAGGGGCTGAAGTATCAAATCCTGTACTTCCAGCCCGCAGCGGCGTACGCACTTGACGATGTTCTGGGCCGCACTGACGGCACCGGTCACGATATGCACCCGCACTTCAAGACGCAGCCCGCTCATGCCTATCGGTTCGCGTATGTCTTCCTGCGAATCCACAATGAACTCCTGCGTCAGCACGTGCAGCACCTGCTGATCAGTAGGAATATTGACCGCCTTGGCGGTTTCTATGACGCGGGCAACGTCGGTGGCCGTCACCTCTTTGTCCTTGACGGCAACCATGCCGCTGGAGTTGAAGCTGGTGATATGACTGCCCGCGATGCCGGTATACACCTCGCGTATCTTGCAGTCGGCCATCAGCTCGGCCTCTTCAAGTGCACGCTGTATCGAGTTGACGGTCGATTCGATATTGACCACTACCCCTTTGCGCATACCCTGGGATTCATGCTGGCCCAGGCCCAGTACTTCAAAACGTCCTTCCGGCAATATCTCGGCCACTACCGCCACCACTTTACTGGTGCCGATATCGAGTGCAACGATCAGGTCTTTGATGTCACGGGTCATAGTCATTTACTTCGTAGAGATACTGGAAACAGGGGCCAACGTAATAGCAAAACCGTTGGGATAACGTAAATCTGCACTGCTGATGGCACGTCCATCCAGCCGTTCATTCAATTGGGGCCAGGCGTGCACAAAACGTGCTATGCGGGCGGCAAAAGGCAAAGCGCCCGAGCGGCCATGCGGGTCGGCCACATCGGCGGCCGGATCGCGACCCAGGCTCAGCCGCACGCCATCGGACAGCTGCACTTCCCAGGCATAGCGCGGGCTGAGCGTGACTTCCTGCACACTCAGGCTAAGTGGCGCAAACCAGCGGGCCAGTTCTGCATAGCGCTGCACCACCAGTCGTTCGGAGCTGCCTGGCCCATTCAATTGCGGCAAATTGGCATCGTCGGCCAGCTCTCCCTGGTTGGCCGTAAACGACTCACCCCAGGTGTTGATCATCTGGTTTTCGTTCCACAAGGCCAGCGGCTGCTGCTCTTCTATCTTCACGCTCAAAGCATTCGGCCATACACGGCGTATCTGGGCATGACGCACCCAGGGCACGGTTTCTATCAAATGCCGGGTATCGTCAAGATTGACCGAAAAAAAGTTGCCCGCCACGCGCCCCGCTATGGTCGCCTGCACACCAGCCGCCGTTACATAACTGAAGGCATCCGATTGCAAGGGCTCGATCTGAATCGTGGAGATCGCAAAATAAGGCCTTTGCGCCACCCACATGACGGCGCCCGCAATCAAAGCACACACGGCCAGCAGAGCTAGCGTGTTTGCAATGAAGTTGGTCAGGCGCGCATCCGAGAACACTGAATTCTCCTAAACAGCGGGCGGCATCTGCACTTTGCAGCTGGCCGTCGATAAAATTTCAAGACACAGGTCGGCATAACTCATGCCATCCGCCTTGGCCCCCATGGGGACCAGCGAATGGCTGGTCATGCCTGGCGACGTGTTGATTTCCAGCAGCCAGGGCTTGCCTGCCTGATCCAGCATGAAATCGGCCCGGCCCCAGCCTTCGCAACCTATGGCCATGTAGGCCTGTTCGGCAATCCGGCGTATGGACGCGCTCAGGGCGTCATCCAGCGGCGCCGGGCACAGGTACTGGGTATCGTTGGATATATATTTGTGGTCGTAGTCGTAGTTACCATCAGGAGCCACGATTTCGATAATGGGCAAGGCGCGCGTTGACTTACCCTTGCCCAACAAGGCAACCGTAAGCTCGCGGCCGGCGATAAACTGCTCGGCCAGCACTTCTTCGTCGTATTGGGCAGCCAACTGATAGGCTGCGCGCAGACCGTCCAGCTCATTGACCTTGGTCACGCCCAGCGTAGAGCCTTCGTGCGGCGGCTTGATGATCAAAGGCAGGCCCAGCTCGGCCGCAACAGCCGCCAGATCTGAATCCGGCGTCAGGACAGCATATCGGGGAGTCGGTAATTCATGCTGCAGCCAGAGCTGCTTGGTCATGATCTTGTCCATGGCCAGCGATGACGCCAAGGTACCACTGCCGGTGTAAGGCAAGCCCATCAATTCCAGTGCGCCTTGCAGCGTGCCATCTTCACCATGTCGTCCGTGCAGAGCAATGAACACACTGCTGAAACCTGCGTTGATCAGATCCACCAGGGTGTAGCGACCGGTATCGAACAAATGTGCATCAACGCCCACGCTGCTCAGCGCCTCGTGTACGCCCTGGCCCGACATCAGCGAGACCTCCCGCTCTGCGGATCGGCCTCCGTACAATACCCCTACACGACCATATTTTCCGTTCACGCTGCTACTCCTAATTGCCCGGGCACCCGACTGATCGAGCCCGCCCCCATAATCACCACGACATCGCCATCACGAGCAAAGTCACGGATGGCCTGGGGCAGCTCGGCCACGTCTTCAACAAAAACCGGTTCGACCTTGCCCGCCACCCTTAGCGCCCGCGACAGCGCACGCCCGTCTGCGGCAATCAGGGGCTGCTCACCCGCTGGATAGACATCGGTCAACAGGACAGCATCGGCCTGCCCCAGTATCCGTACAAAATCTTCAAAGCAGTCACGGGTACGCGTGTAGCGATGAGGCTGAAACGCCAGCACAATACGGCGGTCAGGCCAGGCACCGCGCGCGGCGGCCAGTGTTGCCGCCATCTCGACCGGGTGATGGCCGTAATCGTCTATGACGGTATACCGGCCTGAGCCATGCTGTTTGGACACCTCAAAGTCGCCCACTTGCGTGAAGCGCCGTCCGACACCGTGGAAGGCAGCCAGTGATTTGACTATTGCCGCATCGGGCACGCCCAGCTCTGTGGCCACGGCAATCGCGGCCAGGGCGTTGAGCACATTGTGATGGCCAGGCAGGTTCAAACTGACAGACATGGACGGCAAGGCACCCGTGACGCCCTGGCGCTGAACATCAAAGCGCATCACGGTTCCATCGGCCCTGACATTCTCGGCGCGCACCTGCGCATCGGATTCAATACCGTAGGTGGTGACCGGCCGCGAGACAAAGGGAATGATTTCGCGCACATTGGGATCATCACTGCAAAGCACCGCCGAGCCATAAAAAGGCAGGCGCTGCGTAAACTCGATGAAGGCACTTTTCAGCCTGGCCACATCGTGGCCGTAAGTATCCATATGATCGACATCGATATTCGTGATGATGCACATGACGGGCAGCAGATTCAGGAACGACGCATCTGACTCATCGGCCTCGACCACAATGAACTCACCCTGACCCAGGCGCGCATTGGCACCGGCGGAATTAAGACGTCCGCCGATCACAAAGGTGGGATCCAGGTCTCCGGCAGCCAACACGCTGGCGACCAGGCTGGTGGTGGTGGTTTTGCCATGCGTACCGGCCACAGCAATGCCACGCTTGAGCCGCATGAGCTCGGCCAGCATCAGCGCGCGCGGCACAACAGGTATGCGCGCGGCACGCGCGGCCAGCACCTCGGGGTTATCAGACGACACAGCGGTGGATGTAACGATCGCTCCCACCCCTTTTACATTGGCCGCGTCATGCCCGATGGTGATACGTGCGCCTAACTCAGCCAAGCGTCGAGTTACATGGCTTTCCTGTATATCAGAACCGCTGATGGAATAACCCAGGTTCAACAGCACCTCGGCAATACCGCTCATGCCGGAACCACCTATACCTACAAAATGTATGCTTTGAATTCGGTGCTTCATGCCTGCCTCCTGACAGCTTGGGTGCACGCATCGGCGATCTGGCTGGTGGCATTCAGGCACGCATGCTCATGCGCATGCGTGGCAATGGCGGCCAGCTCGGTTCGTGTGGACTTGCGCAGCCATTCCGCCAGCCACTCAACCGTCAAGCCGGATTGTTTCTGTAGCCAGGCGCCATGGCACTCGCTCAGGTAACGCGCATTGGCCGTCTGATGGTCGTCTATGGCATGGGGTAGCGGCACGAACAAGGCCGCCACGCCCACTGCGGCCACTTCCGCCACCGTCATGGCACCCGCCCGGCAAATCACCAGATCGGCATCCGACAGGGCATGCGCCATATCGTCGATAAAGGCGTGACACACCGCGTGCACACCATTTTTTTCGTACTCGGCGCGCAGCGTTGCCAAATGTTTTTCACCCGCCTGATGCGTCACGATAGGCCGCTCGGCGGCGCTGAGCTGGCCCAGCGCCTTGGGCACAATATTGTTCAGGGCGGCGGCACCCAGGCTACCTCCCACGACCAGCAGGCGCAAAGGACCTTGTCTGGCCTGATAGCGTTCAGCGGCGGGCGTCACTTGCACGAGCGCCTTGCGTACCGGATTGCCCACCATCACGGCGCCGGGCAATGCTCCTGGAAAACCGACCAACACCTTGCTGGCCAGTTTTGCCAGCCAGCGATTGGCTGTGCCCGCCACGGCATTCTGTTCATGAATGACCAGAGGAATGCGGTGCAACGCTGCCGCCACACCGCCGGGAAAGGCAACGTAGCCGCCCATGCCCAGCACAACGTCGGGACGAACACGCCGCAGCAGACGATGGGCCTGCCAGCCTGCGTGGCTTAACGTGAATGGCAGCTTGAGCAAGGCCAACGGCCCTTTGCCCCGCACGCCTGAAAAATGCAAAGGCAGCAATTCAAACCCTTGGGGCGGCACCAGGCGCCCTTCCATGCGATCCGGATGCCCCAGCCATAGTACCCGCCAGCCACGCGCCTTCATTTCGTGCGCAACAGCCAGCCCCGGCATGATGTGCCCACCGGTACCGCCAGCCATAATCAGCAAAGTGGGTGTGCTCATGTACGCTTGCCTCGCATCATGTTGCGGTTCTCGTAATCGACACGGAACAACAGCGCCATGGCCACGCAATTCATGACGATGCCGCTACCCCCATAACTCACCATGGGCAAGGTCAGGCCCTTGGTAGGCAGTAGGCCCATACATACGCCGATGTTGATGAAAGACTGCACGCCAAACCACAAGGCCACGCCTTGCGCGACCAGGCCATTGAAAATGCGTTCCATGGCTATGGCCTGGCGACCAATTTCAAAACCGCGCCAGATCAGGAAAACAAACAGCCCGATCAGGCAGGCCAGCCCGACAAAACCCAGCTCTTCGCCTATAACGGCCACAATAAAGTCCGTATGCGCCTCAGGTAGATAATGCAGCTTTTCAACGCTGGCACCCAGGCCCACGCCAAACCACTCGCCACGCCCCAGGGCAATCAGGGAATGAGAAAGCTGGTAGGCACTGCCATATGCATTTTCGGGATTCCAGGGATCCAGGTATACAAACAGACGCTCACGGCGCCAAGGGGAAAGCCAGATCAACAGCAGAAAGCTACCCACCATGATGCCGAGCAACATCGAGAACAGCTTGCCGTTAATGCCGCCGATGAACAAGATACCGACTGCAATGGCCACGATCACCATGAATGCGCCCAGATCAGGTTCCAACAGCAACACAACACCCACCATGGCAAGTGCGAACGCCATAGGCAAAAAGCCGCGCATGAAGCTCTGCATGTATTCTTGCTTGCGCACGGTGTAATCGGCCGCATACAGCAACACCGCCACCTTCATCAGCTCGGAAGGCTGGAAATTAACGATGCCCAAGGGCAACCAGCGACGCGCACCATTGACCTCGCGCCCCACGCCCGGAATCAGCACCACCACCAGAAGCAGCAGGCAAAACAGAAAAAGCGGGATGGCGAATTTGCGCCACACCTTCATGGGTATGCTGGCCGCGAACAGCGCCGCCATGACGCCCACCAGCACGAACAGGCCGTGACGTATGACAAAGTAATAGCGCCCGTAGCTTTCATATCGGGGGCCGTCGGCCAGCGCAATGGAGGCCGAGTACACCATAAGCAGACCAAACAGCATCAAGGCGGTGGCTGCCACCAGCATAGGAACATCTATGCTGGGCATGGTGGTGCGCCCAGGCCGCACGGCATTGACACTGGTCGTCAGATCGGCGAACAGGCTCATGTGACCTCCCCACGGCTCAATGCCAGTTCCTGCACTTCCTCGACAAAGCTGCTGCCGCGATGGCCGTAGTTGCGGAACATGTCCATGCTGGCACATGCTGGTGAAAGCAGAACCGTATCGCCCGGTTGGGCTAGTTCCATGCTACGACTGACTGCCTGTTCCAGGGTGGCCACACTTTCCGTGGGCACGTCTATACCGGCGAGTGCCTGCGCAATCAGCACGGCATCCTGTCCGATCAGCACCACCGCGCGGGCATGCGCGCGGGCAGCCTCGGCCAGTGGGGCAAAATCCTGCCCCTTGCCCAGACCACCGGCGATCAACACCACGCGCGTGCCCATGCCCTCGAGTGCCGCCACCGTGGCGCCGACATTCGTTCCCTTGCTGTCGTTGATGAAGTCGACACCGGCAATCGTACGAATGAACTCCGTGCGATGCGGTTCGCCCGCGTAGTCGCGCAAGGCGTGCAACATAGCTGCCCAACCCAGGCCAAGGCTGCGAGCCAGTGCCAGGGCGGCCAGGGCATTCAAGGCATTGTGCTGCCCCCTTGCGCGCAGCGCATCGGCCGGTATCAGGCGTGCCGCCCGGCCCTGGGCACGCTCGGGTTCGGCCATGATCTTCTTGCGTCGTGTTGGCGCTGCGGGCAGGTCGAAATCCGCCGCCTCAGAGGCAACCAGCCACGTCATGTCATGGCTGCGTTCCAGACCCAGGTCGCCCTGCAGTACCGGGGCGTCAGAACCGAAGCTGCGCACGGTAAGCTTTTTGATGCCGTCCACCATGGCCAGCACCTGTGGGTCGTCGCGATTCACAATGGTGATGTCGCACATACGCAGCAAACGCGCCTTGGCAGCCACATAAGCCTGCATGGAGCCATGCCAGTCCAGATGATCTTGCGTAACATTCAGCACCGCGGCGGCATCGGGGTGCAGTGACTGAGTAGACTCCAGTTGAAAGCTGGAAAGCTCCAGTACCCAGACCTCGGGCAAGTCATCCGCCGCCAGCGCGTCGCGCAAGGCGCCAAGGGCGGCCGGGCTGATATTCCCGGCGACTTTCACCGTATGACCACTGGCCTGTACCAACTGGCGCGTCATGGCCGTTACCGTGGTCTTGCCGTTGGTGCCGGTGATGGCCAGGACTTTGGGCTGATAGCCCTGCTGCGCCATGTCGGTCAGCGCCCGGGCAAACAGTTCGATTTCTCCGATGACTTCAATATCGCGCCGGGCAGCCAGCGCCAGCAATTCGCTGACTGGTGATTGCAAGGGCGACAGACCAGGACTGAGCACGATGGTGCACACATCCTGCAAGGCCTCTTCGTTCAAGGCCTCGGGTCCAAGACGATATTCAACCTGGTCGGCGCTCAGCGCCTGCTGCAAGGCCTGCAATCCCCCCGGCTGGGCGCGCGTATCCAGCACACGCAGGCGCGCCCCCTGCTGCGCGCACCATAGCGCGGCAGCAAGACCCGTCTCGCCCAGACCCAGAATCAGGGTCAGGCCATCGAGGCGCACCGAGGGAAAAGACATCATATTCATCGCAATTTCAACGTTGCCAAACCAATAAGCACCAGCATCATGCTGATGATCCAGAACCTGACGACCACTTGGGTTTCTTTCCAGCCCGTCACTTCAAAATGGTGATGCAGTGGCGCCATCTTGAATATTCGACGGCCTTCGCCATAACGTTTCTTGGTGTACTTGAACCAGGCAACCTGCAGCATCACCGACAGGGTTTCGACCACGAACACCCCTCCCATGATGAACAGGACGATTTCCTGGCGCACAATCACCGCAATCGTGCCCAGTGCACCGCCCAGCGCCAGAGCGCCGACGTCGCCCATAAACACCTGAGCGGGATAGGCGTTGAACCATAAGAAGGCCAAACCGGCACCGGCGATGGCGGCACACAGCACCATGAGCTCCGAGGCCCCGGGTATATACGGAAACAGCAGGTACTTGGAATAGTCGACGCGCCCGACCACATAGGCAAAAATGCCCAATGCACTGCCCACCATAACGGTAGGCATAATGGCCAGGCCGTCTAGGCCGTCTGTCAGGTTCACGGCATTGCTGGATCCGACGATAACCAGCCAGGTCAGTGTCGCAAAGCCAAAAACGCCCAAGGGGTAGCTAACACTTTTAAAGAAAGGCACGATCAGGTCGGCGCGGGTAGGCAAAGGCATGGTGAAACCGCTAAGTACCCAGTCGCGGAACAAGGGCCAAAGTTCGGCATTGGCCGGGGCTGATACCGCAAACGTGAGGTAGATGGAAGCCACCAGACCTATCAGGGCTTGCCAGAAAAACTTGCGCCGCGACGACATGCCTTCAGGATCGCGGTTAACCACTTTCTTGTAGTCATCGGCCCAGCCTATCCAGCCAAAGCCAAAGGTAACCAGCAAGACCACCCACACGAAGCGGTTAGTCCAGTCGGCCCACATCAAGGTGCTGACACCGATGGAGATCAGAATGAGCGCACCGCCCATGGTCGGCGTGCCGTTCTTTTGCAAATGCGACTCGGGACCATAAGACCGGACGGCCTGGCCTATCTTTAGTTCAGTCAGTCTGCGTATGACCCAGGGGCCGGCGCATAGGCCGATCAGCAGGGCCGTACCACACGCCAGGACGGCGCGGAAGGTAATGTATTCGATGACGCCAAACGCGCGTATATGTGAATCAGACAGCCAGCGCGCCAGTTCAAGTAGCATGGCGAACCCCTTCTTCCTGGTTGATCAGTTCTTGTTCCAAAGCGCGCACGACCCGCTCCATACGCGTGCTGCGCGATCCCTTCACCAGAATGTGCGCTGGTACTTGCGTCAGCAAGTGGCTGTTCAACGCTTCCATAGCCTGAAAGGCATGGGCGCCATCACCGAAAGCCTGGGCCGCATGCGCGCATGCCGGGCCAAACGCCAGCAGAACGTCAATACCACGCTCCTTGGCGTAAGCGCCTACTTCGGCATGCATGGCATCTCCGTTCACGCCGACTTCACCCATGTCTCCCAACACCAGCACGCGCTTGCCGTCCAGGCCAGCCAGCACATCGATCGCTGCACGCACCGAATCGGGATTGGCATTGTAGGTATCGTCGATAAGCTGGTAGCCGCCAGCCAGGCTATGCGGCTGCATGCGGCCTGATACGGGGTTGAAGGACTCCAGCCCCCGCACAATGCTGTCCAATGGCGTGCCGGTTGCCAATGCGCACGCCGTTGCCGCCAGTGCATTGCGCAAGTTGTGCACGCCAGGAGACGCCAGGGTGAGCATGGCACTGCCAGCCGGTGTATGTATCTGGCAAACCGTACGCGTGGGTTCCGCATGAATGCGATCCGCATAGACGTCCAGGTTGGGGGTGAAACCGAAACGCAATACCTTGCGCTCACCCGCCAGCTCGCTCCATAAGTCCGAATAGATATCGTCTCCGGGGAACACGGCTATGCCATCGGCTGGCAGCATAGCTATGACCGTACCGTTTTCCCGGGCAACCGCCTCGACCGTCAGCATGAATTCCTGATGCTCGCGCTGGGCGTTGTTGACCAGGGCGACCGTGGGCTGGGCAATACCTGCCAGCAAGGATATTTCACCGGGATGATTCATGCCCAGCTCGAACACGGCGGCACGATGCTGGCGATCCAGTCGCAGTACCGTCAACGGCACACCTATATCGTTATTCAGATTGCCCCGGGTAGCCAGGCTGAGCTCTTCACCCGGCCATTGCCGCAGGATGGCAGCAATCATTTCTTTGGTCGTGGTTTTCCCGTTGCTGCCGGTCACGGCAATCACGGGCAGCTCGTGTTGGCGGCGCCATATCGTGCTGATACGGATCAGAGCTTGACGGGTATCGCCCAATACAAACTGCGGCAGCGCCACAGTGCTGTCTTTGTGCTCCACCACGGCGGCGCACGCACCTGCATCTTGTACAGTCGACAGATAGGCATGACCATCGAAGGCCTCGCCCTTCAGGGCGACAAACAACTGACCCTTGCCTAGGCTGCGCGAGTCGGTGGAAATGCTCATGCCCTGCTGCCATGACAAAGCGAATCTGGCCCACTCGCGATCATCGAATGGCAGTCGTTGGCCCTGGGTTTCCTGATAGGTTTCATGCCCCTTGCCCGCCAGCAGTACGACGTCACGCGTATCGGCCGCCCAGATGGACGATAGAATCGCCAGGGCACGATCGAGTTCAATGCGAGGCGCATGCGGCATGCCCGACACGATCTGCGCAATGATATCCTGAGGATCCTCAAGGCGTGGATTATCGTTGGTCAGCACGACTTCGTCTGCCAGATCAAAGGCGATGCGCCCCATGACGGGGCGCTTGCTGCGATCGCGGCTACCGCCGCAGCCAAAGACACAAATCAGCTTGCCGCCCCTGACTCGGGCAACATCGCCCAGCGCAATCAAGGCGCGCTCAAGCGCGTCAGGCGTATGTGCGTAATCCACGATCACCATGGCCTGACCATGGGAAGCGGCCTCAAGCCCCAGCGGTTCGACCACCTGCAGGCGTCCTTCGACAGAGCGCAACGTAGCCAGCACACGGGCGATACGGGATAAGTCCCAGCCCAGTTGCTGCAGCACGCCGGTAACCAGCAGCAAATTGGCAACATTATGCTCACCCACCAGGCGCGTAAGCAGTTGTGCGGCACCGTTGCGAGTCACTAAATTGAAGACCAGGCCATAACGGCCGGCATGGATGTCCTGTGCCTGCACCGCGGCCTGCTCATTCCCCGACACCGAATAGGCCAGTGTTGTGGTCGCAGGCAAACTGGCAGCCAGCGCCTTGCCGGCGGGATCGTCAATATTAACCACGGCGCCACTCAGACTCGGCCACTCGAACAAGGAAAACTTGGCACGTTGGTAGTTTTCCAGCGTGCCGTGATAATCAAGATGATCGTGCGTCAGGTTGGTAAAGGCGGCAATAGCTATGCACACCTGATCCAGCCTGCCCTGATCCAACCCTATCGACGAGGCCTCGAGCGCCACGACCTGAGCCCCCGCTTCCAGCATGACAGCCAGGCTGCGATGCATTGTCAGCACGTCGGGGGTGGTAAGCACACCGCCAAGATTGCTGCCATCGGGCAGTGTGGCGCCCAGCGTACCCAGGGTTGCGCACGGAGTGCCTTCGGCATTCAAGGCTGCAGCCAACCACTGCACGCAGCTGGTCTTGCCGTTGGTTCCCGTGACGGCAATCACTGACAAGGTTTCAGAAGGCTGGCCATACCAAAGATGGGCGACCTGACCCAAAACTTCCGATAGATTCTCAACCTCAAGAACCGGAACCCCCAGCGGCGCGATGGCCTCTTGCCCATCGGCATGCATCACCACGGCTGCCGCACCCGCCTGTATTGCTTGCGCCAAGTAGTCACGCCCGTCACCGGCATGACCCTTGCAGGCAAAAAATACGTCGTTGGCGCCCAATTGACGAGTGTCCAGGCACAAGTGTGCCGTAGGCGGCACTTGCCGGTTCAGCCAGGAAATGATTTCTTGTGCGTTCATTGCTGGCGCTCTCCGTTGACGCGGGTAGCTACCAGCGATTCTATGGGCGCATCGGGTTGTACACCCAGGCGGCGCAAGCTGCTGGCCACCACACTGGCAAACACCGGCGCCGCCACGCGACCACCGTAGTAGCCATTCGAATGCGGTTCATCTATGGTCACGGCCACCACAATGCGCGGATCCGATACAGGGGCGAAACCGACAAAGGAGCTACGATATAGCGAGGTGCTGTACTTTCCGTCGACGATTTTTCTTGCCGTGCCGCTCTTGCCGGCGACCCGGTAGCCCTGCACTTGCGCAAGCTTGGCACCGTCAGGGCCTGCTGCGGCTTCAAGCATGGCGCGAACCTGGCCAGCCACTTTGGATGTATATATCTGCACGCTGGTCGGCTTGCCCGAACGCTTGAGCAAAGTCAGCGACACCATGTCGCCATTACGGGCAAAGGTCGTGTAAGCATGCGCCATCTGCAGCAGCGACACCGACATGCCATAACCATAGGCCATCGTTGCGCGCTCTATTGGCCGCCAGCGCTCCCAGGGCCGTAAACGCCCCGAGGCCACGCCCGGAAAGTTCGCTTGCGGCGCACGACCAAAACCCAGCGTCGTGAAGTTATTCCACATTTCTTGCGATGTAAGCTGCTCCGAGAGCATGGTCATGCCGATATTGCTTGAGCGACGCAGTATGCCGGCCACGTTCAACGTGCCATTACGGCTGACGTCGGAAATAGTCGAGCCCTGATACCGATATCGGCCATTGCCCGTATCGAACAAGGTGGAAGTCGTCACACGCTTGATATCCAGCGCCAGCGCCACCGTAAACGGCTTCATGATGGAGCCCGGCTCGAAGGTATCGGTCAGCGCACGATTACGCAATGCCGCCCCTTTGCGATCGTCTTGATCATTGGGATCGTAGGTGGGCAAATTGACCAGAGCCAAAACTTCTCCGGTGCGTGTATCGATAACCACGCCCGCACCCGCCTTGGCATTATGTTCATCCAGGGCTTTCTCCAGGGCAGCGTACAAATCAAACTGCAGGCCACTGTCGATGGACAACATCAAGTCCTGCCCGTCAACGGGGGGCACTATCGCCTGTACGTCTTCGATAACCCGACCCAGCCTATCCTTGATTACACGACGCGACCCTGGCCGACCCGATAGCTCCTCGTTAAAAGCCAGCTCAACGCCTTCTATGCCCTTGTCTTCAATATTGGTGAACCCGATCACGTGCGCGGCCACCTCGCCTTCTGGATAGAAACGGCGCATTTCGACTTGCTGATGAAAACCCGGCACCTTCAGGGCCTTGATCTGGTCGGCCGTGTCAACGGCTACCTGACGCTTGATATACACAAAATTCTTGTCGTCGTCGACCAACCTACCCTTGACATCTTTAACAGGCATATCCAGCAAGCTGCTTATCTGCTTGAGTTGCTCGGGGCTGGCCTTGCGTGTATCTTCCGGGATGGCCCAGATTGCGCGCACAGGAACGCTGGACGCCATAACCACGGTGCCGCTGCGATCAAAGATCTTGCCGCGCGTGGCGGGCAAGATCAGGTTACGTTCATAGCGGCGCTCGCCTTGCTGCTGCAAAAATTCCGTAGACAAACCCTGCAGATGCAAGGCTTTGACGCCCAGCGCAACAAAGCCCAGCATCAACAGAATCAGCACCAGGCGCGAACGCCACATGGGCATTTGCACATTCAAAACCGGGCTATCAAAGAATCTTACGCGCTTCATGGCCGGGCCTCGCTGGCGGCAGGCTGTGCAGCATTGCTGGCAGCACCTTTTAAATAGACCGTCATGTCGGGCGAGGTCGACACCATTTTCAGGTCTTTGCGCGCCAGGCCATCGATGCGGGCATTGCGGGCCAGTTCGGCGCGTTCAAGCTGCAAACGGCGCCAATCGGTATCGAGATTCCTAGCCTTGTCTTCCAGGCGATCAACCTGCACAAACAACTGGCGCGACTGAAAGCGGGCCGTCACCAAAGACAGCGCCGACAGCATCAGTAAAGCCGCACAAAATATGATCAGGCGCCCCATTACCTGCGCCCCTTTCTGGCTGCGCCGCGGGCAGACCCCTGCGCGGACCCGGACACTAGATTCATGGCCGTAACAAAGGAAGCCCCCTGATCAGGAGGCAAAGGTGTCGTTGTACGTTCGGCCACTCTTAGCACCGCCGACCTGGCCCGTACGTTATCCCGGGACTCTTGTTCGGTGGGCAGTATGCGGCCCAGGGAATTCAAAATGGGCTGCGGCATATCTTTCTCGAGGATGGGCAGGCGAGCATGCGCCGCAGCCGGGCGTGATGCCGCTGCGATGCATTGCTTGACCATGCGGTCTTCAAGAGAATGAAAACTGATCACTGCCAAACGCCCCTCTGGTGCGAGCACTCTTAGAACTGCCGCGAGGGCGAGCGCGAGCTCCTGGAGTTCTTGATTGAGGTGAATCCGTATAGCCTGAAAGGTGCGGGTGGCCGGGTGTTGACCCTTTTCGCGCGTACGGACGACACTGGCGACGAGCTCGGCGAGGTCGAGCGTTGTGCGCAGCGGCCTGGATTCGCGGCAAGCAATAAGCGCCTTTGCAATCTGGAAAGCAAACCGTTCTTCGCCATATTTAGCTATGACCTCCTTTAATTCATCAAGGTCGGCCTGAGCCAACCATTGCGCAGCGGTCAGTCCACTGCTGGTATCCATACGCATATCCAGCGGGCCTTCACGCATGAATGAAAACCCTCGGCTGGCGTCATCGATCTGCGGAGACGAAATCCCCAGATCCAGCATCACGCCATTTACTGCGGTGATGCCCAACTTCTCCAACTGCGCCGGCATATCGGCAAAACCGCTATGCACGACAATCACTCTTCCATCTTCTTGCCGCAGTGCCTGCGCGACGGCGATGGCTTCCGGATCCTTGTCGAAAACCACCAGCCTTGCATCGGGCGCCAAGTGCTTCAGCAGCAAGCGACTATGCCCACCCCGGCCAAAAGTGGCATCAACAAATACGCCTTCGGCCAGAGCCAGCACATCACTTTGCACTGGGCTGCGTTTACCTTTGGCACTAAAACCGGGATCAACGAGGGCGTTGACCGCAGGCTCCAGCAGCACGGATCGATGCGAAAACTCCATAGTCGTGTTCAGAATGAAAAGGTTTCCAGAACCTCGGGCATGCCTTTGGCCAAATCTTCGGCTTCACGACGCGCCCACTCGGCGCTATCCCACAACTCGAAATGACTACCCATTCCCAGCAACATGACTTCGCGCGTCAGGCCCGCCGCGGTACGCAGTTCGGGCGAGACCAGAATCCGGCCAGAGCCATCCATATCGACATCAAGTGCGTTACCCAGCAAAAGACGCTGCAATGGACGAGCCTGCATCGGGAAAGCCGCGATCTGTTCGCGCTTTTTTTCCCAGACCGAACGGGGATAAACCAGCAAACAGCCATCAGGGTGGCGGGTAAGGGTAAGACGCCCTTCAACCTGCGAAACGAGCGCGTCACGATGCCGGGTCGGAATGGACATCCGGCCCTTGGCGTCTAACGTGAGTGCGCTACAACCCTGAAACACTATTTTTTCCCCACTTTATTGCACTAAAACCTACTTTTCCCCACTCTACGGGAAGGAATGCACCAGGTCAAGCGCCAAGTTGCAATTTTTTCAATTACAACAAGCACTTAGCGCTATTTTTACATTGTTTATGGAAAAAATATGTAGATAAATCAAGAAATTGCAGAAGCAACTGCAAGTCCTTTGTCAGAAGAACGGCAGTAGCGGAACTGATTTATTTGCATTTGTTGACATGTGAAGCACTGACGGTCACATGTAGCGAGTGAAAGAAAGCGTGAGACAGGTCTGTAGGCCGGATTCTGTACACCGGGCAAGCCCGGCGGGCAATCATTCCTCTGGGTGGAGCATTGCTGCGCCACTCTAGCCATCTACCCGCATGCTGGGGCGAGCCGCCCTTCGGGCCTAAGCCTGCGCATGCCTATTTGATGTTGCTCCGGATAGAGGTTACCGCGTTTCACCCTGCCACGCCGCAGCCGCATTAGCGGCTGCGCAACACGGAGATGGCCGTGTCAGTGCATGCAAAGCATGCCCGCGTGGCAGTCTCGTCTCTGTGGCCCTATTCCTCGGTTGAACCATGCACCAAGTGCACAGCTCGACCGGGCGGCTGTTAGCCGCTACCCTGCTCTATGGAGTCCGGACCTTCCTCGATGCTTGAAAGCACCGCGACTGCCCGACCTGCCTCACCGTTGCATTGTAACCTGCGACAATAGAGGTTTCGTCATACGCGCATTACAGGTATTTATTTTTTTATGGCCGCCAACACGCTGATTACCCTGAGCAACGCACAGCTTGCTTACGGGCACCATCCCCTGCTCGACCAGACCGACTTTGCCATACAGCCAGGCGAACGCATAGGCTTGATTGGCCGCAACGGAGCCGGCAAGTCTTCCTTGCTGAAGATACTGGACGGTCGCAGCACACTTGACGATGGCGAGCTCATGCGTCTGGGAGGCCTAACAACCGCGACCGTCGAGCAGGAGCCTGATCTGGACGACGCGCTGACCGTGTTCGAAACCCTGTGTCCGGACACCATCGAAAGCGAAGATTGGTCGCGTCCCTCTCGGGTACAGGCCTTGATTGAGAAGCTGGGGCTGAACCCGGATGACCGTGTTGCCGGCCTGTCCGGCGGTACCCGCAAGCGGGTCGCACTGGCCAGGGCGCTGGCCGATGAACCTGATCTGCTGCTGCTCGATGAGCCCACCAACCACCTGGACTTCGTCGGCATTGCCTGGCTAGAGAACCTGCTGCTGAACGCGTCATGCAGTGTGGTCATCATCACTCACGATCGCCGTTTTCTCGATGCCGTGGCAACACGCATAGTCGAACTCGATCGGGGCAAGCTATTCAGTTTTCCGGGCAACTTCTCACAATGGCAGCAGCGCAAGACGGAATGGCTAGAGGCAGAGAAGCAGCAAAATGCCAAGTTCGACAAGGTGCTGGCCCAAGAAGAGGCCTGGATACGCCAGGGTGTGGAAGCACGCCGCACGCGCAACGAGGGACGTGTGCGTCGCCTTGAGCAATTGCGCCGTGATCGTGCATCCCGGCGTGAGCGCCAGGGCAATGTGAATCTGGCCGTAGCCGAGGGGCAGCGCTCAGGTAAGCTGGTAGCCGAGCTCGAACACGTGACACATAGCTACGGTGACAAGATCATCATCAATGACCTGTCCACCACCATACTGCGCAAAGACCGTATCGGGCTGATAGGCCCGAACGGAGCCGGCAAGACCACCTTGCTTAAAGTCATATTGGGCAAACTTCAGCCCACCAGCGGCACAGTACGCCTGGGCGTAAATCTGACTGTCGGTTACTTCGACCAAATGCGCGCGCAACTTGATGAAAATGCCACGTTGGTCGACACCATCAACCCCGGAAGCGAATGGGTGGAAATCGGTGATCAACGCAGGCATGTCATGAGCTACCTGGAAGACTTCCTGTTTTCACCCGCGCGCGCCCATTCACCGGTACAAAGCCTGTCTGGCGGCGAACGGGCCCGCCTGGTGCTCGCCCGCATGTTCGCGCGACCCACCAACGTGCTGGTTCTGGACGAACCCACCAATGATCTGGACATAGAAACCCTGGAACTACTCGAAGAATTGCTACAGAACTATCCCGGCACCGTATTGCTGGTCAGCCACGACAGGGAATTCCTGAATAATGTGGTCACCCAGACCATTGCAGCCGAAGGCAACGGCCACTGGCAAGAATACGTGGGGGGCTATGACGAATGGCTGGCGCAGCGCCCCGAGCAACCCGAGGCCAGCGACGAAAAAAGTAAAAAAAAAGACGTGGTGGCCGAACGCGCCAAACCCGTCCGTAAACCGCGCATTACATCCTGGGAGCTGACCGAGCTGGACGGCATACCCAACGCCATCGCCGAGCTTGAAGCCGAGCAGGCCGCGCTGGCTGGCCGACTGGCCGACGGCAGCCTATATCGCGATGCGCCCGACGAGGTCATCACCGTCAACGAACAGCTGCACGCTCTGGAAGAAAAACTCAATGCACTGTTTGCCCGATGGGAAACACTGGAAGAAAAGAAAAACGAAGGTTAGGGGGCCACTAGGCCAGAACCTTCCAGCCCAGTGATTCTCCTGCTGCCAACGGTACAACCGTGGAATCGGCCAGCGGCAGCTCTTGCGGAATCACATAGTCGGTACGCTGCAGCACCAATTTTTCCTGATTGATCGGCAGCCCATAAAATTCCGGGCCGTTCAGGCTGGCAAAGGCCTCGAGCTGATCCAGCTTGCCAACGGAATCGAAGGCGCTGGCATACAGCTCCATGGCGTGCAGGGCGGTGTAGCAGCCGGCACAACCACAGGCATTTTCTTTCAAACCCTTCGGATGCGGCGCGCTGTCTGTGCCCAGAAAGAAACGACCCGATCCGCTGGTGGCGGCTTCCAATAAGGCCAGACGGTGCTTTTCACGCTTGAGCACCGGCAGGCAATACCAATGCGGGCGTACGCCTCCTTGGAACAGGGCGTTGCGGTTATATAAAAGATGATGGGCCGTGATGGTGGCAGCCACCGGCCCATCAGCCTGCTGCACATACTGCACGCCATCCTGCGTGGTCAGATGCTCGAACACCACCTTCAGCTCGGGATAGGCGCGGCGCAAAGGCTGCATAACGCGTTCAATGAATACCGCCTCGCGATCGAAAAGATCTATTTCGGGGTCAGTCACCTCGCCGTGCACCAATAACGGCATACCGCTACGCTGCATGGCGTCGAGCGCGGCGCCACAACGGCCCAGCAAATCGGTCACACCGGCATCGGAGTTGGTTGTTGCCCCCGCCGGGTAGAGCTTGATCCCATGCACCATGCCAGAGTCGCTGGCCCGCAGGACTTCATCGGCGCTGGTATTGTCGGTCAGGTATAAGGTCATGAGCGGCGTAAAGCGGCCCGGTTCGACCCCGGCATTATCCAGGGCGGCCATAATGCGTTCGCGATAGGCCAGCGCAAGCGCTGTTGTGACTACTGGCGGTCGCAGGTTGGGCATAATGATGGCACGCGCAAACTGCTGTGCCGTATGCCCCACGACGGAATCCAACACGGCACCATCGCGCAAATGCAGATGCCAGTCATCAGGACGGATGATACTCAGGTTTTCAGTTGCAGCTTGCATTCGGAAAGTCTTGTAAAGGTTAATCTGCGGCATCCAGCGGCATACTGCGCTCTACCAGCCGGCAGAATACGGCACTGCCCACAGGAATGACCGCGTCGTTGAAATCAAAGGTGGCGCTATGCAGCACACGACCGGCCTCGGCACCGCCCTGCCCTAGGCGGAAATAGGCACCGGGCCGCTGCAGCAGCATAACTGAAAAATCTTCCGAGCCCATGGATGGCACTAGGTCGGGCACAACCTGGTCTGCGCCGAACAACTCTGTTGCCACGTCGGTCACAAGTTTGGCGTGCTCGGGGGTATTGATGGTGGCCGGAAAAAGGTGATGATACTTTAGCTCGATTTTGGCCTGGAAGGTTGATGCAATACCGTCAACCACTTCCTGCATACGCCGCTCTATCTGTGCCTGCACAACGGGGCTGAATGTACGCACCGTGCCCGACATACGGGCGTCGCGGGGGATGACATTCATGGCCGGCAAGCTACCCGCGTTCACGGAGGCCACGGTGATCACCGCCGCATCAGTGGCCGGCACATTTCTGGAAACGATGGTCTGCAGGGCGGTAATCAGTTGCGCGGCTATCACGACCGGATCGTTGGTTTGATACGCATGGGCGCCATGCCCGCCACGGCCTTCGATATGAATTTCAAAATGATCGGCCGCTGCCATCGCGGGACCGGGATTCACACCTATTGTGCCCGCCGGCAAGCCAGGCCAATTATGCAGGGCGTAAATCGCATCACAAGGGAAACGATCGAACAATCCATCGTCCAGCATAGCCTGGGCGCCACCCATGCCCTCTTCAGCCGGCTGGAAAATCAACACGACCTTACCATTGAAATTTCTGGTTTCCGCAAGATAGCGGGCCGCACCCAGCAGCACCGCAGTATGGCCATCGTGCCCGCAGGCATGCATCACACCGGTATGGGTGGAGGCGTGTGCAGCATCGGTTTGCTCGAGTATGGGCAAGGCATCCATATCGGCGCGCAGGCCTATGCTGCGCCCGCTGGTATTGCGCCGGCCTTCCAGCACTCCGACGACACCCGTTTTACCCACGCCACGATGCACCTGGTATCCCAGCGCGGCAAGGGAATTAGCCACCAGGTCTGATGTGCGTCTTTCCTTGAAGCCGAGTTCAGGATGTGCGTGTATATCGCGTCGCAACGACGTCAGATCGTCGTGAAATAGACTGATGGCATCAAACACATTCCTGGCATACATCGGATAGCACTCCCCGCAATGAAAATGGGTCTGGTAGACTGAAACGTTACAGTAGCATAAGCCCGCAATGAAACTTCTTGCACAAATTGCTTTGTCTTTCGCAGAGACTCAAGTTATCCTGCAGTAGAATCGTACTTTTCAACCATCAGTTAGGAGCCCTATTCTATGGCAACAACCGAGAAACCCGCCCGTAAGCCTAATGCGGCGTTCATGAAGCCACTTACCCCTAGCGCTACCTTAGCTGCCATCATCGGTCCCGAGGCAGTCCCACGTACCGAAGTCACCAAAAAAATCTGGGACTACATCAAAAAGCACGATCTGCAAGACCCAGCCAATCGTCGCAACATCAATGCTGACGACAAGCTGCGCCCCTTGTTCGGCAAAGAGCAAGTATCGATGTTCGAACTGACCAAGCTCGTCAGTGGCCATCTGAAATAAGCAAACACGCTACTGTCGTTGCCGGTCAGTCCGGCTTTAAACTGACTCTAATGCCTGTGCCTCTATTGGCGTATATGCCGGAATCAGTTTGCAAAAAACGCTGCCCAGTTACTGGAGCAGCGTTTTTTGTTTAACCGTGGCAGCCCGGGCGAGCCAGGTGCCACAAGCGCATTT
The DNA here is from genome assembly GCA_013416405.1 of Alcaligenaceae bacterium. Lineage (GTDB taxonomy): Bacteria > Pseudomonadota > Gammaproteobacteria > Burkholderiales > Burkholderiaceae_B > Pusillimonas_C. The sequence continues at coordinate 150,953 of JACCET010000009.1, forward strand.
CTGAAAATCAATATTCGGCTACAGGAGACTGCCCTGACGACAGAGCCAACCAGCCCCTGATAAGACGATAAACGATCCAAACCAATGCAATCAGGCCTGTTAGCCAGCCTATGAAAATAAATGTAGCCAGGCCGCTAAGAATGATCCACAGCAAGCCCCACCAGAAGGTCTTGATGACCCAATCAAAATGATTGGCATAAACCGTACCGGCGGCATCACCGCGCTTCAGGTAGGCCAGCACAATGGCGGCAATGGTTGCGATGCCGAAAAAGCCCGCGCTGAGCAGACCCACGGCAAACAGACCATAGATAAGATGCGTAACGTTACGCATGGACAAGTTCTTGCCTTCTTCCGGCGGATATGCCTGAGTCATTGATAAGCTCCGATAACAGCCGCAAACGAACTGTGTTGAATTAAACAGAAGTAGTAGTTTACTAGACTGTACGCCCAAAACAAAAAACCCCCGCACTGATTGGTGCGGGGGTTTTTCTTTGCTATAAGAGCCTGACGATGACCTACTTTCACAGACGTACGTCCACTATCATCGGCGCAAAGGCGTTTCACTTTCCTG